>NZ_CANMVL010000007.1 GCF_947501415.1 uncultured Halomonas sp. | reverse complement strand
TGGCGCGCCCGGGAGGATTCGAACCTCCGACCACCTGATTCGTAGTCAGGTACTCTATCCAGCTGAGCTACGGGCGCGTAGTGCGGTGTTGTCACGGTGACCGCCATCACCTGCTACGTGTAAAGCTGGCGCGCCCGGGAGGATTCGAACCTCCGACCACCTGATTCGTAGTCAGGTACTCTATCCAGCTGAGCTACGGGCGCTGATGCTTTACTGTATCGTTATGGCGGAGAGGGAGGGATTCGAACCCTCGAAGAGGCTATAAACCCCTTACTCCCTTAGCAGGGGAGCGCCTTCAGCCACTCGGCCACCTCTCCCTAACGACACGGCGCATATCTTACCGTTTCCGAAGGGGTTTGTCCAGCACCCCGGCGGTTTTTTTATTAACCGCCTCTGCGCACTACACGTCGTGGTCAGAACCTTCCTCGTCGCTCCTCTCACGCTGAATGCGCTGGTAGATCTCCTCGCGATGGACTGCCACATCCTTCGGTGCATTCACACCGATACGGACCTGGTTACCCTTCACGCCCAGCACCGTCACGGTGATGTCATCACCGATCATCAGGGTCTCGCCGACACGGCGGGTCAGGATGAGCATGGCTGATCTCCTTCTCAGACTTGTTCTCTGGCTGGCAACGGGGTGCTGGCCGACGGCATCACGCCGTCTCAGTATGTGGCAGAACGCCTTCCATGACCAACACGGCGGCCCATGAAACACCAAGCCCCCCGTTGAAGGGAAGCCCCACCGCGAGATGCAGCGGACCTTCCTACCAGCGTAGAAGGGAATCTGCCCCCGAGGGGTCGGCTTATTCCTCGCTCTCGATATCGGCCTTGTCGAGGCCGAAGGCCTTGTGCAGGGCGCGGACGGCGAGCTCCATCTGTTTCTCGTCGATCACCACGGAGATCTTGATCTCGGAGGTCGAGACCATGCGGATATTGATGCTCTCCTCGGCAAGCACACGGAACATCTTGGAGGCTACACCGGCATGGGAGCGCATGCCAACGCCCACCAGCGAGACCTTGGCGATATTGTCGTCACTCTTGACCTCACCCTCGCCCAGGTCGGGCAGCACCTGCTCGTTGAGGATCTTGAGGGTCTGCTTGTAGTCCCCCTTGGCCACGGTAAAGGTGAAGTCGGTGTAGTCGCCGGCCGGAGCCACGTTCTGCACGATCATGTCGACTTCGATATTGGCGCCGGCGATGGGGCCCAGGATGCGCGATGCCACGCCCGGCACGTCCGGGGTATTGAGCAGCGTCAGCTTGGCCTCGTTGGCAGTGAAGGCGATACCGGAGATCAGCGGTTCTTCCATGGAGTCCTCTTCTTGGTCTGAGTCTGCAACGATCAGGGTGCCGGGGCCGTCCTGAAAACTGGACAGCACACGCAGCGGAACATTGTACTTGCCGGCGAATTCGACGGCGCGAATCTGCAGCACCTTGGAGCCGAGGCTGGCCAGCTCCAGCATCTCCTCGACGGTGATGCGCTCGAGACGCTGGGCCTTGCTGCAGACGCGGGGGTCGGTGGTGTAGACACCGTCGACATCGGTATAGATCTGGCACTCATCGGCCTTCAGCGCCGCAGCCAGGGCCACACCGGTGGTGTCGGAGCCGCCGCGCCCGAGAGTGGTGATATTGCCCTCCTCGTCGACGCCCTGGAAGCCCGCTACCACGACCACCTGGCCATCATCCAGGTCGGCCTGCAGCTCATCGGTCTCGATACGCTGGATCCGCGCCTTGGTGTGGGCGCTGTCGGTCTGGATGCCCACCTGGGAACCGGTATAGGAGGTCGCCGGCACCCCCAGCTTGTGCAGGGCCATGGCCAGCAGCGAGATGGTGACCTGCTCACCGGTGGAGACCAGCATGTCCATCTCTCGCGGAGTGGGCTCGTCATTGATCTCGTTGGCCATGCCGATCAGGCGATTGGTCTCGCCACTCATCGCCGACACCACCACCACGACCTGGTGGCCGTTGTCACGGAAGCCCTTGACCTTCTCGGCCACGGCCTTGATGCGCTCCACTGAGCCCACCGAGGTACCGCCGAATTTCTGTACGTATAGTGCCATCTGCAATTTTCCCTCGTGCGTCGGGCGCGAGCGCCCGGGTGAGTGAAAGGTGACTCCTTGTAAACAGGGCCGGCGCCTCACGGCAACCGGCCCTGTCAGATCCTATTTCAGGCGCTCTTCGACCCAGGCGGCGACACCCTCCAGGGCCCCCGACAGGGCAGCGACGTCGCTGCCGCCCGCCTGGGCCATATCGGCTCGCCCACCGCCCTTGCCGCCCACCTGGCCGGCCACGTGATTGACCAGCTCGCCGGCCTTGATGCGACCGGTGAGGTCGTCGGTGACCCCGGCGATGAGGCTCACCTTGCCGGTGGCCTCATCGCCCACTCCCAGCACGATGATGCCGGAGCCGAGCTTGTTCTTGAGCTGGTCGAGCATTCCACGCAGCTCCTTGCCGGAAACGCCCTCGAGGGACCTGGCCAGGACCTTGACCCCGGCCACCTCGCTCGCCTCGGCAATCAGGTCGCTGCCGGCGGCGCTGGCCAGCTTGGCCTTGAGTCGCTCGAGCTCCTTCTCCAGGCCGCGATTGCGCTCCACCAGTGACGCCACGCGCTCCTCGACCTGCTCGGGCTTGGCCTTGAGTCGTTCGCCGATGCGGTTGAGCCGAGCCTCCTGCTCATGGAACCAGGACAGCGCCCCTTCGCCGGTGATTGCCTCGATGCGGCGCACGCCGGAGGCAATGCCCTGCTCGCTGACAATATGGAAGCAGCCGATATCGCCGCTGCGCGCCACATGGGTGCCGCCGCACAGCTCGATGGAGAAATCTTCGGCACCGATGGTCAGCACCCGTACGCTGTCGGCGTACTTGGCCTCGAAGAGCGCCGCCGCTCCCCTGGCCTTGGCCTCGTCAAGGGTCATCTGTTCGACGCGGGTCGGGGCATTGGCCAGGACCTGCTCGTTGACCAGACGCTCCACCTCGGCAAGCTGGTCGACGGTCACTGGCTCGAAATGGCTGAAATCGAAGCGCAGGCGCTCCGGAGTGACCAGCGATCCCTTCTGGGCCACATGATCGCCCAGCACCATGCGCAGCGCCTTGTGCATCAGGTGGGTGGCGGAGTGGTTACGCACCGTGGCGGTGCGCAGGCCGGCATCCACCACCGGGCGCACCCTGTCTCCCAGGGCCAGCGCGCCCTCGAGCAGTACGCCGTGGTGCAGATGGTGGTCGCCCTGCTTCTGGGTATCCTCCACCAGGAAGCGACCACCGCCATCGAGATGCAGATAGCCGGTATCACCCACCTGGCCGCCGGACTCGCCATAGAAGGGGGTACGATCCAGCACCACCACCGCCTTGTGCTCCGGAGTGAGTCGCTCCAGGGCATTGCCCTCGCGGTCGGCCAGCGCGCTGACGGTGGCGTGATCCTCGAGACGCTCGTAACCGGTAAAGGCGGTCTCGCCCTCCAGCTCCAGGGTGCCGCCATAGTCGGCGCCGAACTGGCTGGCCGCTCTGGCACGCTCGCGCTGGGCCTCCAACTGCCGTTCGAAACCGACCTCATCGAGGGTCACGCCACGCTCGCGGCAGACATCGGCGGTCAGGTCGTAGGGGAAGCCATAGGTGTCATACAGCTTGAATACCGTCTCGCCGGGCAGCACCTCGCCGTCGAGGCCGGCCAGCGCCTCCTCGAGCAGGCCCATGCCATGCTCCAATGTGCGGGCGAACTGCTCCTCCTCCTTGAGCAGCACTCGTTCGATCTGGGAGCGCGCCTCGCGCAGCTCGGGATAGGCTTCGCCCATCTCAGCATCCAGCGCCCCCACCAGCTGGTGGAAGAAGTTGCCCTGGGCGCCCAGCTTGTGGCCGTGGCGGATGGCACGCCGAATGATACGACGCAGCACATAGCCCCGCCCCTCATTGGAGGGCAGCACGCCGTCGGCAATCAGGAAGGCGCAGGAGCGGATATGATCGGCGATTACCCGCAGCGAGGGATTGCGGGTATCCGCATGCCCGGTATGTTGCGCCGCCGCCGCCAGCAGGTTCTGGAACAGGTCGATCTCGTAGTTGGAGTGCACTCCCTGCATCACCGCGGCAATGCGCTCCAGCCCCATACCGGTATCGATGGAGGGCTTGGGCAGCGGGTGCATGTTGCCCTCGGCATCGCGGTCGAACTGCATGAACACCAGGTTCCAGATCTCGATATAGCGATCGCCATCCTCCTCGGGGCTACCGGGAGGGCCACCCCACACCTCGGGACCGTGATCGAAGAAGATCTCGGAGCTCGGCCCACAGGGACCGGTGTCGCCCATCTGCCAGAAGTTGTCCTCATCGAGCCTGGAGAAGCGCTCGGGGTCGATGCCGACCTCCTCCTTCCAGATGCGCTCGGCCTCGTCATCGCTGACGTGCACCGTGACCCACAGCTTCTCCTTCGGCAGCCCCAGAGTCTCGGTCAGGAACTCCCAGGCGAAGCGGATGGCATCGCGCTTGAAGTAGTCGCCGAAGCTGAAGTTGCCCAGCATCTCGAAGAAGGTGTGATGGCGAGCGGTATAGCCGACGTTATCGAGATCGTTGTGCTTGCCCCCGGCACGCACACAGCGCTGGGAGGATGTCGCACGCACATAGGGGCGCGGATCGCGACCCAGGAAGACGTCCTTGAAGGGCACCATGCCCGCATTGGTGAACAGCAGGGTCGGGTCGTTGCCGGGAACCAGAGAGCTGGAAGGCACGACGCTGTGGCCGTGCGCCTCGAAGTAACTCAGAAAGGCCTGTCTGATGTCTGCGCTTTTCATGGGGTATCCGTGGCGATGAACGGGAGGACCCGGCGGGCGACGCTGGCTCGAGACGGGCACCGCGACGTGCCTGAACAGGACACATCGCACTACCACGGGATGCCACCCGGGGCGTTCGCAAAGGGAGTCATTATAGCGCAGTCGTCAAGGGACTGAAGGGGCAGCCGCCTCGGCAGCGAAGGAACGGGTGCACAGCGAGCCTGAGCTAGGCATCGTCAGGGTCAGCACTCCAGGCGTGTGTCAGGGCGTGGCGCACCTGGTCGAAGTCGAAGCCGCGTCCCGCCAGAAAGCGCTCGCGGCGGGCGCGCTCCCGGGGGGAGTCACCGGGACCGGGGAAGCGCCGCGAGAGTGTCTCACAGGCCAGGGCCCGCCAGTCCACCTCACCCGACGCGAAGGCCTCTCGCACCTCCTCCGGGTCGAGGCCACGACGCTCCATCTCCAGACGGATCTTCACGGGCCCCTGCCCACGGAAGAGGCGCGAGCGCAGGAAGCTCTCGGCGAAACGGGTATCCGACTGCAACCCCTGCGCGACAAGCTCGTCGAGACACTCGCCGATGTCTGCCTGCGCATGCCCCTTGGCCACCAAGCGCTCTGCCAGCTCGGCGCGAGAGTACTCGCGGCGAGCCAGCAGGCGGAGCGCATCGTCTCGGGGCGTGGAGTCACCTGCGCTGCGCTCGAACATGGCTTACAGCCGATCGCTGCCCTGATCGCCATCGGCTGGCAAGGCGACCTCATCGCCCTCCTCCTTGGCGGGCTCTGCCGTGGCAAGCAGCTGAGCACGAATCTGGCTCTCGATCTCCTCCATCACTGCCGGATTATCCTCGAGGAACTGGGCGGCATTGGCCTTGCCCTGGCCAATCTTGTTGCCCTGGTAGCTGTACCAGGCACCGGCCTTGTCGACCAGCTTGCACTGCACGCCGAGATCAACCACCTCTCCGGCATGGTAGATCCCCTTGCCATAGAGGATCTGAAACTCGGCCTGGCGGAACGGGGGCGCCACCTTGTTCTTGACCACCTTGACCCGGGTCTCGTTGCCGGTCACCTCGTCGCCCTGCTTGACCGAGCCGGTACGCCGGATATCCAGACGCACACTGGAGTAGAACTTGAGCGCATTGCCGCCGGTGGTCGTCTCGGGGCTACCGAACATCACGCCGATCTTCATGCGGATCTGGTTGATGAACACCACCATGCAGTTGGCGTTCTTGATATTCCCTGTGATCTTGCGCAGCGCCTGGGACATCAGGCGCGCCTGCAGACCGACATGGGAGTCGCCCATCTCGCCCTCGATCTCGGCGCGCGGGGTCAGCGCCGCCACCGAGTCGATGATGATCACGTCGACACCACCGGAGCGCACCAGCATGTCGCAGATTTCAAGGGCCTGCTCGCCGGTATCGGGCTGAGAAACCAGCAGGTCATCCAGATTGACGCCCAGCTTTTCGGCGTAGCTGGGGTCCAGAGCATGCTCTGCGTCGATAAAGGCGCAGGTCTTGCCCTGCTTCTGTGCCTGGGCGATCACCGAGAGCGTCAGGGTGGTCTTGCCCGAGGACTCCGGGCCGAAGATCTCGACAACCCGACCCAGCGGCAGACCGCCGATGCCGAGCGCGATATCCAGCCCCAGCGAGCCGGTGGAGACCGAGGGCATCACCACCCGCGGCGCATCGCCCAGGCGCATCACGGTCCCCTTGCCGAACTGGCGGTCGATCTGGGATAGGGCGGCGTCCAGCGCCTTGGAGCGATTGTCTTCCTGAGCCATCACGGATCTCCTCAATCTGGGTCTCTTCATACTGTATGACTGAACAGTATTATGGGGAAAAATGGCGCGCTCGGCCAGCGAAAGTTTTCCAGGGCGCCCGTGGATTCAGCGCTCCTCGAGGCGTTGCACCACGCCGACCAGCGCCTCGCGCACTGCCTGCTCGCGAACGGCTCGGCGATCGCCAGGATAGCGGTAGCATTCGGCCTCGGCCCCCTCGCCATCGCCCCAGGCCAACCATACGGTACCTACCGGCTTGTCGGCGCTGCCACCGCCCGGCCCGGCCACGCCACTGACCGCCACGCCGAGATCGGCGCCGCTGTCACGGCAGGCCCCCGTCACCATCGCTTCCACCGTCTCACGGCTCACGGCACCGTGCTGGTCGAGCAGTGCCTCGGGCACCCCGAGAAGACGTACCTTGGCCGCATTGGAGTAGGTCACATAGCCGGTCTCGAAGTAGTCGGAGCTGCCGGCGACCGAGGTGACCACGCTGGCCACGCCACCACCAGTGCAGGACTCGGCACAGGTGAGGGTGACACCCTTTTCGCGACACAGTCGACCCAGGCGCTCGGCCAGGGTGGCGAGGTCGAGATTGGCAAGGCTCGCGGCTGAATGGGACATGCTGAAGACTCCTGCTCGGTGGGTCGAAGGCAAGCCTGACGAGGCGAGGCCATCTGCGTAGAATACTGCCTTTGCCGCGGGGTTGCAGGCACCGCCACCCTGTGTGGGTCTCTGCCGACCGTTCAACGAGACCATCTACAAGACCTTCTACAAGATCAGGAGCCCAGCAATCGCCATGTCCCAGGCCAGCACCCAGCATACGCCGATGATGGCCCAATACCTGAAGATCAAGCGCGAGCATCCCGAGGTGCTGCTCTTCTATCGCATGGGTGACTTCTACGAGCTCTTCTTCGACGATGCCAGGCGCGCCGCGGCACTGCTCGACATTACCCTGACCCAACGCGGCCAGTCTGCCGGCCAGCCGATTCCCATGGCCGGGATCCCCTACCATAGCGCCGAGGGCTACCTGGCGCGCCTGGTGGCCGCCGGCGAATCGGTGGCGATCTGTGAGCAGATCGGCGACCCCGCCACCAGCAAGGGGCCGGTAGAGCGGCGCGTGGTACGCATTGTCACCCCCGGCACCCTGTATGACGAGGCGCTGCTCGATGCTCGTCGCGACAACCTGCTGGTGGCCGTGCATGCCCCCGCCGAGCGTATCGGCCTGGCCTGGCTGGAGCTCTCCAGTGGACGCTTCAGCGTGCTGGAGGTGGAGGGTGAGAGCGAACTGCTCGCCGAGCTCCAGCGCCTCGACCCGGCCGAGCTGCTTGTGGCCGAGGGTCTGAGTCTGCCGCCGGCCCTGGAGGGGCGTCGGGGGCTGCGTCGCCAGAGCGACTGGCTGTTCGACCAGGAGAGCGCAACCCGTCTGCTCTGCGACCAGTTCGGCGTCCAGGATCTGCGTGGCTTCGGCTGCGCGCACCTCTCCGCGGCCATCACCGCCGCCGGCGTGCTGGTGGAGTACGCCCGGGATACCCAGCGCTCGCGTTTGCCCCATGTCACCGCCATCGGCGTGGAAAGCCGCGACGACGCCGTGGTCATCGACGCCGCCAGCCGTCGCAATCTGGAGATCGACACCAACCTCGCCGGCAGTGGCGACAACACCCTGGCCAGCGTGCTCGATACCACCGCCACCGCCATGGGATCACGCCTGCTCAAGCGCTGGCTCAACCGTCCACTGCGTGACCGCGAGCGTGTCCAGGCTCGTCAGTCCGCCGTGACGCTGCTGCAGGAGGCGGATGGCTTCGTGGCACTCGGCGACTCGCTCAAGGCGATCGGCGATGTGGAACGCATCCTCGCCCGGGTGGCCCTCTTCAGCGCCCGCCCGCGTGATCTGGCCCGGCTACGTGACGCCTTCAATGCCCTGCCCGACCTCGAGGCCCGGCTCGCCGACTTTCCCGAGGGCTCCACCCTGGACAAGCTCAGGCACCATATTCGCCCCTACCCCGAGCTCGCCGACACCCTGAATCGCGCCCTGGTGGAGACCCCCCCGGTGGTGATCCGCGACGGCGGGGTGATCGCCGAAGGCTTCGATGCCGAGCTCGACGAGCACCGCGGCCTCGCCGAACACGCCGGCGATTACCTGGTGAGACTGGAGACCCGGGAGCGCGAACGCACCGGCCTGCCCGGCCTCAAGGTCGGCTACAACCGTGTGCACGGCTATTTCATCGAGATCCCCAGGGCACAAGCCAAGGATGCCCCGCCAGACTATATCCGTCGTCAGACCCTGAAGAATGCCGAGCGCTTTATCATCCCCGAGCTCAAGGAGTTCGAGGACAAGGCCCTGTCGGCGAAGTCCCGCGCCCTGGCACGCGAGAAGCTGCTCTACGAGGGGCTGCTAGAAACCCTGAACAGCGAACTCGACGCCCTTCAGGCCAGCGCCCGGGCCCTGGCGACGCTTGATGTGCTGTGCGCCTTCGCCGAGCGCGCCCATGCGCTGGAATTCGTGCGCCCACACCTTGCCGAGGCCCCGGGCATCACCATTCATGGCGGCCGTCACCCGGTGGTGGAGCGGGTCAGCGACGCTCCCTTCGTACCCAATGACCTGATCATGGAAGAGGGTCGCCGCATGCTGGTGATCACCGGCCCCAACATGGGCGGCAAGTCGACCTATATGCGCCAGGCCGCGCTGATCGTGCTGCTCGCCCACACCGGCAGTTTCGTGCCTGCCAGCGCGGCCGACATCGGCCCGGTGGATCGCATCTTCACCCGCATCGGTTCATCGGACGACCTGGCCGGCGGCCGCTCCACCTTTATGGTGGAGATGACCGAAACCGCCAGCATCCTGCACAACGCCACCGATCACAGCCTGGTGCTGATGGATGAGATCGGCCGCGGCACCAGCACCTTCGACGGTCTCTCCCTGGCCTGGGCCAGCGCCGAGCACCTGACCCGAACCCGTGCCTTTACACTGTTCGCTACTCACTATTTCGAGATGACCGCCCTGGCCGAGCAGGCCGAGGGGGTGGCCAACGTGCACCTGACCGCGGCGGAACACAAGGATGGCATCGTCTTCATGCACCGGGTTGAGGAAGGCCCCGCCAGTCAGAGCTACGGCCTGCAGGTGGCTCAGCTGGCCGGTGTCCCCCAGGGGGTGATCGCCCGGGCCCGAGAGAAGCTTTCCCAGCTCGAGCAGCAGGAAGTCGACCAGGGCAGCCGGACTCGACTGGCTGGCGCAGACGATGTCCCGACACCGCTGCAGAGCGACCTCTTCGCCAGCCCGCCACACCCGATGGTGGAAGAGCTCGACGGGCTTGTCCTCGACGACCTGACGCCACGCCAGGCGCTCGAGATGCTCTACCGCTGGCGCGAGATACGATGAGGTCCTCGCCGATGCCAACGGCGCTATCGCACGCTGGGGCGCCACCTCCGTATCGCCCGGACCTTTGCTTGCGACGGTCAGGCAGCGGCGACTAGAATGGACGAATCCCCGGACTCCTTAGAATAAGAGACCTGGTTTTTTATTACTTTTTGATATTTACATAGGTCGGGACCCGCCACGACAGCGCGAGCCAGGCCATGAGGGAGGGAAAAGCAGCATGACATTCGTCGTCACCGAGAACTGCATCAAATGCAAATACACAGACTGCGTCGAAGTATGTCCCGTGGACTGCTTCTACGAGGGCCCCAACTTCCTGGTGATCCACCCCGACGAGTGCATCGACTGCGCCCTGTGCGAGCCGGAGTGTCCCGCCGAGGCGATCTTCTCGGAGGATGAGCTACCCGAGGGTCAGGAGGCGTTCATCGAGCTCAATGCCGAGCTTGCCGAGGTATGGCCCAATATCAGCGAGAAGCAGGACCCGCTGCCCGACGCCGAGGAGTGGGATGGCAAGCCGGGCAAGCTGGAGCAGCTGGAGCGCTGAGCAACACTCGCTTCCTGCCGCGGGTTCGATCGGCAGGAAGCGATCAGCGAGACACCAGATACAGCAGCGCCGACCGCCTTGTGACGGTCGGCGCTGCTGTATCTAGCCGGCGAGTGGCGATAAACGGAGAACACCACGCAATAAAAAGGCGGCCCAGGGGCCGCCAGCTCCAAGCCGTTCCACGAGCGACTCCTTCCGCCCAGATTCCCGTGATGACTTCCCTGCCCGGAAACAGCATCCTGCCGTACCGAGCGCATCACCTGACTACATCCCATTGCATCCTGCCGAGGCTACATCCCGTGAGCCCCTGTGCTGCGTGGCTGATTGTCTCAGAATTGCGCCACTGCACAATCTGACATAAACGACGACACATCTATCTCCGGCACGCTCGACCGGCATGCAGAAAGAAAACTTATCTTTTTATTTTCAACAAGATAAAACAAAGTCCGGCACCCTGGGTGCCGGCCTCCACACTCGAATGGCGTCAATAACGACACCACCTTGTCAGCAATCTCCTACACGCCATTACTGACCCTTGATGGCCGACAACCCCGGGTAGGTCGCCCCTTCGCCCAGCTCACTCTCGATGACCAGCAGTCGGTTGTACTTGGCGACACGGTCGGAGCGACACAGCGAGCCGGTCTTGATCTGGCCGGCGCAGGTACCCACGGCCAGGTCGGCGATGGTGGTGTCCTCGGTCTCGCCGCTGCGATGTGAGATCACCGCGGTAAAACCGGCATCCTGGGCCATGCGAATGGCATCCAGGGTCTCGGAGAGGGAACCGATCTGGTTGAACTTGATCAGGATGGAGTTGCCGATCCGCTCGTCGATACCACGCTTGAGGATGCGGGTATTGGTCACGAAGAGATCATCCCCCACCAGCTGCACCCGGTCGCCGAGCTTGTCGGTCAGCGCCTTCCAGCCCTCCCAGTCGGATTCATCCATGCCATCCTCGATGGAGACGATGGGATACTCATCGCACAGGCCTGCCAGGTAGTCGGCGAAGCCCGCGGCATCATACTGCTTGCCCTCACCGGAGAGGTCGTACTGGCCATCCTTGAAGAATTCGGAGGAGGCGCAGTCCAGTGCCAGGGTCACATCGCTGCCAAGCTTGTAGCCTGCGTCTGCCACCGCCTGCTTGATCACCGCCAGGGCCTCGGCGTTGGACGCCAGGTTGGGGGCAAAACCGCCCTCGTCACCAACCGAGGTGGACAGGCCACGCGACGAAAGCACCTTCTTCAGGGCATGGAAGATCTCGGCCCCCATGCGCAGACCTTCACGGAAGCTCGGGGCCCCCACCGGCTGCACCATGAACTCCTGGATGTCGACATTGTTGTCGGCATGCTCTCCACCATTGAGGATATTCATCATCGGCACCGGCATGGTGTACCGGCCCGGCTGACCATAGAGCTCTGCGATATGGGCATAGAGCGGCACACCCTTGGCGTTGGCTGCCGCCCTGGAGGCGGCCAGCGACACGGCCAGGATGGCGTTGGCGCCAAGCTTGGCCTTGTTGTCGGTGTCATCGAGCGCCAGCATGGCGTCGTCGAGGCCACGCTGATCACGCGCATCCATGCCGACGAGCCTGGCACGAATGTCGCCATTGACGGCCTCGACGGCCTTCAGCACGCCCTTGCCGAGGTAACGGGCCTTGTCGCCGTCGCGCAGCTCGAGGGCCTCGCGGGAGCCGGTAGAGGCACCGCTGGGGGCACAGGCCACACCCACGGCACCGCTTTCAAGGCGCACTTCGGCCTGGACGGTGGGGTTGCCGCGGGAGTCGAGCACCTCGAGGGCACGAATATCGACGATCTTGGTCATGCGAATCTTCCTCAGTCGTGTCAGCGTTGGAGTGTTATGAGATTTCGAGCGGCGCGAAGCCCTTTACCAGGTCATCGAGGGCCTTGAGCTGGGTCAGGAACGGCTCGAGCCGGTCCAGCGGCAAGGCGCAGGGGCCATCGCACTTGGCGTGATCGGGGTCCGGATGGGCCTCCAGGAAGAGACCGGCCAGCCCCACGGCGACACCGGCACGCGCCAGCTCCGCCACCTGTGCCCGGCGGCCATCGGCACTGTCGGCGCGCCCACCCGGGCGCTGCAGCGAGTGGGTCACATCGAAGAACAGTGGCAGGCCGCTCTGCTTCATCTCGCCGAAGCCGAGCATGTCGACCACCAGGTTGTTGTAGCCGAAGCTCGAGCCTCGCTCGCAGAGGATCACCCGGTCATTGCCGGCCTCCTCGCACTTGCGGACGATATGACGCATCTCGTGGGGCGCCAGGAACTGGGGCTTCTTGATATTGATCACCGCCCCGGTCCTGGCCATGGCCACCACCAGATCGGTCTGGCGGGCCAGGAAGGCCGGCAGCTGGATCACATCGGCCACTTCGGCCACCGGCTCGGCCTGCCAGGGCTCGTGAACATCGGTGATGATCGGCACACCGAAGCGCTCTTTCACCTCGGCCAGGATCTCGACCCCCTTCTCCAGGCCGGGGCCACGGAAGGAGTGGATGGAGCTGCGGTTGGCCTTGTCGAAGCTGGCCTTGAACACATAGGGCATGCCGAGTCTGCCGGTTACCTCGACATAGGCCGCGGCCACCTCCAAGGCAAGCTCGCGGGACTCCAGCACGTTCATGCCGCCAAACAGCATCAGCGGCAATGAATTGCCGGCCTTCAGGCCGGCAATCTCGATGGTTCTTTCGGGAGCACTCATCCGACTCACTCCTGGTAAGAGGACTGGGCGCGGCCGCGTGCCGCCTTGTGCTCCAGCGCCGCGTTGACGAAGCCGGTGAACAGCGGGTGACCGTCTCGGGGGGTGGAGGTGAATTCCGGGTGGAACTGGCAAGCCACGTACCAGGGATGATCGGGAAGCTCGACCACCTCGACCAGGGAGTTGTCCACACTCTTGCCCGAGACGACCAGGCCCGCCTGCTCGAGCTGCTCGACGAACTGCTCGTTGACCTCGAAGCGGTGACGGTGACGCTCGACGATCTCATCGGCGGCATAGGCCTCGCGGGCCTTGCTGCCGGCCTTGAGCTGGCAGACCTGGCCGCCAAGGCGCATGGTACCACCCAGATCGGAGGCCGCGTCTCGCAGCTCGATCTTGCCCTCGGGGCTCAGCCACTCGGTAATCAGGCCAACCACCGGGTGCTGGGTGTCGTGGGTGAACTCGGTGGAGTTGGCGTCCTCCCAGCCGGCGACGTTGCGGGCAAACTCGATCACCGCCACCTGCATGCCGAGACAGATGCCGAGGTAGGGAATGCCACTCTCACGGGCATAGCGCGCCGTGGCGATCTTGCCCTCCACGCCACGCTCGCCGAAGCCGCCAGGCACCAGGATCGCATCCTTGCCGGCCAGACGTTCGGTGCCGTGGCGCTCGATATCCTCGGAGTCGATATAGTCGACGTTGACCTTCACGCGGGTCTGGATACCGGCGTGGATCAGCGCCTCATTAAGCGACTTGTAGGCATCGAGCAGCTCCATGTACTTGCCGACCATAGCGATATTGATCGACTTGAGCGGATTGAGCTTGGCATCGAGTACATGCACCCACTCGCCCAGGTCGGCCTCGTCGGCCGTCAGGCGGAGCTTGTCGCAGACGATCTCGTCGAGCCCCTGCTCGTGGAGCATCAGCGGGATACGGTAGATGGTATCGGCGTCCTGCAGAGGGATGACCGCGCGCTCCTCCACATTGGTGAACAGGGCGATCTTGCGGCGCTCGCTCTCCTCGAGCTCCACCTCGCTGCGGCAGATCAGGATATCCGGCTGGATACCGATGGAGCGCAGCTCCTTGACGCTGTGCTGGGTCGGCTTGGTCTTGGTCTCACCGGCCGTCTTGATGTAGGGCACCAGCGTCAGGTGCATGAAGATCGCGCGGCTCGCACCGAGCTCACTCCTGATCTGGCGGGTCGCCTCGAGGAAGGGCAGCGACTCGATATCGCCCACGGTGCCACCGATCTCCACCAGCGCCACGTCGAAACCCTCGCCACCTTCATAGACGCGACGCTTGATCTCGTCGGTGATGTGCGGAATCACCTGCACGGTACCACCCAGGTAATCGCCGCGGCGCTCCTTGCGCAGCACGTGCTCGTAGACGCGCCCGGTGGTGAAGTTGTTGCCCTGGGTCATCTTGGTGCGGATGAAGCGCTCATAGTGGCCCAGGTCGAGATCGGTCTCGGCACCATCCTCGGTAACGAATACCTCGCCGTGCTGGAAGGGGCTCATGGTGCCCGGATCCACGTTGATATACGGGTCGAGCTTGAGCATGGTGACCTTGAGGCCGCGAGCCTCGAGAATCGCCGCAAGCGAGGCCGACGCGATGCCCTTGCCCAAAGAGGACACAACGCCGCCGGTCACGAAGATGTATCGTGTCATGAGGAACCTGTCGAAGCGTGATCGGTAGGCACGACAGAAAGCCGCGCCAGGATGGGATGACAGAGTAGCAGAATACGACCAATGGCTCAATTTGAGCGTCAAGCTGCAAGCCGGCGGTATAAGACCGCCCCATCAATAGCAAACCCCTGACGCTCGAAGCATTGGGGTCTGCTTGTAGCTCGGCGCTTGTAGCTCGAGGCTTATACCCCCAGATAGTCCAAAATGCCCTCGGCGGCCTGGCGCCCCTCGTGGATGGCGGTGACCACCAGATCGGAGCCGCGCACCATATCGCCGCCGGCGAAGATCTTCTCGTGAGTGGTCCGGAAGGCGAACTCACCCTGCTCCGCTGCCTTGACCCGATCTCGTTCATCGACCTCCACGCCGGTCTCGGTGAGCCAGGCCGGCGGGTCGGGCTGAAAGCCAAAGGCGATGACCACGGCATCGGCGGGAATCACTTCCTCGGAGCCCGGCACCACCTCGGGGCGGCGGCGGCCATTCTCATCCGGTTCACCCATGCGGGTGCGCACCACCTTGACCCCCTCGACCTTCCCTTCGCCCACCACGGCGACGGGCTGGCGATTGAACAGGAACTCCACGCCCTCTTCCCTGGCGTTGGCCACCTCCTTGCGTGAGCCAGGCATATTCTCCTCATCACGGCGGTAGGCGCAGGTGACGCTGGTGGCGCCCTGACGAATCGAGGTGCGATTGCAGTCCATGGCGGTATCGCCGCCACCCAGCACCACCACCCGCTGCCCCTTGAAGCTGATGTACTCGCCAGGATCCTTCTCGAAGCCCAGACAGTGATTGACGTTGGCGATCAGAAAGTCGAGCGCCTTGTGAACGCCCGGCAGGTTCTCGCCAGGGAAGCCCCCCTGCATGGACTTGTAGGTTCCCATGCCCAAAAACAGCGCATCGTACTCCTCGAGCAGGGTATCGATGGTGATATCGCGGCCGATCTCGACCCCCAGGCGGAACTCGACCCCCATCTCCTCGAACACCGCACGCCGACGCTCCATGACATTCTTCTCGAGCTTGAACTCGGGAATGCCGAAGGTCAGCAGGCCACCGATCTCCGGGTTGCGATCGAACACCACCGGCTTGACGCCGTTACGCACCAGAATATCGGCGCACCCCAGCCCCGCGGGTCCCGCACCGATCACCGCCACCTTGCGGTCGGTCCAGGTGACCCGAGACAGGTCCGGGCGCCAGCCCATGGCAAAGGCGGTATCGGTGATGTACTTCTCGACCGAGCCGATGGTAACGGCACCGAAGCCGTCATTGAGGGTACAGGCTCCCTCGCAGAGACGATCCTGAGGGCACACCCGGCCGCACACCTCGGGCAGCGAGTTGGTCTTGTGGCAGAGTTCGACCGCCTCGAGGATATTGCCCTCGCTGACCAGCTGCAGCCAGTTCGGTATGTAGTTGTGTACCGGACACTTCCACTCGCAATAGGGGTTGCCACAGTGCAGGCAGCGATGCGACTGACCCGCCGCCTCCTGGGGCCTGAAGGGCTCATAGATCTCGGCAAACTCCCGCGAGCGGGTACGGGCATCCTTCTTGTCCGGATCCTGTCGACCCACCTCGATAAACTGGAAATCGTTGCTCAAACGGTTAGCCATGCTCTCTACTCCTGGAATTCCTGTCGACCGTCCGCCCGCGCTCCGAACTCGACGGGCGCAGGTCACCCTGACGGTGAAGGCTGATGCCGGCTCTCTGCTCCGGCTGTTGTCGCCTCTTATTCCGGCTGACGCCGCCTCTTATTCCGGCTGACGCCGGGATTGGGCCAACAGGCTCTTCAGGCTCGCCGCCTTGGGCTTCACCAGCCAGAAGTTGCGGACAAAGTCGCTGAAGTCCTCGAGAATGGCGCGCCCGCGGGCCGAACCGGTCTCGCTGACAAACTCCTCGATGACCTCGCGCAGGTGACGCCGGTGGGCTTCCATGGCCTCGGTATTGATTCGGTGGATCTCCACCAGCTCGTGGTTGACCTTGTCGACGAAGCTGCGGTCCTCGTCGAGCACGTAGGCGAAGCCACCGGTCATGCCCGCGCCGAAGTTGTCCCCGCTCTCACCGAGCACGGCCACCAACCCGCCGGTCATGTACTCACAGCCATGGTCGCCGAGGCCCTCGACCACCGCATGGACACCGGAGTTGCGCACGGCAAAACGCTCACCGGCGGTGCCCGCCGCAAACAGCTTGCCGCCGGTGGCTCCATACAGGCAGGTATTGCCGATGATGGCCGTCCTGTGACTCTCGAAGCGACTGCCACGGGGCGGCGTGATCACCACCTTGCCACCGTTCATGCCCTTGCCGACGTAGTCGTTGGCGTCACCTTCCAGATAGAGATTGAGTCCGCAGGCATTCCATACGCCGAAGCTCTGGCCAGCCACCCCGGTAAAGCGTGCGGTGACCGGTGCTTCCGCGAGGCCCGCCTCGCCGTAACGCTTGGCGATCACCCCCGAGGCAAGCGCCCCCACGCTGCGATCGCAGTTGGTAATGGTGAAGGTGAACTCACCACCACTGCTGTGTTCGATGGCCTCCTCCAGCGCCGCCAATACCTCCTGGTTCTTGGCACCCGGGTCGTGAGGCACGTTGCGGTTCACCTTGCAGAACTGCGGCGCATCCGCCGGCACATGATCGTTACCGAGCAGTGGCGTCAGATCCAGCTTGCGCTGGGAAGCGGTCGCGCCCTCGATCACCTCGAGCAGGTCGGTACGACCGATCAGGTCGGTGAGCCTGGCCACGCCCAGCATGGCCATCAGCTCGCGCACCTCCTCGGCGATAAAGCGGAAGTAGTGCTTGACCATATCCACGGTGCCGCGGAAGTGCTCGTCACGCAGATAGTCGTCCTGGGTGGCAACGCCGGTGGCACAGTTGTTGAGATGGCAGATACGCAGGTACTTGCAACCCAGCGCCACCATGGGCGCGGTACCGAACCCGAAGCTCTCGGCGCCAAGGATCGCCGCCTTCACCACATCGAGGCCGGTCTTGAGGCCGCCGTCGGTCTGCAGACGAATCTTGTCGCGCAGACCATTGATACGCAGCGCCTGATGCACCTCGGGCAGCCCCAGCTCCCAGGGGGAACCGGCGTGCTTGATGGAGGTAATCGGGCTCGCCGCCGTCCCGCCGTCATATCCCGAGACGGTGATCAGGTCGGCATAGGCCTTGGCAACCCCTGTGGCGATGGTCCCGATACCGGGCTCGGAAACCAGCTTCACCGACACCTGGGCATCGGGATTGACCTGCTTGAGATCGAATATCAGCTGCGCCAGGTCCTCGATCGAGTAGATATCGTGATGCGGCGGGGGCGAGATCAGGGTCACCCCGGGCACCGCATAGCGCAACCGTGCGATCAGCTCGTTGACCTTGCCGCCAGGCAGCTGCCCCCCCTCACCGGGCTTGGCACCCTGGGCCACCTTGATCTGCAGTACCTCGGCATTGACCAGGTAGGCCGGGGTGACGCCGAAACGTCCCGAAGCGATCTGCTTGATCTTGGAGGAACGAATCGTGCCGTAGCGCGCCGGGTCCTCGCCCCCCTCGCCGGAGTTGGAGCGCCCGCCGGACTCGTTCATGGCCTGGGCCAGCGCCTCGTGGGCCTCGGGCGAGAGCGCCCCCAACGACATGCCGGCGCTGTCGAAACGCGGCAGCAGTGCCTCGACCGGCTCGACCTCCGAGAGCGGCAGCGACTCGGCCACCGGCTTCAGCCTGAGCAGGTCGCGAAGAGTGGCAGGAGAGCGCTCGTTGACCAGTGCGGCGAAGCGCTTCCACTTGGCGTAACTCCCCTCCTGAACCGCCTCCTGAAGTGACTTGACCACGTCGGGATTGAAGGCATGGTATTCGTGACCGTGCACATACCTGAACAGCCCTCCCTGGCTGATGCCCTTGCGCGGAACCCAGGCATCGCGGGCAAGCAGCTCCTGCTGGAGCTGCAGCTCGGCAAAACCGGCGCCCTGAATGCGCGAGGCCATGCCCGGAAAGCATAGCGCCATCACCTCATCGTCGAGGCCAACCGCTTCGAACAGCTGGGAGCCGCGATAGGAGGCGAGGGTCGAGATCCCCATCTTGGAGAGAATCTTGAACAACCCCTTCTGCAGACCCTTGCGGTAGTTCTCACGGGCATCGGCGGGATTACCGACCAGCTCACCGGTGCGATGCATGTCGGCCATCACCTGATAGGCGAGCCAGGGGAAGACGGCGGTGGCCCCCACCCCGAACAGCACCGCCATCTGGTGGGCGTCGCGGGCATAACCGGTCTCTACCACGATGTTGCAGCGCGGGCGCAACGACAGCCGCCCCAGATGGTGGTGCACGGCACCAACGGCCAGGGCCGCATGAATTGGCAGCTCGCCCTTCTCGAGGCCGGCATCGGTAAGCACCAGAATCACCTTGCCGGCCTTGACCGCCTCCGTGGCCTGACGGCACAGCTCACCCAGGGCGGCCTGCAGGCCGTGGTGTTCGGGGTCATAGGCCATGCGCAGCCGATGACTGGCATAGGCCTCATCCTCCTGCTCCACCAGGGCGGTGAACTTGCGCGGCGAGAGGATTGGCGTCGTCAGGATGATGCGATGGGCATGCTCGGGGGTCGCCTTGAAGACGTTGCGCTCGGCACCGATACAGGTCTCCAGCGACATCACGATCGCCTCGCGCAGCGGGTCGATGGCCGGATTGGTGACCTGAGCGAACTTCTGGCGAAAATAGTCGCTGAGCAGACGCGGCCTGGCGGAAAGCACCGCCATGGGGGTATCGTCGCCCATGGAGCCTACCGCCTCCTGGCCGCTCTCGCCCAGCGGACGCAGCAGGAGGTCCCGCTCCTCGAAACTGACCTGGAACATCTTCTGGGCCACGGCCAGGCCATCAGCATCCATGTTATGGAAGCTGGCCAGCTCGGTGAGCGACGACTCCAGATATTGCGCCTCTTCCTTGAGCCAGCGCTTGTAGGGATAGGCCGACTTCAGCCGGGCATCGATATCCTCGGTATGCAGCACCTCGCCGGTCACGGTGTCGACGGCCAGCACCTGGCCCGGTCCTACGCGCCCCTTGGCCACCACATCCTCCGGCGCATAGTCGTAGGTGCCGATCTCCGAGGCCAGGGTGATAAAGCCGTTCTTGGTGATCACCCAGCGCGCCGGCCTCAGGCCGTTACGGTCGAGCATGCAGAGTGCCTGGCGCCCGTCGGTCATCACCACCCCGGCGGGGCCATCCCAGGGCTCCACGTGCATGGAGTTGTACTCGTAGAAGGCGCGCAGCTCGGCGTCCATCAGCTCGACGTTCTGCCACGCCGGCGGCACCATCATGCGCACCGCACGGTGCAGCTCCATGCCGCCCATCAGAAGCACCTCGAGCATGTTGTCCATGCTGGAGGAGTCGGAGCCCACGGTGTTGACGATCTCGTCGAGCTCGGCGATGTCGGGCAGCCGCTCGCAGACGAAGTTCTCCTTGCGCGAGTTGGCCCAGCCGCGGTTGGCCTCGATGGTGTTGATCTCGCCGTTGTGGGCCAGCAGCCGGAACGGCTGGGCCAGCGGCCAGCGCGGCGCGGTGTTGGTGGAGAAGCGCTGGTGGAAGACGCAGATGGCGGTCTCCAGGCGCGCGTCGCCGAGGTCGTGGTAGAAGGCCGGCAGGTCCACCGGCATCACCAGGCCCTTGTAGGAGAGCACCTTCTCGGAGAGCGAGCAGACGTAGAACTCCGGCTCGCTGCGCAGTGCCTGCTCGGCGTGGCGGCGGGCCATGAAGAGGTCGACCTCGAAGCGCTCGGCGCTACCGTTCTTGCCCGGCTCCACGAACAGGTGGCGGATGCGCGGCAGGCACTCCAGCGCCATGGGGCCGCACACCGAGGCATCCAGCGGCACCTCGCGCCAGCCTCGAATCACCAGGCCACGGGCGCGCAGCTCCCCCTCGAGCACCTCCGCAGCGTGGGCGGCTCGAGCATCGTCATCGGGCAGGAACACCGCCCCCACCGCGTAGCGCTCGCCCAGCTCGACCTTGAGGGCTTCCTGTGCAACCTGGCGCATAAAGGCATCCGGCAGCTGCAGCAGCAGGCCGCAGCCGTCACCGGTCTTGCCGTCGGCGGCGATGCCGCCGCGGTGGGTCATGCAGGTCAGGGATTCGATGGCGGTGCGCAGCAGCTCGTGGCTGGCGCGGCCCTCCATATGAGCGATCAGGCCGAACCCGCAGTTGTCGCGGAACTCGCCGGGCTGATGAAGACCTCTGTTCATTGGCGCGCCTCGAGAAAGTGGTTTTATTGGCAGGAATCTCGTGATATTTTTAGAAGTTTTTTATTTCACCGAGATGGCGCAATCCCCGCGCCGGCCTGCATGGCAAAAGAGCGACCAGCATAGCCAGCGCCCGCGCTGCAGCGCAACGGGATCGCACCTCCCCCTTCCTGAAAAACGTCTATAAATCCGACAGTTGCCACCCACCCCCAGGACAAAAAACCCCGCCAGTCAACGACTTGCGATAACCATAAACGCAGGTTTAACGAATAAGAAAATGCACTAGACTTTAGTCTGATTATGGCGAATTTTCCCATGCCGATAGCGCATAAGCCATTCCAATCTACCGCCTCCTGTCGGCTTGCGGCGCTGCTCACCGCAGCATAGACGAGGAACGCCCGCACCGGGATGGCGCGGGCGTGACGATCGAAGAATGTAGGACGCAGAGCTATCGCAGATAAGTTGCATCGCCCGGGGCTGATCTGGCGACAAGCCTTCGAGGAGGCGCTGTAAACCCCTCCCTGGGCGCTACCGACGCCATCCATGGCGTAGGACCTCCTCTACGGCTTGCCCCCAGCGCCCCTTGGTTTCTGTAACTGCGATAGCCCTGATAGAGGGGAGTGAACAGGCTCAGCCGCGGGGAAACTGCTCGAGCAGGGTCTGGAGGGTCTCCTCGGGCGTGGCGTCATCCACGCAGGCGTCACCCAGGGCGCGCAGCAGCACCAGGCGCAGGCGGCTGTCGACGTTCTTCTTGTCGAGGCGCATGCGCGACAGGAAGTCGTCGACACCCATCTCGGCCGGGGCCTCCAGCGGCAGGCCCGCGGCCCGCAAGATGGCCCGCAGGCGCTCGACGTCATCCGTGGAGAGCCAGCCCAGTCGGCTGGATAGCTCGGCGGCCATCAGCATGCCGGTGCCCACCGCCTCGCCATGCAGCCAGTTGCCATAGCCCTGATGCGCCTCGATGGCGTGGCCGAAGGTGTGACCCAGGTTGAGCAGCGCACGCACGCCCTGCTCGGTCTCATCCTCGGCGACGATCTCGGCCTTGAGCGCACAGCTGCGCTGGATGGCCCGCGCCAGGGCGTCGGGCTCCAGGTCGCGCAGCGCGGGCAGCGAGCGCTCTAGCCAGGCGAGGAAGTCGGCGTCGCGGATCAGGCCGTACTTGATCACCTCGGCCAGACCCGCCGAGAGCTCACGGGGCGGCAGGGTGGCCAGGGTATCGGTGTCGATCAGCACCGCCCGGGGCTGCCAGAAGGCACCGATCATGTTCTTGCCCAGCGGATGGTTGACCCCGGTCTTGCCGCCCACCGAGGAGTCCACCTGGGCCAGCAGGGTGGTGGGCACCTGGATGAAGGCCACGCCGCGCTGATAGCAGGCCGCGGCGAAGCCCACCATGTCGCCGATCACGCCCCCACCCAGGGCCACCAGGGTGCAGCGGCGGTTGAAGCCGGCCTCGAGCAGGGCATCCCAGATGCGCGAGACATGCTCGAGGTTCTTGGTGGCCTCGCCGTCGGGCAGCACCAGCTCGCGCAGCTCCACGTCGTCCGGCAAGGCCTTGCGGCAGCGCTCGAGGTAGAGTGGCGCCACCGTCTCGTTGGTGACGATCATCACCTGGCGGCCGGCCAGCCAGGGCGAAAGTGCCCCGGGCTCACGGAGCAGGCCGGGGCCGATATGGATGGGATAGCTGCGATCGCCCAGCGCCACCTCGAGGGTGTGCGGGCCGGCGGAAGTCTGGGTCATGTTCAGGCCTTGGCTTGCAGGGGGTCGACCAGCCGCGTGACGCGGCGGACGATGTCATTGACCACCGAGCGTGGGCCGCGGCGGTCGGTGCGCACGGTGAGGTCGGCGGTGGCACGGTAGAGCGGGTCGCGCACGCCGAACATCTCGCGCAGCACCGCCTCCTTGTCGGGACGCTGCAGCAGCGGCCGGTTGCGGTCCTTGGCGGTGCGCCGGAGCTGCTGCTCCACGGTGGTGTAGAGGTAGATGACGGTGCCCCGCTCGCGCAGCAGGCGGCGATTCTCCTCGCGCAGCACGGCACCGCCGCCGGTGGCGATCACCACGCCCTCGCGGCGGGTCAGCTCGTCGATCATCTGGGTCTCGCGGTCGCGGAAGCCCGCCTCCCCCTCCACATCGAAGATCCAGGGGATATCGGCGCCGCAGCGCGCCTGGATCTCGTGGTCGGTATCCAGGAAGTCGCGAGAAAGTTCGGCCGCCAGGAGGCGGCCGATGGTGCTCTTGCCGGCCCCCATGGGGCCGATCAGTATCAGGTTGGGTAGTGCCAGCATCAGCGAAGGGCCACACCGTCGTCCAGGATTCGTGGGGTAATGAATACCAGCAATTCTACCTTCTCTCTGGTCTCAGAGGTAGACTTGAACAGATTGCCAAGCACCGGCAAGTCCCCCAAGAACGGCGTTTTATCTACGTTGCTACCCGATTCAATCCGCAAAATGCCACCAAGTACGACAGTTTCGCCGTTATCAACAAGAACCTGAGCTTCTAGCGAGTTGGTGTCGATAGGCGGCTCCCCCCCAACCACCTGCGGCTCACCAAAGGAATCGTTATCAAGATTAATATCCAAGATTACACGGTTATCAGGAGTAATTTGAGGAGTAACCTCCAGCGACAACTCAGCCTCCTTAAACTCAATCACCCTTGTATTATTAATATCATCTTCACCGGAATCAGATTCAAAAACTCGGTAAGCACGCTCTTGACCTTGAGTAATAACCGCCTTCTTTTGATTAGCCGTCACAATTCTTGGCTGTGAGATAATTTGGCTCTTCCCCTCACTCTCGAGAGCGCGCAACTCAAGGTCGAGCAAAACATCACCTGAAAGAAAACCAAAGGCAAACCCCGTTTCACCCGAACCAGTTGGCCCCAGATCTACGGACAGCCCTCCTCGTGGACTGGTCCCACTAGAAGCTCCCCCCAAGTCTAAACGCCCACCCATGCGCGCATCAGGAGAAGAAGCTCCCCAGGAAACACCAAGCTGTCGGGTCGCACTCTCTGAAGCTACGACTATGCGCGCTTCAATCTGCACCTGGCGCACCGCCACATCGAGTCGCTCAAGGGTATCCATGATGCTATCGATCTGGTCGGCTGTGTCCTGGATCAGCAGGGTATTGGTGCGCGGGTCCACCGCCACCTTGCCGCGCTCTGTAAGCAAGCCAAACCCATCCTGGCCCCGCAGAAGTGCGGCAATATCTGCCGCCTTGGAGTATTTGACCTGAATATACTCGGTCTCCAGCGGTGCCAGCACCTCCAACTGCTCGCGAGTCTGCAACTCGAGCTGCTCGCGCTGGGCCAGCTCGGCAGCCGGGGCAACCACGATGACGTTGCCGTCCTGACGGCTGGAGAGGCCGTGGCTCTTGAGCACCAGGTCCAGGGCCTGGTCCCAGGGCACGTCCTCGAGGTTCAGGGTCACGCGGCCCTGCACGCTGTCGCTGGCCACCAGGTTGAGGCCGGTGAAGTCGGCGATGATCGCCAGCACCGAGCGCACCTCGATATCCTGGAAGTTCAGCGTAATGCGCTCGCCGGTGTAGGGGAACTGCTCGCGGACACGCTGCTCCTGCTGCTGGCGGGTGACCGGCTGGGCCTCGATGGTCAGCTGGCGCCCGCTCTGGGTGGAGACCATGGCGTAGTCGCCGCTGCCCTGGATATCGAGGGTTACACCGTTGCGCCCCACCCGCGGGGTGATCCGCTGCAGCGGGGTGCCGAAATCGCTGACGTCGTAGACCTGGTCCAGGCTGGTGGGCAGGTCGACGTCCATCAGCTCGGCGGTGATGCGGTTACGGCCGCTCTCGCTCACCCGGGCGTCGACGCCGGCGCGGTCGAAGGTGACGACCAGCCGACCGGCACCGTCGCTGCCGCGGCGGAAGTCGATATCCTCGACGCTAGGGCCACTGCGGACCGGCTGGCGCGGGGCCGGCTCGGACCGCGCGGCGGCTGCCGTAGCGGTGATTGTCGGGGTGGTGGAAGGGCTGACGGCACGGGCGGCCACGCCGGTATCGGCGGTGCCACCGCCGATGGCCAGGCGCAGGCGGTCGCCCTGCTCGCGGGTGTTGTAGGGCAGCGGCCCCTCGAGGTCGAAGACCAGGCGGGTACGCGAGCCGGCCTCCAGGGCGGTAACCTGCTGCACGCCGCCGATGCCCAGGGAGTAGCTGCGCCGATCGAGGCGGTTATCGGTCTCCATCAGGTCGATGGTCAGCCGCGCGGGGTCGTCGATGCGATAACCACGCACTTCGGGAACCAGGCCGGAGAACTCAAGATCGACCTCAAGCTCGCCGCTGGCCCCTTGCCGAAAATCGAGCTCTTCGAGCGTCGAGGCCGCCATAGCGGCTCCTGACACCACCAGCATGGCGAGCAGCGCCACGGTACGCTTGACAATGTGTGCTTGCATGGTTGCTTCCCTTCCCCTGCTTGACGTCGCTCCCCGGGAGCGATGATAGACAGCTGCGCTGTGCACGCTTGTTGTTGACTGCCGGGCCATCTGAGCTAGCCACCCTGCTGGCCATTGAGCTCGAGGCGCGTGGTGCGCTCGACCCAACCCCCGCGCCCGGTTGGCACGATTTCGATCAACTGTACCGTTGATGAGGTGATACTGACGATACGACCGAAATCGCTGCCCATATGGTTGCCCACCCGCAGCCGGTGAACCTGGCCATCGGGTGCACGCACCAGCGCGGAGGGCTGGCCGCCCTCGGTCAGGGTCCCCACCAGACGCAGCTCACCCAGGTTGTAGGCCTCCAGCGCTTCCCGCTCACGATCCAGATCGGGTGCCAGATCGGTGGCTACCTCAGTTGGCTCCTCCGCCTCGGGCAGGCGCGGCACGAAGGGGCTGCGCAGATCGGCATGATCGTAGGGCACCGTCTCGTAGTCGGGTATCTCAGGCAGTTCTACCGTCGGCGCCGGTGCCGGGTTGTTGCGAATCTCAGCCAGCTCACGATCGAGGCTGGTCAACTGCGGATCGGCGCAACCGGCGATCAGCAACAGGCCTGCCCCCCCTGCAACTCCCCTCTGCCAGACCCTCATGAACCGCTCTCCGCGTCTTGCCGATAACTGTAGGTGCGCGCCACCAAGGTAAGCCGCAGGCTCTGCCCGCTACTCTCCTCCGGCGCCAGCGTCATATCATGGAGGGTAACGATGCGGGGCAGGCCCGCGACCCCTGCCAGGAAGGCGGCGATACGGTGATAGTCACCACGCACCTGGATATCGAAGGGTTGCTCGACGTAATGCTCCCGGGCCGCCGTGCCACGCAGGCGGATGTAGTCGATCGCCAGCTGGTTGTCGAGGGCGGTCTCGGTAATATTGTCGAGCAGCGCCGGTATCTCGGCACCACTGGGCAGCATCTCGCGCAAGGTTTCCATGCGCGCTTCGAGAGCCTCCACCTGCTCGCGAAGCGGTCCGAGCCGGGAGGCCAGGGCCGCCTGACGCTGGTAGGCGCGAATCAGCTGTGGCTCTTCGGCCTTTGCCTGCTCGAGCCGCTCCTTGGCGGGCGCGGCCAGATACCAGTGCATGGCGAAGAGGGTCACACCCAGCGTCAGCAGGCAGAGCAGCAGCTGCAGAGACCAGGGCCACACTCCGGCCTCCTTGATATCGAGCTCACGCCAGTCCAGTTCGCGCAGCCGACGCATCTCGGCATTGAGGTTCATGGCCTCTCCTCCTCGGTTCCGCCGGATGACTTGTCCGCGTGAGTTTCCGCGTGCGTTGCGGGCATGCGCTGGCTCATGCTGAGACTGAAGCTTCTGCGCTCCCCGCCGCCCTCGGCTTCGACTCCCGATAGCACGGGCTCGGTAAAGGATGCCGCCGCCCCCAGGCGTCGTAGCTGATCGGAAACCTGGCCATTATCCTCGGCTCGCCCGGAGAGACGCAGGCTGTCACCCTGTCGGTTGAACTGGGTGTAATGCACTCCCTCCTCGAGACTGGTGATCAGGTCGCTCATCACGTGAACCGTCTGGCTGCGCCCGTTCTGCAGCTCGGTAAAGACCCCCACCTTCTCGACCACCTGATCGCGAACCTTCTCCAGATCACCAACCTCACGGATCGCCGAGTCGAACTGGCGCGCCTGAGCCTCGATATAGGCATTGCGCTCACGCTGGACCTCGGCCTGTTGCTGATAGTTCCAGGTCATGGCATAGCCTCCGGCTATCCCCAGCAGCGCCGCCACCCCCAGCGCCATATAGAAATGCTTGCTGCGCCGCGCCCGCTTTTCCTCTCGCCACGGCAGCAGATTGATCTCGATCGTCATGAGCGCGCCCTCAATGCCAGGCCACAGGCCGTCAGCATGGCCGGTGCTTCACCGGAAAGGGTCTGCACATCAATACGGCTGCTGACCTTCATGCGTGCCAACGGATTGGCGATGGAGACCTCCATGCCGCTCTCCCGGGCCAGGCGCTCGGCCAGCCCCGGCAGCACGCTGGTGCCACCGGCCAGCACCATATGACGCACCTCCTGCTTGCGGCCGGCGGTGTAGTAGAGCTGCAGCGAACGCCCGACCTGCTGGGCCAGGGTGTCGATGAAGGGGGTGAGGACGCTGTGCTGGTAGTCCTCCGGCAGGCCGCCACGCTTCTTGGCCAGCCCCGCCTCGTCGTAGCTCAAGCCGTAACGGTTACGAATCTCCTCGGTGAGCTGGCGCCCACCGAACACGGTGTCACGGCTGTAGACGACGCGCCCCTGACGCAACACATGGAAGGTGTTCATGTTGGCCCCGATATCCACCAGCGCCACACTGTCCTCCTCCCCGATATCCGCCGGCAGCTGCCGGCGCACCTCGGTGAAGGCACGCTCCATGGCAAAGGTCTCGACATCCACGGCAGCCGGCGTCAGGCCTGCCTGCATCACGGCATCGGTCAGCTGGCCGACCTCCTGCTGCCGGCAGGCCACCAGCAGCACGTCCTGCTGGTCGGCATAGCGGGCATTCAGCCCCAGGCGCTGGAAGTCGTAGGCGACCTCACTGAACGGAAAGGGAATGTGCTTGTCAGATTCAAGCTCGATTCGCGACTCGATCTCGTCACTGCTGAGCGATGCCGGTAGCGTCAGCGTCTTGGTGATCGCCGCGCTCGCGGGCACTGCCACCACCGCCTGACGGGTATGTGGCTTGGCCTGGTGCACGGCTCGGGTAAGGGCATCAACCACCTCATCCATATCCTGGATGCGCCGCTCGACCACCGCGCCCTCGCGCAACGGCCTGACCGCATAGCTCTCCACCTGATACGTGGCCCCAGCTCGCCTGAGCTCCACAAGCTTGACCGTGGCCGAGGTGATATCGACACCGATCAGTCCCTTGCTTGATGCCATCAAACGCATCTCTATCCTGCCCCTGCTGAGTCGTGCGGCTTGCTCGCCTTGACATGTGCCTGCCTTGGTGACGGCGGCAGGTCTCGATTGCTTACCTCAGTTTTGTCGCATGAGGTTACATGATCTTGCCATTACTAACACGGTAAACCTTGGGCTAGCATCGTCAACGCTGGTGACCCTCGGCCGGGCTTTCTATAATGGCCCGGCAACCAATGTCGCAACCACGTATCGTCATCGCTTCACATCCGCTCCAGTTCCCTGCATGGACACCGCCATTTCATGACGTTTATCAGAACCCTGCTCTTATCCCTGGTCTGGCTGACCATCTCGCTGATCGCCGCGGCCGGGCTGGGCGTGGTCGGCGCCGCCCTCTACTTTGCCCCCGGTCTCCCCGACGTGCGCCAGCTCCAGGACTTCGAGCTGCACTCACCACTGCGCATCTATACCCGCGACGGCAAGCTGATCGGCGAGTATGGCGAGGAGCGTCGCCTGCCGATCGATCATGACCAGATCCCCGAGGAGTTTATCCAGGCACTGCTGGCCGCTGAGGATGACGCCTTCTTCGAACACCGTGGTGTCGACCCCAAGGGTCTGCTGCGTGCGGCCGGGGAACTGGTGGCCAGTGGTGGGGAGATCCAGTCCGGCGGCTCCACCATCACCATGCAGGTGGCGCGTAACTACCTGCTGACTCTGGATCGTACCTTTACCCGCAAGATTCGCGAGATCCTGCTCGCCTTGCAGATGGAGCAGGTGCTCAGCAAGGAGGAGATCCTCGAGCTCTATGTCAACAAGATCTTCCTGGGCCACCGCGCCTACGGTATCGCCGCCGCCGCCGAAATCTACTACAACCGCCCGCTGGCCGAGCTGACCCTGGCCGAGAAGGCGATGATTGCCGGCCTGCCCAAGGCCCCCTCCAGCTTCAACCCGCTGACCAACCCGGAGCGCGCACTGATTCGCCGCAACTGGATCCTGTTCCGCATGCGGGAACTGGGGCATATCGACCAGGCCACCTACGATGAAGCGGTGCAGGCCCCCATCACCGCCGAACGCCATATCGCCCAGGCGGAAGTCGATGCCGATTACGTCGCCGAGATGGCCCGCCAGTATGCCGTGGAGCGCTTCGGGGAGAGCGAGGTCTACACCGGCGGATACAAGATCACTACCAGCCTGGACAGCGAGCTCCAGCCAATGGCGCGCCGCGCTCTGGCCCGGGGCCTGATCGATTACGACACCCGTCACGGCTGGCGTGGCCCGGAGGAGAAGCAGCTGCCGCCGAGCCTGGCAGAGGCGCAGGATCGCACCGAACGCAGCGGCCTGGAGGAGGAGCTCGACGAGTCCCCCGAAGTGCTTGAGACCGCCCGACGCGCCGCCGAGCGCAGCGAGACTCGTGTCGAGGGAATCGATGGCGACGTCAGCAACTGGGTCCAGGTGCTGCAGCGCACTCCGCGCTATGGACTCCTGCATCCCGCCATCGTGGTAGAGAGTGAAGGCCGCCAGATGCGCGTGCTGATGCGTGAAGGCAAACTGCGGACCATCGAGTGGGACGGTCTCTCCTGGGCCCGCGAGTACAAGAGCGCACGGTACCGCGGTGCCGAGCCAGGCTCGGCAGCCGAGATCGCCGGTCGTGGCGACCTGGTGCGCGTGATGGAGCGTGAAGATGGCAGCCTTCGCCTGGCCCAGCGCCCCGACGCGGAAGGCTCGCTGGTGGTAATGCACCCCGATACCGGAGCCATTCTCGCCCTGCAGGGCGGGTTCGACTTCAACGCCAGCAAGTTCAATCGTGCCGTACAGGCTCAGCGCCAGTCGGGCTCCATCTTCAAGCCCTTCATCTATCTGGCGGCACTCGAGAGCGGCATGATGACCGCCGCCAGCGTCGTCAACGACGCCCCGGTGGTGATCGACGACGGCAGCAACGAGCTGTGGCGCCCGGTCAACTCCAGCGGGGACTTCCTGGGCCCGATGCGTCTGCGCAATGCCCTGGCACGCTCTCGCAACCTGGTGACCATCCGCGTGCTTCGTGAGGTAGGCCTTAACGAGACCATCGAGTTTCTCAAAGGGTTCGGGTTCGATGAGTCGCGCCTTCCCCATGGCCTCTCCCTGGCACTGGGCAGCGCCAGCCTGACCCCCCTGGAGATGACCAGCGCCTATGCGGTTCTGGCCAACGGGGGCTTCAAGGTCTCGCCCTGGTTTATCGAGCGCGTCGCCAAGGGCGAAACGATGGTGGAAGAGACGGAGACGGCCGTGGCATGCCGCGAGTGCAGCGCCGGTCAGGAGGAGGTAACGCTCGACGGTGAGCGCCACGCCGTCGCCGAGCGCGTGGTCGATCCCATCAACCTCTATATCCTGCGCGACATGCTGCGTGACGTGATCGAGAACGGCACTGGCCGCCGTGCCCTGGAGCTGGGCCGCGAGGATATCGTCGGCAAGACCGGCACCACCAACGGTCAGCGCGACACCTGGTTCGCCGGTTTCAACAGCGACCTGGTGGCCACGGTCTGGCTAGGCAAGGATGACAACACCACCACCGCCGAATACGGTGCCAATGCTGCCCTGCCGATCTGGATAGCGTTCATGGGCCAGGCCCTCGACGGCAAGCCCCCGGCCATGCCGGAGGCTCCTGACGAGCTGGTCACCGCCCGTGTCGATCCCGAGACCGGCCGACGCGTATCGCGCGGCGGCATCAGCGAACTCTTCCACCCCGATCATCTGCCTGAGCAGCAGCCACGCCGTGTGGAGCGCGAGGTGGAACAGCAGAGTGGCTCTCAGGGCACGGGCGTCTACGAGGCGATCTTCTAACGCTGCGACCAACCCCGGCATTAGCTGGAAGCGGCGTGGAGGCATCCCCCTTTTGCTGCCTCACGCGCCGCTCACCCATCACGACACCTGGCAATCCGAGAGACAGACCATGCCGTATTCTGCGATTCGGCCCTGCACACCTGTATGGCTGGCGCTTTTCGGCCTGTTAGCAATCGCGGGCAAGGTGCACTCCACCCCCTTCTATGCCCCACCCTTGCCCGCAGAGGACGACGAGGCCTTCAGCGGCAGCGCCGAGCTGGGCTACACCCATATGTCCGGCAACACCGACAGCCAGACCCTGATCGCCAAGGGTCGACTCACCTGGTTGACCGACAACTGGACTCATACCCTGCGGGGCGAGGTCCGCAATGTCAGTCGTGACGGCGATACCAGCGCCGAGCAGTACCTCGTCGCCGGCCGCGAGCGCTTTAATCTCGAAGGCCCTCACTACCTCTTTGGTTTCGCCCGCGGAGAGAGAGACCGCTTCAGCGGCTATGACCGGCAATTCACCGCCATAGCCGGCTATGGGCGAGACCTGCTCGACGACGAGCGTCACCGACTTTCACTGGAGGCGGGCCCGGGTTACCGCTACGACCGCATCGAAGGGAAGGAGAACGCCTCGCTGGGCGTGGCATACGGCGCGATGGCCTACGAGTGGGCTTTCTCGAAGACCGCAAGCCTGGAGCAAGAACTTTCACTGGAAGCCACCGACGACAACACGACCTCGCGATCACTTTCGTCACTCACCGCCCGGCTCAACTCACATCTGGCATTGAAGCTGTCACACGAGATCAAGGATACCTCCCGCCCGCCGGCGGACGCTGAGGCGCGCACCGACTATACCACCAGCGCTTCCATTCTCTACGACTGGTAAACCAGCAGCGCACATAGACTGACGCCGGCTCGAGGGCCGGCGTCATCATGGGCAGCTTCTAGCACACAGGGGCTCATGTTCCGTAGACATCGTCCACGGTCTTGAGTGGATAGTGCGAGGGGTAGGGGCGGCGCGCCACACCGGAATCCACGGCCGCCTGGGCGACGGCGGAGGTCACTCGGTCCAGCAGGCGCACATCGACCGGCGTGGGAATGATGTAGTCGCGACCGAAACTCATGCTCTCCTTCCCATAGGCCTCGAGCACATCACCGGGCACCGGCTCCCGTGCCAGATCCTTGAGCGCATGCACCGCCGCCACCTTCATCTCCTCGTTGATGCGTGTGGCCCGAACATCCAGGGCGCCACGGAAGATGAACGGGAAACCCAGTACATTGTTGACCTGATTGGGGTAGTCGGAGCGACCGGTGGCCATGATCACGTCATCACGGGTCTCATGAGCGACATCCGGATGGATTTCCGGGTCCGGGTTGGTGCACGCAAATACCACCGGGTTGGCAGCCATCTTGAGCAGATGGTCGGCGCTCATCAAGCCTGGGCCGGAGAGCCCCACGAAGACATCGGCGCCATCGATGGCATCATCGAGGGTGCGCTTGTCGGTCTCCACGGCGAACATCGCCTTGTACTGATTAAGATCTTCACGCCCGCTGTGGATCACGCCCTTGCGATCGAGCATCACGATGTTCTCGGCACGCGCTCCACAGGAGACGAGCAGCTTCATGCAGGCAATGGCCGCGGCGCCGGCCCCCATGCAGACAATTTTCGCCTCGGACAGACTCTTGCCGGCAATATCCAGGGCATTGAGCATCCCGGCAGCGGTGACGATGGCGGTGCCGTGCTGGTCATCATGGAACACCGGAATGCTGCACTGTTCGATGAGCGTGCGCTCGATCTCAAAGCACTCGGGGGCCTTGATGTCCTCGAGGTTGATGCCCCCCCAGGTATCGGCGATGCGCGCCACGGTATCGATAAAGGCCTGTGGGCTCTCGGCATTGACCTCGATGTCAACGGAGTTGATACCGGCGAAGCGCTTGAACAGCACCCCCTTCCCTTCCATGACCGGCTTGCTGGCCAACGCCCCGAGATTGCCCAGACCAAGGATGGCAGTACCATCGGAGATCACGGCCACCAGGTTACCCTTGCCGGTGTAACGGTAGGCATTTTCAGGGTCTCGGGCGATCTCGCGCACCGGCTCTGCCACACCGGGGCTGTAGGCCAGTGCCAGGTCCTTGGCAGTGGCGGTGGGCTTGGTGAGCTCGATGGAGAGTTTTCCGGGAATGGGTTTCGCGTGGTAGTCCAGCGCCGCCTGTCTTGCGTCAGTCATGCTCGAAGTCCATCAGGAAGGGTGACTTGTTAAACAAGTATAGAAAATTATTCCACTACTGAACAGCGCCCCTCGAAGCGCCTGCTGGGCGCTCGGCTGAGCCGCTACCGGCACCTTGCCGCCAAAACGCGAGAACCCGCCAGGAAGGCGGGTTCTCGTGACGGCTGACCGATATCGGTCGCGATCAGCGCTTGAGCGCGGCGCCAAAGCGCTTGTTGAAGCGCTCGACGCGACCACCGGTGGTGGCCTGCTTCTGCTTGCCGGTATAGAAAGGGTGGCACTGCGAGCAGACGTCCAGCTCCAGATCGCGACCGGCGGTGGAGCCGACCTCGAAGGTGGCGCCGCAGGAACAGGTCGCGCTGATCGTCTTGTATTCGGGGTGGATACCTTGTTTCATCTTGAGCCTCGTTGCGCTGTATGCCGCCACCTGATCCGCTGCCAGGCACCGCACACGGTTGTCTATCGATTGACGAGCAACACTATCGATTGCCAAACAATCATGGGATCACCGGAACCCCCGAGCCGTCGATCAGGCGCCGGGGAGCGCCGCATACTACCAGAGTCGCCGCCGGAGGCCAATTGCCAGATTCACCGATTCCGCGGGTGCTACGCGTCGCCATTCCCTCGCCGCTTCATCGCCTGTTCGACTACCGCCCGACCCACGACGTGCCGGCCTGCGGCTGGCAGCCGGGGCTACGAGTGCGTGCGCCCTTCGGTCGCCGCGAGGTGGTCGGCATCGTGGTGGAGTGTCGCGAGCAGAGTGACCTGCCGTTGACCGCCCTCAAGCCAGTAACTGCCTGCCTGGACGACGCCCCACTGCCTCCGGACTGGCTATGGCTGTGCCGCTTTACCGCACGCTACTATCAGCACCCGCTGGGCGACACCCTGCACCAGGCACTGCCGGTCCTGCTGCGTCAGGGACGTGCGCTGGCTCCCCGCACACGCGAGCGCTGGGCGCTTACCCCCGCGGGGCACGCATCGGGGAGCGACACCCTGCCCCGAGCCCCGCGCCAGGCGGCATTGCTGGAGATGTTGCGCCAGCACCCCCACGGTCTGGCCAGCCAGGCGATCCTCGCCCAGTCATTCAGCCGCGACCAGCTCAAGGCTCTCACCACCAAGGGGCTTGTCGAGCGCTACGAGGAACCCCTCACCGCCGCGCCTCTCCCCGATCCTGACCATCTGCTGGCCAGCCCAGCGCTGCCGCTCAACCGCGAGCAGGCCCACGCCCTTTCGGCGCTCCACGAGCGGCTCGATGGCTACCACCCCTGCCTGCTGGAGGGAGTCACCGGCAGCGGCAAGACCGAGGTCTACCTGCAGTTGATCGAGGCGGTCGTGGGACGCGGCCGCCAGGCGCTGATACTGGTACCGGAGATCGGCCTCACCCCCCAGACCCTGTCACGCTTCCGCAAGCGCTTCCGAGTACCGGTGGTCGCCCTGCACTCGGGACTCACCGAGCATGAACGACTGGATGCCTGGGAGGCCGCCGCCAGCGGCCGGGCTCCTATCGTGGTCGGCACCCGTTCGGCGATCTTCACTCCACTGGCCCGCCCCGGCGCGCTTATCGTCGACGAGGAGCACGACACCTCCTACAAGCAGCAGGATGGGCTGCGTTACCATGCCAGAGACCTCGCCGTGGCCCGCGCCCATCACCACCGCATCCCGCTATTGCTGGGCAGCGCCACGCCCTCGCTGGAAAGCCTGGCCCGCGCGCACCGTGGCGAGTGGCGCCACCTGCCCTTGACCCGGCGCGCCACCCGCCACGCCCCCGCACGCCTGGAGCTTCTCGACCTGCGGGGACGTCCCCGCCTGGGTGGCCTGGCCCCTCCGGCACTGGAGGCGATCTCGGAGACCCTCGACGCGGGCCACCAGGTACTGGTCTTCATCAATCGCCGCGGCTTCGCTCCCACTCTGGCCTGCCATGCCTGCGGCTGGCTGGCCGAGTGCGACGCCTGCGACGCCCGTATGACCCTCCACCGCCAGCCGCCGCTACTGGCCTGCCACCACTGCGATCGCCGCCGCGTCCTGCCCGACGCCTGCCCCGAGTGCCAGAGCATCGACCTGCGGCCGCTGGGCAGCGGCACCGAGCGCACCGAGGAGACTCTCGCCGAGCGCTTCCCCAAGGTGCCGGTGCACCGCATCGACCGCGACAGCACCCGCCGTCGCGACGCCTTCGAGCAGACCCTGACGGAGGTTCGCCGCGGGGACCCCTGCCTGCTGGTGGGCACTCAGATGCTCGCCAAGGGGCACCATCTGCCTCATGTCACACTGGTCGTGGTGGTCAATGCCGATGCCGGCCTCTATGCCAGTGACTTCCGCGCCCTGGAGCAGGGGGCCCAGCTGCTGGTACAGGTAGCTGGCCGCGCCGGTCGTGCCGCCCACCCCGGTCGAGTGCTGGTCCAGACCATGCATCCCGAGGACCCTCACCTGCGCCTGCTGGCCGAGCGCGGCTATGCCGCCCTCGCCGAGCGCCTCCTGGAAGAGCGGCGCGCCGCCGCGCTGCCACCATTCCGCTTCCTGGCCCTCCTGCGCCTGGAGAGTGCGAAGGAAGAGGCCGCCGGCGACCTGGGTCGCCACACCGCCGCCGCACTACGAGCCTGGCTGGCCGAACGCCAGCTGGAGGTGGACTGCCTGGGCCCGGTGCCGGCCCCCATGGAGCGGCGCCAGGGCCGCTACCACCTGCAGCTGATGCTCGGCGCCGAAAAGCGTAGCGCCCTTCACGAGGCCAGCGCCTGGCTCACCGCCTGGCTGGAGGCCACTCCCGAGGCGCGTCGAGTGCGCTGGTCGCTGGATATTGATCCGCAGACGTTATCCTAGCGATAAGCCGTAAGCCGGCATGTCGACGTCAAGCCTGGCGGCAAGGGGTTTTTCTTAAAGCTTACGGCTTAATGCGTATCGCTCGGGGCACAGCCCCGCCCTTTAAAGCCAGCGCGCAATTGCCGATAATGGCCGGCCATGCCCGTACAGGGCTCCCTTTCCATGCCCACGCCGGGCCGAGCGTCTCATTATCGCCGGTTCATCGGCCGCTCACCCCGACGCCACAGGATATCCAACGCCCCATGAAAGAGACTATCGTTGCGCTGCTCGAGGACGCCCTCGACTCCCTCAAGCAGCAGGGCGTGCTGCCCGCCGACCTCGCCCCGACCATCAAGGTCGACCCGACCCGAGACAAGGCGCATGGCGATTACGCCACCAACCTGGCACTGATGCTGGCCAAGCCGGCCGGCCGCAAGCCCCGCGACCTGGCCGACACCCTGGTGGCCGCCCTGCCCGAGAGCCCGGCGGTCAGCCGGATCGAAATCGCCGGCCCCGGCTTCGTCAACTTCTTCGCCGCCACCGACGCCGCCGCACAGGTGGTCCGCCAGGTGCTCGATTCGGGCGATGCCTATGGACGCAGCCTCACCGGTCAGGGGCAGAAGGTGCAGGTGGAGTTCGTCTCCGCCAACCCCACCGGACCGCTGCATGTCGGCCATGGTCGCGGGGCGGCCATCGGCGACTGCGTCTGTCGCCTGCTCGAAGCCACCGGCTTCGATGTGACCCGCGAGTTCTACTACAACGACGCGGGCGCCCAGATCACCAACCTGGCGCTCTCGGTACAGGCCCGCGTCAAGGGGCTCAGCCCCGAGGATGAAGGCTGGCCGGCGGACGGTTACCGCGGTGGCTATATCATCGATGTGGCCAATGCCTACCTGGGTGGCGAGACCGTGCATGCCGACGACCGCCACGTTACCGCCAAGGCCGACCCGGACGACCTGGCGGCGATCCAGGAGTTTGCCGTGGCCTATCTGCGCCGCGAGCAGGACCTCGACCTCAAGGCCTTCGGCGTGAACTTCGACGTCTACTTCCTCGAGTCCTCGCTCTACCGCGACGGCAAGGTGGAGGCGACCGTCGAGCGCCTGATCGAGAATGGCCACACCTACGAGCAGGATGGCGCCCTGTGGCTGCGCACCACCGATTTCGGTGACGACAAGGACCGGGTGATGCGCAAGACCGACGGCCAGTACACCTATTTCCTGCCCGACGTGGCCTATCACCTCGACAAGTGGCAGCGCGGCTTCACCACCGTGATCAATGAACAGGGGGCCGACCACCACTCCACCGTGACCCGGGTGCGCGCCGGCCTGCAGGCCCTGGAAGCCGGCATCCCTCAGGGCTGGCCCGACTACGTGCTGCATCAGATGGTGATGGTGACCCGCTCCGGCGTGGAGGTGAAGCTCTCCAAGCGTGCCGGCAGCTACGTGACCGTCCGCGACCTGATCGACGAGGTGGGGCGCGATGCCACCCGCTTCTTCCTGGCCGCGCGACGTGCCGACTCCCAGCTCACCTTCGATATCGATCTGGCCCGCTCGCAGTCCAACGACAACCCGGTCTACTACGTGCAATACGCCCACGCCCGGGTATGCAGCGTCGAGCGTCGTGCAACGAATGACGGACTGCCCTTCGACCATGCCCTGGCCATGGACAACCTGGGTCGTCTGGAGGAGGACCAGGAGAAGGCGCTGCTGAATCGCCTGGCCCGCTTCCCCGAAGCGGTGACTCACGCGGCCGCCGCCCGCGAGCCTCAGCAGATCGCCCAGTACCTCCTCGATCTGGCCGCCGATTTCCACACCTGCTACAACGCGGTGAAGGTCATGGTCGAGGATGACGCCCTGCGCAACGCCCGCCTGGCCCTGGGCCTGGCCACCCGCCAGGTGCTGCGCAATGGCCTGGAGCTGATGGGAGTCGGCGCCCCGGAGGAGATGTAACCCATGGCGACTCGCAAGCAGCCTGTGAAGAAGCGCGGCGCCACCAACAACCGGCGCCAGCCCAGCAAGAAGCCCCGCCGCGAATGGCGCCTTCCCGGCTGGGTATGGGGCCTGACCGGCCTGGTGGCCGGCTTCCTGCTCTCCCAGCATCAGCACGGTGTGGCACCCTGGCAGGTAGAGGACTCACCGCTGGCCACGGTACTGCCGCGGAGCGCCTCGCCCGAGAGCGCACCAGCGCCACCCGCGGAGCCCAGCGAGCCACCGATGCCGACCTTCGAGTTCTATACCCTGCTGCCGGAGTCCGAGGTGATCGCCCCCGGCGGGGAGATGCCCGCTTCCACGGCGACCCCGCCACCGGCGGCGGAGGTCGCAGCCGACGCTGACTCGGCTCCCGCGGATGACCCGATCGCCGAGGTGATCGCCGCCAACTTATCCAACGACCGCCAGGCGACGGAGCGGCCGGCACAGCAGACCACGACTGCCACCAGCGCTTCGGGGCAGCGCTATATGCTGCAGGCTGCCTCCTTCCGCGAGGCCGGCGATGCCCAGCAGCTGCGCAGCCGACTTCGGGACTTCGGCCTGTTGGCGCAGGTCAGCGAGGTCAAGGCAGGCGGCGGCCAGACCTGGCACCGCGTTCAGGTGGGCCCCTACGAGGATCGTCGCGAGCTGTCGCGTGCCCAGGACCTGATGACCACCCAGGGCATCGAGCCACTGCTTATCCAGCTCAACAACTGAGCCGACACTCCCCATCTGCATGCTGCCCGCTTGAATTTCGGGCGCCACGCCCACACCTACTCCCACCAGACAGATTCGTTACGGCGCCCGCAGGGCGCCGAAAGTCATCGGGAGCCGTTGACCCGCTCCCCCAAGGAGTCCCCTCCATGACCACGATCGTATCCGTGCGCCGCGGTGACCAGGTGGCGCTGGCCGGCGATGGCCAGGTGTCGCTGGGCAACACCGTGATGAAGGGCAACGCCAGCAAGGTGCGGCGCCTCTATCGCGGCGACGTGCTGGCCGGTTTCGCCGGCGGCACCGCCGACGCCTTTACCCTCTTCGAGCGCTTCGAGGCTCAGCTGGAAAAGTACCAGGGCAACCTGGTCAAGGCCGCCGTGGAGCTGGCCAAGGAGTGGCGTACCGATCGCGCCCTGCGCCGCCTGGAGGCGCTGCTCGCCGTGGCCAACAAGGACGCCTCGCTGATCATCACCGGCAACGGCGATGTGCTGGAACCGGAGGGCGGCATCATCGCCATCGGCTCCGGTGGCAACTTCGCCCTGGCCGCGGCGCGTGCCCTGATCGAGAACACCGACCTCGGGGCCCGCGAGATCACCGAGAAGTCGCTCGAGATCGCCGGCGATATCTGCGTGTTCACCAACCACAACGTCACCCTCGAGGAGCTGCCTGCCAAGGCGGGCTAAGGCCGACACCATGACCCAGATGACCCCCCGCGAGATCGTTCACGCCCTGGACCAGTTCATCATCGGCCAGCAGGATGCCAAGCGCGCCGTGGCCATTGCCCTGCGCAACCGCTGGCGGCGCATGCAACTCGACGGCGATCTGCGCCAGGAAGTGACGCCCAAGAACATCCTGATGATCGGTCCCACCGGTGTCGGCAAGACCGAGATCGCCCGCCGCCTGGCCAAGCTGGCCCGTGCTCCCTTCATCAAGGTCGAGGCCACCAAGTTCACCGAGGTGGGTTACGTGGGCCGCGACGTGGAATCGATCGTGCGCGACCTTACCGAGGCGGCCATCAAGCTGGTTCGCGAACAGGCCAAGGAGGAGGTCGCGCACCGCGCCGAGGATGCCGCCGAAGAGCGCATCCTCGATGCCCTGCTGCCACCACCCCGGGGCCAGGAAGATGAGCCCCGCCAGGACAGCTCCACCCGCCAGATCTTCCGCAAGAAGCTTCGCGAAGGACAGCTCGACGACAAGGAGATCGATATCGAGGTCTCCCAGCAGGGACCCAATGTCGACATCATGACCCCGCCGGGCATGGAGGAGATGACCAACCAGCTGCAGAGCCTCTTCTCGGGCATGGGCAAGCAGAAGACCGAGACGCGCCGCATCGCGGTGAAGGATGCCTTCGCCGTGCTGCGCGACGAGGAGGCCGGCAAGTTGGTCAACGAGGAGGAGATCAAGGCCCGCGCCATCGAATCGGTGGAACAGAATGGCATCGTCTTCCTCGATGAGATCGACAAGGTCTGCAAGGGCGGCGGCCAGTCCAGCGGCGGCGAAGTCTCCCGCGAGGGCGTGCAACGCGACCTGCTGCCGCTGATCGAGGGCTCCTCGGTCTCGACCAAGTACGGCATCGTGAAGACCGATCATGTGCTGTTTATCGCGTCCGGCGCCTTCCATCTGTCGCGCCCCTCGGACCTGATTCCGGAACTGCAGGGCCGCCTGCCGATCCGCGTCGAGCTCAACGCCCTCACCCCGGATGACTTCAAGCGCATCCTCACCGAGCCCTCCGCGGCGCTGACCAAGCAATACCAGGCGCTGCTGAACACCGAGGGGCTCGAGGTCGCCTTCACCGAAGACGGAATCGAGCGCATCGCCGAGATCGCCTGGAAGGTCAATGAGGGCACCGAGAACATCGGCGCGCGCCGCCTGCACACCGTGATGGAGCGACTGCTGGAGGAGGCCTCCTTCCAGGGCAGCGATATCGGCACCCCGCTGACCATCGACGCCGCCTACGTCGACTCCCAGCTCGGCGAGCTGGCGATGGACGAGGATCTGTCGCGGTATATCCTCTAACCCCAGCTTTAAGCCATAAGCTGGAAGCTGGAAGCTGGAAGACATCATGCCCCCGCTAACTCTGGAGCCAGAGTCTGTCTTCCAGCCCCAGGCATAAGCCTGCAAAGCGGGCTCTCTTCCCATTCTCGGCGTAACCAGACTCTTCCAGCTTCCAGCCGCGAAGCGGCGCTCTTCCAGCTTCAAGCTCACCGGAGGTGCCCATGACCGCCCCTATTCCCACCAATGTTCACTACCATCGCAAGGCCCGTGAGCTGGAGCTCGGCTATGCCGATGGCCAGAGTTACCGGCTCGCCATCGAGTACCTGAGGGTCTTCTCACCCTCCGCCGAGGTACGCGGCCATGGCCGCGGCCAGGAGACCCTGCAGACGGGCAAGCAGTTCGTCGGGCTCAAGGACATCACGCCTGCCGGCCGCTACGCCCTCAAGCTGCACTTCGATGATGGCCACGACAGTGGACTGTTCAGCTGGGACTACCTGTGGTGGCTGATCAACCACCGCGAGGCCAACTGGGCCGACTATCTCCAGCGTCTGGAGGCGGCCGGCGCCAGCCGCGAGCCACTGGGTATAGAAATCAAGCAGCTGTAACCCGCGTCAAGACAATCGCCGCTGCGGGAGGCTACAATGGCGCCCATCCGAGGCCTTGACCTCTCCCATGCAGCGATTCGGGAGCCCCATCGCATGAGCGCCAACTCCAGCTCCAGGGACCAGCAGACCACCGATTTTGGCTACCAGGAAGTGCCTCTCGACGAGAAGGCCTCCCGGGTCGCCGATGTGTTTCACTCCGTGGCGGCCCGCTACGACGTCATGAACGACCTGATGTCATTCGGCATCCACCGCCTCTGGAAGCGCCTGACCATCGAGCGTGCCGGCGTGCGCCCGGGGCACAGTGTGCTCGACATCGCCGGCGGCACCGGCGACCTGACACTGAAGTTCTCGCGCACGGTGGGGCCACGCGGACGTGTCGTCCTGGCCGATATCAACGAGTCGATGCTGCGCGTCGGCCGCGACAAGCTGCTCGACCATGGTGTGGGCGGCAATGTCGAGTATGTCCAGGCCAATGCCGAATGCCTGCCCTTTCCGGACAATACCTTCGACTGCATCACCATCGCCTTCGGCCTGCGCAACGTGACCGACAAGGATGCCGCCCTGCGCTCGATGACCCGGGTGCTCAAGCCCGGCGGCCGACTGCTGGTGCTGGAGTTCTCCAAGCCGCGCAATCCCCTGCTGACCCGCGCCTACGACGAGTACTCCTTCCGTCTGCTGCCGAGAATCGGGCAGCTGGTGGCCAGCGATGCCGACAGCTACCGCTACCTGGCCGAGTCGATCCGCATGCATCCCGATCAGGAGACACTCAAGTCGATGATGGAAGCGGCCGACCTCGAGCGAGTGGAGTACACCAACATGACCGGGGGCATCGTGGCCCTGCACCGCGGCATAAAGCTCTGAGGTGGGCATGGCCGTGACCCCGACCCTGCTGCTCGCCGCCGCCGAGAGAACCCTGAACGCCCTGCTGGCCCGTGACCCGGCTGCGCCCTCACGCCTCGCCCGCCTCGCGGGCCAGCGCCTGCTGTTGCGTCTCGAGAACCCCGAGCTGGCACTCGCCATCCACTTCCACCCCGGTGGCCTCGACCTGCTGCGCGCCGAAGGCGGCGCCGAGGAGGACCATGATGCCGTGGTCGAGCTTGACGCCGAGAGCCTCGGTGCCCTGCTCGGTGGCGCCTCCATGGAGCGCCTGATGTTCCAGGGACGGCTGGCGGTGCGTGGCCGCATCCCGCTGCTGGAAGCTACCCGCGACCTGCTGCTGGACCTCGACCTGGACTGGGAGGGGGAGCTGGCCCGCTGGCTCGGCGATATCCCGGCTCACAGCCTGGCCGAGGGCCTGCGCCGCCTGGGCCGCTTCGGGCTGCGCTCCCGCGACGAGTTCTATGCCGACCTCTCGGAGTACCTGATCGAGGAGGCGCGCCTGCTGCCGGGCCGCCCTCAGTTCGAGGTACTGCGCGACCACCTTACCGAGCTCGAGGTGGCCTCCGACCGCCTGGAGGCACGCCTGGCTCGCCTGCACCGGCGTATGGCGGACAGGGTGACGGCATGATCCTGCTGCGTCTGCTGCGCATCCTGTGGGTGATCACCCGCTTCCGTCTCGACACCCTGCTGCCTCTCGAGCGCCTCCCCTGGCCGCTGCGGACCCTGTTCAGGCTTTCGCCGCTGCGGCTGGTCCCCATCAGCGAGCGCTCCCGCGGAGAGCGCCTGCGCCTGGCCCTGGAGTCGCTGGGCCCCATCTTCATCAAGTTCGGTCAGGTACTCTCCACCCGCCGCGACCTGCTGCCCGAGGACGTGGCCGACGAGCTCAAGCGGCTACAGGACCAGGTACCCCCCTTCCCCGGCCAACAGGCTCGTGAGGTGGTGGAAACGGAGCTCGGGCTACCGGTGACCGAGGCCTTTGCCCGCTTCGACACCGAGCCGCTGGCCTCGGCCTCGATCGCCCAGGTACACGGCGCCCGGCTACACGGCGGCGAGGAGGTCGTCGTCAAGATCATCCGTCCCGGCATCGAACGGGTGATGCGCCAGGACATGGCCCTGCTCTACCGTTTCGCGCGATTGCTGAGTTTCGTGCCCGAGGCGCGACGCCTGCGTCCGGTGGAGGTGGTGCGCGACTACGAGACCACCCTGTTCGACGAGCTCGACCTGCACAAGGAGGCCGCCAACACCTCCCAGCTCAAGCGCAACTTCAAGGACTCCCCACTGCTCTATGTGCCCGCCATTCACTGGGAGCTGACCCGCCAGAGGGTCATGGTCCAGGAGCGTATCTATGGCGTGCCGGTCGCCGATATCGACGCACTCGAGGCCCAGGGCACCGACCTCAGGAAGCTTGCCGAGCGCGGCGTGGAAATCTTCTTCACCCAGGTGTTCCGTGACAACTTCTTCCACGCCGACATGCATCCGGGGAATATCTTCGTCTCCCGCAAGCACCCACACGACCCCCAGTACATCGCGATCGACTGTGGCATCGTCGGCAGCCTGACCCGCGAGGATCAGGACTACCTCGCCCGCAACCTGCTGGCCTTCTTCCACCAGGACTACTACGAGGTGGCGGCGCTGCATATCGAGTCGGGCTGGGTCGGCGAGCACACCCGCGCCAACGAGTTTGCCGCGGCGATTCGCACCGTGTGCGAGCCGATACTCGAGAAACCGCTCAAGGACATCTCCTTCGGCCAGGTGCTGCTGGGTCTGTTCCAGACCGCCCGTCGCTTCGACATGGAGGTACAGCCCCAGCTGGTCCTGCTGCAGAAGACCCTGCTCAATATCGAAGGCCTGGGGCGTCAGCTCTATCCCGAGCTGGACCTGTGGCAGACCGCCAAGCCCTACCTGGAGCGCTGGATGGAGGAGCGTGCCGGGGTAAAGGGGCTGTGGGCCTCTCTCAAGCGCCACGCCCCTGAGCTCAGTCACCAGTTGCCCGAGCTGCCAACCCTGGCCCACCAGGCGCTGGCTCAGGCCGAGCTGGAAAAGCGCCAGCGACGGCGCCAGGGCGAGGCACTGGGGGGCATCCAGTATCAGCTGGAGCGCCAGGGGCGGCGCCATCGCCGGTTGCGTCTGGGCCTGCTGCTGGTAGCGCTGGCCATGGCCTGGCAGCCACTGGCCGAATGGGCCGATGGCCAACCCTGGCCGGCGCTGGTCGCCACCGCCATCGGGCTGGTACTGCTGGCCTGGTATTGACCCCGTTTCACGCCCCCTTTTTTCACGGAGACGTCATCGATGAGCGATATTCTTGAGCGGCTTCAGGTTGTCCTGGATCAACGTCGCGAGGCCAATCCAGCAGACTCCTACGTCGCTGCCTTGCATCACAAGGGCTTGAACAAGATACTCGAGAAGGTCGGCGAAGAGGCTACCGAGACCCTGCTCGCGGCAAAGGACGCCGAGGACGGCGGTGATGCCGAACGTCAGGCATTGATCGCCGAAACGGCTGACCTGTGGTTTCATAGCCTGGTAATGCTGTCGCATCTCGGGCTTGAGCATGGTGCACTACTCGACGAACTGGCGCGTCGCTTCGGCATCTCCGGCCACGACGAGAAGGCCGCACGCAAGCCATAACCCGCTGGACACGACATCACTGGCCGTTCCGGGTGAGCCGGAACCCCCAACAAGAGGAAGCACTAATGTTAGGTGGCATCAGTATCTGGCAGCTGCTGATCGTACTCGGCATCATCATTCTGATCTTCGGCACCAAGAAGCTGCGCAACGTCGGCACCGATCTGGGTGGCGCCGTGAAGGGCTTCAAGAAGGCGATGAGCGAGGATGAAAAGGGCGAGCAGGACGAGAAGAACGGCGCCGAGAGCGAAGCGCAGGCCCGCGTCGACCACAAGGAAGAGCCCAATACCTACGATGTTCAGGCCGAGCGAAAGCCCGAGGAACAAGAAGAGCGCAAATAAACCGCCATGTTCGATATCGGCTTTCTCGAACTCCTGCTGCTCGGCGTGGTAGGCCTGCTGGTGCTGGGACCGGAGCGGCTGCCCAAGGCGGCGCGCACCTTGGGCCTGTGGATCGGCAAGATCAAGCGAACCGTTTCCGGCATGCAGCGCGAGATCAGCGCCCAGCTGGAGGCGGAGGAGCTGCGCCAGAAGCTCGACGAGCAGCAGAAGAAGCTGGACGACAGCGTCTCCCGGGTGAAGCACGGCGTCGAGGGCCTCGCCAAGCACGAGGGTGGGATCCACGAGGCCGAGAAGCCCCCTCAACAGGCGCCCGAGTCATCCCCGGAGCAACGCCTGGATGATGCCTTGGCACGCGCTCGCGAGGGTGCCGCCGACGCTGACGCCGCCCCCCAGCCCTCCTCCGTCGACAAGGACGCCCCACAACGATGAGCAACCCCGGTGACGGCCCGGAACAGCACCAGGCCCCGCTGATCGAGCACCTGATCGAGCTGCGCTCGCGTCTGTTGCGCGCGGTGGTGGCGGTGCTGGTGATCTTCCTCGGCCTCTACGCCTTCGCCAACGACATCTATCTCTTCGTGGCTCAGCCGCTGATGGCGCTGCTGCCGGAGGGATCACAGATGATCGCGACCGAAGTCGCATCGCCCTTCCTGGCCCCCTTCAAGCTGACACTGGTGGCGGCCGTGTTTATCGCCGTGCCCTATGTCCTGCATCAGGCATGGGCCTTCGTGGCCCCGGGCCTCTACGACAACGAGAAGGCCCTGGCCATCCCGATCCTGGCCTCCAGCGTGCTGCTGTTCTACGCCGGTGCGGCATTCGCCTATTACGCGGTCTTCCCGCTGCTGTTCGAGTTCTTCACCCAGACCGGGCCGGAGAACGTGACGGTGATGACCGATATCAACGCCTACCTCAACTTCGTCCTGAAGTTGTTCTTCGCCTTCGGCATGGCCTTCGAGATACCCATCGCCACCTTCCTGCTGATCGCCTCGGGCGCCACCACGGTGGAGAGCCTGTCGAAGAAGCGTCCCTATGTGGTGCTTGGCTGCTTCGTGGTCGGCATGCTGCTCACACCGCCGGATGTGATCTCCCAGAGCCTGCTGGCGATCCCCATGTATCTGCTCTACGAGGTGGGGCTGCTGTTCGGCCGCCTGGCCCGACGCAAGAAGGAGCGCCGCGAGCTGAAGGACGACTCGTAAGCTGGTCCGCAGCCTAGAACAGATCGCCCCCATGGCAACGCCATGGGGGCGATTTAGCTTCCAGGCGTGAAGCGTCGCTCTACAAGCTTACGGCTCCGGGCCCAGCCCGGTCAGAGGTCCATCAGCTCATCGACACGATCGACCAGCTTGAAGATGCCGGTGGCGGCCTCGCTGATGCGGGTGGCGAGCATATAGGCCGGCGTGGTGACCACCCGGTGTTCGAAGTCGACCACGATATCCTCGACGCCGCAGCTGCGGTGCAAGCCCCCCATGGCGCTGATGGCACCCGACACCCCGGGGTCCTGACCGATGGTGACGGCGATGCCTGTGCCGAGCAGCTTGGGCACCATCACCGGGCTGATGCACATCAGCCCGATGGGCTTGCGCGCCTCATGGAAGCCTTGCAGCGTCTCCTTGAGCTCGTCGAGTACCCGCATCTCGGCGCCATCCATGGCGAAGCTGGAGAGATTCTTGGCGGCACCGAAACCACCGGGCAGAATCACCGCATCGAACTCGTCGGCGTCCAGTTCGTCCAGCGCCTGGATATCACCCCGCGCCAGGCGAGCCGACTCACTGAGCACACTACGCGTCTCCCCTTCCACCTCCTCACCGCTTCGATGATCGATGACGTGATGCTGGGGAATATCCGGGGCAAAGCAGCGATAGCCGAGACCCAGCTGGTCGAGCCGCAGCAGTGTCAGGGTGGTCTCGTAGATCTCGGCGCCATCATGGACACCACAGCCCGAGAGGATCACCGCCACCTGTTTGCTCATGCCTATCTCCTTGCAGAAGTCGCCTGCCAACGAGCGACAGGACCAATAATCGAATATGACACTCTAGAGCCATCCCTCGGGTGCGACAAGGCGAGCCTTTCGGCACCAGGCCACACTGATATACTCATGGGCCGTCCATTCCCATCCAAGTCATCAAAGAGCGCCGGACTTCCGTCGGTGGCGCCAGAGCCGGAGAGACGATCTTGAGCTTCACGACCCCACGCCACTTTCCCGCCACTCGCATGCGGCGCATGCGCCGCGATGCCTTCTCGCGCCGTCTGATGAGCGAGAACGTGCTGACGCCGGCCGACCTGATCTGGCCGGTCTTCGTCCTGGAGGGCGAGGGCCAGCGCGAACCGGTGCCCTCCATGCCGGGGGTCGAGCGACTCTCGGTGGACCTGCTGATCGAGGAGGCCCGCGAAGCACTCGAGCTGGGCATTCCCGCCCTGGCCCTGTTCCCGGTCGTGGATGCCTCGCTGAAGAGCGAACTGGCCGAGGCCTCCTACAGCCCCGATGGCCTGGTGCAACGCAGCGTGCGGGCCCTCAAGGAGGCCCTTCCCGAGCTGGGCATCATCACCGATGTGGCCCTGGACCCCTACACCAGCCACGGCCAGGACGGCATCCTCGACGAGCAGGGCTATGTGCAGAATGACCGCACCGTGGAGACGCTGCTCAGGCAGGCGCTCTCCCACGCCGAGGCCGGTGCCGACGTGGTGGCACCCTCGGACATGATGGATGGCCGCATCGGCGAGATTCGTCAGGTGCTCGAGCAGGAACAGCGGGTCAATACCCGCATCATGGCCTACAGCGCCAAGTATGCCTCGCGCTACTACGGCCCCTTCCGCGACGCGGTGGGCTCCGCCGCCAACCTGGGCAAGGCCGACAAGAGCACCTACCAGATGGACCCGGCCAACGGCGACGAGGCGCTGCATGAGGTGACCATGGACCTGAGCGAGGGTGCCGACATGGTGATGATAAAGCCCGGCATGCCCTACCTCGACGTGGTGCGTCGGGTGAAGGATGAGCTGAAGGTACCCACCTATGCCTATCAGGTCAGCGGCGAGTACGCCATGCATATGGCGGCCTTCGAGAACGGCTGGCTGGATGCCGATAGCGTGATCCTCGAATCCCTGCTGTGCTTCAAGCGCGCCGGCGCCGACGGCGTGCTGACCTACTTCGCCAAGCGGGCCGCACGACTGCTCACCGAGCAGTAGCGGCGTCAGGCGTCGGCCTCCGGGCAACAGGCGCCCCCGGCCGACGCCGATGACCTGCCGACTCGCGCTACACCGCGATCTGCCCGCCATCCTGCCTCTGAATCACCACGGTAGACGCCCGGGGCCGCACACTGCCCTGGGCCTCCTCGGTGGCATCCTCCGAGGCCGGCCAGTTGCCTGGGTGCTGGATATTGATAAACAGCGCCGTTCTGTCCGGGGTGGCGAAGATTCCGGTGACCTCGCAGCCGTTGGGTCCCACCGCGAAGCGCTTGAGGTGCTGCTGGTTATCGGCAGTCACCACGGCCTGCTCGCCGCTTGACCCCAGGGCCCCCGGCACCACCGCCAGCAGCTGATCATTGGTGTGCTCGGCGACCCCCTCATAGCCGTTATCGGTCTGGATCCACAGGATCCCCTGACCATCACCACGGTCGTCGTACCAGAGGCCATCGGGGCTGGCGAACTGATTCATCTCGGTCAGCCCGGAGGGGTTGTCGCTATCGGTGGCTGACGCCCCGAAGACGAACACTTCCCATGCGAAGCGAGTCACTCCATCGCCCTCCCGCCAGCGGATGATATGTCCCGCACCGTTGTCGGGACGCGGGTTGGCGGGGTTGGTCGGGGCGGTGGCAAACCCCACACCGGGCTCCTCGACCGCACTGCCGCCATTGGTGAAGGTCTCCTCGCTCCCCTCCCCGGTGCGCTGGCTGTTGTTGGTCAGGGTGATATAGACCTCGCCGGAGGCGGGGTCCACGCTGGCCCACTCGGGACGATCCATGGGCGTGGCCCCCATCAGATCGGCGGCGTCGCAGGTGTTGATGATGATGCCTGCCAGGTCGTCGGCGGCCAACCCCAGCGCCTGGTGGAGGCGGCGACCATCAGTGGTCTTCGCCTCCGGGGTCAGTGGCAACCACTCCCCTCGACCGTCGGCATCGAAGCGCGCGGCATACAGCACGCCGTGATCCAGGTACTTGGCCCCGATGGCCAGGCGGTCATAGGCCTCGCCTGGGCGGTTGGCGTCGGTCGGCTCCCAGGCGGCGGCGGAGACGAACTTGTAGATATACTCGTTGCGGGCGTCGTGCCCGGAGTAGAAGACCACCGGCCTGCCGGGCTGAAGCTTGCCGAGCCAGCAACCCTCGTGACGAAAGCGCCCCAACGCGGTGCGCTTCACGGCTCGGCGAGAGCCGTCGTAGGGATCGATCTCCACCTGATAGCCGAAGGTACGCGCTTCGTTGCGATAGTCCCCGCGGGCATCGGCGTCACGCGGGGTGATATCGAAGCGGGCGAACTCGTCGTTCTGCTCGGAGGAGTCACCCGCCGAGGTCTCCCAGCCATAGCGGGAGCGCCGGGTGGGGACCCCGATGCGAGCATCGTCCCGAAAGCGCTCGCCGGTATTGACGAAGATGTTGGGCCAGTTCTCCTCGCAGGCCAGGTAGGTGCCCCAGGGCGTGAAGCCGTTGCCGCAATTGTTGTTGGTGCCGCGGGCAAGCCTGCCCTCCGGCGAGAAGCGGGTGCGCACATAGTCGCTGCCGGCGACCGGCCCGGAGATATCCATCACGGACGCACTGGTAAGCCGACGGTTATAGGGAGAACCAGGCACATGGCGCCAGTGGCCATCGGCGGACGCCTCCACCTCCACCAGAGTCACCCCGTGGGCATTGATCTCGGTGCGCGACTCCTCGGCGGGGCGGACACCCTCCTCGGCATTGGTCGGGCCTCCCTCAGGCGCCCACAGCGCCTGCTGGTCGATATACTCGTTATTCAGCGCCAGCACGAAGCGCCGGGAGGCCGTCGACTCATCCAGCGCAAAGCCATGCATGCCATCATGGTGCATGCCCACGCTGGTGGCCTGACGCTCCGCGGTCATGGGCAGCCCGTCATGCCACCCCTGGGTCTCTTCAGCGAGCGATGTGCCCCAGGGCACCAGCACCTGGGCGGTATAGCCTGGCGGCACCACCACGGCGTCGGTGCGCGAGCCGCGTACCGATTCGAAGGCCAGGGCCAGTGGCGTCTTCTGGTCGACACTCGAAGCCAGCACCTGAGCGGCCCCACCGAAACCCAGCATCGAGGCGGCCGCCAGCCCCAGGCCGCCACGCATCACACTGCGCCGCGTGACATGACGCTCGAGAACGGAGGCGAAGGGCTCGTTGGTGCCGGGGTTCAGGACGCGGTGATCCTCGATTTCCTTGCTCATGCTGCTCTCCTCGTCGGGTTGGGGAAGCGTCAGACGCTTCCAGCTAACGAGGTCAGACTAGGCGAGAGAGGTGACAGTACGATGAACCGACGGGTGAGAGGCGACATCCTGGCCGCCTGACAGGCGGCCACGCTCGAGCTACCCCTTGCGGAAGGCCGCGAGGTCGTGGGGGTCGAACCCCTCGACGCGCTCGGGCAGGCCCCGCTCCTCCCGGGCCTGACGCACCCTCAGGCGCTCGGCAACGGCTTCGCCATCATCATCCAGGGTGCGACCGTTGAGGTCGGCTAGCTGCAGCATGCCCTGGTGGTAGAACGCGAGCAGATCCAGGGCGGTATCATTGCCCTCCTCGGAGGCACGTCGCAGCCCAGGCAGGTAGCCGCTGACCCGCGCGAGGTGATGCTTGAGCTGCCACGCATAACGCACCTCCGCCATCCAGGGGCGCTCACGCACCACGGCAAATACCAGGCTGGTCGATATCAGGCCCAGCACAACCCCCAACACATTGAGCCAGAAGCCGCCGTCGAAGGCAGCCTGCAGCAACTGGGAAAACAGCAGTCCGAAGACGACCAGCTGGGCCGCCATGGCCAGGCTGATCAGGCGACCCTTGCGGCGGTAAGTTTCGGGGTCGTGCTCCTCGAAGTGAAACGACATGGCGCTCTCCTGGGTAACGAGTCGGGAATCGGGCGCATTATCCCGGCATCGCCACCCGGGGTACAGTGCGGACGATGTACCACCACGCAAGTGCCACCACAGGTGAGAGGCGCCGGGGACAGGCCGGAGAGGGAGTCCTATGCCAGGGGTGAGAAGCACTGCTTCGAACGGGCTGGCCATGGATGGTCAGCACAGGTCCTGCAAGCGGAGCAGGACGCGAGAGCGAAGCAGGGCATCGGTAGCGCCCAGGGATGGGTTTACAGCGCCCCCCTCGATGGTCCGGCACCCCGGGGGCCTGTCGACGGGTCAGCCTCGTGTGCTACCTCAAGCGCTCGGCGGCGGAGAGCAGCAGATGCTCGGTGGTCTCCCAGCCGATGCAAGCATCGGTGACCGACACCCCGTGGCGCAAGCACCCCGGCTCCAGCGACTGCTTTCCCTCGTGAAGATGACTCTCCAGCATCAGCCCGGCGATCGCCGTCTCGCCGGCCAGGCGCTGTGCCAGCACATCGAGCAGCACCTCGCTCTGGCGGCGATGATCCTTGCGTGCGTTGGCGTGGCTGCAGTCCACCATCAGCCGCGGGGAGAGCCCCCCCTCCACCAGGGCGCGACGAGCCGCCTGAACATGATGTGCCTGATAGTTGGGCTCGCCGTGACCGCCGCGCAGCACCAGCTGGGTGTAAGGATTGCCCTCGGTATCGCGGATCACCGGCCGCCCCTCGCTATCCATGCCGAAATGGCTATGGGGATGAGCCGCGGCACGCATGGCATCCAGGGCCACACCGATATCACCACCGGTGGCATTCTTGAAGCCGACCGCCGCCGCGAGACCACTGGCCAGCTCACGGTGCAGCTGGGACTCGGTGGTACGGGCGCCGATCGCCACCCAGGAGAGCAGGTCCTCCAGATAGGGCGCCAGCATCGGCTGCAGAAGTTCGGTGGCCACCGGCAGGCCCAGTGCCGTCACATCACGCATCAGCCGGCGCGAGACCTCGAGGCCGCGAGCCATGTCCCCCGTGCCGTCGAGGCCGGGATCATAGGCCAACCCCTTCCATCCCACGGTAGTGCGCGGCTTCTCGACATAGACCCGCATGACAAGCAGCAGGCGGTCATCCACTCGTGCCGATAGCTCTGCCAGCCGCTGGGCATACTCCAGGGCTGCCCGGGGGTCGTGGATGGAGCAGGGGCCGACCACCACCAGCAGGCGATCATCGTGGCCGGCAAGAATATTGTGCACGGCCTGGCGCTGGCTCTCGACGCGGCGCTTCAGGTCAGCGGAGAGCGGTAGCTCACGGCACAAATCGCCGGGCGTGGGCAGCACTCGAGCGGGATGGGCGGCGGGGCTCAGGGAATCGTTCAGGGGGGCGGCGGCAAGGGTCGCATTCATGGCGTCATCAACTCCGGGTAGCGGTCATACATCGTGTTTGTCGGATGCCACCGATCTCGCTACGGTCGGATGTGGCGGAGTGAGCCGACCGCAGCTCGCTAAATCGCCAGTAGCCGTAATAGCCCACGCAGCATAGGGTCTGGCGGATGGCGATGGATGCGGTCATGGTTCTCTCCTCGATATCTACTGTGCTGTCGGGCGACGTGGCCGTGATGATTTCGGGTAGCCAGGAATGCAGAACCCCCGGGCGGGGCTGCCGTCCGGGGGTTCTGGTGGAGGCGGCCCTGGGGGGTGTGCCTCCGGCGATGTCGTCTCTTGCGCTCAGGACATGGCCGCCGGCACACCGATCATAAAGTAGCCATACCAGAAACCGCTTGTGGCCGCGCACAGCGATCCCACACGCTCGCTGGCGGCGTGATGGTGAAAGCGGTGGGTGGCGGGTGCGGTCATGGGTCTCTCCTGTGCAGTCGCTTTATCGTGCCGCATCGCGGCAGGGCTGACAAGGCCCATCACGCCAAAGGCCAAATGGTTCAGCCGGCGAACAGCTGGTACCAGCCGATGGTGGCCGGCAGGCAGCTCATGGCCACCAGCACGACCAGTCCCATGATGATGGACAGCAGGCCGCTGTTGTCGCTGAAATTCTCGTCATGTCCCGCCATGTGTCGCTCCTTCGATTGCGTCAGGATCTTGGGTCAGGGTAAGGCACTATTCTAGCGAAGATGACGACCACCGGCACGGCGCCGATGGTCGCACTCTGCTGATCATTGTGCAGGCTCAGCGCAAATGGCGACCGCCATCCACCGGCAGGGTAGCGCCGGTGACATAGCGGTTGTCGAGCAGGTAGCGCAGGGTCTGATAGATGACCCCGGGGCCAGGCACCTTCCGCATCACCGACTTGGCGCGCGCCTTCTCGGCATAGGCCTCGTCGTCGTCCTCACCCAGCATGATCAGCGCCGGGGCGATGGCGTTGACCTGAATATCGGGGGCGTACATGGCGGCGAACGACAGGGTCAGGTTATCGAGCCCCGCCTTGCTGGCGGCATAGGCGGCGTGCTTCCGGGAGCCCTTCTGCACCACGTAATCGGTCATATGCACGATATCGCGCTGGGGCTCGCTGCACGCCTCGAGCAACCCGCGGGCGTGCAGGTTGATCAGATAGGGGGCCTGCATATGCACCCGGAACAGCCGCTCGAAGATCGCCCCCGCCTCCTCCCCGCAGGAGTCGGGCGCCCAGTCGCTGGCGTTATGCACGATGGCACGCAGCGACGCCGTCTCGCGCTTGAGCCGCGCAATGAAGTCGAGGATACCCGCCTCGCTGGCGAAGTCGGCCTGCAGGGTGACGATACCTCGCTCGCGCAGCGCCTCGAGCTCGGGCCGCTCGCGACGATAGCTGATGATCACCGGATGGCCGTCGTTGATCAGCTGCTCGGCGCAGTGGCGACCCAGCCGCTGAGCGCCGCCGGTGATCAGGATCGGCGAAGCGCTCATGCACCGGCCTCATGCTGCAGGCTGCCCGTGGTGGGCACGATGGGGTCGCGGGGCGCATAGGCGAACACGTCGGAGAACACCCGCGAGGGCGACAGGCCCAACGAGGCCAGCACATCGACGCAGGCGTAGACCATGCCCGGTGAGCCGGAGAGGTAGACATCCTGCTCCGAGACATCCTCGAGCCCATTGGCCAGCGCCTGGTCGATGCGGCCGTGATGCCCCACTACTCGTTCGCCGGACCAGGGCAGCGCCGGGGCCACCTCGGTGACCGGGTGGAAGTGGAAGTGGCGATGCGACTCGGCCCACTCCCGGGGCAGGCTCTCCAGATAGAGGTCGCGCTCCTCCCGCGCCGCCCACCACAGGGCGATCTCGCGCTCGGGGTCGGCAGCCAGCGCCCCCTCGACCAGCGCTTTCATCTGGGCGAAGCCGGTCCCGGCGGCGATCAGCAGCAACGGCCGTCGACTGTCGGGGTCGAGCACGCAGTCACCGCCGGGCAGGCGCAGGGTCAGGTGGTTGGCCACCTTGACCATCTCGCGCAGCCGCACGGAGTTGCCGCGCTCCGGCCAGTGCTGGATATGCAGCTCGATCTCGCCGTCGCCACGCCAGGCATTGGCGATGGAGAACGGCACCCAGACCTCTTCGGCGAGCTTGAGCTCCAGGTATTGGCCGGGGTCATGGGCGACCGCCTCGGCGCGTCCGTCGAGTCGGACGCGGAAGACGTCCTGGCTGAGGTCCTCGACCTCGGTGACCGGGCAGGTCAGGATCCTTGGCGTCATGAAATCCTCGTACGCATGTCAGGGGGTCTTGTTGTCGGGGAGTTCGATGCCCAGCTCGTTCCAGCGCTCGCTGACGCGGGCCTTGACGGCCTCGTCCATGACGATGGGCTCGCCCCACTCTCGGTCGGTTTCGCCGGGCCACTTGTTGGTGGCATCCAGGCCCATCTTGGAGCCCAGGCCCGAGACGGGCGAGGCGAAGTCCAGATAGTCGATGGGAGTGTTCTCCACCATCACGGTATCGCGGGCCGGGTCCATGCGCGTGGTGATGGCCCAGATCACATCCTTCCAGTCGCGGGCATCGACGTCGTCATCGAGCACCACCACGAATTTGGTGTACATGAACTGGCGCAGAAAGCTCCAGACGCCCATCATCACCCGCTTGGCGTGACCGGGATACTGCTTCTTCATGGTCACGACGGCCATGCGGTAGGAGCAGCCCTCCGGCGGGAGATAGAAGTCAACGATCTCCGGGAACTGTCGACGCAGGATCGGCACGAACACCTCGTTCAGCGCCAGGCCCAGGATAGCCGGCTCATCGGGAGGACGTCCGGTATAGGTGGAGTGATAGATGGCATTCTCGCGCATGGTCATGCGCGTCACCGTGAATACCGGGAAGCTGTCGACCTCGTTGTAGTAACCGGTATGGTCACCATAGGGGCCTTCCGGCGCCATGTCATCGGGGTAGATGAAGCCCTCGAGGATGATCTCCGCCGAGGCCGGCACCTCCAGGTCGACATGGCCACACTTGACCAGCTCGGTGCGCGAGCCGCGCAGCAGCCCCGCGAAGGCGTATTCGGAGAGCGAGTCGGGCACCGGGGTCACCGCACCCAGGATGGTGGCCGGGTCGGCCCCTAGCGCCACCGCCACCGGGAAAGGCTCGCCGGGGTGTGCCTGCTGAAACTCCTGAAAGTCCAGCGCCCCACCGCGATGGGAGAGCCAGCGCATGATCAGCCGGTTCCGGCCGAGCTTCTGCTGCCGATAGATGCCCAGGTTCTGGCGCTTCTTGTGGGGCCCCCGAGTGATCACCAGCGGCCAGGTGACCAGTGGTGCGGCATCACCGGGCCAGCAGTGCTGAATCGGCAGGCGGTCAAGATCGACCTCCTCTCCCTCGTAGACCAGCGCCTGTACCGGGGCCGAGCGCACGCTCTTGGGCCCCATGCTCATCACCTGCTTGAAGATCGGCAGCTTGTCCCAGGCATCACGAAAGCCCTTGGGAGGCTCCGGCTCCTTGAGGAAGGCGAGCAGCTCACCCACCTCACGCAGGGCGGCAACCGAGTCCTGTCCCATGCCCAGGGCCACCCGGCGCGGCGTGCCGAAGAGGTTGCCCAGCAGCGGCATATCATGGCCCTTGACGTTCTCGAACAGCAGGGCCGGCCCTCCCGCGCGCAGGGTGCGATCGCAGATCTCGGTGATCTCGAGGTAGGGGTCCACCTCGGCGCTGATGCGCTTGAGCTCTCCCTGAGCCTCCAGGGCAGCGATAAACTCGCGCAGATCCTTGTACTTCATTCGGACTTCCCGATCCCAGAATGACGAAAGGGGCAGCATAGCATGCTACCCCTTCGCTCACTGACTGATACGGCTAGCGGCGCTTCATTGCCTCGAAGAACTCGATGTTGGTCTTGGTATCCTTGAGGCGGTCAATCAGGAACTCGGTGGCCGCGGTATCCTCCATGGGATTGAGCAGCTTGCGCAGGATCCACATGCGCTGCATCTCGTCCTCGGAGGCCAGCAGATCCTCGCGACGGGTACCGGAACGGCGAATATTGATCGCCGGATAGACGCGACGCTCGGCCAGCTTGCGATCGAGGTGCGCCTCCATGTTGCCGGTGCCCTTGAACTCCTCGAAGATCACCTCGTCCATCTTGGAGCCGGTGTCGACCAGCGCGGTGGCGATGATGGTCAGGCTGCCGCCCTCCTCGATATTGCGCGCCGCACCGAAGAAGCGCTTGGGCTTCTCGAGGGCGTGGGCATCGACACCACCGGTGAGCACCTTGCCGGAGCTCGGCACCACGGTATTGTAGGCACGCGCCAGACGGGTGATGGAGTCGAGCAGGATCACCACATCCTTCTTGTGCTCCACCAGGCGCTTGGCCTTCTCGATCACCATCTCGGCGACCTGCACATGGCGTGCCGGTGGCTCATCGAAGGTCGAGGCCACCACCTCGCCGCGCACGGTGCGTGACATCTCGGTCACCTCCTCCGGGCGCTCGTCGATCAGCAGAACGATCAGGTGACACTCGGGGTTGTTGCGTGTGATCGAGGTGGCGATATTCTGCAGCATCAGCGTCTTGCCCGCCTTGGGCGGAGAGACCAGCAGGCCGCGCTGCCCCTTGCCGATGGGGGCCACCAGATCGATGATCCGCGCCGTGAGATCCTCGGTGGAGCCGTTGCCGATCTCCGTGCGCAGCCGCTCCTGAGGGAACAGCGGCGTGAGGTTCTCGAACAGGATCTTGTGCTTGGCGTTCTCCGGCCGATCGAAGTTGATCTGGCTGACCTTGAGCAGGGCGAAGTAGCGCTCTCCCTCCTTGGGCGGGCGAATCTTGCCGGAGATGGAGTCGCCCTTGCGCAGGTTGAAGCGGCGAATCTGTGACGGCGAGACATAGATGTCATCGGGCCCGGCCAGGTAGGAGCTGTCGGCGCTGCGCAGGAAGCCGAAGCCATCCTGAAGGATCTCCAGCACGCCATCGCCATAGATCGGCTCGCCACTCTTGGCGTGCTTCTTGAGGATGGCAAAGATGATGTCCTGCTTGCGAGAACGTGCCAGGTTGTCGATGCCCATCTCGCGGGCCATCTCCAGCAGTTCCGGCACGGGCTTTTGCTTGAGTTCGGTAAGATTCATCGGTGTGTTCAGACGTTGCTCTTGGTAAGCCGGGCGGCATGCGCCGTGAGGAAAAGCGACAGGAGGCGAGAAGAAGACGCCCTGTAGGTGCGTTCAGAGCCCGGACAGGCTACCTCTGGACATGATGCGTCGTATGGCCATGGGCGGTCGGCCGCACGGGGCTGCCGAACCGATAGCGAGAGCGAGGAAGCAGGTTCATTTCGCCTGATCAGGGGTTCGGGGCCGCTAGGCCGGGAACACGATCTGATGCAGTGGGCTGTCTGACGACTTGGAAGTGACCGAGACGAATCGCCGGTTCGGTCGGAAAGCATTTGGAACAGGCGAACGCCTCGATACTAGACAAGCCCGCCGATGAACGCAAGCCCTGCCATTCGTGGCGATTGACAGCGCCGCGGCTTGGCAGCACCCTTTTTCGAGACCCGTCGAAGGAAGATTCATGAACTCGCCACAGGACCCGGCTCCCCTCGCCCAGGATGGCACCAGCGCCCCCCGCCTGGCCGCCATCGACCTGGGCTCCAACAGCTTTCATCTGCTGGTGGCCGGCTACCGGAACCACCGCCTGCAGATTATCTCGCGCCTCGGCGAGAAGGTGCAGCTCGCCGCGGGTCTCGACGATAGCGGCACCCTCGACGACGCCAGCATGGCAAGAGGCCTGCGGTGCCTGGAACACTTTGCCCCCCTGCTGGAGGGTGTCACGCCGCGCCACCTGCGCATCGTGGGGACCAGCGCCCTGCGCGAGGCCACCAACAGCGGGGCCTTTATCGAACTTGCCAGGACCCGCCTGGGGCACCGGGTCGAGATCATCTCCGGCCGCGAGGAGGCACGTCTGATCTATCTGGGCGCCGCCCATGCCCTCGCCAACCGGAACCTCGCCGACCAGGCTCTCGGACCAGCCAACAGACGACTGGTCACCGACATCGGCGGCGGATCCACCGAGGTCATCATCGGCGAAGGCTTCGCGCCACTGGCGCTGGAGAGTCTGAGCATGGGCTGCGTGACCTTCTCTCGCCGCTTCTTCGCCGACGGCGAGATCACCGAGCAGCGCATGCGTTGGGCAGAGCTTGCCGCCCTCTCCGAGCTGGCCGCGATCTGTCCGGCCTATCGAGAACTGGGGTGGCAGCAGGCGATTGGCACCAGTGGCACCCTCCAGGCCGCCGCCTCGGTGCTGGCGAAGAGTGGCGACTGCCGGGAAGGGCAGATCACCCGCGGGGGCTTGATCGAACTGCGCCGCCGGCTGATCGAGTTCAAGCATCTGGACAGGGTCTCGCTGGAGGGGCTGAAGCCCGATCGTGCACGGGTCTTCCCTGCGGGCATGGCGATACTTGGCGCCATCTTCGAGGCCTTCGGGCTCGAGCAGATGGACTACACCGATGGCGCCCTGCGCGAAGGTGTGCTCTACGACCTGGTGGGGCTACACGACTAGGGCGCGGCCGCCTGCCACCCCTCGGCCAGCGCCAGCCAGCGCCCGGTGTCCGGTACGAGGACCGCCACCGGCGTTTCCCCCGCCAGGATCACCACCAGCCGCTCGCGCTCCCAGGGCGGCACTTCCAGCTCCTGAAGCAGCCGTTTGAGATCGCGCCGTCCACGCCCGGCCAGGCGCAGGCGTTCGCCACCGCGGCGCGGCATGGCCCTCAACGGCTGCCCGCCCCCCTCCGGCCCCGCCAACGCGACCTCACAGTGACCGTAGGGGGTGACGAGCGGCGAGGCGCCATCCCACTCCACCTGCCATAAGGTCGAGAGAGGGGGCATCGACGCCATCAGATAAAGATGGCCTCGCCATATTCGCGCCTCGCCGCCAGGCCAGGTGATTCGCGTCTCGGCGTCCCGGCGCGCATGCAGCTGCGCCAGCAGACTCTCCAGGCGACGCGCCGGCGGTAGCACCAGTCCCAGCCGCCCACAACAGTGACGCACCAGCAGGCGACGACGCGGCAACGACAGCCGGGTCAGGCCATCGAGGGGCAGACAGCCCGGATCGCCGTTCAGGGAGGCCAGATCAAGCTCCGCCAGCTCCCCCAACAAGCCATCGGCCTCGCCACAGAGCGCTGCACTGCGCCCCAGCGATCGAGTGGCCTGGGGCCAGCGCTCGACCAGATGCGGCAGGATGGCATGGCGCAGATAGTTGCGATCCTGATCGCTATCCGCGTTGCTGGGGTCTTCCGCCCAGGCGAGGCCACGGCGTGCCGCCTCGGCCTCGAGCCGCGCTCGGGAGATCTCCAGCAACGGGCGCAGCAGACGCCGACCCTGCCAGTCTCGCTCGGCAGGCATGCCGGCCAGGCCGCGAACCCCGCTCCCGCGCAGGGCGGCGAGCAGAAGCGTTTCCGCCTGATCATCGCGATGCTGGGCCAGCATCAGTCTATCGCCTGGCGCCACATGCCGATGGAAGGCCGCGTAGCGCGCCTCTCGGGCGGCGCCCTCGAGCCCCTGGCCGGTGGCAAGGTCGACATCGACCCGCGCCACGCTGAGCGGCACCTCGAGGCGCTCGCACAGCACCCGGCAGTGTGTCTCGAAGTCATCGGCGGCGGCCTGCAGGCCATGGTGAACATGAATCGCGCGAAGGGGACGGGGGTGACGCCGACAGGCATCGGCGGCCAGGGTCAGCAGCAGGGAGGAGTCCAGGCCACCGGAGAGGGCTACCCATACACAACGCCCCGGCGCAGTCTGCGCCAGGGCGTTGTCGATCAAGGTCTGCAGTTCCATGCTGGCACCCGGAAGCGAGCCGTTACGCCGGCGCCCCATAGCTCATCAAGCGCTGATAGCGACGCTCCAGCAGGGCATCGGTATCCATGGCATCGAGACGTTCCAGGCTGGCCAGCAAGGCCTCCTTGACGCGCTCGGCGGTGGCTTCCGGCTGGCGATGGGCGCCGCCCAAAGGCTCGGGAATCAGGGTATCGACCAGACCCAGCTCCTTGAGGCGCTCGGCGGTGATCCCCATGGCCTGGGCCGCATCGGAGGCCTTGTCGGCGCTCTTCCACAGGATCGAGGCGCAGCCCTCGGGGGAGATCACCGAGTAGGTGGAGTACTGCAGCATGGCCAGCTCGTCGCAGACGCCGATGGCAAGCGCCCCGCCGGAGCCACCCTCGCCCACCACGGTGGCCAGCACCGGTGTGCGCAGGCGCGACATCACGCCAAGGTTGTAGGCGATGGCCTCGGACTGGCCGCGCTCCTCGGCGTCGATGCCGGGGTAGGCGCCGGGGGTGTCGATAAAGGTCAACACCGGCATGCCGAAGCGCTCGGCCATCTCCATCAGTCGACACGCCTTGCGGTAACCCTCGGGACGCGGCATCCCGAAGTTGCGGCGTACCTTCTCGTGGACATCACGCCCCTTCTGGTGGCCGATCACCATGACCGGGCGGTCGTCGAGGCGTGCCACCCCGCCGACGATGGCGGCATCATCGGCGAAACGACGATCGCCATGAAGTTCGTCGAAATCGCTGAATACGTGCTCCAGGTAGTCCAGGGTATAGGGACGCTGGGGATGCCGGGAGAGCTGCGAGACCTGCCACGGGCTGAGGTCCTTGAAGATCGACTCGGTGAGCTTGCGGCTCTTCTCCTCGAGACGCTCGATCTCGTCACTGAGGCTGACCTGGCTGTCGTTGCCGACCAGCCTGAGCTCCTCGATCTTGGCCTGGAGCTCGGCGATGGGCTGTTCGAAGTCGAGATAGTTGGGATTCATTGGCGGCTGGCCCTATGGTGTTCCGCCGGCCGCCACAAGCGGCACGACCGGCACGTATAAAGGAAAGTGACAGGCATTATCGCACCCTCAACGCACCACGCAAGGCACCAAACAAGGCGTCGGGCAAGAACCGGTGAAGCATGGCCGTCAGAGAGAACGGCTCGAAGCGCCCGGACACACGAAAGACGCCAACTCCTCCACGCCCTGCAAGCTCCGGAGGGGCGCTGAACCGCACCGGCTTTCTCGGAGAACCGTTGGTTTGGGCCATGCCGCCTTTTTGGCCTGACCCTGTTGCTCATAATACAGCGCTTCTCGCTCGGCCATCGGCATGTTGCTGTTCGGCTCCAGCCTGCTTCCCGTGTGAGTGGATGAGAACATAGAAAGGCATTATCCCCTTGGGGATATCGCCAGTTCGCTCACTTTCACGTTGTACTGAGCCCGTCATTCACACTCTCTACAACAACAAGGTGAGCGAAATGGACAAACCAGCGTCCTATCCGCGTGGGCACGGCCTGCGCGCTGACAGCGGTTTGCGTCGTGGGCTGATTTTTCTGCTCGTGGTACTGGTGGCTAGTCTCAGCGGTCACTGGCTGGGGGAGCATGGCAGCTACGGTGTTTACGTGCTACTGCCTACACTAGTAGTAATTAGCATGGCCTTGATCACCCAGCGTACTCTCGAAGCACTACTCGCCGGCGCCCTGAGCGGCTTTTTGCTGCTCTCTCCTACCACTGCCATTCAAGACATGGCTGGCATCGGCCTCACGGTCATGCAAGACCCCACCATGGGGTGGATTACGCTGGTATGTGGTCTGCTCGGCAGCCTGATCGGGCTTTTGCAGTTCGCCAGAGGCACCGAAGCCTTCAGCCTCAGCGCTGGCCGTTATCTGAAATCACGCCGTAGTGCCATGCTAGGCAGTACTGCACTAGGTGCCTTGATTTTTATCGATGACTACCTCAACGCCATGACCGTCTCAGCAGCAATGAAGCAACTCTTCGATAAGTTAAAGATTTCACGCTCGATGTTGGCTTATATTGTTGACTCCACCGCTGCACCAATCTGTTTGCTCATCCCCTTTTCCACTTGGGCAATCTATCTAGCAGGGCTTCTTGAAAGTAACGCGGTCGCCGAACCTGGACAAGGCTTCAGCTACTACCTCGGTCTGGTGCCCTACCTCTTCTATCCTTGGGTGGCCTTTGGGCTGGTCATTCTCGTGGCGTTGGGGATAGTGCCTGCCGTAGGTCGCATGAAGTCCGCCGAACAGGGCCAAGAGCTTCGCCTGGACGACGACAGCGTGACTCGGCAGGAGGAGTCCTGCACACACCGTCCGCCTCGTCTTGTTAACTTCATCCTGCCAGTAGCAACTTTACTGCTGGCTACCTGGTGGTTCGATATTGATGCGCTAATCGGCGTGGGGTTCGCGCTTCTGATGACCTTGGCGCTTTATGTGGCACAGGACATTGCTCCTCTAAACCGCCTCTTCGACGAACTCCTGGCAGGCTTTCAACAAATGCTTCTTCCTTTAGGCATCGTCTTTGCCGCTTTCATGCTCCAGTCAGTCAACGAATCACTAGGACTGACAGGAACGCTAATCGGCTGGGTAGAACCACTAATGCAAGGATCCTGGCTGCCGGGAATTACCTTTCTCGTTCTTGCGGCTCTCGCCTTTGCGACCGGGTCTTTCTGGGGCATTTACGCCATCGCCTTCCCCATCGTAATACCACTGGCTCAAGCCACTGATGCCTCGCTGCCACTCACGCTGGGCGCCATGATATCGGCCGGCGCATTCGGCTCCCATGCCTGCTTCTTCGGCGACTCAACCGTACTCAGCGCAAGGGGGTGCGGCATCTCTCCCATGCAGCACGCCTTGACCCAGCTGCCCTATGTGTTGCTAGCCGCTCTGGGTAGCACCGTTCTTTTCTTTATTCTTGGCTAACGAGCAATATCAACGAGGATATATACCATGCGCCGCACCGCTTTTGCCTTTCATGAACACTGCCTATGGCATGACAGTGGACCGTGCTCTGTCTTTGCCGAGCCTGGTGGCCACGTACAGCCAGCCGGGGCCGCCGAACACCCCGAAACCAAACGACGGCTTAGAAACTTGCTGGCAGTCACTGGCTTGCTGGACGAGTTAATCCCGGTCCAGGGCGCTCCAGCAGAGGAGGAAGACCTACTGCGTTTCCACACTCGCGACTATCTAGCACGCTTAGCAGCCATGAGTGAACAGGGCTTCGGGGATGCCGGTGAGTATGCTCCACTACGCAAAGACAGCTATATCATCGCCAAACGCTCCACAGGCCAGGCCATCGCCGCTATGGATGCCGTACTACGCGGCGACTGCGATAACGCTTACGCTCTGTGTCGGCCACCCGGCCATCACGCAGAACGCGATCGGGGACGTGGGTTCTGTCTACTGGGCAATATCCCAGTCGCTGTGATGACAATGATGCAGCAGCATGATATCAGCCGCGTTGCCGTGCTTGACTGGGATGTCCACCACGGCAACGGTACACAGCAAGCATTCTGGGAACGCGATGATGTCCTCGCTATCTCACTTCATCATGACAGCAACTTCCCAGTAGGCAGCGGAGGGCTCGAGGAGCGGGGTGAGGGCGCCGGGTTTGGATATAATCTTAACGTCCCCTTGCCCGCGGGCAGCGGCATCGGTGCCTATCAAGCCTGCCTGGATAGAGTGGTGGCACCAGCTCTAGAGCGTTTCAAGCCCGAAATGATCGTAGTGGCTTGCGGATATGATGCCAGCGCCATGGACCCTCTGGGCTGCATGCTCCTCAACAGCACCGCCTACGGCCACATGACGGCACAGCTCGTTGCAATCGCTGACCGTCTTTGCCAAGGTCGGCTCGTGATGGTACATGAGGGAGGCTACTCAGAAGGTTATGTGCCATTTTGTGGACATGCAACGATTCAAGCCCTGTCGGGGAGTACAACCACTGCGAACGACCCCGCCAATGACGAAATCGCACAGTGGGGTGGTCAAGAGCTACAGCCACACCAGGCCGAACTGATTGGCCGTGCCGCTGACTTGGTGGGGGATATCTGCGGCCCTGACTGATGCTTATGGAGCACGTGGGGGGTTGCAACACAGGAGGTTTCCGGAAGCGGCACTGGTTTTACTTCCGGGAGCAAGGCATGTACCAAGTCAGCCGTGTAGAGTAGGGGCAGATATTATTAGTAAATTGCATGCTTCCATGACGCCACCTGCTTCACAACCTCCTGCCAGCCTGGCCCCCATGGCCAGGCTGGCGGCCCAGGTACGATCTCCGGAGTTTATCTCTGGCCTGGGTCGAACACTGGAAGCCTACTTTCCTGGCATCAGTTATGTCGTCTTTCACTTTGCTGACAAGGGGCGACCCACTGCACTGGCTCATAACCTGCCCCCCAGCCTGGAGCAACGAGTCCTGCAGCCCTACGCGGAACGTATGTATTTGCTCGACCCATGCTACCGCCACTGGCAAGCCAAGCGACGCCCCGGACTGGCTAGCCTCGATGAGCTAGCCCCCGCCGGGTTTCGCAAAAGTGATTACTACGCCACCTATTACCGAGATCTCGGCCTCTATGACGAAGCCGTAGCTTTTTTCCCCCTCGACGAAAAGGATTGTGTCTCGCTCTCCTTTGGCTTTTATCGCCGTAACTCTGCTCCCAATCAGGCAGAGTTGATCGCGACTCTCGAGTACCTTTTCCCTCTTCTCGAAGCACTCATTCACCAATTCTGGCTGGCCAGCAGTCTTCACCTTCCTACTCCCGATGAGGCACCTAGCCTACTGCACAGCTTCGGCCACGATGTACTCAGCGAACGCGAACGCCAAGTTGCCTGGCTGATACTACGTGGCCATACCGGCCCTGAGATAGCCAGCAACTTGGGCATTACAGCGGGCACTGTCAAGAATCATCGCAAGCGACTCTACGCAAAGTTGAACATCAACAGTCAAGCCGAGCTATTTCGTCAGTTTATGCTGTTCCAGCACCAAGAAACCCTAATTTAAAACAACACCTTCAGCAGCAGAACCAGGATGATTAACGAGCAAAACCAACTGCAACTCCCCTGGCTAGCGGTACTTCAGTCGTACCCCATCCTGGCCCTGGACCTCGCGCAGGCCGATCAACAGCTCATCGGTCGGGGCCACCCTCCACTCCTCGGCAAGCTCCAGCCAGCCGGTGGCCTGGGCATTGCGATAGCGTAGCCGAACCGGCAGCCCCTCGACATCGCGATGTGGGTCGAGGCTTGCACGCAGCGAGTCGACCAGCCGCCCGTTGACCGCCGAGCCGTCCAGGGAGAGCTCCACCGCCTGACCGTAACGGGTCCGTGCGGCGACCATGGGGGTGATCTCCTTGCCACGCAGGCGAAGTCCTCCCGAGTAGTCGTCACTGGAGACCTCACCCTCGACGATCAGCACCTGGTCGGTCTCGAGCTGGCCACGCATCTGGTCGAAGAGTTCACCGAACAGCGACGCCTCGATGCGGCCGGTGCGATCGTCCAGGGTCAGGAAGGCCATGGTGTCGCCACGCTTGGACTTCATGGTCCTTACCCCCACGACCAGCCCCGCGACACGCTGAGGCTCCCGAGAGGGCTTGAGGTCGGCGATACGGGTGGAGACGAAGCGCTCCAGCTCCTTCTCGTACTCGTCGATGGGGTGGCCGGTAAGGTAGAGACCCAGCGTGTCCTTCTCACCCGAGAGACGCTGCTTGTCGCTCCATTCGCGCACTCCGCGATACTCCGCGTAGGCGTCACCCTCCTCGGTGGGCTCGGCAAAGGCCTCCCCGAACATGTCGATCATGCCCAGGCTCTGGTTGGTCTGGGTCTGGGCCGCGGCCTTGAGGGCATCATCCAGGGCGGCGGTGAGCACCGCACGATTGGGCCCCAGGGTATCCAGGGCGCCGGATCGAATCAGCGCCTCGAGCGTGCGCTTGTTCATGCGCTTGGGATCGATACGGCGGCAGAAGTCGAAGAGGTCAGTGAAGGGGCCGCCGGCCTCGCGAGCCTCGACGATGGCGCCGATGGGCCCCTCGCCCACACCGCGAATCGCTCCAAGGCCGTAGATCACCCGTGCCTGTTCATCGACGCTGAACTTGTAGCTGCCGACATTGACGTCCGGTGGCGTCACGGTCAGCCCGAGGTTGCGACACTCCTCGATCAGCGGCACCACCTTGTCGAGGTTATCCATCTCGGTGGAGATCACCGCCGCCATGAAGGGGCCGGGATAGTGCGCCTTCAGCCACGCCGTCTGGTAGGAGACCAATGCGTAGGCCGCCGAGTGAGACTTGTTGAAGCCATAACCGGCAAACTTCTCCACCAGGTCGAAGATATTGCCGGCAAGATCCGCATCAATACCGTTGGCTTCGCACCCCTCCATGAAACCGGCGCGCTGCTTGGCCATCTCCTCGGGCTTCTTCTTGCCCATGGCCCGTCGCAGCATGTCGGCCTGCCCCAGGCTGTAGCCGGCCATCACCTGGGCGATCTGCATCACCTGCTCCTGGTAGAGGATGATGCCGTAGGTGGGGGCAAGCACCGGCTCGAGCAGTTCATGCTGGTAGTCCGGGTGAGGGTAGGAGATCTCGGCCCGGCCATGCTTGCGGTTGATGAAGTCGTCGACCATGCCGGACTGCAGGGGCCCCGGACGGAACAGCGCCACCAGGGCGATCATGTCCTCGAGGGAGTCAGGCAGCAGACGCTTGATCAGCTCCTTCATGCCGCGGGATTCGAGCTGGAACACCGCCGTGGTCTCGGCACGCTTGAGCATCTCGAAGGTGGGCGCGTCGTCCAACGGAATGGTGTCGATGTTCAGCGGCCCCTGCCCCTCGACGGCCCGCACCTTGTCGACCATCTCCAACGCCCAGTCGATGATGGTGAGGGTACGCAGGCCGAGGAAGTCGAACTTGACCAGGCCGGCATCCTCGATGTCGTTCTTGTCGAACTGCACCACCAGGCCGGAGCCGTCCTCATCGCAGAGCAGTGGCGAGAAGTCGGTGAGCTTGGTCGGTGCGATCACCACGCCACCGGCATGCTTGCCGGTGCCCCGGGTGATGCCCTCCAGCTTGAGGGCCATCTCCCAGATCTCGGCGGCTTCCTCGTCGTTGTCGAGGAACTCCTTGAGCGCCGGCTCGGCCTCGATCGCCTTGGCCAGCGTCATGCCGACCTCGAAGGGGATCAGCTTGGAAAGCTTGTCGCCCAGCGAGTAGGGCTTGCCCTGGGCACGCGCCACATCACGCACCACCGCCTTGGCTGCCATGGTGCCAAAGGTGACGATCTGGGAGACGGCGTCGCGCCCGTAACGATCCGCCACATAGTCGATCACCCGGTCGCGCTTCTCCATGCAGAAGTCGACGTCAAAGTCGGGCATCGAGACCCGCTCGGGGTTGAGGAAGCGCTCGAAGAGAAGATCGTAACCGATGGGGTCGAGATCGGTGATCTTCTGGGCGTAGGCGACCAGCGAGCCGGCACCGGAGCCGCGCCCGGGGCCCACCGGCACGTCGTTGTCCTTGGCCCACTGGATGAAGTCCATCACGATCAGGAAGTAGCCGGGGAAGCCCATCTGAATGATGATCTCGAGCTCGAAATCGAGCCGCTGGCGATAGCGGGCATCGATCTCGGCGTACTCGGCACCATCCCTTGGGTACTGCTCGGGCGGAAAGAGGAAGTCCAGGCGCTCGGTGAGGCCGTCGTGGGAGACCTTGCGGAAATAGTCGTCCTGGGTCAGCCCGTCGGGGATCTCGAACTCGGGCAGGAAGATCTCGCCCAGGCGCACCTCGACACTGCAGCGGGCAGCGATCATCACGCTGTTGGTCAGCGCCTCGGGGACGTCGGCAAACAGCGCCGCCATCTCCTCGGGGCTCTTCAGGTACTGCTCCTCGGTGTATTTCTTCTCGCGACGCCGGTCATCCAGCGCCTTGCCTTCGCCGATGGCCACGCGTGTCTCGTGGGCCCAGAAGTCCTCCTTCTCGAGGAAGCGCACGTCATTGGTGGCGACCACCGGGGTGCCGGTCTCGGCGGCCAGCGCCACCGAAAGGTGCAGACACTCCTCTTCACCCGGGCGACCGGTGCGCATCAGCTCCAGATAGAAGCGACCGGGGAAGGCCTCATTCCACTGTGCCAGAATCTCTCGAGCCTCATCGGGATGGTCGCTGAGCAGGTGGCGTCCCACCTCCCCCTCTCGCCCACCGGAGAGCGCGATCAGCCCCTCGCTGCGCTCCAGCACCCAGTCACGCTGGAGCAACGCCTGGCCCAGCCGCTGCCCCTCCATCCAGCCCCGGGAGATCAGCTCGGTCAGATGCCGGTAGCCCACCTCGTTCATGGCCAGCAGGGTCACCCGGTAGGGGTGAGCGTCATCATGAGGGTTGGTCAGCCACAGGTCGGCACCGATGATCGGCTTGAGACCGGCACCCTGGGCGGCCGTATAGAACTTGACCAGTCCAAAGAGGTTGGCCTCGTCGGTAACGGCCAGTGCCGGCATGCCCAGCCCGGCCGCCTGCTTGACCAACGGCTTGAGGCGCAGCAGGCCGTCGACCAGGGAGTATTCGGTATGGACGCGAAGATGGACAAAGGGCGTGGTCATAGGGGGCTCGGGCTTGGCGGTGAATAGTCAATACAGGAAGCTCGAGGCTAATCCCGGCAGCAGGTCGATGAGGAGGCGCTGTGAACCCCTCCCTGGGCGCTACCGATGCCATCCATGGCATAGGACCTCCTCTACGACCTGCTCCCGGCGCCTCTCGTGGTGTTGCTTGAAAGGCCTAGAACAACGCCAGCTGGCGCTTGACCGGGCCAAAGGAGCGGCGGTGCTCGGGCAGCGGCCCCAGGCGCTCAAGGGCAGCCAGGTGCTCGCGGGTCGGATAGCCCTTGTGGCGGGCGAAGCCGTAGTCGGGGTGGCGGGTATCGAGGGCCAGCATCTGGGCGTCGCGCGCGACCTTGGCCAGTATCGAGGCCGCGCCGATCGCCGGATGACGGGCGTCGCCCTTGACCACCGCCTGGCCGGGCACATGATGCCCGGGCAGACGATTGCCGTCCACCAGCAGATATTCGGCCGCCGGGGCCAGGGCATCGATGGCACGACGCATGGCCAGATGAGTGGCGTGGTAGATATTGAGTTCATCCACTTCGGTGGCGGAAGCCTCTGCCACCGCGAAGGCCAGGGCCTGCTCGCGAATCTCTGCGTCCAGCGCCTCCCGGCGTTTCGCCGTCAGCGCCTTGGAATCGGTCAGCCCCTTGATCGGCCGTGCCGGATCGAGGATCACCGCGGCGGCCACGACGCTGCCGACCAGGGGGCCACGGCCTACCTCATCGACCCCGGCCAGCCGCTCGCCGCGGTAGTCGACCACCAGCGGCGGCAGGTCACTTTGCAGCCTGGTTCTCACCGTTTTCGAGCGGGTCACGACACCACTTCCTCGCCGCGTGCGGGAGCGACACTGGCCGGCAATGGCTTCCCCGCCACCACCGCTTCGATGGCCTCCGCGGCACGACGGCTGGCATCGCGCTGCAGGCCGGCATGCATCGCGGCGAAGCGCGCCTCCAGGGCTGCACGCCCCGGTGCGTCGTCGAGCATCTCACCTAACCGCTCGGCGATCATCTCCGGATTCGCCGCCTCCTGGATCAGCTCCGGCACCAGGCTCTCCCGGGCAATCAGGTTAGGCAACGAGATCCACTCGGTCTTGACCAGCCTCTTCGCCAGCCAGTGAGTGGCCTGCGCCATGCGGTAGGCCACCAGCATCGGTCGGTGGCAGAGCATCGCCTCCAGGGCCGCGGTACCCGAGGCCAGCAGCACGGCATCCGCGGCCACCATGGCTTCCCGGGCCTTGCCGTCGAGCAGCGTCAGGCGCCCGGCGAGGGCGGGATAGGCGGTGAGCAGAGCCTCGAGTTCATCGCGGCGCTGGGGGGTCGCGGCCGGAATCACCACGCGCAGCTCGGACCGCGCGGCACACAGTCGTTCGGCGGCGGCGAGGAAGGTCTCGCCCAGGAAGCGAATCTCGCTCGCCCGGGAGCCGGGTAGCACGGCGAGCACCGGGGCGGTGGCCGACACCTCGAGTGCCGCGCGAGCGGCGGCGCGATCGTTCTCCAGCGGCAGCTCGTCGGCCAGCGGGTGGCCAACGAAGGCCACCGGGACACGATGGCGGGCGTAGAAGGCGGCCTCGAAGGGCAGGAAGGTAAGCATGGCGTCGACGGAGCGCGCGATCCCCTTGACTCGCCCCTGGCGCCACGCCCACACGGAGGGGCTGACATAGTGGGCGGTGGTCACCCCGGCCTCGCGCAGCTGACGCTCCAGGCCGAGATTGAAGTCGGGGGCATCGATGCCGATCATGATATCGGGCTGCCAGGCCAGGGCATCGCGCCTGAGCTCGCGGCGCACACCGACCAGCCGCGGCAGATGCTTGAGCACCTCGACCAGCCCCATCACCGACAGGGTCTCCAGGGGAAAGCGGCTCTCGATGCCCTCCTTGATCATGCGCGGCCCGCCGATACCGCGGAACTCGACATCCGGATGACGCGCCTTGAGCGCGCGCATCAGGCCGGCGCCGAGGATATCGCCGGAGAGCTCGCCGGCCACCAGATAGATACGCTGCACGGCGCTTCCCTCGTCGCCGTCCATGACTAGCGGACGATGCCGCGGGTCGAGGCCTCAATGGAGGCGGCGAAGGCCTCGGTCTCGACAGCCTGAAAGCGGCGACGAATCTCGACCAGCGCCTGGTCGACGGTAAGCCCCTGGCGATAGACCAGCTTGTAGGCCTCGCCCAGCGCCTTGAGGGCGTCACGGGAGAAACCGCGGCGCTTGAGCCCAACCAGGTTGAGGCCGTGTACCTGGGCGGGGTTGCCGTTGATCATCACGAAGGCCGGAGTGTCCTTGGTGATGATGGAGCCGCCGCCGGCCATGGCGTGAGTGCCGAAGTGGCAGAACTGGTGCACCGCGGAGAGCCCACCGATAATCGCGAAGTCTCCCATCTTGACGTGGCCGGCCAGGGTCACCTGGTTGGCCAGGATGCAGTCGCTGCCGATCACGCAGTCGTGGCCCACATGTACATAGGCCATGAACAGGTTGCGCGAGCCGATGGTCGTCTCGCCACGATCCTGAATGGTGCCGCGATGCAGGGTGACGCCCTCGCGGACCACATTGTCATCGCCCATCACCAGGCGTGTCGGCTCACCGTTATATTTCTTGTCCTGGCAATCCTCGCCCACCGAGGCGAACTGGAAGATACGCGTGCGTGCGCCGAGCACCGTCGGCCCCTTGATCACGACATGGGGGCCGATGCGTGAACCCGGCCCGATCTCTACATCGGGACCGACCACCGTAAAGGGGCCGATCTCAACGTCATCAGCCAGCCTGGCGGCGGGGTCAATAAGGGCGGTGGGATGAATCAAGCAACCTTCCTCTCGGCGCAGATGATATCGGCCTCGCAGGCCAGTTCACCGGCCACGCTGGCCTTGCAGGCAAACTTCCAGATCCCACGCTTCTCGCGCACCACATCGGCACGCAGGTCGAGCTTGTCTCCGGGCATGACCGGGCGCTTGAAGCGCACGTTGTCACTGCCCACCAGGTAGTAGACATAGCCATCGGCCGGCAGCTTGTTGACGGTCTTGAAGCCGAGGATGCCACACGCTTGGGCCAGCGCCTCGATCACCAGTACCCCCGGCATGATCGGGTGGTGGGGAAAGTGGCCATTGAAGAAGGGCTCATTGATGCTGACATTCTTGTAGGCAACGATGGTCTCGCCCAGGGCCAGCTCGGTGACCCGGTCCACCAGCAGAAAAGGATACCGGTGGGGCAGATACTCACGGATCTCGTTGATGTCCATTACCATCGTCACAACCTCTGAAGTCTCGGGGTGCCTGCCGTCCCGACAGGCGAGAGCCGGCGATCATGCCGGTCAGGCGGGGATTATAGCGCCCCTCGCGGAGCCCTCAAGCGCCACGCCCCTTCTCGAGTCGGGCGAGCCGCTTGGCCATATCATCCAAGTGCTTGAAACGCACTGCATTCTTTCGCCACTGAGCATTGCTCATGGCGCCGGTACCCGATGAATAGACCCCCGGCTCATGAATCGAGTTGGTAACCAGGCTCATGCCCGTCACCTGAACGCCATCGCAGAGGGTCAGGTGACCGGCCAGCCCCACGCCACCACCCAGCATGCAGTGGCGCCCTACCTTCGTCGAGCCGGCGATGCCCACGCAACCGGCCAGCGCACTATGCTCGCCGATCTGCACGTTGTGGGCGATCTGTACCTGACTGTCGATCTTGACGTCATTTCCGATCAGGGTGTCGCCCAGCGCGCCACGATCGATGCTCGAGCAGCTGCCTACCTCGACGTCATCCCCGAGCACCACCCCGCCGAGCTGGGCGATCTTGTGCCAGCGACTACCATCGTGGGCGAAGCCAAAGCCGTCGCCGCCCACCACGCAACCACTGTGCAGGACCGCACGCCGACCGATCACCACGCCGTGATAGACCGTGACATTGGCATGCAGTCGGGACTCGGCACCAATGGTGGTGTCGGCTCCCACCACCGAGCCGGGGCCAACGATGACATCGTCGCCCAGGCAGGAGCCGGCCTCGACCACCGCTAGCGGCCCGATCTCGACTCGGGCGCCCAGGGTGGCCGTGGGATCCACCACCGCCGAGGGGTGAATACCGGTCGGCTCACGACCGACCAGCGGGTCGAACAGCCGCGACGCCGCGGCATAGCCCAGATAGGGGTTGTCGAGCTCGAGACGATCCACCGGGCATTTCTCGGCATGCTGGGGGTGCAGCAGCACCGCCGCGGCGCGTGTGCCGGGAAGGTCCTTGAGATAGGCGCGGTTGGCCAGAAAGGCCACCTGCCCCGGCTCGGCGGCATTGAGCGTCGCCAGGCCACTGACTTCCCGCCCGGCATCGCCAACCAGGCGCGCCCCGAGTCGTTCGGCCAGGTCGCCCAGGGTCATCTTGGGGGTAGCACTTCGCGTCATGGCAAGGTTCCGCCGCGGTTACAGCATGCTGTTAAGGATCTCGGTCACCTCGGCGGTGACGTTCTGCAGGTCGCTCTCGGCATGCAGCACCCCCTGGGGCTCCACCAGCACCTGAATGCTGTGACGGGCGATGATCTGCTCCACCGCTTGCTGCAGCTTGGGTTCGGCACGCTGCAGCAAAGCCTGCTCCGACTCCTGCCGCGCCTGCATGACCTCTCCCATCAGACGATTGAGCTCGGCGACCTTCTGGTTGGCCTGCTGGCGCTCGCTGTCAGTCAGGCTGTCGGCGCGCTGCTGCAGCTGGTTGAGCTCCTGTTCGAGCGCCTGGGCACGCTGCTGCTGGCTGCCGACACGACTCTCCAGGTCGTTCATGGAGCGCTGGGCCGCGTCGGTTTCCATCAAGGCACGACGCCAGTCCAGCACCGCCACGTCGTCGGCCAGGGCCGGCAGGGCAGCGGTGGACAGCAGCAGGATGAGGGCAATGGTCAACTTGCGCATGGTGGGACTCCTGTTGGGGCCGCCGATGGCGGCCAGGGGTAAAGGGAGTACGTCTCCGGGTCAGAAGGTCTGCCCGAGGGAGAACTGGAAGAACTGGGTATCATCACCGCTCTTGTCATTGAGCGGTTCGGCGATACTGAAGGTCAAGGGGCCCACCGGGGTCAGCCAGGAGAGGCCCAGGCCGACGCTGTAGCGCAGATCACCGAGGTCGACCCCCGAGCTGCAGCTGGAGGTGGCGTCCGCCTCCACGGGGTAGCAGTCGGTCAGGAAGGTGTTGCCGCCGTCGATGAACAGCGAGCTCTGCACCGAGCGCTGATCGCTCACGAAGGGGGTCGGGAAGATAAGCTCGGCACTGCCCTGGACCAGCACGTTACCCCCCAGGGTGCGATCACGGGTGGAATTACCCGTTGGTGACGGCGTGGTGGGCTGCCCCAGGGTATTGCCGGTGAAGCCGCGCACCGAGCCCAGGCCACCGGCATAGAAGTTCTCGTAGAACGGATAGGGGTCGCTACCCCCCAGGGTATCGGCATAGCCCAGCTCGCCCTTGAACTTCAGCGCCCAGTCATGGTTGTCATCCAGCGCGAAAAGCTGGCGAGCCTGGGCGCGCAGCTTGGCATACTCCGCATCGCTGCCCGGCACCGCGGTCTCCAGTGACAGGCGCTGGTAGCTGCCGTCGGTGGGCATGATGCCGCGGTTAAGGTTGTTGCGGGTCCAGCTGGCGGTCAGCTTCAGCGCCTGGGCATCGCTACCCTGATCATCGACATAGCGCTTGATCTCCGACGCCGTATCGTTGTAGGTCTTGATGCTCAGGTCTTCCACCGCGGTGCCGAAGTTCAGCCGCGTGATCTCGTTGATCGGATAACCGAAGTTGATCCCCGCCCCGTAGGCATCGGTGGAGTAGGTCGAGATATCGGAATCCTCGTAGTCGGACTCGCGATAATAGAGATTATAGCCCCGTGAGATGCCATCCATGGTCCAGTAGGGGTCGGTGAAGCCGAAGTTGAGGCTGGTGAAGGTATCACTGCGCTGGGCGCCGATATTCACCCGGTTGCCGGTACCCAGGAAGTTGCTCTGGGAGAGGCCCACGCCGTAGATCACCCCGGCACTCTGGGAGAAGCCGATGCTCGCCGAGATCGATCCGGAGGGCTGCTCCTCGACGCTGTAGGTAACGTCGAGCTTGTCGGGCTCGCCGGCCACCGGCTGGGTCTCGACCTCGACCTGCTTGAAGAAGCCCAGGCGCTCGAGGCGCTGCTGGGACTTGCTGATCGCCTCGGTGGAGGCCGGCGCGCCCTCCATCTGGACCATCTCGCGGCGCAACACCTCATCCATGGTGGTGGTATTGCCGACAAACTCGATGCGCCGCACATAGGCGCGACGGCCCGGGTCGACCCGGAACACCAGGTCGACGGTCTCGCCGTCGGCGCCTGTCTCGGGAATGCCATCGACGCTGGCGAAGGCGAAGCCGTCGGCCCCCAGGCGTGCACGCAGCGCCTCGCTGGAGGCGGTCACCTCGCTGCGCGAGAAGGTCTCCCCGGGCGTGACCTTCAGCAGCTCACGCGCCTCACGCTCGCTGATCGTCAGGTCGCCCACGAAGCGCACGTCGCCCAGGCGATACTCGGCGCCTTCGTCGACATTGATGGTGACGAAGATCTCGGACTTGTCGGGGCTGATCGAGACCTGGGTCGACTCGATGTTGAAGTTGACATAGCCGCGATCCAGATAGAATGAGCGAAGGCGCTCGAGGTCACCGGCCAGGGCCTCCCGCGAATACTCATCCTTGGAGAACCAGCCGAAGATGCGACCGGGGCGATCGTTGAGCTCGAACACCTCACGCAGGGTCGCATCATCGAAGGCCCGATTGCCGACGATATTGATCTGGCGGATCTTGGCCACCGCCCCTTCATTGATCTCGATATCGACCTGCACCCGCCCCTCGTCGATCTCGCGCACGCTGGTCTCGATACTGGCGCTGTAACGGCCCTGGGCCTGATAGACGCCCTCGAGCTCACGCTCGATCTCCTCCAGGGTGGAGAGCTGCAGGACCTGCCCCTCGTCGAGGCCCGCCTCGCGCAGGCCCTGGCGTAGCTGGTCATCGTCGAGCTGGCGGTTGCCGTCGATGTTGAGGCGGCTGATGGTCGGGCGTTCGACCACCTGAATGATCAGGACATCGCCCTCGCGAGCCAGCCTGACATCCTCGAACAGGCCGGTGGCGAAGAGTTCGCGAGCGGCCTCGGCGAGTTCACGCTCGTCGACGCGATCACGGGCGGTGACAGGAAAGGCGTTGAAGACGGAGGCGGCAGAGATGCGCTGCAGACCCTCTACCCGAATGTCGGCAACGTCGAAAGGTTCCGCCTGGGCCACGCTGGCCCCGGCGAGCAGCAGCGCCGCCAGTCCGATGGTCTTGATTTTCATGCAATCGATTCGCTCGCGTTGATCTGCCAAACCTGTCCAGACAGGCACCTTATACATTTGTGCAGTCTACTGACAAGGCGAGGGAGTGCCTACCAGAGCCGCATCAGATCGAAATAGATCGCCATCAACATCAGGCCACCTACCAGGGCCAGGCCGATGCGTAGCCCAATGGCCTGAGTGCGCTCCGAAACCGGCCGGCCGCGAACCAGTTCCATGGCATAGTAGAGCAGGTGGCCGCCATCCAGCACCGGAATCGGCAATAGATTGAGCACCCCCAGACTGATCGACAGGTAGGCCAGGAAACTGACAAAGCTCTCCAGGCCGGCACGCGCCGAGTCGCCGGAGATCTGGGCGATGGTGATCGGCCCCGAGAGATTGGAGGGTGAGATCAGCCCCACCAGCATCTTGCGCACCGCATCGAAGGTGAGCAGGATCATCTCGCCGGTTCGCGAGAAGGCCTCGCCCACCGCGGCCACCGGCCCGTAGCGGATCTCGCGACGGTACTCCTCGGGCCACTCCACCGGCACCACCCCGGCACCGACATAACCGATGCTGACGCCCTCATCCAGCTCGCGGCGGCCTGGCGTGACGGTCAGCGTCAGCCGCCGCCCCTCCCGACTCACCTCGAGCTCGAGCGGCTCACCGGGGTGGGCGCGCACGCTCTCGACGAAGTCGCGCCAGCCATCCACCGGCTGGCCGTCCACGCGGAGGATCTCGTCCCCCGCCTCGAGGCCCGCCAGCGCCGCGGCCTCGCCCGCAACCACCTGATCCAGCACCGCCGGTATCGGCGGCCGCCAGGGTGTCACGCCAAGCGTGGCTAGCGGCTGGGGCGGATCCTGACGCACCAGCCAGTTGTCTACCGGCACTCGGTGCTCGCGCGGCTCGGCGTTGGCATTCGGCCGGGTGGCGATGGAGAGTGCCTCGGGCTCGCCGATGGCCGCCACCAGCTTGAGATTGATCTCCTCCCAGGAACGCACGGCCTCACCCTGAACAGCGGTGATCTCATGATCGACCCTCAACCCGCCCCGCTCGGCGGGGGAGCCTGGCGTCACCTCGCCGATCACCGGCGCCACCGTTACCGTGCCGGCAACGAACAGCATCCAGTACGCCACCAGGGCCAGCAGGAAGTTGGCCAGAGGCCCGGCGGCCACGATGGCGATACGCTGCCAGACACTCTTGCGATTGAAGGCGCGGTCGAGCTCGTCGGGGGGCACATCGCCCTCGCGCTCGTCGAGCATCTTGACGTAGCCACCCAACGGGATGGCGGCGATGGCGTACTCGGTGCCGTGGCGATCATGCCGCGACCAGATCGGCGTGCCGAAGCCTACCGAAAAACGCAGCACCTTCACACCACAGCGCCGTGCCACCCAGAAGTGGCCGAACTCGTGAAAGGTCACCAGCAGGCCCAGCACCACGACCACGGCCAGGATATTCTGGATCACGCCCAAGTCACTCTCCTCCTGACATCGTAGACGCCATGACGTTTCGGCCTCGCCTCACAGGCGTGCCAGATGCCTCTCGGCGGCACGCCGCGCCTGGGCATCGGCCGCGAGAATCGCTTCAAGCTCGGTGGCCGGCTGCACCGGCTCGGCATCGCGCACCCTCGCCACCAGCTCGGCGATGCCGGTGAAGGGCAGCCTGCCGGCCAGAAAGGCCGCCACCGCCACCTCGTTGGCGGCATTGAGCACCGCCGGCGCCGTCCCTCCCGCCGCCATGGCGTCACGCGCCAGTCGCAGGCAGGGAAAGGCCGCCTCGTCGGGCGGCTCGAAATCGAGGCGCGCCACGGAAAACAGGTCCAGCGACTGGACGCCGGCATCGATGCGCTCGGGCCAGGCCAGTCCATAGGCGATGGGCGTGCGCATATCGGGGTTGCCGAGCTGGGCGATTACCGAGCCATCGCTGTAGGCCGCCATGGAGTGGATCACGCTCTGCGGATGCACCACCACCTGAACCTGGTCGGGGGAGGCATCGAACAGCCAGCACGCCTCGATCAGCTCGAGCCCCTTGTTCATCAGGGTGGCGCTGTCCACCGAGATCTTCTGCCCCATGCTCCAGTTGGGATGAGCACAGGCCTGGGCCGGGGTGACCTCGGCCAGGGCCTCGGCCGCCCACCCCCGAAAGGGGCCTCCGGAGGCCGTCAGCAGCAGCTGAGTCACCCCATGACGAGCCAGGCCGCCGCGATGCTCCTGAGGTAGACACTGGTAGATGGCATTATGTTCGGAGTCGATGGGCAGCAGAGTCGCGCCATGCTGCACCACCGCCTCCATGAACAGCGCCCCGGACATCACCAGGGCCTCCTTGTTGGCCAGCAACACCCGCTTGCCGGACCGCACCGCGGCGAGCGTCGGCAGCAGACCCGCGGCGCCGACGATGGCCGACATCACCACGTCGGCCTCGCCGGCCTCGGCGACCTCCACCAGCGCCTCGGGTCCGCTGCGCACCTCGGTGGAGAGGCCTGCCTCGGCCAGACGCTCGCGGAGCCAACAGGCATCGCTTTCGCGTTCGAGCACCGCCACCGCCGGCCGATGGTGCCGGCATAGCGCCAGCATCGGCTCCCGGGAACGGTGGGCGGTCAGGGCATGGACCCGATATCGCTCCGGGTGCCTCGCGATCACATCCAGGGTGCTGGTGCCGATGGAGCCGGTGGCGCCCAGCACGGTAACCCCCTGGCGACGCTGGCGGGTGTCGCTGCCCATGCTAGATCACCCCCGGTGCAAGAAGGGCGAACAGCGGCAGGGCTGCGGTCAGGCTGTCGATACGGTCAAGCACGCCACCATGGCCGGGCAGCAGGGCACTGGAATCCTTGATGCCACGATGGCGCTTGAGCATGCTCTCGAGCAGGTCACCCAGCACCGAGACAAGCGTTACCGCCAGGGTGGTCAGCACCAGAAGGACGGCGTCGACCGGCGTCAGTGACTGAGCGAAGGCGAATATCAGGGCCAGTACCAGCGTGGCCGCCATGCCCCCCAGCACGCCCTCCCAGCTCTTGCCGGGGCTGACCCGCGGCGCCAGCTTCTGTCGGCCGAAGGCGCGGCCGGCGAAGTAGGCACCGATATCCGCACTCCACACCAGCAGCATCACGAACAGCAGCCAGATGCCACCGGTCTCGCGCAGCACATTGAGCCCCACCCAGGCCGGCAGCAGCACCCACAACCCCATGGTCAGCCGCCGAGCAGACGAGGCCCACTGACGCGTACGGTCGGGATAGTGGGTGACCCAGTAGAGATTGAGTCCCCAGCCGGCCAGGCCCAGCCAGAGCGGCCAGGCGGCCTGGGTGCCGCCACTGCTCCACAGCAGTGCCATGGCCAGGGCCAGGAGCCCGACCACGCCCAGCCGCCGAGCACGCCCGGCGATACCGGCCAGGTTGGTCCACTCCCAGCCCCCCAACAGCACGATGGCTGCGGTAAAGCCCGCGAAGGCGCCCCCCGAGAGGCCGAACAGGCCGGCCAGCACCAGCGGTGCCAGCCAGGCGGCGGTAATAATGCGCTGTCTAAGCACCCTGGGCCTCGTCAATCTGGTCATCGGTCATGCCGAAACGCCGTTTGCGCCGCCGGAAGTCCTCCAGCGCGGCATCGAAGGCATCGGCGTCGAAATCGGGCCACAGACGCTGCGTGAAATGGAGCTCGGCATAGGCCAGCTCCCAGAGCACGAAGTTGGAGATGCGCTGCTCACCACTGGTACGGATGCAGAGATCCACTGGCGTCACGCCGGCAAGGTTCAGCTCTGCGGCCAGGGCCGCCTCGTCGATGGCCTCCGGGGCGAGCTCGCCGGCGGCGACCCGCTCCCCCAGGCGGCGCGCCGCCTGGGCGAGGTCCCACTGACCGCCATAGTTGGCGGCGATCACCAGATGCAGGCGAGTGTTGTCGCGGGTCTTGGCCTCGGCGCGAGCGATATGCGCCTGAATCGCCTCGGAGAAACCGCTGCGATCACCGATGACCGTGAGGCGGATGCCGTTGGCATGGAGCTTGTTCACCTCGCGCTTGAGCGCCAGCAGGAACAGCTCCATCAACGCGCTCACCTCGGCCTTGGGGCGTTTCCAGTTCTCGCTGGAGAAGGCGAACAGGGTGAGGACCTCGACCCCGCGCTCGGCGGCACGTCGAATCGTGGCCCGCACGGCTTCGACGCCGGCGTGGTGGCCGCGTACGCCGGAGAGGCCACGGGCCTTCGCCCAGCGGTTGTTGCCATCCATGATGATCGCCACGTGGCGCGGCAGACCGGGCTCGGTGGCGGTGGAAGTGCCGACAGGGGTGCCGGCGCTGGGGGGGAGCGGTGACGTCATGGGGTCTCGCTTTGGGTGTGTCGCCACGCCCGGCCGCGAGCGGGCCGGGCGGATGTCCTCAGACCTGCATCAGGTCGCGTTCCTTGGACTCCAGGGTCTTGTCAATCTCGGCGATGTACTTGTCGGTCAGCTTCTGGATCGCCTCTTCGGCCTGGCGCTGCTCGTCCTCGCTGATCTCCTTCTCCTTGAGCAGGGACTTGATATCACCGTTGGCATCACGACGCACGTTGCGCACGGCCACCCGGGAGTTCTCGGCCTCGTGGCGCGCCTGCTTGATGTAGCCCTTGCGGGTCTCCTCGGTGAGCATGGGCAGCGGCACGCGGATATTGTTGCCGGCGGTCGACGGGTTCAGCCCAAGGTCGGAGGTCATGATCGCCTTCTCGACCTTGGGCACCATGCTCTGCTCCCAGGGCACGACCGAGAGGGTACGAGCATCTTCGGTATTGATGTTCGCCACCTGGTTCAGGGGCACCTGGCTGCCGTAGTACTCGACGGTGACCGAATCCAGGATGCTGGCGTGGGCCCGCCCGGTACGAATCTTGTTCAGGTTGCCGTGGAGCGCCTCGACGCTCTTCTTCATGCGGCTCTCTGCGTCCTTCTTGATGTCATTGATCACGATATCAGCCTCTGTCTATCAGCGTGCCTTCCTCGCCGCCCACCACCAGGTTGAGCAGGGCGCCAGGCTTGTTCATGTTGAAGACGCGTACCGGCATGTCATGGTCCCGCACCAGGCAGATGGCGGTCAAATCCATGACACCGAGCTTCTGGTCCAGCGCATCATCGTAGCTGAGCTGGTCATACTTCACCGCGTCCGAATACTTGACCGGGTCCTTGTCATACACCCCGTCCACCTTGGTGGCCTTGATCACCACATCGGCATCGATCTCGATGCCGCGCAGGCAGGCCGCCGAGTCGGTAGTAAAGAACGGATTGCCCGTCCCCGCGGAGAACAGCACCACGTCGCCGGAGGTCAGGTAGCGAATGGCGGTACGCCGATCATAGTGCTCCACCACGCCGCTCATGGGAATCGCCGACATCACCCGCGAACGGATATTGGAGCGCTCCAGGGCGTCGCGCATGGCCAGGGCATTCATCACCGTGGCCAACATGCCCATGTGGTCACCGGTGACTCGCTCCATGCCGGCCTCGTGCAGGGCGGCACCTCGGAACAGGTTGCCACCTCCAACCACGATACCCACCTGGACACCGATGCCGACCAGCTGCCCGATCTCCAGCGCCATGCGGTCGAGCACCTTGGGATCGATGCCGAACTCGGCATCCCCGGTCAACGCCTCACCGGAGAGCTTGAGCAGGATACGCTTGTACTTCGACTTCTGAGAGCGTGGCTTGGCGGGGGCTTCGAGGTGTTCGGCGGTGGACATGGCAACATCTCCTGGCATCTGGGGTGGCATGACGGGGTGGCCGGTTCGACCGGCCGGATACGCGAAGGCGTGCGCTCGCGCGCACGCCATCACTGTAGCGGAACTTCTGACCTCAGCTGCGCTTGGCCTGTTCCATCACTTCCTTGGCGAAGTCGACCTCTTCCTTCTCGATGCCCTCACCCACCTCGAAGCGGGTAAAGCCGATCACCTCGCCGCCGGCGGCCTTGACGAACTCGGCCACGCTCTGGTCCGGGTTCTTGACGAACGGCTGCTCGGTCAGGCTGTTCTCGGCCAGGTACTTCTTGAGGCGACCCTGGACCATCTTCTCGGCGATCTGCTCGGGCTTGCCGGCCATATCGGGCTGCGCCAGGATGATCGCCTTCTCGGCGTCCAGCTGCTCCTGGGGCATGTCCTCGGGGCGTGCCACGGCCGGGTTGATGGCGGCGACGTGCATGGCAACGTCCTTGGCCGCCTCGGCGCTGCCGCCCTTGAGCTTGGTCAGCACGCCGATACGGCCACCGTGGACGTATTCACCGACCAGGTTGCCGTCGCCGGCCTCGACCACCACGCTGCGACGCACATCGATGTTCTCACCGATCTTCTGGACCAGCTGCTCGCGAGCGGTCTCCAGGTCGCCTGCCATCACGGCGGCCACATCCTCGCTCTTGGCGGCGAAGAAGGCATCGGCGATCTTCGCGGCGAAGGCCGTGAAGTTGTCATCACGAGCGACGAAGTCGGTCTCGGAGTTGATCTCGATCATCACCCCGTAGCTGCCGTCTTCGGCCACGCGAGTCACCACGACGCCTTCGGCGGCGGTGCGGTCGGCCTTCTTGGCGGCCTTGAGGCCTGAGTTCTTGCGCAGGTTCTCGATCGCCTGCTCGATATCACCGCCGGTCTCGGTGAGGGCCTTCTTGCACTCCATCATGCCGAGCCCGGTACGCTCGCGCAGTTCCTTGACCTGTGAGGCGCTGATAGCTGCCATGGGTGTCACCTCTGAATATCTCGGGTAGTGGGCCGAAACCCCCGTGGCGGAGATTTCGAAAATTCGGAGAAGAAAGGGGGCCGCGGCCCCCTTCTCGTCCAACCAACAGCGCTGTCAGCAGCATGACTGGCCGACGGCCGCCGTCGATCAGACGGGCCGCGATCACTCGGCGGCGCTGTCGCTTTCCTGAGCGGCGGCCTCTTCGGTCACCTCGACGAACTCGTCGGGACGACCTTCCTTGGCACGCGCGCAGGCATCGGCGATGGACTTGACGTAGATCTGGATGGCGCGGATGGAGTCATCGTTGCCGGGGATCACATAGTCGACGCCATCCGGGTCGGAGTTGGTATCCACCACACCGATGACCGGGATGCCCAGCTTGTTCGCCTCGTTGATGGCGATGCGCTCATGGTCGACATCGATCACGAACAGGGCGTCGGGCAGACCACCCATCTCCTTGATACCACCCACGGACCGCTCGAGCTTCTCCTGCTCGCGGGTCGCCATCAGCACTTCCTTCTTGGTCAGCTTGTCGAAGGTGCCGTCCTCGTGCATGGCCTCGAGGTCACGCAGACGCTTGATGGAGACGCGAATGGTCTTGTAGTTGGTCAGCATGCCGCCAAGCCAGCGATGGTTGACGAACGGCTGACCGGCGCGAGTGGCCTCTTCCTTGATGATCTTGCTCGCGCTGCGCTTGGTGCCGACGAACAGGATCTTGTTGTTCGCCGCCGCCATCTTCTCGACCACATCGATGGCCTCGTTGAGCGCCGGCAGGGTGTGCTCGAGGTTGATGATGTGGATCTTGTTGCGTGCACCGAAGATGAACTTGCTCATCTTCGGGTTCCAGTACTTGGTCTGGTGACCGAAGTGGGCACCTGCCTTGAGCAGGTCACGCATATTGACGTGTGCCATGGATGACTCCTGAAATATCGGGTTAGGCCTCCATGCACCCCATGGATCCGACCGCTACCCCTCCAAGAAGAGACGCTGCGGCACCCGGGACCATGTGCCGGTGCATGTGTGTTTTCAAGGCGTTATGTTGATTGGCACCCTCGCTATCGAAGATTTCCGGCACGGCTGGGCGATCCGAGGATCACAAGACACGCTGCCACGAAGGCTCGACGATTGCAGGAAGGCGCGCAGCTTTATACCATGGAATAAGCCCGAGATGAAGCAGTCCGCGCGCGTGAATGGCTATCGCGGACGCCCTCCACCCCCAAATCCGAGACCCCATGAACGTACCCATCAAGACGCCCGACGAGATAGAGAAGATGCGTGAGGCGGGCCGCCAGGCTGCCCGTGTGATCGAGATGATCACCCCCCATATCAAGGCCGGCATCTCCACCGGCGAGATCGACCGCCTGTGTCACGACTTTATCGTCGAGGAGCTGGGATCGACCCCCGCCCCTCTCGATTACCATGGCTTTCCCAAGTCGGTGTGCACCTCGATCAATCACGTGGTGTGTCACGGCATCCCCGACGACGCCAAGAAGCTCAAGAACGGCGACATCATGAACCTGGATATCACCGTGAAGACCGCCGATGGCTATCATGGCGACTCCAGCGTGATGTACGTGGTCGGCGAGAATATCCAGGGCGAGCGCCTGTGCCGCATCACCCAGGAGTGTCTCTACAAGAGCATGGCGCTGATGCGCCCCGGCGTGCGCCTCTCGGAGCTTGCCCGCGCCATCCAGAAGCATGCCGAAGCCAACGGCTACTCCGTGGTGCGCGACTTCTGCGGCCACGGCATCGGCGCCAGCTTCCACGAGGACCCGCAGGTGCTGCACTACGATGGCTATGCCCCCGAGGCAGATATCGAACTCGCCGCCGGCATGTGCCTGACCGTTGAGCCGATGATCAACGTGGGAGGCTACCGCACCAAGGTGTTGCGTGATGGCTGGACCGCCGTGACCCGCGACCGCAGCCTCTCCGCTCAGTGGGAGCACACCCTGCTGGTCACCGAGTCCGGCGTCGAGGTGCTCACCGCGCGCAGCGACGAAGACCTCTCCTTCCTCGAGCCCTGAGCCAATGCTGCTCCACCACTACCGCTTCACGCCGGACGAGTCTCTGTTCGACGTCGACGGTTTCCGGGCGGAGCTCTCCGCCAGCCACTCGCTGATCGCGCCATTCAAGGCCGCTCTTCGCGAGATCCAGGCGCGCCTCGACGAGCGGTTTCGCGCCGGAGCCGATATTCGCGACCTCGTCCATGGTCGCGCCTGGTGCCTGGATCGGCTGCTGGCGGTGGCCTGGGAACACCACACCTGGCCCGATGACGGCGTGGCCCTGCTCGCCGTGGGCGGCTATGGCCGCGGCGAGCTGCACCCCTACTCCGATGTCGACCTCCTGTTGCTGCTCCAGCACGACGACGACGCACCCTATCGCGAGCCGCTGACGGCCTTTATCACCTTCCTGTGGGACATCGGCCTGGAGATCGGGCACAGCGTGCGCTCGCTGGCCGACTGCGAACGCGAGGCCAGGGCCGACCTCACGGTCATCACCAACCTGCTCGAGAGCCGCACCGTCGCCGGCCCCGAACGGCTGCGCGAGTCGATGAAGGCACGCCTGGCCGCCGATCGCGTGTGGCCGGCGAAGCACTTCTTCGAGGCCAAGTGGCAGGAGCAGATCAACCGCCACCAGCGCCACAACAACTCCGAGTACCACCTGGAGCCCAATATCAAGAGCGCGCCCGGTGGGCTGCGCGATATCCAGATGATCGGCTGGGTCGCCAAGCGACATTTCGGCAGCGAACGCTACAGCGACCTGGTGGCCGCCGGCTTCATGAACGACGCCGAGCTGCGTATCCTGAGCCAGGGTCAGGCCTTCCTGTGGCAAGTGCGCTACGCCCTGCACATGCTTGCCGGCCGGGCCGAGGACCGCCTGCTGTTCGACCACCAGCGTACCATCGCCGAACTGTTCGGCTTTCGTGACACGCCGGAGCGTCTCGCCGTCGAGCAGTTCATGAAGCGCTACTACCGCCATATCACGGCCCTGGCGGGCCTCAACGACATGCTGCTGCAGCATTTCGACGAGGCGATCCTGCATGCCGGCGAGGTACTGCCGGTCGAACCACTCAATGAGCGCTTCGAGGTCAAGGATGGCTTTATCCAGGCGCGCTCGCGAACCGTCTTCCGCGACCGCCCCTCGGCCCTGCTCGAGCTCTTCCTGCTGATGGCCGAGCACCCCGGCATCGAAGGGGTACGTGCCGACACCATTCGCCAGATCCGTGATCACCGCCACCTGATCGATGACCTCTACCGCGATGACGTGCGCCACCAGAGCCTGTTCATGGAGCTGTTGCGCTCCGGTGGCAACGTGGCGCGTCAGCTACGGCGCATGAACCGTTATGGCGTGCTGGGCAAGTACCTGCCGGAGTTCGGCCGTGCCATCGGCCTGATGCAGCATGATCTGTTCCATATCTACACCGTGGACGCCCACACCCTGCACCTGCTGAAGTTTATCCACGGCTTCCGCAAGCCCGAGGCCCGCGAGACCTTCCCGGTGGCCGCCAATATCATCCACCAGCTGCCCAAGCTGGAGCTGCTGTGGATCGCCGGGCTCTACCACGATATCGGCAAGGGCCGCGGCGGCGACCACTCGATCCTCGGCGCCCGGGACGTGGAGGCCTTCGCCGAGCGCCATGGCCTCTCCCCGCGGGATACCCGCCTGGTAAGCTGGCTGGTGGAGCAGCATCTGACCATGTCGATGGTGGCCCAGAAGCGCGATATCACCGACCCGGACGTGATCGCCGACTTCGCCCGCCTGGTTGGCGACGAGACTCGCCTCGACTACCTGTACGTGCTGACCGTTGCCGATATCAATGCCACCAACCCCAGCCTGTGGAACGGCTGGCGCGCCTCGCTGCTGCGCCAGCTTCATGCCGAGACCAAGCGCGCCCTGCGTCGCGGCCTGGAGAACCCCCTGGAGCGCAACGACTGGGTCAACGAGACCCGCGACGAGGCCCTCTCGCTGCTTGCGGCGGTGGGGGCCGACATGGACCGAGTGCAGCGCCTGTGGGAGTCGCTGGGCGAGGAGTACTTCCTGCAGTACGCCCCCAGCGAGATCGCCTGGCAGTCCCAGGGCATCCTCGCCCACGGGGCGAGCCAGCTGCCGCTGATCCTGCTCAGCGCCCCGGCCGACGGCATGGTCGAGGGCGGCACCAAGGTGTTTATCCACACCCGCTCGGTGGATGACCTCTTCGCCGCCACCGCCGCCGCCCTCGACCAGCTCGGCCTCTCCATCCACGATGCGCGCATCGCCACCTCCAGCAACGACTGGACGCTGAACACCTTTATCGTGCTCGACGACCAGGGGCGCCCCATTCGCGACCCGGTGCGCCTGGAGGAGATTCGCGCCCATCTGGTCGAGGAGCTCGACGATCCCGACGACTACCCGCAGATCGTCACCCGTCACACCCCGCGTCAGCTCAGGCACTTCAAGGTCCACACCCAAGTAATCATCGAGCAGGACCCGGCCAACGAGCGCACCCTGCTGGAGTTGATCGCCCCGGACCGCCCCGGCCTGCTGGCTCGAGTCGGCCGCATCTTCATGGAGCAGGACATCGCCCTCTCCGCGGCCAAGATCGCCACCCTGGGCGAGAAGGTGGAGGACGTCTTCTTCATCACCGACAAGACCGGCCGCCCCCTCACCGACCCCGAGCGCCAGGCGCGCCTGCGCGAGCGCCTGGAGGAGGTGCTGGATGTCTCAGGCTAGCCGCGTTTGAGGCCTTCCCTGGCCTTCCCTATAATCGAGCCTCCTGCGTTCACCCCGCGACACATCATAACGACGACGCCTGCGGCCACGGCCCAAGAGGCGCGCCTGGACACCCATGAACCCTGATCTCGACGCCCTCAAGCCCTACCCCTTCGAGCGGCTGGCCGCCCTCAGGGCCGGCGTGACGCCTCCCGCGGAGCTCGCGCCTACTTCGCTGACCATCGGCGAGCCCCAGCACGCCCCCTATGCCGGCGCCCTCGAGGCGCTGCAGGCGAGTCAGGCCGACTTCGCTCGCTACCCGGCCACCGCCGGCAGTGCCGAGCTTCGTCAGGCCATCGCCGACTGGGCCAGGCACCGTTTCGGCCTTGACGGCCTCGATCCCGACACCCAGGTGTTGCCGGTCAACGGCACCCGCGAGGCGCTGTTTGCCTTCGTTCAGGCGGCGCTGGACCGCACCCGTCCGGCGAAGGTGGCCATGCCCAACCCCTTCTACCAGATCTACGAGGGCGCCACCCTGCTCGCCGGTGGCGAGCCCTACTACCTCGACTGCAACACCGAAAGCGGCTTTCGTCCCGACATCGAGGCCGTGCCCGCCGACGTCTGGCGCCAGGTACAGATCGTCTTTCTCTGCTCGCCCGGCAATCCGACGGGGGCGGTCACGCCACTGGCCGAGTTCCAGCGACTGATCGAGCTCGCCGACGAACACGACTTCCTTATCGCCTCGGACGAGTGCTACTCGGAACTCTATCTGGACGAGACATCCCCACCCCCCGGGCTGCTCGAGGCCTGCGCGGCCCTGGGGCGTCACGACTATCGACGCTGCCTGGTCTTCCACTCCCTCTCGAAACGCTCCAACCTGCCCGGGCTGCGCTCGGGTTTCGTGGCCGGCGACGCCGGGCTGATCGCCCCCTTCAGGCGCTATCGCACCTACCACGGTTGCGCCATGGCGCTACCGGTGCAGCACGCCTCGATCGCCGCCTGGCGCGACGAGAGCCATGTGCGCGCCAATCGCGACGCCTACCGCGAGAAGTTCGACGCCGTGACCCGCATTCTCGCCCCGGTGATGGCGTTCCCCACCCCGGAGGCAAGCTTCTACCTGTGGCCGGCGGTACCCGGCGGTGACGACGAGGGCTTTACCCGGGAGCTGCTGCGCCATGCCAACGTGAGCGTACTTCCCGGCAGCTATATGGGCCGCCCCGCACCCGACGGCCCCAACGCTGGCATCAACCCCGGCAGCGGCCGCCTGCGGCTGGCGCTGGTCGCCGAGCCCCAGGCCACCGCCGAGGCGGCGCGCCGCATCCGCGACTTCATCGAGAGGAGGCTGTGATGTTTACCCTGTACGGCATCAAGAACTGCGACACCTGTCGCCGTGCGCGCAAGGCGATGGACAATTCCGGCGTTCCCTACCAGTTCCACGACCTGCGCGAGGATGGCCTCTCCGCGCCACTGCTCGAACATATCCTCGACAAGGTGCCGGTGCTGACGGCGCTCAACAAGCGCAGCACCACCTGGCGCAACCTGTCCGACGAGGAGAAGCGGGAGGTGGATGCCAACAGCGCCCGCGAGCTGCTGCTCGCCCACCCCACCCTGCTCAAGCGCCCCCTGCTGGATACCGGCGATGACATCCGCGTGGGCTATCGCGACGGCGACTACGACGACCTTCAGGGCTAAGCGCCCCCTCTGAACACACGATTCGACTCTACAAGGACTCTCGATATGCTGAGCTTTGCACTCGGAACCGGCACCCAGAACACCCAGGGCGACTGGCTGGAGATCTACTACCCCACCCCCCTCCTCGAGCCCAATGCCGACCTGATCGCGGCGGTCAAGCAGGTGTTGGACGTCCCGGAGGGTAACGCTGCGGTCAGCTTCCTGCCCGAGCAGTGTGGCGAGCTGGCCGGCGCCCTCAAGGCCGCCGGCCACGCCGAGCAGGCACAGCTGGCCGAGACCCTCGCCGCGGCCACTCGCCCGCTGGTGGCAATGTTTATCGCCGAGGACCTGCCCCCGCAGAGCGTCCCCGAGGTCTACCTCAAGCTGCACCTGCTGTCTCACCGCCTGGTCAAGCCCCACGGCCTCGACCTTACCGGCATGTTCGGCCTGCTGCGCAATATCGCCTGGACCAACGAGGGCGCCATCGACGTCCAGGAGCTGCCCGCCCGCCGTCTCAAGGCGCGCCTGGAGGGCCGAGCCCTCTCCGTGGACTGTGTCGACAAGTTCCCCAAGATGACCGACTACGTGGTTCCCGGCGGCGTGCGTATCGGCGACACCGCCCGGGTTCGCCTGGGTGCCTACCTCGGCGAGGGCACCACCGTGATGCACGAGGGCTTCGTCAACTTCAACGCGGGCACCGAAGGACCGGGCATGATCGAGGGTCGAATCTCGGCCGGGGTAATGGTCGGCAAGGGCTCCGACCTCGGCGGCGGCTGCTCCACCATGGGCACGCTCTCGGGAGGCGGCAATATCGTGATCAAGGTCGGCGAAGGCTGCCTGATCGGTGCCAATGCCGGCATCGGCATCCCGCTGGGGGACCGCTGCACCGTGGAGGCGGGCCTCTACCTTACCGCCGGTGCCAAGGTCACCCTGCTCGACGACCAGGGCCAGGAGGCCGGTACCGTGGCCGCCCGCGAGCTGGCCAACCAGGACGACCTGCTGCTGCGCCGCAACTCCCAGAACGGCCGCATCGAGTGCCTGACCAACAAGAGCGCCATCGCGCTCAACGAGGCACTGCATGCCCATAACTGATCCTGCTGGCCTCTCGCCCACCCTGCGGCTCGCCTTCGACCTGTTGGCACGCCCATCGGTGACGCCGGACGACCTGGGGTGTCAGGAACTGATGATCGAGCGCCTCGCGGCGCTCGGTTTCCATATCGAACGCCTGCCCTACGGCGATGTCGAGAACTTCTGGGCCACCCGTGGTCACCACGGTCCATTGCTGGCCTTCGCCGGCCACACCGATGTGGTGCCCAGTGGCCCTCACACCCACTGGGACACCCCCCCCTTCACGCCGTGCATCGATGACGACGGCATGCTGCGAGGCCGAGGTGCCGCCGACATGAAGGGCAGCCTGGCGGCCATGATCACCGCGGTGGAGCGCTTTATCGCCGACCACCCCGATCACCACGGCCGACTGGGGTTTTTGATCACCTCCGATGAGGAGGGCCCGGCCAAGGACGGGACGCGCGCCGTGGTGGAGCATCTGCGTGAACGCCATGAGCGGCTCGACTACTGTATCGTCGGCGAGCCCTCCTCCACCGCTCGACTGGGGGACGTGGTCAAGAACGGTCGCCGTGGCTCACTCGGTGGCGTGCTGCATATCAAGGGAGTACAAGGCCATGTGGCCTACCCTCACCTGGCACGCAATCCCATCCATCAGGCCATGCCCGCGCTGGACGCGCTGACCCGGGAGCACTGGGACGACGGCAACGACTTCTTCCCCGCGACCAGCTTCCAGATCTCCAACTTTCGCTCGGGTACCGGCGCCACCAACGTCATCCCCGGCGAGGTGGAGGTCGTGTTCAACTTCCGCTTCTCCACCGAGGTGACCCACGAGCAACTCAAGTCGCGCACCGCGGCGATTCTCGATGCCCACGGCCTGGACTACGAACTGGACTGGACTCTCAACGGCGAGCCCTTCCTCACCGCCGAGGGCGAACTCGTGGAGGCCAGCGTACGCGGTGTCGAGGAGATCACCGGACAGACCCCCGAGCTCTCCACCAGCGGTGGCACCTCGGATGGACGCTTTATCGCTACCCTGGGCAGCCAGGTAGTGGAGCTGGGTCCCCTCAATGCCACCATCCATCAGGTCAACGAGCGGGTGCGGGCCAGCGACCTGGACGAGCTGAGCCGCATCTATGAAGCGATCATGAAGCACCTGTTCATCAACGGCAGTGCCCGACCCTGAGGCTTGCATGACAGCTGACAGCGAACCCCGTTATCCCGATATCGAGATCTACCTGGCCAAGGCCCCTGTTGAGGCGCTGAATACGTGGCTGGGCGAGGCCATCGGAGCCGATCCTCTGGCCCCGGCCGGCAAGGGCAAGTGGCGCGCCCGTGGCCGGCTTGCCGGCAACGAGATCCCGGTGCTGCTGGTGGAGCGTGCCGCCGACGGCTTCGCCAGCCTCTGGTTCGATAGCGCCCAGACCCCCTGGTCGAATGACGCGGCCTGCGCGCGCTCCGCCGCCCGTCACCTGGGCGGCGAGGTGCGCTGCTCGCTGGGCGGCTGGCAACCCGGCGACGAGCCCGACCGCTTTCTGCAGGTGCTTCCCGACGGGCGTGAAACAGAGATCCACTGGCCCGACTCCGGCCGGTAGCCCAAAACGACATCGCCCCGCGGCTGCGGGGCGATGTTCAAAGGCGTAAGCACCAAAGGCTTGAGTACTACAGGTGTGAGTACAGGGCGCCCCGGAGCCAGCCGATGACGCTGCGATTCAGGTAATCACCGTGACATCGTCGGCCTGTAGCCCCTTTTCGTTCTCCACCACGTAATAGCGGACCTTCTGGCCCTCGGCCAGGGTGCGGTGACCGCGGCCACGAATGGCCCGGAAGTGAACGAAGACATCCTCGCCGCTGTCGCGAGTGATAAAACCATACCCCTTGTTGACGTTGAACCACTTCACCTCACCGAGTTCACGATCATCGCTCTCGATCTCGGCCAGGTTGACCAGCTGGGGACTAAGGGCATTGACTGCCAGAGTGGCGACCAGCAGCACCAGGAAAACCGCCAGGGCCGCGGCAGCATAGACCACGGCGACACCGCCTAGCTGGAGGCTGTCGAACAGCGCCTCGGACAGGGCGCCGCCGGCCAGGTGAATAAACAGGGCGATCAGCAACGGCGCCGGGGCAGCTAGCAGCAGACTGATCAGACTACAGCGAAACATGAGCTTGCGATTCATGGGCTCGAATGACTCTCTAGTTGGCAATGAACGATATTGATAACCACGAGGAAGGTGCCACGATGAACGGTGGCACGCAGCGCAAGGATTCTAGCATGAGCACGACCCACACGTCCGACACCCTTGACGAGCGCCTCACCGCCCTGGAGAGCCGTATCGCCTACCAGGAACACTGGCTGGACACCCTGGACCAGGCGGTCGCCGCCCAGGAGACGCGTCTGACCAGGCTGGAGCGCATCAATGACTTGATGCAGCGGAAGATTCGCGAGCAGCAGCAGGCACTGCAGGAGGGAGATGCGGCGGCACCAAGCGCCGAGGACGAGCTACCGCCGCACTATTAGCCTCAAGGGGCAAGGAAAGCGTAGCGCCACCACAGGGTGAGCGGCGCAACCGGGTTATAGCTCGTCGAGGTAGCGCTCGGCATCCAGGGCGGCCATGCAGCCGCTGCCGGCGGAGGTGACCGCCTGGCGATAGACATGGTCCATGACGTCGCCGGCGGCGAACACGCCCGGCACGCTGGTGGCGGTGGCGTTGCCGTCGAGGCCCGAGCGGACCCGAATATAACCACCATTCATCTCCAGCTGCCCCTCGAAGATGCCGGTATTGGGGCTGTGGCCGATGGCGATAAACACGCCCGGTGCCGCGAGCTCCTTGGTCTCGCCGGTCGTGGTGGAGGCCAGACGCACACCGGTCACGCCGCTGTTGTCGCCCAGCACCTCCTCCAGTGTGTGGTTCCACTCCAGCACCACCTTGCCCTCCTCGGCCTTCTGGAACAGCTTGTCCTGAAGGATCTTCTCGGCACGCAGGCTGTCACGACGGTGCACCAGGGTAACCTTCGAGGCGATATTGGCCAGATACAGGGCCTCCTCCACGGCGGTATTGCCGCCACCGACCACGACCACCTCCTGGTTGCGGTAGAAGAAGCCATCGCAGGTAGCACAGGCCGACACGCCCTGGCCCATCAGCTTCTGCTCGGACTCCAGCCCCAGATAGCGGGCGCTGGCGCCGGTGGCGATGATCAGTGCATCGCAGGTATAGGTGCCGTTGTCGCCCTTCAGGGTGAAGGGGCGCTCACGCAGTTCCACCTCGTGGATATGGTCGAACAACACCTCGGTATCGAAGCGTTCGGCGTGGCGCTTCATGCGCTCCATCAGCTCGGGTCCCTGTACGCCGGCATCATCGCCGGGCCAGTTGTCCACATCGGTGGTGGTGGTCAGCTGCCCTCCCGCCTGCATGCCGGTGATCAGCAGCGGCTTGAGGTTGGCGCGGGCCGCATAGACGGCGGCGGTATACCCCGCCGGACCGGAACCGAGAATGATCAGGCGCTCATGACGCACATCGCTCATGGAAAGACCTCGTGCAGTAACGTTCGGAATAGAGTGGCGCCATTGTAACAGCCACGCCGCCTCCTAGGGTCGGTGCGCCCCGATCGAGGCAGCCCTGTCGCGCGTCGCTAGAGCACCTCGTCGTCGCGGCCCAGCACCACCGTCAGCACCTCGGGATCGCCGGGGTCGGCCTCGATGCGCACCTGGATAGGCGCACAGCAGACGTGGCAGTCCTCCCAGGTGATCTGGCTGCCCTGGGAGGCATCCAGCAGCAGATCGAAGGGTGCATCGCAGTAGGGGCAACGCACCCGCCGCGGGGTCAATGCCTCTTCATGCATGGGAACTCCCCGGCCGTGCTCGGCCTGTCTTGAAAGCATGGGTTGGCGCATGGCTTTCCGGCGCTTGAGCAACGCTGACACAGATGAAAAGAGATGGCGACACTCGGCGAACATTTCAAGCACCTCCGAGCAACAGTTGAAAAGCCTGCCTATCATGACCATATACATTAAGGCGTACCAGGAAGGTTCGTTCACACTCCGATGGGAGGATTTCGATGAGCACCGACTCTTTTTTCGATACTCTGCAGAGCCTCGAGGCCGCAGGCCGTACCTACCACTACTACAGCCTGCCCAAGGCAGCCGAGGCGCTGGGAGGCATCGAACGCCTGCCCAAGACCCTCAAGATCCTGCTCGAGAATCAGCTGCGCTTTGCCGATGACGAAAGCGTGTCCCGGGAGGACATGCAGGCACTGGTGGACTGGCAGCAGGAGGGACGCTCCGACCGCGAAATCGGCTACCGGCCGGCTCGTGTGTTGATGCAGGACTTCACCGGCGTGCCGGGGGTGGTCGACCTCGCCTCCATGCGTGCGGCCGTCGAGCGCCTGGGCGAGGATCCGGCACGGATCAACCCGCTCTCCCCGGTGGACCTGGTCATCGACCACTCGGTGATGGTCGACAAGTTCGGCAACCCCTCCGCGTTCAAGGACAACGTGGCCATAGAGATGGAGCGCAACCGCGAACGCTACGAGTTCCTGCGCTGGGGTCAGGAGGCCTTCGACAACTTCCGTGTGGTGCCACCGGGCACCGGCATCTGTCACCAGGTCAACCTCGAGTATCTGGGCAGAACGGTGTGGACCAAGGAACAGGACGGCAAGACCCTCGCCTACCCCGACACCCTGGTAGGTACCGACTCTCACACCACCATGATCAACGGCCTGGGCGTACTCGGCTGGGGCGTGGGGGGTATCGAGGCCGAAGCCGCCATGCTGGGTCAGCCGGTCTCGATGCTGATTCCCGAGGTGGTCGGCTTCAAGCTCAGCGGCAAGCTGCGCGAGGGAATCACCGCGACCGACCTGGTGCTCACGGTGACCCAGATGCTGCGCAATCACGGCGTGGTGGGCAAGTTCGTGGAGTTCTACGGTGATGGCCTCAAGGACCTCCCGCTGGCGGATCGCGCCACCATTGCCAACATGGCACCGGAATATGGCGCCACCTGTGGCTTCTTCCCGGTAGACGACGAGACGCTGACCTATATGCGCCTCACCGGCCGCGACGATGCTCAGATCGCCCTGGTGGAGGCGTACAGCAAGGCCCAGGGTCTGTGGCGCGAGCCCGGCGAGGAGCCAGTGTTCAGCGACACCCTGGCGCTGGACATGACCGAGGTCGAAGCCAGCCTGGCCGGCCCCAAGCGCCCGCAGGATCGCGTGGCCCTCTCCGACATGAAGTCGACCTTCGAGGCGCTGCTCGAGGACGACACGGAGGCCAGAACCACCAAGCCGGGCGTCAAGCAGGCCGCATCCGTGGAGAAGGGGCGCCTGTTCTCCGAAGGCGGGCAGACCGCGGTGGGCGTCGAACGCAGCTTCGAGCATGCCGACAGCCAGGACGTCGACCTCGACGGCGAGCAGTTCAAGCTCAACCCGGGTGATGTGGTGATTGCCGCCATCACCTCCTGTACCAACACCTCCAACCCCAGCGTGATGATGGCTGCCGGCCTGCTGGCCCGCAAGGCCCGCGAGCAGGGGCTATCCACCAAACCGTGGGTGAAGACCTCACTGGCGCCGGGTTCCAAGGTGGTCACCGACTACCTGGCCGCCGGTGGCGTGCAGGAGGACCTCGATGCCCTAGGCTTCAACCTGGTGGGGTATGGCTGCACCACCTGCATCGGTAACTCAGGTCCCCTGGCGGAGCCCATCGAGCAGGCCATCAATACGGCCGACCTCACCGTGGCCTCGGTCCTCTCGGGTAACCGCAACTTCGAGGGTCGCGTGCACCCGCTGGTCAAGACCAACTGGCTGGCTTCACCGCCTCTGGTCGTGGCCTATGCCCTGGCCGGCAACGTCCAGCTCGACCTGACCCAGGAACCGCTGGGCACCGGCAAGGACGGCAAGCCGATCTACCTCAAGGATATCTGGCCCAGCCAGGCGGAAATCGCCGAAGCGGTGGAGCGGGTCAACACCGAGATGTTCCGCAAGCAGTATGCCGAGGTCTTCGACGGCGACGAGGTCTGGAAGGCCATCGAGGTGCCCCAGAGCAAGGTCTATCAGTGGTCGACGGACTCCACCTATATCCAGCATCCGCCCTTCTTCGACGGCATGGGACGAGAACCCGATGTCGTGGAGGACGTCAAGGACGCCCGTATCCTGGCCATGCTGGGTGACTCGGTAACTACCGACCATATCTCGCCGGCCGGCGCCATCAAGCCCGACAGTCCCGCCGGTCGCTACCTGCAGGAGCACGGGGTCAAGCCGGTGGACTTCAACTCCTACGGTTCACGGCGCGGCAACCATGAAGTGATGATGCGCGGTACCTTCGCCAACGTCCGCATCAAGAACGAGATGCTCGACGGCGTGGTGGGCGGTGAGACACGCCACGTGCCCTCCGGCGAACAAATGGCGATCTATGACGCCGCCATGAAGTACCAGCAGGAGAACACTCCGCTGGTGGTGGTGGCCGGCAAGGAGTACGGCACCGGCTCCAGTCGTGACTGGGCCGCCAAGGGGACGCGCCTGCTTGGCGTCCGCGCGGTACTGGCCGAGTCCTACGAGCGTATCCACCGCTCCAACCTGATCGGCATGGGCGTGGTACCGCTGCAGTTCCCCGAGGGCGAGAGTCGTCAGTCGTTGGGGCTCACCGGCGATGAGCAGATCTCCATCGAAGGGCTCTCCGAGCTCACCCCGGGCAGCAGCGTCAAGGTGACCATCAAGAGCGACAAGGGCGAGAAGAACATCGAGGCGCTGTGCCGCATCGATACCGCCAACGAGCTGGAGTACTACCGCCATGGCGGCATCCTGCACTATGTGCTGCGCAAGATGATCGGTTCGGCCTGACCCCCTTCGGCCGACTCAACCGCACCAGCAACAGCCCCGCCGGGATATCCGGCGGGGCTGCTTGGTTTGGAGCGTCAGATGTCGAACTACCTAACCTCTTGGCGCAGAGCGCTTGACTCGTCGCTTCTGGCCTAGAAGGAGCGGCGGCGATAGCGCCGATACTCCGGGGTCCAGCTGTTGCGCTCGATGGCCTCGCGCAGCTTGATGCCGTTGGTCTTCAGCGCCATGCCCTCACCCTGGGCCTGGCCGGCCACATCGAAGGCGATCGCCTTGGAAAGCTCGCGGATCTTGCTCAGCGGTGGCAGTAGCGCGCCCTTGCCCTCCTTGACGATAGGCGCCTCTCGCGCCAGCGCTCGCGATGCCGCCATCAACATGTCATCGGTCACTCGCCGAGCCTCGGCGGCGATCACCCCAAGGCCGATCCCCGGGAAGATATAGGCATTGTTGCACTGGGCGATGGGAATGGTACGCCCCTCGTACTCCACCGGGGCGAAGGGACTGCCGGTCGCGACCAACGCCGCCCCGTCGGTCCAGCGGATCACATCCTCGGGCACGGCTTCGGCCTGGGAGGTGGGGTTGGAGAGAGGCATGATGACCGGCGTCTCGCAGCTGGCGTGCATGGTACGCACCACCTCCTCGGTAAAGATGCCCGGCCGCCCGCACACCCCGATCAGCACCGTCGGCTTGACCTGTCGTACCGTCTCGACCAGGTCCTGGCCGTTCCAGCCCTCGGTAAGGGCCGCGTCGTGGGCCAGACGGCTCTGGAAATCGCGCAACCAATCCTGGTCGTCGGTGACCAGCCCCTCCCGGTCGACCATGTAGATACGGTCGCGAGCCTCCCGTTCGGAGAGCCCCTCCGCCTGCATGGCCACCACCACCTGCTCGGCGATGCCGCAGCCGGCGGAGCCCGCTCCCACGAACACCACTCGCTGCTGAGTGATCCCCTCACCACGGGCCTTGCAGGCCGCCATCAGGGTGCCTACCACCACCGCGGCGGTCCCCTGAACATCGTCGTTGAAGCAGCACAGCTCATCGCGATAGCGCGTCAGCAGCGGCACGGCATTGGCCTGGGCAAAGTCCTCGAACTGCAACAGCACCCCTGGCCAGCGTCGCTTCACCGCCACGATGAACGCTTCGATAAAGGCGTCATACTCTTCCTGGGAGATCCGCGGGTGGCGCCACCCCATGTACATCGGGTCATCGAGCAGCGCCTGATTGTTGGTCCCCACATCGAGCATGATCGGTTGGGTATAGGCGGGACTGATACCACCACAGGCGGTGTACAGCGACAGCTTGCCGATCGGAATCCCCATGCCACCGATACCCTGATCCCCCAGGCCAAGAATGCGCTCACCATCGGTGACCACGATCACCTTGACCTTTTCCTTGGTGGAGGAGCGCAGGATGTCATCCAGCCGGTCACGATCGGGATAGCTGATGAACAGCCCCCGGTGATTGCGATAGATATTGGAGAACTCCTGACACGCCTTGCCCACCGTGGGCGTATAGATGATGGGCAGCATCTCCTCGAGGTGCTCCGAGACCAGTCGATAATAGAGGGTCTCGTTATCATCCTGAATGGCGCGCAGGTAGATATGCTTGTCGAGATCGGTCTGGCACTGTTGGTACTGTCGGTAGGCCCGCTCCAGCTGCTCCTCGATGGTCTCCACACACTGCGGCAACAGGCCGATCAGGTTGAACTCGATGCGCTCTTCCTGACTGAAGGCGCTGCCCTTGTTGAGCAGCGGCATCTCCAGCAGCGGCGGACCGGCATAGGGAATATACAAGGGGCGCTTGGATTCGGTGGTCATCTCAGCTCTCGATCGGTTGACGGGAACAGGCCTGGGGCACCCTATCGGCACCCCTCGAATACTCTACCATGCACGAAACGGCAGCGCCCCGGCCAAGACCGGGGCGCTCGATGCCGGGTTACTAATCCCGGGCGACCAGCCTGGGCCTCAGTCGAGGTCGTCGAGGGTTACCACCAGGTCGCGACGCGATACATCGACATCCCAGAAGGTGTACGAGTCGCCGTCCGAGTCGACCAGCTTGATGTCAAAGTAGGGGCTCTTGTACCCCGTGAGCGTGACCCGACGCGAGGCACCATCGAGCATGACTTCATCTCCCAATACATCCTCTTCCCATGAGGTCGACTTCCCGGGGCTGACATAGAGGTAGTAGATGGTGTAGCCGGTGTCATTGGTGATATCGACATAGTAGTCCCGCGCCTGTGCGGTCACCGCGAACAGGATCAGGAAGAGAGCCAGTACCCAGCGTTGAATCGACATCGTCGGTTCCTTTCATTGGAGTGGCGCGCTAGCCACGGGAGTCATTATTGTTAATTTAGAATAATCACACTCATGGCAGAGTGCCACTCCCATTCGAGCCACCACCCCTGATGAGAGAAGCCCCCCACGACGCAACCACCGCCCCCACCCATGGAGCCCACTCCGAAAGCGCCTGGAGCGGTGCCGTCAGCTTCCCTTGACCGGCGCGATGGATGAGGCCGATGCCTTGAAGAAGAACGGCCGCAGCTTCACCCCGAGCATGTTGCCGGCGAAGGCCGCCACCAGCCACACCCAGCCGTGCAGGCTGCCGGAGGCGATACCGCTGAAGTAGGCGCCGATATTGCAGCCGAAGGCCAGACGAGCACCATAGCCGAGCATGATGCCACCGACCACGGCAGCCAACACCGAGCGCAGGGGAATGCGAAAGCTGGGGGCGAAACGGCCGGCCAGCGAGGCGGCGATCAAGGCACCGAGCATCAGGCCGATGTTCATGACACTGGTGATATCACGCCAGATCGTGGCCTCCAGGGCGGCGGCATTCCACGAGGACTGCCAGTAACCCCACTGGCTGACATCTCCCCCCAATGCCGTGAAGCCCTTGGCGCCCCACAGGGCGAAGGCGGAGGTGATGCCCCAGGGGCGGCCGGCCAGGGCCAGGGTGGCGAAATTCAGCAGCGCCAGGGCCACGGCCCCCGCCAGCAGTGGCCAGGGACCGACAAGCCAGCGCCGATTGCCGACATCGATCTTCGCTGCCCGTTCAAGCTGCCCGTGCCGGCGCTTCTCCATCACCACCGTAAAGGCGGCGATGGCCGCAAACAGCGCCAGGCTGATCGCCATTCCCCCACCGGTGCCCGCGGTCTTGACCAGCGACACCGGCTGGAAGGCCGGCAGGCTCTGCCACCAGCCGAAATGGGCGGTACCGATCAGCGAACCGATAATGAAGAACACCAGGGTGATCAGCATGCGCGCATTGCCGCCTCCGGCGGTGAACAGGGTGCCGGAGGCACAGCCGCCTCCCAGCTGCATGCCCACCCCAAAGAGAAAGGCTCCGAACACCACCGACACACCGATGGGTGCCACGAAGCCATAGACCGGCTGACCCAACAGGCTGCCGGCCCCCAGTGCCGGGAAGAACAGCAGCACCGCGATGGCCAGCATCACTATCTGCGCGCGCAGGCCGCGACCTCGCCGCTCGGTGATAAAGACCCGCCAGGCGGCGGTAAAGCCGAAGGCCGCATGGTAGAGCACCATGCCCAGCAGGCCGCCAACCACCATCAGCCCCCCCAGGCGCGCACCAAAGACGGTGCCCACGACCAGGGCCCCCAGCAGCAGGGCCCCGGCCGCCACGGCGGGAAGGGAGAGTCGCTTGGGTCGGGTCAAGGCGAATTCACTCATGGCAGGTTCACTCGGAGGCAGAGGCGCATCACGGGGAGATGGACATCACGGGACAGGGTGCCCGCAAACCGGTTAGGCTAACGGAACCCTTAAATCGCGTAAAAGTATTTAAAAGAAGAAATTGATGCCAAAAAGTAATTAAAGGCTCGAACGAATGTCGGGCGCCAGCAGGCGCCCGACATGTCAACGCAACCGAGGTGGCGTCAGACGAAGCGACCCAGTCCTGCCGCCTGCCGCAGACGATCCATCAGAGGCGCCGCCTCGGCCCGAGCGCGCTCTGCCCCCTTCAGCAGCACCTGCTCGATATGCCCCGGGTCCTCCAGCAACGCCTGGTAGCGCTCGCGAGGCTCGCGCAGATGGTCGTTGAGGTATTCGAATACACGGTTCTTGGCCTCGCCCCAGCCGATGCCACCGGCATACTCCTCGCGCATGGCCGTCGTCTCCTCGGCCGTGGCGAACGCGGAGTAGATCTGGAACAGGGTGCAGGTATCCGGATCCTTGGGCTCGCCGGGCTCCAGCGAGTTGGTCTTGATCTTGCGCACCAGCTTCTGCAGCTTCTTTTCGGAAACAAACAGCGGAATGGTGTTGTTGTAGCTCTTGGACATCTTGCGCCCGTCCAGACCACCCAGCACCTCGACCTTCTGGTCCACCACCGCCTCGGGCAGGGTGAAATACTGCCCCTTGTAGAGATGGTTGAAGCGACCCGCCATATCACGGGCCATCTCGATATGCTGGATCTGATCACGCCCCACCGGTACCCGGTTGGCGTTGAACATCAGGATATCGGCGGCCATCAGCACCGGATACCCGAACAGGCCCATGGTGATGCCCTTGTCGGGGTCCTGATTGCCGGCCGCCTCGTTCTCGGCTACCGCCGCCTTGTAGGCATGGGCACGATTCATCAGCCCCTTGGCACAGACACAGGTGAGCATCCAGGTCAGCTCGGGGATCTCAGGAATGTCCGACTGCCGGTAGAAGATGGCGTTATCGGTGTCCAGGCCGAGCGCCATCCAGGTGGCGGCGATCTCCAGGCGCGACTCCTGCACCCGGCGCGGATCCTGACACTTGATCAATGCATGCAGGTCGGCCAGGAAGTAGTAGGACTGGACACCCGGGTCCTGGCTCGCCTCGATGGCAGGCTTGATGGCACCGACATAGTTACCCAGATGGGGGGTGCCGGTGGTGGTAATGCCGGTAAGGACGCGGATCTTCTCGGAAGCTGCACTCATGGAAAGCGGACTCTGCGGTTCGTAAATGGTCGCTATGGTAACGCGCAGGCCCCCACAAGGCGACCGGAGCCGGACGCCGCCCCTCTTCCCTAGCCCGGATGACCAATGGCCGAGAGCATGAGCGGCAGCGCGTGGCAAAGGGCTCGACCTGGGCCTGGGCCCGATCTCGTATCTTCGCCCTCAGGGACGCCCTGCTCCACACTTCCAGCAGGCCTCGAAGACCCCCTCCAGCGTCTCGCCGCAGCCCGGGCAGTGCCAGGCCGCGGCATCGCTCCTGCCCGTCAGGGCATCGCCTATCAGGGCGTCGGCACGCTCGCGATTATGCGACTTCACCCACACCTCGGGCTCGCACTCCCCGAGCGGCAGCTCACCGGCGCCGCCACCCAGGGTCATGTTGCGCAACTCCGCGGGGATGCCCGCCGCTTCGAGCAGGTTATACACATGGCTGACCAGCAGCGTATTGCTGTGGGCAAAGACACGCACCGACTCGCCCACCCTGTCAGTCACGGAAGACCCGCACCCCCAGAGCCTTCAAGTAGCTGGTCTCGGGAATCGCCGGATGCACCGGATGATCCGGTCCTTGATGACCCTGGAAGAGAATCTGGCCATGGCGATCCTGATGGCGCACTGCTCCGCGCACCACGTCGACCAGCCGCTCCGGGGCCAGGTGCATGGAGCACGATGCCGAGAGCAGCAGGCCATCGCGGCCCAGCAGGCGCATCGCCTCACGGTTGAGCTTGCCGTAGGCGCGCTCACCATTGGGAATATCCTTGCGCTTCTTGATGAAGGCGGGCGGATCGAGGATCACCACATCGAACTGCTCGCCCTCCGCCTTGAGAGCCGCCAGAACATCGAAGGCATCCCCCTCCCCCACCGACACCTGCTCGTGCAGGCCATTGAGTGCGGCATTGTCGGCCACCCGCTCCAGCGCCGGGGCCGAGGCATCCACGCAGAGCACCTCCCGGGCACCATGAGCCGCGGCCTGTACGCCCCAGCCGCCGACATAGCTGAACAGGTCCAGCACCCGCTTGCCGGCCACGAACTGATTGAGCCAGGCGCGGTTGACGCGGTGGTCATAGAACCAGCCGGTCTTCTGGCCATCCAGCACCGGTGCCGAGAAGCGCACGCCATTCTCCTCAAGCAGCACGGGGTCACCCACGTCGCCCTTGACCACCTCCACGGAGCGCTCGAGGCCCTCCTGACGGCGTCCCGAGGTGTCGTTGCGCAGCACCACGTTCACGGGTGAGAGCACCTTGTCCAGGGCATCGAGGAGCTCGGGCAGCACCGCCTGCATGCCGGCGGTATTTAGCTGCACCACCAGCGTATCGCCGAAGCGGTCGATCACCAGTCCAGGCAGCAGATCTCCCTCGCCGTGCACGAGGCGGTAGTAGGGGGCGGCGAACAGCTGCTGGCGAAGCGCCAGGGCCTGGTTGAGGCGATGCACCAGCAGCGAGCGGTCGAGACTCTGCTGCGGATCCCGGGAGACCAGACGCGCGCAGATCAGCGAATTGGGGTTGACGTAGGCCACGCCCATGGCCTTGCCATTGGCCGCCTCCACCACTACCTGCTGCCCCGGCTCCAGGCCCTTGAGCGGTGTCGCCGCGGTATCGATCTCGTTGGAGTAGAGCCACAGGTGGCCGGCCTTCAGGCGGCGGTCGGCGTTCTTCTTCAGGCGAAGTGAGGACAGGGTCATGGTGGGTCTCTCCGGGAAGTCAGGTCTGGCAACGGGGACAGTAGACACTGGCCCGCTGCCCGAGGGTGATAAGGCGCAGCTCGGTGCCACAGCGCCGGCAGGGCTCGCCATGGCGGCCATAGACATTGAGCCGCTGCTTGAAGTAGCCGGGCTCGCCGGTGCCTCCGACGAAGTCTCGCAGGGTCGTGCCCCCCTGGGTAATGGCGGCGGCCAGCACCTCCTTGGCCGCGGCGGCCAGACGCGCATAGCGCTCCGCCGAAATCCGCCCGGCGGCGCGACGTGGGTCGATGCCGGCCATGAACAGCGCCTCGGAAGCGTAGATATTTCCGACCCCCACCACCACGGCATTGTCCATAAGGAAGGGCTTGACCGCGACACGCCGCCCTCGCGAGAGGCGGTAGAGCCGCTCACCGTCGAAGGCCTCCGAAAGCGGCTCCGGTCCCAGTCGCCTCAGGCGCGAGTCCTCTTCAACGCTGCCGGCCAGCCAATCGACGAAGCCGAAGCGCCGCGGGTCGTGATAGCGCAGGATGGCACCATCATCGAGCACCAGGTCGAGGTGGTCATGCTTTCTAGGCAGCTCACCGAGACGCACGATTCGCAGACTGCCCGACATGCCCAGATGCCATACCAGGGTCGCCCCGGCGGAGTCTCCTCCGGCAAGGGGGAGCAGCAGGTACTTGGCACGACGGGTCAGCGAACCGATGCGAGCTCCTACCAGCCGGTCGGCCAGGTCGGCCGGTACCGGCACACGCAGACGGGACTGGCGCACGATCACTTCACCGATCTCACGCCCTTCGACATGCGGGGCGATGCCACGACGGGTGGTCTCGACTTCGGGGAGTTCTGGCATCGGTGACAGGCTCTACGGCTTCCTCAGAAACGCCTGAACCCGGCTGAGGGATCAGCCGGGTTCAGATCAACAGGCTTGAACACCTGCGGAAGAGGATCAAGGCTTACTTGATCTTGGCTTCCTTGTACATCACGTGCTTGCGAACAACCGGATCATACTTCTTCATCTCCAGCTTGTCCGGAGTGTTCCGCTTGTTCTTGTCGGTGGTGTAGAAGTGGCCGGTACCGGCGCTGGACACCATTCTGATCTTGTCACGCATGACTACTTGCTCCCCTTGTATGGATCGCTAGAAGCGAATCGCTTAGACGGCTTCGCCGCGCTTGCGGATATCGCCCAGAACCGCGTCGATACCCTTCTTGTCGATGATACGCATGCCCTTGGAAGAGACGCGCAGCTTGACGAAACGGTTCTCGGACTCCACCCAGAAACGGTGGGAGTGCAGGTTCGGCAGGAACCGGCGGCGGGTCTTGCGCTGGGAGTGTGAAACGTTGTTACCAGTCACCGGGCGCTTGCCGGTAACCTGACATACTTTGGACATGGGAGCCTCCAACCACTGGCCAGGTGTCAATCACCTGTTGTGTTCAAAACCTGTCGGGCAAACCGGGAGATCCCGTGACATTTGACCCAAGGGAATTCAAAGGCTGCACTTTATACCAGAGACCGCCTCACCGGACAAGCCCGGAGCGCAAGGACAAATCTGTCCAGCGAAGGCAAGGGCGACGCGAAAGACGACTGATGGTGGGCCGGTGCTTGGCAGGCAGCCCCCGTACTATTCACTCAACTCTCTCGGGGGCCAGGCGCAGCCGAGGCAACATTATAGAGCAAGTCGCGTCCCGCGTCATGTCCTAGAGCCACCCTCGCTCGGCGAAGGAGACGACCTCGCCATCCCCGACCACGAAGTGGTCCAGCACGCGGATCTCGAACAGACCGAGAGCCTCGCGCAGGCGGTCGGTGATGCGCCGGTCGGCATCAGAGGGTTCGGCCACCCCCGATGGGTGGTTATGGGCGAGGATAAGCGCCCCGGCGCCGAGCTCCAGGGCACGCCGCGCCACCTCGCGAGGATAGACGGAGGCACTGTCCAGGGTGCCGCGGAACAGTGATTCATAGCGAATCACGCGGTGCTGGGCATCGAGAAATAACGCGGCAAACTCTTCATGCCCCAGGTGGCGCAGCTGGCTGGAGAGGTAGGCACGCACCAGGGTCGGCGAAGTGAGCGCCTCGCCTCGAGCCAGCTGGCTTGCCAGGTGCCGCCGCGACAGCTCGAGGGTGGCCTGAAGCTGGACATACTTGGCATCCCCCATGCCCCGCGCCGCACAGAAGCTCTCGCGCTCGGCCTCCAGCAGCTGGCGCAAGCCGCCGAACTCCAGCAGCAGGTCGCGGGCCAGGTCCACCGCCGAACGGCCCTGCACGCCGACCCGCAGAAAGATCGCCAGCAGCTCGGCATCCGAGAGTACCTCGGCACCCAGCGCCAGCAGCTTCTCCCTGGGGCGCTCCCCTTCAGGCCAGTCCCTGATCGACATCGCTAGCCACTCCCCCTCCGCCTGGCCCTCAGTGTAGTCACTCTGCTGCAGGACCAGCCCGGCTTTGCCATATCGGCTCGGCTACGCAAGGTGGGGCGCCAGTGGTAAGGTAGGCAGCTGAGATACTCGCCGGGAATCTGTCCATGTCATCGCCATCCGGAACCGGACACACAGGCCGTCGCATTCTGCTCGGCATCAGTGCCGGTATCGCCGCCTACAAGAGCGCCCTGCTCGCTCGTCTGCTCAAACAGGCGGGCTGCGAAGTGCGCGTCGTCATGACCGAGGGGGCCCAGGCCTTTATCACGCCGCTGACCCTGCAGGCACTGACCGGTGAGCCTGTACGCACCTCGCTGCTGGACCCCGAAGCCGAGGCCGGCATGGGGCATATCGAGCTGGCGAAGTGGGCCGACACCATTCTGATCGCTCCGGCCACCGCCGACCTGATGGCACGCCTGGCCGCGGGCATGGCCGACGACCTGCTCACCACCCTGTGCCTGGCCAGTGATGCCGAGAAGGTCATGGCACCTGCCATGAATCAGGCCATGTGGCGCCAACCCGCGACCCGGCGCAATGCCGCCCGTCTCGACGAGGATGGCTGGCGCCTGCTGGGGCCGGACAGCGGCGATCAGGCCTGTGGCGATACCGGCCCCGGTCGCATGCTGGAGCCCGAGACGATCCTCGGGTCACTGCTCTCATCGCAGGACGCCGATCACGCGCCGGCCACCGGCCTGACCGTCACCATTACCGCCGGCCCGACCCGGGAGCCCCTGGACCCGGTTCGCTACCTCTCCAACCACAGCTCCGGCAAGATGGGCTACGCCCTGGCCACGGCTGCCGCGGCCCTGGGCGCCCGGGTCAAGCTGATCAGCGGCCCGGTGACCCTGCCCTGTCCGGCCGGAGTGGAGAGAATCGCGGTGGAGACGGCGCTCGAGATGCTTGAGGCGACGGCGCGACTCGCCCCGCAGAGCGATATCTTTATCGGCTGCGCCGCGGTCGCCGACTACCGCGCCGAAGCGGCCGCCGAGCACAAGATCAAGAAGGTCGAGGGCGAGGATGCCCTGACCCTGCGCCTGATCAAGAACCCCGACATCATCGCCTCGGTGGCCGCACTGCCGGTGCCGCAGCGTCCGCTGGTGGTCGGCTTCGCCGCCGAGACCCGGGACGTCGCGAGCTATGCCCGCGACAAGCTGGCTCGCAAGGGGCTCGACATGATCGTCGCCAACGATGTCTCTCGCGAGGGGCTCGGCTTCGGCAGCGATCATAACGCCGCCCTGCTGCTCTGGCGCGGCGCCGCGGGAGAGGAGCGGGAGAGCCTCGCTCCCCAGCCGAAACGTGAGATGGCCCAGGCGATCATGCATCGTGCCCTGGCCTGCCTGGCCGAGCGGGCCGACGACTGAGCACACGGCGGCGGCACGCCCCCGTCTGAGCCACCAACCGATCCACGACACCGAACCGTATCAGGAACCTCCGATGTCCCAACCCGATGCCAAGCCCCGCCTGGCCGTCAAGCTGCTCGACGAACGCCTGCGCGACTACCTGCCCCACTACGCCACCCGGGGCTCTGCCGGCATGGACCTGCGCGCCCTGCTCGACGAACCCCTGACCCTGAGCCCGGGACAGTGTGAGCTGGTACGCACGGGGCTGGCCATTCATATCGCCGACCCGGCCCTCGCCGGCCTGATCCTGCCCCGCTCGGGGCTGGGCCACAAGCACGGCATCGTGCTCGGCAATCTGGTGGGGCTGATCGATTCGGACTACCAGGGCGAGCTGATGATCTCGGTCTGGAACCGGGGTCAGGCCGACTTCACCCTGGAGCCATTCGAGCGCCTGGCCCAGTACGTGCTGGTGCCGGTGGTACAGGCCGAACTCGAACTGGTAGACGACTTCGCTACCGGCCAGAGCAGCAGCCCCCAGGACAGTAACGGCCAGCGTGGTACCGGCGGCTTCGGCAGCTCCGGCCGCCACTGACCCAGCCGGCGCCTCCAGTCACCGCTCACAGGAACGTACGCTTCATGACGCAACACAGCCAGACCGTACCCGCCTCCATCTTCCGTGCCTACGATATTCGCGGCATCGTCGACGACACCCTCACCGAGCCCGCCGTCGAGCTGATCGGCCGCGCCATCGGCAGCGAGGCCGCCGCCCGCGGCGAGTCCAGCGTGGTGGTTGCCCGCGACGGCCGGCTCTCCGGCGAGCGCCTCAAGGCCGCCCTGGTGCGGGGCCTGACCGCTACCGGCCGCGATGTCATCGACATTGGCATGGTGCCCACTCCGGTCCTCTACTTCGCCACCCACGTGCTGGACGGCGCCACCTCCGGGGTGATGGTCACCGGCAGCCACAATCCTCCCGACTACAACGGCTTCAAGATCGTGCTGGGCGGCGAGACCCTCTCGGGCGAGGCGATCACCGCCCTGCACGAGCGTATCGCCACGCACGACCTGAGCGAGGGCCAGGGCAGCCTGCGTGAGGTGGACGTGCGTGACGCCTATCTGGCACGCATCCTGGCCGACGTGCGCCTGACCCGTCCGCTCAAGGCGGTGGTCGACTGCGGCAATGGCGTGGCCGGCGAGCTCGGCCCGCAACTGGTGGAGAGACTCGGCGTCGAGACCCTGCCGCTGTTCGCCGAGATCGATGGCACCTTCCCCAACCATCACCCGGACCCGGGCAAACCCGAGAATCTTCGCGATCTGGTTCAGGCGGTGCAGGAGAGCGGCGCCGACATCGGCCTGGCCTTCGACGGCGATGGCGACCGCCTGGGGGTGATCACGCCCTCCGGCCGACTGATCTATCCGGACCATCTGATGATGGCCTTCGCCGAGGACATGCTCGAACGCAACCCCGGCGGCAAGGTGATCTACGACGTCAAGTGCACGGGCAATCTGGCCCGGGTGATCGATGAGGCCGGTGGCGAGCCAGAGATGTGGCGTACCGGCCACTCGCTGATCAAGGCACGCATGAAGGAGACGGGCGCCCTGCTCGCCGGCGAGATGAGCGGACACATCTTCTTCAAGGAGCGCTGGTACGGCTTCGATGACGGCCTCTACGCCGCCGCCCGCCTGCTGGAGATCCTCGCTCGCCAGGAACAGGACGCGGACGCCTTCTTCGACCGCTACCCTCAGGACAAGGGCACGCCGGAGATCAACATCACCGTCACCGACGAGACCAAGTTCGATCTGGTGGCACGCCTGGCCCGCGAGGGTGACTTCGGCGAGGAGGGCGTGAAGACCACCCTCGACGGTATCCGTGTCGACTACCCCGACGGCTGGGGGCTGTGTCGCGCCTCCAACACCACCCCGGTGCTGGTGCTGCGCTTCGAGGGCAAGAGCGACTCGGCGCTTGAACGCATCAAGGCGCGCTTCGCCGATGCCCTGGCCCAGGTGGCCCCCGAACTGGATCTGGCGCTCTGAGCCCCTGCCGCTACACGCCCTCGGGGTCAGACCCCGGCGGCATCGACACGGCGGGTGAAACGCACAAGGATGGGCCTGGTGGCGCGGCCGGGGTCTGACCCCGAAGAGCTCGCCACCAGGCAACTCCTCCCGAGACTATCTGCCGCGGATGCAGCGGCCATGAGCAAGAGAAGGGAATTACATGACCGAACAGACCCGTGACCCGCGCCTGGTGGTGGAGGTCCTCTCCGAAGCACTGCCCTACATCCAGCGCTTCTCCGGCAAGACCGTGGTCGTCAAGTACGGCGGCAACGCCATGACCGAGGACACCCTGATCGACTCCTTCGCCCGCGATATCGTGCTGATGAAGGAGGTGGGCATCAATCCGGTGGTGGTCCACGGCGGCGGCCCGCAGATCGGCGAGCTGCTCGGCAAGCTCAATATCGAGTCACGCTTCGTCAATGGCATGCGGGTGACCGACGCCGAGACCATGGATGTGGTGGAGATGGTGCTCGGCGGACTGGTCAACAAGGGCATCGTCAACCTGATCAACCAGTGCGGCGGCAAGGCGATCGGCCTGACGGGCAAGGATGGCGCCCAGATCCGTGCCCGCCAGCTCAAGGTCGAGCATCAGTCCCCCGAGATGACCGCCCCCGAGATCATCGATATCGGTCATGTCGGCGAGGTGGAGCATATCTCTACCGACCTGATCGACATGCTCGCCAACCGCGACTTCATCCCGGTCATTGCCCCCATCGGCGTGGACGAGGCGGGCCACAGCTACAACATCAACGCCGACCTGGTGGCGGGCAAGGTCGCCGAGGCACTCTGCGCCGAGAAGCTGATGCTGCTGACCAATGTGGCCGGTCTGATGAACAGCGTTGGCGAGGTACTGACCGGCCTGACCACCACTCAGGTGGATGAACTGATCAGTGACGGCACCATCCATGGCGGCATGCTGCCGAAGATTCGCTGCGCCCTGGAGGCGGTGAAGGGCGGCGTGAAGAGTGCCCATATCATCGACGGCCGAGTCCCCCACGCCACTCTGCTGGAGATCTTCACCAACGCCGGGGTCGGCACCCTGATCACCGACGAAAGCTGATCACACCATGAGCCAGGCAACCCCCACCCCCAGTCGTCGCGATCAGATCCTGCAGGCGCTGGCCATGATGCTTGAGGAGGACAGCGGCAAGCGCATCACCGTGTCTGCCCTGGCGAAGCAGGTTGGCGTCACCGAGGCCGCCCTCTATCGCCACTTCCCCAGCAAGGCCCGCATGTTCGAGAGCCTCATCGAGTTTATCGAGGAGACCCTGTTTGCCCGCATCGGGCGCATTCTGGAAGAGGAGCACGAGGCGCTGCCCCGCTGCGCCGCCCTGCTTGCCCTGCTGCTGGGGTTCGCCGAGAAGAATCCCGGCCTCTCGCGACTGCTCGACGGCGGGGTGCTCACCGGCGAGACCGCCCGCCTGCGAGTCCGTATCCATCAGCTCTTCGAACGGCTCGAGACCCAGCTCAAGCAGATCCTGCGCGAGGCCGAACTGCGCGAGGGGCGACGCACCACTCTGCCCCCCTCGGCCGCCGCCAACCTGCTGCTGGCCACCGCCGAGGGGCGCATCAGTCAGTACGTGAGAAGTGACTTCAAGCGCCGCCCCACCGAGCATTGGAAGGAGCAGTGGATACTGCTCTCCAACCAGCTGCTCAGGGAAAGCCCGCAGCCAGCGTAGGCTCAACCCCCGCCAGAAACGCCAGAACCCCCGTCGGATGCACTCCGGCGGGGGCTCTGTGGGACTCGGTGGCAACGTCAGGGGTGTCACTCAGGGGCGTCAGGCCACCAGGGCATCACCGATCTGCTGCTTGATCTTCTTCATGGCATTCTTCTCGAGCTGACGGATACGCTCGGCGGAGACGCCATAGATATCGGCCAGATCATGCAGGGTGGCCTTGGGCTCGGTGAGCCAGCGACGCCGCAGGATGTCGCGCGAACGCTCGTCCAGCCCCTCCATCGCCTGCTGCAGACGGCGGGTGGAATCCCCCTCCCAGTCGCTCGCCTCGAGCTGAACGGCCGGGTCGGCGGAGGCGTCATCGAGATAGTGCACCGGCGCCTGCCAGCTGCTCTCATCGTCCTCACCGGGCGCCGCATCGAAACCGGCATCATGGGAAGCCAGGCGCCCCTCCATCTCGCGCACCACCTCGGGCTTGACGTCGAGATCCTTGGCAATCGCCTCGACCTCATCGCTGTTGAGCCAGGCCAGGCGCTTCTTGGCGCTGCGCAGGTTGAAGAACAGCTTGCGCTGGGCCTTGGTGGTGGCGATCTTCACGATACGCCAGTTGCGCAATACGAACTCGTGAATCTCCGCCTTGATCCAGTGCACGGCGAAGGAGACCAGCCGCACCCCCTGATTGGGGTCGAAGCGCTTGACCGCCTTCATCAGGCCGACATTACCCTCCTGAATCAGGTCCGCCTGGGGCAGGCCATAGCCGGAATAGCTGCGGGCAATGTGCACGACGAAGCGCAGGTGCGACAGCACCAGGCGGCGCGCCGCCTCCAGATCGCCCTCGTCATGCAGTTGGAAGGCCAGTTCCCTCTCTTCATCGGGGGTCAGCATCGGAATGCCGGTCACCGCCCGGATATATCCGTTGAGGTCGTGCCCCGGGGAGAGCTGGCCCACCGGAAGAAGACTGTTGCTCATGTGCAGGATGTCTCCTCAATCAGCCCATTCGTGCGTGTCTAAACGATATGGTGTCTATGCGTTATGCGTGCGGCACCTATGACACCAGAAACAGTGTAAGGTTCCGCGAAATTTCAAGCCCCGTCTACCCGACGGGTCGATCAACGCGGCACCCAGGCATCAGCGCGGCTTCACCTCGGCGAGGTGGCGACTGACCGCCATCCAGGCACCCAACCAGCCCAACAGCATACTACACCCCACCAGGAAAGCGGAACCGCCTACCCCCAGCCTCGGCAGGCTGAAACTGGCGCCGTAGCTGGCCGCCAGGGCCGAGACCGGTGTCGCCAGCCACTCCCCTCCCAGGGTCAGCAGCCCCCAGGCCAGCAGGCCACCCCCCAGGCCATACCAGGCCCCGCTGTAGAGGAAAGGGCGGCGCACGAAGCCATGGGTGGCGCCGATCAAGGTGACCACCTCGATCTCCTTGCGACGACTCTCCACCGCCAGGCGGATGGTATTGCCTACCACCAGCAGCACACCTCCCCCGAACAGCACCGCCAGCGCCAACGTCACGCGCTGGCCGAGCTCGGCCAGGCTGCGCAGCCGTTCGATCCAGGCCAGGTCCAGGCGCACCTCCTCCACCCCGGGAACCGCCGCCAGCGACTCGGCCAGCGCGCGGGCGGCCTCTGGTGCCGGGGCTTCGGGCGTCACGACCACGCTGGCCGGCAGAGGATTGTCATCGAGGCGACCCAGGGCATCCTCCAGCCCCAGCGCCTGCTGAAACTCCGCCATGCCCTCGGCCGCGGTGATCAACCGGGTGCGGGCCACGCCGGGCTGAGCGCCCAGGGCCTCGTCGATGCGTGCCGCTTCCCCATCGCCGACCCCCGGCGCGAGGTAGGCGGTGAGGGTCGCGCTCTCGGTCAGTTCGGCATCGAGCAGTCGCGCGCTGTCCAGGGTCAGCCACAGCCCCGCGGGCAGCACCATGGCGATGGCGATGGCCAGCATGGTCACCAGGCTGGAGACGGGCGTTCGCAGCAGCCGCCAGGCGCTGTCCAGACACATCGCCCGGTGGTGGCGCAACCAGCCGCGGAGGCGACTCGAGGAGCGTGTTCGGTGGGTGCGGGCACCCCGTGGAGAGGGCGCGGGGCGACGACTCATGCGGCCTCCCGGTCGCCCACCAGGCGACCCTCGCGCAGGCGCAGGGTGCGATGCTGCAATCGTGCGATCAGCGCCAGGTCGTGGCTGGCGATCATCACCGTGGTGCCGATGCGATTGAAGTCCTCGAACAGCGCCATGATGTCGGCAGAGAGCTGGGGGTCGAGGTTTCCGGTCGGCTCGTCGGCGAGCAACAGTGCCGGCTTGTTGACCACGGCACGGGCGATGCCCACACGCTGCTGCTCACCGCCGGAGAGCTCGATCGGCAGTGCCTTCTCACGGTGCAGCAGCCCGACCTTGTCCAGTGCGGCGCGCACCCGGCGCGCCGATTCGCGGGGCTCGACCCCCTGGATCGTCAGGGGGAGCGCCACGTTATGGAAGATCGAGCGGTCATGGAGCAGCTGGTGATCCTGAAAGACCACGCCGATCTGGCGGCGATAGAACGGCACCTGGCTGGGGTGGAGCCGGTCGATATCGTGGCCTGCGACCAGAATGCGCCCCCGGGTGGGGCGCTCCAGGCGCATGATCAGGCGCAACAGGGAGCTCTTGCCGGCCCCCGAGTGGCCGGTCAGGAACAGCATTTCGCCGCGATGCACGCGGAAGTCGAGGTTGGCGAGGGCCTCGAAGCGCCCACCGTAGCGCTTGCCGACGTGCTCGAAGACGATCATCCCTGGGCGTCATTCCTCTCACGATCGAACAGCGCATCGACGAACTCGCCGGCCACGAAGGGGCGCAGGTCATCCAGCGTCTCGCCGACACCGATAAAGCGAATCGGGGTGCCCAGCTGCTTGGCCAGGGCGAAGATGATGCCTCCCTTGGCGGTGCCATCCAGCTTGGTCAGCGTCACACCCGTGATCGGCACGGCCTCGTTGAAGGTGCTGGCCTGAGAGAGAGCGTTCTGCCCGGTACCGGCATCGAGCACCAGCATCACCTCATGGGGTGCACTGGCATCGAGCTTGCCCATCACACGGTGGACCTTCTTGAGCTCCTCCATCAGGTGCGCCTTGTTGTGCAGACGCCCAGCGGTATCGGCGATCAGCACATCGACGCCGCGCGCCTTGGCGGCCGCCACCGCATCGTAGACCACCGAGGCGCTGTCGGCACCGGTATGCTGGGCGATCACCGGCACCTGGTTGCGCTCGCCCCACACCTTGAGCTGCTCCACCGCGGCGGCACGGAAGGTATCGCCGGCGGCCAGCATCACGCTGCGGCCCTCGCGCTGGAAGCGCTGGGTCAGCTTGCCGATGGTGGTGGTCTTGCCCACCCCGTTGACCCCGACCACCAGAATCACGAAGGGCCCCTCCCCCTTGGGTGGCAGCTCCAGGGGGGTGCTTACCGACTCGAGCATGAGGGCCAGCTCTTCCTGGAGGGCACGATAGAGCGCGTCGCTGTCCTTGAGCTCCTTGCGCGAGACACGCTCGGCCAGGCGATCGATGATCGCGGTGGTGGCCTCGATCCCTACATCCGCCATCAGCAGCTGGGTCTCGAGATCCTCCATCAGATCATCATCGATCTGCTTCTTGCCCAGAAACAGGTCGGCCAGACCGTCAGTCAGGTTGGCACGGGTCTTGCCGAGCCCCGAACGAATGCGCGCGAACCAGCCCTTCTTCTCGCCGGCGGCAGGCTTCTCCTGCAACACGGCGGGCTCTGGTTCGGGCTCGGGCTCGGGCTCGGGCTCGGGCTCGGGCTCGGGTACAGGCTGCTGCCTGACGGGGTCAGGGGCAATGCTCCCCGAGGCGGCGGCCGTGTCCTCGCCCGACGCCTCTGTCACCTCGGCAGGCGACGATTCGACGGGGCGTGACTCGGGCCGAGCCTGCGTCTCGGCGACGCGCCCTTCTTCGATGGCGTGCTCTTCGTCGACGGGGCGCTCACCCTGGTCGGAGCTCTCCCCCTGGCCGGAGCCCTCCTCCTCTTCGGAGGGCGAAGCGACCTCGTCCTGGAGCTCCTGCTCCTCCCGGATCGCTTCTTGCTCCTGCTTCTTCTTGCGCTTGAAAAAACCGAACATGGACAGCATCAGCCTCGCGGATGAACGAATCGTCACATCCTACCACTGCCCACCATGACTGTGGACAAGTCGCCGGTTACAATCCCGTCATGACTCGACGCTCCCCACGCCCACGCCGCTCAGGCAAACCCAAGACCGCCGGCCGCCGAAGCTCCGACCGACGCCATGCGGGCCGCCTGCGCATCATCGGCGGCGACTTCCGCCGCCGGCTGCTGCCGGTACTCGACAGCCCCGGCCTGCGCCCCACGCCAGACCGAGTGCGCGAGACGCTGTTCAACTGGCTTGCCGCCACCCTGCCCGGCGCCCGGGTGCTTGACCTCTTCGCGGGCACCGGCTCCCTCGGCCTGGAAGCGCTCTCGCGCGGCGCCCGCGAGACCATCTTCGTGGAGCGCGACGCCCGGGTGGCCGACCAGCTGGGCAGGAACCTCGACACCCTGGGGGCCGCATCACGGGGGCGCGTCATCAACGCCGATGTCGCCCGCTTCCTGAGCGATGCGCCCTCCCCGGCCACTCTAGTCTTTCTCGACCCCCCCTTCCGCCAGGGACTGGCCGAGCCGTGCTGCGCCGCGCTGGAATCGGGCTGGCTGACCGACAAGGCCTTCATCTATCTGGAAACCGAAGCGGGGCTCGACCCGCAGGTGCCTCCCAGCTGGCGGCTACACCGAGAGGTTCACGCCGGCGACAGCCATGGTCGACTCTATCGACGCGACGCGACCGCCCTGTCGCCGGCCGACGACGCTTGCTGAGCCAGGGGCTCGGCGTTACGCTGCGGGACTGGAACGCCCGCTGCGGGCACCGGCTCGGCCACAAGGACCACCCGGAACGACACCTCAGGAGAACAGGATGAGCATCGAACTCTTCAACCGGCTCGAACAGAAGGTCACCAGCGCCGTGGAGGCCCTGGAACTGCTGAAGATGGAAGCCGAAGAGCTGCGCGAGGAAAACAGCCGCCTGAAGCAGGAGCGCGAGGAGTGGGAGAGCCGTCTGACCGCCGTGCTCGGCAAGCTGGACGAGCTGGATACCAGCAGCCAGAGCTGAACCACCACCGCGCCGGTCTCACGCCAGCGCCAGTGACATCAGCAACGCATCTTCCCTGACCGCCCCGGCCTGCCGGGGCGGATAGTATCCGCGGCGAACGCCATCCTCGGCGAAGCCTGCCGCGCGATAGAGCGCGATGGCCGAGACATTGCCAGCCCGCACCTCCAGCAACAGGCGCTCGCTGCCCCAGACTCGGGCCTGCTCGACCACCTCCGACAGGAGCCGACGCGCCACTCCTCGCCCACGCCAGCGAGCATCTACCAGAATCGCCTGCAGCTCGGCCTCGAAGGGCTGCCGCTCCAGCGCGGCATACCCCACCACGACATCATCGACCACCTGACCCACCACCCACATCGTCGACGAGCGCAGGGTTGCCGCCAGCTGACTCGCCGAGCCGGCGGTAGCCCACCCATGGGCGGCTTCCAGGGCCGTCAGCGATTCCAGCGCGGCCTCGTCCAGGAGCGTCAGCACCGACCGGTCGCCAGACACCTCACTGCTCACTCGATGCCCCACCCTGCGTCTCGCGCCATGCCTCTCCCAGGGCCAGCAGCCGGGGCAGCAGTGCGCGCTTGGCCTCGGCGCCATTGGCGAGCTCGGCCAGCGAAGGCCCCTGCCAGGCGGGCAGCCCGAACAGCGGACAGTGCTCTCCCTCGAGCGACAGCACTTGCTCCAGCACCTCGTCCCGGCCGAACACCAGTAACCGCTCAGGTTCCCAGCCGCGCCTGCTGGCCCCGGCCACAAAGGCCTTCAGCCCCTCCCGGGCCTCCACCAGAGGCTCCTGTACCGGAAGTCCCTCCTGCAGTGGCCAGCGAAAGTCCTGAAACACCGGGGGCGGCGACTCGATACCTGCGGCGCGCAGGATATTGGCGAGCAACATCAGCTGAGGACGCCCCGGTGCCTGGTCGCCCGGCAGCACCAGCAGCCAGCGCCCCTCCAGGCAGGCCACCTGAAAGGCGAAGCGCAGGGCTTCCCGGGGCGCCTCGTCGGCCATCGCGCGCGACGGTTCGGCCTCGGCACTTACCTCCTCAGGAGGCGCCATATCGCCCAGCAAGGCCGCTCGCGCCTTGCCAGGACGCGGTACGCGCTCGGTGCGCTCCTGAGCTGGGCTCTCGGCCGGCGGGGCCGCCGGTTGCTCCCGCGCCTCATCCAGCAGCGCCTGCAGGCGCTGACCATGCCCGACCTCGGGAGGCCGCTCGGGCAGCTCCCACTCACAGGCCGGCGTGGGATGCGCATTGGGCAGCGCATAGCGCGCCACCCAGGCGGTCAGACCCATCGCCTCCAGATACTGGAGGCGCTGCGGCTCGCTGGTCACCGGCCGCCGCCCCGGCAGTCCGGCGAGTCGGGACGCGCCTGGCCGCTGGCCTGCCACTCCTGGGGCGTATAGAGGTGCAGTGCCAGGGCATGCACCGGCCCGGCCAGCTCATCGGCCAACAGCGCGTAGAGCTGCTGATGGCGCTTGACCGGCATCAGACCCTCGAAGCGCTCGCTGACCAGCGTCACCTTGAAGTGGGTTTCGGAGTTGGGCGGCACGGCGTGCCGATGGCTCTCGTTCTCCACCTGCAGAAAGGTGGGCTCGAGGGCCTGGAGCTTCTCTTCGATGTTTGACTGGATGCTCATGGCGGCTTCCCAAAATGGTGAAGTGAAACACCCATTGTACTCGCTATAGGCAAGGCGAACGATGCACCGCGACCCGGCGACGCTATCCACGCCGGGCGGCTGCGGCAAGCGGAATTCGCAGCAGGCTGAACAACAGGGCGGCCAGGGTCGTCAGAGCACCGAGCCATAGCGTGGCCTGCACCGCCACGCCGGCGGCCAGGAAGGCGCCGACCAGGGCCACCCCCAGCGACTGCCCCACGGTACGCGACGTGCTCATGGCCCCGGACGCATTGGCGCTGCGCGACAGCGGTACGCTACCGATCAGCTCGCGGTTGTTGGGCGGCTGAAAGAGCCCGAAGCCCATACCGCACAGCGCCATGGGCCACAGCACCTCGATCACCCCGGCCTCGGCATCGAGCCAGGCCAGGGCAGACAGCCCCCCATCAGCAGCAGCAGGCCCAGCGACGCCAACAGGGAGGGGTTCACCCGGTCGGCCAGCCGGCCCGCCAGCGGCCCCACCAGCATGATCGCCAGCGGCCAGGGGGTGAAGAGCCAGGCGGTCTCGAGGGGAGAGAACCCCATCTGCTGCTGGAACAGGAAGGAGAGCGCCACGAAGGCGAGCCCCTGCCCGATGAAGGCACTCCCCTGAGCGGCCAGCGCCAGGCTGAAGCGCCGCTCGGCAAAGATCACCAGCGGCAGCAACGGGTGAGTGGCGCGTCGCTGGCGACGCACGAACAGCAGAGCCGCCACCAGACTGGTGCCCAGCCAGGCCGCCAGGGCCCAGGCCGCCATGCCATGGCCGAGGCCATCCATGGCGACGAAGAGGCCGCCGAGCATGGTGATCGAGAGCAGCGCCCCCTGCCAGTCGAAGCCACCGGGGCGCGCCGCTTCACGAGGCAGTGCCCTCCAGGCCAGCACCACCGCTACCGCACCAAGCGGCAGGTGCAGCGCAAACAGCCATGGCCAGTCGGCCACCGAGAGCAGGGCTCCACCGATCGCCGGGCCGGCAGCATAGCCCCCCGCCACGACCATGGCCGAGAGTCCCAGGGCGCTCCCCAGCAGCCGCGTCGGAAAGACCTGGCGATAGATCGAAGGGCCGATGGAGAGTGTAGCCGCTGCGCCAAGTCCCTGCAGGGCACGAAAGATCAGCAGGCTTTCGAGGGTGGTCGAGAGGGCGCTGCCCAGCGCCGCCAGGGTGAATACCGCCATCCCCGCCACATAGAGCCGGCGTCGGCTCAGCAGCTCGCTCAGGGCGGCGAAAACCAGCAGGAAGGCGGCCGAGCTGACCTGGAAGAGGTTGGTGACCCATACCACCCGCGACGCCGACACCTCGAGGCCGGTGGCGATGGAGGGCAGCGCGATATTGACCATGGTGGTATCCACCACCGCCATCAGGGTACCGAGGATCAGCGCCAGCACCGCCAGGCGTCGCTCGGGCCCCGGCAGGCCATCATCATCGGGGCGCGTCTCGAACAGTCGGCTCATTCCATGTTCCGCATCAGGGTCCGTTAACGAAGAAACCGGCCGAAGCCGGTTTCTCTCGCGAATCTCCGATCAGGCGTCAGTCCTGGTCGGTCTCCAACAGCAGGCTATCGTCGATCTCGGAGATCTCGAGCGCCGCCTCATAATCCAGGTCGATGGCGAGGTAGCTGTGCTCGAGCTGCAGGAAGCGCTGAAACAGCGGCCAGTCGAGGACCTCGGGCCACTGCCGCTGATCCTCTTCCCAGGCGCGAAGCTCGGTCTCGAGGATCTCGAGGTAGCGCTCACGCACGAAGCCCTGCAGGGCCTCCGGGGTATCCATCTCCGGGATCAGGTAGATGGTGCTCTCGTGTTCGACGTCGGCCAGCGTCAGATCCTCGTTGCCGAGGGTGGGCTCGAGCCCATTGATCCAATCCACGAAGTGCTGGGTCGGGCGGACGCTCAGGGCAGAGCGGTTGAGCAGTTTCATGGCGGTCTCCTCGACGTCGAAACGCTGACCATTATGGGCGCTACCCACGGCGTTTACCAATGCTTCCCGAACCGCTCCTCTACTCGACTTCTGGCCTCATGGCAGGGAACAGCAGCACATCGCGGATCGAGGCGCTATCGGTCAGCAGCATCACCAGACGGTCGATGCCGATGCCCTCGCCGGCGGTGGGCGGCAGACCATATTCGAGAGCCCGCACATAATCGGCGTCGAAGTACATCGCCTCGTCGTCGCCGGCCTCCTTCTCGGCCACCTGCTCGCGGAAACGCTCGGCCTGATCCTCGGCATCGTTGAGCTCGGAGAAGCCGTTGGCAATCTCGCGCCCCCCGACGAAGAACTCGAAGCGCTCGGTGACGAAGGGGTTGGCATCCTTGCGCCGCGCCAGGGGACTCACCTCGGTGGGATACTCGGTGATAAAGGTGGGCTGCTGCAGACGATGCTCCACGGTCTTCTCGAAGATCTCGATCTGGATCTTGCCCAGCCCCCAGCCATCCTTGACGTCGATATCCAGGCGTTCGGCGATCTGACGCGCCGCGGCCTCGTCGGCCAGCGAATCGGCGTGGATATCGGGGTTGTACTCGAGAATCGCGTCGAACACGCTCAGGCGACGCAGCGGCTGGCCGAAATCGTACTCGAAGGTTTCCAGCACCTCGCCATCACGATTGCGCACGGTGTTGACCACGGTGGTGCTGCCCAGCACCTCCTGGGTAAGCGTACGCAACATCTCCTCGGTCAGATCCATCAGGTCATGGTAATCCGCATAGGCCTGATAGAACTCGATCATGGTGAACTCGGGGTTGTGGCGCGTGGAGAGCCCCTCGTTTCGGAAGTTGCGGTTGATCTCGAAGACCTTCTCGAAGCCCCCCACCACCAGGCGCTTGAGGTAGAGCTCCGGTGCAATGCGCAGGTACATGTCCTGGTCCAGCGCATTGTGGTGGGTCACGAAGGGGCGTGCCGTGGCACCACCGGGGATCGCCTGCAGCATGGGGGTCTCCACCTCCATGAAGCCGCGCGCCTCGAAGAAGCGACGCATGGCACTGATGACCCCGGCACGGGTCTCGAACACCTGACGCGAGTCAGGGTTCATGATCAGGTCCACATAGCGCTGACGATAACGCGCCTCCATATCGGTGAGGCCGTGGAACTTGTCGGGCAGCGGCCGCAGGCTCTTGGTGAGCAGCACCGCCTCCTCCATCATCACATAGAGGTCACCCTTGCCCGACTTGTGCACCGGGCCACGCCCGGCGACGATATCGCCGATGTCCCAGCCCTTGATCTCCTCGAGCAGCTCGGCCGGCAGTCCCTTCTTGTCGACGTAGAGCTGAATCTGGCCGCTGACATCCTGAATAACGATAAAGGGACCACGCTTGCGCATGATACGGCCGGCCACACTGGCCTGGTGGCCCAGCGCCTCGAGCTCGGCCTTGTCCTTGTCACCCAGTGCCGCCTCGAGTTCGGCGGCCTGGCTGTCACGACGGAAATGGTTGGGGAAGGCGCTCTCGCCCTGGGCGGCGGCCCGCTCGCGGCGTGCCGCCAGCTTGGCGCGGCGCTCGGCGATCAAGCGGTTCTCTTCGTTCTGCGGGCTTTCCGCTGAGGGACTCTCGTTGGCCATATCGCTACCTGTTGGAAATCTCGAATACGAAAGCTGAGACGCATCTAGAGCCGTGCAAGCGACGCCGATACAAGCCGCCCCTCTGCGGAGAGCGGCATCGACTCGGGTCGATGGACATCTCGAGCAGAGGGGCGGGGGCGCATCAGCGAGCGCAGCAGGCTATAGACCCTGTTTGAGGCTGGCGACGATAAACTGATCCAGATCGCCGTCCAGCACCTTGTCGCAGTTGCTGGTCTGTACACCGGTACGCAGGTCCTTGATGCGCTGATCATCCAGCACGTAGGAGCGGATCTGGCTGCCCCAGCCGATATCGGACTTGGAGTCCTCGGCTTCCTGCTTGGCAGCGTTGCGCTTCTCCATCTCATGCTCCCACAGCCTCGCCTTGAGCTGTTTCATGGCGAAGTCGCGGTTGGCATGCTGGCTACGCTGGCTCTGACAGGCCACCACGATACCGGTGGGCTCATGGGTGATGCGCACCGCCGAGTCGGTGGTGTTGACGTGCTGACCGCCGGCGCCGCTGGAGCGGTAGGTGTCGACGCGCAGGTCCGAGGGATTGATATCGACCTCGAAGCTGTCATCGATCTCCGGGGAGAGGAACACCGAAGCGAACGACGTATGGCGGCGACCGCCGGAGTCGAAGGGGCTCTTGCGGACCAGGCGGTGCACGCCGGTCTCGGTACGCAGCCAGCCGAAGGCATGATCACCCTGAATATGCAGGGTGGCCGACTTGATGCCCGCCACATCACCGGCGGAGAGCTCGGTAATATCGGCCTTGAAGCCATGATGCTCGGCCCAGCGCAGGTACATGCGCAGCAGGATGTTAGCCCAGTCCTGGGCCTCGGTCCCACCGGAACCGGCCTGGATATCGAGATAGGCGTTGTTCTCGTCCATCTCGCCGGAGAACATCCGCCGAAACTCGAGCTTCTCGAGGCTGGCATGGAAGCCCTGGAGCTCCTTCTCCACCTCGGCGACGGTGGCCTCGTCATCCTCCATCTCGGCCAGCTCCAGCAGGTCGCGACTATCGCCCAGCCCCTGGTCCAGCTCGTCGATGGTGGCCACGATGGTCTCGAGGGAAGCGCGCTCCTTGCCCAGCTTCTGGGCATAGTCCGGATCGTTCCAGACATTGGGGTCTTCCAGCTCGCGGGTAACTTCCTCTAGCCGATCCTTCTTTTCGGCATAGTCAAAGATACCCCCTCAGGACGTCTGTCCGCTCAGACAGGTCCTTGATGAGGTTGTGAATCGGGTTGGTTTCCAGCATGGGGCGTCTCGCCTGAATTCGGGTGGACGTACGGCCGCCGCGGGCGGGCAGGAGTGCGGCCCGCGGCGGCACGGAAAAGACGGCCATTGTAGCGAAAGCCGCGGCGCCACGCATCCGCCAGCCGCTCCCCCCCGGCCTGAACGCAACGAACCCGGCCGAGGCCGGGTTCACGGATCACGCCTGGCGGATGCCGCTCAGAAGCGATAGGTCAGCTGGGCGCCGAAGCCATGGGCCTCGTTCTTGTAATCGGCAGTATAAGTGGAAGTTATCATCCCACCGGCATCAGAACGGCCATAATCAACCTTAGTACTGCGCTCTGTCAGATATGAATATGCGAAATCGACAGTCAAGTTTTCAGCAGGGGTCCAGCCAGCCCCAAGAGAGAAAATGCGCCGGTCGTCAGATGGAATGCGAGCACTACGTGTTGCATCTTTAGTTGGCGTATTGTCGATTGACAGCCCAGCACGCAATGCCCACTGCGGATTCAATTGATACTCACCGCCCACCGCAAATGCCCATGCATTTGAATAGTTTTGCTCTTCTTTAGTAATCTCATTTCCATTAGAGTCAGTGACCAAGATCTGATCAAAGCGACTCCAGCGTGCCCAGGAGGCACCGAACATCAGCTTTAGGCGATCCGTCATTTCCTGAGTAATTGATAAATTTACAGTTTCCGGTGTAGTGAGATCCAATTTTGCATCGCTAGCGCGTAGCTCAGTCCCTGCAGGAACCGGATTCGGCCCGAGGACCCCTCCAGGCAAATCGTTGGTAGTACTTGCACGAAAGTCTCCAGTCAGAGTGTAATCAACTTTGGAGCGATAAGTGAGCCCAAGCGTAGTTTCCGGCACTGGCTTAAAAATAACACCTAGGTTATAACCCCACCCGTCGTCATCGCCCTCAATTCGTGCATCTAAATCCGTTAACGGTCTTCCACTATTAGGCACTTGACGGTGAAGCTCACCTTCAACACGGTTATAAGTGAGACCTGCACCTACAGACCACTGATCGTTGAAGCGATAAGACACTGTGGGCTGAGCGCTCATTACCGTCAGCTCAGTGTAGTTGCCTAGGTTCCGGCCAATAAAGCTATCTTCATAATCGGTCTTGGACCCAAAAGGCGCATAAACACCGAAACCAAAAGCCAGTTTTTCACTGACTGGGTGAACATAGAAGGCATAGGGAACCAAAGTTCCTGGAACGATATCACCATCACTCGACCCAGTAATTGAAGCGCCATTACGAGTCGCAGAGGCATTATCGATATCCGTGCTGACATCCAGATAGGTCCCACCCACCGACACTTGGGCGCGGTCGAGGAAGGACATCCCCGCAGGGTTGCCGAAGACGATGGTGGCATCCTGAACGTTGGAGCTACGCCCGGCATGGCCATAACCCTGGCCGCTGACACTCTGCTCGTTGATCTGGTAGCCCCCGGCCTGGGCCTGGCTAGCGAAGGCGGCGGCCGCCACGGCGGCGGCGAGGGTCAGGCGATTGAACTTGTTCTTCATGAGATCCATCCCTTGCGGTGCGGTTGTTGCGTTGGCGCTGGTATTGCCTCTCCCCGGAGGCGGGCGCGTGCCCTCCCCTTTTCGCGTATGCCAACGCTCGTTTCAACCCCAAACGACCGTTTTAATGCCGAATCCTCTAATACTTTGGTCGCACAGCTGTTTGATATTGTGAACTTTCAGTGGGTTACACAACACCTCGCGAGGTATGCCGCAACGACGCGCACCCTGACTCGGGACGGCTTGACCCTTGGGTAACCCAAAGGTTTTACACTGCAAGCATGCCACTCTCGAGAGACACCGTCATGAAGGTCAGTGAACTGGCGAAGGGGGCCGGGGTTACCGCCGAGACCGTGCGCCACTATGTACGTGAAGGGCTTCTGCACCCCGAGCGCCACCCCGACAACGGTTACCAGCTATTCACCCAGGCCGACCTGGAGCGGCTGCGCTTTATTCAGCGCGCCCGCACCCTGGGCTTCGGTGTGGCCGAGATACGCGAGATCCTCGAGCACGCCGACCACGGCGACTCCCCCTGCCCCATGGTGCGCGACCTGCTTGCCAGTCGCCTGCCCCAGATCCATGCGCGCATCGCCGAGCTTCAGGCGCTGGCCGAACGCATGGAGCAGGCGCTGGAGACCTGGGCCGACATGCCCGATGGCACCCCGGACGGCCACAGCCTGTGCCGGCTGATCGAGAGCTTTCCCGAACCGCTGCGGGGCGATGCAAAGCGTCGCGCCGACGAGCACGCCCCCAAGGAGGAGCCATGAACGCTACCCTCGAACGCCAGATCCCCGGCATGAGCTGCCAGGGCTGCGTCAAGCGCATGCGCGAGGCGATTCAAGCCGAGGACCCGAACGCCGAGGTGGTCGGTGTGCCGGACGAGCAGCGCCTCTCGGTCACCACCCGCCTCGACGATGAGCAGCTCGACCACACCCTTCAAGCGGCCGGCTACCCACCGGCGGACCGTCCACTGCAGCACGAGCGCCAGGTGCCCGGCATGAGCTGTCAGGGCTGTGTGAAGCGCATGCGCGAGGCGATTCAGGCCGAGGACCCGGGCGCCGAGGTGGTCGGTGAGCCGGCAGAGAAGCGCCTTGACGTGGTAACCCGACTGGATGGCCAGACACTGGACCGCGTGTTGAGCGAAGCCGGCTATCCGACGGGCGAGGCGGCAGCGGCGAGCGGCGAGGAACCCGCTGCCGAGCAGGGTGAGGCGCCTGTCGACGAGGCAGCGGCCAAGCCAGAGGCGGCCGATAGTGAGCGCGCCATCACCCAGCGTCTGGCGATCAGCGGCATGACCTGCGCCAGCTGCGTCAAGAGCGTGCAGCAGGCGCTGGAAAAGACGCCGGGCGTGTCCACGGCATCGGTCAACTTCGGCACCCACACCGCCCAGGTTCACGGCAGCGCCGACGAAGACGCGCTGATCGCCGCGGTGGACAGCGTCGGCTACGGCGCCGAGCCCATCGTCGACATGCGCGAGGCCGAGGCCAGTCGCGCCGACAAGGAGCAGCGTCTGTATAGAAAGCGCCTGCACGGCAGCTTCTGGTCACTGGCGCTGGCGGTGCCGCTGATGGCCAGCATGTTCTTCTATCACCCCGAGGCCGTTGGCGCCGGTCGCCTCTACTGGGGCGTGATCGGCCTGCTGACGCTTTTGATCATGGCCTTTCCCGGCCGGCACTTCTTCGTCAACGCCTGGAAAAACGCCCGCCATCACCAGGCCAACATGGACACCCTGGTGGCCATAGGCACCGGCACCGCCTGGCTCTACTCCATGGCGGTGGTGCTTCTCGGCGGCTGGCTGCCCGAGGCCGCCCGGGGCATCTATTTCGAGGCCTCGGCCATGGTCATCGGCCTGATCCTGCTGGGCAACGCCGTGGAGCTCAAGGCCCGGGGCCGCACCAGCGATGCGCTCAAGCGCCTGCTCGACCTGCAGAGCAAGACCGCCCGGGTGATTCGCGACGGTGAAGAGCGCGAGGTCGATATCGACGATGTACGCCAGGGCGACCATATCCGCGTGCGCCCCGGCGAGCGCCTGCCGGTGGATGGCGAGGTGACCGAGGGCCAGAGCCATATCGACGAGTCGATGCTCACCGGCGAGCCGCTGCCGGTGGCCAAGGGCCAGGGCGACGAGGTCAGCGCCGGCACCGTCAACGGTCGCGGCGGCCTGGTCTATCGCGCCACCCGGGTGGGCAGTGATACCCGCCTGGGCCAGATCACCGAGCAGGTGGCCAGTGCCCAGAACTCGCGCCCACCGATTGGCGACCTGGTCGACAGGGTCTCCAGCGTCTTCGTGCCCGCGGTGATGATCTTCGCCGTGCTCACCGCGCTTGCCTGGTTCAACTTCGGCGCCGAGCCGCGGGTCATTCATATGCTGGTCACCGCCACCACGGTGCTGATCATCGCCTGCCCCTGCGCGATGGGGCTGGCGACGCCGATCTCCACCATGATCGGGGTGGGCAAGGCCGCCGAGCACGGCGTGCTGGTGAGAAACGGTGAGGCGCTGCAGACGGCCAGCAAGCTATCCACCCTGGTGGTGGACAAGACCGGCACCCTCACCGAGGGCAAGCCGCGGGTCACCGAGGCAGAAATTCTCTCCGGCGATGAGCAGGAGGTATTGGGGCTAGTGGCGGCGCTGGAGCGCGGCTCCGAACACCCGCTGGCGACCGCCATGCTTGCCTACGCGGAGGAGCGCGATGCGGCCGACAGCCAGGTCAGCGACTTTGACAGCATCACCGGCCGCGGCGTCACGGCTCGGTCCGTGACAACAACCGGCGACGGCGGGGGCGAGGGAAAAACTCTGCTGCTGGGCAACGCCGAGCTGATGGAAGAAAACGACGTGAACCTGGCGATGGGACGCGACTTCGCCAGCCGGCTCGAGGACGACGCCCGTACCGTGGTGTATCTGGCCGTGGCCGGCGAGCTGGCCGCCATCTTCGGCGTGAGCGACCCACTGCGCCACGACACCGTGGCGGCGGTGAAGCGCCTCCATGACGACGGTCTGACCATCGTCATGCTGACCGGCGATAACGAGCACACCGCCCGGGCCATTGCCCGCGCCGTGGGCATCGATGAGTTCCGCGCCGGCCTGCTGCCCGAGGACAAGCACGCCGAGATCGAGCGCCTGCAGGGTGAAGGCGAGGTGGTCGGCATGGTCGGCGACGGCATCAACGACGCCCCGGCGCTGGCCCGGGCCAACGTGGGCTTCGCCATCGGCCAGGGCACCGATGTGGCCATCGAGAGCGCCGGCATCACGTTGATTCGCGGCTCGCTGCACGGCATCGCCGATGCCATCGAGATCAGCCGGGCCACGCTCACCAACATCAAGCAGAACCTGGCCGGCGCCTTCGGCTACAACATCGTCTGCATCCCGATTGCCGCCGGCGTGCTGTATCCGTTCACCGGCATGCTGCTGTCACCGATGATCGCCGGGGCCGCCATGTCGCTGTCGTCGATCACCGTGGTCAGCAACGCCAACCGGCTGCGCCTGTTCACGGCCAGCGGCGCCGACAGGAACGCTTCCGCCACCGAGGCTTCGCAGACACAGGTATCAGAACAGCAGGAGGCACGCTCATGAGCACACTCGTTACGCTGATCGTCAATCTGGCCGGGCTGGGACTGATCGGCCTGATCGTGTGGTGGTTCTGGGGCAAGGGCTGAACCGCTGCCGGCTCAGCTGACCCCCATATAGCGCCCCGGCTTGTGGTTCAGCGCGATGATCAGGTTGAGCGCCACCGCCCCGAGTACCGACAGCCCCACCCGGTCGGCCGGCAACAGCGCCAGGCCGACCAGCATGATCACGCCATCGATCGCCAGCTGCACATAGCCGGCACGCAGCCCATAGCGATCCTGGAGATAGAGCACCAGGATATTGACCCCGCCGAGGCTGGCGCGGTGGCGAAACAGGATCAGCATGCCGATGCCGATCAGGCAGCCGCCCATCAGCGCTCCATAGAAGGGTGCCAGCGAATCGATGCTGATCCAGCGGCCGGTAAGCTCGGAAAACAGCGACACCAGCCCGATGGCGGCGAAGGTACGCAATGTGAACGACCAGCCCATGCGCTTGATGGCCAGCCAGTAGAACGGCAGATTGATCAGGAAGAACCAGACGCCGAAGGACCATCCGGTAGCGTACTGCAGCAGGAAGGCCATGCCGGCGGTGCTGCCGGTGAGCAGCGTGGCCTGGGTGTAGAAGGCCACCCCGAGCGCCACGAACAAGGTACCGAGCAGCAGTGCCATGGCGTCCTCATAGGGACGATGCGGGGATGAGGGAGATAGCTGGGGCTCCATCGCGATTCTCTGGGTCAGGAAAGGGGACGCGGCGCAGTGTAACGAAGAGCCGCCCCCGGCGCCTGCCCCGATTCGATGTCTCAGCCCTGCTCGGCGTGTTCAATCATCAGCTGCAGGTTCTCGCGGCCCCGCCAGCGATTGCGGTTGAGCTTGTAGGCACAGCGCAGCCGATCACCCACGCCGAAGGCCGGCACCTCGCCAGGCGTCAGCGCCCGGAACCAGATCGCCCGATGGGTTACCGCCCCCAGTGATAGCTCCAGCATCAGGTGAGTGCCGTCGGCACCCACCGGGCGCAGACGTTCGACGACAAACTCGCCCTGAAACAGCGGCGGGTCGAACTCACGACCGAAGGGCCCTACCGCCTGCAGCTCCTCGAGGGTCGCGAGGCTCAGCTGTTCGGGGGCCAGGTCACCATCGGTCAGGATCCTGGGATAGAGCTCGGTCTCGCCCAGCTGTTCGGCCACCGCCGTTAGAAAGGCGACCTTGAAGGCATCGAGCCGCTCGGCGGGAACACCGACGCCGGCCGCCCCACGATGACCTCCGAAACGCGGCAACGCCTCGGGGGCAAGCTCGAAGGTCCGCTGCAGGGCATCGCGCAGATGCAGCCCTTCGATGGAGCGCCCCGAACCGGTCAGCATGCCGGGGGCGGCCGCTGGCGTAAGCACCAGCGCCGGGCGGCCGTAGGCCTGCACCAGCCTGGAGGCGACGATGCCCTGCACCCCCGCATGCCCATCCTCCAGAAAGACCACGACGGCCGGTTCGTTGGCACTCAGCGCCGGCATCGCCAGCGCTCGCGCCTCCTCGGCCATGTCGGCCTCGATCGCCTTGCGAGACTGGTTATCCTGATCCAGCGTGTCCAGGTGCCGCGCCGCCGAGACATCGTCCGCCGCCAGCATGAAGTGCAACGCGGCATAAGGGTCATCGAGGCGCGAGCGGGCGTTGATCCGTGGCCCCATCTGGAACCCCAGGGTCTCGGCGTCGAAGGGCACGCTATCGGCGCCCAGCCGCTGCGCCATGGCTCGCCAGCAGGCCGCCTCCATGCGGTTGATCAGCGCCAGACCGTGGGTCACCACCGCGCGGTTGGCGGGACTGCCCCCCAGGGAGACACAGTCCGCCACGGTGCCCAGCGCCACATAGGAGAGCCAGGGCGAGAGCTTGGGCGTCGCCTGGGCCAGCACACCCCACTCGATCAACACGCTGCGGGTCAGCGACATGACCAGCCAGGCCACCATGCAGCCGGCGATGGTCGGGTCGGGGTAGTCGCAGTCGTCGCGAGTCGGGTTGACCACGGCATGCGCCGAGGGCGGTGGCCCCTCCACCGGCAGCGCGTGGTGGTCGCTGACCACCACCTCGATGCCCTGGGCCGCCAGGCGTGCGATACGCGGCTCGTCGCTGCTGCCACAGTCGGCGGTAATCACCAGGCTGGGCCGCGGCTTGAGGGCCAGGGCTCGCTCCACCAGCGGCAGACTGATGCCGTAGCCGTCATGGATACGATGACCAATCAGGCTGTGCAGCTTCGCCTCCGGCACGCCGAACAGCTCATGCAGGGTGCGCCGGATCACCACATGAGAGGTGATGCCATCGACATCGTAGTCGGTCAGGATGCCGATATGCTCGCCGTCGACCACCGCCTGAGCGATGCGCTCGGCGGCACGCCGGCCATCGGCCAGCTTCTCGGGGTGGGCCAAATGTCGCAGGCTGGGCGAGACCAGCGGATCAAGCTCCCCCCGATAGCCCGGCAGACGCCCGGCCAGCACCCGAGCCTGAAGCTCGCTGAGCCCTTCTCGCTGGGCGCGAGCATAGAGCGCGGCATCCCGGGGCCGCGGCAGAATACGCGGCCTCAGGCGCTCGTTCAGATCGTTGGGGTCGCGTATGGCGTTCAAGCCAGGCACCTCTGGTTCAAGTCTGTGACTGTAGGCCGCTGACCCAGCGAGGGGCGCCGGGGATAGGCCGAAGAGGGGGTCCTATGCCAGGGATGGCATCGGTAGCGCCCAGGGAGGGGTTCACAGCGCCCCCTCGCAGGCCTGTCGCCGGATCAGCCCCGAGTGGCATACAGGCTCGAGGCTGATAGCAACTGGTGACCTCAGCGGCGATTCTCGGCGACGAACCGTTGCACCGCAGAAAGCTCCGCCGGCAACACCGTGTAGCGCTCCTCACGCTCCAACAGGTCGTCCATATGCGGCGGCAGCGGCACCCCCGGGAAACCGGCCTTGACCACCGCCTCGGCGAACTTGGCCGGGTGGGCGGTGGCCAGGGTGATCATCGGTACGCTCTCGTCACCCCGTTCGCGCTCGGCGGCGCGGTAGCCGGTGGCGGTGTGCGGGTCGAGGATCTCCTGGGTGCGATGGTGTGCCTCGCGGATCACCTCCAGAATGGAGCTGTCATCGACGCTGTGGCTGGCGAAGCGCTCACGCAGGCGCGATAGCGGTGCTTCGGCCAGGGCCGTGGGCTCGGTCTGGAAGCGTTCGAGCAGGGCATCCACGGCCTTGCCGTCGCGATCATACGCCTCGAACAGCAGGCGCTCGAAGTTTGAGGAGACCACGATATCCATGGAGGGCGCGAGCGTGGCCACCAGCTCCTTCTTCGAGAAGTCGTTGGCGGCCAGGGTGCGGTGCAGGATGTCGTTGGCGTTGGTGGCGATCACGAAGCGCTCGACCGGCAGGCCCATGCGATAGGCCATGTAGCCGGCGAAGACGTTGCCGAAGTTGGCCGATGGCACACAGAAGCTCACCTTTCGCTGGGGCGCCCCCAGGGCCACGGCGGAGGCCACGTAGTAGACGATCTGGGCCATGATGCGCGCCCAGTTGATGGAATTTACCGCCACCAGCCGGGTACCGTTCAGGAAGTTCTGGTCGGCGAAGCTCGCCTTGACCATTGCCTGGGCGTCGTCGAAGTTGCCCTCGATGGCGACGTTGAAGACGTTGTCCGCCAGCACCGTGGTCATCTGGCGACGCTGCACCTCCGACACCCGATTGTGCGGATGGAGGATAAAGATATCGAGGTTGTCGCAGTGGCGGCAGCCCTCGATGGCCGCCGAGCCGGTATCGCCGGAGGTCGCCCCCATGATCACCGCCCGCTCGCCACGCTTCTTGAGGAAGTGGTCGAGGATGCGACCCAGCAGCTGCAGGGCGACATCCTTGAAGGCCAGGGTCGGGCCGTGGAACAGCTCGAGCAGAAAGTGGTTGGCGTCAAGCTGATTGAGTGGCACCACGGCATCATGGCTGAAGGTGGCATACGCCTCCTTCACGATCCCCCGGAATGTCTCGTCATCGATCTCGCCGTTGACGAAGGGCTTCATCACCCGGAAGGCGATCTCGGCATAGGAGAGACCGGCCATGGCCGCCAGCTCATCCTGCGAGAGCTCGGGCACATGCTCGGGCACGTAGAGGCCACCATCGCTGGCCATGCCGGTAAGCACGACCTCCTCGAAGGAGAGTGCGGGCGCCTGCCCGCGGGTACTGATATAGCGCATGGGTTATTCCTGCTCGTCCAGGGATTCGACGCGAATCCGGGTCACCGGTCCGGCGACATCGGACATGGACTCGATCTGGCGAATCGCCTCGTTCATGCTCTTCTCGGGGGTGCGGTGAGTCAGCAGAATGATCGGCACCAGTTCACCCTCGGTGGCCTCCTTCTGGATCAGCGCCTCGATGGAGATACCCTGCTCGGAGAGAATGGTCGCCACCCGCGCCAGTACCCCGGGGCGATCCACCGCCAGCAACCGCAGGTAGTAGGCGGTGGTGATCTCCTCCATGGGCATGATCGGCAGCTGACTGACATCCTCGCTGATGCCACTGAAGGCCAGGTAGGGCACCCGGTAGTGGTGGTCGGTGGCGATATCACGGGCCACGTCGAGCAGGTCGGCAACCACCGCGGAGGCGGTGGGTTCGGCCCCGGCGCCGGCGCCGTAGTAGAGGGTCGGCCCCACGGCATCGCCCATCACGGCGATGGCATTCTTGACGCCATGCACGTTGGCCAGCAAGCGTTCCTTGGGGATCAGCGTGGGGTGCACACGCAGCTCCAGGCCCTGCTCGGTCCGCTTGGAGATTCCCAGGTGCTTGATCACGTAGCCCAGGTTGTCGGCCTGCTCCACGTCCTCGGCGGTGACCCGGGAGATGCCCTCGGTATAGGCCTTCTCGAACTGCAGCGGCACCCCATAGGCGATGGAGGCGAGGATGGTCAATTTGTGGGCGGCATCGATGCCCTCGACATCGAAGGTCGGGTCGGCTTCCGCATAGCCAAGCGCCTGGGCCTCGGCGAGAACATCATCGAAGGCCCGCCCATCATCGCGCATATGGGTCAGGATATAGTTGCCGGTACCGTTGATGATCCCCGCCACCCACTCGATGCGATTGGCGCCAAGCCCCTCGCGCAGCGACTTGATCACCGGGATGCCGCCGGCCACCGCGGCCTCGAAGGCCACGATCACGCCCTTCTCGTGAGCGGCCGCGAAGATCTCGTTGCCATGCACCGCGATCAGCGCCTTGTTGGCGGTGACCACATGCTTGCCATTCTCGATGGCGGCAAGCACCAGCTCACGCGCCACGTCGTAACCACCGATCAGCTCCACCACCACGTCGATATTGGGGTTGCTGGCCACCTCGAAGATATCGGCGGTCGTGTCGATGCCGGTGAGGTCACACTCGGGGTTGGGGGTGCGATAGGCGACCTGCTCGATGGCAATCGGTCGCCCGGCCCGCCGGGTAATATCGTCGGCGTTGCGTGTCAGCACGTTGAAGGTTCCGCCACCGACGGTCCCCAGCCCACAGATTCCAACTCTCACCGGTTTCAATGTATTACTCCTGCTCGTGTGTCCGAGTTCGTTATATAGCGTGTCGTGTCCAGATGGCTCGGCGGCCCGCCACCGGGGCGGGCCAGGGCGCTCGGCCACCAGCACCTGGCCTGCAGGCGTGCGGACAGAGCGGGATGCCCTACTCGTCGAGCCCCAGCATGGCGGCCAGACGCTCGGCGGGCACATAGCCCGGTACCAGGCGGCCGTCGGGCAGCACAATGGCCGGCGTCCCCTGAACGCCAAGCTCGAGTCCCAGATGATACTGTGACTCGACCGGATTGTCGCAGTCCGCGGCGGTCGAAAGCGAATCCCCCCGCTTGGCGGCACTCATCGCCTCGGCGGAGTTGTCGGCACACCACACCTGCTGCATGGTACGCGCGCCCTGGCCGCTCATGCCGCTACGCGGGAAGGCCAGGTAGTGAACATCGATACCCAGCTCGTTGAGCCGCGGCACCTCTTCGTGAAGCTGCTGGCAGTAGGGGCAAGTGGTATCGGTGAATACCATCACACTGGCGCGGCTCTGGGCTCCGCGGAAGATCACCCGCTCGGATTCCGGTACCTGGCTCAGACGCTCGGCACGCTCGGCGTTGCGACTCTCCTCGCTCAGGTTGACCAGCCCCTGCTTGCCATTGCGGTAGAGGTCGCCTACCAGAAAGTGCTCGCCTTGCGCGTCGCTGTAGAAGCGCTCGCCGGTCTCCAGGCGCACCTCGAAGAGCCCCTCCATCGGCGCCTCGCGAACGCTACGCACCGGCATCGCCTGGCCGCTGACCGAAAGCCGCTCGGCAAGACGCTCGGCCTCACCCTGCTGGGCCAAGGCTTGCGTCGAGAGCAACATGGCCATAGGCGCGGCGGACAGTCCGAGAAGAAGGAGCCGGAAAAGGGTCGTCATGATTCATCCTCGTGGGTGGTGATCGGCATGCAGGCGCTCCAGGCGCGCCTGGGCCACATGGGTATAGATCTGGGTAGTGGAAAGGTCACTATGACCTAGCAGCAACTGTACGACACGCAGATTGGCACCATGATTCAACAAGTGGGTGGCGAATGCATGGCGCAGGGTATGGGGCGACAGCGAGCGCTCGATGCCGGCCACCCTGGCGTGATGCTTGATCCGGTACCAGAAGGCCTGTCGGGTCAGCGGGCGGTCGTCACGCCCCGGAAAGAGCGCAGGCCGCATGACATCATGCATCAAGGCACCACGCGCGGTGCGCAGATAGCGCGCGACCCAGTGGACGGCCTCCTCTCCCAGAGGCACCAGGCGGTCCTTGTCACCCTTGCCGCGCACCCTGACCACTCCCTGGCGCAGATTCACGGCATCGGTGGTCAGTCCCACCAGCTCCGAGACGCGAAGACCCGTGCCATAAAGCACCTCCAGCATGGTGCGGTCACGAAGCCCCAGATCCGTCGTCACATCTGGTGCCGCAATCAGCCGTTCCACCTCGGCCTCCTCCAGGGTCTCGGGCAGGCTGGGTTGCACTCGGGGCAACCTGACCTCGGCCAGCGGGTCACGCTCGATACGCCCCGTCTCCAGCGCCCAACGATAGAAGCGACGCAGACTGGAGAGCAGGCGCGCATTGCTGCGCAGCCGATAGCCGGCCGCACGCCGCGCATCGAGCCAGGCCGGCAGGCTCCTGGCATCTGGCGAGAGCAGCCCCTCGCCAAGCTCGGCAAGGTGCGCCGCCCAGGCGGTCAGGTCGCGGCGGTAGGCAGCCAGCGTATGCTCGCTGACCCCCTGTTCCAGCCACAGGGCATCGAGAAAGGTATCGATAACGGCTGTCTCGTCGACCCTACTCATGAGGTTCTCCGGCTGGCATGTTGCACCCAAAAGGAAACCCCGCCCCGCGAGAGCGGTGACGGGGTTTTCGATCGAGCCGGGGCAGTGCCCTGACCCGAGGGCTCGGAGGCCTTGGCCTCAGGCCAGCTTTTCCTTGATGCGTGCAGACTTGCCGCTGCGCTCACGGAGGTAGTAGAGCTTGGCCTTGCGCACGTCACCGCGACGCTTGACGCTGATGGAGTCGACCAGCGGGCTGTAGGTCTGGAAGGTACGCTCGACACCCACACCGTGAGAGATCTTGCGCACGGTGAAGGCAGAGTTCAGGCCGCGGTTACGCTTGCCGATCACCACGCCTTCGAAGGCCTGGAGACGCTCACGGCTGCCTTCCTTGACCTTGACCTGGACGATAATGGTGTCGCCGGGGGCAAAGGTCGGGATCTCCTTGCTCATCTGCTCGGCTTCGAGCGCCTGGATCACCTTGTTCTTGCTGCTCATGACAATGACTCCTTGATAACGTTGACTCATCGATCGCCTGGGTTGCCGATGAATCGTGATCCCGGCGCTCGAATGCTCTCGAGAGCGCGGGAGATAATGGGTGACGCGGGGCCGTGAGCTCGATCGCTCAGCGCTCCCGCACCTCCGCCTGCCCTATCTGGCGGGCAATGCGTGCTCCTCGAGGAACTCCTGCAACAGCTTGCGCTGCTCCTTGTTCAACTCCCTGCCCTCGAGCAGGTCGGGGCGTCGCTGCCAGGTACGCCCAAGAGACTGCTTCAGCCGCCAGCGCCGAATGGCACCGTGATTGCCGCTGAGCAGGACTTCCGGCACCTGACGCCCGTCGATCACCTCGGGGCGAGTGTAGTGCGGGCAGTCCAGCAGTCCTTCGTTGAAGGAGTCCTCGACCGCGGAATCCTGATGACCCAGCACTCCGGGCACCAGCCTTGCCGCGGCATCGATCAGCACCATGGCCGGCAGCTCGCCGCCGCTCAACACATAATCGCCGATCGACCACTCTTCATCGATGTCGCTCTCCACCACGCGCTCATCGATGCCTTCGTAACGCCCCGCCACCACGACCAGTGGCGGTCCGGCCGCCAGCTCCCGAGCCCCGGCCTGATCGAGCCGTCGCCCCTGGGGCGACAGATAGACCACCCTGGGACGCTGCCCGGTGGCCTGCTCTGCCCTGGCTCTGGCCGCGTGAATCGCCGCGCGCAGGGTATCGACCTTCATCAACATCCCTGGCCCGCCGCCATAGGGGCGGTCGTCCACGGTGCGATGTCTGTCGGTGGCAAAGTCGCGAGGATTCCAGACCTCCAGCGCAACATGCCCCTTCTCGACTGCTCGACCGGTAACGCCGTAGCGGGTGATCGCCTCGAACATCTCCGGAAACAGCGAGACGACCCCGACCCACATATCGGCCACCCGTTCGGGTGCCGGAGAGTCAGCCGTCATCGAACCGGATTCCTTCAAAACTCGGGATCCCAGTCGACGTGCATCACGCCATCTTCGAGATCCACCTCGAGGATCACCTCTTCGGGCAGGAACGGCAATAGACGCTCGCGGGCATCGATGGCATCCGTCTCGAGGCTTCCCTTCACGACCATGACGTCATTGGCGCCGGTCTCGAAGAGATGGTCGATACGGCCCAGCACGCTGCCATCACGGGTCACGACCCGCAGGCCTTCCAGCTCGTGCCAGTAGAAATCGTCGCCGCTGAGCTCGGGCAGTTCTGCCTTGGGCAGCACGAGTTCTGCGCCGGCCAGCGCTTCGGCGGTCTCGCGGGAGTCGCAGCCTTCGAGCTGGGCCACCAGACCCTTGCCGTGGCGGCGCCCCTGCACCAGTCGACAACGCTTCAGCGTATCGCCCTGACGCACCACCCACTCGGGGTAGTCGAGGATGCCCTCCATGGGGCTGGTGTACGAATACACCTTCAGCCAGCCCTTAACGCCATAGGGGCTGGTCAACTTTCCCAGCACCACATGATCGTCGGCGGGCTGAGCCTTTGCAGATTCGCTCATCGACGACCTCGGAACCGAGACAATCATCGCATCAGACCTCAGGCCTGCTTGCGAGCTTCCTTGACCAGCTCGGCAACACGGCCGGAGAGCTGGGCACCCTGGCTCTGCCAGTGGGTGACACGGTCGAGATCGACACGCAGACGCTCTTCCTGACCACGGGCAACCGGGTTGAAGAAGCCGAGACGCTCGATGAAACGGCCGTCACGGGCGTTGCGGGAATCGGTAACGGTCAGGTGGTAGAAGGGACGCTTCTTGGCGCCACCACGAGCCAGACGAATGGTAACCATGGCCTATTAAGTCCTTCGGTTGATTGGGATTCGTTCACGACGATGACCGCGACACTCGCGGTCCTGTCAGTCAAGACGCAGCATTCTACGGAAAACAGTCCCGCTTGGGAACCTTTTTCGGGCTTATCGAAGATGGTAGCCCCGCTCAAGGCTTTTTCGGCGACAGGCCGTCGAGGGGGCGCTACGAGTACTTCCTTGTTGGCTACCTCGGCCCTGCGGCGCTCTCGCGTCCCGCTCCGCTTGCAGGTCCGGTGCTGGCCATCCCTGGCCAGCCCTGGCCAGCCCGTTCGGAGCAGTACTCCTCACCCCTGGTCCTCGGCCCCCCTCTCCGACCTGCCCCCCGCGCCTTTCGCTATCACCCTGTCGGTAACTTCGATAAGCCCCGGGGCTTATCGCCAGGGCTTGCCACCGGGGCCGCCCATCCCCCCCATGCCACCCATGCCACCCATGCCGCCGGGGCCACCGCCGCCCATCATGCCGGACATGCCACGCATCATGTTCTGCATGCCGCCCTTCTTGCCCGCCTTCTTCATCATCTTCTGCATCTGCTTGTGCTGCTTGAGCAGACGATTCAGATCGGGCACCTGCAGGCCGGCACCGGCGGCGATGCGCCGCTTGCGCGAGCCATTGATGATCTCGGGCTTGCGACGCTCCTGGGGCGTCATGGAGTTGATCAGCGCCTCGAGCTTGCCCATCTCCTTCTCGGGGCCGGGCCCCTGAGCCATCTCGGCCATCTGCCCCATGCCGGGCAACTTGCCCAACAGACCGCCCATACCGCCCATCTTCTTGAGCTGCTGGAGCTGGTCGCGGAAGTCCTCGAGATCGAAGCCCTGGCCCTTCTTGACCTTCTTGGCCAGTTTCTCGGCCTTGCCCTTGTCGACGCTGCGCTCGGCCTCCTCGATCAGCGACAATACATCGCCCATGCCGAGGATGCGCGACGCCACGCGATCCGGGTGGAAGGGCTCGAGGGCGTCGACCTTCTCGCCAACGCCCATGAACTTGATCGGCTTGCCGGTGATATGACGCACCGAGAGCGCCGCACCGCCACGGGCATCGCCATCGGCCTTGGTGAGGATCACCCCGGTCAGCGGCAGCGCCTCATGGAAGGCCTTGGCGGTATTGGCGGCATCCTGGCCGGTCATGGCGTCGACGACGAACAGCGTCTCTTGAGGCGAGACCGCCTTATGCAACGCCTGGATCTCGGCCATCATCGCCTCATCGATGGCAAGGCGACCGGCGGTATCCACCAGCACCACATCGTGGAACTGGATCTTGGCATGCTTGATCGCCGCCTCGGCGATAGCGACGGGCTGCTGGTCGGAGCGCGACGGGAAGAAGTCGACCTCGACCTCCTTCGCCAGGGTCTCGAGCTGGTCGATGGCCGCCGGACGGTAAACGTCGGCAGAGACCACCAACACCTTCTTCTTCTCGCGCTCGCGCAGATAACGCGCCAGCTTGGCTACCGAGGTGGTCTTGCCCGCCCCCTGCAGGCCGGCCATCAGCACTACCGCCGGCGAGCCCTTGAGGGTCAGCCCCTCGTTGGCCTCGCCCATGGTCGCTTCCAGCTCCTGCTGGACGATCTTGACGAACTGCTGACCGGGCGAGAGGCTCTTGGAGACTTCCTGACCCACGGCGCGTTCGCGCACGCGGTCGATAAAGTCCTTCACCACCGGCAGGGCGACATCCGCCTCGAGCAGCGCACGGCGCACCTCGCGCAGGGTGTCCTTTACATTGTCCTCGGTCAGGCGAGCCTGACCCTTGATCGACTTGAGCGTCTGCGACAGGCGCTCGCTGAGATTCTGAAACATTGGCCTCTCCACATGTGCGATGGCCTGAAGGTTGGGGGCGATTATACGCGCTGTGGCCGCGAGTCTCCATGCACCCCACCCTGACCCTGACTCCAAGGCCTGTGCGCCAGCCGGGTGATTGGGTATAGTAACCGCACAGATGCCACCCTTATGCTGACCACTTTCACAAGCGCACGGATCGCAACCCATGCAGGCGCTCGCCCTGGCCGTAATGGCCTCTCTCTTCTATCTCGCCGCCGCCTCCTGGCAGGGACTGACCCTGGTTCGCCGGGTAGCGCCACAGCCGATGCTGGTGCGCGGCCTGTCGCTGCTTGGCCTGCTCTGCCACCTGCCACTGGTCGTCAGCCTGTTCGGTCATGATGCTCAGGTACTGCCGGGTTTCTACACCAGCATGATCCTCATCAGCGCCATGGCGGTGGCGGTACTGCTGGGTGTCAGCCTGTTCAAGCCGGTACTGGGTGCCGCCGTCGGCGTCCTGCCGATGGCGGGCTTCGCGCTGTTGCTGGCTGCCACGGTACCGGCACCCCCTCCGGCCGAGGCACTCTCCCCCGGCGTCGCCCTCCACGCCATCAGCTCCCTGCTGGGATTCGCGGTGCTGGCCATCGCCGCCGTGCAGGCCATCCTGCTGGGTCTGCAGAACCGTGCCCTGCGCCACCACCATATCCGCGGGATCGTTCAGGCCCTGCCCCCGCTCACCTCCATGGAACGGCTGCTGTTCGAGCTGATCTGGGCCGGCATGGCACTGCTGACCCTGGCAATCCTCAGCGGCTTCGTGTTTCTCGACAACATGTTTGCCCAGCACCTTGCCCACAAGACGATCCTCTCGCTGGCTGCCTGGGTGATCTTCGCCATCCTGCTGTTCAGCCACCACCGCCTGGGCTGGCGCGGCATGCGTGCCGTGCGCTGGACCCTGGGCGGTTGCGCCGTTCTGCTGGCAGCCTACTTCGGTAGCCTCTTCGTGCTGGAAGTGCTGCTCAACCGCGGCTGAGCGGCCTTTCTGACACCTTGACACCGCGCGCCCACCTCCCGTCAAATCGAGCCTGACCCGCGACCGAGGACTCTTCGACTTGAGCGACGACTTCCCATTGGGATTGCTGTTCGGCCTGCTGTTCCTGCTTGTCTGCCTGTCTGCCTTCTTCTCGAGTTCAGAGACCGGCATGATGTCGATCAACCGCTACCGCCTCAACCACCGGGTCAGCAGCGGGGAGGCGCGGGCCCAGCGTGTCGCCAGACTACTGGCTCGTCCCGATCGGCTGATCGGCGTGATCCTGATCGGCAACAACTTCGTCAACAACCTGGCGGCCTCCATCGCCACCATCATCGCCATCCATTTTCTCGGCGATGTCACCGGCCCGGCCGTCGCCACCGCCGCGCTGACCATCACCATCCTGATCTTCGCCGAGGTCACCCCCAAGACCTATGCGGCGGTGAAACCGGATCGCATCGCCTTCCCCGCCTCGCTGGTGCTCGAGCCACTGCTCAAGCTGCTCTACCCGCTGGTGTGGCTGGTCAACGTGATCTCCAATGGTCTGCTGCGGCTGATCGGGGTACGCAGCATCGATGGGGATGGCGACAACCTGACCCGCGACGAACTGCGCACCGTGGTTCACGAGGCGGGCACCCTCATTCCTCATCGCCACCAGGCGATGCTGCTCTCCATCCTCGATCTCGAGAACGTCACCGTGAACGACATCATGGTGCCGCGACACGAGGTGATCGGCATCAACCTCGACGACGACCTCGACGAGATCCTCACCCAGATCCGTACCAGCCAGCACACCCGGCTGCCGGTCTACAAGGGCGACATCAACAACATCATCGGTCTGCTGCACCTGCGCAATGCGGCACGCTTTCTCTCCCGGGGCGAAGTGACCAAGGCCGCCATCGTCCAGGAGGCTCGAGAGCCCTACTTCATCCCCGAATCCAATCCGCTGCACACCCAGCTGCTCCACTTTCAGCAGCAGAAGCGGCGTATCGGCATCGTGGTGGACGAGTATGGCGATGTGGAGGGCCTGGTGACCCTGGAGGATATCCTCGAGGAGATCGTCGGCGAGTTCACCACCGGGGTGGCAGGCATGCAGGAGGATATCCGGCACCAGGAGGACGGCAGTGTGGTGATAGAGGGCACCGCCAATATCCGCGACATCAACAAGTCGCTGGGCTGGCAGCTGCCTACCGACGGCCCCAAGACGCTCAATGGCCTGATCCTCGAACACCTTGAGGGGTTTCCGGAGGGCCCGACCTCGCTACAGGTGGGCGACGTGCGCATGGAGATCCAGGCGGTGCGTGACAACCTGATCACCGCGGCACGCTGCTGGCTGGCCCCGCGGTGAGCGCGACGCCAGGCACATGCCTCTAGCGACTCTGGGCCTGGTGTTCGACCGCCGGCTGGATCGAGGCATCCCCCACGCACTTGAGCTCCCGAACTCTGGCCTCCAGCTGGCAACGAGTCGCCGCCCCGGGAGAGAGCGGCTCGCCGAGCTGCAGCACCACTCGGGCGCGGAAACGCCGCGGTCGCTGACTCAGCGCACGACCGTGGCAGTGAGAGGTCCATGAGCCCCAGAGCCCGGAGAGGCTCGCGGGAATCACCGGCACCGGATCACGGGTGAGGATCAGCTCCAGGCCACGGCGAAACCCCTGCACCTCGCCATCCATTGTCAGACGCCCCTCCGGAAACAGCATCACCACCTCGCCATCGCGCAGCGCCCGACTCACCTCCTCCATCGCCCGGCGCAGACTGCCGGGATCGCAGCGCTCCGACTCGACGGGAATCGCCCCCACCAGCCGGAACAGCCAGTTGAGCCAGGGTGAATCATAGATCGGCTTGTCCATCAGAAAGCGCAGTGGTCGCGGGCTCGCGCCACCCAGCACCAGGGCATCCATGAAACTGACGTGGTTGCACACCACCAGGGCCGCCCCACGCTCGGGAAGGTGCTCGAGCCCCGTCAGGCGCAGCCGATAGAGCAGGCGAACCAGCAGATAGACCAGCAGGCGTACCGCCGGGCGCGGCGCCCGAATGATCCGCCAAACGAGACACAGCGCCACACAGGCGATCAAAAACCAGCTAAACGCTGTCACGACGACACCTATCTGGCCCTCAGGCCGGCGAGGATGGTGTCGAGCAGCTGGTCGAGCAGCTCCCCCACTTCCAGCTGCTGGCCCTGCCAGTAGCCCAGCCGCTCGTTCAGGCCCAGCTGTACCAGGCCATGCACGCTGCCCCAGAGGGTGCGCCCCAGCCGGCGCGCCTCGAGATCATCCAGGGCCGGCTGGTACTCCTTGAGAGTGGCTTCGACACGCAGGAAGAGCGCCTCGATCATCTCGTTCTGGCGCTGGTCCAGCTCTCCCTCCTGGGCCAGCGGGAAGTCGAACAGCAGCTGCCAGCGATACGCTTCGCGCTGGGCAAACTGCCAGTAGGCACGCGCCAGGGCGCGCAACCGCTCCTCCGGTGCCGACTGGCCGGCCAGCGGCTCGACCACCTCGCGCAGATGCCCAAGGGTCTCGATATTGACGTGCTGCAGGAGGTTGTGAAAGCTGCCATAGAGCTTGAGCAGAGTACTGGGCGCGCACCCCACCTCACGGGCCAGCGCACGCAGTGAGAGGCCGTGTACCGAGTTGCCCTGCAACCAGGCATCACAGGCCGCCATTACCTGGGCATGAAGCGCCTCGGGGGCATGTTGTCTGGGACGAGCCATCGAGTTCCTCGCGTGCCGAAGCAGGCAGTTGCGTGAAGGTCCCCAAGGATAGCGCACATCGAACACTGTTTTCGATAGCCATGTTACCCTGACACTCCTTAGACCCGGAGATCCCATGGCCGGCCGACTGCATATCGCCCCGATCGACATCAGCCAGCTCGTGCCCGATCTGGCGATGGAGACGCCCCTCTTGACCGGTGCCAACCTGGCCCCCCGACGCATGCTCTCGGGCATTCGCCTGGAAGCGGGCCGGCCGCGCCTGGGACAACTGTTCTGGGGGCTGACCCCGCCCTGGCTGGAGGTGCTGGACCACGCGCCCCACTGCGCCCGCGCCGAATCCCTGGCGTCGCGCCGCATGTTCCGCGAGGCCTTCCACGCCAGGCGCTGCCTGATCCCGGCCACCGGCGTCTATGTATGGAAGCCCCAGCCACGCTTCAAGCAGCCCTTTCTGGTCACACGAGTGGACCGCGGCCCGCTGCTGCTGGCCGCGCTCTGGTGTCGCTTCCACACCAGCCTGGCCGAACACACCGACTCCATGGCGCTGATCACCGTGCCGACCAACGGCCTGCTGGCACCACTCAGCGATCGCCTCCCGGCGGCAATACCGCCTGCCGTGGCACGGCGCTGGCTCGATCCGCAAACACCAAGCGAGGCGGCCCAGGCCATGCTGGCGCCGGCGCCCAGGGAACTGTTGGGCGCTTTTCCGGTATCAAGACGTGTGAACAATCCGGCTAACCAGGACGCGGCCTGCGCCCACCCGGTCGGCCCCATGCTGCGCCACGAGGCCTGAGCCGACTTCCCTGCACAAGGAGTGAGAATGTTGCCTATCCTGTCCGTCGCCCGCTGCGGGCGACTGCTGCCACCACTGCTTGTCCTGCTGGGCCTGGCCTCACAGAGCCTAGCCTCCCAGGCCTTGGCCACCCAGACGGCAACCACCCCCACTGCGGCCGTCGAGGAAAGCACCACACCCAGAGTCAGCCCTCACGATGAGCGCGACTATCGCGTGCTGAGGCTGGAGAATGGCTTCACCGCCCTGCTGGTCAGCGACCCCGATGCCGACAAGGCCGCGGCCTCCCTCAATGTCTCGGTCGGCAGCGCTCAGGATCCGGCAGACCTGTCGGGGCTCGCCCACTTCCTCGAGCACATGCTGTTTCTGGGCACCGAGCCCTACCCCGAGGCGGACGCCTATCAGGGCTATCTGACCCGCCATGGCGGCAGCCACAACGCCTTTACCGCGCCACAGGACACCAACTACTTCTTCACCATCGAGCCCGACGCTCTCGAAGGCGCCCTGGATCGCTTCAGCCAGTTCTTTATCGCGCCGCTGTTCAACGCCGACCGCCTGGAGAGCGAGCGCAACGTGGTGCACTCCGAATATATGGCGCGCATCCGTGACGAGGGCCGGCGGGTCAATGACGTGCTCGACCGCCTGCTGAATCCCGAGCACCCCTTCACCGGCTTTTCGGTCGGCAGCCGCGCGACTCTGGCCGACCGTCCAAGCGACGAGGCGAGTCTGCGCGAGCGGGTCATCGACTTCTACGCATCGTACTACGGTGCCAATGTCATGCATCTGGCGGTCGTCGCCCCTCAGCCCCTCGACGAACTGGAGCGGCTGGTCGCCGAGCGCTTCGCCGCGGTGCCCGACCGAGGCCTGGTGCGACCGGAGATCAGCGACCCGCTGGCCCTCGCGGAGACACTTCCCAGGCGAGTCACGGTGAAGTCCCTGCGTGACAGCCATCAGCTGCGCTTCCTCTTTCCGGTGGACGACCCCATCGCCGAGTACCGTCACAAGCCTGCCGACCTGATTGCCCACCTGCTCGGGCATGAGGGAGAGGGTAGCCTGCTTGCGACCCTGCGCGAGGCAGGCTGGGCCGACGGTCTCTCCGCGGGCATCTCGCGGGGAGACGGACGCCACGCCCTGTTCACCATCGGCATCAGCCTGACCCCGCAGGGGGCAGAGCATCGCGATGCCATCGAGGCCAGCCTGTTCGCTGCCATCGAGACGATTCGCGAGGCCGGCCCCGAGGCGTGGCGCTACGCCGAGCAGGCGCGCCTGGCCGAACAGAGTTTCCAGTTTCAGCAGCACGGCTCGCCCCAGCAGGACGCCATGCGCCTGGCCATGAACCTGGCACGCTACCCCGTGGAGGATGTGCAATATGCCGACTATCGCATGGACGGCTTCGACCGGGCTCGGTCCCGCGACTACCTGGCCGCACTGAGGCCCGACAACCTGATTCGACTCTATAGCGCCCCGGACGTCGAGGGCGAGCGGACCTCGCCCTGGTTCAACGCCCCCTGGGGTGACGACGCCTACAGCGCCGATGGCACGCCTCGCGACGGGCTGAAGCTACCCGCCCCCAACCCCTATATCGCCGAGGACCTCGCGCTGCTCGACGCCCAGCACGAGCGCCCTCGACAGCGTATCGATGAACCCACCTTCACATTCTGGCACATGGCCGACGCCAGCTTCGCCACGCCCAAGGTGGAGTGGCGCTTCAGCCTGCAACACCCACGTGCCGCCGAGGCACCCCGCGAAGCGGTACTGGCCCGGCTGCTCGCCGGCTGGCTGGAGGACAGCCTCAACGAGGTACTCTACCCCGCGCGGCTGGCCGGCCAGGGGGTCGAGGCCTACGCCCACGCCCGCGGCATTACCCTGGCCTTCTCCGGCTGGCGCGATCGTCAGACGATGGTAATGGAGCGTGTGGTCGAGCAGCTTCAGCAGGGGGCCATCGAAGCCGACGCCTTCGAACGGGTACGCCACCGCCTGCAGCGGGAGTGGCGCAATGCGCCCCAGGACCCGCTCCACCGCCAGGCCAACCGCACCCTGGCCGAGGCCCTGGTGCGCCCTCAGTGGCCCACCAGCGCACTGCTTGAGGCCAGCGAAGGCATGACGTCGGGGGACCTGAGCGAATTCCGCGAGGCTTTCCTCGACGAGCTGCACCTGGAGGCCATGGCGGTGGGCAATATCGGCGCCGAGCAAGCCGACGAGATTGCACGGCAGATGGCCGACACCCTGGCGCCGAGCCTGACGGCGGCAGCGATTCCCGACCTGGTCCCGCTGGCTGCCTCCGCGGATCTTCCCGCCCTGACTCCGCAGACAGGTCGCGAGGAGTCGATACTGCTGCGCTACCTGCAGGGCCCGGACCGCTCCCTGGATAGCCAGGCACGCCTGGCACTGCTCGGCCAGCTGATCGACACTCCCTTCTACCAGCGTCTGCGCACCGAACAGCAGCTCGGCTATGTGGTTCACGCCGGCTACTCGCCGATGCTGGATGCCCCGGGCCTCGCCCTGCTGGTGCAGTCACCGGAGACCGATAGCGAGTCGATCGCCGACCATATGGATCGTTTTCTGGAGAGTTTCGGCGCCACCCTGGAAGCGCTGGACGAGGAAGCACTCGCCCCTTACCGCCAGGCGGTGCATGCCGAACTGATCCGGCGCGATACCAGCCTTTCCGGCCGGACCAATCGTCTGTGGCGCGCCCTGGCCTACGGCGATACCGAGTTCGAGCGGCGCGAAAAACTCGCCGAGCGGGTCCTGGCTGTTACCGCCGACGAGCTGCGCGAGGCCTGGACGGCCCTGCTTGCCAGTCCCGAGGTGCGAGTCGCCTATGACCCGGGCGATGCGCCCACCGACGTGCTGGCATTCACGGCTGACCTCGAGCCACTGCCCGAAGGTAAAGAGTGAGGGGCGAGGAGTGAGCCCCGGCTGCGCCGGAAGCGATAAGCTGTAAGACTGAAGAGGGCCACATCAAAAGTGATGTGGCCCTGACGATGGCAGGCCAGGCAAAAGCTGCTGCGAACGGTAAGGCAATGCGTTAGTCCGCGTCGAATGCCTGGGGAGGCAGGATGGCCTCGACATGCATCACCAGCTCCTCGAGGATTTGACGGTCGCGGTCGCTCAGCTCGACTCGGTTGAGCCGTTCGATCTCTCGGGCGAAGCCCTTGAGAGTCAGGCTGGCCACCTCGGCGTCATTCATGCGCGCCCAACGATAGGCCTCCCACTGGGCCAGTTCATCGCCTTCAAGCGTCTCGGGGAAGCTGCGCGCGCGATAGCGAAACAGCATCTCCTCCAGGCGTGCATCCTGGAAGGCGAAGTTGGCACCCACCAGGTCCCAGGCCGCCATCTCGCGCACCTGCTGCATCTGACGGCGATCCGCCGGCGAGAAGAAACCTCCCGAGTAGAGCATCAGGTCGGGATCACCCGCCCCCGTCGGGGGTGGCTCGGCGAACACCTCGGCGGCACGGGCGGCCACCTCAGGATGCCCAGCCAGACGTTTCCAATGCTCGCGACAGGTCGCCATATCCAGCCCCAGGCGCTCGACGATATCGCCATGCTCACCGCGCCGCGGGCCTGCCACGTCCTTGAGGGCGCTGGCGGGGAACAGCACAGGGCACTTGTTGATATGGATCACCTTGAGCGGGATGCGCTCGGCACCCTCGGCAAGGTCGTCGTTGCTGACGAAGACCCTCTGGCGGATCTGTTCGGCAGAGAGCTCGAAGAGTGGCGTGGGGTCCACCGAAAGATCATAGACGACGACCCCGTTGGGGTTGCTGGGATGCTCCGCGAGGGGCACCACCAGGGCGGCACAGCCGCGACTGGCCGGGTAACGCCGCGAGATATGCAGCAGTGGCTTGCGTCCAGGCACATCGAGCAGCTTGCCCACGGCGCGCTTGCCGCGCAGCTTGAGCAGAAAGTCGAAGAGGTTGGCATTGGCCTTACGCAGACGCCTGGCCAGGGCGATGGTCGCCCGCACGTCGGCAAGGGCATCGTGGGCCCCGGCATGCTCGATGCCGTTGGCGGCGGTGAGATCCTCGAGCCGGAAGCTGGGCGCCCCGTCCTCGCGACGCGGCCACTCAAGACCCTCCGGGCGCAGGGCGTGAAAGGCCCGCACCACATCGATCAGGTCCCAGCGCGAGTTGCCGTTCTGCCACTCTCGAGCATAGGGGTCGAGCAGGTTGCGATAGAAGAGGTGACGACTGACCTCGTCGTCGAAACGCACGCTGTTGTAGCCCACCGAGCAGGTACCCGGGACGCTCATCAGCGCCTCGATCTGCCCGGCAAACTGCGCCTCGGGCAGCCCCCGGCGACGCGCTTGCTGGGGCGTGATACCGGTGACCAGACAGGCCTGGGGGTGCGGCAGGAAGTCATCTGCCGGCCGACAGTACCAGGTGACCGGCTCACCGATCTCGTTGAATTCGGCATCGGTACGGATCGCGGCGAACTGAGACGGGCGGTCGCGCCGCGGATCGGCACCGAAGGTCTCGTAGTCGTGCCACAGGAAGGTCTGCGGGGCGTCAGGCGGCGCCATCAAGGTCTCTCCGGCGATTCAGCATGGAGGCAACAGCCTAGCACAGCCCAACGACTCACTCAGCCAGACAGGTTAGCCGGACAGACTCAACCCGGCGACCCCTTGGGCAAGGTCACATTGAGCTCGAGCACCGAACAGTTGTCCTCACTGTCGAGGCTGATGTTGATGGCGTCATCATCCACCTGCACATAGCGGCGAATCACCTCCAGCAGTTCTCGCTCCAGCATCGGCATGTAGTCCGGCTGACCGCGCTGGCTGCGCTGGTGAGCGACGATGATCTGTAGCCGCTCCTTGGCGACTGGCGCAGACTTCTTGCGCTCCCGTTTCAGGAATTCAAGCAGCTTCACCGACGACCTCCTCCAAACATGCGACTGAGCAGACTCTTCTTCTGATACTCGTGGAAACGCAGCGGGACGTCCTCGCCGATCAGCCGCGATACGGTATCGGTATAGGCCTGGCCGGCATCGCTGGAAGCGTCGTGGGTTACCGGCACCCCCTGGTTGGAGGCGCGCAGCACCGCCTCCGACTCCGGAATCAGGCCGATCAGGTCGATCGCCAGAATCTCGCGGATATCCTCGAGGTTGAGCATGTCGCCGGTATCGACCCGCAGCGGGTTGTAGCGAGTGATCAGCAGGTGTTCCTTGATGGCTTCCTCGCCACGCTCTGCACGTCGTGTCTTGGAGGCGAGCAGGCCGAGAATACGGTCGGAGTCGCGTACCGAGGAGATCTCGGGGTTGGTGACCACGATCGCCTCATCGGCGAAGTACATGGCCAGCTGGGCTCCCCCTTCGATACCGGCGGGCGAGTCGCAGAGGATGTAGTCGAAGTCCTTGCTCAGGGTCTCGAGCACCTTCTCGACCCCTTCCCGCGTCAAGGCCTCCTTGTCACGTGTCTGGGAGGCGGGAAGGATGTGTAGATTTTCCACACGCTTGTCGCGGATCAGAGCCTGGCTCAGCCCCGCCTCACCCTGAATGACATTGACCAGGTCGTAGACCACACGCCGCTCGCAGCCCATGATCAGGTCCAGGTTACGCAGCCCGACATCGAAGTCGATGACCACGGTCTTGTTACCGCGCAGTGCCAGGCCAGTGGCAATGGCTGCCGCGCTGGTTGTCTTGCCGACGCCTCCCTTGCCGGAGGTCACAACGATGATCTTGGCCAAGAGTCACTTCCTGTCGTGTTGTTGAAATGGAGCGGGCCATCGAGGGAGATACCGCTCAGGTGAGCGAGGTGATGCCCAGCTGATCCCCGTCGAGGCGAACCTGTACCGGGGTGCCCAGCAACCGTCGGTCGATGTCCTCGAGGCGCTTGTAGTTCCCGGCCACCGAGAGCAGCTCGGCGTGGAGCTCACGGCAGAAGATGCCGGCCAGGGCATCACCATGGATGCCGGCCAGGGCACGACCACGCAGAGCGCCGTAAACGTGCACGCTGCCTGCAGCGAGCACCTCGGCGCCGGCATTGACCGCACCGATCACCACCAGATCACCGCTGGGGGAGGTGACCTGCTGCCCGGAGCGTACCGTGCCACGAAAGATGCGTCCGCCACCGATGTTGTCGGGCGGCACCGCCAGCTCGGCAGGCGCCTCGTCATCGGCGGCAACGCTCTCCAGCGGGCGAACCCTGCCAGCCTCCTGGGGTGGAAACCAGCCCAGCCCCAGGGCCCAGGCCGACTGCTTGATCGGATCGGCACCCCCGCGCACCGCCACCGGGAGCAGTTTATGAGCCCGGCATACGGCGCAAATACGCTCCAGGGCGAGATGAGGCTCGTCGAGCTTCTCGACACTGAGCACCACCGGTGTGTGCTGAAAGAAGGCCGGCGACTGACTGAGCTTGCCGGCGAGCTGATCACGGATCAGCTCGGGGTCCGCACTGGCCAGCTCCATGACCGTCATCGGCAGCATGCCTCCCTTGAAGGTGAAGGCCGTGCTTTCCCTGTCCAGTTTGAGGCTCATTGCCGAACTCCAGGTCGCTGTGATGGGAGTAGAGTCAAAGCTAAGCGACTCCTATCTCCCCTGCAACTCTCATCATACGCCCGACACCCCCTGGCTGTCAGTGTCGCAATATGACCACAGACGCCCGGGGCACGGACTTTTCCCCAACCGCGCCGCATGCTTAGATAGCCCTTGCCCAACCGATCAACAATGATATGAGCGGATGTGCCTCGGCACGCCGCCCCTCTCGCCAGGATAGCCAATGTCCGGACTCCTTCGCCGCTTCTTTGCTCCCCGCTGGCAGCACCCCGACCCCGGCGTGCGCCGCCAGGCCATCGAGCGCCTCGACCCCAACCGCCACGACCAGCGCCATGCCCTGGAGCGGCTGGCTGCGGACGCCGACCCTGGCGTGCGCACCGCGGCACTGGCCCGGCTCGAGGACCCCGAGGCCCTGATCTCCCTGCTCGACGAGACGACGCGCTCAACGGAGCTCACGCGACGCCTGACGCGGTTGATCTGCGGCAAGGAGGGACGGCTCGAACTTTCCACACGAGTCGCCATGGTGGCACGCCTGAGTGAAACCGAGCTGCTCGAAATCATCGCCCTGGAGGGTGACAACCAGCAGCTGCGACTGGCAGCTATCGAGCGTATCCATGACGAGGATGCCCTGGTACACCAGGCCTGCGACAACGGCATTGCCGCCGTGCGCCATGCGGCGGCGGCAAGGGTCGACAGCGACGCCGGCCTGTCACGCCTGGTGCGTGAGGCAAGGCGCGACCGCCAGGTGATGCGCCAGGCTCGCGAGCGGCTCAACCAGCGGCGTGCCGATGCCGCTCAGCTGGCCGCCGCCAGGGAGCACCGCGAGGCACTGGTCAGCGCACTGGAGCGCCATGCGAGCGCACCCTGGGAGCCTCTCTACGCCGGCCGCATGCGCCACCTGATGCGCGAGTGGCAGCAGCTCGAGGACACACCCGATCCAAGCCTGGAGCGACGCTATCACGATGCCTGCCTGCGCTGTCGCAAGGTGGTCGAGGATCATGAAGCCCAGCAGCGTGCCAACGCCGCGGTCCATCGACATCGCGAAGATGCTCAGCAGGCCAGCGCGAGCCTGGTGGAAGCGCTGGAGGAGAGTCTCGAGGCACTCGAGCGCAGTGAAACACTGGGCGCTCAGGATATCGCCAGCCTGCGCTCCCAGAAGCGCCTGCTGGCTCATCGCTGGCAGGAGCTGGCCGACCTGCATGTCACCGATGAAGCGCTGCGCCGGCGTTACGACACCGCCCTGGGACGGATCGAGAAGATCGGCAGCGCCTGGGCCCGCCTCGACCAGCGGGCCGGCGACCTGGAGCGTGCCCTCGAAGAGGATGACAGGGAGCGCCTGAAGACACTGCTCACGGCAATCGACTGGCCCGACAGCCTGCCCCCCACATCACTGCTCCACACCTGCCGCCAACGCCTCGAGCGGCATGCCACGCCTGCCGGCGTATCGGCTGAGCATATCGAGACCCAGCTCGATGAGCTCGAGCGCCTGCTGGAACGCGGCGCTTTCAAGCCTGCCAGCCGCTTGCATCAGCAGCTGCGCCAGCTTACCGAGGGCGCCGACCCCGCCACCCTCCGCCCTCTCGAGGCACGCGCCAGGCGCCTCGGCGCGAGGCTTGCAGAACTGCGCGACTGGCGCGGGTTCGTGGCCGGCCCCAAGCGCGAGCAACTGGTTGCCAGCATCGAGGCACTGGCCGATGACGAGACCAGCGTGGAGGCCGCCCTGGACCGGCGCCACCGTCAGCTGGTGAGAGAGTGGAAATCGCTGGGAGACGCCGCTGCCAATCGTGAGCAGTCGACACGCTTCCGCACCGCTTCGGACCGCATTCATCAACGTCTGGCGCCATGGCGTGCACGCCTGGAATCCGAGCGAGACAATAACCTGGCGACACGCATCACGCTCTGCGAACAGCTCGAGACACTTCTCGACCACCCCGCCCAGGAGGCCGATCCAGATGCCCTGCGTGAGATACGCGACCGGGCTCGAGACCAGTGGCGTCGAGCCTCACCGGTTCCTCGCGATAAGTCGGAGGCCGTCGGTCGGCGCTTCGGGGCCATTCGCCACCGTCTTCAGGCGCTGATCGACCAGCGCGCCCGGGAGATCGCCGAGGCCAAGCGCGAGCTTGTCGATGAGGCCCGGCAGCTATCGGAGGAGGAGCAGATGCCGGCGGCCAGGCGGGCCGAACGGGCCAAGGAGCTGCAGCGCCGCTGGCGAGCGCTGGGCCGAGCCCCCAAGGGCGAAGAGCAGGCCCTGTGGCGTGAATTCCGCAGCCTGTGCGATACCATTTTCGCCAGCCGCGAGGCGGCCCGGGACGACCGGCTCCGCCGCGCCGAAGAGCGACTGGATGCCATGCAGGCGCTGATCGACCGCCTGCATGGCTGGCAGCCCGCCCGATCAACCGACGAGGCAGTATTGACCCAGGCCATCGCCGAGGCTGCCGCACTGGAGCCCCTACCCGGTGGTCGGCGCAGCGAGGGCATGCGCCGACGCTGGTCGGGCATCGTCCGGGCACGGCGCCAGCGGCTGGAGAGGCTGGCGGTGAGCGAGCAGGTAACTGGCTGGCGGGAGGTACGCCCGCTGCTCGACGCCCACCTGCAGGCAGATGCCGAGGACCTGGCGGGCAACGACCCCGGCGATGTCCCCCTGCCGGAGGGCCAGACACTTGCCGAGGACCTGCGCAACGCCCACTTCCGTCGCAACGCAGCGCGCCGTGAAGGCACCGCCGCCGATACGGTCGAGGAGCGCCTTGCACGCGCCAAGGTACACCTTGCGCTGCTGGCCGAGGGCAGCGTCAGCCATCGTGATGAGCCTCTGCGTCTGGCGATTCAGGTCGAGCGCCTCAATGACAACCTGGGCCGCGAACCCTCCCGAGCCGAAGAGGTACGCAGCGTGCTGGTCGAGCTGCTCGCCATCGGGCCGGTTCCCCCTGCACTCTGGGAGCACAATGTCGGCGAGCTGGACCATATGCTGGAGCGACTGTCGAGCCTGCCCCCTCCCTGAGCGCTTTTCCCGCCCCCTGAACGCCACAGGAGCGCGAGGTTTCCCCCGCGCTCCTGTGTGGTCCTGCCCGTAACGAGATAGGAGGAAGCCGGCATCAGCCCATGAACTGGCCGCCGTTGATATCGATGTTGGCACCGGTGATAAAGCCGGACTCCTCGTCGGCCAGATAGGCCACCAGGCGGCCGATCTCCTCGGGCTTGCCATAGCGCTTCACCGGGATCGTCTCACGGATCGATTCGCGCACCTTTTCGGGGATATTCATGATCATGTCGGTCGCGATATAGCCCGGCGACACGGTGTTGACGGTGATGCCCTTGGTAGCGGTCTCCTGGGCCAGAGACATGGTCAGGCCATGCATCCCCGCCTTGGCGGCGGCGTAGTTGACCTGGCCGAACTGCCCCTTGCGGCCATTGATCGAGGAGATGTTGATGATCCGGCCATACTGCCGCTCGAGCATGCTCTCGACCACACTGCGGCAGGTATTGAAGACACTGTTCAGGTTGGTATCGATGACCTCGTTCCACTGCGCGGGGCTCATCTTCTTCATGGTGCCATCGCGAGTGATACCGGCACAGTTCACCAATATGTCAATGGGACCGTGCTTCTCCTCGATCTCCTTGACACCCTTCACGCAAGCGTCGTAGTCAACCAGATCGACTCCGGCGATGTCGATGTTGTCGAAGCCAGCCGCCTTCTGCTCCTCGAGCCAGGCCTTGGCCTTCTCCGGGTTATGGTAACCGGCCACTACCTTGTAGCCTTCGGCGGCCAGTGAGCGGCAAATTGCACTGCCGATGCCGCCGGTACCACCGGTGACCCAAGCGACGCGTGATGAATTGGCCATGTATATCTCCCTGATGATGATGACACTGTACACCGGCCACCCCGGCCGGACTGCACATTGTTCTTGGTCAAGCTGTCATCTTGATGACAAGCCAAGGACAGTATGGCCCAAGGAAGGCGAGAGGGACGAGCGTTTGAGGACAATGCTTGACTAAAGGTGAATCCCGTGTAGAATACGCCTCACGTTGATGCGGGGTGGAGCAGTCTGGTAGCTCGTCGGGCTCATAACCCGAAGGTCATCGGTTCAAATCCGGTCCCCGCTACCAAATATCGAGAAAGCCGATTCCTTAGGGAGTCGGCTTTTTTGTGCTCATGACCCGGTGACCATCGGTTCCCTCTCGTTTCAGAGTCAGCGGTCCCCGCTACCAAATATCGAGAAAGCCGATTCCTCAGGGGGTCGGCTTTTTTGTGCTCATAACCCGGCGGCCATCGGTTCCCTCTTGCTTCAGAGTCAGCGGTCCCCGCTACCAAATATCGAATAAGCCGATTCCACTGCGAGCCGGCTTTTTTGTGCTCATAACCCGGCGGCCATCGGTTCCCTCTTGTTTCAGAGTCAGCGGTCCCCGCTACCAAATATCGAATAAGCCGATTCCACTGCGAGTCGGCTTTTTCGTGCCCATGACCCAAGGTCATCGGCTCCCTCTCTCCCCTGCCCTTGAATCCGGCCGTCCTCACCCGCATATCCTGAACAAACACACTCGTTTCCGGGAATCCAACCATGTCCATCGTCGATCCGCGTACCGGTGAGCCGCTCACCGCCGATACCAGTGCCCCGCAGGAAGCCCAGCCACAGCCCTCCCAGCCGGAAGCGGGCGAGGCGCCCGAGGTCATCATCGACGTCGATGCCAGCAATATTCAGCAGGTGCTGGAGCTTTCCATGCAGGTGCCAGTACTGCTCGATTGCTGGGCACCCTGGTGTGGCCCCTGCAAGAACCTGATGCCGGTGCTGGAGAAGCTTGCCCACGAGTACCAGGGCGCCTTCCTCCTGGCCAAGCTCAATATCGACGAGAATCAGGAGATCGCCGCCCAGCTGGGGGTGCGCTCGGTGCCCGACGTCAAGCTCGTCAGCCAGGGAGGCCTGGTCGATCACTTCCAGGGCGCATTGCCCGAGAAGGAGATCCGCGAGTGGCTGGGGCGTTACTTCCCGGCGCCGGAAAATGTCCCGGCGAGCCCCGAAGACCAGGCCGCCGAGGCACTGGCCGCCGGTGATGCCGCCGGTGCCCGCGCCATCTACCAGGAGCTGGTCCAGCAGTATCCGGAGCATATCCCCTATCAGATCGAGCTGGCGCGAACCCTGGTGGCCGAGGGGCGCGCCGATGAGGCCCGTAGTGTGCTCGACAATCTGCCGCCGGAAGAGCGCGATGCCGCCCCGGCCCGAGGCGTGCGGGCCAGCATTGAGTTCGGCGAGGAGGCCCCCTCCGTCGAAGAGTTTGCCGCTCTCGGTGAGCGCGAGGACAGCGAGGCCCAGTATCTGCGCGCCCTGCGCCGAGTCGCCGACGGCGACTACGAGACGGGCCTCGAGGGACTGCTGGCCTTGATGAAGGCCGACCGCAGCTATGGCGACGATGCCGCACGCAAGACCCTGCTGCGGGTCTTCGATGCCCTGGGCGCCGACCACCCGCTGACGGTCAGCTACCGCCGCAAGCTGTTCACGATGCTTTACTGATCCCACGGCTCCGGTTCGCCGCGGCCTACCCGTAGGAGCGCGATTTATCGAGCGATTGATGAGCCATTGACCCAGGCGGCGCCGGTTACACAACGGCGCCGCCATCGCTTACATGTCGATGAATCCGCCCCAACGATTCGATATCGCGGCCGCGTTCATTGATGGGCTGGCCTCAGGCCTCGAGAACGTGGTCGAGCCGGGAGAGCGCCGCTTCCAGCTGTGTGGCGGTGGTACCGAAGTTGAGCCGAACAAAGCCAGGCCAGCCGAAGTCGGCGCCGTCGGAGAGCGCCACCCCGGCACCCTCCAGCAAGACACGCTGGGGTGACTCACCCAGCCCCGCCTGACGCAGATCGAGCCAGGCCAGATAGGTGGACTGCGGCGGCGCCATGCCGACCCCGGGCCAGAGTGCCACCCTCTCCGTCAGCATCTGTCGGTGACCACGCAGCACCTCGAGCAGTGCCTGTCGCCAGGGCTCCCCCCGAGCATAGGCGGCCTCGGCGGCCACCAGCCCCAGCACATTGCCATCCGGCATCATCCCCTTCGCCGCCGCGGCGAAGCGCTGGCGCAGCCGCGAGTCGGGAATCACCGCGCAGGCGGCTGTCAATCCGGCCAGATTGAAGGTCTTGGAGGGCGCCCAGAGCGTGATGGTGCGAGCCGCCAATGCCGGAAAGGCCGCGGCCAGCGGCTCATGGCAGGCGCCGGCCTCCAGTAGCAGATCACAGTGCAGCTCGTCGGAGACCACATGGAGGTCATGGCGCTCCACCAGCTCGGCCAGGCCGGCCAACTCTTCATGGCGCCACACCCGCCCGGTGGGGTTATGGGGATGACACCACAACAGCAAGCGCGTGCGGGGGGTAATCGCCGCCTCCAGCGCCTCGAGATCGAGGCGCCAGCGCTCACCCGGAGAGGACGGCTCGCGCATGGCGGCCTGCTGAGGCAGACGCCCGGTATGCTCCGCCACCTTGAGGAAGGGCGGATAGATCGGCGTGACCGTCAGCACGCCGTCGCCCGGTTCGGTCAGTGCCAGGCTGGCAAGATGCAGCGCCGGCACCACCCCGGGCAGCCAGTGCTGCCACTCCGGGGCGATGGTCCAGCCATAGTGCGCCGAACTCCAGGCGCACAGCGTCTCACGCAGCGAGTCCGGCACCAGACCATAGCCATAGACACCGTGATCGACCCGCGCACGCAGTGCCTCGATTACCGCCGGGGGCGAGACAAAGTCCATGTCGGCCACCCACAGGGGCAGCACCTCGTCGCCATAGCGGTGCCATTTCTGTGACGGCCAGTTGCCGGACGGGTGCCGACGCTCAACCGGCGTGGCAAAATCGAACACCATGCACACTCACTCCTCTGACTCGAAGACCAGGATGGCCTCATGCCAACGACCATGCCCCAGGATGACTTCTATGCCAAGATGCGCCGCGGCATGCCGCAGCTGATCGCCCAGTGGCTCGAGCTGGGGCAGGACACACCGGAGCGGCTGGCCCTGCTGCTCGCCGAGACCGCCCGAGTGACGCGCATCGGCCTGCCGGAAACCACGCCCGATGCCACCACCCTGAGGGCCTGGAGCGAGGCCGCAAATGGCGAGAAGATCCCGCTGTGGGCGGCACGTACGGCTACCTTCCTGCTGGTGCAGATGCCAGCCCGACCACTTCCCCATGACACCGACGAAGCCTGTGCCTGGGCCTACTGCTGGCTGCGCAATCATGACTTCGCCTCGCTGGAGGCGGCCGAGTCGGCACTCCCGGTGCACCTGCATGACTCGCTGGCAGACGCCCTGCCCGCCGCCTGGCAAGACCGCTGTGGCCTACGCCTCGTCTAGCGCCGCACGGCACGCACCCCGGGCCTGAGCAACACAGTAATGGCAACTGCCCTTTTACACGGATAAGGAAGCGATATGGACGTTCCCCTGAGCTGGCAGCTGGCCAAGCTGGTGGTCTCGATCGGCATGGTGCTGGGGCTCGGCGCCATCGCCGTGCGCGTCAGCCCGCGCGTTGCCGGCTTGCTGGCGGGCTACCCATTGGGCACCGCCATCGCGCTGTTCTTCATCGGCCTCGAGCTCTCCCCGGGCTTCGCCGCCGAGAGCGCCGTACACACCCTGGCCGGGTTCACGGCGACGCTGGCGCTGGGCGGCGGTTACCTGCTGGCCGGTCGCCGCCCCGGGCTTACCGGCGTGCTGGCCGGTACCGCCGTGGGGCTGGCCGCCTTCCTGGTGGTAAGCCTGGTGCTCACTCGTGTGGAGTTCGACCGCATCACCGGCACCCTGACCACCCTGGCTGCCATTGCGCTGTTTACCTGGCTCTATCGCCATGTGCCCGAGAGCGTGGCGCGACCCGCCGGGCGCTTCTCCTGGAGCGCTCTGTTGGTGCGCGCCCTGCTCGCCGCCGTGATCATCTTCGTCATCACCGGCCTGGCCCATGTGCTGCCGGCGGCCTGGGCAGGCGTGATGGCTGCCTTTCCGGTCACCATGTACCCCTTCCTGGTGATCCTGCACCTCACCCATGGTCCCGGCCCGGTTGCCACGGTGATCAAGCACTACCCGATGGGGCTCGGCTCACTGCTCAGCTATGCATTGTGCGTCTCCTTCACCTACCCCACTCTGGGCCTGGCGCTGGGCACACTGGCCGGCTTCGCCGTGGCCACCCTCTGGCTCATCGCCTGGACCCGCTTCCAGGGGTGGCTGGGAGCGCGACGAGCCGCGAGGACTTGACCAGGCGCCGGCCAGGCGCAACGCTATTCGACCTGGAGCGATAACCACAAGGAAACGCCAGATGTTTATCCGCAAGATCGAGCCCGCCTTCTACGACACCGACGCCCTGGGCCACATCAACAACACGCGACTGCCGGCCTGGTTCGAGTTGGCACGCAACGACCTCTTCCGCCTGTTCACCCCGGACCTGGACCCGCGCAAGTGGCGGCTGATCATGGCCCGCATGGAGGTCGACTATCGCGCCGAGCTGCAGTATGGCCAGGAGATCGAGATTCGCACCTATATCTCACGGCTCGGCAACAGCTCCTTTACCGTCAGCCAGGAAGCGCGGCAGGAGGGTCAGCTCACCAACCTGGGCCATACCGTGATGGTGCATTTCGACCACACCACCAAGAAGTCCATTCCCATCGAGGGCGCGCTACGCGAGTCCCTGGAGGCGCATCTACACGAGGAGCCCGCCGAGGCATGACCCCCGCCGTCAAGCAGCTGGAGAAGGCCGGCATCGCCTTCACGCTGGCCGAGTACCCCCATGACCCACGCAGCCCCGCCTATGGCGAGGAGGCCGCCCGGGCGCTGGGGCTCTCGGTCGATGAGGTCTTCAAGACGCTGGTGGCCAGGCTCGATGATGGCCGTCTGGCGGTTGCCATCGTGCCGGTCTCGAGCCAGCTCGACCTCAAGGCCCTGGCCCGCGTCGCCGGCGCCCGCAAGGCGCAGATGGCCGAGGGCGAGGAGGCCCAGCGGGCCACCGGCTACGTGCTGGGCGGCATCAGTCCCCTGGGCCAGAAGCGGCGCCTGCCGACCTTCCTCGACGCCAGCGCCGAGTCCCTGGCGTCGATTCATGTCAGCGGTGGTCGCCGTGGCCTGGAGATCTGCCTGGCACCTGCCGATCTTCTCAGGCTGACCGACGGATGCCTGGCAGGGCTCGCCCGCGGCTAGGACACCACCTGGCCGCCCCACCATGTCCGGGCAAGCCCGGGCCATGCACCCACAGGAGCCCGCCATGGCCATCCGCTACACCCTCTGGCTGGACCCGGAGGATACCGAGCGCCACCGCGCCATGGAGGCGCAGCTGCGGCACTACTTTCTCGAGCGCTTCGCCGACTACCCCCATATCCGCTTGTTTGGTGCCGACCCCTACGATTATGATGCGCCGTTTAATCGACTCCATGATGTTCTGATGGCGCGGGCCGCGGAGTACTGCGAGCGGGAGTGGGGTTACGTGCCCACCCCGGAGCAGCTCAATCGGGCCTTCTTCCTGGCCGTCGGCGAGTCCAACAAGTTCCTACGAGAGCCCGACGATGGTGATACGCACCGATAACCCGCCAGACCCTCGCCAGCTGGCGATCATCGGCGAGCAGCTAGGCCGTGCCCCTCGCGGCATCGAGGCCGTGGCAGCCGTCGATGGCGAAGGCACCCCACTGGTGTTGCGCATGGCACCGATCGTCGATGGCAAACCCTTTCCGACCCTCTACTGGCTGAGCTGCGAGCGTCTCAAGGTGGTCATCTCGCGTATCGAGGCGGATGGCGCCATCAAGCGTCTCGAGGCACGCCTGCAGGAAGAGCCCGAGCTGCTCGCCGCATACCACGCCAGCCATCGCGACTATGTCGCCGCCCGCTGGCGACACATGAGCGCGTCACAAAAGGCAGAGGTAATGCAACTGGGCTATGATGGCGTGCTGACGGAGCGAGGCATCGGCGGTATCGCCAACTGGGACCAGGTGCGCTGCCTGCACACCCAATACGCCCACCATCTGTGCGGTGACAACGTCATCGGCCGCTGGATGGATGCCGAGTACGGCGTCGTCGACTGCCTGCCCTGAGCCCCCTGACCCTAGACTGCTCAACAAAGGAGCCCATGATGTATTTCGATATTCATGTCGTAGCAAGCCTTGCCCTGGTCGCCAGCCTGGTCGGCATCTCCGTTGCCGGCGTCAAGCTGCTGCGTGATGCCATGAAGCGTGACGCCGACGCCGCCCGCTAAGCGAGACTTCTGCGATTGACAAGGGCGCCTGACGGCGCCCTTTTTCGTTAAACTTCAAGATATTGCAGTGTAAGACCGAGCCCGCCAGTATGGGCATTATCATCGAGGAGAAGAGCATGGCGAGATTCTGCGTTTTTCTGGGTTCACGGGAAGGCCGTGACCCGCAGTACCTGGCCGATGCGCAACGGTTGGGCGACACACTGGCCAGGCGTGGCCACACTCTGGTCTACGGCGGGGCTCGCATCGGCATGATGGGGGCCCTGGCCGACTCGACCCTGGAGGCCGGCGGCGAGGTCATCGGCGTCATGCCGGACCACCTGGTGGATCGCGAGCAGGCTCACCTCGGGCTGACCGAGCTGATTCGCGTGCGCAACATGCACGAACGCAAGGCCAGCATGGCGGCCCATGCCGATGCCTTTATCATGCTGCCCGGGGGTATCGGCACCCTGGAGGAGTTCTTCGAGGCCTGGACCTGGCACTACCTGGGGCTTCACGACAAGCCCATCGGCGTCCTCGACAGCGAAGGCTTCTACGCCCCCTTGCTGAGCTTCCTCGACAATACCGTGGAACAGGGCTTCCTCAATGCCCATACTCGGGCCGAATTGCTCGACGCGACCGACCCTCTCGAACTGCTGGATATCCTGGAGGCACAGCTGGCTCGCCCGCGCTGAGTCAGGCCTCGCCAGCCAGTTCACGTGTACGCTGATAGGTAAGCTGCAGCAGCCGGGCATCCTCACCGGCCCGATGCCGCAGGATGCCCAGCTCCTCGATCAGCGCCTCCTTGGTAGGCTTCCACAGCACAAGCTGCTCCTCGCTGAGCAGCTTGCGCAGCGCCTCCAGGCGGAAGGCCGGCAGCATGCCGGCATGGTGGAAGAGCAGCGATAGCCAGGTGTTGTCGTAACCCCAGCTGTCGCTATAGCAGATCTTGAGCTCACCGAGCTCGTCATTGAGCCACTGCGCGACTTGACGCAGGGGGTACCCCTCGCGCTGTAACCGGGCACGGCTGATGCCGTGGAGCAGCTCGGCCTTGGGGTCCCAGTGGGTCCATTCGGCAAGGGGCTGAATCAGGAAGGCGCAGCTGCTGCCATCCGGTCGGGCCAACCCCACCTCGATGGGGTAGCTGCCGCGTCCGAATCCAGACGCCTCGATATCGAGCAGGGTCGGTAGCGTCACGATGGGCAGGAGTCCTTGCGGCGGAAAACAGGAAGGGGCACCACCTCGCTGGCGCCTCCTCGCTAGTGTCGCGTTTCGGTTTCCGCGCTGTCCAGCCCCTCACCGAAACCGGTGGCGTGGTCGGCTAGCCTCTGCCAGTGGGCGGCACGCTCGGCATCCACCGCCAGCCCCAGCTGTCCCTCGCGATAGGCGCGCGCCAGACGTTCGGCGGCCAGTGGATGCCCCGCCTCGCCGGCACGGGCAAACCAGGTCACGGCGTGGTCGTCGCGGCGTGGATAGAGCGCGCAGCCATGCTCGTAGATTTGTCCCGCCTGATACTGGGCACGGGAGTCGCCGGCATTGGCCGCTTCCAGCACGTAGCGCGCACCGCGCGCCTTGTCCTGGGGCGACATGCCGCGGTGAAACAGCATATGACCATAAAGGGAGAGCGCCGCCGTATGGCCGGCATCGGCACAGCGCTGGAAGAGGTGCATGGTCAGGCGCTGGGTGCGCGGCGAACGAGGCAGCCAGCGGGTATGGAAAAGCTGCTCCGCCAGGCGGTACTCGAGCCGGGTGAACAGTGATGATGCCTGCGTCATGGCCTTCTACCGGATCCTGTATCACAAGAAAAAGACACTCCGCACCACCCTGTGCGCGGCGTCTGATGTCTGCCCAACCCCGGTCCACGGGGCGTAACGGGCGGCCAGCATACGCCCGCCTTTGCGCCGACTCAACCCTGGTCATTTGCCGCCCTGGCAGGGCCTGGCTACCATGCCGGTTCCATTTCCCGATCCACGAGGACGTCACGATGCAGACGCGACCGCTGGGCGATACCGGCATCGAGGTCAGCCGCCTCTGTCTTGGCACGATGACCTTCGGTGAACAGAACAGCGAGGCCGAGGCCCACGAGCAGCTCGACCGCGCGGTGGCCTTCGGCATCAACTTCATCGATACCGCCGAGATGTACCCGGTACCACCGAGGGCGGAGAGCCAGGGACGCACCGAAGCCTATATCGGCAGCTGGCTCAAGCACCGCGGCAGCCGTGACGACATCATCCTCGCCAGCAAGGCGAGCGGTCCCGGCCCCGAGCATATCCGCGGAGGCCCACGGCTGAGCCGTGACCACCTTCACCAGGCCATCGACGCAAGCCTCAGCCGCCTGCAGACCGACTACATCGACCTCTACCAGCTGCACTGGCCGGAGCGCAGTGCCAATTTCTTCGGCAAGCTGGGTTATGCACACGACGACGAGGAGGATGCCACCCCGCTGGAGGAGACCCTGGCCGCTCTCAAGGAGCTGGTAGACGCCGGCAAGGTGCGTGCCATCGGACTCTCCAACGACACCCCCTGGGGCGTGATGCGCGCCCTCCAGCTGGCCGAGACCCAGGGCGTGCCGCGGGTTGCCGCGGTGCAGAACCCCTACAACCTGCTGAATCGCAGCTTCGAGGTGGGCCTGGCCGAGATTGCTCACCGCGAGCAGGTGGGACTGCTGGCCTACTCGCCGCTGGCCTTCGGCATGCTCTCCGGCAAGTACCTCGATGGCGCTCGCCCCGAGGGGGCCCGGCTGACCCTGTTCGAACGCTTCCAGCGCTATACCAATCCCCAGGCCCAGGCCGCCACCGCCGAGTACGTGCAGATTGCCCGGGATGCCGGCCTGGACCCCGCTCGCATGGCACTGGCCTTCGTCAACTCGCGAGACTTCCTGACCAGCAATATCATCGGCGCCACCTCGATGACTCAGCTGGAGAGCAACCTGGCCAGCGAATCCCTGCGTCTGGACGGCCAGGTGCTGGAGGCGATCGAGGACGTTCATCGCCGCTACTCCAATCCCGCGCCCTGAGGCCCATCACCGGGGGGCTATCGACCCGATAGCCCCCGAGCCTGGGCGTGCTTGGTATACTCCATGCTCACTTCATCGGATCTGGAGCGCCCCATGCTGAGCGTGATCTCGCCCGCCAAGAAGCTGGACTTCGAGACCCCGGCCACCACGGCCCGCCATACCCAGCCGGACTTTCTGGAACAGAGCCAGGAGTTGATCGAGATCCTGCGCGACTACTCGCCACAACGGCTCTCCGAGCTGATGGGCATCAGCGACAAGCTGGCCGCCCTCAATGCCGCCCGCTACGCCGAATGGCACACGCCCTTTACTGCGCAGAACGCCAAGCCAGCAATCCAGGCCTTCCAGGGCGACGTCTACGTGGGGCTCGAGGCCGGCACCTTCACGGATGACGAGAACGCCTTCGCCCAGCAGCATCTACGCATTCTCTCGGGGCTCTATGGGCTTCTGCGCCCGCTGGACCTGATCCAGCCCTACCGCCTGGAGATGGGGACGCGGCTCGAGAATCCTGCGGGCAAGGACCTCTATGCCTTCTGGAAGGAGACCCTCACCGCCGAGCTTGACCGTGCCGTGGCGGCCAGCGGCAGTCCGGTACTGATCAATCTCGCCTCCAACGAGTACTTCAAGGCCATCGATGCCAGGCGGCTCGAGGCCCGGGTGATCACCCCGGTGTTCAAGGACGAGAAGAATGGCAAGCTCAAGATCATCAGCTTCTACGCCAAGAAGGCCCGCGGCCTGATGACGGCCTGGACGATCCGCGAACGCCTCGACGACCCGGAGGACCTGAAGGAGTTCGACGTGGCCGGCTACCGCTTCAACGCCGCCATGAGCGAGGGTGACACCCTGGTCTTTACGCGCCCCGAAGGCGCCTGATCCCGAGCGGGGCTGCTCCTGTCCCCATCACCATGGCACAGAATCGTAGGAGCCGGATTTATCCGGCGATGGCTGTATCGCCAGCGCGCCTCATCGCGCGATAAATCGCGCTCCTACGAAATTAGATGGCTTGGGGTCTAGTCAAATACCAGCGGGCGCGCGGAGCGGCCCTTGAGGAAGCGGCGGTGGGCCTGCTTGAAGCGGTCATCGTCGCAACGGTGCAGCCATTCATAGGCCACCATGTCCGCGCTTACCGCCACCGCCCCGGCCTGCACCAACCGCTCCCGGGCCAGGCGTGCCTCCGCGGCGCGCCGACTGACGCAGGCCTCGCTGAGCCAGTAGACCTCGTACCCCGCCGCCAGCAGCCCCAGGCCGGTCTGCATGACACAGATATGCGCCTCGCTGCCGCACAGCACCACCTGACGCCTGCCGCTCTGCTCGAGTGCCGCGATGAACTCGGGGTTCGCACAGGCATCGAAGGTCAACTTCTGCCATAGCCGATGGCCCGGGAGCGCTTCCAGCAGGCGCGTCTCGCTGCCACCCAGCCCCTCGGGATACTGCTCGGTGATCCATACCGGCACCTCGAGGGAGGCGGCCAGGCCGCCCAGCCAGGCCGCCTCGCTCACCGCCTGATCGGCATGTTCGATCACCGGCAACAGTCCCGCCTGCAGATCGACAACCAGCAACAGGCTCTCTTCTCGTTTCAGGCGCATGGTGTTCAACTCCCCGGCATTGTGGAATGGTAGTGGAGCCCACCAGCATAGCCGGTAGAATCAACCAACTCGACTTACCCCCTCACCGTTCACGACTTACCACCCATTAACCCCCACTGACGACGATACCGCCATGACTTCGACACTCCGCGAGACCTCCCTGATACGTCACCTGCTGATCATGCTGGTGGCGGGACTGCTGACCCTGGGCCCGGCCATGCAAGACGCCGAAGCCCGCCGCCTCGGCGGCGGCAAGAGCTTCGGCTCTCAATCACGTAGCGTGCAGCAGCAACCTTCTGCCACCCAGAACCAGACCTCCGGCACCCGTGCCACCCAGGGGCGAGCCGGGTCGAAAATGCCCGGCATGCTGGGTGGCCTGCTGGCCGGTGGCCTGCTCGCCGCGCTGTTCTTCGGCGGCGCCTTCGACGAACTGCGGCTGATGGACATCCTGCTGGTGGCCGGCATCGCCTTCCTGCTCTTTCGGCTACTGGCACGCCGCCGGGCGGCCGTGGCAGGTGGCCCCTCGCCAGCCTCGCAGGAGCCCCGTGAAGCCGCCACCCAGTCCTTCCAGGCCAGCACCGCTCCGGCCGGTGGCGCCTTCGCCAGCGAGCCCGAATGGTTCGACCGCGAGCGCTTCCTCGGCGGTGCCAAGGAGCACTTCATGACCCTGCAGCGTGCCTGGGACAACAACGACCTCAGCGGCATTCAGGAGTACGTCACCCCGGAGCTCTACAACCTGCTGCGCGAGGAGCGCAAGCAGCATCCGGCCAATAACCGCACCGAGGTCGTTCGCCTGTTCGCCGAGCTGGGCATGGTTCAGGAAGTGGGCCAGCAGGCCGAGGCCAGCGTGATCTTCCACGGCATCCTCGACGAGAATGGCGAGCACAACGAGTTCAACGAGACCTGGCACCTGGTGCGGGAGCTGCGCGACGGCGCCCCCTGGTATGTGCAGGGCATCGAGCAGAACGGCTAACGCTCTCCTCCGCCCCTGAAATGCAACAGGCCGGGCTGACAGCAGCCCGGCCTGTTGTTTCACGCAAGGATGTTAAGCATGGTTGTTGAGCATTGTGGTTGAGCGCAGTGGTTGAGAGTAGTTATCAAGCGTGGCTGCTGACGGCGTCAATTACCCTCGCTGGCATCCTCGATGGTGTCACCCATCTCCTCGACACCCTCACCCGCCTCTTCAACTGCCTGATCAATCTCCTGACCGGCCTCCTCGGCTGGTCCCTGTTCCTCCTCGCAACCAGCCAGCCCCAGTGCCAGCAGACCGGCCAGCAGGGCCAGGAAAAGCTTCCGTGTCATGGTGCGCCGCATGATGCTTCCCTCCTGTGAAACATGAAAAAAGTGACAAACAACCGTATCTACCAGGAACAAGCTAGCGCTTGTGTCGGGCTGTTTCCACCCAGGGTGTCACTGCGGATCATGCTTGAGCAAGGGCTGGCCGGCGTCACGCCTCGCCGTCGTACAAGTCGAAAAAAGGGCGCCCTCCGGAGAGAGGCGCCCATATAAGCACTCGTATGACTCAAACAGCAGAGACATGCTAGCCGAGCCACACAACTATTTCAAACATACGTTTTATCGACATCCTGCGCAGAACCGATCCCGGCAACCGGCTCTTGTCACACCCTCTGCCACCGCATGACGCCGCGGCTGGCCGAGTGCTATGATCCATCATCATTACATACTCGTAGACACCAACAGCACAACGAGGAATCCGGCTTGTCACACTTACCGGTGATCGTCGGCATGGGCGGCGTGAACCCTGCCGGCAGAACCTCGGGCCACCAGGCGTTTCGCCGTACCGTGCTCGACACCCTGCCCGTGGAGGAGCAGACCCGTACCCTGCTGGGTCTAGCCGCCATGATGCGTCTGGCCAGCGGCCAGGAAGACGGCACCTGGCAGGATGCGGAAGGGCGCCCCCTGGAACCCGCCGCCATTGTCGAGCAGACCCGCCAGCAGGTCCTCGACCATACCCTGATTCGCCGCATCGAGGACCCGCACTTCAATGATCCGGGCCTGCCTGCCAACCGTCGGGCCAGCCTGGCGCTGGAGGCCCCCCTCACCTTCCGCGTCCGCCGCCGTCAGCTGCCTCAGGATCTGCCGGACACCTGGGAGGTGCGCGAACTCGATCGCAAGCTGCTCGAGGTGACGGTACCCGCCGGCGAAATGGACGTCATGCTGCCCGAGCACCGTCCCGCTCAGGTGCGCGCTGCCGGCCAGCTGCCCAGCGGCTTCGAACCCAGCCAGCTCTACCGCAGCGTGCACCACCCCCGCGGACTCTCGATGGCGATCTTCGCCGCCAGCGACTGCCTGGGAGACAGCGGGCTCGACTGGGATACCCTGCGTGATCGCCTCGATCCCGACGAGATCGCCGTCTACGCCGGCAACTCCATCGGCCAGCTCGACGAGGAGGGCTGGGGCGGTCTGCTCAAGAGTTTCGTCTCCGGCAAGCGTGCCACCTCCAAGCAGATGCCGCTGGGCTACGGGCAGATGCCCGCCGACTTCCTGAATGCCTATGTGCTGGGCAGCGTGGGCAGCACCGGCGCGGCCATGGGGGCCTGCGCCAGCTTTCTCTACAACCTGCGCCTGGGCGTAAACGACATCCGTGAAGGGCGTTGCCGAGTGGTGATGGTCGGCACCGCCGATGCCCCGGTCACTCCCGAGATCATCGAAGGCTTCCGTGCCATGGGTGCCCTGGCCGACGACGACAGTCTGCGTGCACTGGACGCCCTGGAGCTGCTAACCGACGCCGACTACCAGAAGACCTGTCGCCCCTTCGCCCGCAACTGTGGCTTCACCATCGCCGAATCCAGCCAGTTCGTGATGCTGATGGATGACGCCCTGGCCATGGAGGTAGGCGCCGAGCTCCTGGGCAGCGTGCCGGAGGTCTTCGTCAATGCCGACGGCTGGAAGCGCTCCATCTCCGCCCCCGGCATCGGCAACTACATCACCCTGGGCAAGGCCGCCTCCCTGGTGCGCGAGATGCTCGGCGAGCAGGCCCTGCGCCAACGCTCGTTCGTCCACGCCCATGCCACCAGCACGCCCAAGAACCGCGTCACCGAATCCCACGTCCTCGACCGGGTGGCCGAGGCCTACGGCATCGAGGCCTGGCCCGTGGTCGCGGTGAAGTCCTATGTGGGCCACTCCCAGGGCAGCGCCGCCGGTGACCAGCTGACCAGTGCCCTGGGCAGCTTCGCCCACGGCCTGCTGCCGGGCATTGCCAACCTCGACGCCGTGGCCGATGACGTTTATGCCGAGCGTCTGGGACTCTCCCGGGAGACGCGGCCCTTCGAGGCCGACGCCGCACTGCTCAACGCCAAGGGGTTCGGGGGCAACAACGCCACCGGGGTGCTGCTCTCTCCGGACGTCACCGAACGCCTGCTGGTGCAGCGTCACGGTGAGGCCGCCGTGGCCGCCTGGCAGGTGCGCCGCGAGGCGACTCGCGAGGCCGCCGCCGCTTACCGCCAACAGGCCGACCGGGGGCTCTTCTCCCCTCGCTACCGCTTCGGCGAGGGTGTGCTGGAAGGCCCCGAGCTCTCGATCAGCGACGCCGAGATCCATATCCCCGGCTACGCCCGCCCGGTCTCCCTGGCGGTCAACAACCCCTTCGGCAAACTCGAGGAGTGACGGCAATGAATATCGCGGTCTACCCCGGCACCTTCGACCCCATCACCAACGGCCACTTCGACCTGATCGAACGTGCCTCCCGGCTGTTCGACAAGGTGGTGGTGGCCATCGCCACCAGTCCCGGCAAGGGCCCGGCGCTGGATCTCGATACACGAATCGCCTTGGCCCGGGAGGTGGTCTCGGGGCTGGACAACGTCGAGGTGACCGGCTTCTCGGGCCTGATGACCGAGTTCATGAAGCAGCAGCAGGCACGCGTGCTGCTGCGGGGGCTGCGCGCGGTCTCGGATTTCGAGTACGAGCTGCAGCTGGCCAACATGAATCGCGCCCAGATGCCGGAGCTGGAGACCGTATTCCTGACCCCGGCGGTGGAGAACTCCTATATCTCCTCCACCCTGGTGCGCGAAATTGCCAAGCTGGGCGGCGATGTCTCGCAGCATGTGCATCCCGGGGTCGCCGCGAAGCTGAAGAGCCATTACAATACCTGACCACAAGGCTCGGGATTGTGCCGAGCAGATCCCGATGACCGCGGCCAGCGACTTCCGTGAGGTACCCCATGGCCCTGATGATCACCGACGAGTGCATCAACTGCGACGTCTGCGAGCCGGAATGCCCCAACGGGGCCATCTCGCCAGGCGAAGAGATCTATATCATCGACCCGGCGCTGTGCACCGAGTGTGTCGGTCACTATGACGAGCCCCAGTGCCAGCAGGTGTGTCCGGTGGACTGTATCCCTCTGGACCCGGAGCGCGAGGAGAGCCGCGAGGAATTGATGGCCAAGTATGAGCGCATCACCGCGGCCTGATGATTCGCAAGCCGGCTAGCAAGGACGCCTCTGTCTCACGAAACGCCCCGCCAAGTGCGGGGCGTTTCGCGTTGTGTGGGACCGTTACCTTTGGCTATAGCTCGTCGGCCCGCTTGCTGACCGTGCACCCGAGGCAACGGCGAAAGGCCGCCTCGGCCGGGGTCTTGATCAGCGTCTCGGCCGCGCTACCCACCCCACCGCCCAGGACAGTAAAGGGCAGTGTCACCAGAAACACGGCGGTACCGCCCACCGTGGCCGCCGCCAACAGCGGTCGCGCGATTACCGCATCGGCAATCATCGCCCCGCCACTCGGCTGAACCCCCACGCGCTGCTCCTGAGCGATCGCCGGAGAGGTTGCCATCAGCGCCACCAGCGCCAGTGTAAAGAAGATCATGATCCGCTTGCTCATCGCTTGCACTCCCCGTGCTCCCTGCCATCTATGCTGCGTCGTCACCACCCGGCGCTCGCCTGTAGCGAATCGAGTATGGTGTTAGTCATCATGGGGTCTTAGAATCGCTAAGGTTACATCCTCTCACGGGATCTTACATCAGGATAGGCGGCTTTCGCCGCTTGCCCACCTCAGGACAGGCCCCGCCTGCTCCGATCACCATGCAACGGAGAGCATGATGAAGCGTCTTGTCGCCACCGCCGCCCTGGCCACCCTGGTCGCCAGTCCCACCTTCGCCCAGAGCTATCAGTACAACCCCAACGAGGGGCCGTATATCGGTGCTGGACTAGGGCATTCAGAGACCGACTTTGATATTGGCGGCTATTACCGGGACCGTGGTTACCCGAACACCAACACCGATGACAGCGATACCGGGTATAAACTGTTTGTGGGTTACCAGTTCAACCCCAACTTCGCTATTGAAGCGGGCTACGTGGATTTTGGTGAGTTCACAGCCAATGAAAATGGTGGCAGCGCCAAGGCCAAGCTTAGCGTGGATGGTTTCAGCGCCGCACTCGTCGGTAAACTTCCGATCCAGAATGGTTTTAGCATCTTCGGCAAGTTGGGCATGATTGCCTGGGACGCTGATCTCAATGAAAGTGATAATACTGGATCGTCCAGCTACGGCGAAGACGGCTCCGACCCCCTCTTTGGCATCGGCGCCGAGTATGAGGTCGAGCGCATCCTGATGCGCGCCGAATTTGAGCGCTACGATATCAGCGAAGATGGCGATGACTTCGAGATCGACCTGATCTCCGCCAGCATCGGCTACCGCTTCTAAACAACAATCGCCCTTTGTTGGCACCGCCGCCCCGCCCTTGTACGGGGCGGTTGCGTTATGCCCCGCCGCCGGCCATGCTGCCCGGCTCGTCAATCTCGGGAGCCCCCTGTGAGCCGTTCGGAGTCCTCGTCATCCGGGGCCGCGCGCCGGCGCATCCTGGCGCTGGCCTGGCCGATCATCCTCTCCAATATCACCGTGCCGCTGCTGGGGCTGGTGGATACCGCCGTGGTCGGCCATCTGCCGGACTCGCGCTATCTGGCGGCGGTCACCCTCGGTGCTACCCTGTTCAGCTTCCTGTACTGGGGCTTCGGCTTCCTGCGCATGGGTACCACGGGCCTCACCTCCCAGGCGGTAGGGCGCGAGAACGACACGGACGTACGTAACCTGCTGGGCCAGTCGCTGCTGATCGCGGCGGGCATCGGTGCGGCACTGATCGTGTTCTCACGGCCGCTGATCAGGCTGGGACTGTGGCTCCTCGATGGCAGTGACATCGCCACGGCACTGGCCGCCGAGTATGCCGAGATACGCATCCTCTCGGCGCCGGCGGTACTCGCCAACTACGCCATCCTGGGCTGGTTCCTGGGACAGCAGAACTCGCGAGTGACCCTGGCGATCCTGGTGCTCACCAACGGGGTCAATATCCTCCTCGACCTGCTCTTTGTCATCGGCCTCGGCATGACCAGCGATGGCGTGGCCTGGGCCACGGTGATCGCCGACTACACCGCCCTGGCCTTCGGCCTGTGGCTGGTCTCGCGGCAGCTGAGATGGTTGTCGGGCCGCTTCCTGCGCCATCGGCTCCTGGCCGTTTCGGCCTATGGCGAGCTCTTCTCGGTCAATGCCAACCTCTTCGTGCGCACCCTGGGGCTGCTCTTCGTCATGGCCTTCTTTACCTCGCGAGGGGCGGCCCAGGGCGATACCGTACTCGCTGCCAATGCCGTGCTGCTGCAGTTCATCATGCTCACCAGCTACGCCCTGGATGGCTTCGCCCACGCCGCCGAGGCGCTGACCGGACGATCGGTGGGGGCAAGGCGCTGGACGGAATTCGCCCAGTCGGTACGGAGTGCCGCCTGGTTCTCGCTGCTGACGGCCGGTATCGCCGCCCTGGCCTTCGCCCTGGGGGGCGAGGCGCTGATCGCCCTGCTTACCGGCCTGCCCGAGGTGCGAGAGACCGCCGCCACCTACCTGCCGTGGATGGTCGCCATGCCGCTGATTGCGGTATGGGGCTATCTGCTGGACGGCGTCTTTATCGGTGCCACGGCGATTCGCGAGATGCGCAACAGCATCTTTGCCGGACTCGCCGTCTATCTGCCCGCCTGGTGGCTGGGCCAGGCCCTTCTTCCCGAGGCGTTCATCAACCACGGCCTGTGGCTCGCCTTCACGCTGTTCATGCTGACGCGCTCGGCGACGCTGATCGCCTATTACCATCAACGGCGCCGCAGCGACTGGCGCGATGCCAACCACGACGCCTCATAGCGTCTCATATCGGTTCATGGCGATGGGTCACGCGGGCACCGGGCCCAATCCGCGGGCGCCTGGACCGTCAGCGGCGGATAGCGCAAGATACTGATGCTGCGCTACTTTATGCAATGAAACACCAATAACACTCAAAACAGTAAGGGAACGCCATGCTCAAGGCCCTCTCCAGACCGGCGGTCAAGCTGGTCGAACGCTACCTGCCCGACCCCTATATCTTCGTGCTGCTGTTGACCATTATCGCCGCCGTGGCGGCCATTGCCGTGGAACGCCAGACGCCACTCGCGGTGATGCGCATGTGGGGGGACGGCTTCTGGAACCTGCTGACCTTCTCGATGCAGATGCTGCTGGTGCTGGTGACCGGCTTTATGCTGGCCAGCTCCCCCCCGGTGAAAAAGCTGCTCCAGCGGCTCGCCGCCCTGGCCAAGGGACCCGGTGGCGCCATCCTGCTGGTCACCTATGTGTCGCTGGTCGCCAGCTGGATCAACTGGGGCTTCGGCCTGGTGGTGGGGGCGCTGTTCGCCAAGGAGCTGGCGCGCCTGGTGCGGGTCGACTACCGCCTGCTGGTGGCCAGCGCCTATTCCGGTTTTATCGTCTGGCACGGCGGTCTGGCCGGCTCGGTACCGCTGACCGTGGCCACCGACGGCCACTTCAGCGCCGACCAGATCGGCGTGATCGGCACCGGCTCAACCATCTTCTCCTTCTTCAATCTGGCCATCGTGGTGATGCTGTTTATCGCGGTACCGCTGGTCAACTGCATGATGCTGCCCGACGAAAAGGACAGCGTGTTCGTCGACCCCAAGCTGCTCGGTGATGACGAGGCGCACCAGGTGCGTATCACCCGCCCCGCCGAGCGCATGGAGAACAGCGTGGTGCTGGCCTGGCTGGTGGGCATCCCGGGGCTGATCTTCCTGGCCGATCACTTCTTCCTGCGCGGCGGCGGCCTCAACCTGAACGTGGTCAACTTCCTGTTCCTGTTCCTGGCCATCGTGCTGCACCGCACCCCGCGCAGCCTGCTGGAGAGCCTGCACGAAGCGATCAAGGGCGGTGCCGGCATCGTCATCCAGTTCCCGTTCTACGCCGGGATCATGGCGATCATGGTGCAGTCCGGTCTGGCAACCAGCATGTCCGAGGCCCTGGTCTCCTTTGCCACCGAAACCACCCTGCCGGTCTGGACCTTTATCAGTGCCGGCATCGTCAACCTCTTCGTACCCTCCGGTGGCGGCCAGTGGGCCGTGCAGGCACCGGTGATGATCCCGGCCGCCCAGGCACTGGGTGTGGATATTCCCCGGATGGCCATGGCCGTGGCCTGGGGTGATGCCTGGACCAACCTGCTGCAGCCTTTCTGGGCCCTGCCGGTACTCGGCATCGCCGGGCTCAAGGCCAAGGACATCATGGGCTTCTGCCTGATCCAGCTGCTGATCACCGGGGTGCTGATCTCCATCGGCCTGACCTGGTTCTGACCCTCCGCCGAAGCGCCCTGTCCCCAGACGGGCGGGGCGTCCGGCTGTGGATAACACACAAGGAGATCCAATGGACGACAACGACCTGTCCGGCGCCCTGCCCGGCCAGCACGAGCTGTCGATGACCGTGTTGATGACCCCCGACATGGCCAACTTCAGTGGCAAGGTGCATGGTGGTGCCATCCTCAAGAAGCTAGATGAGGTGGCCTACGCCTGCGCCAGCCGCTACTCGGGCCACTATGTGGTTACCCTCTCGGTAGACCAGGTGCTGTTCAAGCAGCCGATCCATGTGGGGGAGCTGGTGACCTTCCTGGCCTGCGTCAACCATGTGGGCCGCTCCTCCATGGAGATCGGCGTCAAGGTGGTGGCCGAGGATATCCAGAACAAGCTGATCCGCCACACCAACAGCTGCTACCTGACCATGGTGGCGGTGGATGGCGATGGCAAGCCGGCGCCTGTGCCTCCGCTGGCGCTTGACACGAAGGTGCAGAAGCTGCGTTTCGAGAAGGCGGCCCTGCGCAAGAAGCTTCGCAAGCAGGCCGAAGAGGAACAGCGCCGCACCCAGGCCGAGCACGGCGCCAAAGAAGATGACGACTAGCCGCAGTCCAGGTTGAGGATGATATCCGCTCTGTCCAGGTGGACATTGATACGATCTGGTCGATGGTCCAGAGTCACCGCCGTACCGGGGCGAATCACTCGAATGGCCGACGCTTCACTCTCGGCGTGAATCGCCTTGCCCAGGGACACGCTGTAGGTACGACCGATACGGTCCTGAACGCGCTGGGCACCACACTCCCCGCCGCTTTCCACGCGAGGCGGCAGCGGAGCTGGCTCGGGCTCCGGCGCCGAATTCATGCTACTGCAGCCCGCCAGCAGCAGGCCGAAGAGTAGCGGTGAGAGTCTCGTTACAACCATCTGGGCTTCCTTGTCGGGTCCAAGCTCGATCTATACCAAAAAACTGCCGGAGCGGCCTGGCCGATCCGGCAGTTGACTCACCATGGCTCGGTTCAGAATGCCGATGCAGACTGGCCGATCCGGGGCTCTGCTCAGTCAGAATGCCGGTGCGGACTGGCCGATCCGGGGCTCTGTTCAGTCAGAATACCGGTGCAGACTGGCCGATCCGGGGCTCTGTTCAGGAAGCGGCGTCCTGAACGGCCTCGCCACCCTGCTCGATATCCTGGCCGGCGCCGCGAACGGTATTGCAGCCAGAAAGCAGAGAAACGGCGAACAGTGCCGCCACCAGCATCATCAGAGTACGCTTCATGATCGACCTCCTTGTGAGTTGGGAATGTTGCACACGTAATTTAGCAGCTCACGGCGAGCTTCGCCTTATCCCAGCAGCAGCCTGAGGATAATCGCCGCGATCACCGCCACCGTGAGCCACTTGACCACAAAGGCGCCACGCGGGCTGACATTGACCCTTACCGCCAGCCAGGCGCCCGACATGCTGCCCAGCGCCAGCACCAGACCATAGCTCCAGCGCACCTGATCATTGACCAGAAAGATGGCCAGCGCCGGCAGGGTGTAGACCAGCACGATCAGCACCTTGAAGACGTTGACCTGAGCCAGGTCGATCTTGAGCATGCGGTAGAGCACCACGATAAAGAGGATGCCCACCCCCACCTGGATAAAGCCGCCATAGAGGCCGATGACAAACATCGCCAGATAGACCGCCGGCGTCAGCCGCTCGGGGGTCAGCGGCCGGGTATCCAGGCGTGGCTGGGGCAGCAGCATCAACAGCGCCGAGCCCGCCATCACCACGATCAGAATCGCCTCGAACAGGGCATCGCCGGTGCGTAGGGCTAGCCAGGCCCCGACCAGCGAACCCACCACCGCCGGCACGGAGAGGCGCAGCGAGAGCCCCAGATGGCGCGCCCCGGCACGGAAGAAGTTGTATACCGCCGAGACGCTCTGCAGGGCAATGGAGACACGATTGGTACCGTTGGCCTCCTGAGGCGGCAGGCCCAGGAACATCAACAGCGGCAGGGTAAGCATGGAGCCGCCGGCGGAGAGCACGTTGATAAAGCCGGCCAGGGCACCGATCAGCAGCATGGCCAATGCTTCGAGCAGGGTCATGGAAGAGTCCTTTCAGGAGAGAGCCGCACAGCTTAGCCGCCCGAGCAAACGGGGAAAACTCCCCGCGGTTATGTGGCATGATGCTGGACAGCCGATACCACTCGCTGACTACCCCGGAGAGCCCCGATGGATCACTTCGAGCCAGACCCCCGCCTGGTGGAGGACAGCTACCCGATCACCGAGCTGCCGCTATGCCAGCTGCGGCTGATGAACGATAGCCGTTTTCCCTGGTTGCTGCTGATCCCGCGGCGGCATGGCATCAGCGAGGTCTTCGAGCTGAGCGAGGCGGAGCAGCGGCAGCTGTGGCACGAGACAAGCCGCATCGGCCAGGCCTTCAAGGCACTGATGGGGGCCGACAAGCTCAATGTGGCAAGCCTCGGCAACGTGGTGGCGCAGCTGCATATGCATCTGGTGCTGCGCCGCACGGAGGATGAGCTCTGGCCGGGACCGGTCTGGGGGCAGGGGGAGGCGACACCCTACGACCTCGACACTCTGGCCGCCATGCGAGACCGGGTGTTGGCCATGCTCGAGGGGCCCGACCTGCAACTTGAAGAGACGCGGGCCTCCTGAGGCTATTGCCTGGCCTCGCAGTCGACGAGGCGTGCGGCGATATCCGACGCCAGCCGCTCCAAGGTGGCGGAGGGCATGGGGCGTCCGCAGCGGAGGGCCGTCAAGGCGAGGTGGCCATCGGTTCCAGGCGACTCGATTGCCACCAGCACCCGGTAGCCCGGCCAGCGCGAGAACACCGCCTCCAGGCGTCCCAGCGAGGCATCGGCATGGCGCACCACATAACCGCGCGACATCAGTGCCTCGGCGGTGGCCTGCAGGGCACATGAGGAGGAGGCCTGTGAGGAGAGCATCACCGGCGGCACCGAAGATGGTGGGGTCGCACAGCCGGTCAGCAGCCCTACCACCAGTAACATGCCAGCCAGACGACTCATGGCTCACCTCCGGCATCCATGGCCCGGCGCAGGCCACCACAGAATGCCTCGGTACTGGCGCTTCGCGACTCCGCGAGCTCACCTCGCCAGTCGATGACCTGAAGGTCGCGACTGACCCGCACCTCCCCGTCACCGACCAGCAACGAGACACGCTCCAGCTCGGTGGCATCGCGGGTCAGGCTGCCCACTCCACCGAAGCCGATCATCACCCCTCCACCGAAACCACCACGACCACCGCCCAGGCCGATACCGCCGAACACACCACGACGCTCCCAGTCACCATGGCGGTCGCCGTAGCCGGGCAGGATGCGGGTACGCTCTGCGCTTACCAGTGCCGGAGCGGTCGCGGTATGGCGGATAAGAAAGCCGTCATCCTCCAGGGCAACCACCGCCCGCCGCAGCGTCTCGGTGACCGGCACACCCACGGTTGACCAGAGACAGGCCGCCGCAGGGGGCGGCTCCGCCTCCGGCAGCGTGGAAGGAACGGTCTGGCAGCCGGCCAGCACCAGCAGGACAAGCAACGGCCAGGGACGCATGGTCTCTCTCCCAGGGTTGGACGACTGACGACTTCAGTGTAGGCAGGAGGCCGTGACGAGGGAACATTGCAAGACGGCGGCATCCTGACGCGACGCCCGACGCCCGACGCGTCAGGATGACGCAGCCCCCTTGAAGTCCGCTCCCTTCGCCAAGATGTCATTCATCATGGCTATGATGCTCATGGTCAGGATTCACTGTCCGCCAGCGGGCGATACATGGATCATGTAAACCGACACCACCAAGGAGGCATTCGCATGAGCGATACCAACCGCATCGGCCTGCACGAGGCCAGCGCCAGCCAGCTCGCCGAGAAACTCAATGAGCTGCTGGCCAACTACCAGGTCTTCTACATGAACGTGCGCGGCTATCACTGGAACGTGAAGGGGCCCCAGTTCTTCCAGCTCCACGAGAAGTTCGAGGAGCTCTATACCGACCTGCTGACCAAGATCGATGAGGTCGCCGAACGCGTGCTTACCCTGGGCCACCAGCCGCTGCATGCCTACAGCGATTATGTGGAGGTCTCGCGCATCACCGAGGACAAGAACGTCTCGGACGGCAAGGCCTGCGTCGAGGGCGTGCTGGTGGGCTACCAGGTACTGATCGAGCTGCAGCGCGAGATCCTCTCCCTGGCCTCGGATGCCGACGACGAGGGCACCGCCGCCCAGGCCGGCGACTATATCCGCGAGCAGGAGAAGACCGTGTGGATGCTGGCCAGCTACCTCGCCTGATTCAGGACCCGACCCAATCAGGCATCACGGGTCATGTCACGACAACGCCGGGCCCAAGGCCCGGCGTTGTCGTGTCTGGCACGAATACCTCGGACCACGCACCTGTCAGCGCGTCAGGTCCTCCACCAGGGCACGCAGCAGCATCCAGAACTCCTCCACCGAAGCGACCTCGACTCGCTCATCCGGCGAATGAGCACCGCGAATCAGCGGACCGAAGGAGATCATCTCAAGCGCCGGGTACTTGCCGCCCAGAATGCCGCACTCGAGCCCGGCATGAATGACCTTGACCGCCGGCTCGCTGCCCAGCTGCTCGAGGTGCACGCGCTTAAAGCGCGTCAGCAGCTCGCTGTCTCGCTGGGGAGCCCACCCCGGATAACCATTCTCGAGACGCACCTTGGCACCGGTCAGCTCGAACACGGCACGCAGCCGATCGGCCAGGTCCTGGGCCGCGCTGTCGTGCAGCGAGCGTACCAGGGCGCCGAGATGGAAACGCCCCGCCGCGAGGCTCACGACCCCCAGGTTGTTGGAGGTCTCCACCACGCCCGGCACCTCCTGGCTCATGCGCTCGACGCCACAGGGCGCTGCATGGATGGCGGCCAGCAGTAGATGCGTCGCCTGACCGGTGAGCGGTTCCTCGGCGGGCACCTCGACCGGCTCGAGGGTCAACGTCAGTGCATCATCGACACCGGCAAACTCCTTGCGCAGGATGGTCTGCAGGGCCGCCACCTCAGCCTTGGCGGCCTCGAGCTCCTCCTCGGGCAGCGCCAGGGTCGCAAAGGCCTCGCGAGGCAGCGCGTTGCGCAGGGTGCCTCCCTGGTAGCTTGCCAGCCTGACATCGAGGCGCTCCAGGACACGCATCACCCGCACCAGCAGTCGGTTGGCGTTACCCCGCCCCTTGTCGATATCGATCCCGGAGTGACCGCCGCGCAGCCCGGTCAGCGACAGGCGAAGCGTCACCTCATCGTCGGCCAGCGCCGCGGTGGGCAATTGCGCCTCGACCACCACATCGGTGCCTCCGGCGCAGCCGATAAACACCTCGCCACGATCCTCGGAGTCGAGGTTGAGCAGGTAGTGTCCTTGCAGCCACCCTTCGGCGAGGTTGAGCGCCCCGCCCATGCCGGACTCTTCCTCCAAGGTAAAAATCGCTTCCAGCGGACCGTGGATGAGGTCGTCATCCTCGAGGATGGCCAGGGCGGCGGCCACGCCGAGGCCGTTATCGGCGCCCAGGGTGGTATTGCGGGCCCGCAGCCAGCCGTCATCGTCGAGGTAGGTCTCGATGGGGTCGCGGGTAAAGTCGTGGGGGTGGTCGCTGTTGGCCTGGGGGACCATATCCAGGTGACCCTGGAAGATCACGCCGGGGGCCTGCTCATGACCGCGAGAGGCCGGCTTGCGAATCAGCAGGTTGCCGAAGGCATCACGCTCATGCGCCAGTCCCTGTGCGTCGGCCCAGGCTTCGAGGCGTGCCGCCAGGGCGGCCTCATGGCCGGAGGGGCGCGGAGTCTCGCAAAGGGTGCGGAAATGGCGCCAGAGCGGCTGTGGCGAGAGCCGATCGAGATGTTCGTTCATGATGATCCCTTCCTGAGTAACCGACCTACCTTACTCAGCCCGTTGCTGAAGGGGAAGAGATGGACAGCAGCATGGCCGTCGCCTCGCGCAGGCGGGCGGTGGCCTGGCGCCGGCCCGATACAGCGAGATGCCGGGTCAGAGCCTCACCACTCAGCCCCTGAAAACCCCAGGCCACCAGCAGCAGAAGATCGGGATCGGCGAGGGGGATGCCGCGGGCCAGGGCATGACGAACCAGGGCCTGCAACGCCGGCCGGGCCAGCGCCGGCTCGCGGTGACCGGCGGCGACATCCTCGGCATCGCGGCGGTCATCGTCTGCGAGATTCGCCCCACCGCCCTCCGCCAGCAGGGCGGCGGCCACTGACGGCGCCAGATCACGAAGTTCGAAGGCCAGCAGGCCGGGCAGGGCTCGCCGAAAGCGCGCGGCGAGTGAGGCCAGCAGCGCCTCACCGCGCTTGCTGGTGGCCCGGGCCACCATCAGGGCGTGTTCACCCGTGGCGGTCTCACGGGTCAGCCCGAGGCGCAGTGCGTGAAATCCCTGGCGTCGCCAGAAGGCCATTAGCGCCGGTTCGGCGCCAAAGCTCGCCCCCAGCAGATCGCAGCCATCATGACGCGCTCGCTCCAGCTCCGCCTCGATCAGCCGCCTCCCCAGCCCCTCGCGACGTCGCTGGGGTGATACCGCAATGCGTACCACCCGACGCAGATGCCCGGTGAGCGCTGCCCGGGAGCCGGCATGGGCGGCCAGGGACTGAGCCATGAGGTGGCCACGAGGCCGCCGCTCGCCACGGGCGACCCGCTCGGCCAGGCCCGCCTCGAAGCCCCCTTCATCTGCGGTCATCACCACCCCGAGCGGCACATCACCGGTCGCCACACTGCCAACGGTGAGGCCCGGGCCATCCAGCAGCAATCGTAGATCGCTGGGCGTGGTGCGGTAGTGGGCCTGCACCAGCAGGCCGAACAGGCCACGCAGGCTACTCTCGTCGCTGGCCAGTGTATCCCGCGACAGTTGCCGCACGTCACCGGCCGGCCGAGAGGATGACTCGGGCGGGTCGGCATCCAGCATCAGCAGGCGATGGATCAGCGGCTCGAGGGGGTCGTCATTCGCCCAGCGGATCGGCTCGGCCAGATGCAACCCTCGCCACTCCGGGGTGGTGCGCTCGAGACGCTCGCGGAAACGCAGGGCAAAACCGCGACCGGAGCCCTCGTAGCCGTGCACCGTGGTGGCAAAGGCGATCCGTGGGAAGGCGTCGAGCCACTCGCCAAGCGGAGCGGCGGGAATCGCCGCCGCCTCATCCACCAGCAGCAGACGGCCGGCACCGCCGGCTTCGCCCTGCCGGGCCAGCTCGGCAAGGGCATCCGGGGCCACGAAGCGAACGTCACCCTGGTCGGTAGTGAAGAGATGCCCGCGTCGCTCACCCTGGGGGCAGAGCGCCGCAAGGCGCTCGAAGAGGCTCTCCACCGCCGACGGGCGCGGTGCGGTCACCAACACCTCCTGCTCTCCCGTGGCCAGCCAGCGGGCGCAGGCGATGCCCAGGGCCGCACTCTTGCCGCGCCCACGGTCGGCGGTGATCACCAGCGGACGACGGCGACGCAGCCGCGCCAGGCGAGCCACCGCCTGGGCCTGGTCACCGGTCAGACAGTCTTCATCGGTCACCGGCCGCTCGGCAGGCGCCTGACGGATGGGAAATCCGGGTAAACGAGGCGTTTCACCGGCCCGCCAGCGAATCACCTGGTCGGCACCACTCAGTAGACGCGCCAATCGGGCCAGATAGCGGCTGGTCAGCGCCTCGGGTCGCCAGGGGTGTTCGGCCAGCCGCGCATAGTCGGCATCGGGTCTGCTGCCCCACTCCTCCGGAGTCATCAACACCAGCAGGCCACCCGCCTTCAGGGTGCCGACCAGGGCCGCCACGGCGTCGGGGTCGAAGCCCGCCCCATCGGAGGCGGCGTCGATCACCAGTAGATCATGCTCGCCCCCCAGGCGTGTCCGGGCACGGGCAGGTGCCAGCCAGTGCGCCGCATCGACCCGCGGAGGTAACGCCGGCGCCACCCAGAGCGGGCAGCGCCAGGTGCCGGCTCGCCATAACTCGCCGGCCGCATCACAGCACGCCTGGGGAGCCCCCTGCAGCCATGCCAGGCCCCGCCAGCGACGGCGGGCGAGCCGTGAGACATGGGCCAGCAGCACCCGAGTCGACAGGCCATGCGCCTCCTCTCTCCCGTTCATTGCCACTCCCCCCGGCTTCACCGCCCCGACTAGAACTTTGGTCTTACGACAGAGCAGTTTTCAACGCTAGATACCGATCATCATGCTACGTTGACGTTAACGTAAACATTTATTAAATACCTGATAGTATTAGATTATCAAACAGTGACTTAACGTATCGCGGTCACGGTGGCGCTGTCTGCCCCCCGCTCACGGGGCGCGACAGCGTCGCAGGGGCATGATCGTTCTGCACGCCAATAGGGTGTTAGTTTGAAGCCTAGTTGCGGACTCACCAATGCATTCCGATGCCGGCGGCCGCAACCCAGCCTTATCCGGTTGGCGCCGTTGGGGCGCCACCTCCTGTCCAGCCCCGTAGGGAGAACAATATGAAGACACTGCGCAGCTTCACGCTCACCGGCCTAGCCGCCGGCATGGCCCTGGCCACCCTGAGCACCACCGTTCAGGCCAAGGAAACGTGGACCATGACCACTACCTGGCCGGACAACCTTGATCTGATCCAGATGGACCGCCACTGGGTCGAGCTGGTCAACAAGCTGGCCGGCGATGAGCTCACCATCAACTTCCGTGCCGGTGGCACCCTGATGCCGGGCAGCGAGGTGTTCGATGCCACCCAGACCGGCGCCATCCAGGCCGCCGCCGACTGGCCGGGCTACTGGGCGGGCCTGAGTCCGGCCTTCTCGCCGCTGGCCACCACGACCAGCCTGTTCAACGGCGTGGACTACCTCAACTGGATCAACCAGTGGGGCGGCTTCGAGCTGTACCAGGAGGTCTACGGCGAGTATGACATGGTCTACCTGCCCTACGGCATCACCAACAACGAGTCCGGCTTCATGGGCGGCACCCCCATCGAGAGCATCGCCGACCTGGAAGGCAAGCGTCTGCGCCTCTCCGGCCGCGACCAGGGCCGTGTACTGGAGAAGCTCGGCGGCTCCCAGGTCACCCTGGCCGGCGGCGAGGTCTACCAGGCCATCGAGCGCGGCGTGATCGACGCCGGCGAGTTTTCCACCCCGGGGGTCGACTACAAGGCCGGCTTCGGCGAGGTGGCCGACTACTGGTCCACCCCGGGCTGGCACCAGTCCGCCAGCGTCTTCGGCGTGATGATCAACAAGGAGGCGTGGGACGCCCTCTCCGAGGAGACCCAGGAGAAGCTGAAGATCGCCGCCGAAGCCACCATGACCTGGTCACTGGCCTGGTCCGAGCGGCAGTCCACCGAAGCGACGGTCAAGTTCAAGGACGAGGGCATGACCATCAATCAGCTGCCTGAAGAGGACCTGGCTCGCATCCAGGAGATCACCAATGAGGTAATCCTGCAGGGTGCCTGCGAGGATCCGATGCATGCCAAGGTCTACCACTCCATGGTCAGCTACCTGGATCATTACGCCAACTGGCGTGACGTGACCGTGCCCTTCAACATGAGCCGTAGCATGGACAACCTGCCGTCCCTCGAGGAGCTCGAGAGCTGCATGAACCAGTAAGCGGGCCGGGCCGGGCCCTGCGGGGCTCGGCCTACCCGGTCGCTTTACATCCTGTGTTCGCTTGATTAGCCCGACTCCGAGAGCCTCACCATGAACACCATTGCCAGGGCCATCGATGCCCTCAACGAGGGGTTCGGACGCCTGATCGCCCCACTCCTTGCCGTGATCACGCTGATCGTGATCTATGACATTGCCGCACGCTTCTTCATCGGCCGCCCTAGCGACTGGGCCTTCGATGTCACCAAGATGCTGTTCGGCGCCCATTTCATGCTGATGGCCGCCTATGGCCTGCGCCATCACGCCCACGTCGAGGTCGACGTGCTCAAGCGTCTGCTCACCCGCCGCAAGCAGGCCGTCCTCGAACTGCTCGGCTACCTGCTCTTCTTCGTGCCCTTCATCTGGATGCTGCTTACCTTCGGCTGGGCCTTCTTCGAGCGCTCCTTCAGCCGCGGAGAAACCACCTACGGCATGATGTCCATCCCGGTCTACCCGGTAAAGGGTGTGATCGTCGTGGCCGCCCTGCTCCTGCTGCTGCAGGCCATCGCCATCGTGATCCGCGCCTGCGGTGAACTACGCAAGGAGGGTGCCGCATGAGCCCCGAGATGCTCACTCTCTTCATGTTCAGCGGCCTGCTGATCGGGCTGTTCATGGGCCACCCGCTGGCCTTCGTGCTCGGCGGCGTCGCCGTGCTAGGCGCCTGGCTCGGCCCCGGCGCCAATACGCTGGGCATCCTGATCAACAACATCTATGGCAACTCCATGGACAACTATGTCCTGGTCGCCATTCCCCTGTTCGTGCTGATGGCGCGTTTCCTGAACGACTCCGGTGTCACCGAGAAGATGTTCGACACCATGCGCCTGCTGCTCGCCAACCTGCGTGGCGGCCTGGCCCTGACCGTGGTCATCGTTTCGGTACTGCTGGCCGCCACCACCGGCATCGTCGGCGCCTCCATCGCGGTGATGGGCATGATCGCCCTGGTCCCGATGCTCAAGTACTCCTACAACAAGGAGCTCAGCGCCGGCGTCATCATGGCCAGCGGCTGCCTGGGCATCCTGATTCCCCCCAGCATCATGCTGATCCTGATGGCCAGCTACTCGCCGGTTTCGGTGGGTGCGCTGTTTGCCGGTGCCCTGGTACCGGGGGTGATGCTCGGCACCATGTATGCGCTCTATGTGCTGGTGATCTGTTTCGTCAAGCCGCACTACGGGCCAGCCGTTCCCGCCGAGGAGCGCGCCGAGACCTCGACCGGCCAGCTGCTGATCATGCTCGGCAAGTATGTGCTGCCGCCCATGTCGCTGATTCTCGGTGTGCTGGGCTCACTGTTTCTGGGGATCGCCACGGCCACCGAGGCTTCGGCCATCGGCGTGGCCATCGCCTTCCTGCTGTTCCTGATCTTCGGTGATCGCAAGGCATCGACCTGCTATCGCACCCTGATCGAGGCCAGCAAGACCACCACCATGGTGATGCTGGTGGTGGTCGGAGCAACCGCCTTCACCGGGGTGTTCTCCATCGGTGGCGGCATGGACGTCATCCATAACGTGGTGACGGCGATGCCCGGCGGCACCATCGGGGCCCTGATCCTGATGCTGTTCCTGGTGTTCCTGCTGGGCATGTTCCTGGACTGGACCGGCATCGTGCTGCTCAGCTTCCCGATCATGCTACCCATCGTCGACAGCATGGGCGTCGATATGCTGTGGTTCGTGGTGATGGTGGCCGTGGTGCTGCAGACCTCCTTCCTGACCCCGCCGTTCGGCTATGCGCTCTTCTACTTGAAGGGAGTGGCACCGCCCGGGGTGGAGATCGTCGATCTCTACAAGGCGGTCATTCCCTTCGTGGCCCTGATCGTGCTGGCCTGTGTGCTGATGGCCTTCTTCCCGGCCCTTATCACCGGCCTGCCATCGATGCTGCTCGGCTACTGACCCGTGAAAGCGTAACGACGCCCGCCGTCAGCCGACGGCGGGCGTCGTCGTTTGACGGTGGTCAACCAATGTTGGCTGCAGCAGACAAGCGCAACTGATACTATTTGCCGGCGTCAATGTCTCGCATTTACCATCCTGCGCCCGCAAGGAGCCTCCCTTGTCTCGACCTGCCAGCGGCGACCTGCCCACTCTCTCACGCCGACTGATCCCCTCCTTCACTCCATGGACCGCCCTGCTGCTCGGGGTCGCGCTGGTCGTGGCTCTGCCGGTGCTGGCGGTGCTGGCACATATCCTGGTACCCACCGGTGGCGTCTGGCAGCACCTGGCCAGCACGGTGCTGCCCCGCTACCTGGCCAACACCCTGTTCCTGGTGATCACGGTGGGCATCGGCACCCTGGTGATCGGTACCGGTACCGCCTGGCTGGTGGTGATGTGCCGCTTCCCGGGGCGACGACTGTTCGAGTGGGCGCTGCTGCTGCCGCTGGCCGTGCCGACCTATGTGATCGCCTACGCCTATACCGACTTCCTGCAGTTCTCGGGGCCCCTCCAGGGGTGGCTGCGCGACCTGTTCGGGTGGGGCTTCGGGGACTACTGGTTCCCCGAGGTGCGCTCGCTGGGCGGGGCGGCAACGCTGATCAGCCTGGTGCTCTACCCCTACGTCTACATGCTCGCACGCGCCTCCTTCATGGAGCAGTCGGTGTGCATGCTGGATGTGGGTCGCACCCTGGGCCGCGGCCCCTGGCAGTTGTTCTGGAGCGTGGCGATTCCTCTCTCGCGCCCGGCACTGGTGGGCGGCGTATCACTGGCCCTGATGGAAACGCTGAACGAGTTCGGCGCGGTACAGTACTTCGGCGTGGACACCTTCACCACCGGCATCTACCGCACCTGGTTTGGCCTCGGCGAGCAGGCCGCCGCCGCCCAGCTCGCCGCCTGCCTGCTGACCTTCGTGATCGCTCTGGTGCTGCTGGAGCGCTGGTCGCGGGGCAAGCGGCGCTACTTCCACACCTCCAGCCGCTATCAACAGCTGCCGGAGTTCCACCTCGGCGGCTGGGCCTCGGCAGGCGCCTTCCTGGCCTGCCTGCTGCCGATCCTGGGCGGCTTCCTGATCCCCAGCGGCATCCTCGCCGAGCTGGCTATCCAGCAGGGTGACTCGCTCTTCGGCAAGAGCTTTATCGGCTATGCCCGCAACAGTCTGCTGCTGGCCTCGATCGCCGCGCTGGTGGCGGTCACCCTGGCGGTAGTGCTCAGCTACGGGGTGCGCCTCAACAATACTCGACTGACCCGAACCGCCACGCGTATCTCGGCCATGGGCTATGCGATCCCGGGGTCGGTGGTCGCGGTAGGCATCCTGATCCCCTTCGCCTGGCTGGACAATACCCTCAATACCTGGCTGCTGTCGCGCGGTGGCGAAGTGATCGGACTGATCTTCAGCGGTTCGGCGTTTATCCTGATCTACGCCTACGTGGTGCGCTTCCTGGCGGTTTCGTTCAACGCCGTGGAAGCCAGCCTGGGCAAGGTGACGCCGAGCATGGATGCCGCCTCTCGCACCCTGGGCCAGACCGCCACCGGCACATTGAAGCGGGTGCACACCCCGATCATGCGCGGCAGTCTGCTCGCGGCCTGCATCCTGGTCTTCGTGGATGTGATGAAGGAGCTACCGGCGACCATCATCCTGCGCCCCTTCAACTTCGATACCCTGGCGGTACGCGCTCACAACCTGGCGGCAGACGAGCGTCTCGCCGAGGCCTCGACGGCCTCACTGGCCATCGTGGTGGTAGGCATAGTCCCGGTGATCCTGCTCAGCCTCGCCATGCGCCGCTCGCGCCCCGGCGGGAAGTGACGAGGAGCGCGAGGGAAAGACAAATACCTGGGAGGGGTCCAGCCGCAGGGTCACGGGCTGGCCCTCGGCGGGCAGGAAGACCCCCGGCACCCGCGCATGGATATGGGCTTCATCGCCGTCGGAGTCGTGGGCACAGATATGCAGCAAGCTGCTGCGCCCCAGCAACTTGGCCATGACAATATGGCTGTGGCTGTGCGCTTCGGCCGGCACATCCAGCCTCGCCACCTGCAGCGCCTCCGGCCGCACCAGCACGCGCACCTCGCTGCCATCGGCAAGCCAGCCGGCATCCACGATGCCCACAGGCGTCAGCACCTTGCCGTCGCGAACCACCCCGGAGAGTTCGTTCACTTCACCGAAGAAGGTCACCACGAAGGGGTCGCTGGGGTTGCAGTAGAGCTCGCGTGGCGTACCGACCTGAACGATATGGCCATCACGCATCAGGGCGATGCGGTCGGCCATGAACATCGCCTCTTCCGGGTCGTGGGTCACCAGCAGCGTGGCGGCCCCGACCTCCTTGAGCACGTGCAGGGTGTCATCGCGAATCTGATCGCGCAGCCGCGCATCGAGGCTGGAGAAGGGCTCGTCGAGCAGCATCAGGTGCGGCTCCGGCGCCAGCGCACGAGCCAGTGCCACGCGCTGCTGCTGGCCTCCCGAGAGCATGTGGGGATAGCCCTCGGCCCGGGCGCCCATCCCCAGCTGCTCGAGCAGCCTCAGGGCACGCCGACGACGCTCGCCTGCCGGCAGGTGCTTGAGCCCAAAGGTCACGTTTTCCAGCACGGAAAGGTGGGGGAAGAGCGCGGAGTCCTGAAAGGCCAGACCGACGCTGCGCTTCTCGGGGGGGAGGTGACGCCCACCAGGGCGGGCCACTTCATCGCCCTCCAGGACCACGCGACCGTGCTGTAGCTTCTCGAGGCCCGCGGCGATGCGCAGCAGGGTGGTCTTGCCACACCCCGAGGGGCCCAGCAGGCAGACCACTTCACCCGGCTGTATGTCCAGATCGATGCCCTTCACCACCTCGTGCTTGCCGAAGGCGTGGTGAATGCCCTGCATGGCGAGTACCGGAGCGGAAGTGGCGTGCGGCTGTTGCAGATTCAGGTTCATTGGGGCCCTCGACGTCGTGTCGGTGGAGGTCTCCCCATCATAACCGATCACGAGCGTTAATGCGTTTGAAAGCGACTCGCATTCAGCATTTCTCTGCACCAGCGCAAGAAATCTGTTCCTGGCCCCTTGACGTCGCCGGTCGACAGGTCTTCAATAGCCCCATCTTTAATGCAACGTATTATCATTCCACTATCGCTACTCTGCTAGAAACCTAGCTGCTCTGCCAGAAAACCAAGAGGTCACGATGATCAAGAACGCTCGTCTCGCCGCCCCCATCGCCGTCGCGCTGGCCGGCTCCGCCTTCGCTACCGCCGTCTCTGCCGACGAGCTGAACATCTACTCGGCACGCCACTACGACTCCGACGAGGCGCTCTACGAGGCCTTCACCGAGGAGACCGGCATCGAAGTGAACCTGCTGGAAGGCGACTCGGACCAGCTGATCGAGCGCATCACCCGCGAGGGCGTGGCCAGCCCCGCCGACGTGATGATCACCGTTGACGCCGGCCGCCTGTGGCGCGCCGAGCAGGAGGATATCTTCCAGAGCGTCGACTCCAAGGTGCTGAACGAGCGCCTGCCGGAAGCCATGCGTCACCCCGAGGGGCTGTGGTTCGGCTTCAGTCAGCGCGCCCGCGCCATCTTCTATGACCGCGAGAACTTCGATCCGAGCCAGATCGGCAGCTACGAGGAGCTCGCCGACCCGAAGTTCGAGGGCCAGGTGTGCATCCGCTCCTCGAACAATATCTACAACCAGTCGCTGCTCGCCTCACTGGTCGAGCACCATGGCGCCGAAGGTGCCGAGGAGTGGGCCCAGGGCGTGGTGGCCAACATGGCACGCGACCCAGAAGGGGGCGACACCGACCAGATCAAGGGCGTGGCCAGCGGCGAGTGCTCCCTGGCGGTGGCGAACCACTACTACTACGTACGCCTGCTGCACTCCGACAACGAGGCGGATCGTGAGGTCGCCCGCCGTGTCGGCGTGATCTTCCCCAACCAGGATGACCGTGGCACCCATATCAACGTGGGCGGCGCCGGTGTGGTCGAAGGGGCTCCCAACCGCGAGAATGCCGTGCGCTTCCTCGAGTTCCTGGCCTCCGATACCGCTCAGGAGATCTTCGCCAACGGCAACTACGAGTTCCCGGTGGTCGAGGGCGTGAAGAAGAACCCGGTGCTCGAGTCCTGGGGCGACTTCAAGAAGGATGACCTCAACATCAGCAAGCTGGGGGAGAACAACCCCGAGGCGATCAAGATCTTCGACCGCGTCGGCTGGCGCTGATTCAGCGCTCGGAGCTGATCCGGTGGTAGGGCCTTCTCTACGACTACCCCCGGCGCTCCTCGCTGACACATCGAGTTAAACAGCAAGGCCCGCGGCATCCGCCGCGGGCCTTGCTGTTTGGGGCGGGAGCCGCGTCAGTGGGCCTCGTCCCAGTTCGCTCCACTCCCGGCCTCGACGATCAACGGCACATCGAGCTCGGCGGCGGCCTGCATGCGCGCCTTCACCTGCTCGATAAACTCCTCTACCTGCGCCTCGGCCACCTCGAACACCAGCTCGTCGTGGACCTGCATCACCATCCAGGCATCCATCTCCCCCTCCTGCAGCCAGGCGGCCACCTCGATCATGGCGCGCTTGATGATATCCGCGGCCGTGCCCTGCATGGGAGCATTGATGGCGGTACGCTCGGCGCCCTGACGGCGGGCACGATTCTGGGAGCGGATCTCGGGCAGATGGAGGCGCCGACCGAACACCGTCTCGACGAAGCCATCCTCGGCGGCCTGGGCGCGGATGCGCTCCATATAGTTCGCCACCCCGGGGTAGCGGTCGAAGTAGCGGTCGATATAGACCTTGGCCTGGCTCTGTTCGGTATGCAGCTGCCGTGACAGCCCCCAGGCGCTCATGCCGTATATCAGTCCGAAGTTGATCGCCTTGGCGCTGCGCCGCTGGTCTGCCGTTACCTTGTCGAGGGCCACGCCGAACACCTCGGCGGCGGTGGCGGCATGGATGTCACGCCCCTCGGCAAAGGCCGCCAGCAGTCCCTTGTCTCCCGAGAGATGGGCCATGATGCGCAGCTCGATCTGGGAGTAATCGGCGGCGACAATGCGATAGCCGGGCCGGGCGATAAAGGCCTGGCGGATCTTTCGGCCCTCCTCGTTCCGGATCGGGATGTTCTGCAGGTTAGGGTCGCTCGAGGAGAGTCGCCCGGTGGCGGTGACCGCCTGGTGATAGCTGGTATGCAGGCGTCCGGTGGTCTTGTTGACCAGGCGCGGCAGCTTGTCGGTGTAGGTGGACTTCAGCTTGGCCAGGCCGCGATGCTCCATGATCACCTTGGGCAACGGATAATCCAGGGCCAGCTCCTCGAGCACCGCCTCGGCGGTGGATGGCGCCCCCTTGGGAGTCTTCTTGAGCACCGGGATCTTCTGCTCCTCGAAGAGGATCTGGCCCAGCTGCTTGGGAGAGCCGAGGTTGAACTCGCGGCCGGCCAGCTCATGGGCACGGGCCTCCAGCTCGTTGATTCTCGCCTCGAGTTCCCGGCTCTGAGCGTGCAGGCGCTGCGGATCCAGGGCCACGCCGGTCAGCTCCATCTGCGACAGCACCGGGATCAGCGGCAGCTCGACCGTCTCGAGCACCTGGCGCAGACGCCCCTGCTGCTCGAGCCGTGGGCGCAGCTCGTGGTGCAGGCGCAGGGTGATATCGACATCCTCACAGGCATAGGGCGCCGCCTGCTCCAGGGCGACCTGGTTGAAGGTGAGCTGCTTGGCCCCCTTGCCGGCGATCTCCTCGAAGGGAGTGGTCTTCTCGCCCAGGTACTTGAGCGCCAGGGAGTCCATATCATGACGGGTGGCGGTGGAGTCGAGCACATAGGACTCGAGCATGGTGTCCTCGAGCGGCCCGACCACCCGAATGCCATAACCGGCCAGCACCGAGATGTCGTACTTGAGGTTCTGCCCTATCTTGGTTCTGCCGTCGTCTTCCAGCAGCGGCTTGAGGGCGGCAAGCACGGCGTCACGATCGAGCTGCCCGGGGGCGTCTAGGTAGTCGTGGGCCAGGGGAATATAGGCGGCCTCCCCCGCCTCCAGCGCCAGCCCGATGCCGACGATCTGTGCCTCCATGTAGTTCAGGCTGGTGGTCTCCAGGTCGAAGCAGAAGGCCTCGGCGCTCTGCAGCCGCTCGAGCCAGGCGTCCAGCTCGGCCTGCTCGACAATGACATGGTCCTCGCGTGGTGCGCCGCCGGCGGTGTCCTCCTCGGCGACCTCCGGGGTCGTGGTGCCACCGACGACGTCGTCGACACCCTCGTCCCGACCCTCCAGCAGCTCGGACAGCCAGGCCTTGAACTCGAAACGGCGATAGAGCTCGAGCAGCGTCTCGCGGTCCGGGTGCGCGAGCTCCAGGTCATCGAGCCCCACCGGCAGTTCGCAGTCGGTCTTGATGGTCGCCAGCTGATAGGAGAGGAAGGCCTTGTCGCGGTGCTCCTCGAGCTTCTTTGGCAGGGTCTTGGCGCCACGAAAACCAAGCGCCTTGACCGCTTCCAGATCGGCATAGATGGTATCGAGCCCGCCCTGCATGCCTTGCAGCAGCCCCAGCGCCGTCTTCTCGCCCACCCCGGGGACTCCGGGAATGTTGTCCACCTTGTCTCCCATCAGGGCCAGGAAGTCGATGATCAGCTCCGGAGGCAGGCCGAACTTCTCCTTGACGCCTTCGACGTCCAGGGTCTCGTCCTTCATGGTGTTGACCAGGGTGATATGGGCATTGACCAGCTGGGCCATGTCCTTGTCACCGGTGGAGATCACCGCATCGCGACCCGCCTCGGTGGCCTGGCGGGCCAGGGTGCCGATGACATCATCGGCCTCGACCCCCTCGATGCACAGCAGCGGCAGGCCCAGCGCCCTCACGCAGTCGTGCAGCGGCTGTACCTGATCGCGGAGCTCATCCGGCATCGGCGGCCGCTGTGCCTTGTACTCCTCATACAGCTCATCGCGAAAGGTCTTGCCCGGGGCATCGAAGACCACCGCCATGGGGCTGTTCGGGTAGTCCTTGATCAGCCGCTTGAGCATGTTGAGCACGCCCTTGATCGCCCCGGTGGGCAAGCCTTCTGAGGTGGTCAGCGGCGGCAGGGCGTGGAAGGCGCGGTACAGGTAGGAGGAACCGTCGACGAGAACGATGGGACTATCGGCCATGGAGGCATCCATTGAAGCTGAGCGGTGAGTGATTCTGATCAACCATGATACGCGTAGCGCGGCCGTTTTGCCGCGACCGGTGGGCGCGAAGGCGACGACCCCTTACACTGGGAACACACACCATCTCACCGCCCCGGCGGACTGGAGATCATCATGAACACACTTCCCTCGCTTACCGCCGCGCTGCTGGCCATGGGCCTGTCGCTTGCCGCTGCCGTGCCGGCTCTGGCCCAGCCCAATGACGAGCTGGCGCCGGATATCACCATCCGTCAGGAAGAGGAGCGCATCATCCGCGAGTACCGGGTCAATGGGGAGCTCTACGCCATCGAGATCCGCCCCTCCAGCGGCCCCTCCTACTACCTGGTCGACCGCGACGGCGACGGCAACTTCGAGCGCCAGCGAGGCGATCGCATCGCCGTGCCCGAATGGGTTCTGCAGACCTTCTGAATGATGAAAGCCGCTATCGCCGGTAAAGCGAGAGGCGCCGGGGAGAAGCCTCGAGCGGTTCAATCTCCTGACGGCTCGGCGAAGCGTGCATCACACTCGCAAGTCGCTACAATAGGCGGCTTGGCATACCCGGGTAAGAGACACATGGCCGTATTCACACCGCTGACCGAGTCCCAGGTCGAGGCCTTCCTGAGCCGCTTCGACGCCGGCTCACTGGTCTCCCTGGAGGGCGTTCCCGCTGGTACCGAGAACAGTACCTTCTTCGTCACTACCGACCAGCGAGAGCTGGTGCTGACCCTGTTCGAGCAGGGTGAGCACGAGGAACTGCCGTTTTTTGTCGAGCTGCTCGACTACCTCGACGAGCATCGCCTGCCGGTGCCCGGCCCCCTGCACGACCGCGAGGGCGTGGCCCTGCATAGCCTGGCCGGCAAGCCGGCACTGCTGTTCCCGAGGCTGCCCGGCAAGCACCCGCTCGAACCGAATCTGGCCCAGTGCCATGAGCTGGGCAGCGTGCTGGGACGCCTGCACGCCATCTCGCAGCACTTCACCGGCCATCGCCCCAATCCACGCGATCTCCACTGGCTGGTGGCCCTGCACCACAAGGTGCATGGCTATCTCTCTGCGGCCGACCAGACGCTGATGAAGGATGAGGTGGAGACCTATGAAGATGTCTTCAGCAGCGTTACCGAGCTACCCCAGGGGGCCTTGCACGGCGACCTGTTCCGCGACAATACCCTGTTCGATGGCGATCGCCTGGGTGGCATCATCGACTTCTACAACGGCTGCACCGGTGACCTGCTGTTCGACCTGGCCATCGTCATCAATGACTGGGCCTGCGACGCGGACGGCAGCCTGAACGCCGAGCGCCATGACGCCATCCTCGCCGCCTATCAGGCACACCGACCGCTGACGGCGGCCGAGCGCGATGTCTGGCCGATGATGCTGCGCATGACCGCGCTGCGCTACTGGCTCTCGCGCCTGCTGGTGGTCTATGTTGACCCGCCGGCCCACGATCTGACGCCTCACGACCCCGAACGTTTCCGCACCATCCTCAAGGCCCGCATCGAGCAGCCTGCCCTGCCCCTTCCGGAGGCAAGCCGATGAGTCTCCCCATGGCCAGCGCCAGCGGCCCCGCCCGGCGCGCTCGGCGCGTCTGGAACATCGACCAGTGGGGCAGCGGCTACTTCGATGTGGATGATGCCGGCCATGCCCTGGTGCGTCCCCTGGGCAGCGAGACCGAGGGCCCGACCCTGCCGCTGAACGACCTGGTGAGCGAGCTCAAGGCCGCCGGTCTGCGCCTGCCGGTGCTGGTACGCTTTATCGACATCCTCCACGACCGGGTCGAGCAGCTCTGCCATGCCTTCGATACCGCCATGCAGGAGGAGTCTTTCGGCGGCGGCTATACGGCGGTCTACCCGATCAAGGTCAACCAGCAGCGCCGGGTGGTGGAAGAGATCCTCGCCACCCCCGAACGCGGCCGCGACCGGGTAGGACTCGAGGCCGGCAGCAAGCCGGAACTGCTCGCCGTGCTGGCGCTCTCCGGCGACGGCCACTCGCTGATCGTCTGCAACGGCTACAAGGACCGCGAGTATGTGCGCCTGGCGCTGATGGGCGAGAAGCTCGGCCATCGCGTCTACCTGGTGGTGGAGAAGCTCTCGGAACTGCCGCTGATCCTCGAGGAAGCCTCGGCACTCGGCGTCACGCCGCGCATCGGGCTACGCGCCAGGCTGGCCTCCGTGGGCCGCGGGCGCTGGCAGAATACCGGTGGCGAGAAGTCCAAGTTCGGCCTCACCGCCAGCCAGATTCTCGAGGTGGTGGAGCGGCTGCGCGAGGCCGACGCCCTGGCGAGCCTGCAGCTGGTGCACTTCCACCTGGGCTCGCAGATCGCCAATATCCGTGACATCCAGCGCGGCCTGCGCGAGTGTGCGCGCTTCTACCAGAGCCTGGTGGAGCTGGGCGCTCCAGTGGACACGGTGGATGTGGGCGGCGGCCTGGGCGTCGACTACGAAGGCACCCGCTCGCGCAGCTTCTGCTCGGCCAACTACTCGATGCTCGAGTACGCCCGTAATGTGGTCTATGCCTTCCGCCTGGCCTGCCAGGAGAATGATCTGCCCCAGCCCCACCTGATCAGCGAATCGGGGCGCGCGCTGACCGCCCACCACGCCGTCCTCATCACCAACGTGATCGGCGAGGAGCGGGTCAGCGATGCCTCACCCGAGCGCCGGGTCGAAGGCGACTCCCAGGTCGACGAGCTGTGGCGGGTCCACGACCTGCTCGGCGCTTCCCCCGACCAGCGCGGCCTGGTCGAGGCCTGGCATGACCTTGCCCAGGCCATGGGCGACCTGCATGAACGCTTCGTCATGGGGCTGACCAATATCACCGCCCGGGCCGAGGGTGAGGCGGTCTACTTCGCGGCCTGCGCCCGGCTGCGCGCACGCCTGGACACGCGCAATCGCGTGCACCGCGAGATCGGTGATGAACTGGCCGAGAAGCTCGCCGACAAGCTGTTCGTCAACTTCTCGCTGTTCCAGTCGGTGCCCGATGTCTGGGGCATCCAGCAGATCTTCCCGGTGATGCCGCTCACCGGACTCGATCAGGAGCCGGTACGCCGCGGGGTCATCCAGGACATTACCTGCGACAGCGACGGCCGCATCGACGGGTACGTGGATGGCCAGGGTGTGGAGACCACCCTGCCGCTGCCGGAGTGGCAGGAGGATGACGAGCGGCTGCTGGGCTTCTTCATGGTAGGCGCCTACCAGGAGATCCTCGGCGACCTGCACAATCTGTTCGGCGACACCGACTCCGTGGATGCCACCCTCAACGAGGATGGCAGCTGGAGCCTGAGCCATATCCAGCAGGGCGATCGAGTGGCCGACGTGCTGAGCTACGTCAACTTCGACGCCGAGGTGCTGCGCCGCCATCTGGCCGAACAGCTCGCCGCCAGCGGCCTGGAAGAGGCCGAGCAGCAGCGCTTCCTCGACGATCTGTCCGAGGGGCTCTCCGGCTACACCTACCTGGAGTAGCTCGCTCCCTTCCATAGACAGAACCAGAGACAGAAACAGCGCCCTGCCGTTTGTATTCACGGCGGGCGCTTTTCTCTACGCTCGCACAACTGATGGCGTGCCCCTACTCCACCCGAGTGGTGACCTCCAGGCCGCCGGTAAGGGTGAAGCGCAGCTCGGCACCGCTGACCAGCGGGCCTACCCCGGCCGGCGTGCCCGTCAGCACCACATCGCCCGGCTGCAGGGTGAAGTGACGGCTCATCTCGGCCAGCAGGGTCGGCACCGGGAAGAGCATATCGGCCCCTTCGCCCTGCTGACGAAGCTCACCATCGATCTCCAGAGTAAAGGAGAGCGCGCTCCAGTTGGGCACCTGAGAAAGCGGCAGAAAGGATGACAACGGGCAGGCGCCGTCGAAGGCCTTGGCGATCTCCCAGGGGTGTCCCTTCTCCTTGAGCCGTGACTGGACATCGCGCAGGGTCAGGTCGAGGGCCAGCCCGATACCCACCACGGCGCGCTCCGCCTCCCCGGCAGTCACGTGGCTGAGCTCCTCACCGATCAGCAGTGCCAGCTCCGTCTCGTAATGGACCTCAGCGTGTGGGAGAGGCGCCGCGATGGGCGACTCCAGCGGCACGGCACTGGTGGCCGGCTTGATGAACAGCAGCGGCTCACTGGGCACCGGGTTGTCGAGCTCCCGGGCATGCTCGGCGTAGTTGCGACCGACGCAGACGATCTTGCCGAGCCGCTCGGCATAGGCCTGGCCATCGGTAAAGTGGGGCACAAAACGCATGGCGCTTCTTCTCCTTCTCTGGGTGTGCCGCGAGCGCGACAGGCGCACAGTTTAGCGCAGACGGCGGCACACACCACACCGGAGCCGGTAGCGCGGCAGTACTATCGCAGATGGCAGCACCGCTCAAGGCTGTTCCGGCGCCTTTCACTATCACCCTTCCGGTGACCACACCTCGTCGGGCTCATGGGCCAGAAAGCCCGGCCGCCGTCCGGGTGCCGCAAAAGGCGCCACACAACGGTTGTCGCGGCGGTTGTAGACGAAGAAGGCGTTGCTGCGCGGGTCTGGCGACATATTGGCATTGGAGCCGTGCAGCACGTTGCAGTCGAACAGCAGCAGGCCGCCGGCGGCACCGGTGGGCGCCTCGATACCGTGATGCTCGACCAGCCGGGAGAGCGCCTCGCGGCTCGGCACCCCAAGCTCCTGCTGTTTCAGCGACTGCTGGTGGTTGGCGGCCGGCGTCTCCCCGAGACAGGGAATGAACACCCGGTGGGAGCCGGGAATCAGCATCAGCGGGCCATTGAAGTGGTGGTTGTCGGTCAACACGATGGAGGCGCTGACCGCATGCATGGCCGGCATGCCATCCTCGGCGTGCCAGGTTTCGAAATCCGAATGCCAATTGAAGCCCTTGCCCTCGAAGCCCGGCTTGTAGTTGATGCGCGACTGGTGCACATAGGGCTCGCCGCCGATGATCTGGCGGGCACGCCCCACCAGCCGCTCATCCTGGGCCAGTCGGGCGAAGCGTTCGGACAGGAAGTGCATCGCGAACAGCGAGCGAATCTCCTTGCCGGAGGGCTCGGTGATGCTGAAATCGCGATTGCGGTAGTTGGGGTTCTCCAGCAGCACCGCCAGCTCGCGACACAGCTCCTCGAGCTCCTCGCCGGCGATGAAATTGGGCTCGAACAGAAACCCCTTGCGGTCGAACTCGTCGAGCTGCTGCCGGCTCAGGGGACCATCCTCGGCACTGCCCTTCACCACCGCTTCACGGCGGTTCAACCAGGGCATGTCTAAGGGCTCGGCAAGACGCGTGGGATAGGGGTCATCCCCCGGGCGTGGCGCGCTCCTTACGCGGCTCTGGGGGTCCGGTGAATCAACGACATGATGCGGGTTGGTACTCTCCTGAAGCATGCGCTCGGATGTCTTGACTGACATTCAATCACCTCCTGTGAATCCGTGATCAATTTCAGCAAAACGCGCTGCCACGGCGAAACCGCCATGGCCGACCTCGGGAAGAGGCCGTATGGGACCACGTTGGGATGGCCTCGAAGACTTTCAAGGCCTGCTGGGTGTGGGCGTCAACGAGGTGCTCTCACCAGATGCCTAGCTACGATGGGCGGTCTGCCGGGCTCTCGCTCGGTCACGCTGGTCCTTGAACGCGACCGCGAGGGCGCCGAACATGACCAGCCCGATCAAGCCAAATCCAATGGATACGGCGATCGACCAGGAGGTCATGCCAAGTGTCATGAAAACCGCCGCCGTGATCACGGCGATGCCGATCGAGGTGCCGATACGCTGGCCGGTCTGCATGATGGCACCGGAACTTCCCGCATATTGCAGGGGGACTTCCACCAGCGTCAGCGTCTGGTTCGGACTGATCACGGAGCCCTGCGCCACCCCGATCAGCGATAACGACAGCACCAACCACCACACGCTGAGATAGCCACCTTGATGCAGCAGGATGACGGCGATACTCGCCGCAAGACCGGCGATGGCAAAAAACAGCCCGCCAATGACCACCTTGCGGCCGTACCTCATCACCCGGCGACCGGCCCAGCGTGCCGCATAGGCGGAAATGAACGCCGACGGCACACCGACCAGACCGGCCTCGAGTGCAGACTTGCCGAGGCCTTGTTGAAGATACAGCGCCACCAGCACCCAGATGCTGGTCATGCCCGTGAAATAGAGCGTCATGATGAGCGCGCCGTTGGTGAAGCTGTGAGTGGAAAAGATATTCAGATCCACCATGGGACTGCGCCCCAGGCGGGCATAGTAGCGCTCCCATCGCACCCATGCCGCGACAAGCATGAGCCCCAGCGGCAGCAGCAGCCAGGTAAGCGCCGAAGAGCGCGCCTCCATAAATGGAAACAGCACGGCGAAGACGGCGAGCCCCAGCAACAGGGAGCCAACGGGGTCCAGCTTGCGGGCCATATACAGGCTGGTACGCAGGGCACGCTGCGAGGCGTTTCCCGTCCTCCCCGGGACGCGATTGAACAGTGGCTTTGGAAACCAGGCAAAGGCCATGATGATGGTGGCAATACCGATAGGCACGTTGATCAGAAACGTCAGCCGCCAGCCCAGGTCAGCGCCGCCAAGCATGATCAGCAGGCCTCCAAGCACGGGGCCGATGCCTACCGATACTCCCACTGCACTGCCGAAATAGCCGAATGCCTTGGCACGCTCGGCGCCACGGAAGTACTGCTGAATCATGCCCACCCCCTGGGGATTCAGCAGCCCTGAGCCGACGCCCTGAACAAAGCGGGCGACGTTGAGCCAGGTGGCATCCGAGGCCAGCCCCGCGGCAATGGACGCCGCCGTGAATACCGCAACGCCGATGATGAAGATGCCGCCACGGCCCATGATGTCGCCGGCGCGGCCGGCCGGCACCAGTACCACGCCGAAGGTCAGCGCATAGCCCGAGAGCACCCACTGCAGGTCGGATTGAGTGGCTTCCAGCCCCTGCTGGATGGAAGGCAGTACGACGTTGACGATGCTGACACTGATCAGTGACATGGCGATCGCGGCCAACAGCACCACCAGAATACGCCAACGCACCGAATCGGGAATGGCCTCGGCGCCTGCCTGAGCTGAATTCATCTGACTCTGCACTGATCACAGCCTCCGTCCCTTGATTATCTGTGATGGCGCTCCAGCCACAATGACACCGTAGCACAGCCGGGGGACTACCCCTTGAAGGGTCGGCTTTCAGCCCTGCCTGCGCTCTGCCGTCACACTGGGGGCCTCGCCGAACCGGCGACGATAGGCCCGCGTAAAGTGCGCCGGCTGGGTAAAGCCGGTCGCCAGCGCCGCCTCCGTCACCAGGCACTGGCTATCGGTGAGCAGCTGGCGGGCGCGATCCAGACGCATGCCCAGATAACTCTGCTGTGGCGTTTCGCCGAAATGGTGCCGGAACAGGCGTCCAAGCTGCCGCTGGGACTGCCCCACCAGCCGACAGAGCTCGGGGATCGACAGCGCCTTGCCGAGATTGGCCTCCATAACGGCCAGGGCGCGGACCACTCCACGCGGCAGCTCACCGTAGCGCAGCTGTGGTTTCTCCCCCTCCCCACGGGGTCTCTGGTGGATCAGCTGAAGTCCGACAGCATCCGCCAGCGCCGGCCCATAGGCCTGCTCGATCCAGGTCAGCATCATGTCGATACCGGCGGCCCCCCCGGACCCGGTGAGACGCGTGTCATCCATTTCATAGCTGCCCGGACTGACCTCGAGGTCGGGAAACTCTCGGCGGAAGGCCGCAACACTCTCCCAGTGCAGTGCCACCCGATGCCCGGTGAGCACTCCCGCCCGGGCCAGGATAAAGGGGGCCGTGTCCAACCCGCCCAGCCACCCGCCATGGGCCGCAATGCGCCGCAATATGGCGCGGTCCTGGAAGCTGACGGTCGCTTCTGCATCGTACGATGACACCACCATCAGCCTCGCCGCATCATCCAGAGTGGCGATGGCGCCATCCACGTCGATACGCACGCCATTGCTCGCCACAACCGCCTCGCCATCCGACGAGAGCAGCCGCCAGGCGAAGAGGTCGCGGCCAAAGCGATTGGCCACCCGAAGCGGTTCCAGTAGACAGAACAGAGTCAGCATGGAGAAGCGCGGCACCAACCATACATTTAGCGTGTGCTCGGCCTGCTCGGGGGTCAGCAAGGGAGGGGAGTCGGGGCGCGGGTAGGGCCACAGCCCTTCGGCAGCATCTAACATGGCCAATATAGTCAACTTTATGGCCAATCTAATCAAGTCGCATGCCGCGGAGGGGCTTAGGGTAGAGAGCGACCTCTAGCACAGCCCGTGGAGATACCGCCATGACTCACGTCACGCCTCTTGCCAATCGCCGCCATCTGGCGATCGAGCACGACGGACACCAGCGCCAGTTCGCCGCCCTCTGGCTGCGCGAACGCAGCCCCGACGCCGACACCCTGGACCCGCGTACCGGTCAACGCCTGATCGAGGCGGCGGAGCTGCCGTTATCGCTGACGATCGATTCCGCAGAGGTAACCGATAATCGGCTTCAGCTGTGCTTCAGCGATGGTCATCGCACCGCCTTCGATCTCGACACGCTGTTCAGGAATATGCCCAGCGATCCTCCCAGAAGGCTGTGGGATGCCGCCGGCGCCCCGCTTCCCCAGGCCGACTTTGACGCGGCCCGCGAGGATGACACGGTCCTTCTGGAGATGCTGGAAGCCCTCCACCGGGATGGCTTTGTGGTCGTCTCCGGGGTGCCGGCGCAGGTCGATGGGATGCAGCCCCTGATCGACCGCATCGGCCCGCTGCGCCGTACCAACTGGGGTGGCATCGCCGACGTCAAGTCCGTGGCCAACGCCTATGACCTGACCATGACTCAGCGCGGCCTGGAGCCCCACACGGACAACCCCTATCGTGACCCCATCCCCGGCTATATCTGGCTGCACTGTCTGACCAATGCCGCCGATGGTGGTGACAGCACCCTGGCCGACGGTTTCATGGCGGCTCGCCTGCTGCGCGAGCGCGATCCCGAGGCCTACGCCACACTGACCCGGGTCACGCCCGGCTTCCGTTATCACGATGCCGACACTGACCTGGAGAGCGAGGGGCCGTTGATCGAGCTGGACAGCCACGGCACTCCGGTGCGGGTACGCTACTCCAACCGCACCGAGCAGGTGCCTGCACTTCCCCCCGAGGAACTCGAGGCCTATTACGCCGCACGCCAGGCCTTCTACCGGCTGATCACCGGCGAGGAGCTGACCCTGCACCTCAAGCTCGACCCCGGCCAGATGTTGATCATGGACAACTACCGCCTGCTTCATGGGCGTAGCGCCTTTCAGCTCGCCGGCGGCGTACGTCATATGCGCCAGGGGTATGTGGACCGGGACAGTACCGCCAGCCGACGCCGCACCCTGCGAGAGCATCTCGCCACTTCACAGGTCAAGGGAGAGCCCGCATGAAACAAGCTCGCTTTCGAAACTTCGGTGAGGCCCAGCGCGACGAATGGGCCCTGATCGACGCCCGTTATCGCGACTATATCGACGATGCCCCGCGCCGGGTGCTGGCCCATCTGCACAACCTGGCGGGCGACCACCACGGTTACCCAGTGGATCGCTACGAACACTGCCTGCAGACCGCAACGCGTGCACTGCGCGACGGTGCCGATGAGGAGATGGTGGTCTGCGCCCTGCTCCACGACATCGGTGACGATCTGGCACCGGCCAACCATGCCGAGGTCGCGGCGGCCATCCTCGAGCCCTTTATCGATCCGCTCAATGCGTGGATGATCCGTCACCACGAACTCTTTCAGGGCTATCACTACCGGCACTTCTTCGGGCAGGACCGTCACGCGCGAGAGCAGTACCGCGATCACCCGGCCTATGAGAGAACCGTGCGTTTCTGTGACGAGTGGGATCAGGCCAGCTTCGATCCCGACTACGACAGCCTTCCCCTCGAGCACTTCATCCCGATGGTGGAGAGGGTGCTCGGCCGAGTCCCCCGCGGGGGGCTTCCCGAGCCACTGCCCGAGGAGTCACTGTCCGAGGAGACGCCGTAATGAGCCAGACCTGTGCTCAGCAGCTCTTGAGCCTTCTCGAGGCGCACGGTGTCGACACCGCCTTCGGCATTCCCGGGGTACACACCGTCGAGCTATACCGTGCGCTGGGCCAAGGCCGGATTCAGCATGTCACCCCGCGCCATGAGCAGGGAGCCGGTTTCATGGCCGACGGCTATGCCCGAGCCAGCGGCAAGCCGGCGGCCTGCTTCATCATCACCGGCCCGGGCATGACCAATATCGCCACCGCCATGGGCCAGGCCCTGGCCGATTCGGTGCCGATGCTGGTGATCTCAAGCGTCAATCAGCGCCACACCCTGGGTCGCGGCCAGGGGCGGTTGCACGAGATGCCTCACCAGAGTCAGACCCTGGCCGGCGTCAGCCTCTTCAGCCACACCCTCCTCGACCCGGCTGCACTGCCAGAGGTCCTGGACCGCGCCTTCGCGATCTTCGCCTCCGCACGGCCAGGCCCGGTGCATATCGAGATTCCGCTGGATGTGATGACCGCCCCGGCGCCGAAGGCAACTGCTGGTCCGGCACAGACCTTTCCACCGGCACCGGCCCCTGCCGCGCTGGAGATGGCTGCCAAGTGGCTGGCTACCGCGCAGCGTCCGCTGCTGCTTCTCGGGGGCGGCACCGCCGCCTCGCCGAAAGCCGCCCGTCGACTGGTCGAGCACCTCGATGCCCCGGCCCTTACCACCATCAACGCCAAGGGTGTGCTGGGCCTCGACCACCCCCTCGATCTGGGGGCTACCGCGAGCCTGCCCGCCGCGCGCCGACTGGCCTCCCAGGCCGATGTGGTCGTGGCGATCGGTACCGAGCTGGGCGAAACCGATTACGACATGTACACCGACGAGGGCTTCCGGCTCGATGGCCGCCTGATTCGCATCGATATCGACCCCCAGCAACTGGGCCGTAACCAGACCGCCGATCTGGCCATCCTGGCCGAGGCCGGCCAGGCGATGAACGGACTGCTCGAGCATCTGCCGGCAGCCACCCGCCGCGACGGTGCAGCCCGGGCCGCCGCCGTACGCCACGAGCTGGCACTCGCCGACGACCCGGAACTCGCCCCCTATGTGCCGCTCTATGCCACTCTGCGCGAGGTGCTGCCCGAGGCCATCATGGTCGGCGACTCCACCGGCCCGGTCTATGCCGGCAACTTCCTGGCCTCGCTGCCGGCCCCGCGACGCTGGTTCAATGCTGCCACCGGCTTCGGCACCCTCGGCTACGGCCTGCCCGCCGCCCTGGGGGCCGCCCTGGCCCAGCCGCAACACCCGGTGGTGGCACTGGTCGGCGACGGCGGGCTCCAGTTCGTGCTCGGCGAGCTCGGCACCGCCCGCGACCTCGGTCGCGCCGTGGCCGTGGTGATCTGGAACAATGACGGTTATGACGAAATTCGGCGCTACATGTCGATGAGCGAGGTGCCCCACCTCGGGGTCGACCTGGCAGCCCCGGACTTCAAGGCGCTGGCCACCAGCTACGCGTGCCGTTACCGGGGCGTGGGTGACCCCGCCGCCCTGGGGCAGGCCCTGGCAGAGCTCGATGCGAATGATTCACCCCTGCTGATCGAGGTGGATGCCACGGCCTGGGTCGCCGCCCTGTAACCCGTGACCGCTATCCAATAACACTTGAGGAGACCTGACATGCGTAAGACAACCCTAGCCACCAGCCTGGCTTTCGCCGGCCTGCTGCCTCTCTCGGCCCAGGCGGCGCAGGACGCCAACGAGGAGTTGCGCCTGATCGTGCCACCTTGGCCCGGTGTCACGGTCAAGTCAGAGATCTTCGCCCAGCTCGCCGAACCCCTGGGGTACCGGGTCGAGACCCTGGGAGTGAGCTCCACGGTGGGTTACCAGGTCCTGCAGAGCGGTGAAGCCGACGCCTTCCTGGCCGGCTGGCTGCCCGCCCAGCAGGAGAGCTTTGATGCCGCCATGGAGAACGGTGGCATCGTCGACCTGGGTAACAACGTCAACGGCGCGCGCATGGGCTTCACGGTGCCGGACTATGTCGCCGAAACCGGCCTCACCAGCGCCGAGCAGCTGGCCGACCCGGAGGTCGCCGAGCGCTTCGACTACCGCGTCTACAGCATCGAGAACGGCTCCACGGTCACCGACATGCTCAATGCCGCCATCGACGCCGACATCTACGGGCTGGGTGACTGGGAAGGCAAGCCCTCCTCGACGCCCGGCATGCTCAGCGAGGTGAAGGGCGCCGTACAGGAGGAGCGCTGGATCATCTTCTACGGCTGGACGCCCCACTGGATGGTACCGGAGTACAACACCGTGATTCTCGACGACCCCGAGGGAGTCTACGGCGACGACAACGGCAGCAGCGACGTCAAGACCATCGTCTCCAAGGCCTACGCGGAGGCCAACCCCAACATGCTCAGACTGCTCGATCAATTCGTGCTCTCGGCCGATGAACAGAGCGAATTCATTCGCGCCTACAGCCTGGAAAACGGCGACCTCGAAGAGGTGGCTCACGACTGGCTGGTCAACCACCCCGAGCGCGTCGCCACCTTCCTGGAGGGCGTGACCACCCGCGACGGCGATAGCGCCCTGAGTGCCGTGGAGCAGAGCCTGTGAGTGGCCACCAAATGGACGAACTCGCCATCCGTCGCGACCTGGCCGCCGCCTACCAGCTGATCGCGCTGGACGGCATGGACGATGGCATCTCCACCCATGTCTCCGCGCGTCTGAGCGACGACCGCTTCCTGCTCAACGCCTTCGGGCTGCGCTTCGAGGAGGTGCGAGAGGACAACCTGGTCACGGTGAGTGGCGATGGCGAGGTGCTCGACGACCCCACCGGGCTGGGCATCAACCCGGCCGGCTTCACCATCCATAGCGCACTCCACGACGCCCGCCCCGAGGTCGTCTGTGTGCTGCATACCCATACCGTCGCCGGCGTCGCCCTGTCATGCCTGGAGGAGGGCCTGCTGCCGCTCAATCAGTGGGCGCTGCAGTTCCACGACCGGCTGGCCTATCACGACTATGAGGGCATCGCCCTGGACCTCGACGAGCGCGAGCGCCTGGCCGCCGACCTCGGTCCCCACCGCGCGATGATCCTGCGCCAGCACGGCCTGCTGACCTGCGGGCGCAGCGTCGGCGAAGCCTTCCTCGTGATGCGTGACCTGGAGCGCAGCTGCCAGGCCCAGCTGGCCGCCCAGGCCACCGGCCGAGCGCTGCGGACGGCCTCACCGGCAATGGCCGAGCACGTCGCCCGCCAGTACGAGGCCTGGGCCGATAGCCCGGCAGGCATCGGTCGCGCCTGGCAGGCCGAGTGTCGGCGCCTGGCCGACCGCACACCAGACCCGCAGACCCTCTAGCCCGACCGACAATAACGAGATCGAGATGCGCTATTCCAAACTGACCGAACGAATCGCCGGCGAAGGCGCCGCAGCCTGGGATATCCACTACCGTGCCCTGGCGCGTCAGGCCAATGGCGACGATATCACCATACTCTCGGTGGGTGACCCGGACTTCGATACTCCGGGTGCGATCGTCGAGAGCGCGGTGACCAGCCTGCGCGGTGGCGCCACTCACTACTCGGATGTGCAAGGCAAGCTGGCACTGCGCCAGGCCATCGCCGACGACTACCGCCGTCAGGGGCTCGAGGTCGGCCCCGACAACCTCATCGTCACGGCCGGTGCCCAGTGCGGCCTCTACGCCGCCGCCCAGTGCCTGCTGGATCCCGGCGACGAGGTGCTGGTCCCCGAGCCCTGCTACGTCACCTACGAGGCGGTGCTGCGAGCCACCGGTGCCGAGATGGTACAGGTACCCATGGATGGCGAGGCGGGCTTCCGTCTCGATCCCGCCGCGCTGGAGGCGGCGATCACCCCACGGACTCGGGCTCTGCTGCTCAACAGCCCCCACAACCCCAGCGGGCAGCTGATCGACGCCGACACCTGGGCCGCCATCGCCGAGCTGTGCCGTCGCCACGACCTGTGGCTGATCTCCGATGAGGTCTACGCCGAGCTGATCTTCGAAGGCGAGCACCTCTGTCCCGCCGGACTGCCCGGCATGGCGGAGCGCAGTGTGGTGATCAGCAGCCTGTCCAAGTCCCACGCCATGACCGGCTGGCGCCTGGGCTGGGTGCTGGGGCCGGAAGCACTGATCCAGCATCTGAGTCATCTGGCCCTGTGCATGCTCTACGGCTGCCCCGACTTCATTCAGGACGCCGCCTGCGATGCCCTGAAGACGCCTCCCCATGAGCTGGCGGAGATGCGCGAGACCTACCGGACTCGCCGCGATGTCGTCTGCGAGGCCCTGGCCGGGTGCCCGGCGGTCACCGCGGTCCGCCCACCGGCGGGCATGTTCATGATGGTGGATATCCGCGCCACCGGCCTCTCCTCTCAGGCATTCGCCGACCGCCTGCTCGATGAAGAGGGCATCTCGGTGCTTTCCGGCGAGGCGTTCGGCCCCTCGGCGGCCGGCTTCGTGCGCCTCGGCCTGACGGTGGACGCCGAGCGTCTCGCCGCTGCCAGCCGACGGCTGGCCTCCTTCGCGGAGCGCGCCCTGCGCGAGCGCGACCCGCATGCCCTGCCACCGACCCCGGCCTCGGAGGCCGATTGCCTATGACATCATCGCTCAATGCCGCTTTCCCTGACCGCACCACCACCGCGCCGGCGGTGGCGGTGGCGGCCCATCAACTGATCAAGCATTTCGGCGAGCTGGAGGTGCTCAAGGGCGTCTCCCTCGAGGTCGCCGAGGGCACCGTCACCTCCATCATCGGCGCCAGTGGCTCAGGCAAGAGCACCCTGCTGCGCTGCATGAACCTGCTCGAGCGCCCCGACCAGGGCGAACTGACCATCGCCGACGAGGCAATTCGCTTCACCCGCAACCCCGAGGGCGATATCACTGGACTCGATCGTCAACAGCTCCAGCGGCTGCGGGCCAAGGTCACCATGGTCTTCCAGCAGTTCAACCTCTGGCCCCACCTGACCGTGCTCGGCAACGTCATCGAGGCCCCCATGCGAGTCAAGGGACTCTCCCGCCGGCGAGCCACCGCGCTAGGTGAACATTATCTCGAGCGGGTCGGCATGGCCGACCGCCGCGATGCCTACCCCGCCTTCCTCTCCGGGGGCCAGCAGCAGCGGGTCGCCATCGCCCGGGCCCTGGCAATGGAGCCGCGCCTGCTGCTGTTCGACGAGCCCACCTCGGCACTGGACCCCGAGCGCGTCAACGAGGTGCTCGGCGTGATCCGCGGCCTCGCCGACGAGGGCCGCACCATGCTGCTGGTCACCCACGAGATGCACTTCGCCCGCGAGGTGTCGGACCAGTTGGTCTACCTCGACCAGGGCCTTATCGCGGCTTCGGGTACGCCGGAAGCCGTATTCGAGGATCCGCGCTGCAGTCAGTTCGTCGCCCCCGCCGCCTGATGGCTTTCCCACAATAACGACAGGAGACCCCCATGAAAGTCTCGATGATGATAGCAACCGCCATGACCGCCTTCGGCCTCGCCCAGGCCACCCAGGCCGCCGACCCGCTCAAGGTCGGCATCTCCGGCGAACCCTATCCGCCCTTCAGCTTCAAGGCCGCCAGCGGCGACTGGAGCGGCTTCGAGGTCGAGCTAGCCCGCGAGATCTGTGACGCCATGGAGCGGCAGTGCGAGATCACACCGACGGGCTGGAGCGGCATCATCCCTTCGCTCAAGGCCGGGCGCATCGACATGATCATGAACTCGATGTCGATCACCGAGAAGCGCCAGCGGGTCATCGACTTCACCCGCCCCTACTACTTCACGCCGGGTGCCTATGTCGCCGCCAGCGACCTTTCGCTGACACCCCCCGATGATCTCGACGGCCTGGTAATGGGCGTGCAGGCTGCCACTACCAACGCCACCTATGCGCGTCGCGCACTGCGCGACAGCGGCGTCGATATTCGCCTCTATGACCAGGCGGAGCAGGTCAACAACGACCTGCTCTCCGGGCGCCTGGATGTGATCCTCGCCGACCAGATCGCCATGGCCCAGTTCCTGACCCGCGACGAGGCCGAGGAGTTCGAAATGAAAGCCACCGCACCTCACCACGCGGCCTACGGCGAGGGCGTCGGCATCGGCCTGCGCCAGGAAGACGACGCCCTGCGCGAGGCACTGAACGCGGCCATTAGCGCGGTGATAGAGGACGGCACCTGCGCCAGCCTCTCCGAGCAGTACCTGGGTACCGACGTCTGCGTCGACGGCTGAAACACCGTTTGTCGCTGTTTACCCTCGGCCTATGAGGCCGAGGGCATCCCGTTTCGTGACCAAGGAAAACCTCGACCATGACTTCGATGACACCGGAGGGGCTGGTCGACTGGGCCGGCCCCATCCTGAGCGGGGCTCTGACCACGGTACAGATCGCCGTGCTGGCCTACGCCATCGGCCTGCTGCTGGGCCTGCTGGGTGCCGGCGCCAAGCTTAGCCCCTGGCCGCCCCTGCGCGCGCTGGCCACCGCCTACTCCACCCTGATTCGGGCGATTCCCGAACTGCTGCTGATCATCCTGCTCTACTACGCCGGGGCTCAGGCACTGGACGGCCTGCTGGCCCGCCTGGGCATGGAGGGCGCCGTTCAGATAACCGGCTTCGCCACCGCCGTCGGCGTGCTGGCCTTCGTTCAGGGCGCCTACATGACCGAAGTGTTCCGCGGTGCCATCCTGGCCATTCCGCGGGGCCAGCTGGAGGCCGCCGATGCCTTCGGCTTCTCGCGCTGGGATCGTTTCCACCGCATCGTGCTGCCCAGCATGCTGCCCAATGCGCTGCCCGGCATGTCCAACCTGTGGCTGATCCTGATCAAGGACACCGCCCTGATCAGCGTGATCGGCTTCAATGAACTGTTCTTCACGATTCAGCAGGCCGCCGCCAGCAGCCGCGCCTACTTCCTCTTCTATGCCGCCGCCGGCGTCATCTATCTATTGATGACGGTAAGCTCCACGGCGCTGTTCTCCCGCCTCGAGCGCCATGTGCGCCGCGGCCAACCCACGGAGGCCTGAGTATGGACTTTTCCTGGCTGAGCGACCCCTTCTATCAGGGCTATCTATGGGAAGGCTTCGTCAATACGCTATGGCTGCTGCTGGTGTCGGCGGCGGGTGGCCTGCTGCTCGCCGTGGGAGTCGCTTTGGCACGACTGCGCGGCCCGCGCCCCCTGGCCTGGCTGACCTGGGCCTTCACTACCGTGATCCGCGGCACTCCGCTGCTGGTGCAACTGTTCTTCTTCTATTACGGCGTAGGGCGCCTGCTGGAGAGTGTGCCCGGCATCCGCGAGAGCGTACTGTGGCCGCTGCTGCGTGACCCCTTCTTCTTCGGCGCCCTGACCTTCATCCTGAGCGTCGGCGCCTACTCCGGCGAGATCATCCGCGGCGCCATGCAGAGCGTGCCGCGTGGTGAGCTGGAGGCTGGCCGCGCCTTCGGGCTGTCCTCCTTCCAGGTTCTTGTCCGGCTATGGCTCCCTCGGGCCCTACAGCTCTGCCTGCCCACCCTTACCGGTGAAATGATCCTGCTGCTCAAGTCGATCCCGCTGGTCTCCACCATCGCCCTGATGGACCTGCTGCAGGCCGCCAATATCATTCGCGACGAGACCTTCCTGGTCTACGAGCCACTGATGCTGATCGCCGGTATCTATCTCGCCACCACCGTGGTGCTGACGCTGACGCTTCGCCTGGTCGAGCTTAACTTTCCCGGCATGCGCCCGACTCGTCGACGCTGGCTGACCACCCACGGAACAGGAGTCCACTGATGCAGCGCCTGAACGAGCAGTTCATCGATAACCAATGGGTTCCAAGCCACGGCGATACCCGGCTGACGATCGTCGACCCTTATCACGAGACACCGCTGGGCGAGATAACACGCGGCGACCCCGCCGATGTGGACGCCGCCGTAGCCGCCGCTCGGCGGGCCCTTCCCGGCTGGCGGGCCACGCCGGCGGCCCGGCGTGGCGAGCGACTCTCGGCCATCGCCGCGGGGCTCGAGCGGCGTCGTGAAACGCTGGCCACGCTCTCGAGCCGCAACAACGGCAAGCCGCTGAGCGAGGCACGCCAGGATCTCGACGATGCCATCGACTGCTATCGCTACTACGCCGAAGCGGCGACGGCCCTGGGAGAGCGCCAGGGCCGCCGCGAGGATGTCGGCCAGCCGGGACTGGCGGCCTATCGCTACTGGGAGCCGGTCGGGGTCGCCGGCCTTATCACGCCCTGGAACTTCCCCCTGGTCAGCAGTGCCTGGAAGCTGGCACCGGCTCTCGCTGCCGGCTGCACGGTGGTGTTCAAGCCCTCCGAGGTCGTGCCGCTGCCGGAACAGGTACTGTGCGAGATCGTGCTGGAGGCCGGCCTGCCCCCCGGAGTGTTCAACCTGCTGAATGGCGATGGCCAGGGGGTCGGCGCTCCCCTGAGTCAACACCCCGGCATCGACAAGCTCTCCTTTACCGGCAGCAATCCGGTGGGTGAAGCCGTGATGCGGGCCGCCGCCAGCGGCGTACGGCCGGTCTCGCTGGAGCTCGGCGGCAAGTCGCCGATCGTGGTCACCGAGGATGCCGACCTGGTCCTCGCCCGTGACCTGGTGATCGCCGGCATCTGTTACAACGCCGGCCAGATGTGCTCGGCCACCAGCCGCCTGATCGTCCACGAGCGCCTGGCAGACCGGCTCTACGCTGCCGTCGATGCCGCCATGGCGGAGCTTCAGCCGGGGGATCCCCTCGCGGAAGAAACCACCCTGGGCCCCCTCGTCAATGCCAGCCAGCAGGAGCGGGTCAACCGCTATCTGGCCCAGGCCGAGGCAGAAGGCCTGCACAGCGAGACACCCACCCCGGCTCTGCCCGAGCGCGGATGCTTCGTCTCGCCTCGGCTATATCGCGATGTTCCCACGGCCAGTCAGCTGTGGCGGGAGGAGATCTTCGGTCCCGTGCTCTGCGCGCGCCGGGTTGCCAGCGACGAGGAGGCGATCTCGCTGGCCAATGACAGCGATTACGGCCTTGCGGCCACCGTGGTATCGGGAGATCCGGACCGCGCCGACGCCATCGCCCGGCAACTGGAGGCGGGCAATATCTGGTGCAACAGCGACCAGCTGGCGCCCCCCCAGGGCAACTGGGGAGGCATGAAGCGCAGCGGCATCGGTCGGGAGCTGGGCCAGGGGGGCCTGGAGGCATATCTCGAGACCAAGCGCATCACCCGCCCGGCTGATCGCTGAGCCTGCAGTCCCTCGCGCCCTCTCGGCGCAGGAACTGCCCTGCCGAAAATAGAGTCCTGACAGACAGAAGCCCGGGTGACCGATCACCCGGGACCCGACATCTAGCCTTTCACCTTTCAACCTTTGCTGATGTAATGCCAGCAGTCCCATCCGTAGGCGCCTTGACAATCCTCGTCGCTGCGGCAAAGCTATACGCAAACTACGTACACTTCATGAAAGCACTTTTTGTCGAGCTGCCGGCCTTCGAGAGGCACCGCCCAACCTACTTCGACGACGCCACGTTTCGAGATTTCCAAAACTTCTTACTCAAGAGCCCCTCTGCAGGTGACGTCATCCAAGGCACTGGAGGGTTGCGCAAGGTCCGATTCAGCGACCCCAAGCGTCAGAAGGGGAAACGGAGCGGTGTTCGCATCATCTACTACTGGTGGCTGGGTGGCTCTCAGTTCTGGCTGTTTACCTTGTACGACAAGGACGCTCAGGACGACCTGACCCCGGCCCAGCGCAAGGCACTTAAACAGATGCTGGATGCCGAGCTCAACGCGAGGACATGACCATGGACCGCAATATCTTTGAAGAAATCGTCGAGGGCTTCGATGCCCTAGCAGAAGAGCGCCAAGGCAAGCGCACGCTTCGCTCCCACTGCGTAGAGCTGGAGGAGGTGCCCGATGTCACGGCCAGCGAGCTCATCGCATTGCGTGAGAAGCTCCACATGTCACGCCCGATATTCGCCATGTACCTGCGCACCAATCCTCGAACGCTGGAGAACTGGGAACAGGGCCGTGCCAAGCCCAACGCCCAGGCCAAAACCCTCATCCGGCTGGTCCAGAAATATCCCGAGACCATCGAGCACCTCGCAGCCCTTGGCTGATCGCCACTCGGCGGCTTCAGGATGGCGATCAACGTTTCTTCGTCGTTTCATGTGGACCTAGTCTGATCGAACAGGCATCTCACCGGGGTGCCAATCAGGTAGATCATGAGGATGAAGTTGGCTTCGTTTCGGTAACCACGTGCTGTGACCGAGCGGTCTCCTCTGGGCGCGCCACAAGGGTCGACAGGAGAGATCCAGGAATCGCTGGTAGGGAAAGCGAGCATGAGTTGTACGCGGGCAACAAAAAAACCGCCTCTCGGGCGGTTGGGGAATCGCGCTAGGCGATTGAAGTATCATGCTTTAAATGGTGCCGACACCAGGAGTCGAACCCGGGACCTACTGATTACAAGTCAGTTGCTCTACCAACTGAGCTATGTCGGCAATAGCCGCACTGAAGGCGACATGGAGGACCACTCCTCCTGGCGAGAAAAACCGTGAACTTGGGTCCACGGTCTTTCGAAAACAAGGTTGGCGATGGCTGGGGTACCAGGATTCGAACCTGGGAATGCCGATACCAAAAACCGGTGCCTTACCACTTGGCTATACCCCAGCAACTTGGTGGCCAGAGAGGGAATCGAACCCCCGACACGGGGATTTTCAATCCCCTGCTCTACCGACTGAGCTATCTGGCCCCTTGCCAACGGTGCGTATTAAACCCCAACCGGCTTTTCGCGTCAACCCCTTTCTTATCATCAAGATGAGGGCGGCACGTAACCCTCGGCCTGATCGGTCTCCCGGTTGTCGAAGAAGCGCTCCATCTGCTCCATCAGATACTCGCGGGATGAGGGTTCGAGCATGTTGAGATGCTTCTCGTTGATCAGGCGGGTCTGCAGGGCCTGCCACTCTTCCCATGCCCGGCGCGAAACACTGGCCTGGATCTCCTGGCCCTTCTTTCCAGGCAGAGGGGGGAATGGCAGGGCGTCGAGCTCCTGCTGATACTTGCGGCAGAACACGGTCTGACTCATGAGACGTCTCCTAGGCAGATGGAAGCTCAGGGCCCCGGCGGCATGTCCAGGGTGAAGGTCGCCAGGCTCGCCAGCAGGGCCTTCACCGGGGCCGCCAGGCCCACGGCATCGGGATTATCGGGATCGTACCAGCGGCGCGCCTCTCCGATCGAATCGAGGCTCCCGATCCGCGCCGGCTGGGGCGTGATCTCCAGACGGAAATGGCTGAAGACATGGGTAAAGGAGGCGCCCGGGGCATCGAGCCGGCTGCCTGGGGCATGAGTATCGAGCCAGGCCTCCAGGGCCAGCGCGTCATCGAACTGCGGCAGGCTCCAGAGCCCACCCCACAGGCCGCTGGAGGGTCGCTGTTCCAGCAACACCCTTCCCCGCGCATCGCGCAGCAGCAGCATGCGAGTGGTTCGCGTGGGCAGCGCCTTCTTCGGTTTGGATTCCGGGAAGCGGCGCTCCTGACCGCGTGCATGCGCCACACAGACATCGCTGAAGGGGCAGCGACCACACTCGGGGGTGCCACGCCGACACAGGGTGGCGCCCAGGTCCATCATCGCCTGGGTGTAGTCGGCCAGGCGATGGTCCGGCGTATAGTGATCGGCCAGCGCCCATAGCCTGCGCTCCACCGCCGGACGCCCCGGCCACCCCGCCACGGCATGCAGCCGGGTGAGGCTGCGCTTGACGTTGCCATCGAGGATCACCGCCCGCCTCCCCTGGCTCTGCGCGATGATGGCGCCGGCGGTGGAGCGGCCGATACCCGGCAGGGCCGCCATCTCGTCGAGGCTGTGGAGTGGAAACGCCCCGCCATGCTCCTCGACCACCACCCGGGCGGCCTTGTGCAGGTTGCGTCCTCGGGCGTAATAGCCGAGCCCCGTCCACAGGTGCAGCACCTCATCCTGATCCGCCGCCGCCAGGCGGCGCAGGTCGGGACAGCGAGCCATGAAGCGCTCGAAGTAGGGGATGACGGTGGTCACCTGGGTCTGCTGCAGCATGATCTCCGAGACCCACACCCGGTAGGGCGTGCGGTCTTGCTGCCAGGGCAGATCATGGCGACCATGCTGATCGAACCAGTCGAGCAGACGCTGCTGAAAGGTGGCGGGCGCGAGTACGGGTGTCGGTGTATCGGTCATTGAAGCTCAAAAAAAGGCGCCGGCACGAGGCCGACGCAGAGACTGACTTTGCTCACTCGAAGAGACCCCTCAAGGAGTCACGAAGTTCCTTGCCGGCACCCTCGCCCAGGCGCTCCTCGAGCTTGTCGAGGGCCCCCTCCAGCTGCTGCTCCACGGCATCGCCGGCACGCTCGCCAAGCTCATCGCGCAGTGCCTCGCCGATGGCCGCCTGGAAGCCGGTGCTGTCGAAGCGGCACCATTCGGCGCTATCGCCGTCGAGGCTGCCCTCGCAGCGTACCGGAAGGGGCAGTCGCTCGAGTCGACGATTGACCTTGCAGGCCATATCGGCGGTATCCACCACTCGCGCCGCGGCACGCAGATCGAAGCGCTCGCTGGTCAGGTCGAGCCAGCCCTCGCCGCCCACGTCGATCCCCGGCAGAGTGACGACGAGGTCATCGCTCTCCACGACGCCGTCGCGCACCTCGAGGGTGGCCTCGGCACGCTCGAAGCGCGTATCCGGCGCCCACTCGCGCTGGGTCGTCTCGCCCTGCAGGGTCGCCACGGCGCTGCACAGCTCCCGGGAAATATTGACGTCGAGGATCGCGCCATCGCCCAGTCGCGTGGTGAGGCGCCCATTGAGGCCGCGCTTCATCACCGGCCAGGCATTGCCATGGGTGGTCAGCTCGCCGTCGACAAAGGCTTGGCCCCGCAGCGGCGCCCTCTCATCTCCCTCGCCCAGCGCCTCCAGCAGAGCATCGACACGCACACGCTCAAGGCGCGGCGCCAAACGCCAGGCGATGGGATCACGCGTCAGATCAAGCTCGCCCGTGGCGGCCAGGCTTCCTTCGTAGAAGGCCGACTCCAGTGACGCCAGTCGCAGTCGGCCATCCTCACCCTCGAGCGCAAGCGAGGCGTCCTGAAACTCCAGGCCACCTAGCCGCAGTTGGCTCAGGGTCAGGCTGGCGTCCAGCGACAGGTCACGCAACCAATCGACGGGCAACATATCGCCCTCCTGGGCATAGGCGCGACCGATGCCGGGCGACCAAAGACCCGCTCCGTCCGGGGTGGCCCACGAAGCGGCCGGCAGATAGGCATCAAGATTCAGGCTATCACCCTGCAGCTCGGCCTCCAGGCGTCGGCCATCGAGGCCCGCCGTCAGCCGCCCGGTGAAGGTGCTGTCATCGAGCACCAGGGTCATGCCGGTGAGGTCCACTTGCTGGAGGTCGCCCTCCAGGGGAGTCGTCAGCGCCACATCGGAGAGGGCCTGGGGGTCGGCCGTGGCCGGCAGGCTGCCGAACCGTTCGAGCCATGGCCGCAGCGAGGTCGGCGCCAGGCGCAGCTGACCGTCGTAGCGTGGTTCATCGTAGAGGGCGGCAAGATTGAGATTGCCGCTCAGGCGCAGGCCATCATTACCACTCAGCGTCAGGTCCCGCAGCTGGGCGCTGCCATCGGCGAGATCAGACTCCAGAACGAAATCCATGACCAGCGAGAGAGGAGCCTCACCCAGCGCGGCATGCTCGAGCGTCGCATTCAGCGTGCCGCGCTCCAGGCGCAGCTGACGCTCCCTCGCGTCGACCACCAGCCGCTGGCCACTCAGCTCCAGCTGCTGGGGGCTCTTCACGCCGGCCAGCTGGTTGTGGGTGACCAGGGAGAGGTCCTCGAGACTATAGCGGCGCTCGGCCAGGGCCAGGGCGAGGCGCCCCTGCAGGGTGACGTCACTGGCCAGCTTCGGCACGGTATCACCGGCCCCCGTCGGGGTATCATGGCCAAGCAGCTGGAAGCTGGTCGTGAAGGGGAAGGGACGCCGCGGGTTGACGTTACGCCCGGTCACCGAGAGCCCCTTGAGATGCAGCGAGCGGCCGATGGCTCGATCGGTATAGTTCACCTCGCCGTCCTTGATCTCCACCCGGGCGATATTGAAGGCCACGGAGGGCCCACTGCCACCCGGTGTCGGCGCCGTGGAGGCACTGGCCGGTGTCGGCAGCTCCTCGTCGTCATCGGCCAGGCGCTCGAGCAGCGTCTCCCAGTTGCCGCGGCCGCGCTCGTCACGCGACAGGTTGAGACGCAGGCCATCCAGGGCCATGCCGTCGATGGCCACCTCTCCGCGCAGCAGCGACGTGAAGGCCAGGCTCACCTCCGCACGGCGAAAGGCCATGAAGGCCATGTCCTGCTCGATGGACTGCTCCGGCAGCCAGGCCTCGGCCTGTTCCACGCCGACTCCCAGTCGCGGGTAGAACGACCAGGAGAGGGGGCCCTTGAGGTCAAGGGTCAGGCCGGTGCGCTCCTTTACCACCTCTTCCAGTTCCGGCTTGAGGTCTTCAGGGTCGAGGAAGGTGGTAACGTAGATCACCGCCCCCACGGCCAGCACGGCGATGATACCGGTGGCGGCCAGCAGGGTGCTCAACAGACGCTTCATCGTGGCGACTCCTTGGAATGACGGCCCGGGAGAGCGAGCTCGTAGTGATCGCCACTGCGATCGAGACGATAACCGAGCCGCGAGAGCATCAGCTGATCGGCCATCTGCAGCTGAGCCACCTCGACACGCAGTGGCTTGCCCTCGGCACTGGCGGCCTCGGCGACCAGGGTCAGCAGGCGCGAGCCGACGCCCCGGCGCCGAGTCGGCTTGCGCACGCAGAAGTGCGACAGCCACCAGGCCTCACCGTCATCCTGCAGCGCCATGGCGCCGATCAGGCGGTCATTGAAGCGGGCACACAGGAAGGCGCCCCCCGAGCTCAGGTGCTCTTCGATAAAGACGTCAGGGGGGGCCGGCAGACGCTCGGCGGGCGCGTCGGCATAGATTCGGGCTAGGTCGGTTCGGGCCTGGGCGTCCACGTCACAGGCGCCCCGGTCGACGGGGTGCAGTGTCACCGGCATAGATGGTCTCCTGGGCCGGGGCAGCGTGGTTCGCCGCCGCGGAGGGGGCATTGTAGCGGATGGGGTCGGCGATTCTCTATAATGGCAGTTTTCCGGTGACGGGCGAGCCCCGCTACCACCCTGTTTCCGCGGGCCGCCACCATCGGCAGCCTGCCTTGACATGCGCCCAGGCGCTGGAGTTGCCTCAATGTCCGAGCGTATCGCCACGGTCAGCCGTGACACCCAGGAGACCCGCATCAGCGTCACCATCAACCTTGATGGAAGCGGCAAGCTCACCTGCGAGACCGGCGTGCCCTTCCTCGATCACATGCTCGACCAGGTAGCCCGTCATGGCCTGGTCGACCTCGATATCAAGGCCGATGGTGACCTGCATATCGATGATCACCACACCGTCGAGGACCTGGGCATCACCCTCGGCCAGGCCTTCGCCAGGGCCATCGGTGACAAGCGCGGCATTCGCCGCTACGGCCACGCCTATGTGCCACTCGACGAGTCGCTCTCCCGGGTGGTCATCGATTTCTCGGGGCGCGCCGGCCTGTTCATGGACGTGGAGTTCACTCGCGCCGCCGTGGGCAGCCTCGACACCCAGCTGTTCTGGGAGTTCTTCCAGGGCTTCGTCAACCATGCCATGGTCACCCTGCATATCGACAACCTGAAGGGGTTCAACGCCCACCACCAGGCGGAGACCATCTTCAAGGCCTTCGGCCGTGCCCTGCGCATGGCCCTGGAGCCCGATCCGCGCATGGCCGGCCAGATGCCTTCCACCAAGGGCAGCCTGTGAGCCCCACGCACCACCCCACTAGGAGCGCCCCATGACCATTGCCGTCATCGATTACGGAATGGGCAACCTGCATTCCGTCGCCAAGGCACTGGAACACGTCACCCACGAGAACGTGGTGGTCACCCGCGACCCGCGCCGCATCCTCGGTGCCACCCGCCTGGTGCTGCCCGGCCAGGGTGCCATTCGCGACTGCATTGGCGAGCTGGAGAAGACCGAGCTGCGTGGCCTGGTGGAGGAGCTGCTGGCCAGCCAGGAAAAGCCACTGCTGGGCATCTGCGTGGGCCAGCAGATGCTGCTCGACCACAGCGAGGAGAACGGTGGCATCGACTGCCTGGGCTTCCTCGGCGGTGAGGTAAAGCGTTTTCCCGCCGACATGCGCGATGACCTGAACCAGCGCCTCAAGGTCCCCCATATGGGCTGGAACCTGGTTCACCAGCAGCGCGAGCACCCGCTGTGGGGGGGCATCGATCAGGACGAGCACTTCTACTTCGTGCACAGCTACTATGTGGCGGCCAGTGACGATGCCACGGTGTTCGGCACCACCGACTACGGCCGCACCCAGGCCCATGTGGCCATCGGCCGCGACGCCACCTTCGCCGTGCAGTTCCATCCCGAGAAGAGCTCGCGGGCCGGCCTCAGGCTGCTCGAGAACTTTATTCACTGGGCGCCTTAAGCCGCGCCGGATTAACTGGGCGCCCTGAGCCGCGCCCGGCCCCGAATCCACAGGAGCCTGACATGCTGGTAATTCCCGCTATCGATCTCAAGGATGGTCAGTGCGTACGCCTCAAGCAGGGCCGCATGGACGATTCCACCACCTATGGCGATGACCCGGTGGCCATGGCCGAACGTTGGGTCGCCGCCGGCGCTCGTCGCCTGCACCTGGTAGACCTCAACGGCGCCTTCGAGGGCAAACCGGTCAACGGTGAGGCGGTCACCGCCATCGCCCGGCGTTACCCCGACCTGCCGATCCAGATCGGCGGTGGCATCCGCTCCGCCGAGACCATCGAGCACTACCTCGCGGCCGGGGTCAGCTACGTGATCATCGGCACCAAGGCGGTCAAGGAGCCCGAGTTCGTCGGCGAGATGTGTCGCGCCTTTCCGGGCCACGTGATCGTCGGACTCGACGCCCGTGACGGCTTCGTGGCCACCGACGGCTGGGCCGAGGTCTCCGAGGTCAAGGCCGTTGACCTGGCGAAGCGCTTTGCCGACGACGGCGTCTCGAGCATCGTCTACACCGATATCGCCCGGGACGGCATGCTGAATGGCGTCAACGTCGAGGCGACCGCGGCGCTTGCCCGTGACGGCGGGCTGCCGGTGATCGCCTCGGGCGGGGTGACCAACCTCGATGACCTGCGCGCCCTGGTAGACGCCCGGGAGCCGGGCATTCTGGGCGCCATCACCGGGCGCGCCATCTACGAGGACACCCTGGACCTGGCCGAGGGCCAGCGACTGTGCGACGAACTCGCCGGAAAAGGGAGCTGAACATGGGCCTCGCGAAACGCATCATCCCCTGTCTCGACGTCGACGCCGGCCGTGTGGTCAAGGGCGTCAATTTCATCGGCATCCGCGACGCCGGCGATCCGGTGGAGATCGCCCAGCGCTACAACCAGCAGGGCGCCGATGAGATCACCTTCCTCGACATCACCGCCAGCCACGAGGACCGCGACACTACCGTTGAGATGGTCGAACGCATCGCCGGCGAGGTGTTCATCCCGCTGACCGTGGGCGGTGGCATTCGCACCTGTGATGATATCCGCACCATGCTCAACGCCGGTGCCGACAAGGTCTCCATCAACACCGCCGCGGTCACCAACCCCGAGTTCGTTCGCGAGGCCAGCGAGCGCTTCGGCAGTCAGTGCATTGTGGTGGCCATCGATGCCAAGCGGGTATCCGCCGAGGGCGAAGCGCCGCGCTGGGAGATCTTTACCCACGGCGGGCGCCGCCCCACTGGCCTGGATGCCGTGGAGTGGGCGAAGAAGATGGTGGAGTACGGCGCCGGCGAGTTGCTGCTGACCAGCATGGATCGCGACGGCACCAAGGCCGGCTTCGACCTGGGGGTGACCCGCGCCATCGCCGACGCCGTCAGCGTACCGGTGATCGCCTCCGGCGGGGTCGGCACCCTCGACCACCTGGTGGAGGGCGTACGCGAAGGTGGGGCCGATGCGGTACTCGCCGCCAGCATCTTTCATTTCGGTGAGTACACCATCCCCGAGGCCAAGCGCTATATGGCCGAGCGCGGCATAGAAATGCGCCTATAAGCTTTTGATGATGCCAAGGTGTCTACGAACCTGCATGCTTGTCGTTCTGGCAAGCCTTTCGATCGGGCCGGCGACCGCCGGCCTGGCAGACGCGCCCGACGCCAAACCACCGGCCCCGTCGCCGAGGCTAAGCCACGTACTGCTCCAGACCAGCCTCTATACGCGCCACTTCAGCCGCGATCCGGAGCATACGAACAACCAGCAGCTGATGGGCCTGGAGCTGCACGATACGCGGCGGCGACTCATCGGTGCGGCCCGCTTCAAGAACTCCTTCAATCAGGCGTCGCTCTACCTGTATATCGGCAGGGAGCTTCCCTTGTGGTCGAATAATAATGCTGACATGACCATCAGAGGCAAGCTTACGGCAGGTGTTCTGCATGGCTATCGGGGCGAATACCGCGACAAGATTCCCTTCAACCGCTTCGGCATCGCACCTGCCATCCTGCCCAGCATCGGTGTTCGCAAGGATCGCTTCGAGTCCGACCTCATCGTGTTCGGCACCGCGGGGATCATGGTGACTGTCGGACTGCGCCTTTAGGCCGGACGGCTAATCCAGTGACAGGCCGAGATTGCTGACGCCCTCGTTGTGCCCCAGGCGGCGCAGGGCCTTGAGGGCGTCGCGATCCAGCACGCCCTCCTCCACCGCTTCCAGTGCCGCATCCTGGAAGTCATTCTCGTCTTCCATCAGCGGATGCTCGCGTACCAGCGCCGACAGGCGCTCGCCATCCTCCTCACCTTCGGTCAGCTCGATAAAGGCCCGCACGCCACCCCGCGAGGCGCGACTGACCTCCAGCACCGCCTCCGGCGCCTCGCCCTGCAGGGTATCGAGCAGCGCCGAGAGAGCCGCCACCGTTTCGGTGGCACGCCGAGCCCCGAAGCTGTCATCACCCTCCGGCGGCGCCAGCTCGGCCAGCTTCTCGGCCTGTCGCTCGAAGTCGATCTTGGCCCCGGCAATCGCCAGGCGCTCCCACACCAGATCGAGAATGGCGCGCAGCCCCGCCGGGTTGCCCTGGCCGGCCGTCTGGGCATAGAGCGCATAGTTGGGCAGCAGTCGCTCACACAGCGCCGCCATAAAGGCCTGCTGGCGGCGCGGCTCGAGGCCCTGCAGACGCTGAAAGAAACCGCTCATGGACTCTCCTTGGGCTTACATTATCAAAATCTCGCTGAACCACGAGGGGCGTCGGGGACAGGTCGCAGGGGAGGTCCTACGCCAGGAATGGCGTCGGTAGCGCCCAGGGACGGGCTCACAGCGCCTCCCCGATGGTCCGACACTTCGGGGCCTGTCCCCGAGAAAGCCCCGTTTGAGCGATATAACTCACGGCCACATCCGCTCCGCCGGGACGCGGCCGCGGGCATCCAGCAGCACTCCCTCGGCGGCCAGGCGTTCGCGCTGCTCCGCGGCACCGGGGTGATCGGCCAGCCGACGCGAGGCGGTGATGATGCGATACCAGGGCAGCCCGTGCCCCTCGGGCAGGTCGCGCAGGGCGCGGGCTACCAGCCGTGGCGTGGCACCCTCGGCCATGGCGGCGATGCGCCCATAGGTGGTCACCCGGCCGTGGGGAATCTCGGCGATCACGGTCAGGACCTGCTCCCTCCAGCTAGCCTGCATGTTACCTCCGTCCGACGCCCCATCATCCTCTGCTGGACAGGGCTCCCCATGCCCTGCTCCCGCTCTACCTTTCCCGTCCTGCCTTGCCCTCTCCGCTACTGCGCCGACCACTCCCTCGCGAACGCAAGGCAGCTCTCCCAGTCGCCCACATGCAGAAAGTCGCCCGGGTCGCGCTTCTCCAGCTGGTGACGATACATGGGGTCATAGTATTCGGTCAGCAGTGGCGCCAGCCACGCCTCATGGGCCTGAGAGTTGCCCCGCTCATGCTCGCGAAAGGCCAGCTCCTGGAGCCGTTGCAGCCGAGCCAGGCGCGTGCTGCCGAGACGCTTGCGCAGCTTGGCCAGGGACTCCTCCAGCTGCTTGCGCATCAGGGCCCAGCCCAGCCACTCGCCAAACTGTCGGTGATAGACCGTCCACAGCTCCTCGATATAGTCACGGTGAATCTGCGCCAGGCGCCAATCCAGGGGCATCTCAACGCGTATCCGCGGGGCACGCTGCATCCCCTCCCAGAAGGCCTGGGGCAGATTGGAGCCACCGATATGGCGAGACTCATCCTCCACCACCAGCGGGCCCGGCAGCGCCAGCAGGCGCAGGCCCATGGCGTGCTCGAAGTCGATCTGGCTGGGGGCCTGCAGTGGGTGGCGGCCGAAGGCGGACCCCTTGTGACGCGCGCACCCCTCCAGGTCCAGGCCGTTGTCCAGCGCCAGCACCAGATCGGTCTTGGCGCAGCCGGTGAGCCCGCCCACCACCAGCAGCGGCTGCTCGGCGGCGGCATCGATGCGGGCACAGAGCGCCTGGCGCATCGCCTTCCAGCCGCCGCGGATACGTGGCCGGGTGATACCCGCCTCACGGATCCACTGCTGGGCGATCTGCGAGCGCAGACCGCCGCGAAAGCAGTAAACGATGGCATCGGGGTGCCGCTCGAGCTCCGCCTTCCAGGCCGCGACCCGGGCCGCCTTGACCTCACCGCGGACCAGTCGCTCACCCAGGGCGATGGCCGCCGCCTGGCCACGCTGCTTGTATTCGATACCGACGAGTCGCCGCTCCTCGTTATCCATCAACGGCAGGTTGACCGCCCCGGGCAGAGCCCCCTGGATGAACTCCACGGGGGCACGCACATCGATAAGCCGTCGCCCCTCGCTCAGCAGCCCCGGGTAGGGGTCGACCAGCGGCAGCTCACTCATCCACGCACCTCGATGCGCGCCGGGCCGCTGGCCTCGACGATCTCGCCGAAGGGCTGGAGGGTCAGGCCATGCTCACGGCCGATGCGCTCGACGTCATCTTCCCAGGCCGGATCCACGGCCAACAACAGGCCGCCGGAGGTCTGGGGATCGCACAGCCACTGCCAGTGGGCCTCATCCATCTCAGGCAGGCTCTCGCCCAGCGCCTCCCGGTTGCGCAGGGTGCCCCCCGGCACCGCGCCCCGGCGGCGGTAGGCCTCGGCCTCGGCCAGCCGCGGCAGGCGACGGAAGTCGATACGCGCCGCCACCTCGCTGGCGGCACACACCTCGGCCAGATGTCCACCGAGCCCGAAGCCGGTGACATCGGTCATGGCATGCACTCCCGCTATCCGGGCCAGGTCCACGCCGATGCGGTTGGAGCGCAGCATGGTCTCCCGGGCCAGGCCCTGGTGGCCGGGTTCGATCAGCCCCTTCTTCTCCGCCGTGGTCAGCATGCCGACCCCCAGCGGTTTGGTCAGGAACAGCAGATCACCTGGCCTGGCGCCCTTGTTGAGTTTGAGATGTTCGATCTCGACGAGCCCGTTCACCGCCAGGCCGAAGATCGGCTCAGGGGCGTCGATGGAGTGGCCACCGGCCAAGGCCAGCCCCAGCTCGCGACACACCGCCTGGGCACCGGCCATCACGTCTCCGGCCACCTCGGCGGGCAGCTTGTCCAGCGGCCAACCGAGGATGCCGAGCGCCATGACCGGGGTGCCGCCCATGGCGTAGATATCGCTGATCGCATTGGTGGCGGCGATGCGCCCGAAGTCGAAGGGGTCGTCGACGATGGGCATGAAGAAATCGGTGGTCGCGATCATGCCGCGGCCATCGCCCAGATCGTAGACGGCGGCGTCCTCGCGGCCCTGGTTGCCGACGATCAGGCGCGAGTGGCTCGCGCCGGGTCCGGCCTTGGCCAGGATACCGTCGAGTACGTCGGGGGCGATCTTGCAGCCGCAGCCGGCGCCGTGGCTGTACTGTGTCAGGCGGATGGCGCTCATCGGATTCTCCTCGCAATCGGTGATGGGCATTCTAACACCAAGGACCCCGCTCACAGGGCCTCGAGGGCATCGGCAAGCTTGTCCACCGCGACGACCTCCATGCCCTCCGGGGCATGCTTGGGGGCGTTGGCACGCGGTACGATCGCACGGGTGAAGCCATGCTTGGCGGCCTCGACGATACGCTCCTGGCCGCTCGGCACCGGACGGATCTCGCCGGACAGCCCCACCTCGCCGAACACCACCAGCTCGCGCGGCAGCGGACGGCTCTGCAGGCTGGAGACCACCGCCAGCAGCACCGCCAGATCGGCGCTGGTCTCCAGCACCTTGACCCCGCCAACCACGTTGAGGAAGACATCCTGGTCACCGGTGAACAGGCCACCGTGGCGGTGCAACACGGCAAGCAGCATCGCCAGGCGGTTGGCGTCGAGACCCACGGCGACCCGACGTGGATTGCCCAGTGGCGAATCATCGAGCAGTGCCTGCACCTCCACCAGGATCGGCCGGGTGCCCTCCCATACCACCATCACCAGGCTGCCCGGCGCCTGCTCCTCGGTGCGCGACAGGAAGATGGCACTGGGGTTCTTCACCTCCTTGAGACCGTGCTCGAGCATGGCGAAGACCCCCAGTTCGTTGACCGCGCCGAAGCGGTTCTTCTGACCGCGCAGGGTACGAAAACGCGAGTCGGCGCCCCCTTCCAGCAACAGCGAGGCATCGATCATGTGCTCCAGCACCTTGGGGCCGGCCAGGCTGCCATCCTTGGTCACATGCCCCACCAGCAGCAGCACGGTGTTGCTCTGCTTGGCGAAGCGCGTCAGCGCCGCCGCGGATTCGCGCACCTGGGCCACGCCGCCCGGGGCCGAGGCGATATCCTCCAGATGCATGGTCTGGATGGAGTCGATGATCAAAATGTCGGGCCGCTCGCGCTCGGCCACCGCCAACACGGTCTCGACACTGGTCTCGGCCAGCATCTTCAGCCCCTGGGTGGGCAGTTGCAGTCGGTGGGCGCGCATCGCCACCTGGGAGAGCGACTCCTCGCCGGTAACGTAGAGCACCCCCTGCTGCTGGGCCAGCTTGCAGGCGGTCTGCAGCAGCAGGGTCGACTTGCCCGCCCCGGGGTGGCCACCCAGCAGCACCGCCGAGCCGGGCACCAGGCCCCCGCCCAGTACCCGGTCAAACTCGGCGAAGGTGGAGGAGAGGCGCGGCACCTCGCTGAGATCGACATTGCCCAGGTCGACCACTTCGCGAGTCAGGGCGCCGGCATAGCCGCCACGACCGCCGCTCCCCGCTGCCGCGGCGCTCCCTCCGCCGGGCCGTGCCGGAGCGAGGCGCACCTCGCTGAGGGTGTTCCATTCGCGACAGCTTCCACACTGTCCCTGCCACTTGCGATACTCGGCGCCGCATTCGGTACAGACGAAGGCGCTCTTTGCCTTGGCCATGGCATGTCTCATCGGTGGTTTGATCGTAGAAAACCGCTTGGGCGAGGCCCCGCCCCCCGCAGGGAAGGTGCGGCATCGGCCTCAACGACAGGGGGGCGGCCAAAAGGCCGCCCCCACTGGATCAACATCATTCGCCGGCGATTACTGACGCTTGAGCTGGAGCATTTCGCTGTTCTGGAAGCGGCGACGCTCGGGGTCGATCAGCTCCAGGGTCTGGGGGTCGAGGCGCAGGAAGTAGTAGATCTGCCCCTCGCCGTCAGGAGTGAGCTCGTACACAGTGGCATCGGGCTCGTTGGCGGTGCCGGAGAGCACCTCCCAGTTGCCGGCGTAGGTCTCGTCCGGGGGGCTCTGGGGGTGGCCACGATAGGAGGCATTGAGCTCGAAAGTGCGCTCCGCGGCAGCGGCCTGCTCATCGCCACGCATCAGCACATCGAGGTCGATGCCGTCACAGTTGCGACACGGCAGAGTTCCCTGATAGCGCTCTTCATCGGGCTCCACGGCGGCGCCACCCGGGCCACCGCCGGGACCGGCGGCACACCCGGCCAGCAGCGCGAGCAGGGCCGATCCGGCGAGCAAGGTCCTGATTTGCATATACGTCCTCCTGGGCAGTGATCGTTGCTTCGTTTGGCACGGCGGCCTGACTCACAGCATAACCGCTGATAAGGCCGGCGCACAGTTTCGCAGCACCTCAGCCGCCGATACCAGCATGCACGTAGGCAAAGACCAGCGCCAGCACCATTGGCATCACCACCAGCGAACCGAGGTTACCGATCAGCACCAGCGAGGCGACCTTGTGGGGCTCCTGGCGATACTGCTCGGCCACCAGATAGTTGAGCACCGCCGGCGGCAGGGCGCCAAACACCCAGAGTGCCGCGGCTTGTAGACCGGTCAACCCCAGCAGCCAGATCAGCGGCGCGGTGAGCACCAGCCCCGAAAGGGGGCATAGCACGGCGCCCAGCAGGCCGGTCTTCCAGTCCGAGAAGTCGATATCGAGCATGCGCACGCCGAGTGCGAAGAGCAGCAGCGGAATGCACACCCCACCGAGCATATGCAACGCCTCCAGCAGCCAGCCGGGCAGCGCCACGCCGAACAGATTGACCGCAAGGCCGGCAAGGGTGGCCAGCACGATGGGCAGGCGCAGAATCCGCAGCAGCGATGAGCCAGGGCGCAACATCCACAACCCCACCGTGAAATGCAGCAGCATCTCGACGATAAACAGCACCACCGCCGCGGGCAACGCCGCCTCTCCGAAGGCCAGCAGCAGCAGAGGGATGCCCATGTTGCCGGAGTTGTTGAACATCATCGGCGGCAGGAAGGTCTTCACCTCCAGGCCAAGATGTCTGGCCAGCGGCCACAGCAGCAGCCCGGAGCCCAGCACCACCACGGTTCCGCCCAGCGCCAGCCCCAGGTACTCCTCCAGCGGCGCCTGGCCATCGGCCAGCACGGCAAACACCAGCATGGGCACGAACAGCTCCATGTTGAGCGTATTGAGAGTAGCGATATCAGGGTTGCGCAGGCGCCCGTAGAGGGTGCCGCATCCGGCGATCAGAAATACCGGCAGCAGGGTGGCAAGGATCTGGGCGGTCATCGCGACGTCATTGTCATCAGGGAACAGGAGCCCCAGCCTAGCACGGCTTGCGCGGCCCGGCCGGGCGGGTCACCATGCTGGTATTCCCTCCATGACCCGAGCGAGAGCGATGAGCAAGTTCTGGAGCCCCGAGGTGCGCGAGCTGACCCCCTATATTCCGGGTGAGCAGCCACGCGAGCAGCTGATCAAGCTGAACACCAACGAGAATCCCTATCCGCCGGCCCCCGGGGTCGGCGCCGTGCTGCGTGACTTCCCCAGCGACCACCTGCGCCGCTACCCGGACCCCGAATCCCGTGCCCTGCGCGAGGCACTGGCCGAGGAGCTCGGCGTCGAGCCACAGCAGGTGTTTGTGGGCAACGGCTCCGACGAGGTGCTGGCGCTGGCCTTCCAGGCCTTCTTCCGCCAGGGACGGCCGCTTGAGATGCCGGAGATCAGCTACAGCTTCTATCCGGTCTACTGCCGCCTCTACGGCATCGAGCGCCAGGCCCTGCCGCTGGCCGCCGACTGGTCGGTGGACCTCGAGGCCTTCTCGGCCACGGCCGGCGGCACCATATTCGCCAATCCCAACGCCCCCACCGGCCACGGTCATACCCGCGAGGCCCTCGCCACCCTGCTCGAGCGCATCACCGAGTCGGTGGTGCTGGTCGATGAGGCCTACGTGGACTTCGGGGGCGAGAGTGCGGTGCCGCTGGTGGAGCGTTTCCCCAACCTGCTGGTCACCGGCACCTTCTCCAAGTCCCGCAGCCTGGCCGGCCTGCGTCTGGGCTATGCGGTAGGCTCCCGGGAGCTGATCGAGGGGCTGGAGCGAGTCAAGGACTCCTTCAACTCCTATCCGATCGACAGCCTGGCCAGCGCCGTGGCCATCGCCTCCCTGGCCGACCGCGAGCACTTCGCGGCATGCCGAGGGCGAGTGATCACCACCCGTGAGCGCACCCGCGACCGTCTCGAACGGCTCGGCTTCGAGGTGCTGCCCTCCCAGGCCAACTTCCTGCTGGTACACCACCCCGAGCAGGACGCCGCCCAGCTGTTCGTGGGACTGCGCAAGCGCGGCATCCTGGTTCGCCACTTCAATACCGAGGCGCTGCGCGACCATCTGCGCATCAGCATCGGCACCGAGGATGAGATGACCAGCCTCACCGAGACCCTGGAAACCCTCTGTCAGGCACCCGCCTGAGGCCGAAAGCCGGATGCCAGAAACACGAAAGCCCCATGGTGCTCAGGCACCATGGGGCTTTTCATGAGCTCATCCGCCTAGAAGTGCGGCTTGAGCTGCTGTACCAGCGCCTTGTAGAGGCGCGGACCGGCGGCCATCAGCCGACCATCCGCTTCCACCAGGGGCTGACCATCCGGGGTCCCCATCAGTGCGCCGGACTCCTTGAGCAGCAGGCTGCCGACATGCAGCTCCTGCTCCTCCAGCCCCAGCACGAAGGCGGCATCGGCACGACCGGAAGCGAGCTCGGCGAGGTCGAGCAGGCCGCTGCCGGTGGCACGCTGCATCTCGATAAGCGGGCCCAACTGCTGCACCAGGGTCAGATAGGCGGGCAGATGGCGGCTACGCAGGGTGGCGTCGGGCAGTCCCATGGCAATGCGCGTGCCGGTCACGGCATGGCGGCCAGGCACACGGATACGCTTGCCGTTGTGCTGGGCACCACGACCCCGGCTGGCCAGGTACTCGTCGTCGCTGAAGGGACAGATCACCACCGCATGCTCCGCACGACCCTTGATCAGGCAGACCAGCGACAGCGCGAAGCCGGGGGCAGCCACCTCGAGGTTGGAGTAGCCATGGAAGGGTTCGATGCGCCACAGCACATCGCGCCCCTCGCCTTCACCTTCACGGTGAGGCGTGAATCGACCGACGACGCCGTGCTGGGGATAACCGCGGGAGAGCTGACGCACGATCAACGTCTCGGCGTTGCGCGCGGCATCTTGCAGCAGACGCTCGAGGTTGTGCTCTTGGTGGGAGTTCTCGATACGCTCACGGATGCGCAGGAACTGTTCTCCGGCACTGCGAGCGGCGCGCAGCGCGTATTGGACCATCGGATGCATGATCGGGCCTTGGGGAGTCGGTGGTGTTAAAGAACGGGACGTTCACTCGAAACGATGTCGCGAATCCTAGCAGAAGCGCTCGGGACGCGCCATCCACGGCGGCCCTCACAAGGGCTATCGCAGATGGCAGTACCGCTCAAGGCTGTTCCGGCGACAGGCCTTCGAGGGGGCGCTACGAGTACTTCCCTGTAGGCTACCTCGGCCATCCCTGGTCCTCGGACCCCCTCTCCGACCTGTCCCCGGCGCCTTTCACGATCACCTTGTCGGGAACTGCGATAGCCCTGGACGCTCGCATGCTAGACTGCGCCCCTAAACTTCCAGTAGCACCGGACCCTGACCCATGCTCGAGCGCATCCGAATCGTCCTGATCGGCACCAGCCACCCCGGCAATATCGGCGCCACCGCCCGCGCCATGCACAATATGGGCCTGGCCGACCTGAGCCTGGTGGCACCACGTTGTGAGCCGATCACCGCCGAGAGCGTATCGCGCGCCTCGGGTGCCGACCACCTGGTACACGCCGCCCGAGTGGTCGGCACTCTGGAGGAGGCCGTCGCCGACTGCACCCTGACGGTGGGCGCCAGCGCCCGTTCGCGCACCCTCCCCTGGCCGATGCTCTCGCCACGTGAGGTGGGTGACCGCCTGCCCGCGGAGCTGGTCGAGCCTGATGCCCGGGTGGCGCTGGTATTCGGTCGCGAGGACAGCGGCCTGACCAATGCCGAGCTGCAGCGCTGTCATGCTCATGTGCACATCCCCACCAACCCCGACTTCAGCTCGCTGAACCTGGCCGCGGCGGTGCAGGTGCTCGCCTATGAATGCCGCCAGGCCTGGCTGACAAGTGAGCCTGCCGATACCGATGAGCCCACGAATCCCGACCAGGTCCTGGCCAGTCATGCCGAGCTCGAGCACTACTTCGCCCACCTGGAGCGCACTCTCGTCGCCATCGGTTTCCATGACCCGGCCAAGCCTCGCCAGCTGATGGCCCGGCTGCGCCGCTTTACCCTGCGGGCCCGCCCCGAGCGCATGGAGCTCAATATCCTGCGCGGCATCCTCACGGAGACCGAGAAGCTCGCCCCGCCACGCGATGACTGAAGAGGCAAAGCACCGGTGAAAAGCCCCGATTCGCCTTGAAGGCCTTCACCGGCGCCCCCACACTAAAATGACCATCCGCGGCGGCTGCCGCCCTGCCCATCCAAGCCCAAGGACCGCTGCATGTTTCAACGCCTGCGTGAGGACATCAACAGCGTTTTCGACCGTGACCCGGCGGCGCGCAACTTCCTCGAAGTGCTGACCAACTACCCGGGCCTGCACGCCCTGCTGCTCCACCGCCTGAGCCATCGCCTGTGGCGCGCCAACCTGCGCTGGCTGGCCCGCAGCCTCTCCACCTTCTCGCGCTGGCTCACCGGCATCGAGATCCACCCGGGTGCCACCATCGGCCGGCGCTTCTTCATCGACCACGGCATGGGCGTGGTGATCGGCGAGACCGCCAGGGTGGGCGACGACGTCACCCTCTACCAGGGAGTAACCCTGGGCGGCACCAGCTGGAACAAGGGCAAACGCCACCCCACCCTGGAGGATGGCGTGATCGTCGGTGCGGGCGCCAAGATCCTCGGTCCCTTCAGCGTCGGCACCGGCGCCAAGATCGGCTCCAACGCCGTGATCACCAAGGAGGTACCGGCCGGCGCCACCGTGGTGGGCATACCCGGCAAGATCGTCAAGCGCGAGGAGCCGGATACCGCCGACACCCTGGACGTCGATCCTGGTCGCCGCGAGGCAATTCGTCGCAAGTTCGGCTTCGACGCCTACGGGGTCAGCGAGGATATGCCCGACCCGGTGGCGCGTTCCATTCAGGCGATGCTCGATCATATGCACGCCGTGGATGAGCGTCTCGAGCGCATGTGCCAGACCCTGCGCAAGGTCGACGCCAGCTACCGTGCCGGGGAGATGCCCGAGCTGCGCGACGAGGACTTCGCCGAGGTACTCGATGATCCCTGCAAGACCCCCGAGAAGGAGCCCGAGAAAACCCCTGCTTCCGAAGACAGGCGCGATCGGGCCGACGAGGGGTCCGGCACGAATGGTTGACCTTGTCACTCGGTCTTTCCCATAATGCCGTTTCGACCCGCGCGCTCCCCAGCGAGCCGATGATGACCCAACGCCGCTCCGGCGGTGCCGAGGACGCCATGCGCCTGACCACCAAGGGACGCTACGCCGTCACCGCCATGCTCGACCTGGCCATGAATGCCCATAGCGGGCCCATCTGTCTGGCCGATATCTCACGGCGCCAGGAGATCTCGCTCTCCTACCTCGAGCAACTGTTCGCCCGCCTGCGCCGTGGCGGACTGGTGAAGAGCGTGCGCGGCCCTGGCGGCGGCTATCTGCTGGCCCAGGAGCCGGAAGCGATCTCCGTGGCCCGGGTGATCGACGCCGTGGATGAGTCGGTGGATGCTACCAGATGCGGAGGCCTTTCCGACTGCCAGCAGGGGGATACCTGCCTTACTCACCATTTGTGGTGCGAGCTGTCGGAACATATCCACGGTTTCCTGGACGGCGTCACCCTCGGCCAACTGGCCGATCGCCAGGAGATCCAGCGGATCGCCGGCCGTCAACGTCGTCGCCTCGATGGTGACGGCATCCTCGCCTCGGCGACGTGATCGCCAGGCCGAACTCGAGACTATCCGAGGCCATGACCACACCCGTCTATCTCGACTACGCCGCCACCACCCCCGTCGACCCCCGAGTCGCCGAGCTGATGGCGCGCCACCTGACCTTCGATGGCATCTTCGCCAACCCCGCCTCGCGCAGCCATATGCTGGGCTGGCAGGCCGAGCAGGCGGTGGAGAATGCCCGTCGTCAGGTGGCCGACTTGATCGGCGCCGACCCTCGCGAGATCGTCTGGACCAGCGGCGCCACCGAGGCCGACAACCTGGCCCTGACCGGCTTCCTGCGTGCCAACCGCCACCGCGGCCGCCACCTGATCACCTCGGTGATCGAACACAAGGCGGTGGTGGATACCGCCCACGCCCTGGAGGCCGAGGGCTTCGACGTCACCTGGTTGACGCCGGCCCACGACGGCCGGATCAGCCCGGCACAGCTGCGCGAAGCGATGCGCGAGGACACCGTGCTGGTATCGTTGATGGCGGTGAACAACGAGCTGGGAGTGATCCACGACCTGGCGGCCCTGGCCGAGGTGGCCCACGCCGGTGGCGCCGCCTTCCACGTCGATGCCGCCCAGGCGGTAGGCCGCCTGGACCTCGATGTACAGCGTCTCGGCATCGACCTGATGTCGCTCTCGGGGCACAAGGCCTACGGGCCCAAGGGCGTCGGCGCCCTCTATGTGCGGCGCCACCCCGATATTCGACTGGAGGCATTGATTCACGGCGGCGGCCACGAGCGGGGCATGCGCTCCGGCACCCTGCCGACCCATCAGATCGTCGGGATGGGCGAGGCCTTCGCCCTCGCCGGCACCGAGGGTGCTGCCGACCAGGCGCGCATCGAGGCACTGCGCGACCGCCTGCTCGAGGGGCTCGCCGACCTCGACGGCATCCACTGCAACACTGCAGTGGATGCCTCCGTGCCCAATATTCTCAATCTGGCCTTCGCGGGCGTGGAGGGCGAATCGCTATTGATGGCACTGCGCGATATCGCCCTCTCCACCGGCTCGGCATGCAACTCGGCGAGCGTGGAGCCATCCTATGTACTGAAGGGCATCGGTCTACCGCGGGCGCTGGCGCTCGCCTCGCTGCGCTTCAGCTTCGGACGCTTCACTACCGAGGCCGACATCGATCGAGCCCTGGAGGCCTTGCGCCACGCCCTGGTCGGCTTGCGCCGCCAGGCCAGATGACGCGCTCATGACTGGCGCACCCCCTGCAACAGCATTCACAACAGGAGAGAGACCCATGTCGCATCTCACTATCACCGACGCCGCCGCCGAGCAGATTCGTCGGGTACTCGACGAGCGCGGCCAGGGCCTTGGACTGCGTGTGTCGGTCAAGCCCAGTGGCTGTTCCGGCTACAGCTACGTGCTCGACTTCGCCGACGAGGCGGCCAATGATGACACCTGCTTCGAGGAGCATGGGGTCAAGGTCTTTGTCGCGCCTGACGCCCTGGAGATGCTCGATGGCAGCGAGGTCGACTACGTCAACGAGGGGCTCAACCGCTATTTCCGCTTCAACAACCCCAACGTCAAGGATGAATGCGGCTGCGGTGAGAGCTTCACCGTCTAGACCTGTCACCGATACGACCTCGAACGGCTCGGCCGGCGCTGACCACCCAGAGGCGGCGACGATTGTTCAACGCCGCCCCGGGACGCTATAATCCCCGCCCAGTCGGCGCACCGCCGAACCATCGGACGCCGAGCCGCATCACCCGATTCACCGCGCCGCCCTGCTTGCCGCAAGCCAGAGGGCGGCGTGGCGCTATCCATCGATATCCATCACCCTTACTGGAGACAAGCCCATGGCTACCCAGCGCACCCTGTCCATCATCAAGCCCGACGCCGTCGCCAAGAACGCCATCGGCGAGATCATCTCCCGCTTCGAGAAGGCTGGCCTTCAGGTCGTGGCCGCCAAGATGCTCAAGCTGGACGACGACAAGGCCGGCGGCTTCTACGCCGAGCACAAGGAGCGCCCGTTCTTCAAGGATCTGGTCGGCTTCATGACCTCCGGTCCGGTGGTCGTGCAGGTGCTCGAGGGCGACGACGCCATCGCCAAGAACCGTGAGCTGATGGGTGCCACCAACCCCAAGGAAGCCGCGCCGGGCACCATCCGCGCCGACTTCGCCGAGACCATCGACGCCAATGCCGTGCACGGCTCCGACTCCCCCGAGTCCGCCGAGCGCGAGATCGCCTACTTCTTCGGCGCCGACGAGATCTGCCCGCGCTGATCGAGACTCCGGGCGGGGCCCTGTCCCCGCCCCCCTGCGCTCCCCCCTTCCCCGACCCGCTGAACGCCATGACCGCTGAAACCGCACCCCAGAAGACCAACCTGCTCGGCATGTCCCGCCAGGAGATGGAGACCTTCTTCCTCTCCATCGGCGAGAAGAAATTTCGCGCCGCCCAGGTAATGAAGTGGATCCACCACGAGGGCTGTGATGACTTCGCGGCCATGACCAATCTTTCCAAGGCGCTGCGTGAAAGGCTCGCCGAGGTGGCCGAAATTCGCGGCCCCGGCGTGGTCTACGAGGGCACCTCCAACGATGGAACCCGCAAGTGGGTACTGGAGGTCGAGGACGGCAGCTACGTGGAAACGGTGCTGATCCCTGCCGACAATGGCAAGCGTCGCACCCTGTGTGTCTCTTCCCAGGTGGGCTGCTCGCTGGACTGCAGCTTCTGCTCCACCGGCAAGCAGGGCTTCCAGCGCAATCTCAGCGCCGCCGAGATCATCGGCCAAGTCTGGGTGGCCCAGCGCAGCGTGGGCCCACGCAAGGATACTGCCAACCGCCCGGTCACCAACGTGGTGATGATGGGCATGGGCGAACCCCTGCTGAACTACGACAACGTCGTGCCGGCCATGAAGCTGATGCTCGACGATGACGGCTACGGCCTCTCCAAGCGCCGTGTCACGCTCTCCACCTCCGGCGTGGTGCCGATGCTCGACAAGCTTGGCGACGAGCTCGACGTGAGCCTGGCCATCTCGCTGCACGCTGCCAACGATGAGCTACGCAACGAACTGGTGCCGCTCAACCGCAAGTATAACATTCGCACCCTGCTGGATGCCTGCCAGCGTTATCTGGCCAAGTGCGACGACACCCGCGTGGTCACCATCGAGTATACGGTGATCAAGGGGGTCAACGACCAGCAGGAGCACGCCCGCCAGCTCGCCGAGCTGCTGCGCGAGCTGCCATGCAAGATCAATCTGATCCCCTTCAACCCCTTCCCCCATTCGGGCTACGAGACACCGTCACGCAACCAGGTGGTGCGTTTCCAGCAGTGGCTCTATGAGCTTGGCTACACCGCACCGATCCGCTCTCCGCGGGGCGACGATATCGATGCGGCCTGCGGCCAGCTGGTGGGTCGGGTGAAGGACCGTACCCGTCGGCACGAGCGCTATATCAAGTCGATCCAGCTCGACGCCGACTGAAGGGGCCACCTTGACTTCAACCGGGCACAACGCTTTGATGGGTCCCTGCCTCCCTCCGGCTTCCGTCAGTCCGCGGCACACCGCCGGTGGGGGCCTGTCGATCCTCGGGAGGAGTTCATGATTCGCCGCTCACGCCTCACCGGAAGCTCGCTGCTGCCTCTGGCTGCTCTACTGGGCAGCCTTTGGCTGGCCGGCTGCGCCACTCAATCACAGGGGATCGGCTCCGCCGAGAGCGAGACCAGTCCGGCCGACGCCTACACCCAGCTCGGCGTCGCCTATCTGGAGCGCAACAACCTGCGGCGCGCCATGGGGGCGCTGGACCGGGCGCTGGAGATCGCTCCCGATGACCCCGAGGCGCTGCAGGCCATGGCCATGGTCTACCAGCGCCAGGGCGAAGAGACGCTGGCCGACGAGACCTTCCGCCGGGCGCTGACGGCCGATGCCGACTTCACCCGGGCCCGCAACAACTATGCGGCGTTCCTCTACGCGCGCGGTCGCGTGCGTGAGGCCTGCGACCAGCTCGAGCGAGCCTCGAAGGATGCCCAGTATCCCAACCGAGCCCAGCTGTTCGCCAACCTCGGGCAGTGTCATCGTGAGCTCGGCGAGGTGCTGGAGGCGCGGCAGAACCTGCTCCGCGCCCAGGAGATCGACCCACGCGCTCCGCGCAGCTACTTCACCCTGGCCGAACTGGAGTATGCCGAGAACCAACTGCCCCAGGCACGAGCACAGATCGAGGCCTTCATGCGTCTGGCCGGTCCGCGCCCTGAAGCGCTGAGGCTGGCCGGCGACATCGCCAGGGCCCAGGGCGACGGCACCACTGCCGCCTTCTATACCCAACAGCTGGAGGGGCGTGGCACCACGCCCTGACCCGAGAACGCCACCAAGGATGCGCCGCCATGAGCGACCCCCACGAACAGGACCTGCATGCTGATGCCACGGCCTCGCCCGGCGAGCAGCTGCGGCGTGAACGCGAGAGTCAGGGCCTTTCCCTCTCCGAGGTGGCCGGTGCGCTCAACCTGAGGCCGGCGGTGATCCGTGGCCTCGAGGAGGACAGCTACGAGGAGGTGCCGATCGCCACCTATCGGCGCGGCTACCTGCGCGCCTATGCGCACCTGCTCGGTATCGACGACACCCCGGTGCTGGAGGCCTATCGCGCCCGCTTCGGCAGACATGACGCCGCCCAGCGTCAGGTCACACCGGTTCAGATCAGCAAGCCCCCCTCACGTCTAGGCGCCTGGCTGTTCCGCCTGGTCTCCCTGCTGGTTCTAGCCGGTCTGATCGGCCTGACCCTGATGTGGTGGCAGAGCCGCGGTGGGGGCGAGCCGCCGAGCATCGGCAAGAGCGACCCGGTTGCCGTTGACCGGCTCGATGGCACCGCCAGCGTGACCGAAACCGAGACTTCGGTCACTGCCGAACCGGACAGCCTGCCGCCGCTGCCTGACGAGACTACGCCGGAGGGGCAGGCCTCTGCCAAGAGCCCCGCCGAGGCCGCCGAAGACGCCTTGCAGGAGAGCAGCGCTTCCTTGGTCATGCCGGATCCGAATATCGAGGAACTCGCCGACGCCGAGACACAGGAGCCGACCAGCGCCGAAGCCGCTGTCGAGCCCGAGGCAGTCGCCGAGTCCGCGGCCGGCAGCGAGCCGAGTGCTACGCCGGCCGATGCCGGCCGCCTGGCGTTCACCTTCAACGAGCAGTCATGGACCGAGGTCTTCGACGCCACCAATCAGCGCGTCTTCGTTGGCCTGCAGGAACCCGGCACCACGGCCACCGTCGAAGGCGAGCCGCCCTTCCGCCTTACCGTGGGCAACGCTTCCGGTGTCGAGCTGGTCTGGCAGGGCGAAAGCGTAGACCTCGCCGAGCGCGCCGGTGCCAGCAATGTCGCCCGCTTCACCCTGGGAGAATGATTCCGTCACCATGCACGCACAATCCCCTATCGTCCGTCGCAAGTCACGCCAGATCCACGTCGGCAGGGTAGCCGTCGGGGGCGATGCCCCCATCTCGGTGCAGAGCATGACCAATACCGACACCCTGGACGTGGCCGCCACCGTGGCGCAGATCCGCCAGCTCGAGACCGCCGGTGCCGATATCGTGCGCGTCTCGGTACCCGACATGGAGGCCGCCGAGGCCTTCGGTCGCATCAAGCGCGAGGTCGAGGTACCGCTGGTCGCCGACATCCACTTCGACTACAAGATCGCCCTGCGCGTCGCCGAGCTGGGTGTCGATTGCCTGCGTATCAACCCCGGCAATATCGGCCGCGAGGATCGCGTACGCGCGGTTGTCTCGGCGGCCCGCGATAACGGCATTCCAATCCGCATCGGCGTCAATGCCGGCTCGCTGGAGAAGGATCTGCAGAAGAAGTATGGCGAGCCCACGCCGGCGGCCCTGGTCGAGTCAGCCATGCGTCATATCGATCACCTCGAGCGCCTCGACTTCCCGGACTTCAAGGTCAGCGTCAAGGCCTCCGACGTCTTCATGGCGGTGGCCGCCTACCGTGACCTGGCCACGCGCATCGAGCAGCCCCTGCACCTCGGCATCACCGAGGCAGGTGGGCTGCGCTCGGGTACCGTCAAGTCATCGATTGGCCTTGGCATGCTGCTGATGGATGGCATCGGCGATACCATCCGCGTATCACTCGCCGCCGACCCGGTAGAGGAGATCAAGGTCGGCTTCGACATGCTCAAGAGCCTTCGCCTGCGTTCCAAGGGCATCAACTTCATCGCGTGCCCCAGCTGCTCACGCCAGAACTTCGATGTTATCGGCACCATGAATGCCCTGGAGGAGCGTCTCGAGGACATCATGACGCCGCTCGATGTCTCGGTGATCGGCTGCGTGGTCAACGGCCCGGGCGAGGCCAAGGAGACCGATATCGGCCTCACCGGTGGCTCCCCGGCCAACCTCGTGTATATCGATGGCAAGCCGGCCTCCAAGCTGCGTAACGACCACCTGGTCGATGACCTCGAACGACTGATCCGCGACAAGGTGCGCGAGAAAGAGCAGACCGAACAGGACGTGATCGCCCGCGACGTCTGAGTCGCCGGCATCCATCAAGGAGCCACCGTTGAGCAAGTCCCAAGCAAGTCCCAAGGCGCCAGCCAAGAAGATTCAGGCCATTCGTGGCATGAACGACCTGCTGCCGGAGCAGTCCGCTCTGTGGCAGTACTTCGAAGGCAAGGTTCGCAATCTCATGGCCCGTTACGGCTATGCCGAGATCCGCACCCCTATCGTCGAGCAGACCGCACTGTTCTCCCGCTCCATCGGCGAAGTGACCGATATCGTCGAGAAGGAGATGTATACCTTCGCGGATCGCAACGGAGACAGCCTGACCCTCCGCCCCGAGGGCACGGCGAGCTGCGTGCGCGCCGCCATGGAGCATGGCCTGCTGCACAACCAGACCCAGCGCCTGTGGTACCAGGGACCGATGTTCCGCCACGAGCGCCCCCAGAAGGGGCGCTACCGCCAGTTCCACCAGGTCGGCGTGGAGAGCTTCGGTCTCGAGGGGCCGGATATCGACGCCGAGCTGATCCTGCTCTCGGCACGCCTGTGGCGCGAACTGGGGCTGATGGAGCATGTCACCCTGGAGCTCAACTCCCTGGGCTCCTCCGAGGCTCGCGCCGCCTACCGCGATACCCTGGTGGCCTACTTCGAGCAGCATCACGAGCTGCTGGATGAAGACTCCCGGCGCCGACTCGCCAGCAACCCGCTGCGCATTCTCGACTCCAAGAACCCTGAGATGGCCGAGATGCTGGCGGGTGCTCCCCAGCTGCTCGATCATCTGGACGCCGAGTCCCGCGAGCACTTCGCGTCGCTCCGCGCCCTGCTCGATGCCGCCGGCATCGACTACGTGATCAACCCGCGCCTGGTGCGCGGTCTCGACTACTACAGTCGCACCGTCTTCGAGTGGACCACCCGCGCGCTCGGCAGCCAGGGCACGGTATGTGCCGGCGGCCGCTACGACGGCCTGGTGGAACAGCTGGGGGGCAAGCCAACCCCGGCGGTAGGTTTCGCCATGGGCATCGAACGCCTGGTGCTGCTGCTCGAGACCCTTGAACTGATTCCCGATGCCGCCCGCGGCGAAATCGATCTCTTTGTGCTGCCCATGGACGATGCCGCGGCCGGCGCCGCCCTGCAGCTGGTCGAGCAGCTGCGTGGCGAGATGCCGACCCTGCGCGCCCAGCTGCACTGTGGTGGTGGCAGCTTCAAGAGTCGAATCAAGAAGGCCGACCGCAGCGGCGCTCGCCTGGCTCTGCTGCTCGGCGAGGACGAACTTGCCCGCGGTACCGCGACCCTGAAGTTCCTGCGCGAGGAGCGTGACCAGCGCAGCCTGGCCCGGGACGCCCTGGTCGACGAGCTGCGCGATCTGCTGGCCTGAAGGCCCACACCAGACACACAAGGAGACCGCCCGTGGCGGAGCTGAGAACCGAGGAAGAACAGGTCGAGGCGCTCAAGCGCTGGTGGAAGGAGAATGGCCTCTCGCTGGTGGCCGGCGTGGCCCTGGCCGCCGCGGGCGTGCTGGGCTGGAATACCTGGCAGGGCTATCAGGAGAACCAGGCCACCGCCGCCTCGATGCGCTACCAGCAACTGGTCAACCTGACCGCCGGCAACGACCTCGATGAGGCGCAGCTCCCCGAGGCACGCGCCCTGGTGGAGGAGATCGTCGATGAGCATGGCAAGACACTGTATGCCGATCTGGCGCGCCTGATGGATGCCCGCCTGGCGGTCGCCCAGGGTGATCTGGCCGGCGCGCGGGAGCGCCTGCAGTCCCTCGCGGATGCCGGCTCGGACGACTACGTGGCCGGCCTGGCGCGGCTGCGCCTGGCACGACTGCTGGTCGCCGAGGGCGACGCCGACCAGGCACTGAACGTCCTACAGAGTGGTGTCCCCGAGTCGCTGGCCGCCCAGCGGGCCGAGGTGCGCGGTGATGCCTATCACGCCCTCGAGCGTCGCGAAGAGGCCGCCACGGCCTGGCGTGAGGCACTGCGTCTCGCCGCGACCAACGAGCAGCCGCTCTATGGCGTGCAACTCAAGCTCGACAATCTGGGGCTTGAGTCGCCGGATCTCGAAGGCTCGGCTCTGGAAACATCGAGCCTCGATACCACAAGCCATGACAACCAGGGGCTGGACGCATGAAACCGACCTTCCTGATCGCCGCCCTTGCGGGCCTGACACTGCTCGCCGGCTGTGCCGGCAGCCAGGTGGAACCACAGTACCCGCCGACCGAACTCCGGGATTTCGCGGCGAGCGCAGAGCTCGACACTGCCTGGCGCGAGGGCGCCGGTGAGGGCCGTGGGCGTGCCGCCTATCCCATCGCACCGGCTCGCGAGGGCGACGCCCTGTTCGCTGCCGATTACCAGGGAGAGCTGTTCGCCTTCGATGCCATTACCGGTGACACTCGCTGGGAGACGGCGCTCGAGGTGCCGATCTCCAGCGGCCTTACCGCAGTGGCTGGGGATATCTACCTGGGCACCCGCGACGGCCAGGTGCTGGCGGTAAGCCAGCGTGATGGCAGCGTGCGCTGGCGTGCCCGCGTGCCCAGCGAGGTGCTGGCCGCCCCCCAGCCCAATCAGCAGCTGCTGATCGTGCAGAGCGTCGACGGCTCCATCACCGCCCTGGATCGCGACAGCGGCAATGAGCGCTGGCGCTATCAGGCCAATCTGCCCTCGCTGACCCTGCGCGGCACCGGCACCCCCACGACCATCGACCCGGTGACCTTCGCCGGCTTCGCCAACGGCCGCCTGGTGGCACTGGACAACCGCAGCGGCCAGCCGCTGTGGGAGCGGCGCATCGCCGTGGCACAGGGGCGCAGCGATATCGAGCGCCTGGTGGACCTCGCCGGCCAGCCGGTGCTGACCCCCGACGGTCGCCTCTTCGTGACCAGTTTCAACGGCCGTCTGGTGGCCCTGGAAGCAACCCGTGGCGAACCCCTGTGGGCCCGCGAGCTCTCCAGCTACCACACTCCCCTGGTGGTGGGTGACTTCCTGTTCGTGGTCGAGGAGTCGGGACGCATCCTGGCTCTGGCCGCCGACAGCGGAGAGGAGGTCTGGCGCAGCACCGCGCTAGAAGGCCGTCGGCCTACCTCACCGGCCTTTGCCGACGGCAAGCTGGTGTTCGGTGACTTCGACGGTTACCTGCACCTGATCGACGCACGCAGCGGCGAGATGGTTGGCCGTGAGCGCATCGACGGCTCCGGCATCGGCGTGCGCCCGGTCACCGACGGCAATCGCATTCATGTGCTGGCCAATGACGGCACCCTCGAGACCCTGGATATCCGATGACACCCGTGATCGCCCTGGTCGGCCGGCCCAATGTGGGCAAGTCGACCCTGTTCAACCGCCTGACCCGTACTCGCGACGCCCTGGTGGCCGACTTCCCGGGCCTGACCCGGGACCGCAAGTACGGTAACGGCATGCTCGGCGGCAAGGCCTACACGGTGATCGACACCGGAGGCATCAGCGGCGACGAGGCGGGCATCGATGCCGCCATGGCCGAGCAGTCGCTGGCCGCCATCGACGAGGCGGACATCGTGCTGTTCCTGGTCGATGCCCGAGCCGGCCTCAATGTCGCCGACGAGGCCATCGCCAACCACCTGCGGGTCAACCAGAAGAAGATCTGGCTGGTGGTCAACAAGACCGACGGCCTCGACGAGGACAGTGCCACCGCCGAGTTCTGGGAGCTGGGCCTCGGTGATCCTCGCCCCATCGCCGCCGCCCATGGTCGCAATGTCACCACGCTGATCGACGAGGTGCTCGCCCCCTTCCCGGAGCGCGACGAGAGCATTCCGGCGGACACCGGCACCAAGGGCATCCGCATCGGTGTCATCGGGCGCCCCAATGTCGGCAAATCGACCCTCGTCAACCGCCTGCTCGGCGAGGAGCGGGTGGTGGTCTATGACGAGGCCGGCACCACCCGAGACGCCATCGAGATCCCCTTCGAGCGCCGTGGCAAGCCCTATGTGCTGGTGGATACCGCCGGCGTACGGCGCCGCAAGAATGTTCGTGAAGTGGCCGAGAAGTTCTCGATCATCAAGACCCTGGAGGCGATCAAGGAGTGTCATGTCGCCATCATGGTGCTCGATGCCCGCTCGGGGCTGGTGGAGCAGGATCTGCATCTGCTCGACTACGTGCTGACCACCGGCCGCGCTCTGGTACTGGCGGTCAACAAGTGGGATGGCCTGGAGAGCGAGGCCAAGGAGAAAATGCGCGCCGAGATCAAGCGTCGACTGGGGTTCGCCGACTATGCTGATCTGCACTTCATCTCGGCACTGCACGGCACCGGAGTCGGCGACCTCTATCCGTCGCTGGAGCGCGCCTTCGCCTCGGCCAACGCCCACTGGTCCACCAACCGCCTGACCAGCATCCTGCAGGACGCGGTGGAGTCGCACCAGCCGCCCATGATTCGCGGGCGCCGGATCAAGCTGCGCATGGCCCACCAGGGCGGCAGCAACCCGCCGATCATCGTGGTTCATGGCAACCAGACCGAGTCCCTGCCCGAGGCCTATCGCCGCTACCTGACCAACACCTTCCGCAAGGTGCTCAAGGTGCGCGGCACACCGATGCGCTTCGAGTTTCGCTCCGGCAAGAACCCCTACGACAAGATGGCAGGCGCCAGCGACCGCGAGAAAGCCAAGAAGCGCGAGCTCTCGCGCACCAAGGAAGCTCGCAACAGCCGCCGCTGACCCCGCCCCCTCGACCACAGACGCCCGGCCCGCTTTCAGGAAATCCCTGGAACGAGCCGGGCGCCTTCGTGTCTGCTGTTTCGTGTTTACTGCCTGTCGTGCAGCCGCCGGCGACCCACCCAGTGGTTGGCAAACTGCCAGGCGGTGCGTCCGCTGCGCCCACCCCGCAGGGTGGCGAAACGGATCGCCTCGGCCCGCGCCTCGGCGCCCCAGTCCTCGGCGTGGCCCAGCTGGGAGACCCAGTGACAGCACGCCTCCAGATAGACATCCTGGTTGAAGGGGTGGAAGCCCAGCCAGAGCCCGAAGCGGTCGGAGAGCGAGATCTTCTCCTCCACCGCATCGCCGTGGTGCAGCTCGTCGCCCACCAGCCTCGACCCGGCGTTGTCGCTCATCGACTCGGGCAGGAGATGGCGGCGATTGGAGGTGGCGTAGAGCAGCACATTGGGCGGAGGGCCGGTCAGGGCACCGTCCAGCACGCTCTTCAGTGCCTTGTAGGCATCGTCGTGCCCCTCGAAGGAGAGGTCGTCGCAGTAGACCACGAAGCGCTGGTCATGGTGACGCAGCTGCTCCACCAGCGTCGGCAGACCGGAGAGGTCGTGGCGATCCACCTGTACCAGGCGCAGGCCCTCGTCGGCCAGGCTATTGAGCAGGGCTCGGATAAGCGACGACTTACCGCTGCCCCGGGAGCCCCACAGCAAGGCATGGTTGGCGGGCAGCCCCTGCAGGAAGGCCCGGGTGTTATCGATCAGGGCCAGCTTCTGGCGCTCGATGCCCATCAGATCATCCAGGCCTAGCGCATCCCGGGGCGGCACCGGCAGCAGTCGCCCTCCCAGGGCATGACGCTGCCACAGGGCGGCCACATCCCGCGACCAGTCCACCTCCACCGGAGCCGGCGGCAGCCAGTGCTCTACGCGATCCAGCAGGTGCAGCAGGCGACGCGTCAGCTCAGCGTCCATTGGCTTCTCCTTCGTAAAGTCCCAGGGAGTGCTACCCCTTCGGGGCTGGCTGGGGACATGCCTCCCTGAGGCAGTTTGAATCCGTAAGCGACGGTTGACCTCGCAAGCGTTCCGAGTATCTTGTGGCGAACTCGGACCTTCGTCCAGCGTCTTACAGGCTGGATGTCATTGCCCACCAAGGAGACCCGCCATGCGCTGGCTCAAACCCCTCGCCATCGGCGCGCTGTGCCTGACCGTCACCGCCTGCACCACCTCCCCCACCGGGCGCCAGCGCCTGACCCTGGTGTCCGATGCCCAGCTTGACCAGATGGGCGCCCAGGCCTTCGAGCAATATCAGCAGGAGCGCCCCATGGTGGGCGGCGCCACCCAGCGCTATGTACAGTGCGTGGCCGATGCCCTGGTGCGTGCGCTGCCACCCGAGCAGCGTCAATCCCAGAACTGGCAGATTCGTGTCTTCAAGGCCGAGGATGCCAACGCCTTCGCCCTGCCCGGGGGCTATATGGGGGTCAATACCGGCCTGCTGGATGTCGCCCGCAACCAGGACCAGCTGGCCGCGGTGATCGGTCACGAGATCACCCACGTGCTGGCCCGTCACGCCAACGAGCGTGTCTCCACCCAGACCGCTACCCAGCTCGGGCTATCGGTGCTCTCCTCGGCCGCCGGCCTCGAGGGAGCGGGTGGCGAGCAGATCATGGGGGCCCTCGGCATGGGCGCTCAGTACGGCATCCTGATGCCCTTCTCGCGGAGTCACGAGAGCGAGGCCGACGAGCTCGGTCTCTACCTGATGGCCGAAGCCGGCTTCGACCCTCGTGCCAGCCTGGCGCTATGGGACAACATGAGCGCCCAGGGCGGTGCCCAGCCTCCCGCCTGGCTCTCCAGCCACCCCAGCCACGGCCAGCGCAGCCAGGCCCTGCAGGCGCGCATGGGCGATGCCCTGAGCCGCTACGAGCGCGCCCGTCAGGCCGGCCGCACGCCCAGCTGCTCGAGGTCCTGAGATGCTAAGACTCGGACTGCTGTTGCTGATCGTCCCCATGCTGGCACTGATGGGCGTCTACTTCTGGGAGTATTCGAGCGTGCGGGAGTGCACGCTCTCGGGGGGCCACTGGGACTATCTGGAAGGGGTGTGCAGCGACACCCCCCAGCCCTTCGTCTCCTGGCTACAGCGCTACCCCTGGCTGGTCAATGGCGGGATGCTGCTGTCGCTGATCGGTCTGGCGTTGTGCATGGTGGGGCTGTATACCAAGCGGCGGTAACCGTGCCTGCTTCTTCGAGGCATACTGCTCCGCCGTGACCACTTTGGACCAAGATCTCGTCAGAAGATCCCGGCCGAGGAAGAGCTGGCGGCTTGGCCGGGGCCTGCCCCAAAAGGATGCCAAGGGGTGCGCCAGCGCTGGAGTCGCCCCCGACAAGGGCCCACTCACCTTTCTACAGCCCCTGGCGAAGCTGCTCCAGCACCGGGGCGGTATCGGGTCGCACGCCGCGCCACTGGAAGAAGGACTCGGCCGCCTGCTCCACCAGCATGCCGAGCCCATCCACGGTGCGGGCACCGCGCTCACCTGCCCAGCGCAGGAACACCGTGGGCTCGGCGCCATACATCATGTCATGGGCGGTAGCGCCGGCGGCGAACAGTCCATCGGGCAGTGGCGGCAGGTCGCCCGCCAGGCTCGCGCTGGTGCCATTGATCACCAGGTCGAACGGCCCCTCCACCCTGTCGAAGCCACCCCCGGCGATCTCGCCCAAATCCTGGAAGTCAGTGGCCAAGGCCTCGGCCCTGGCGGCGGTGCGGTTGGCTACCAGGAGGCTCGCCGGGTGTCCGGCCAGCAGTGGCTCCAGAATGCCACGCACCGCGCCACCGGCACCGAGCACCAGGATGCGCGCCCCGGCCAACCTTACGCCATGGCGCTCCAGATCGCGCACCAGGCCGATGCCATCGGTGGTGTCGCCATGGGTCTGGCCGTCCCCTCCCAGGATCAGGGTGTTGACCGCTCCGGCACGCCGGGCACGCTCGCTGAGCGTATCGCAGAGGCGAAACGCCTCCTCCTTGAAGGGCACGGTGACGTTGGCCCCGCGTCCACCGCTGGCGGTGAAGCGCCGCCAGGCGCCGGGGAAGTCGTCACGCGGCGCCTCGATGGCGGTGTACTCGATGGTACCGGCGGTCTGCTCGGCGAAGGCGGCATGAATAAACGGCGATCTCGAGTGGGCCACCGGGTGGCCGAAGACACAGTAGCGATCGGTCATGCTCCGCCCTCCTCCTGGCCCTGGCTTCGCCCCGCCTGCTCGCCGAGCCAGTCACGGGGTCGCAGATAGTCGCGATAGAGACACTCCTCGGCACTGCCGGGCGTGGGGTGCCAGTCATACTCCCAGCTCGCCAGCGGTGGCATCGACATAAGGATCGATTCGGTGCGCCCACCGCTCTGCAGCCCGAACAGGGTGCCGCGATCCCACACCAGATTGAACTCCACATAGCGCCCACGGCGATAGAGCTGGAAGTCGCGCTCGCGCTCGCTCCAGGGCGTATCGACCCGGCGCTTCACGATTGGCAGGTAGGCCTCGAGAAAGGCGTCGCCCACGGCACGCTGGAAGGCGAAGCTGCGCTCGAAGCCCCATTCATTGAGGTCATCGAAGAAGAGCCCACCCACGCCGCGGGTCTCGTCGCGATGCTTCAGATAGAAGTAGTCGTCGCACCACGCCTTGTAGCGCGGGTAGACCTCCTCGCCGAAGGGGGCGCAGGCATCCCGGGCAACCCGATGCCAATGGACCACATCCTCGTGAGCCGGGTAGAACGGGGTCAGATCGAAGCCACCGCCGAACCACCATACCGGCGTCTCGCCGGGCTTCTCGGCGATCAGGAAGCGGACGTTGCCATGGCTCGTCGGCACATGAGGATTCTCGGGATGCAGCACCCAGGAGACCCCCACCGCATGGAAGCTGCGCCCCGTCAGTTCGGGCCGGGCCGCCGTGGCCGAGGGTGGCAGCTGTTCGCCGTAGACGTGCGAGAAATTGACGCCCCCCTTCTCGAACACTCGTCCCTTCTCGATCACACGGGAGCGGCCTCCGCCGCCCCCCGGGCGCTGCCAGGCATCCTCGTGGAACACCGCGCCGCCATCCACGGCAGCCAGGGCGCTGCACAGGCGCTCCTGCAGGTCGAGCAGATAGATCTTGACGTCTTCGAGTTGCGGGTGGGCCAACGGTGCCTCCAGGCAGGATGAAAGAAGAGTGGATGGGTCAGGAGCGCAGCACTCGGCCACTGACCAGGTCGCGAATGGTGCTGGGACGCGCGAGACCACCGAGTTCCCCCTCGACAATGGCATCGAGCCCGGTGCCGAAGATGGTGCGCACCTCGTCGGCGCTTATCGCCGGCGGCTCGCTGGCCACGTTGGCCGAGGTGGAAACGATGGGGCCACCGAAGGCCTCGCAGAGCGCTGCCACCAGGGGGTGGGCGCTGACGCGCAGGGCCACTCGGTCATGGTCGCCATGCACTAGAGGATGGCTGCGCCCATTGTGGGGCACCAGCCAGGTGTTGGGCCCAGGCCAGCTGGCCGCCAGCGGTGCCTGCCGCTCGGCGGGCAGCCCTTCCAGCCACTCATCGAACTGCTCGATGCACGCCGCAACCAGGATCACTCCCTTGGCGGGATCACGCCGCTTGAGACGCAGCAGCCTGGCCAGGGCCTCCTCGTTGTCGGGGTCACAACCCAGCCCCCAGACCGCCTCGGTGGGATAGGCGATCACCCCTCCCTGGCGCAGGGCAACGGCGGCTTGCTCGATCTGATGGGCCTGGCTCATGGGTTATCCTCACTCGGCTGGGCGCGAATGGCCGAGGATTCTATCACGCCGCCGTGAGGCGCACCCAGCCACCGGCGACCCGTGCCGCAAGCCCTTCGAGCTCCAGTGTCAGCAGGCGCCGCTGGCACTCGGCAATATCGAGCCCGGTCAGTCCCACCAGCACATCGGCCGGCGTCGGGGTCCCGCTCAGCCAGCGCAGCAGTGGGTCATCATCCCGACCGGGGGCCTCGGCACGCATCGTGGCGGGCGTTACCGGAGCCTGCCACTGGGTAAGCTCGGCTAGAATATCATCGACCTCACGCACCAGCACCGCCCCTTCGCGGATCAGCCGCAGGCAGCCTCGCGCCTGAGGATTATGCAGCGAGCCCGGCAGGGCGAACACTTCACGGCCCTGTTCCCCGGCCAGTCGTGCGCTGACCAGCGAACCACTCTGCTCGGCCGCCTCCACCACCAGCACCCCACAGCTGAGCCCGGTCACGATGCGGTTGCGACGCGGAAAGAAGCCGGCCCGGGCCGGGGTACCGGGGGCATGCTCGGAAAGCAGCAATCCCCCGGCATCACGCAGACGGACATGCAGCCGATGGTGGCGCGGGGGATAGATCACATCGACGCCACAGCCGAGCACCGCCACGCTGGTGCCACCGGCATCCAGGGCGGCCTGATGGGCGGCGGCATCGATACCCAGCGCCATGCCGCTGACCACGCACCAGCCCCGTGTGGCGAGCTCACGGGCGAAACCGGCGGCATTGGTCAACCCCTCGCGGGTGGCGCGACGCGACCCCACCATGGCCAGCTTGGGAGGCGCCAGACTGGCGAGGTCACCCCAGGCCCACAACAGCGGAGGCGGGTCGGCAATCTCGGAGAGCAGGCCTGGCCAGGCGGGGTGCCCGGCGTGCAACAGATGGTGATCGTCACTGGCCGCTGCCCAGGCCAGGGCAGCGTCCACCCGGGCCTCAAGCGGGCTACGCGTGGGATGGTCGAGCCATAGCCGCAATTCCGTGGCGGCCCGCCGCGGCAACACCGCCAGCCAGCCGTCGGGCCACTGCGGCTGCCGGGCGAGCAGCTCGGCCAGTGCCCCAGGACCGAGCCCCGGCAGGCCCGTCAGGGCCAGCCACTCCCGGGTGCCGAGGGCGGGCGTCGCCATTGCCAGGCCTCAGCGCAGGGCGGCGCTGACCGCCCGCCGCGGATTGTGGACGCGATCCCCCACGGCCAGCGTTCGACTGGCTTCCATGACCAGGCCGTAGCTCATCTTCTGGTAGGCCTTGAAGACCATCACCAGCCCGGCATCCTCCCCCGGCAGGCGCAGCTGCTCGCCGGTACGCGGGTCGCTGACCAGTTCGCCACGCTGCTCGACTCTCAGCACATGGCCGGGCTCGAGCCCGTCACGGCGGCCACGATCCAGCGCCACAACCTGCAGGCGACCGATGAACTGCACGCCACCCGGCACCGCCAGGATGGTGCCTTCCACCTCGCGCTCGGGCGCGCGGGGAACAAACTCGGTCACCAGACCACGATCCTCCAGGGGCAGCACGATATCGCCGTTGCGCACCTCCTGCTGCGACGAGGTCACCTCCAGCACCGCCATCTCGGCCTCCTGACGCTCGCGGCGTGCCTGGCCGACCCCCTCTAGCTCGAGGCCCAGCAGCTCACCGCTGGCCGGGTCCAGGAAGCGCTCCCCCACGCGATAGAATCCTACACGACCGATGGCAGGCACCTCGCCCCGCGCATAGAGCCGATCCCCCACGCCACTCATCAATCGGCGGTCATCACCCCCTACCACATAGGCCAGCTCCTCGAGGGCCTCGGGGTCATCGACGATGCGGTGTTCACGCAGGAAGTGTCGAATATCCTCCAGAGGGATCGGGGCAATGGCTTCGCGATGCGGGATGGTGCGCATCTCCGGAGAAAGCCGCACCTGACCCTGGCCGCGTTCGAGCCCGATGCAGGGGCGACCATCGCAGTCATAGAGGTAGACCACGTCCCCGGGGTAAATCAGGTGCGGATTACGAATCTGGGGGTTGACCTGCCACACCTCGGGCCATTGCCAGGGGTGGCGCAGGAAGCGTCCCGATATATCCCACAGGGTGTCACCCCGCACCACGGTATAGCGGTCCGGGGCATCACCGCGCAGGCCATCCTCCCAGCTCAACCCCTGGGCCTGAACACCGGCGGCCACGGCCAGGCCAAGCCCCGCCGCCAGGCCCAACCACGCGCGTCGCATCTTGCCGTCAACCATTTGCCTCATCCCTGCTCTCCCCCGCGTGCCACCGACCGATGCCATGGAACGCTACCGGCGTGGTATAGTCTGATGATATCGACGTGCTGCGACTCCGGCCCTGCCGCCGACGTACGCATCACACCTGGAATTAGTGTCATTGTGTAAATGACAGCATAACGGTGAAACCAACGCCATGGCCAAATTACCTATCCTCGAATATCCCGACGAGCGCCTGCGCACCAAGGCGGCGCCGGTGGAAGAGGTCGACGACGAGGTGCGCCAGCTGGTCGACGATATGCTGGAGACCATGTACGACGCCCGGGGCATCGGCCTGGCCGCCACCCAGGTGGACGTGCACCGCCGCGTTATCGTCATGGACGTCAGCGACGATCGCTCGAGCCCCCTGGTGCTGATCAACCCCGAGGTCACGCCCATCGGCGAAGAGCGCGAGCCGATGCAGGAGGGGTGTCTGTCGATCCCCGAGTATTACGCCGATGTGCCCCGCGCCCTGCGTGTTCACCTCAAGGCACTCGATCGCGACGGCCAGCCCTATGAGCTGGAAGCCGACGGCCTGCTTGCGCACTGTATCCAGCACGAGCAGGATCACCTCGAAGGTGTGCTGTTCGTCGACTACCTCTCGCCGCTCAAGCGCGACCGGGTGATCAAGAAGATGCAGAAGCGCCAGAAGTTGATGCAGGACGCCTGAGCCCCCTCCGCCAGCTTCACGAAGGCCGACGCCGAACGCGTCGGCCTTCGTCGTTTACGGCAAGCTCCGTTATCATGCAGGTATCCACTTACGGCCAGGCTGTCCCAATGTCCCGACCCCTCAATATCATCTTCGCCGGCACCCCCGATTTCGCCGCCGAGAGCCTCGCGGCGCTGCTGGCCAGCCGCCACCGCATCGTCGCCGTCTATACCCAACCCGACCGCCCCGCCGGACGCGGCCGCAGGCTGACGCCGAGCCCCGTCAAGCGGCTCGCCCTGGAACACGAACTGCCGGTCTACCAGCCCGAGAGCCTCAAGCACGCCGAGGCTCAGGCCGAACTGGCCGCCATTGATGCCGATATCATGGTAGTGGTGGCCTATGGCCTGATTCTGCCGAAAGCGGTGCTCGACACGCCGCGGCTCGGCTGTCTCAATATCCACGCCTCGCTGCTGCCGCGCTGGCGTGGTGCGGCACCCATCCAGCGCGCCATCGAGGCCGGCGACGCCGAGAGCGGTGTCACCATCATGCAGATGGATGTCGGGCTCGATACCGGCGACATGCTGCTGGTGCGACGCACCCCCATCACCGCCACGACCACCAGCGGCGAGCTTCATGACAGCCTGGCGACACTCGGTGGTGAAGCGATCGTCGAGGCGCTGGATGCCCTCGCCGAGGAGGGGCTCACGGCCACCCCGCAGCCCGAGGCCGGCGTGACCTATGCGGCCAAGCTCTCCAAGGCCGAGGCCGAGCTGGACTTTCACGAGCCTGCCGCGGCACTGGCCGCTCGCGTGCGCGCCTTCAACCCCTGGCCGGTGGCCTGGTGCGCCTTCGACGGCGACCGCCTGCGCCTGTTGATGGCCGAGGCGAGCGATCTCACCGCTGACGAGCCTCCCGTCGCGCCCGGCACCCTGCTCGAGCATGACGGCGACGCGCTGCGCATCGCCTGTGGCCCCGAGGGCAATGAGGTGCTGCGAGTCAGCCGCGCCCAGCTACCCGGTGGCAAGGCTTTGCCGGTCAAGGACCTGCTCCACGCCCGAGCCGATCGTTTCCCTGCTGGCCTGCGCCTCGGCCACCATCACGAGGAGACCTCCTCATGAGTCAGCCCCCCTCCAACGGCAAGTCGCGCCGCACCGCCTCACGTGGGCTGGAGAATGACGGCGGCCTGGCGGTCCGCGCCGCCGCCGCTCGCGCCCTTGTACCGGTGATCACCGGCAAGGGGTCGCTTGCCGGCCTCGATGACCATCAGGTGGTAGCCCGCGACCGCGCCCTGTTCAAGGCGTTGTGCTTCGGCGTCTGTCGCACCCTGCCGCGCCTCGAGGCACTCTCCGGAAAACTGCTAAACAAGCCCTTCAAGGTGCGCGATGCCGATGTTCAGGCGCTACTGCTGGTGGGCGTCTACCAGCTGCTCTACCTGCGCATCCCCGCTCACGCCGCCGTCGGTGAGACCGCCGGCGCCGCTCGGCTGATCGGCAAGGAGTGGGCCACCCGGGTGCTGAACGGCTGCCTGCGCCGCCTGCAGCGTGAATCCGCCGCCCTGCAGGCCGACGTGGACCGCGACCCTGCGGTGGCGCTGCTGCACCCCAAGTGGCTGCTCAAGTCCCTGCGTCAGGCCTGGCCGGATGACTGGCGCGCCGTGGCCGAGGCCAACAATGTTCCCGGCCCCATGACGCTGCGCGTCAATCGCCGCCATGGCGACCGCGAGGCCTATCTCGAGCGTCTTGACGCGGCGGGCCTAGAGGGGCGGCTGTGCGCCCATGCGCCGGATGGCATCACTCTGGAGACTCCCTGCGACGTCTTCGAGCTACCCGGCTTCGACGCGGGTCACGTCAGCGTTCAGGATGAGGCCGCCCAGCTGGCCACGGTGCTGCTCGGACCGACCCTGGCCCCCCGGCCCGGCGCCCGGGTGCTGGATGCCTGCTGCGCCCCGGGAGGCAAGACCAGCCATCTGCTGGAGGTCTTCGATATCGACATGCACGCCGTGGACAGCGACGCCGAGCGTCTGGCCCGGGTCGAGGATGCCCTGCAGCGCCTCGGCCTGAAGGCCCGCCTGGCTCACGGTGATGCCACCGCTCGCGACTGGTGGGACGGCACCCCCTTTGAGGCGATCCTGCTCGACGCCCCCTGCTCGGGCAGCGGGGTGATCCGGCGTCATCCGGATATCAAGCGCCTGCGCCGCGCCTCGGATATCAAGGCACTGGCCGAGCTCCAGGCCCGCCTGCTCGACAACCTCTGGCCCCTGCTGCGCCCCGGTGGCACCCTGCTTTATGCCACCTGTTCGGTACTGCCCGAGGAGAACAGCGAGCAGGTCGCCGCCTTCCTTGCGCGCACCCCGGATGCCGAGGCTACTACTCCGCGCGACATCGCCTGGGGCCGCCCCGCCGGTGCCGGGCAGCAACTGCTGCCGGAAGCCGACAGTCACGATGGCTTCTTCTATGCCAGACTAAGGAAACGCTAGGGTCAGGCTCACAGAAGGGCCCGCCTCACGCATGCATCACCAATCGACACGTGCAGGAGGAATCATGAGCAGCAACCATATCTACAAGCATGTCGAGCTGACCGGCTCCTCGGAGGAGGGCATTCAGCAGGCCATCGAAAGCGCCATCGGCAAGGCCAGCGAGAGCCTGCACGGCATGCGCTGGTTCGAGGTCATCGATACTCGCGGCCATATCGAGCATGGCCGGGTGCAGCACTGGCAGGTCACCATCAAGGTCGGCTTCACCCTGGACTGATCCCGGCCCCTGTCCTTCCCGTGGCGGCTGGTTTAGGCTAGCTGCCACGTGCTGCGGCGCACCAGCTGTCGCCGCCCCTCGACCCAGCGGAACCCTCACGCGATGAAGATCATCATTCTCGGCGCCGGCCAGGTCGGCGGTACCCTGGCCGAACACCTGGCCCGCGAGGAGAACGACATCACCGTCGTCGACACCGACGGCGACAAGCTGCGCGAACTGCATACCAGGCTCGACATTCGCACCGTGGTGGGACCCGGCTCCTACCCCATGGTGTTGCGTCAGGCCGGCTGCGAAGACGCCGACATGCTGATCGCGGTGACCAGCCAGGACGAGGTCAACATGATCGCCTGCCAGGTGGCGCACACCCTCTTTCGCACCCCGACCAAGATCGCCCGGGTGCGAGCCACGGCCTATCTCACTCGTCGCGGGCTGTTTGCCCACGAGGCGGTGCCCATCGATGTGCTGATCAGCCCCGAGCAGGTGGTCACCGACCATATCCGCCGCCTGATCGAACACCCCGGCGCCCTGCAGGTACTGGAGTTCGCCGGTGGCCTGGTGCAGCTGGTGGCGGTCAAGGCGGTCTACGGCGGCCCCCTGGTGGGTCAGGACCTGGCCTTCCTGCGCCGCCATATGCCCAGCGTGGACACCCGGGTGGCCGCCATCTACCGGCGCAACCGTCCGATCATCCCGCGGGGCGATACCGTCATCGAGGCCGATGACGAGGTCTTCTTCATCGCCGCCCGGCGCGATATTCGCGCGGTGATGAGCGAGCTGCGCCGCCTCGACCGCGACTTCCGGCGCATCATGATCGCCGGCGGCGGCAATATCGGCGAACGCCTCGCCGAGCACCTGGAGCACAGCCACCAGGTGAAGATCATCGAACACAGTCTGAAGCGCTGCACGGTACTCTCCGAACGCCTCGACCGCACCGTTGTCCTGCACGGCAGCGCCACCAGCAAGCGCCTGCTCGAGGAGGAAAATATCGAGGAGTGCGACATCTTCTGCGCCCTGACCAACGACGACGAGGTCAACATCATGTCGTCGATGCTGGCCAAGCGCATGGGGGCCAAGAAGGTGCTGACGCTGATCAACAATGCCGCCTATGTCGACCTGGTCCAGGGCGGCGAGATCGACATCGCCATCTCGCCCCAGCAGGCCACCATCGGCAGCCTGCTGACCCATGTACGCCGTGGTGATATCGTCAACGTCCACTCGCTGCGCCGCGGCGCCGCCGAGGCCATCGAGGCCATCGCCCATGGCGATATCCAGTCATCCCGGGTGGTGGGGCGCTCCATCGGCGAGATCGATCTTCCGCGGGGCTCCACCATCGGTGCCATCGTGCGTGGCAAGGAGGTGATGATTGCCCATGATGATGTGGTGGTGGAGTCCGGCGACCATGTCATCCTGTTCGTGATCGACAAGCGCCGCATCCGCGATGTGGAGCGACTGTTTCAGGTCGGGCTGACCTTCTTCTGATAGCCCACGACGCAAGGAGAGCCGTCCGATGAGCCTGCGCATGACGCTGCGTATCCTGGGGCTGCTGCTGATGCTCTTCAGCCTGACCATGATGCCGCCTATCCTGGTCTCGCTGCTGTTCGCCGACGGCCAGTGGGATGCCTTCGCCGTGGCCATCGGCATCACCGTGGCGACCGGCGCCCTGATGTTCCTGCCCAACCGCCGCGCCCTCAAGGAGCTGCGCACCCGCGATGGCTTCCTGATCGCGGCGCTGTTCTGGAGCGTGCTCGCGCTGTTCGGCTCGCTGCCGCTGATGCTCACCGGCGAGTCGGCGCTCTCGCTGACCGATGCGGTGTTCGAATCCTTCTCGGGGCTGACCACCACCGGCGCCACCGTGATCACCGGCATCGACCACTTGCCCGAGTCGATCCTCTACTATCGCCAGCAGCTGCAGTGGCTGGGCGGCATGGGGATCGTGGTGCTGGCGGTGGCGATCCTGCCGACCCTGGGGGTCGGTGGCATGGCCCTCTACCGCACCGAGATCCCGGGTCCGCTCAAGGACTCCAAGCTGACCCCGCGCATCACCGAGACCGCCAAGGCCCTGTGGTACATCTACGCCTCGCTGACCATCGCCTGCATGCTCGCCTACATGGCCGCCGGCATGGACTGGTTCGACGCCCTGGGACACAGCTTCTCCACCGTTGCCATCGGCGGCTTCTCCACTCACGACGCCAGCATCGGCTACTTTGACAGCGCCGCCATCGAGCTGATCTGCGTGTTCTTCCTGCTGGTATCAGCGGTCAGCTTCAGCCTGCACTTCATCGCCTGGCGGGAGCGCAGTCTGCTGCACTACTTCGATGACCCCGAGGCACGCTTCCTGCTGCTTTTCCTTGCCGGCCTGACTACCATCACCACCGTCTCGCTTTGGCTGACCGACACCTACGGGACCGAACTCGGTCTTCGCCACGCCCTGTTTCAGGTGGTCTCGGTGGCCACCACCACGGGCTTCGCCGTCACCGACTTCTCGTTGTGGCCCGGCGCCCTGCCCTTCCTGCTGTTCATGGCCGCCTTCGTGGGGGGCTGTTCGGGCTCAACCGGAGGCGGCATGAAGGTGATCCGCATCATCCTGATCCTCAAGCAAGGCATGCGCGAGGTAATGCGCCTGATCCACCCGAGTGCGGTGATCACGGTCAAGATCGGCAGGGTGAGCGTGCCCGACGGCATCGCCCAGGCGGTATGGGGGTTCTTCTCCGTCTACGTGATGCTGTTCTTCCTGATGCTGGTGGGGGTGATGGCCACCGGGGTCGATCAGGTGACCGCCTGGTCCACGGTGGGGTCGGCGCTCAATAACCTGGGGCCGGCCCTGGGCGAGGCCTCGGCCCATTACGGCGATCTGCCCGATCTGGCCAAATGGATTCTGGTGCTGGCCATGCTGCTGGGCCGCCTGGAGATCTTCACCGTGCTGGTGCTGTTCACACCCGCCTTCTGGCGCCGCTAGCCGAGCCGGGGCGCAGGGCTATCGCAGTCAGCAACAGGGTGACAGCCCGTCGCCAGAACCGCCTTGAGCGGCGCTGCCATCCGCGATCGCCCCGAGCCGATATGCAGGAGGTTTGGCCCGGCGGGAGCGTTCATGGATAATCGAGCTCTCACTTCTTCGAGCCGAGCCCCCATGACCGAGACCCAGGCCCCCATGCCGACACTCCCGGACGATACCACCAGCGGCCCGCAGCGGGTCCTGCAGATCGGCGAGACCCGCTATACCCTGCTCGGCACCGCCCATGTCTCCGCCGAGAGCGCCGAGGACGTGCGCCGACTGATTCGCTCGGGTGAGTTCGACGCCGTGGCCATCGAGCTGTGTGACTCCCGCCATCACAGCATGACCAACCCCGACGCCCTGGCGGAACAGGACCTGTTCCAGGTCTTTCGCCAGGGCAAGGCCGGCATGGTGGCCGCCAGCCTGGCGCTGGGCGCGTTCCAGCAGCGCCTTGCCGAGCAGTCCGGTATCGAGCCCGGGGCCGAGATGCGCGCCGCTCTGGAGGAGTCGCAGCGGGCGGCACTACCGCTGCTGCTGATCGACCGCGATGTCGGCGTGACCCTCAAGCGCATTTATCACAACGTCCCCTGGTGGCAGCGCTTCTCGCTGTTTTCGGGGCTGCTGGGTAGCGTGCTGTCGCGCCAGGAGGTCTCCCCCGAGGAGGTCGAGCGCCTCAAGGAGGGCGACGTGCTGGAGTCCACCTTCAGCGAATTCGCAGCAGAGTCCGAGAGCCTCTATACCCCGCTGATCAGCGAACGTGACCGTTACATGGTGCTACGCCTGGCCGAGGAGGCGCCGCCGGGGCGCTATCGTAGTGTGCTGGTGGTAATCGGTGCCGGCCATATGAAGGGCATGGCCGATCACTTCGCCGACGAGTTGCCGCCACAGCCGGCCGAGGAGCGCCAGCGACTCGAGGCCACGCCGCCGCCGTCGAAGATCTGGAAGGCACTGCCCTGGGTCATCACCGCCCTGGTGCTTACCGGCTTCGCCATCGGCTTCTCGCGCAATACCGGCCTCGGCTGGCAGCTGGTGGCGGAGTGGTTCCTGATCAACGGGGTGCTCTCGGCGGGGGCTACCCTGGTGGCCCTGGCCCACCCGTTCACGGTCATTGCCACCTTCTTCGCCGCACCGCTCACCTCGCTCAACCCCACCATCGGTGCCGGCTTCGTCGCGGCCGGGGTGGAGCTCTACCTGCGCAAGCCCAAGGTGCGCGACTTCTCCACGCTGCGCCACGATGTCACCCACCTCAAGGGCTGGTGGCACAACCGGGTGTCACGCACCCTGCTGGTGTTTCTGACCGCCACCCTGGGCTCCGCCGCCGGTACCTGGATCGCCGGTTTCCGCATCGCAGGCACCCTGTTCGGCAGCGGCTGACCCCAGCCAGCGAACCTGATCACAATGGCACCCAGACTGACCGAGATCGCCACGAGACACCCGACAGGGGAGTGATATGTCTGACCAGACGGCCGACGGCCTGATCGATACAAGCGTCATTCGCTACTACCACGCGCATCTTTACTACTCGGATGCAGATGGCCTGGCCAAGGCCAGGCGCCTCGCCAGCGCCTGCGCCATGCGCTTCGATATTCAGGTGGGCCGCTTTCATGAACGGCCGGTAGGGCCGCACCCTGTGGGGAGCTGCCAGCTCTCCTTCGCACCGGAGCAGTTCGGTGAGCTGGTACCCTGGCTGGCCCTCAATCGCGGTGACCTGGATGTCTTCGTACACCTTGGCAGCGATGACGACCTGTTCGATCATACCCAGGGCGCCATATGGCTTGGCCGCTCCCACGATCTGGCGCTGGAGATCTTCTCGGACAACGGCTGATCCGCCGCACCCGCCCCCTAGAGGTCATGGTTCGCCCAGCACCTCGGCCACCCACACCTGGTCGAACCTGGCCTCGGCTTCGCGTTGCACCGACTTCACGCTGGCAGCGTCTGGCGCCTCATATTCGCAGATCATCCGCCGCCGATCCGCCGACCAGTAACTGCGAATCCAACGCACCCGATAGAGCTCGAGACACGGCATCATGCGCGCCTCGACCGCCTTTAGCTCCTCTTCCCTCAGCGGCGTGGCGAAGCTGCGTTCGACGATGATATGTGGCATCGACTTTCTCCCGGTTTAGCGCTTCTCGTTGATGGGCAGCGCCGGCACCACATCAGGGGCGGCGCGGGTGATGACCGTCACTTCAGCGATGGCCGCCCGCGCCCGGGCATTACATCGCTCGAGTTCAGCAGACCGGCGAGTTAGTCGCTCGATCGCCCCGCTGGCGGCTTCCTCCCGATACCGTCCGCCGAGACTGGCGAGGGTCGCCTGGGCGATAGTGGCTTCGTCATGCCAAGGATTCCCCGCCACCTTCCCCGACCGAGACAGGCTCTTCAGCCCGGAAGAATGGATCAACCCGGGAAATGCCACCGTCATCGCCCCCTCGGGTGAGGTGACGGCGGGCCCCCTACACCGTGAAAAGGGCATCCTCTATGCCGAGATCGATGTGGAGGTGGCTCGGCGTGCAAGGCGCACCCTTGACGTCTGCGGCCACTATGCTCGGCCGGATATCTTCTCACTCTCGGTGGACCGTAAGCCGCTTCCTCCATTGGTGTTCTCGGATAAGTAAGTAGCACTGGCAGGCTAAGGCCTTCCTACAGGTCACGGCTCGCCGGACGACTATGTTTGGCCTCCGCCAGGGAGATGCTTGACCTCCGTCATGGACGGCTGGCAGGTCCACCACTACCTTCATTTAAGGCGCAGGGATCATGTGATGAAAACATAACGATAATCGTCCATTTTCATTCGCCCTATACAGGAGGTGCGAAGAAATGAAGATCATGATCGCAACAACACTATCTGGACTCCTATGGCTGGGCAGTGCCGCTTCCCTGGCCGACATGCACGAGGACACACAGCAACTGGCCACTGACAAGCAGTGCATGAGCTGCCACGCCAGTGAAGATGAAACGCCCAGGGCCCCGGGGTTCAACAGCATTGCCGCAAAATACGCAGGAGGAGAGATGCGAGGGTATCTGGTAGATGTGGTGATGACAGGAGGCGAGGATCACTGGGGTTCGGCAACCATGCCGGAGGCCGACGAGCGTCCCGAGGTCAGCGAGGAGGAAGCCGAGCGGCTGGTCGACTGGATTCTGGGCATGCACAAGGGAGAGTAGGCTGGGCTTACCTCGTGGCAGTGGCGCTCACCCGAACCCTACCGATCAACATCGGACTGCTTCTCGATCAATACTCGATCGACCAACATTCCGTGCCATGACAGCGCCAAGGAGAAGTTGGTCGGACGTCACTTCCAGGCGTCAGGACTCGCCACTGGCTGCCAGCAGGCGCCGCATCGCCGCCGTCGGCGCCTCGATCTTCTCGAAACGCCGGCTGGCGGCATAGCACTCATTGAAGGCGTCGAAATAGTCGTCCAGGGCCAGGGCGGCATCCTCGTCGCCCCCCTGTCGCAGCAGTTCGGCGGCCACCTCGGCGGTACACAGATGTGAGCTGGAGGCGGGCTTGCGCAGCCGGTAGCGCGTCAAGCGCTCCGTGAGCAACGGCAACACCGGCAGGGCATCCAGATAGGGGCTCTTGCGGAAGATTCGTCGCGCCTGCCGCCAGGTACCATCGAGCAGCAGATAGACGGGAATGCGCCCCGCCGCCCGGGATTCGGTCACGGCGTCGATGTCGACCACGCGCTCGGCATAGTCGGGCTGATCATCGGGAAAGACCACGAAGGGCGCGAAGCGCTTGTCGTTCAGCAGCGCCAGCAGGCGCTCGTCCGGCGCGGTGCGATACCAGGTGAACACCTCGGTATCGGGCAGCACATCCTGGATCAGCCGTCCGGTATTGGTAGGCTTGAAATGCTCCATGGAGTGGGTCAACAGCCACACCCGGGCGTAACTTCGGGCTTGCACTCGATAGGGACACAGGCAATTGAGCATCGGCAGGTTGCACCCCGGACAACGCTCGACGAAGCTGCCTCGGGCCTTGAACTCTCGGCGCGGAGGGCGTGGGTGACCAGTTCCGGGGTCGCGAGCAGGCCCGGTTCCCGGGTCGCGGGAAAGCCCAGCCCGTGGAGCGTGCGCCTGCGGGATCTCGGGCTCTTGAAAAGTCTCGGACTCGTGAGGGAAGTCGTCCTGCATGATGGCCTGTCCGGGGAAAAAAGCGGGGGCACATTCTAGCATGCCCCTGGCGCATCACTCCTCCAGCAGCGCCTCGGGTACCCACAGCCGCCCCTCACGCCGCCAGTGCCGGACAAGCGCCGGCACCCCCTTGCCGGCAGGCTGGCTGAGGCGGGCAACACCGGGAGGCGCCAGCGCCTCGGCCTCGGGGTCGACCAGCACGCAGCCGGCATCGAAGGGAGCATGCTGGAGCAGTGAGGCGGCCGGCATCACCTCGAGCGAGGTACCCACCACTAGCACCAGGTCGGCCTCGGCCACGATATCGCAGGCCTCGGGGAAGTGAGGCACATCCTCGCCGAACCACACCACATCGGGGCGCAGCTGGCTGCCCTTGTCACACACATCCCCCAGGGCGATGCCGCCACGCGGCAGCGGATATTGCATGCGGCGATCCACCGTGGATCGCGCCTTGAGAATCTCGCCATGCAGGTGCAGGACATGCCGGGACCCGGCCCGTTCATGCAGGTCATCGATGTTCTGGGTAATGATGCTGACCCGAAAACCCTGCTGTTCCAATGCCGCCAGAGCCTTGTGGGCGGCATTGGGACGCGCTCGACGCACCTGCTCTCGCCGCGCATTGTAGAAGGCCAGCACCCGGGCGGGGTCGCGCCGCCAGCCACCCGGGGTGGCCACCTCCTCGACGGGGTGATTGGCCCACAGACCATCCGATGCACGAAAGGTCTGGATGCCGCTCTCGGCACTGATACCTGCTCCTGTCAGCACCACCAGATGGGGTGCGCGCCGCTCTACCATTCATCACCTCTCGACACCGACTCTCTCGAAACTACCATCTCGGCCAAGTGTCGACCAGCGACCGTGATCCGGCTCAGGCGCCGTGATAGCCATCCTCCTCCGGGCTCTCATGGGCTCCCCTGGGAAGCTCGGCCGCCCAGGCCATGGCGGCGGCATGGTCGCGCTTGGCGAAGGTTTGGATCTCCAACGCGCGAAAGAGACGCTCTTCCAGTTGGGCGACATGTTTCAGCCAGGCCTGGTCGGTGACCACGGCCACACGGTGGTAACGCTTCAGGTCACCGAGCTGGGTCAGGCCATAACCGACATCCTTGAGCAGCGCACCGAGGGTCATCCAGCGCAGGTTGTCGATTTCGACCACCATGCTGACCAGCGGATGGTTCTGCTTGGCGGCCTCGATGGCATCGATGGCACGCTGCAACTCGCTTGCGGTGACGACGCCTCCCGCCTTCATCGCCACGACATGCCCTGCCGAGTGAGTAATCAGATCCAGCATGACGTTCTCCTTGGGTTGAGAGCCCCACGGATTGCCACCAGGGGGCTTCACGCTCCTTCAGCATAGCGCGCCACGCTTCGGCTAGTGGACCAGGCCCCCGTTTTCGACGCCGCTGAAGCGCTGCTTGTTGCGATAGGGGTAGACGTCGATGACGCGGCCGTCGAGGACCGCCCGCTGCAATCCCTTCCAGTAGTCGGCATCGAGCAGCTCGGGGTGGAGCCCGTAGAAGAGCCGCCGCAGGCGAATATCGGCAAACAGGAAGGGGCCGAACTCCTCGGGGAAGACATCGTTGGGTCCCACCGAGTACCAGGGCTCATCGGCCAGCTCCTGTTCGGGATAGAGCGGTTCGGGGATATGCCGGAAGTTGCACTCGGTGAGATAGCACACCTCATCATAGTCGTAGAACACCACCCGGCCGTGGCGGGTCACGCCGAAGTTCTTGAGTAGCATATCGCCCGGGAAGATATTGGCGGCGGCCATCTGCTTGATGGCATTGCCATAGTCCTTGAGCACCGCCCGGGTCTCCGCCTCGTCGCACTGCCCGAGATAGAGGTTGAGCGGGGTCATCATGCGCTCGGTATAGCAGTGCCTGATGACCACCTTGTCACCTCGCAAATAGACGGTGGAGGGGGCGACCTCCAGCAGGTGCGCCAGGCACTCGGGATCGAAGTGGTCCTGGCGGGCGATGAAGTTCGAGAACTCCTGGGTATCCGCCATGCGCCCCACCCGGTCGTGCAGCTTGACCAGGCGATACTTCTCGCGCACGTTCTCACGGCTCATCGACTTGGAGGGGTCGAAGCGGTCCTTGATGATCTTGAAGACGGTGCGATACGAGGGCAGCACGAAGACCGCCATGACCATGCCGCGGACTCCCGGTGCGATAATGAAGCGATCATCGCGGCGTGCCACCTGACGATTGAGACCACGGAAGAACTCGGTCTTGCCATGCTTGAAGAACCCGATGGCGGCGTAGAGCTCACCCTCCGGCTTGTCGGGCATCAGCTCCTGAAGATAGTGCACGAACTCGCTGGGCACGACGACCTTGACCTGGAAGTAGGCACGTGTGAACGAGAAGATGATCGAGACCTCATCGGGCTCGATCAGCACGGTATCCAGATAAAGCCCCGCCCCCACTTCGTGAAGCACCGGCAGTACCAGCGGCACCTGTTCACCACCGCCCAGCACCCGGCCGACCAGATACGCCCCCTTGTTGCGATAGAAGACACTCTTGATCAGCTCGATCTCGGCCTCGGGGTCATCGCGGATGGTGTCGGGCAGCAGCCCCCGGAGCACCTCTCCGCCCTGGGCCGCATCCTGTTCCAGATCGATGAAGGGGGGATCGAGACGGGCACCCCCCAGGGCCCAGCGCAACCCGGCGGTCCAGTCCCCCTGGACCCGAACACGACGACACAGGGTCAGCCCGGAGAGGCGTGCCGCCCGCTCTCGCGAGCTGTAGACGAACATCCACTCATTGCGGATATGGCGGTGATGGAAGAGCGAGCAGAACATCGAGTTGAAATAGGTCTCGGCCAGTTCGTAATCCAGCCGCTGATCGATCAGTTCTGCGTAGTGAGTGCGCGCCTTGCGCCAGCACTCGCAGTCGGTCAACAGCTCCTCGCTGAAGCCGCGACGCAGCCGTTTCAGCGTGGCCTGGACCTTCTCCTCGTAGAGATTGATACGCTCCGCCGAGGCCTGCTGCGCCTCACGCCACGCTCCGGCGGCGAAGCGTCGGCTGGCGTCCGTGGTAATCGCCTTGAAGCGTGAACGGTACTCGTCGAAGCCATGCAGGATGGTGGCGGCGAGGCGATAGGAGGGGGAAAGCGGCATGCATGTCTCCAGACGCTATCAGGCAGGTGTAGAGCATGGCCCTATCCCGTCGCCGCGGCGAGCCGACCATGGTGGCAAGCGACGCCGGCTTTCCACCTTGCACCAATCAGTACCTTTTCGGTACTATTTTGGCCACAGCCTCTACGATTACCATCTGGAACCCCCTCCCGGACCCGCCCATGCAGACCCATCTCGAGAAACACCAGGCCACCCGCCGCGTCACCTATCTCTCGATAGGCACGAACTGCGTGCTGGGCGTGGCCAAGGTCATCGTGGGCTGGATCGTCGGCTCCGCCGCGATGGTGGCGGATGGCGTGCACTCCTTCTCCGATCTGGTGACCGATGGCTTCGTGATCGCTGCCTCCCACTACGGCCATCAGGGCCCCGACCATGACCATCACTACGGCCACGGGCGTATCGAGACCCTGGCGACCCTGTTTTTAGGTAGCGTGCTGATCTTCGTGGCCGGCGCGATCGCCTGGTCGAGCCTGGAGCGGCTGCTCGCCGACACCCGGATCCCGCCCCCCGGCATCTGGGCGATCCTGCTTACTGCCCTGGCGCTGCTCGCCAAGGAGTGGCTCTTCCATGTCACCCGCCGGGTGGCGAAGCGCATCGGATCGAAGATGCTCGAGGCCAATGCCTGGCACCACCGTAGCGACGTGCTCTCTACCGGCGTGGTCATGGTGGCGCTGGTCGGTAGCCAGTTCGGTGCCACCTGGATCGACACCGCGGCCGCGGTCATCGTTGGTCTGCTGGTCGGCAAGGTTGGCTGGGACCTGCTGTGGGACTCGGGCCGCGAGCTCGTGGACACCGCCCTGCCCGTGGCCACCCAGGAAGAGATGCGCCAGATGGCGATGAGCGTGCCTGGCGTTCGCGGCATACACGACCTGCGCACCCGCCAGTCGGCGGGCCGCACCATGCTCGACCTGCATGTGGTGGTGTCACCGCGAATCAGCGTCTCCGAGGGGCACGAGATCGGCAACGAGGTGAGTCGTCGCCTGCGTAACGGCTTCCCCGCCCTGACCGACCTGACCTTCCATATCGACCCCGAGGATGACGCCGGCGAGGGGGACCCCAGTCGCTTCCCGGGGTTGCCATTACGACCCGAGGTCGAGGCTGCCCTGGCCCGGCGCTGGTCCTCTCTCGAGGTGTGGCCGGAGATCCGCGAGCTGGAGCTGCACTATCTGGAGGATGCGGTGACGGTGGTCATCTGCCTGGACGAAGACTATCCCCGGAAGAGTCAGACGGTGATACGCGACCTGAAGGAGCGCGCCGCGGATATCGACTGGCTCTCCCACGTCGAGGTGCGTCGCCTGGCCGACGTTCCCTACATGCCTGTGGGCAACTGACCCCTCGAGTAATTCGAAGGCGCCTCGATGGATTGGCAGCAGGCGTCGATGAGGCAACCCTCCACCGGGGATGACATCCCCACGGCTGAAGGCGACAATGGCCGCCCTTTCTGAATTGGACCCGGGCCATGGCGGACGAGCTGCGCATCCTCTATCGCGACGAGCACCTGGCGATCGTGCACAAGCCCGCCGGGCTGCTGGTGCACCGCACGGCCCTGGCTCGGGGTGAGCGCGAGTTTCTGCTGCAGCGCCTGCGCGATCAGCTGGGCCAGCGGGTATATCCGGTCCACCGCCTCGACCGCCCCACCTCGGGAGCCATGGTATTTGCCCTCTCCTCGGAGATCGCCACTCGCCTGGGCGACGCCTTCGCCGAGCGCGATGTCGTCAAGCGCTACCTGGCGGTGGTGCGTGGTATCGGCCCCGAGGCCGAGCACCTCGACTATGCGCTGCGCGAGGAGGATGGTCGCCGCCCCAAGGCGGAGATGCCGGCCCAGGAGGCGACCACCGTGGTGCGCCGCCTGGACAGCGTGGAGTTGCCGGTACAGGTGGATCGCTACCCCCAGAGCCGCTACTCGTTGATGGAGGCATACCCCCTGACCGGACGCCGCCACCAGATCCGCCGCCACCTTTCCCGGCGTGGCTATCCGATCATCGGTGACGCCAAGCATGGCAAGGGCAAGCATAATCGCTTCTTCGCCGAGCAGCTGGACACTCCCCGTCTGCTGCTGGCCGCCGTGGGGCTGGCCTTCCATCATCCTGAGACGGGCCAGCGGCTGCGCATCGAGTGTGCTCCGGATGGCGCCATGCGCGCGCTGTTCGAGCGGTTCGGCTGGAGCGGCCACCTGCCCCAGGATAACGTAGAGACCCTCTCTCCTACCGAGACCCCCTGGCCCGCCACCGCGGCACCATCCACCGTCCCACTCACGACTCCATGAGACCATGAGCGATCCCATTACCGCCTCTCCCGCCGGCCTCACCGAGGATGACCACGACCTGCGCTTCGGGGGCATCCGCCGTCTCTACGGCGCCCGTGCCTTCGCATACTTCCGCAGCGCCCATATCGTGGTCGTCGGTGTGGGAGGCGTCGGCAGCTGGGCCGTGGAGGCCCTGGCCCGCTCCGGCATCGGCAAGCTGACCCTGATCGACCTGGACGATGTCTGCGTCTCCAATACCAACCGCCAGCTCCACGCCCTGGACGGTACCGTGGGCCGTCCCAAGGTGGAGGTGCTGGCCGAGCGCTGTCGGGCGATTCAGCCGGGCATCGAGATCGTGGCCGATACTGCCTTCGTCACCCCCACCAACCTGGCCGAGCGCATCCCCGAGGATGCCGACCATGTGATCGATGCCATCGACAGCGTGGTGGCCAAGGCGGCGCTGATCGCCTGGTGTCGACGGCGCAAGCTGCCGATCACGGTAACCGGTGCCGCCGGCGGCCAGACCGACCCCACCCGTATCAAGGTGGCCGACCTGTCGCGCACTGAACATGACCCCCTGCTGGCCAAGGTGCGCTCTCGGCTGCGCCGCGACTTCGGGTTCTCGCGCAACCCCCGGCGACGCTTCTCGGTGGAGTGCGTCTACTCCGACGAACAACTGGTCTATCCGAGCAGCGACGGCGAGGTGTGCTTTCAGAAACCGGGCAGCGGCGAAGCCACCCGCCTGGACTGCGCCTCCGGCTTCGGCGCCGCCACCTTCGTCACCGGCAGCTTCGGCTTCGTGGCCGCATCACGCACCCTGGCAAGGCTGGCCAAGCGGGCCAGCAGCCACCAGACTGGCGCCTGAGTCTCCTGGATTCATAGAATAACCGCGCCACCAACAGCAGCCCTTTTCAGAGTTCGTTTCAGAGTTCTTTTCTTACTTCAGGAGAGTGTCATGACCCGCCCACTGCCGGTTCCCGGAATCTACTGCCACTACAAGGGCAACCGTTACGAGGTGCTCGGCATGGCCCATCACAGCGAGACCGAGGAGCCTCTGGTGGTCTATCGCGCCCTCTATGGCGAATACGGCCTCTGGGTGCGCCCCCTCGCGATGTTCAACGAACTGGTCAAGGTGCAGGGCGAACCGGTCCCACGCTTCGAGCTGGAGAAGGCCTTCTAAGACGGACCTGCTCGGGTCGGGATGCAGAAACGCACACCGGCGCAACCTGGGCGCCGGGAGTCACGGTCGATGGGTCCTGAAGGAGGCACCCCGGGACAGGGCCGACGAGAAAAAGGGGGGAGTGATTACTCTTCGCCGGCTTCCTGCATCTGCTTGAGCATATAGTTCTCGATACCGACCTTGTCGATCAGCCCCAGCTCGGTCTCGATATGATCGATATGCTCTTCCTCGTCGGCCAGCAGGTCGCGGAACAGGTCGCGAGACACATAGTCCTTGACCTGTTCGCAATACTCAATGGCAGCGATATAGTCGTTGCGCCCCTCATGCTCGATCTTGAGGTCACACTCGAGCATTTCACGCACGTTCTCGCCGATATGCAGCTTGCCAAGGTCCTGAAGGTTGGGAATGCCCTCGAGAAAGAGGATGCGTTCGATCAGTTTGTCAGCATGGACCATCTCTTCGATGGACTCGTCATATTCCCATTTGGCCAGCCTCTTCAGGCCCCAGTCCTTGTACATCTTGGCATGCAGGAAGTACTGGTTGATCGCGACCAATTCGTTGCCCAGAGCGCGATTGAGGTGTTCGATAACCTTGCTGTCGCCTTTCATGGATCTGCCTCTCATGACATGGGGGAGTCATCCCAAGCTTGGCACGCCGCGATGGCGATTGCCAAACCTCGACAGCGGGGAAGCGGAGGTGCCGGTACCGGTGCCGTTACACCGCGTAGGCAAGATCCGTCGAGACCTGCATTAGCTCCTCCTTGACCGCCTCGCGGGTCAGGCTCTTGCCGACGCAGGCACACTTGCCACACTGGGTGCCACAGCCGGTCTCGGCCTGAACCTCGCGCCAGCTACGTGCCCCCTCTTCCACCACCTGGCGGATGCGTCGATCGGAAACTCCCTTGCAGATGCAGACGTACATGCGAATTCCTCGCGTTGGATAGCGAGATAAATGTAAATGATTCGCATAAGGTATTGCAACCGCAACGGGCCAATGACTGACGCCGGTCAATGCCTCGACGATCGGGATCAGGGCTAGCGGGATGTCTTGGGGAGTACCACCACCCGGGTCCCCGAGGCGATATCGGGCCAGCTGCGCCGCTCGGCATCGAACAACACCCACAGGTAGCCCAGCCCCAGTGTGGCCACGGAGAGCCAGGCTACCAGATAGCGCACCATGGCCTGGCGCAGGGTGATGGTGCAGCCATCCAGGGTCTGCACCCGCAGCCGCCAGGCCTGCATCCCCAGGGTCATGCCACCACGACACCAGAAGAAGGCGAAGAAGGCGAACGCCGACGCCAACATGCCAAAGCGCAGGGAAGCGACCTGCGCGGCCCCCTCCCCGACCTGTTCGGCGGGCAGGCCGATCAGGTGGCGCACCACCAGCAGGTGCAGTCCGGCCACCAGCAGCCAGATGGCGGCCACCAGGAAGGCGTCGTAGAGCATGGCACCCAGCCGGCGGCCGAGCCCGGCGGGCCAGACGTCATCGAGATTGGGCAAGCGGTGTGGCATGACGCTCTCCTTGTCTTAGCCGTTGCGGCGCAGCAGGAGAACCCCTACCACGACGCAGATAAGGGTCGGTGCCAGCACCGCCCAGGCCGGCGAGAAACCGAACACCGTGGAGGCCGGCGCCAGCAGGTCCTGCAGATACTTGAACGCCAGGCCGGTGACCACGCCATAGAACACCCGCGTACCGGCGGCCACGCTGCGCAACGGACCGAACACGAAGGAGGCGGCCACCAGCACCAGCGACCCCATGGTCAGCGGCAGGAGCATCTTCTGCCAGAAGTAGAGCAGCGGCTGGGTGGCCTGTTGTCCCTGGTCGCGCAGGTAGCTGGCATAGGCCCATAGCTCACTCGGCGACTGGCTCTGGACGTCGCGCAACAGCCGCGAAAGCTGCTCCGGCGTCAGCTGGGTATCCCACTCCCGGGTCTCGAGGCGCAGGGCTTCGGTCGCCTGCTCGGTAAATCGTGTTACCGCCACGTCTTCCAGTACCCAGCGCTCCTCCTGCCAGACCGCCCGCGCGGCGCTCATCGCCTCGACCAGGCGCTGTCCCTCGAAGCGGTAACGGGTGAGGTCGAGCACGGTATCATCGGCACGAATGGCGCCGAAGCGGTAGAAGCTATCGCCCTCCCGCTGCCAGCCACCGCGTTCGGTCACCAGGGCACCGGCCCCCTGGATCTTCTCGACCCGCCAGGCGCTGGCAAACTGCTCGGTTCGCGGGGAGACATATTCGGCGATAAACAGCACCACAATCACCACCAGAATGATCGGCTTCATTGCGCCCCAGAGGATCCGCGCCAGGGAGCGGCCGGCGGCGCGCATCACGGTGAGTTCATTGCTCGAGGCCATGCCCCCCAGGCCGATCAGCGCACCGATCAGCACCGCCACCGGCGCATACTGGTAGAGCCGCCAGGGCAGGCGCATCAACAGGTAGAGCAGCACCTGCAAGGCACCATAGTCCCCCTCCACATCGCCCAGATCGTTGATATAGGTGATCACCAGGTCGAGCCCCAGCAGCACCACCTGGACGACGATAATGGCACCCAGCACGTTGCGTGCCAGGTAGCGGTCGAAGCGATCGGCAATCATCCACTCATCCCCTTGCGCTGGGCGCGTATCGTCATCCACCCGCCCAGCGCCAGGAAGGCACCGTGGATCGGCCACATGCCTATCACGGCCGGCAGATTGCCACGCCCGATGGCATCCAGTGCCGCCAGCAGCAGGCTCAGGTAGGCCACATGCAGGAAGATCGCCGGCAGCAGCTTGGCGAAACGCCCCTGGCGCGGATTGACTCGCGAGAGCGGCATCGCCAGCAGGGTTAAGATAAACACCATCAGCGGCATGCTCAGCCGCCACTGCAGCTGGGCGCTGGCTTCGGGCGAGGCATCACCAAGCAGCTCCCGGGTGGTGGCAAGCTCCGGGGAGTCAAGCTCGCGCAGCGTCTCGGTTCGTGACAGGCGCACCGCATAGGTGTCGAACTCGAGCCGCTCGGCCTGATGCCGGCCAGGCTCGACGCTGTAGCGCTCACCATCGCTCAGCACCAGGAAGCGACTCCCGGTCTCATCATCCAGCACCTGATGCCCCCCCTCGGCGCGAGTCACCGCGCTCTCGGGAGTGCCATCGCTGCGCCGCTGACGCTCGCTGATAAAGACGCCGCGCATCTCGCTGCCATCTTCGCTGACCCCTTCGATGTAGGCAGTACGCCCACTACCGAACTCCTGGAAGCGCCCGGGACCGAGGGTGGAGAAGTCAACGCGGCTGCGCTGATCCTCGAGCAGCGTCTCGGTCTCCAGCGCACCCGCCGGCGTCAACCACAGACTGCACAGCCCCACCAGCACAGCCACCAGGGTCGCCGGCACCAGGCTCACCTGCAGCAGCCGGTTGGGGCTGGTGCCGCAGGCCACCAGCACGGTGATCTCGCTGTTGAGGTAGAGCTGACCATAGGCGAGCAGGATCCCCAGAAAGAATGCCAGGGGCAGAATTAGCTCCAGAAACCCCGGTAGATGCAGCAACATCAGGGTGCCAAGAATGCTGGCGGGGATCTCGCCCTCGGCGGCGTTGCTGAAGTAGCGAATGAAGCGGCTACCCATGATGACCAGCAGCAGCACGCCGGCAACGGCGGCCATGGTCAGCAGGATCTCGCGGGTCAGATAACGAAAGATGATCATGCGGCGTCTGCCATGCAATGGGGCCATGCCTTGGGTACACTGGGCGACACGGCAACGTGTCGGCATTATCCAGAATCCCCCTACGCTTGTAACCCCAATTGCCTGTAACCCCCAACGCTTGTCTTGTGGAGACGCCATGGAATTCCCTGTCAGGACGGGTAGCCCCGCCAAGGTCGAAAGCGCCTGTATCGTCATCCCGGTATTCAAGGACGAGGCTCTGCTGCCCACCGCCGCCCGCCTCAACGACGCCAGCGAGCGCTTGATCACTCAGCTGCTCGAGCGTGGTGATTTCGACGCCAGGCTGGGCAACGTGCAGCTGGTTCCCTTCGCGCCGGGTCTCTCCACCGACCGCCTGCTGCTGGTGGGCCTGGGGAAGCGCGAGACGTGTCGGGAAGCGGCCTTCCGCAAGGCACTGGATGCCACCTTCACCTTCCTGGCGAGCCTGTCGCTGGACGAAGTGACCATGGCCTTCACCGAGGTCCCGTTGACGGAACGCGGTGTCGACTGGAAGGCACGCATGGTTGCCGAGGCCGCCCATCGCGCGCTCTATCGTTTCGAGGAGTTCAAGTCCGAAAAGCCCCCCGCATCACGACTTACGCGGGTCGAGCTGCTGGTCAACGAGGAGAGCGATGCCAGGGCCGCTGCCGAAGGCGCCCGCATCGGCGATGCCCTGGGCCAGGGCATCAACTACGCCCGTACCCTGGGCAACCTGCCCGGCAATGTCTGCACCCCGAGTTACCTGGCCGAGCAGGCCGAGGCGCTGGGCCAGGACGCCGATGGCGCCCTGCAGGTAGAGATTCTCGATGAGGAGGCCCTCGAGGCGCTGGGCGCCCATAGCCTGCTCTCCGTGGGTCGTGGCAGCGAACAGCCCTCACGCCTGATTGTCATGCGCTACCAGGGAGCGGATGACCCCGACGAAGCCCCCCATGTCCTGGTCGGCAAGGGCATCACCTTCGACACCGGCGGCATCTCGCTGAAGCCCGGCGAGGGCATGGACGAGATGAAGTTCGACATGTGCGGCGCGGCCAGCGTGTTCGGCACGCTGAAGGCGACCCTCGGCATCCGTCCCAGGGTCAACCTGGTGGCGGTCGTGGCCGCTGCCGAGAACATGCCCGACGGCCGGGCCACCAAGCCTGGTGATATCATCAAGACCCTCAAGGGCCTCTCGGTGGAGGTACTCAACACCGACGCCGAAGGCCGCCTGGTACTGTGCGACGCCCTCACCTATGCGGAGCGCTTCGAACCCGCCAGTGTGGTGGATATCGCGACCCTGACTGGCGCCTGCATTATCGCCCTTGGCCATCACGCCACGGGCCTGCTGTCCAACGACGACGACCTGGCCCTGGACCTGCTGGATGCCGGCGAGGCCGCCTGGGACCGCGCCTGGCATCTGCCTCTGTGGGACGAGTACCAGGAGCAGCTCGACTCCAACTTCGCCGACCTGGCCAATATCGGCGGCCGCCCGGCGGGCACCATCACCGCCGCCTGTTTCCTGTCGCGCTTCGCTGACCGCTTTCCCTGGGCCCACCTGGACATTGCCGGCACCGCCTGGGCATCCGGTAAGCAGAAGGGAGCCAGCGGCCGCCCCGTGGGCCTGCTGACCCAGTACCTGCTGGACCGCGAGGCCGATGCCGAGGTCGAGACCATCGTAGACACCAGGGCGGATTGAGCAGAGTGGCCCCGGCGCTATCCGTCCACTGGCAGCGCTCGGGGCTGACCATCGGCAGGGCCGGCCCGCCGAGGGGGCGCTGAGCCCCTCCCCTGTGCGCTGCCGGTGCCCCTGGCATAGTTTCTTCTCGTCGCCCTGCCACCGTTGTCCCGCGCTCAGGCCGCGGGGAGCCCTTTCAGGACTTGCGTTTTCTTCGCGCCCCCTTTTTCATGGGGTAGACGATGACCTCACGACCCGGGCCACTGCCGGCCCGAGCCTTCTTTACCGACCCGGGGCCCACGGCCCCGGATGTAGCGGAGACCCCTTGCCGTGCCGACTGACACCTTCGACCTGCTTCCCCACGCTGCCCCCACCACCGATGCCATTCGCGAGGATATCCTCGCCAACCCCGGTTTCGGCCAGTACTTCACCGATCACATGGCCCATGTGCGCTGGACCTTGAACGATGGGTGGCACGGCCACAGAGTGCTTCCCTATGGCCCCCTGACCCTGGACCCTGCCGCTGCCGTGCTGCACTACGCTCAGGAAATCTTCGAAGGCATCAAGGCCTACCGGCATGCCGATGGCTCCATCTGGACCTTCCGCCCCGAGAAGAATGCCGAGCGCTTCCGCCGCAGCGCCCGCCGCTTGGCCCTGCCGGAGCTTTCCGACGAGGATTTCATCGGTTCGATCAAGGCACTGCTGGCCCAGGATCATCCCTGGGTGCCCACGCCGAAGAACGAGGCGGACGAGTGCAGCCTCTACCTGCGCCCCTTCATGATCGCCAGCGAAAGCTTCCTCGGCGTACGCCCGTCCCATGAGGTCGACTACTACGTGATCGCCTCGCCGGCGGCCGCCTACTTCAAGGGTGGCATCGAGCCGGTCTCGATCTGGCTCACCGAGCACTACAAGCGTGCCGCTCCGGGGGGGACCGGGTTCGCCAAGTGCGGCGGCAACTACGCCTCCTCCCTGGCGGCCCAGAAGGAGGCCAGCGCCAACGGCTGCGGTCAGGTCGCCTTCCTCGATGCCGTCGAAAACAAGTGGATCGAGGAACTGGGAGGCATGAACCTGTTTTTCGTCTACAAGGACGGACGTATCGCGACACCGCGCCTGACCGACACCATTCTCGAAGGAGTGACTCGCGACTCGGTGCTGACCCTGGCGCGCGACGAGGGGCTGACGCCCGAGGAGCGCCCGATCAGCATCGACGAGTGGCGCGAAGGCGCGGCCAACGGCGAGATCACCGAGGTCTTCGCCTGCGGTACCGCGGCGGTGATCACCCCAGTAGGAGAGCTGGTCAGCGAACAGGAGCGCATCCGCCTGGCGGGCGACAACGGCAACCCCATTGCCAAGCGCCTGCGCGCCAAGCTGCTCGACCTGCAGTATGGTCGTGCCGAGGATACACACGGCTGGCTGACCAGGCTGGTGTAACAGCCAAGTCGCCGCGACGGACCCGCTCAGCGGCTCCGCTGCTATCGCGGCTCTTACCACCGAGGCGAGGGGCGCCGAAGGGCAGGCCGACGCGGAGGTCCTGCGCCAGGGATGGCGTCGGTAGCGTACAGGGAAGTATTCACAGCGCCTCCGCAAAGGCCTGCCCCGAGGAGAAGCCCCGGGCAGACTCAGATGACCCAGATCGATTTCTACGTCCTCCCCGACACCACCCTGGAGGCGCGTCTCGACTTCGCCTGCAGGCTGGCCGAGACCATTCAGCGCAAGGGCTACCGGCTGCACCTGCACGCCGAGGATGAAACCATGGCCCGGGAGCTCGACGAGGCGCTCTGGACCTTCCGAGCCGACGCCTATGTGCCCCATGCCTTGGCCGATGACGCCCTCGCCGAGCAGGTGGCGGTCACCATCGGCTGGGCCGAACCGCCACCCCCCGAGCGCCCCGCTCAGGCGCTGCTCAACCTCTCGCCCGGCATCCCCGAGTGGTTCTCGCGCTTCGAGCGTGTCGCCGAGATCATCAACCAGCACCAGACGGTGCTGACCGCCAAACGAAAGTGCTGGCAGACCTACAAGCAACGCGGCTACCCGGTCAAGGCACATCAGCTGCGCAGTCAGTCAGGCTGACGCCGACTACCCCGCCGGGCTATAATTGGCCCCATTTTCGTCGCCATTCCTGCCGTCCGGCCATCAGGTCGGCGGTGCTTATTCTGGACCCGAAACGCCCATGGACAAGACCTACCAACCCGAGCAGATCGAATCCCGCTGGTATCAGCGCTGGGAGGCCGACGGCCGCTTCGCCCCCTCGGGCGAGGGCGCGCCCTACTCCATCATGATTCCGCCGCCCAACGTCACCGGCAGCCTGCACATGGGCCACGCCTTCCAGGACACCATCATGGACACCCTGACCCGCTGGCGGCGGATGCAGGGTCGCAACACCCTGTGGCAGGTGGGCACCGACCACGCCGGCATTGCCACCCAGATGCTGGTCGAGCGCAAGGTGGCGGCGGAAGAAGGCAAGAGTCGCCACGACCTTGGCCGCGAGGCCTTCATCGACAAGGTGTGGGAGTGGAAGCATGAGTCTGGCGGCCATATCACCCGCCAGCTACGCCGCATGGGAGCCAGCGTCGACTGGAGCCGTGAGCGCTTCACCATGGACAGCGGCTTCTACAAGGCGGTCCAGGAGGTCTTCGTCCGCCTCTACGAAGAGGACCTGATCTACCGGGGCAAGCGGCTGGTCAACTGGGACCCGACCCTGCATACCGCAATCTCCGACCTCGAGGTGGAAAACCGCGACCAGCAGGGTAGCTTCTGGCACTTCCGCTACCCCCTGGCCGATGGCGTCACCACCGACGACGGCAGGGATTACCTGGTCGTTGCCACCACCCGTCCGGAGACCCTGCTCGGCGACACCGGGGTTGCAGTCAACCCCGAGGACCCCCGCTATGCCTCCCTGGTGGGCAAGTTCATCACGCTGCCGCTGGTGGGTCGCCGCATCCCCATCGTCGCTGATGAACACGCCGACATGGAGAAGGGTTCAGGTTGCGTGAAGATCACCCCGGCCCACGACTTCAATGATTACGAGGTAGGCCGCCGCCAGAACCTTCCGCTGATCAACGTCTTCACCCAGGACGCCGCCATCCTGGGGCAGGCCGAGGCCTTCGACATTCAGGGCCGTCCACTGGCAGATATCGACCCGAGCCTGCCCGAGACCTATGCCGGTCTGGATCGCTTCGAGGCACGCCAGCGGATCGTCGCCGACATGGAGTCCGCCGGCCTGCTCGAGCAGATCGAGACGGTCAACAACACCCTGCCCTTCGGAGATCGCTCCGGGGATATCATCGAACCGCTGCTGACCGACCAGTGGTTCGTGGCCGTGGAGAGTCTGGCCAAGCCCGCCATAGAGGCCGTGGAGAAGGGCGATATCCAGTTCGTGCCGAAGAACTACGAGAACATGTACTTCGCCTGGATGCGCGACCTCCAGGACTGGTGCATCTCTCGCCAACTGTGGTGGGGCCACCGTATCCCTGCCTGGTACGACGCCGAGGGCAACGTCTATGTCGCTCGCAGCGAGGCCGAGGCCCGCGAGCGGCACGGCCTGTCTGCGGACCTCGAGCTGACTCAGGACGAGGACGTGCTGGACACCTGGTTCAGCTCTGGGCTGTGGACCTTCGGTACCCTGGGCTGGCCAGAGCAGACCGAAGAGCTCAAGACCTTCCACCCCTCCAGCGTGCTGGTCACCGGCTTCGACATCATCTTCTTCTGGGTCGCGCGGATGATCATGCTGACCCTGAAGTTCACCGGCGAGGTGCCCTTCAAGCAGGTCTACGTGCACGGCCTGGTGCGTGACGGCCAGGGCCAGAAGATGTCGAAATCCAAGGGCAATGTACTCGACCCCATTGATCTGATCGACGGCATCGAGCTGGATACGCTGGTGGAGAAGCGCACCGGCAACATGATGCAGCCGCAGAGAGCCAAGGCGATCGCCAAGGCCACGCGAAGCGAGTTCCCGGAAGGCGTCGAGCCTCACGGCACCGATGCGCTGCGCTTCACCTTCCTCTCCCAGGCCACCACCGGACGTGACATCAAGTTCGACATGGGTCGCCTGGATGGCTACCGCAACTTCTGCAACAAGCTGTGGAACGCCTCTCGCTATGTGCTGATGAATGCCGAAGGCGAGGATACCGGTCTTGGCGATGAGCCGGTGACCCTCTCCCTGGCCGACCGTTGGATCCTCTCACGCCTGCAACAGACCGTGACCCAGGTTACCAGGGCCATGGAGGAGTTCCGCTTCGACCATGCCTCCCAGGCGTTCTATGACTTCGTCTGGAACGAGTACTGCGACTGGTACCTGGAGCTCTCCAAACCGGTACTCTGGGATGACAACGCCAGCCTCGATGCCAAGCGCGGCACCCGCCGGACCCTGGTCCGCGTACTGGAAACCCTCCTGCGCCTGGCCCACCCGATGATGCCGTATATCTCCGAGGAGATCTGGCAGCGTGTAGCGCCTCTCGCCGGCACCTTCCAGGGCGACGACTCCATCATGGCTCAGCCCTGGCCGACTGCCGACGAGGCCCTGCTCGATGAAGGCGCCACCCGCGATATCGAGTGGCTCAAGGGTGTCATCGTGGCGGTGCGCAACATCCGTGCCGAGATGAATATCGCACCGGGCAAGCCCCTCGACGTCCTGCTGACCAAGGGCGGCACTGCTGATCGCGACCGCCTGGAGGCCAACCGTCTGTTCCTGGCCAAGCTCGCCAAGCTGGAGAGTCTCAGCTGGCTGGATGACCCTCAGCAGGCGCCACTCGCGGCCACCCAGCTGGTCGGCGAGATGGAAGTCCTGGTGCCCATGGCCGACCTGATCGACAAGGAGACGGAACTCGCCCGCCTCGACAAGGAGATCGACAAGCAGGACAAGCTGATCGGCGGCATCGAGAAGAAACTCTCCAACGAGGGCTTCGTGGCCAAGGCACCTGCTGCTGTAGTGGAGAAGGAGCGTGGCAAGCTGACCGACCTTCAGACCTCTCGTCGTCTGCTGGCGGAGCAGCGCGACAAGATTGCCGCTCTCTAGGCACATCCTGGCGACATCCGAGCCCGGCCATATGGCCGGGCTTTTTCATGCCCGCCTGCCCGCCGAAGCCTCTCTTTCCTTCGGTGCCCAAACGCAAAAAGCCTCGAGCTCATCATGAGCTCGGGGCTTTTTTCAATAAGTGCCTGAGGGTGGTCGCGCCGGGCTCCGGCGGCCGGCGCTCCGGGCGCCGGGCTCAGGGACTCTCCATGGGGAGGCCCCGACATGAAAAAACCCCGAGCAACTGAATGCCCGGGGTTTTCTCGGTATAAGTGCCTGACGATGACCTACTCTCGCATGGGGAGGCCCCACACTACCATCGGCGCAGAGCGGTTTCACTGCTGAGTTCGGCATGGGATCAGGTGGTTCACGCTCGCTATGGTCGTCAGGCGAAAAGGGGTGATTCATGCTGAGCCGAGAAGTTTCAAGGCGTACCCGGCGTCGTGGGTCATCACAGACCCCTTGGGTGTTATATGGTCAAGCCTCACGGGCCATTAGTACCGGTTA
>NZ_CANMVL010000006.1 GCF_947501415.1 uncultured Halomonas sp. | reverse complement strand
GCCCAGCGCCTGCTGGCGGGCGAACACGACGAGCCTGGCGCGATGCAGGCCGTGCCGCGCTGGCCGATGGATACTCTAAACAAGCCGTAAGCTGGAAGCTGGAAGCTGGAAGCTGGAAGCTGGAAGCTGGAAGCTGGAAGCTGGACAACAGCTTGAATTCGCCACATCGTGTGGCAAGGTCACTCTTCAAGCCTCCAGGAGCGAAGCGACGCTCTTCAAGCTTGTGGCTTACAAGGGTGGCTCATCACCGCGCCCGAGGCGCTGGATATTGAGAATATGGCGGCCCAGCACCAGCAGGGTAAAGGCGATCACCACGCCCACATAATCCGGCGCGAGCCACAGGCTGGCCAGAGGGGCGGCGGCGGCACTGGCCAGCGACGCTACCGCGGCGGTTCGTACCCGCCAGGCGAGCAACCCCCATAGCGTGGCACACACCAGCGCCACTCCCGGGGTCAGCACCAGCATCACACCAAAGGCACTGGCCACCGCCTTGCCACCGCGCAGGCGATGCCAGACCGGATAGCTGTGGCCCAGCAGCACGGCGAGGCCCACCACCCCCTGGGCCCAGGGCGGCAACCCCAGCAGAATCGCCCCCACCAGTACCGGCATGCCCTTGACGGCATCCACCAGCAGGGTCGCCAGCGCCAGCCAGCGCCCATGCAGGCGCAGCACATTGGAGAAGCCCGGATTGAAGGAGCCCGCCAGGCGCGGGTCGCCCACGCCCGCCAGCCGGCAGACGGTAAGCGCGCCGAGCCAGCTGCCGCTGAGGTAACCCAGCACCACCAGCGGCAATAGCGAGATCAGTGGCGCCTCCACGGCCGCCCCTCCTGCAACGGGAACTCGGCCATTCTGACAGTCCCGCTTCGGACTGCCCAGCAACCGAGGTATTCCACACGGCGCGGCTCGCGTACAATCTCGCCCCATTCCCCCTGCACCCGCCCGGAAGCCACCATGGATCTAGTGCTGATAGAGTCCCTCGCCGTCGACACCGTGATCGGCGTCTACGACTGGGAGCGCAACATCACCCAGCGCCTGGTACTCGACCTCGAGCTGGCCACCGATATTCGTCCCGCCGCGGCGGACGATGATATCGCCCAGACCCTCGACTACGCCGCCATCAGCGAGCGCATCCAGGCCTTCGCTGCCGCCCACGACTTCGCCCTGGTGGAGACCTTCGCCGAGCGACTGGCCGCGACCCTGCGCGAGGAGTTCGGCATCGCCTGGCTGCGCCTGGTCGTGCGCAAGCCCGGCGCCGTGGCGGCCGCTGCCGCGGTGGGCGTCAGCATCGAGCGCGGCGTGCGCCCGGGAGTGTCGTGATGGCGCTGGTCACGGTCAGCATCGGCAGCAATATCGAGCGCGACCACCATGTACGCGTCTGCCTGGACGCCCTGGCGGCCTCCTTCGAGAACCTGCGTGTCTCGCGCGTGTTCGAGAGTGAACCGGTAGGCTTCGAGGATGGACGCAACTTCTACAACCTGGTGGCGGCCTTCGAAAGTGACGCCTCGGTTGCAGAGCTGCAGGCCTGGTGCAAGCGCCTGGAATTCGCCAATGGCCGGCGCGAAGAGAGCCCCAAGTTCAGCCCCCGCACCCTGGATGTGGACCTGCTCACCGTGGGTGAGCTCAGCGGCGAGCACGGCGGGGTCAGCCTGCCACGCGGCGAGATCACCCACCACGCCTTCGTTCTGCAGCCCCTGGCCGAGCTGCTACCCGAGGCGCGACATCCCGTGAGCCAGGAGACCTACGCCTCCCTCTGGCACCGCTTCGACGCGGGTGACCAGCGGCTCTGGCCGGTATCCTTCATCTGGGCCGGGCGCAGGATCTCGACCCCGGACCGGGCGACCGACTAGGCTTTGTCTGAAAAGTCGGCGAGCGAAGGTTAGACAAGGCAAAAATCGGCGAAAAGACGGAGTTTACGGAGTGTAAATGAGTACTTTGAGTCGATTTTTAACGCTGTATAGCCGAGCGCAGCCAGTTTTCGGACAGAGTCTAGCCCGCCGGCCGGCGGCGAGCTTATTCACTGCCCAGGGCGGCATCGATCACCTCACGGCGTCGACGGGCAAGCTCCAGGCCCAGCTCGCGGCCCTTGAAGCCCTCCTCCACCAGCGCCTTCGGCAGCACCTGGGCGGCCAGCCGCCAGCCCAGGGCCAGCTCCTCGGCCAGCACCGGCGCCTCCAGGCTCACCAGGCTGATCAACGGCATCACCCGTTCGCCACGTCGCCAGGCATCGATGCGATCCAGCCAGGCGAGGATCTCGTCACCCGTCGCAGGCACCAGACGCGACGCCGCGACCAGCGCCCGAGTCTGCGCCACCTGGCGAGCCAGGTCGGCAAAGGCCCTGGGCTGACGCAGGCGCTCGGCCAACTCGGCTCGCTCCGCCTCGCCCAGATGCTCCACCAGGCGCGCCCAGCGCCAACAGGCCAGCGCCTCGCCCTCCCCCTCCTCGGGTAGGCGATGCAGTCGGCCCAGGGCCGCGTCCAGCGCTTCACGGTCGGCCACCAGCGCCGGCATCAGCTCCGCCAGGGCGCCGCACTCATCGAGTGTCTGAAAGTAGACCTCGGGCCAGGGCTCGGCCAGTGCCTTCTCGGTCTCGACCCACACTCGCTCGGCCACCAGATGGGCGAGCTCTCCGCTCTGCACCAGCTGGCGCATCAGCTCCCGAGTCTCCTCGGCGATGGTGAAACCGAGGCCCGCATAGCGGGCCAGGAAACGCGCGGTACGCAACACCCGCAGCGGATCCTCCACGAAGGCCGGCGAGACATGGCGCAACACCCGCGCCTCCAGGTCGGCGAGGCCGGCATAGGGGTCCACCAGCTCGCCCTCCAGGGTCTCGGCCATGGCGTTGATGGTCAGGTCACGGCGCGCCAGATCCTCCTCCAGGGTCACCTCGGGGCTGGCATGCACCTCGAAGCCGGTATAGCCATGGCCGGCCTTGCGCTCGGTGCGCGCCAGGGCGTACTCCTCGTGGGTTCGGGGGTGGAGAAAGACCGGAAAGTCACGTCCCACGGGCCTGAATCCGCGCCGACGCAGGGCCTCGGGGGTGGCCCCGACCACCACCCAGTCGGTATCGGTGACCGGCCAGCCGAGGTGTGCATCGCGCACCGCCCCACCTACCCGATAGACCCTTAGCCCTGCCACGGCCGGATCACACGACCCCGCCACGCTCAGGCCTCCACTCGATCGGGATGGCGCAGCTGCCAGTCGGTAAAGCCGCCATCGAGACTGTAGACCTCGGCAAAGCCCTGGCCGGCCAGCCAGGCCGCCGCCTGCTGGCTGGAGTGACCGTGGTAACAGACCACCACCACCGGCCGCTCCGCGGGCGTCGCCTCGACGAACTCGCCTACCGACTCGTTGTCGAGCCGGCGACTGCCGGGAATATGGCCCTGGGCGAAGCTCAGGGCGTCGCGGATATCCACCAGCGCCGTCTCCCGGCCCTCATCGAGCCAGGCCTTGAGAGTGGGGGTATCGAGATGCTGGAAGCTCATGGCACGCCTCATGTCGGGGTTGTAAGCGGTTCAGGATAAACGGCTTGTGAGGGATCAGGATAGAAACGGTGCCGCCGCGCTTATCGCCGCCGGCTGGGCACGCTGATGCGCTCGCCGCGTTCGAGGTCCAGGGCCGTCAGGGAGCCACCCCATACACAGCCGGTGTCCAGCGCGCAGGCATTGACACGGCTGCCCGGCGTCTCGCCCTGGAGGGCCGCCCAGTGACCGAAGACGAGCCGAGTAGCGTCGCCACGCGGATAACGGAACCAGGGAGCGAACCCCGCCGGGGCACTGTCGAGCCCCTCCTTGGCGGCGAAGTCCAGCCGGCCCTCGGCATCGATGAAGCGCATGCGGGTGAGCACGTTGACGATGGCACGCAGGCGATCGATGCCCTCGAGGTCATCGCGCCAGCAATCCGGCGCATTGCCATACATGCGCTCGAGAAAGCCCCCGGCCTGTTCACCGGTGAGCATCACCTCCACCTCGGCGGCGAGCCTCTCGGCCTGGTCCGGCGACCATCGGGGCAGCAGTCCGGCATGGGTCATCAGGGTATCCTCACCGCCCAGCGTCTCACGCACCAGCAGTGGGCGTGACTGAAGCCAGTCGAGCAGTCGCTCGCGATCCGGGGCGGCGAGGATGGCATCGAGGGTATCCTTGCGATTGAGCGTGGCGCCCCCTCGAGCCACCGCCAGCAGGTGGAGGTCATGGTTGCCGAGCACCGTCAGGGCGGCGTCTCCCAGGGCCTCGACCTCGCGCAGGCAGTCCAGTGACCCCGGGCCACGATTGACCAGATCGCCGGCCAGCCACAGCCGGTCGCGACGCGGATCGAAGCCGAGGGTCTCGAGCAGCTCGACGAACTCTGCGTGACACCCCTGAAGGTCGCCGATGGCATAGGTCGTCATGGACGCTCCCTGTTGATGGTTCGGACGCAGCTTGTGGTTCGGCTGCCGCGAATTCAGTGGACCTGGTTGGGCCCGGCCAGCCGGAAGGGGGCAATGGGCACCTCGAAGGGGCGCTGGGTGGCGGTATCGACGCAGGTGTACTCGCCCTGCATCACCCCCACCGGTCCATCGAGGATGGCGCGACTGGTATAGCGAAAGTGCTGGCCGGGGGCAATCACCGGCTGCTGCCCCACCACCCCCTTGCCTCGCACGTCCTGAACCTTGCCGCTGCCCTGGGTGATGGTCCAGTGACGTGCCATCAGCTGGATGCTATGACGCGAGGCGTTGTGCACCGTCACGGTGTAGCTGAACACATAACGCTCCTCCTCGGGAGCGGACTCCTCGGGGCGAAACTCCGGTTCGACCTCGACGTTGACGGCCACCCCCTCGGTCATCACGGGATCATCGCCTGAGGCTCGGTCGCTCATGGGCGCGCCTCCCCGGTGGCCTGGGTCAGGTGATCGGCAATCGACACGAACTCCTCCACGCTGAGGGTCTGAGGGCGCCTCGCGGGGTCGATCCCCAGCGCCTCGAGCTCGTCGGCGGTGATGCGCCCCTTGAGGTTGTTGCGCAGGGTCTTGCGACGCTGGCCGAACGCCTCCTTGACGATCGTGGCCAGCAGCGCTTCATCGCGGGCCGGATGGGGCAACTCGGCATGGGGCGTCAACCGCACGATGGCGGAATCCACCTTGGGCCGCGGCACGAAGGCTTCCGGCGGGACCACGAACAGTGACTCCACCCGACAGCGATACTGGGCCATCACCGAGAGCCGCCCCCAGTCGGCACCGCCTGGCTCGGCGGCAAGGCGCTCCACCACTTCCTTCTGCAGCATGAAGTGCATGTCGGCGACGGCATCGCCGGCCTGGAGCAGGTGGGCAATCAGCGGGGTCGAGATATTGTAGGGCAGGTTGCCGACCACCCGCAGCGGCTCGCCCTCACCGCGCAGGGCGCGAAAATCGACCTTGAGGGCGTCGCCCTCATGGATCACGAAGTCGGGATAGTTGAAGAACTGAACGCGCAAGCCGGGAATCAGGTCACGGTCGAGCTCGATCACCTCCAGGCGTCCGTCGGCGGCCTCCAGCAACGGCTCGGTGAGCGCCCCCTGGCCGGGGCCGATCTCCACGATGCGCTGGCCGGGGCGCGGCCCGATGGCCCGCACGATGCGAGAGATGATGCCGCGGTCGCGCAGAAAGTTCTGTCCGAAGCGCTTGCGGGCCTGATGAACCGGGGGGCGAGATGCCATTCAGGAGTGTCCTTCTATCACTAAATAGTCCAAATATCGCAGTGCCGCTTTCTCGGGGCTGACCCGGCGACAGGCCCTTCGCGGAGGCGCTGTGAATACCTCCCTGTACGCTACCGATTCCTTCCCTGGAATCGGACCTCCGCTTCGACCTGTCCCCGACGCCCCTCGAGCGACACTCGTTTTCGTTAAGCTTCACGCACCGCGGCCGGCCATCTCCGCGGCCAGGGCCACGGCGACCCGCAGGCTACCCGGGTCGGCGCGGCCCGTGCCGGCCAGATCCAGGGCGGTGCCGTGATCCACCGAGGTACGCACCAGCGGCAGCCCCAGGGTGATATTGGCGGCCCGGCCGAACCCAGCATACTTGAGTACCGGCAGGCCCTGGTCATGATACATGGCCAGCACCGCATCGACGCCCGCCAGGTGCCGTGGGGTAAACAGGGTATCGGCGGGCAGCGGGCCATCGAGGGTCAACCCCTCGTCGCGCAGTGCGGCCAGGGTCGGTTCGATCACCTCGATCTCCTCGCGCCCCAGGTGGCCCCCCTCCCCGGCATGGGGGTTGAGCCCGCACACCGCGATGCGCGGCGTGGCCACCCCGAACCAGCGCCTCAGATCGGCGTCGAGAATGCGCAGCACCCGTGTCAGACGCTCCGCAGTGGTGGCCTCGGCCACGTCGCGCAACGGCAGGTGGGTGGTGGCCAGCGCCACTCGCAGTGATGCCCCCTCCGCCCAGTCAGGCCGCTCGGCATGCAGGGCGGCATCGGTGGCGAGCATCATCACCACCTCCTCGACACCGCAGGCATCACGGAGATACTCGGTGTGGCCGGTAAACCCGGCATGCCCCGCATCGAGGATCACACCCTTGTGCAGCGGCGCGGTGACCATGCCCTGAGCGTGCCCCGCCCGACAGGCATCGATGGCCACATCCAGGGTCTCGAGTACATAGGCCGCGTTGTGTGGCGCCAGCACTCCCGGTCGGGCCGGCTCACGCAGCGTCACGGGCCATACCGGAAGCTGGCCGGGGGCCACCGATGGCACCTCCTCGCCGGGTGCCGCCTGGAGCAGCTCGATGGCAAGGCCCAGCCGGGAGGCGCGCTCGGCAAGCAGCGCGGGATCCCCCACGGCCACCACCCGCGCATCATCAACCCCCTCGGCGGCCAGTCTCAGGACGAGATCCGGGCCGATACCGGCCGGCTCGCCGGTCGTCAGCGCCAACAGCGGCATGCCTGGCGTCGTCATCAGCGTGCGTCGAGGCGATTGTCGACGAAGGCCTGGGAGCGGATCTCCTGTAGCCAGGCTTCGAGCTCGGCGTTGGCCTTGCGCTGAAAGAGGGCCTGCTGGGCCTGCTCACGGGTGGCGCCCTGCTGCGCCATGAAGCGCTCCACCTCCCGCTCGGAGAGAGTGACTCGGCTGCCGACACGACGCTGCTGAAGCTGGCGCAGCGTGATTTCGCGACGGATCTCCTCCCGCACGCTGGCCAGCGTCAGGCCATCGGCCTCCAGGGCGTCGGCAAACTGCTCCAGGCTCATGCCATTGCGCTCGGCGATGCCACGCACCTGACGATTGAGCTCGGTGTCGTCCACCGTGAGGCCGGACTCCTCGGCCATCTGCCACTGGATCTCCTCGAGGATCATCTGCTCCAGGATCTGTTCGCGCAGCACCCTTTCCGGGGGAAGCTCCTGCTGCTGGGCGCTCATCTGGCTGCGCACCTGGGCGATACGCTCCTCGAGCTGGCTATGCATGATCGCCCCCTCGTTGACCACCGCCACGATATGATCCAGGGCCTGGCGCTGGCTGGAGGTGAATTCCTGGGCCTGGGTGCCGAACGGCACCACGGCGAGGCCCAGCGCCATCGCCAGGCCGGCGGCCAGGAGGGGGGTGCGGCGACTACGCATGGTGTGCTGTCCTTTCATCATTCCTCTCTAACGGGCCAACCCGGCCTAGAAGGCGGTGCTGCGGTAGCCGGGAATGGCCTCCTCGAAGTAGCTGTCGGCCTCGCGGCCCACGCCGCCGAGCCCCTTGAACACGAAGCGCAGGAAGATCCCGCGGTCGGTGAAGTCATCGGTCACGGCGCCGGTGTCGTTGTCATCGATCCACTCGCGCCACACCAGCTGCACGCCGTAGCAGCAGTCGTTCCACTGCACCCCGGCCAGCTGCTCCAGGGAGCGGTCGTTGGTATTGTCGTAGAGCAGGCGGCCGATCAGGTCGAGGCTCCGGCCGGCCTGCCACGCAAACGAGACGTCATACTCCTCGCGATCGTAGTCACGGAAGTCATCGTCGGTCCGATCCAGCGAGGGGTCGAAGCCTTCGAGCTCCCAGTGGTAGCCGAGGTTCAATGCATGCCCCTGGGGCGAGCGATACTGCAGGTCGACCCCGGTACGCTCGGTACGCTCCCGGTCGTCGTCATAGAGCCACTGCCAGCGGGTACGCCAGCGTTCGGTGACCTGCCAGTCGGCATTCGCCACCAGCGGCGAGCGATCCCGGGTGGCGCGATAGCGATCGGCACCATTGGCCGGCAGCTCGTCGGGGTTGCCCGCCATGTCGATCGTGCGATCCTCGAAGTAGAGCGCCTGCCCCAGCCCCAGGGAGAGGCGCTGGCGGCCGCTGCCATCCTCCAGCAGGCGCGACGCCACGCCCAGGGAGAGGCGGTTGAGGTCACCGACCCGATCGCTGCCCGAGAAGCGGTGGGGCGACCACAGCTGGCCCCAGGAGAAGGCGCGCTCGCTGGTGTCGAAGTCGGGGAAGTCACTCTGGTCCCGGGCCGGCACATAGGCGTAGTTGGCCCTCGGCTCCAGCGTCTGGCGATAACCACGGCCGCCCAGGTCGAGCTCACGCTCGAAGACCAGGCCGGCATCCACGGAGGTGACCGGCACGCTGCGGGTCAGGCTGGTATCGCGATCGCCGACGTCACGGTTACCGTAGTCCAGCTCATAGGCGGTACCCAGCCACTCGAGTCGCGGCTCCAGGTGGCCCCAGCTCGCGTCGAAGCGCCAGCCCAGGGCCGGCGACAGATGCAGCCGGGAGCCGGTGGCTGCCTCACGATCAAAATGCTCATTATTCGGCAACGCTGTCTCGTCGATGTCGCGCCAGAAGTAGCTGTAGTTGCTTCGCCACTGCTGATAGAAGCCGCTCTCCTGACGCCAGCGGGCAGAAGCGCTGAGGCTGGGCAGGCGATAGAAGGGCTTGTCCTGCTCCAGCAGCGGGTCATCGAGCTTCTGGAACCCCTGGGCGCGAGCATCGAGGCGCCAGGTGTCGCCGCGGTAATCGATCTGGGCCAGCCGTGGCATCGCCGAGGTGTTCTGCTCGGCGAAGTCACTGCCGAAATCATCGAAGTAGCGACCATCGCTGGCCGCACCGTAGCGCAGCCGATAGTGGGTGCGGGGGTCCAGGGTGCCGGCATGGCGATAGTCGAGGTACCAGCGCTCCTCGCCCTCGAAGCGCCGCGGTGGATCATTGGGGTTGTCGCTGCTGCCGGCATCGTCGCTGCCCAGCCAGGCGCCCTCGACCTGACCGGCCGCGGAAGGGAACAGATAGCGGTACTGGCCACCCAGCAGTAGCCCGCTGTCGCTGATCCAGCGCGGCGTGATGGTGGCGTCCTGGTCCGGGGCGATATTCCAGTAGAAGGGCTGGGCATAGTCCAGCGAGTCGCTGGAGAAGCCCACCGTGGGCCACAGGAAACCGGTATGCCGGCGATCATCGATGGGAAAGCGTACCCAAGGCCAGTAGAAGACCGGTACATCCTTCACCTCCAGCCGGGCATGGCGGGCGGTACCGAATCCGCTCTCCCGGTCGAGCACGACATCACCGCCCACCAGGCGCCATAGATTGTCGCCCGGGTCGCAGGTGGTGAAGCTCGCCGAGGAGAGCCGGTAGCGGCCATCCTCGAGGCGAGCCAGGCGCTCGGCATCCCCACGCAGGCGCTGGTCGTGAACCACATAGTGGGCCTCGTCGATGCTCGCCGCATCGTTGACCAGCGAGAGCTCGGCGGCACTGCCCCGCACCAGCAGCCCCTGGTCGCGCAATGCCATGGGGCCCTCGGCGTAGGCACGCTCCCGACTGGGGGGCACGCGCACCTCCGGGGTCTCGAGCTGGGCGGTGTCGCGGCGCAGCACAACCTCGCCCCGCAGCAGGGTCTCACCATCCTCGCCGTAGTGGGCGCTGGACGACTCGCTGGCCACTTTGCCGGGCTCCGGCGGCGGCAGGCGATAGCCGGGCATCACATACCGCCCGCGACATCGGGCATCCGCGGGGCGCTCGTCGCCCCAGGCTTGAAAGTCCAGCTGTTCGGCAGGCAGCGACTCCGGGGGAGCCGCCTGCAGCGGACCTCCGGCAAACGCCGCGGTCACCAGGCCCGCGAGGGCTGTCCATGAGAGTCGCTTGCCCATGTTGGTCGATGTCCTTGGCGGGGTGAAACGCTATTATACAGGCCGCCGCCGGCCTGTCCTGCCGGCGGTGGCGGCGCAGCGCCCAGCATGCGGTGCCTGCCCACGACCGTCAACCGGACATACCGACTGGAGCCTCATCAATGACCGACGCCGCCCTTGACGCCTCGCGCCACGAACGGCTCACCCGTTGGGCCGCCGAGTGCCACGCCCTGGCGCCCGATGCCTTCGAGCTGCGCCTGGCCGCCGGTGACGCCAGCTTCCGCCGCTACTACCGTCTTGCCCTGCCCGATGGCACCACCCGCATCCTGATGGATGCCCCACCCGACCAGGAGGATAGCAGCCCCTTCGTGGCCATCGCCCGTCGCTGGGAGGCCGCCGGGCTAGCGGTGCCGCACCTCTACTCGGTCGACCTGGAGGCGGGATTTATCGAACTGGAGGACCTCGGAGATACGCCGCTGCAGCACTGCTTCGACGATGACGCCGAGACGGCAGCCTGGCACGAGCGCGCCATGGCGCTGCTCCATGATCTACAGAATCGCGCCGGACCCGAGTCCCTGCCACGCTTCGATGCCGCCCTGCTCGAGCGTGAGCTGGAGCTCTTCCCCGAGTGGTGCCTGGGCGAATGGCTTGGTCTGGAAACACCGGCAGGCTGGTCGGCGTTACGCCAGGCCCTGGTGGCGCAGGCACTGGCCCAGCCGGTGGTCACCGTGCATCGCGACTTCGATGCCATGAACCTGATGGTTCGCGATGACGCCCTGGTGTTGATCGATTTCCAGGACGCCGTCGCCGGCCCGCTCAACTACGACCTGGTCTCGCTACTGCGCGGCCGCTACTGCCGCTTCGACACGCCGCGCTTCGCCGCGTGGGTCGAGGCCTTCCGGCGCCGCGCGATCGCCGACGGCCGCCTTCCCTCCCGCACCACGGAGGCCGACTTCCTGGCCCAGGCCAACGCCATGGCCGCCCAGCGCTCGCTCAAGGTCCTGGGCATCTTCTGCCGCCTGACCCTACGCGACCGGAAGTCGGGCTATCTCGAGCGCCTGCCCCACTTCCTCGATCACCTCGAGGACAGCCTTGCAGGCCTGGAGGGACACGACGCCTTCAAGACCTGGCTGTCCGACACCTTCCGACCGGCCCTGGTCACCCGGCTGGAGGCGAGCGCATGAAGGCGATGATCCTGGCCGCCGGCCTCGGCACCCGCATGCGACCGCTCACCGACCACTGCCCCAAGCCGCTGCTGCGGGTGGGCAACAAGCCACTGATCGTTCATCACCTCGAACGACTGCGCGCGGCGGGCATCCATGAGGTCGTGATCAACGTCAGCTATCGGGCCGAACAGATCATCGAGGCGCTTGGGGATGGCAGCTCTTGCGGGGTTTCCATCGCCTGGAGCCGGGAGGAGACGCCCCTGGAAACCGGCGGCGGCATCCAGCGGGCGCTGCCGCTGCTTGGTAACACGCCCTTCCTGCTGGTCAACGGGGATATCTGGTGCGACCTCGACCTAACCACACTGCCCGCGCTCGGCGACGGCGACCTGGCGCGGCTGGTGCTGGTGGACAATCCCGAGCATCACCCGGATGGCGATTTCCACCTCGACGCCGATGGCCGGGTGCTCCCCCAGGGTGAACCGCGACTCACCTTCTCGGGCCTCAGCCTGCTCGACCCGGCACTGGTGGTCGACGAGCCTCCCGGTGCCTTCGCCCTGGCGCCGCTGCTGCGCCGCGCCATTACCGCAGGCCGAGTGGCCGGCCACCACCACCGCGGTCAATGGGTAGACGTGGGTACGCCTGAGCGGTTGAGAAAGCTGGACGAGGAGCTGGCGTCGAATCGCCCCCGAAGCTGAGCGAGAGCCGCCCAGCTGCTATGCTGGCCACCTTTGCCCGAGACTCGAAAAGGAAACCGGAATCATGAAAGCCACAGTGAAATGGACCGACGGCCGCCAGTTCGTCGCCGAATCGGGAAGCGGCCATAGCGTGGTCATCGACGGGCCGCCCGACCATGGCGGTCGCAACACCGGCCCACGCCCCATGGAGATGCTGTTGATGGGCATGGGCGCCTGCGCCTCCTTCGATGTTCTCAATATCCTCGAGAAGGCCCGCGCCGATGTCAGTGACTGCGTGGCCAGCATCGAGGCCGAACGCGCCGACGCCACGCCCAGCGTGTTCACGTCGATTCACGCCCACTTTACCGTGACCGGCAAGGGGCTTAAGGAGAAGCAGGTGGCGCGAGCCGTGGAACTCTCCGCCGAGAAGTACTGCAGCGCCTCGATCATGCTGGCCAAGGGCGGGGTCGAGATGTCCCACTCCTATACCATCATCGAAGACGACGTAAACAAGACGGTCTAGAGGGCTGAAACACCCGGAATGCACCTGATGCGCCGAACACCGTAGATCGCGCGGTTGCCCGCAGGAACGCCGACTACCCAGCCGGCCAGGTAAAGCGTCGGCCGCCCATCAGGTGCATGTGAATATGATAGACCGTCTGGCCACCCTGGTCATTGCAGTTCATCACCACTCGATAGCCCTCCTCGGCGAAGCCACGCTCCTGCGCCAGACGGGCGGCGGTGAACTGCAGACGGCCCACCAACGCCAGATCGCCCTCCTCGATATCGTTGAGGGTCGCGACATGCTTCCTGGGAATGATCAGCAGATGGGTCGGTGCCTGGGGGTTGATATCCTCGAAGGCCACGACCTGATCATCCTCGAAGACGATCTCGGCGGGAATCTCGCGATTGATGATCTTGCAGAATAGACACGCCATCTTTCAGGCCTCCTCCTCGACAGGGTGTGCGACCTCAGCGCGAACGGCGCTGGGCCAGCAGGTGACGCACCAGCGGCCCCAGGATCAACTCCATGGCCAGGGAGACTCGTGCACCGGGCACCACCAGGGTATGCGGGCGGCTCATGAAGGCATCCGGGATCATCGCCAGCAGATAGGGGAAATCCACCGTGGACGGCTCGCGGAAACGAATCACCGCGAAGGACTCGGCATCCGAGGGAATATCCTGCACCTCGAAGGGGTTGGAGGTATCCACCGTCGGCACTCGCTGGAAGTTGATATGGGTACGCGAGAACTGCGGCTGGATGTAGCGCACATAGTCGTCCATGCGCCCCAGGATGGTGTCGATCACCGCCTCCTGTGAGTAGCCGCGCAGCTTGGTATCACGGTCGATCTTCTGGATCCACTCCAGGTTCATGGTCGGCGCCACGCCCACCAGCAGGTCGACGTGGCGAGCGATATCGTGCTCGGGCGTGACCAGGCCGCCATGCAGCCCCTCGTAGAACAGCAGATCGGTACCATAGGGCAGGGGCTGCCACTCGGTGAAGGTGCCGATCTGGTACCCCGCCTCGATCATCTGCTTGTCTTCGGCGTGGATGTACTGACGATAGGTACCGCTCCCGCTGTCGCCATACTCCTGGAACAGCGTCTCGAGCTCCTCGAGCAGATTGGCCTCCACCGCGAAGTGGGACAGCTCCCCCTTGTCGGGCGCCTCGCGGAAGGTTCGCGCCAGCTCTTCACGGGTATAGCGGTGAAAGGCATCGCCATCGACGAAGGCGGCATGCACGTCCTCCCGGGCGAACATGCGCTCGAAGGTGCGCCTGACGGTGGTGGTGCCGGCCCCCGAGGAGCCGGTCACGGCGATGATCGGGTATTCACGGGACATCAGGCCCCTCCTGTCCCGGCGAAAGCCGCCTTCACCGCCTCGGGCACCGTCACCGGGCGGCCGGTCTCGGGGTCCACCAGCAGCAGGTTGAGGCGCGCCGTGGCCACCGGCCTCCCCCCCTCGGCATGACACACCCGCTGAAAGACGGTGAGCGCCTTGCCGCGCGGGGTGGGGATCGCCGTCTCCACCACCAGGGCATCGGGCCAGCGCGCCTCGGACTGGTACTGCACGGCGAGGTCGGCCACCACGCTTGGGTAGCCGCCCAGATCCCACTCGGTCAACCCCCGTGAGGCCAGCGCCTGAATGCGTGCCTCGTGGAGCAGCGACACCAGGGCATCATGCCCCAGGTGGCGGCCATAGTTCATGTCGGTCACTCGCACCGTCAGCGGCTGACGATGGATGATGGCGGCCTCGGGAAACTCAAGCCTGACGCGCTCCATGCTCGCCTCCTCACTGTTGATCTTGTTATGAAACGACCGACGACTCAGCGCTCGCCACGCTCCCGGGCAATGGCCCGATGGGCGATATCACGGCGACAGAAGCTCCCCTCCCAGCGGATGGCATCGACCCCGTGATAGGCATTCTCGGCGGCGGCCGCCACGCCCTCACCCAGGGCGGTGACACAGAGTACACGCCCACCGGAGGTCACCAGGTGGCCATCCCGCTCGGCGGTGCCGGCATGAAACACCTTGCAGCCGGCGGCCTCGGCGGCCTCGAGCCCCTCGATGACATCGCCCTTGCGATAGCTGCCCGGATAGCCGCCGGCGGCGAGCACCACGCCTACCGAGGCACGCTCGTCCCACTCGCAGGCCATGCCGGATAGCTCGCCCCGCGCGCCCGCCAGGCAGAGCTCGGCGAGGTCGGAGCGCAGACGCAGCATGATCGGCTGTGTCTCGGGGTCGCCGAAGCGACAGTTGTACTCGATCACCTTGGGGTTGCCCGCGGCATCGATCATCAGGCCGGCGTAGAGGAAGCCGGTGTAGGAGTGCCCCTCTTCGGCCATGCCACGCACCGTCGGCAGCACCACCCGCTCCATGATGCGCTCGTGCACCTCGGCGGTGACCACCGGGGCCGGCGAATAGGCCCCCATGCCGCCGGTGTTGGGTCCGCTGTCGCCTTCGCCGACCCGCTTGTGGTCCTGGCTGGTGGCCATGGGCAGTACGGTCTCGCCATCTACCATGACGATAAAGCTGGCCTCTTCGCCGTCGAGAAACTCCTCGATCACCACGCGGGCGCCGGCATCACCGAAGGCATTATCCTCGAGCATGTCACGCACCGCCGCTTCGGCCTCCTCGAGGCTCATGGCGACGATGACGCCCTTGCCCGCGGCCAGCCCGTCGGCCTTGATCACGATGGGGGCGCCCTGCTCACGCAGGTAGGCCAGCGCCGGCGCCACCGCGGTGAAGGTACGGTACTCGGCGGTGGGAATGGCGTGGCGCGCCAGGAAGTCCTTGGTGAAGGCCTTGGAGCCCTCGAGCTGGGCGGCACCGGCGGTGGGGCCGAAGATTGCCAGGCCCGCCTCGCGGAAGCGGTCCACCACGCCGGCCACCAGCGGCGCCTCGGGGCCGACGATGGTCAGGTCGATGCCGGCATCCCGGGCGAAGAGCAGCAGCCCCTCCAGGTCATCCGCAGCGATGGCCACATTGGTCAGCCCGGGTTCCCGGGCGCTGCCGGCATTGCCCGGTGCCACATAGGTCATTGTCACCTTGGGTGACTGAGCGACCTTCCAGGCCAGGGCGTGTTCGCGGCCACCGCCGCCGATGATCAGCACCTTCATCCTATCCACCTTCATGCTGCTGGCCGACTGTGCGGCATTGGAAATCGAGGCGGCATTATGTCAGAAAGTCGGGGCGCCTGCGTGACGATACGCGCCTACGGCTCGCCATCGTCACCCTTGCCACCCTTGTTGCCATTGCCCGTGGCCTGACCGATGGTCTTCTGCCAGAAGCGCATGTTCTCCTCGGCCATGTCCCGCATCAGATCCATGGGGGAGTGGCGCATGGCCTGCTGCCACTGATCCTGCATGCGCTGCTGCTGCTCCAGCATCAGCTTGGTCCCCTGCTCCAGATAGCGTGACAGCGGCAGCGGCTGGGCCATGTCGTAGACTCGAATGAACTGTGCCAGCAGATCATTGGAGAACACCTGGGCATCACCATCGGCCTGCTCCTGCTCGATGATGATCGAGAGCAGGATGGTACGGGTCAGGTCCTCACCGCTCTTGGCATCCTCGACGCGGAACGGCACTTCATCGAGGATCAGCCCTCGCAAATCCTCGAGGGTCACATAGCGGCTCTGTTCGGTATCATAGAGCCTGCGGTTGGCATACTTGCGAATCACGCGCACGGCGCTACTCCTCATTCGGCATGGGTGGGGCGACTGCCCCTGCAGGACCATTGTGCACCGCGACACCCACCATGCAAGACAAAGACGCCAACATGAGGCCCCATGAACCTGATCCTGCTGACCCACGACGATATCGAGAACGACCGACTGGCTCGGGTGCGTGACCCGCGACGGCTGCGACACCTGCGCGAGGTGCATCGCGCCACTCCGGGGGATCGCCTCACCCTCGGCGTGGTCGGTGGCCATATTGGCCAGGGCGAACTGCTCACCCTCGGCGAGCAGGAGGCGACCTTTGCCCTGTCGCCTCTCGACCAGACGCCACCACCCCCGCTTCCGGTCCACCTGGTGCTGGCATTGCCACGCCCTCGCATGCTGGCGCGTACCCTGGAGCATGTCACCGCGCTCGGGGTCAAGCAGATCACCCTGCTGCATACCCGCCGCGTGGAGAAGAGCTACTGGATGTCACCCGAACTCACCCCGGAGAAGATTCACCATCACCTGGTGCTGGGCCTGGAGCAGGCCCGGGACACCCTGCTGCCCGAGGTCTCCCTGGAGAGGGGCTTTCGCCCCTTCGTGGAGGATCGCCTGCCGGCCCTGCTGGAAGGCCGACGCGGCCTGCTGGCCCACCCCGGCATGCCCAGCGCCTGCCCGCGGGGGGTCGAGGCTCCCACCCTGCTGCTGGTGGGCCCGGAGGGCGGCTTCATCCCCTGGGAGGTGGATAGGCTGCTCGAGGCGGGCTGCGAGGGCATCCACCTGGGTCAGCGCATCCTGCGCGTGGAGACCGCGGTAACGGCCCTGCTGGCCCGGCTCTTCTAGTTAGTCGTCTCTAGTCGTCGCCCTCTGCCGGGTCATGCTCCACGACCCGAGAGTCATCGTCGCAGCGCGGCTCGGTAAGGAAGGTGTCGCGCACGTCAAGCAGGCCCAGGTGGCTGATGGTGCGCCGCCCCAGCAGCAGCGGATAGTGCATTTCCCCGCGATCGCGCAGGCCGAACTGCTCCTCGTAGACCGTATCGCCCAGACAGACCTTCATCAGCACCACCGGGCGCTCGTCACGCCCCCCCGCACCACGCACCTTGAGATCCCGGTAGAGGGGCAGCTCAAGACGCTCGCTGAACAGCTCGCCACTCGCCTCATCCTCCAGCTTGAGGCGAAAGCTCACCCACCTCTCGCCGTCCTTCTCGAAGCTCTCGATCTCGCGAGCATCCAGCGATGAGGTCAGGGCGCCGCTGTCGAGCTTGGCCTTTACCTCCACCCCCCAGGGCTCGACGGTGGCCTTCTCGACCCAGCCGAACACCTTGTCGTCAGCCTGAACCGAAGAGGCCAGCAGGGCCGCCCCCAGGGCAGCCGTCAGCATTGGTTTGTTGCGCATCCTCTTTCTCCTCTGGTGGGTAAGGCTCATGGCCGAGTCAGCGGACCAGGCGCTCCAGCAGCCGCCGGGTCGCGAAGCCATCCGGTATCTCACCGATGGACGCCTGGTACTCACGCAGGCCACGTCGGGTATTGGGCCCCAGAATGCCATCGGGCGCCCCCACGGCGAACCCGCGCGCATTGAGGGCCTCTTGCATCTCGCGGATCTCGGCGCGAGCCAGCGGCTGCTCGTCGCGTGGCCACCCCCCGATGACCCCGTCACGCCCCGCGATCTCGTCGGCGAGATTGCCGACGGCCAACGCATAACTGGTGGCGTTGTTGTAGCGCAGGATGACACGGAAGTTGGGACCCACCAGGAAGGCGGGGCCCCTCGCCCCTGCGGGCACGATCACCGCGGCCTCGTCGAAGGCCGGCAAGGCGCCACCCCCCACGGGGCGCACGCCCTGGGCGGACCAGACCCTGGAGGAGCGACGATTGGCCGGCTCGGCCTGGGCATAGTCGAACCCCTCCGGCAGGATCACCTCGACTCCCCAGGGCTCCCCTTCGCGCCAGCCGGCACGCTCCAGATAGTAGGCGGTAGAGGCCATGACGTCGGGGATGCTGCCCCAGATATCCCGACGACCGTCGCCGTCACCGTCCCGGGCGTAGGCCTCGAAGCTCGAGGGGATGAACTGGGTATGCCCCATGGCCCCGGCCCAGGAACCCAGCATGCGCCCGGGGGCGATATCCCCGGCGTCGATGATGCGCAGGGCGGCGAGCAGCTCGCCACGCGCAAAGTCTCGGCGCCGACCGTCATAGGCCAGGGTTGCCAGCGCCTCAAGGGTCGAGAAGTCACCGAAGTTCCCACCATAATTGCTCTCGATGCCCCAGATCGCCACGATCACCTCGGCCGGCACCCCGTAACGCTGCTCCATGCGACGTGCCGTGTCGCGGTGCTCGGCCAGGCGGACACGCCCGGTGGTGACTCGCTGGGCGGAGACCGCGGTATCCAGATATTGCCAGATGGGGCGTACGAACTCCGGCTGTGAACGGTCGAGCTCGATCACCCGGGGGCGATAACGCAACGAGGCGAGGGCCCGCTCCAGGGTTGTCTCGGAGATGCCCTCGGCGCGGGCCTCGCGACGGAAACGAGCCAGCCAGGCCTCGAAGCTCTCGGCGACCGCCGACGCCTCGCCCGGGGAAATGGACACCTCGTGGGTCTCGCCGGCGGAAGGTTCGGCGGCATCGTTGGCGGCTCGCGCCTCGTGGACCGGGCCACTCTGGCAACCGGCCAGAAGGGCAAGGGCCAGGCAGCTGGTCACTGTTATCCGTCGCATGAAGCTCTCCTTGGCGTGGGCGGAAGGCAAGAATCATCGCGCAGATGGCGCCTTGCGACCAGTACCTTAAGGCGACTCTCGGCCGCCAGAGCACCGCGAAATGGCAGAGCACCGCGAGATGACAGACCAGCACCACCGCGATCAGCAGAGGGCGAAGGCAGTGGAATCAGGCGGACAACCAGCGGGTCACGTAGTGGCCCCGGGGGTCGTAGCGCTCGGCCTGCCATGGCACATCGAATCGCTGGCCGCGACGGTCGCGTCCGACGCCGGCCACATAACGCCAGTTGCCCCAGTTGCTGGCGGCATCGTAGTCGATCAGGCAGTGCTCGAACCAGGCCGCACCAAGGCGCCAGTCGCCCCCCAGCTCATGCACCAGGTAACTCGCCGCGTTCTGACGCGCCCGGTTGGACAGCCAGCCGGTCGCGGCCAGCTCGCGCATGGCGGCATCCACAAGCGGCATGCCGGTGCGCCCCCGGCACCATGCCTCGAGGGCTTCTCTGGCCATCGGCAACTGCCGGGGACCATACAGCGCCGCCCCCTCCTGGCGAGCGGCCCAGTGGAAATAGTCGCGCCACAGCAGCTCGACCACTATCCAGTAGCTGGAGTCGCTGGCACCGTGACGAGCCTCCCAGGCGCGCACCGCATCGTGGACCTGGCGTGCCGAGAGGCAGCCGTGAGCCAGCCAGGGCGATAGCCGGGTGGAGAAGTCGGGGCCATTCAGGGCGTTGCGGGTCTGCTTGTAGCGGCCCGGCCCGCCCTGGGCCAGGTAGTGAGCGAGCCGCTCTCGGCCCGCCGCCTCGCCTCCGACGAAGTCGAACTCGCCGCGGGGGTCGGGGCGCCAGCCGGCGGCCTCGGTGCATACACCGGTCAGCGATGGCAATCCGCGCGACGCCGCCTCGGGCCAGGGTGGCAGGGAGACCGGCGCCGACATGGCGGAGGGCACGGCCCAGTGGCGCTCGGCCCGCCGGCGAAAGGAGGAAAAGCTCGGCGGCAGGGCCTCGACGGCGATCGGTAACCGGGCTTCATCGAACAGCGTGCCACTGTCCGGGCACCAGAGCGTTACCTCCGGGCCCAGCCGCCTGGCCAGTCGCGACACCGCCTGGGTCTCATCCCAGCCGGCATCGCGACGCACCGACACCTGATCGATGCGGTGGTGCTCGACCAGCCATGCAATCTCCGCCACCGGGTCACCCAGACGCACCAGCAGGTCACTGCCGCGGCTCAGCAGCTCACCACGCAGGGCGATCAGGCTCTCCCACAGGAAGCGCAGCCGCGCAGGACCGATGCGCGTGACGCCATCATCGGGCGCCTGGAGCCAGTCGCGGTCCAGGATATAGACACATAGCAACGACTCCGGCGGGCGCTGGAAGTGCAGCAGCGGGTTATCGGCCAGGCGCAGGTCCCCGCGCAGCCACACCAGCACCCGGCTCACGAGGCGGCCGCCCGGCGGCGTGCTTCGCGGCGGCAGCGCTCGCTGCAGTAACGCACCTCGTGCCAGCAGCGCTGCCACTTGCGCCGCCAGGCAAAGGCGCGGCCGCAGCGAGCACGGGGTTTTTGCGGAAGATGCGGTTTATGGTGCAAGGCGGCATCTCAAAAAATGGACACCATGCAATTATAGTACAGGTTTTGTACAAACAAAACCCATTCACCGGCCCGGCAGCCCCCTAAACGGTCTCCTTCAACATCGATGATTCCGGCCCACCTCAGGAGGCATCCGTCTCATCGCGCCCTCGCCGTTCCTCCTCTGTCGTCTCCAGGCCGCTCCTGAGCTCATGGGTCAGGGGGTCATAGTGGGGCCTGAGCTCGTCCTTGAGCGTGCCTTCCCATAATCTGGTGCCCACGAAGTAGCCGGCCCGCCCGATCACATGAGCGGCGACGGGGGCCGTCATCATGATAAACAGGATCACGGCGAAGGCCCGTGCCACCACCGCCACCTGGGCGAAGTGCAGCGCCACCGCCAGCATGACCAGAGAAACTCCCAGGGTGGCCGCCTTGGTGGTGGCATGCATGCGGGTCAGCAGGTCGGGCAGGCGCACCACGCCCAGTGCCGCCAGCAGCATGAACAGTGCCCCGACCAGTACCAGTCCTTCGCCGACGATATCAGTCATCCCGCGGCCCTCCTCGTTCCAGGAATCTCGCGAAGCCGATGGCGGCCATAAAGGCCATCAGCGCCATGACGATGGCGACATCGAGCAGGCTGGCCACATCGGTGGCGATGGCCACCACCCCGATCATGCCGACCAGGATCGACGAGAAGAGCTCCAGCGCCACCACCCGGTCGGGCAGACTCGGCCCCCGAAACAGACGCACGAAGGCGAGACACAACGCCAGCGACATCAGCGCCAGGCTCAACAGGATGATGGGCGACATCGGCAATCTCCTTCACGGCTAGGCATGGCTAATGGCTAATGGCTAATGGCTAATGGCTAATGGCTAATGGCTAATGGCTAATGGCTAATGGCTAATGGCTATCAGCGAAACAGCGTCAGGGCCCGGCGCTCAAGCTCTACCAGATTGGCACGCAGCGCCTCCTCGTCGTCCAGGAACATGGCATGGATATAGAGCACCCGGCGGTCATCGGAGACATCCAGGCTCAGGGTGCCCGGCGTCAACGAGATCAGGTTGGCGACGAAGGCGATCTCGAACTCGCTGCGTGCCTGAAGCGGCATGGCGATCACCCCGGGCTTCATGTACCAGGGCGGGGTAACGATATCGTAGGCCACCTTGAGGTTGGCCATGGCCAGCTCCTTGATGAAGAAGGCGATGAAACGCACCAGCCGCGGCAGGCGCTGGGCATAGCCGGAAAGCGCCGGCACCTGGGGCTGGATCAGCGTCAGCACCAGATAGCCGAAGGCTAGACCGGCGGCCAGATTGCGGCCGCTGAAGTCGCCGGTGAGTACCACCCAGGCCACCCCCAGCAGCAGGTTCCAGACCGCGCCTACCATGGTACTCCCTCGCCCTGTTCGCCCAGCACCGCGCGGATATAGCCCTGTGGATCCAGCAGCTGGTCGGCTGATGCTTCGGCCAGGGCATGAAGAGGTCCCGGGTAGAGGCCGATCAGCAGGGTACAGAGCGCCAGTCCCGCCACCGGGGCCGCCATCAGCCACATCTCCCGCTGGCGCACCTCCGGGAAGGGGTCGACGTCGCCCTCCGGGGGGAGCGACTTCCAGAATACCTCGGCCCAGATCTTGATCATCGAGTAGAGCGTGAGCAGCCCCACCAGCAGGGCGATGGCGGTGACCCCATAGGCCTCGGCCTCGATGCCGGCACGGATCACGATAAACTTGGCGAAGAACCCCGATAGCGGCGGAATGCCGGCAAGCGACAGGGCGGGAATCAGGAACAGCACCGCCAGCCAGGGATGGCTGCGGTAGAAGCCGCCCAGCCGCTCGAGCCGATAGCTGCCACGCAGCCGATGGACGATGCCACTGACCAGGAACAGGTTCGTCTTCACGATGATATGGTGGATGATATAGAAGACCCCGCCGACGACCGCCAGTGGCGTGAAGAGCGCCAGGCCGAGGATCATGTAGCCGATCTGGCTGACGATATGAAACGACAGGATGCGCCGGAACTCGAACTGGGCCGCTGCCCCCAGCACCCCGGAGAGCATGGTCAGTCCCGCCCCCCATAGCAGGATCTCATGGGTGTATCCCGGACTGTGATGAAAGATCAGGGTAAAGACGCGGAACAGCGCATAGACCCCGACCTTGGTAAGCAGCCCCGCAAACAGTGCCGACACCGCAACCGGAGGGGTGTGGTAGGAGGCCGGTAGCCAGAAGAACAGCGGGAAGGCCGCCGCCTTGATGCCAAACGCCACCATGAACATCATCGCCAGGGCATCGACCATGGCCTGCTCCTCGACCATGGCCAGCCGCCTGGCGATATCGGCCATGTTGAGGGTCCCCACCATGCCGTAGAGCAGCCCCACGGCGACCAGGAAGATCACCGAGGAGAGCAGGTTGAGCGCCACATACTTGATCGCCCCCTCCATCTGCGCCTTCTCGCCCCCCAGGATCAGCAGCGCGAAGGAGGCCACCAGCATCACCTCGAACCAGACATAGAGATTGAAGATATCACCGGTGAGGAAGGCACCGGCGACTCCGGCCAGCAGCAGGTGCATCAGCGGGAAGTAGCCATGGGCTTCGTGACCCCGGCCGGCGGTGGCCAGCGAGTAGATCGCCACGGCGAATCCGATGATGCCGGTGAGTACCACCATGATGGCCCCCAGCAGGTCGGCCACCAGGCTGATGCCGAAGGGCGCGGCCCAGCCACCCACCTGAACCACCATGATCCCCTCATGGCTTACCGAGGCGAGCAGCCACAGGCCGGTAACCAGCAGTCCAGCGGAGCCCCCCACGGCGACCAGCCGCTGCATCAGGCGCGATCGCCAGAAGACCAGCGACACGGCCCCCGCCATCAGCGGAATCAGGATCGGCAGCGCGACCTCGGGGGTCACGTATCGGTATCCTTCATCCGGTCCATGTCATCGGCACGCACGACCTCCCAGGCGCGACGCACCAGCACCACGGCAAACGACAGCACGCCGAAGGCGATGACGATGGCGGTCAGCACCAGCGCCTGGGGCAGTGGGTCCGCCACCACCCCTGCGGGGGCGGTGAGCCCCTCCGGCACCAGCGGCGGTGCGCCACGCGTCATGCCGGCGGTGGCGAAGATCAGCAGGTTGGCGGCATTGGAGAGCAGCATCAGCCCGATCACCAGCTTGACGATGGAGCGACGCAGCATCATGTAGAGGGCGGCGGCGAACAGGGTACCGATGGTGATGGCCATCAAGGGTTCCATGGGGGCTCCTCGCGTCAGGCGTTATCGTCGGTCTGGATCAGGGCGGTGATGGCGGTCAGCACCGAGCCGAGCACCACCAGATAGACGCCGATATCGAAGACCAGCGGCGTCGAGGCCTTGAAGTCGATGATTGGGAGGGTCCACCACTTGGCGGTAAAGAAGGGCTGCCCGCTCCACCAGGCGGGCAGTGTCGAGGCCACCCCCAGCAGGAGCCCCATCCCCACCAGGTCCCGGGGCGAGACCCTGAGCATCGCGCCCAGGGCGCCTTGCCCCCAGGCAAACAGATAGAGCGCAAAGCCCCCTGCCGCCACCAGCCCCGCGATAAAGCCCCCACCGGGCTCATCGTGGCCACGCAGCAGCAGGAACAGCGAGAACATCAGCTGCAGCGGCAACAGCAGCCGCGCCGCCACCCTGAGGATCAGCGTGCCCGACCTAACCATCGTCTCCCCTCCGTGCCCGCCGGGCATTTCTGGCCTCATACGCCTCGGCATGGAAGCGCAGCATGGCATGGACACCGAGGGCCGCCAGCGCCAGCACGAATATCTCTCCCAGGGTGTCGAGGGCGCGGAAGTCCACCAGGATGACGTTGACGATATTGTGTCCGTGGCCCAGCGGCTGGCTGCTCTCCACCATGTAGTCGGAGATGCGTGGCAGCCGTTCACCGGAGAGCACGGTCAGCATCAACAGGGTGATCATGCCACCGACAAGCCCCGCCACGACCAGGTCACGCAGCCGCTCGGCCGGGGTGGAGAGTGTGGAGAAGCGTGGCAGGCGAAACAGTACCAGCACCAGCAGGATGACGGTCAGGGTCTCCACCAGCAGCTGGGTGATGGCCAGGTCAGGCGCACTGAACAGCACGAAGGTCAGGGCGATGGAGAACCCCACCACTCCCACGGCCGCAACCGCCGCCAGGCGCGAGCGCATCACGCAGGCCGCCACCGCCCCGGCGATCATCAGCCCCGCCACCACCGCCTCATGGGGGTAGACATCCGGCGTTAAGGCGAGGCTGGGTGTATGCCGCACCAGCAACGCATGTCCCACAAGCCCCAGCAGCACCAGCAGGGTCATCACCAGGTAGTTGCGAAGATAGCCGCCCTGCAGGAAGCGGGTCTGCCACTCGGCCACATGCACAAGCCCCCTGAGCAGTGCCTCATAACCGGCCTCTGGGCCACGGGTCATCAACGGTTCGAGGCGTGCCAGCCAGGCGCGCAGACGGTCCCAGTGGCAGAACACCGTCCCACCCAGTATCAGACTGGCCAGCGAGAGCAGCAGCGGCAGGTTGAGGCCGTGCCAGAGCGCCAGGTGTACCTCGCCCTGCCCCGCCCCGATCCCCCCGATCACGGCCCTCACCAGCGGATCGAGCAGCCCTGGCGCCACGCCCAGCAGCAGCGACAGCATGGCGAGCAGGGCGGGACCTGCGAGCATGCCGAAGGGAGCCTCGCGAGGGACCCGCGGTGTCTGATGCCGCGGACCGAAGAAGGGGCGAATGGCGACGACCGCCGCCACCGCGAGAGTCAGGAAGGCCGCGAGGAAGGCCAGCGGCAGGATCACCGCCCGATAGGCCTCCGCGGCCAGCAGTGAAGCCAGCATCAGCTCCTTGCCGACAAAGCCCAGCAGCGGCGGCAAGCCCGCCAGCGACAGCGCCGCCACCACCGCCACCAGGGCGGTACGCGGCATGGCATGACGCAGCCCGCCCATGGCGGTGACATCCTTGGTGCCGGCCTGGTGGTCGAGAATACCGGCGACCATGAACAGCGCCCCCTTGTAGAGGGAGTGGCCGAGCAGGAAGACCACGAAGGCGATGAGCGCGGCCTCGGTTCCGATGCCCAGCAGCATCGTCAGGGTGCCCAGTGCCATTACCGTTGAGTAGGCCAGCAGCGTCTTGACGTTGGTGTGCTGGACCGCCAGAAAGGCGCCGGTGGCCATGGTCAGTGCCCCCACCAGCGACAGCGTGGCCACCCAGGGCTCGGTCCCGCCCAACGCCGGATGCAGCCGCGCCAGAAGGTAGACCCCCGCCTTGACCATGGTGGCCGAGTGCAGGTAGGCCGAGACCGGCGTGGGCGCCGCCATGGCGTTGGGCAGCCAGAAGTGGAAGGGAAACTGGGCCGACTTGGTGAAGGCGCCCAGCAGCACGCAGACCAGCAGCGGCAGATAGAGTGCATGCGCCTTGAGCTGTTCGCCGCGGGTGTTGAGCTCGACCAGCGACCAGCTGTCGCCGGCCAGGGCCAGCATGACGAAACCGGCGAGCAGCGCCAGTCCGCCACCCACGGTAACGAAGAGTCCCTGCTGGGCCGACTTGCGTGCGGCGAGATCGGTATGGTTGAAGCCGATCAGCAGATAGGAGGTGATGCTGGTCAGCTCCCAGAACACGAACAGGGCAACCAGATTATCGGCCAGCACCAGGCCAAGCATAGACATCATGAAGGCGGTGATCACCACCAGGAAACGCGGCAGATCACGATGACCGTGAAGGGTCTCTCCGGCGTAGATCAGCACCAGGGTACCGATCACCGTGATCAGCATGGCGAACAGCCAGGCCAGGCCATCGACCATGAACGTCAGGGTGATATCGAGGCCCGGCGCCCAGGCCCACTCCAGCCATAGCATCTCGCCGTCGGCGATGGTGGGCCACTGGGCCATCAGCCAGGCGGCAATGGCCGCCGGCAGCAGCGCCATCACGCCTGCCGCTCGCGAACCGAACCAGCGATACAGCAGCGGCGCCATGGCCGCTATCACGAATCCACCCAGCACGAGGAGTTGCATCGGGTGCTCTCCCGTCGGTCGACCCATTCACATTAATCACACAAGGTGTTGAAACACAAGGTGGGCGCGCACCGAAGCACTTTGCGTTAGGATGCTCGGCATACCGTCCAGTCAGGCTACCCCCTGGGGAGTGATGCGTCCCACGCTGGTGCACCACCTTGCCCTGCGGGTAGCCTATGCCTCTTCCCCAAATCCATATTCGCAGGATGAGCGACCGATGACATTGATGTGGATAGCCCTGCTGCCGCTGGTGGGCATGCTGGTGCCGATGGTCACCGCCAGCCACGGACGGCGTACCTGTTCCCTCGCCACTGCCGTCCTCCCGGCCCTGGCCCTGCTGCTGATGCTGGCACAGTTGCCGGCCCTCTCCAGCGGCGAGGCCCTGCGCGCCTCCGTCGCCTGGATACCCAGCCTGGGGCTCGAGCTGGCCTTCCGCCTGGACGGGCTGTCGGTGCTCTTCAATCTGCTGATCCTGGGCATCGGCCTGCTGATCCTGCTCTATGCCCACTTCTACCTCGCGGCGGAGGAGCCCTTCGGGCGCTTCTACGCCTATCTGATCCTGTTCATGGCCTCGATGGTCGGCATCGTGATGGCCGACAACCTGATCCTGCTCTGGCTCTACTGGGAACTGACCAGCCTCTCCTCCTTCCTGCTGATCGGCTTCTGGTCGCACCGCAGCGATGCCCGCAAGGGCGCACGCATGGCACTTACCGTGACCGGCGCAGGCGGCCTGGCACTGCTCGCCGGCCTGCTGCTGCTGGGCGACATGGTCGGCAGCTACGCCATGGACGATGTGCTGACTGGTGGTGAGGCGATACTCGCCGACCCACGCTACCCGGTCATGCTGGTACTGGTACTGCTGGGCGCCTTCACCAAGTCGGCCCAGTTCCCCTTCCAGTTCTGGCTGCCTCACGCCATGGCGGCGCCCACGCCGGTCTCGGCCTACCTGCACTCGGCCACCATGGTCAAGGCGGGCATCTTCCTGATGGCGCGACTGCATCCCGCCATCGCCGGCAGTGAGCTGTGGTCGGTGGTCGTCTCCCTGATCGGCATGGCAACCATGCTCTACGGGGCCTGGTTTGCACTGCTCAAGACCGACCTCAAGGGCATCCTGGCCTTCTCCACGGTCAGCCATCTGGGGCTGATCACGGTCCTGCTGGGCATCGGCAGCCCCATGGCGGTGCTGGCAGCGCTGTTCCATATCCTCAACCACGCCAGCTTCAAGGCGGCGCTGTTCATGAGCGCCGGGATCATCGATCACGAGGCCGGCACCCGCGAGCTCGGCCGCCTGGGCGGCCTGCGCAAGGCGATGCCGGTCACCGCCCTGCTGACCACCGTGGCGGGGGCAGCCATGGCCGGGGTGCCACTGCTCAACGGCTTTATCTCCAAGGAGATGTTCTTCACCGAGACCCTGGAGACGCCGGTGCTGGCCGGACTGAGCTGGGTGCTGCCGGTACTCGCCGCCCTGGGCGGCATCCTCTCGGTCGCCTATTCGCTGCGACTGGTGCACGCGGTCTTCTTCAAGCCCGCCAAGGCGGATCCGCCTCATACGCCACACGAGCCGCCCTGGCTGATGCGCGCGCCGGTTGAGCTGCTGGTAACATTATGCGTGGTCGTCGGCCTGGCGCCGGTACTGGCCGAGGGGCTGCTGGGTCTGGCCGTGGAGGCGGTGCTGGGCGCCCCCCTCGACTTCCACCTGGCGATCTGGCACGGCCTGAACCTGCCGCTGGCGATGAGTGCCCTGGCCCTGGTGGCCGGCATCACGGCCTACTGGCGTCACGCCGACCTGCGCCACTTCCACCGCGGCTTCAGTGCGGTGGATGCGCGCCTGGTGTTCGAGGCCACGCTGCAGTGCCTCGGTCGCTGGTCCGAACACAGCCTGAAACGCTTCGAGGGGGGCTCCCTGCAGCGCTACATGAGCTGGCTGCTGTTCGCCTCGCTGCTGATGGGCAGCCTGGGTCTGGCGCGTATCAGCGGGCTGACCGGCCCTCTGGGAAATCAGCCCATCGACGGCGCGGTGCTGCTCGGAGCTGCCCTGCTGGTGTTCGGTGGCATCGCCACCGCGGTGACGCACCGTTTCCGCCTGATCTCGCTGATCATGCTCTCGGTGGTGGGGCTGGTCGTCGCCCTGACCTTCGCCCGCTTCTCGGCCCCGGATCTCGCATTGACTCAGCTTTCCGTTGAGGTGGTCACCATGATCCTGCTGATGCTGGCGCTGTTCTTCCTGCCCCAGAAGACGCCCACCGAGTCGTCCAACCGCCGCAACCTGCGCGATGTGGTGCTGGCCAGCAGCCTGGGGCTGGTGGTCGCCAGCCTCAACTATGCGGTGCTGACGCGTGACAACTCGCCCATCTCCGGCTTCTTTCTGGAAAACAGCATCCCCGGGGGGGGCGGCCACAATGTGGTCAATGTCATCCTGGTGGACTTCCGCGGCTTCGATACCCTGGGTGAAATCACCGTGCTGGCGCTGGCCGGCCTGGCGATCTTCAAGCTGCTCAACCGCCTGCGGCTGTTCATGCCCCACAGCGACAGCGAGGGACGCCTCTGGTCGCCGGACCGCTATCCGGCGGTTCTCACCTCCATCTCCATGGCGCTGCTGCCGCTGGCCCTGCTCGTCTCGGCCTTTATCTTCCTGCGCGGTCACAACGAGCCGGGGGGCGGGTTCATTGCCGGCCTGGTCACCGCCGTGGCGCTGATTCTGCTCTATATGGCGCGCGGCGTGGAGTGGAGCCAGGAGCGCCTCGACTTCCCCTACCAGCCGGTAGCCGTGGCCGGGGTGGGCATCGCCACTCTCACGGGCCTGGGCAGCTGGCTGTTCGGCTATCCCTTCCTGACCTCGGCATTCGGTCACTTCCACCTGCCGCTGATAGGTGAATTCGAGCTGGCCACCGCCATGCTGTTCGACCTCGGGGTCTATCTCGCCGTGGTCGGCGCCACCCTGATGATCCTGGCCAACCTGGGCAAGGTGACGACGGTCCACCGACCGGCCAAGGAGCCCAAGTCCGAAGACAATGCATCACCCCAGCGCCCCCGCAAGGAGACCACCTGATGGAAAGCCTCTACGCCATCACCACCGGCGTACTTACCGCCAGCGGACTCTACCTGGTCCTGCGTTCACGCACCTTCCCCGTCGTGGTGGGCCTGACCCTGCTCTCCTATGCGGTGAACCTGTTTCTGTTCTCCATGGGCGGGCTGACCACCGATGGCGCCGCACTGATCAACGGCGTCAAGGAGTACGCCGACCCACTGCCCCAGGCGCTGGTATTGACCGCCATCGTGATCGGCTTCGCCATGACCGCCTTCGTGGTGATCCTGGCGATGCGCGCGCGCAGCGAGGCGGGCAATGACCATGTGGATGGCCGCAAGCATGAAGCCGGGGAGGGGCGCCGATGAGCACTCATCTGATCGTGCTGCCGGTGGTAGTGCCACTGGTGGTGGGCATCCTGCTGCTCTTCCAGCGCCAGGGCAGCGTGCGCCTGAAGCGCCTGGTCGGGGTCGGCGCCACCCTGGCCCTGCTGCTGATAAGCATCGCCCTGGTGGCCCGAGCCGCCGGCGGCGAGGTGACCTACTACGCCCTGGGCGACTGGCAACCTCCGTTCGGCATCGCTCTGGTACTCGACCGTCTCTCGGCCATGATGGTGCTGCTCACCTCCATCCTCGCACTGGGTGCCGTGGTGTTCGCCTGTGCCGGCGACGACGAGCGCGGCAGCAATTTCCACGGTCTCTTCCAGTGGCAGTTGATGGGGATCAATGGCGCCTTCCTGACCGGCGACCTGTTCAACCTGTTCGTGTTCTTCGAGGTCCTGCTGCTCGCCTCTTACGCGCTTCTGCTTCATGGCGGCGGCAAGGAGAGGATCATGTCCGGGGTGCACTATGTGGTGCTCAACCTGGCCGGGTCTTCGCTGTTCCTGATCAGTGTCGGCATCCTCTACGGGGCCACCGGCACCCTCAACATGGCCGACATGGCCGTTCGCCTGAGCGAACTGCCTGCCGAGCATGAAGGGCTGGTGGTAGCGGGCGCCCTGATGCTGCTGGTCGTGTTTGGCCTCAAGGCAGCCATTCTGCCGCTCTACTTCTGGCTGCCCAAGGCCTATGCCGCGGCACCCGCTCCGGTGGCGGCACTGTTTGCCATCATGACCAAGGTGGGGATCTACGCCATTCTGCGGGTCTACTCACTGGTCTTCGGTGAAGCCGCCGGCCCCCTGGCAGACCTGGAGCAGGGCTGGGTATGGTGGCTGTCGCTGGGCACCCTGGCGGTGGCTACCCTCGGCGCCCTGGCCGCGCGGGACCTGCGCCTGCTGGTGGCCTATCTGGTGCTGGTCTCGGTGGGTACCCTGCTGGCGGGGATCGGCATCGGCACTCCAGCGGCGGTCTCCGCCCTGCTCTACTACCTGATCCATACCACCCTGGTCACCGGCGGCCTCTTCCTGCTCGCCGAAATGATCGGCGCCCAGCGCGGCAAGGCGGGCACCCGCCTGGTCAAGGGTCAGCCGCTTCGCCAGGGGGGGTGGCTCGCCGCCCTGTTCTTCGCCGCCGCCATCGCCGTGGCTGGCATGCCGCCACTCTCGGGGGCGATCGGCAAGGCTTTGCTGATGGCCACCGCCGAGGGAGTCCAGCGTGCCTGGCTATGGCCGATCCTGTTGCTCAGCGGCCTCGCCGCCATCATTGCGCTGTCGCGGGCGGGCTCCACACTGTTCTGGCGCAGCACCGGCTCGGCCGATGGCCAGCACCTGCCCCGGCGTCAGTGGTTCGGCGTCGCCTGGCTGATCGGTGCCGCCCCGCTGATGGTGGCCCTGGCCGGCCCGCTGGTCGACTACACCGACGCCACCGCCGAGCAGCTGGCCCACCCCGAGGTTCTGACACGCGCCTTGCTGAACAACGAGGGAGATGCTCCATGATCCAGCCTCGCTCCTGGCTGCCGACACCACTGCTGTCGATTCTGTTGCTGATCGTCTGGTTGCTGATGGTACGCAGCGTCGCCTTCGGCCATATCCTGCTGGGCGGCGCACTGGCGGTGGCGATCCCACTGGCAACCCACCGTTTCTGGGACACACAGCCCCATGTCAAGAAACCGGCCCTGCTGCTGCGCTTCGCACTGCGTGTACTCGGCGATATCGTCACTGCCAACCTTCAGGTTGCCTGGCTGATCCTCAACCCCTGGCGGCGCATGCGGCCTCACTTCATCGAGTACCCGTTGATGCTGGAGAACCGCTTCACCATCACCCTGCTCGCCAACACCATCAGCCTGACGCCGGGCACGGTCTCGGCCAATCTGCGCCTGGATGGCAAGTCGCTGCTGATTCATGCCCTCGACGTGGAGGACGATGATGCATTGATCGAGACCATTCGCGAGCGCTACGAGCGGCCGCTGAAGGAGATCTACGAATGATTGAGGTTGCACTCTGGACCAGCCTGGCCCTGGTTGTGGCAGCCATGGCGCTGAATGTCTACCGACTGACCATCGGCCCGGACATGCCCGACCGCCTGCTGGCGCTGGACACCATGTATATCAACTCCATCGCCCTGATCGTGCTGCTGGGACTCTGGCTGGATACCAAGACCTACTTCGAAGCGGCGCTGCTGATCGCCATGCTTGGCTTCATCAGTACCGTGGCGGTGTGCAAGTACCTGCTGCGCGGCGACATCATCGAATAGGGGGACACCATGACGCTGCACTTACTTATCGAGGGAGTCGCCTCCCTGCTGCTGGTGGCCGGCGGCGCCTTCATCTTTATCGGCTCGCTGGGCATGACCCATCTACGCGACTTCTACATGCGCCTGCACGGCCCCACCAAGGCCACGACCCTGGGCATCGGCTGCATGCTGGGCGCCTCGATGATCTACTTCTGGGCGAGCGAAGGAAAGCCGGATATTCAGGAGGTGCTGATCACCATCTTCCTGTTTATCACCGCGCCGGTCAGCGCCCACCTGCTGGCCAAGACCGGGCTTCACCTGAAACTCAAGCACGTGGAGAAGACCGCCGGCCGGCCGGCCGAGCTGCGCCGCGAGGAGGTCGGCGAGAAGCCGGTACCCCATCCGGACCGCGGCTACGACTGATATCACCCTCCGGCCCGCCAGTGGCGGGCCTATACCCAGCCCCCCAGCTCGTTGTCGATGATCGACAGCAGGGCCGCGATATGGTCGTCCCGCTCGTTGAGGCAGGGCACATAGGTGAAGGTCTCGCCACCGGCCTCGAGGAAGGCATCGCGGATCTCCTCCTCGATCTCCTCCAGGGTCTCGACACAGTCGGCGGAGAAGGCCGGCGACACCACAGCAATATGCTTCCTGCCCTGGCGCGCCAGCTCGGCGACATGATCCACGGTCGCCGGCCCCACCCACTCCTCGGGTCCGAACTGCGACTGGAAGGCGGTCTGGATAGCCCCCTCTTCCCAGCCCAGCGCCTCGCGCAGTAGCCGCGTGGTCTTCTGGCACTGGCAGTGGTAGGGGTCCCCCTCCATCAGAAAACGCTTGGGCACGCCATGATAGGAGGCCACCAGCACCTCGGGTGCCGTCTCGGCGGCGGCATAGGCCTCGCGCACGCTGTTGGCCAGGGCCTCGACATATTGCGGGTGTTCGAAGTAGGCCGGCACGGTGCGAATCGCCGGTTGCCACTTGAGCTTCATCAGGGTACGAAAGGCATGATCATTGGCGGTGGCGGTGGTCGGCGAGGCGTACTGCGGATAGAGCGGAAAGAATAGAATCCGCTCGCAGCCCGCTGACTGCAGGCGCCTGAGTACACTGTCGGTGGAGGGGTTGCCGTAGCGCATGGCGAAGTCGACCATTACCCGGTCGCCATGGCGCGCCTCGAGCCCCTCGGCCACCTTGCGGGTCTGCTCCCGGGTAATGGTCAGCAATGGGCTCTCATCCTTCTCGGTGTTCCAGATACCGCGATAGGCCTCGCCGGACTTGAAGGGACGGCGCGAGAGGATGATCAGCTGCAGCAGCGGCTGCCACTTCCAGCGGGGATAGTCCACCACTCGCTTGTCGGAGAGGAACTCGTTGAGGTAGCGACGCATGGACCTGTAGTCGGTGGCATCCGGGGTGCCCAGGTTGACCAGCACCACCCCGACCCGGGCATGAGGAATCGGCGGATGATCCTCCGGTGCATGGGCCAGGCGCCCGCTACCGGGATGGTCCATGCCGGGATTGGCCGAATCCTGGATCGTGGTGGTCATGAGTTGGCTCCTTGGCGATACGCTCGGTTGATGAAGACGGGGCTAGTGTATCAGGCCCCTCGCGGCGGCGGCGATCAGGTTGTACTATCAATCTTATTTGTACAACCTGAGATCAAGCCATGTCCCGTCCCCTGGTGCTCGTGCTCGGCGACCAGCTCAGCCTGACGCTTTCCAGTCTCCGCGATCTGCCCGTCAACGCGGTAGTGGCGCTCTGCGAGGTCTCCGCCGAGGGGCGCTATGTGCCACACCACCCCCAGAAGATCGCTCTGATCCTCGCCGCCATGCGCCATTTCGCCGCGGCACTGCGCAAGCGTGGCTATCGGGTGCACTACAGTGCCCTGGATGACCCCGACAATACCCAGGAGCTGATGACGGAGGCACAGCGCCTGGCCACACTCCACGCCTGCGACGAGATCCGGGTCGTGCGCCCCGGGGAGTGGCGGCTGTGGCAGGCGATGCGCGAGCGTGAGCACGCCACCCTGCCCTGGCGACTCCTCGAGGACGACCGCTTCTATACCACGCCGGACGACTTCGCGGCCTGGGCAGGCGGCCGCAAGTCGTTGCGCATGGAGTACTTCTACCGGGAACAACGGCGCCGCAGCGGCCTGCTGATGGAGGGCGACGGGCCCGCCGGCGGCCGCTGGAACCTCGACCACGACAACCGTGAGCCGCTGCCGGCTGGGCTATCGGTGCCCGCGCCGCCCCGTCATCGCCATGACACCACCACTCGTGCGGTGATCGCCCTGGTGGCAGAACACTTCGGCGACCATTTCGGCAGCCTGGAGGGCTTCCACTGGCCGGTGACGCGGCGCCAGGCACTGGTCGACCTGCGCCATTTCATCGAGCACCTGCTGCCCGCCTTCGGTCGCTACCAGGATGCCATCAGCGATAGTGAGCCCTTCCTGTTCCATTCGCGGCTCGCGGCGGCGCTCAATCTGGGGCTGCTCTCCCCTCGGGAGGTGTGCGAAGCCGCCGAGCGCGAATACCACGAGGGGCGAGCGCCACTCAATTCGGTGGAGGGCTTCATCCGTCAGGTGCTGGGCTGGCGCGAATATGTCCGCGGGCTCTACTGGACCCGGATGCCCGACTACAAGCGCGGCAACGCCCTGGGCGCCCGGCGTGGCCTGCCGAGCTTCTTCTGGGACGGCGAGACCGAGATGCGCTGCCTGCGCCGCGCCATCGAGATGACCCGCGATAACGCCTATGCCCACCATATCCAGCGGCTGATGGTGACGGGCAACTTCGCCCTGCTCTGTGATGTGGCACCCGAGGCGCTCTGCGACTGGTATCTGGCGGTCTACGCCGACGCCTGCGAGTGGGTGGAGCTGCCCAACACCCTGGGCATGGTGCTGCACGCCGATGGCGGGCTGATGGGCTCGAAGCCCTACTGCGCCTCGGGCAAGTATATCGATCGCATGTCCGATCACTGCCGGCACTGCCGTTTCGACCCCAAGCGGGTAACGGGGCCCGACGCCTGCCCGTTCAACAGCCTCTACTGGGACTTTCTGGAGCGCCACGCCGATACCCTGAGCACCAATCCGCGCATGAAGCTGATCTACGGCAGCCTGTCGCGCATGAGCGAGGAGAAACGCAACGCCATGCGCGATCAGGCCGGCGCCTTCCTCGAGCAACTCGATGCCGCACCCACCTATTCACACGCCCATGGTCAGGGCGATCACCGGGCGGGCTATGCTGGCGTCGAGGAGACTCCCAGATGACCCGACACGCCACCCTCACTGCCCGCGCACCGGTGACCCTCTTCCATGATGGCCACTGCCCGCTGTGCCAGCGGGAGGTCGCCTGGCTGACACGTCACCCGCGCCGCGAGCGTGTCACGTTGGTGGATATCCAGGCCGCAAATTTCGATGCCGCGCCGCTGGGCCGCAGCGTTGAGGCGATGATGGGCCAGCTGCACGTGCGCGACGCGGACGGTCGCTGGTTCGTGGGAATGGACGCCAGCCGTGCCCTCTACGCGGTGCTGGGCTATCGACGGCTGGTCTGGATGAGCACCCTGCCAGGGATCGGCGGGCTGATGGATGCGGGGTACCGCTGGTTTGCCCGCCGTCGTCTACGTCTGGGACGCTGGCTGGAACGGCAGGGGAAGGAGTGAAGCGAGGCCCTGTTCGCGAGGGCGGCTCAGAACACCAGCGGCATGCGTGAGGTCAGCGGCTCCTGATAGTGAGTCTCGCGACCGATCACTTCATCGTGGGGCACCTGCTGCACCAGGTAGGCACGGTGGATACCGGCACGCTTGAGCTCCACGTAGACATCTTCCAGCGAGCGGAATAGCACCGGCTTGCCTTTACGGGTCAGCATATGACGCTGACCCTCGATATCCTCCAGCTCCACTTGATAGAAGCGGCTGCCGGCATGGCCGATGACGCGAATCTCGTAGTTGTCGTGATGGGCCGCGAAGGCCTTTAGCTCGTGAAATTCCATGGATCCCTCCAGGCATTTTATCGTTGAAGTTCCTGGCAGCCTGACACCCACGGATGACACCGGGGTGACGACTGCATGTCAAAGATATGACATCGGCATCCCTGGTGAGTTCCGCAAGCTATTGATAATCTGAGGGATCAATCGCCTTGCCCAGAGAGTTTCGGTCGACCCACCTGCCGGCCTTGGTCTCCTTGTAGCGAAATACCACTCGATCACCGACGACCACCGGAAGCTCGGCATCCTCGGTCTGGTAGCTGTAGGTCTCGCCCTCCACTACCAGCTGGTAGCGGTAGAGGTCGGGCATGCCCAGCCACTCCTTGAACGGGCCTTCGCGCTCCACGGACTGGAGCTCGCCGCGTGCCTCCAGCTTGGGTGTGCGCTGTCGATTACCGCGCCGAAATCCGCCTGCCATGCTGCCTCCTGGCTATGCTAAGTGAAAGGGTGGGCATTATACGGGCCCCTCGCCCCGGCTCAAGCCGAGAGACGACGCCTACTCGCCGAAGCCATCGCCATAGCTGTCCGGCGCCAGATCCTCGAAGCGGGTATAACGGCCGATAAATGCCATGTGTACCGTGCCGATGGGGCCATTACGCTGCTTGCCGATGATCAACTCGGCGAGCCCCTGATTGTCGGGGTTGTCAGGATTATAGACCTCGTCGCGGTAGACGAAGGCGATCACGTCTGCGTCCTGCTCGATGGCGCCACTCTCGCGCAGGTCCGACATCACCGGGCGCTTGTTGGGGCGCTGCTCGAGGGAGCGGTTGAGCTGGGAGAGGGCCACCACCGGACAGCCGAACTCCTTGGCCAGCCCCTTGAGCGAGCGGGAGATCTCGGAGATCTCGCCGGTGCGGTTCTCGGAGAAGCCAGGGATCTGCATCAGCTGCAGATAGTCGATCATCACCAGCCCCACGTTGCCATGCTCCCGCACCACGCGCCGAATCCGCGAACGCATCTCGTTGGGCGACAGCGCCGCGGTATCATCGATGAACAGCTGCTTGTCCTTGAGCAGGTTGACCGCCGAGGTCAGGCGCGGCCAGTCCTCGTCCTCCAGCTGGCCCGTCCGCACCCGTGTCTGGTCGATGCGCCCCAGCGAGGAGAGCATGCGCAGCATCAGGGCATCGGCGGGCATCTCCATGGAGAACACCATCACCGGCTTCTCGCTGGAGATGACCGCATGCTCCACCAGATTCATGGCGAAGGTCGTCTTGCCCATGGAGGGACGCCCGGCAATGATCACCAGGTCCGAGGGTTGCAGGCCCGAGGTCATCTCGTCCAGGTCTCGGAAACCGGTGGAGAGACCCGTCATCTCGCCCTGCATGTTGAACAGTTCGTCGATGCGGTCCACCGCCTTGGCGAGCAGCTCGCTCATGCCGATGGGACCACCCGACTTGGGCCGCTCCTCGCTGATCTGGAAGACCAGTCGTTCTGCCTCGTCGACCAGCTCATTCGCCGGTCTCCCCTGGGGGCTGAAGGCGCCATCGGCGATCTGGCTGGCGGCACGGATCAACTTGCGCAGGGTGGCCCGCTCACGAACAATATCGGCATAGGCGCGGATATTGCTGGCCGAAGGCGTGTTACGGGCCAGCTCCGCCAGCGTCGCCAGGCCGCCCACGGTATCGAGCTGGTCGCGCCCCTCCAGCGCCTCGGAGAGCGTCACCACGTCCAGTGGCCGTGCCGACTCGGCCAGCTCGGCCATGACATTGAAGATCAGCCGATGTTCGTAACGGTAGAAGTCGTCGGCCACCAGGCGGTCGGCGACATTGTCCCAGGCCTGGTTATCGAGCATCAGTCCGCCCAGCACCGACTGCTCCGCCTCCAGCGAGTGGGGCGGCACCTTGAGGGCGGCGGTTTCCTGGTCGTGCTCGAGCATCTCTGACATGGCGGTCTTCACCCTGGGCATTGCGGGGACGCCATTCTACCCCAGACAGGCGGCGCGCCCCATGACTCTTCCCCCAACGCGACGAGGGGCGCGAGGATCTCTCCTCGCGCCCCTCGTCGGTGGCGGCCGTCTGAACTTACTCGGCCACTACCACCACGCGCACGGTGGCTTCGACTTCGGCATGCAGGCGCAGCTGAATGTCGTACTCGCCGACGGCACGGATCGGACCTTCCGGCATGCGCACTTCGCTCTTGGCCACATCGATGCCGGCAGACGCGATGGCGTCGGCCAGGTCGCGGGGCCCGATGGAGCCGAACAGCTTGCCTTCATCGCCGGACTTGGCGACCAGGGAGAGTTCGATCTCGTTGAGCTGTGCGGCGCGCTCTTCGGCCTCGGCCTTGCGCTCGGCGGCCTGGGCCTCGAGCTCGGCACGCTGGGCCTCGAAGGCCTCGATGTTGTCCTTGGTGGCCGGCACGGCGAGACCGTAGGGCACCAGGTAGTTGCGGCCGTAGCCGGGCTTGACGGTCACCTGGTCACCCAGGCCGCCCAGCTTGCCAATGTTGTCGAGCAGAATGACTTCCATCTCGTAAACCTCTTGTCAGTTACGGCTGGCCAGGCGCCCGCGAATGTCCGCGAAGACGTCGATAGCGGCCAGCAGCAGCACGATCAGAATCATGGGCCATGTAGTGATCAGCAGCAGGTAGAAGACGACCAGCCACAGCCCGTTCATCCCTTTAAATCCGATAAATCCATGCACCAGGGCGATGCCGGCGACCAGCAGCGGTACCCACAGCAGCATGCCCAGGCCGGGCAGCCCCAGCACGGCACCGATCACGCCGAGTGCCACCAGCATGGCCAGTTCGGCAGGCCGCAGGCGCAGGGCGTGGAACTCCTCGCGGAATCCACCGGGGTTATAGAGCCCCGCCTGCCAGCTACGCGCCAGGGCCAGGCAGCCGACGGCGGCGATCAGCACGATAAGCCCGGTGACGCCACCGATCAGCAATCCCGCCAGCTGCTCGGTATCGAGCCCCTGACTGCCCAGCTCGTTGAGCAGGCGCCCCACCTCGGGAGAGGCCTGACGCAGCTGATCGAGCAGCTCTCCGGTGCCTCCGGGCGGCAGGAAGATCCCCAGCTGGATCATCACCGCGCCAGCCAGGGCGCCGGCGATCAGCGTCTCGCTCCAGCGTAGGCGAGAGCGCAGCACCACCGCCATCAGGGTCACCAGCAGCACGCTGGCCAGGGGGATGACATCCCCCTGCACCCACCACCAGCCCGAAGGCACGGCGGCAGCCACGATCACCGGTAGCGCCGGAGAGAGGCCTCGACGCAGGGTGACCAGGGCCGCGATGGCGGCCCCCAGCCAGAACAGCCAGGGAATCAGGGTGGCCACGACGGCCCCGCCGATGGCGTGGGGCGTGCCGCGCATCACCCAGCGGGCGATCGTCAGCATCTTGCCGCTGGCTTACTGGTGGCTATCGGAGTAGGGCAGCAGTGCCAGGTAGCGCGAGCGCTTGACGGCGGTCGCCAGCTGACGCTGGTAGCGGGCCTTGGTACCGGTGATACGGCTGGGAACGATCTTGCCGGTCTCGGTGATGTAGGCCTTGAGGGTGTCCAGATCCTTGTAGTCGATCTGCTTCACGCCCTCGGCGGTGAAACGGCAGAACTTGCGGCGACGGAAAAAGCGTGCCATGTAAAGACTCCTTCAGACGTGCGATGGGGGGTATCAGGCGGACTCGGCGCGAGGCTTCTCGTCGCGAGGCTTCTCGTCGCGACGTGCGCGCTTCTCTTCCACCGGCTTCATCATCGGCGAGGCCTCGGTGATGGCTTCGTTGCAGCGCACCACCAGGCTACGGATGATGGCATCGTTGAAGCGGAAGATGTTCTCGATCTCGTCGAGGGTCTCGCCGCTGCACTCGACGTTCATCAGCACGTAGTGAGCCTTGTGGATCTTGTTGATCGGGTAGGCCAGGTGACGACGGCCCCAATCCTCCAGGCGATGCACGGTGCCGCCGTTCTCGGTAACGAGGCCGGTGTAGCGCTCGACCATGGCCGGAACCTGCTCGCTCTGGTCCGGATGGACCATGAACACGATTTCATAATGACGCATGGGATCTCCTTGCGGTTTGGCAGCTTCCTCGGGAGGTCTTGGCTCCGGGGAAGCAAGGAGGTGATAGAAAAAACACGAATGCCCGCTCGATGGACGAACGGGCGCAAGCATTCTAAAGAGTACGCGCCTCGCGCGCAAGCGGGGATTCGGCTGCGCCGCTCCCGGGGGATGGCCGCTTAAAGCTTATAGCTTACGGCGAAGCCTGGCGGCGCTGGCGGACCACCTCGAAGAGGCTGATCCCGGTGGCAACCGAGACATTGAGACTGGATACCGTACCGGCCATGGGCAGCTTGACCAGCTGATCGCAGGCCTCGCGTGTCAGGCGGCGCATGCCCTTGCCCTCGGCCCCCATGACCAGTGCCGTGGCTCCGGTCAGGTCGACCTCGAATACCAGCGACTCCGCCTCACCGGCGGTACCGGTCACCCAGACGCCCAGCGACTTGAGCCTGGCCAGGGCGCGGGCAAGATTGGTGACCTGGTAGACCGGCACGCTCTCGGCGGCACCACAGGCCACCTTGCGTACCGTGGCATTGAGCGGTGCGGCCTTGTCCTTGGGCACGATCACCCCATGCACCCCGGCGGCATCGGCGCTGCGCAGGCAGGCGCCGAAGTTGTGCACATCGGTGATGCCATCGAGCACCAGCAGCAGCGGGGGCGTCGCATGGGGCCACGCCTCCAGGCGGAACCACAGCGCATTCTCGGCCTCGAACGCCAGCGGCGTGGTGAAGGCCACGACGCCCTGGTGGGCGGCCCCCTGGGCCAGGCGGTCCAGCTCGTCACGCGGACGTGACTGGATGCGGGCACCGCCACCTCGGGCGGTCTCTACCAGCTCGGCAAGGCGCGCCTCCGCGCCGCCCTGCTGCACCCATAGCTCGCGAGGTGTTTCACCACGCTCGATCAGCGCACGCACGGCATGCACGCCGAATACCGCCTCCAGGCCACCGGGCGTCGCCGGCTTGCCAGCGGCGGGCCGCTGTGATCGCTTCTGCTTCATGTCTCTCGCTTCATTGCGGGTCACACGGCGGACCCGAAGGTCCGCCACGGGATTCAGCGCCGCGAACGGCGCCGGCGGTTGCCGCTGCGCTTGCGGCCATCGCCCTTGTCGGACTTGTCGTTTTTGGCGGATTCGCCACCCTTGCCGGAGGCCTCGCCAGACGAGGTCTCGGCCTTGGGTGGCTTGCCGCCGACGCTGGCGCGCCCCTTGGCGGGGGCATCATCTACCGCGCGGCGACGGCGCGGCGCGCGCTTGGGACGCGGCTGCTCATCGGCCAGGGCGAAATCGATCTTGCGATCATCCAGGTCGACGCGAGCCACCTGCACGGTGACACCGTCGCCGAGACGGTAGCTCATGCCACTGCGCTCGCCCTTGAGACGGTGCTTCTCAGGCTCGTAGTGGTAGTAGTCCGAGGGCAGCGACGTGACATGCACCAGCCCCTCGACATAGACCTCATCGAGCCGCACGAAGATGCCGAACTGGGTCACCGACGCGATGGTGCCGTCGAAGATCTCGCCGAGCTTGTCGGACATGAACTCGCACTTGAGCCAGTCCTCGACGTCGCGTGTGGCGTCATCGGCGCGACGCTCGGTCATCGAGCAGTGCTCGCCGAGCTCGAGCATCTGCTCGAAGGTATAGGGCGCCCACTTGCTGGGCGGCTCCACCGGGGCCCCCTCGGCTCGCAGCACGGTGTTGGTCTGGCGCGGCCCGCGAATCACCGAGCGAATGGCACGGTGCACGATCAGGTCCGGATAGCGACGGATCGGCGAGGTGAAGTGGGCATAGGCCGGATAGGCCAGGCCGAAGTGCCCATCATTCTGGGGTGAATAGATCGCCCGACTCATGGAGCGCAGCATCACCGTCTGGATGACATCGGTGTCGGGGCGCCCCTTGATGGCCTCGGCCAGGTCGCGGTAGTCCTGCGGGCTCGGATCATCGCCACCACCCAGGCTCAGACCAAGCTCGCTGAGGAATAGGCGCAGCTTGTCGAGACGCTCCGGCGAGGGCTGCTCGTGAATACGATAGAGGGCCGGCAGATCGTGCTTGTCGAGGAAGCGCGCCGTGGCCACGTTGGCCGCCAGCATGCACTCCTCGATGATCTTGTGGGCATCGTTGCGCGAGCGCGGCACGATCTTCTCGATCTTGCGTTCGTCATTGAAGACGATGGCCGTCTCGGTGGTCTCGAAGTCGATGGCCCCTCGCTCCACCCGCGCCTCGCGCAGCAGCCGGTAGAGGGCATGCAGGTTCTTCAGCGACGGTACCAGCTCACGGTACTCCTCGCGCAGGGCCTCACCCTCCTGCCCCTCATCATCGAGGATCGCCGCCACCTTGTTGTAGGTCAGGCGCGCATGGGACTGGAACACCGCCTCGTAGAAGCGGTAACGACTGATGGCGCCGCTCTGGGAGATATTCATCTCGCAGACCAGGGCGAGGCGGTCGACCGCGGGATTGAGCGAACAGAGACCGTTGGAGAGCAGCTCCGGCAGCATCGGCACGACCTGCCCCGGGAAGTAGACCGAGTTACCGCGACGGATCGCCTCCTGGTCCAGGGCACTGCCTGGGCGCACATAGTGGGAGACGTCGGCGATGGCCACCAGCAGCTTCCAGCTGCCGGACTTGGTCTTCCAGGCGCAGACGGCGTCATCGAAGTCCTTGGCGGTCTCGTCATCGATGGTCACCAACGGCACGTCACGCAGATCGATACGGCTCTGCTTGTCCTCCTCGGCAACCTCGGCTGACATGCTGGCGATCTGGTCGTGGACCTCCGGCGGAAATTCGGCGGGAATCTCGTAGCTGCGAATGGCGATATCGATCTCCATGCCGGGATCCATGCGCTCACCCAGCACCTCGACCACTTCACCGACCGGCTGCACCCGCGTCTCGGGCTGCTTGACGATATGCGCCGACACCACCTGGCCATCCTTCGCTCCACCGCAGGCGCTGTGCGGAATGATCACCTCCTGGGTGATGCGCGGATTCTCGGGGATCAACACGCCGAACTCAGGGGTGTTCTCGCGGTAGACACCGACGATGTACTGGGTATTGCGGGCCAGCACCTCGGCGATGGTGGCCTCGTCGCGACCGCGCCGATCGCGTCCGCTGATGCGTACCAGCACCTGATCGCCATGGAAGACTCGGCGCATCTGTCGCGGCGGCAGCATCAGGTCGGGCTTCTTGCCGTCGTCACGCAGCACGAAGCCGAAGCCGTCGCGGTGACCAAGCACCTTGCCCTTGATCAGGTCGAGCTTGTCGATCAGCGCATAGGCTCGCGCACGGTTGCGCAGCACCTGGCCATCGCGCTCCATGGCCGCCAGCCGGCGGCGCACCGCCTCCTGCAGCTCCTCATCCTCGAGGCCGAGCAGCTGGCTCATCTTCTCGTGGGTAAGCGGCTTGCCGGCCTCCTCCAGGCGGGCGAGCAGATACTCGCGGCTGGGGGCTGGCTTGTCATACTTGTGGGCTTCACGTTCCGCGTGCGGATCGTCGCTGAGCGTCCAGTGAGTCATGCGCGGTGCATCCTTGGCAGGGTCGGGGACGACATGAGTAAGCTGGCGCTCGGGCGCCGCGGCAACGGGGTATTGCTTAAGGGTTCATTGATCATGGCCGCAGTATAGCGCCGCAGGCGCGGTCACCCAACCTTGATGAACCGGGCTGTGTGGGAAAAAATTGCCGCAGCCCCCCCTATTCCCTCTTGCAAACCGGCACAATTCGGGTAGTATACGCGTCGCTTGCCCAGATGGCGGAATTGGTAGACGCGCTAGCTTCAGGTGCTAGTGTCCTTACGGACGTGGAGGTTCAAGTCCTCTTCTGGGCACCATTGCTCTTTATACAGTACGACTCGCTCGTGTTCGCCCAGGTGGCGGAATTGGTAGACGCGCTAGCTTCAGGTGCTAGTGTCCTTACGGACGTGGAGGTTCAAGTCCTCTCCTGGGCACCATCCTTCGGGAAGCCCGGACACGACGAGATGCATGATGCGCCCAGGTGGCGGAATTGGTAGACGCGCTAGCTTCAGGTGCTAGTATCCTTACGGATGTGGAGGTTCAAGTCCTCTCCTGGGCACCATTCATATCGCGTCATGCAGGTTAGAGCAGGCAAAATCATCGAGAAACCGCGACACTGGATCGCGGTTTTTTTGTATCTATATAACATGTTACTCGAAGCGACCGGGGCGGTTTGCCACCTCCTCCAGCCCCCAGCCACGGGCATCGACCCGCCCCTCCAGCGCTTCCGCTGACGACTCGGGAAGCCTGGGAAAGAAGTCGAGCCCGGTACGCGCCTCGATGGCGTCGATGCTTACCAGATAGTCGCTCAATGACTCGTCGCCGCGCACCCCCTGGGGCATGACGAAGGCCAGGGCCCGGGGCCTTTCACCGGGTACCACGATAATCTTGTAGAAGGCCTCGGGGATCTCCACGAAGCCGACCCGATTGAGCACGTTATCGACGAAGCGTTCGGGGAAGATCGGCCCGGTAATGACCTGCACCACACCGAAGCGTGGCACGAAATGATCCATCACCACCTCTTCCAGTCGCTGCCAGAGCCGGCGGTTGAGATCGGGCCGCTGGGGCGTCATGTTGCTCATGTAGAAGGTGTCGTGCTGGGCATCACGACCATGCACCGCGGCAATGGCGTAGTTGGGTGCCAGGTGCCCACGATCGAAGCCGCTGCCAGCGTAGTGGTCGGTGCCGATCGGCCACAGGGTACGCCAGTCTCGGCGAAATGCCGGACGCGGCCCCGCCTCCGGGCTCTCGACCGCCTGAAGCCGATAGCTGACCCACAGCGGATTGACCCGCAGGTCGGACCAGCCGACCAGGAAGCCATCATTGCGCAGCACGCGGTGAAAGCCGATGAACGACGGCTCCTGCCACTCGGGCACCCCCATCCACACCAGCGAGTCACGCAACTCACGCTCCTGGAGATGCCACAGACCGCCCCCCACGACCACAAACAGCAGACTGACGGCAAAACGCCGCAGCGGGCGGCCACGGCGCAACATAGAGGAACGACTCATCCGTGAAAGGCTTTCCTGTTGATGAAGTGAGTGACGGGTGGCGCCCTTCATAACGGCGCCTGGCCCGTGCGACTACTGGCCCACGCGACTACCAGCCCAGCGAGAACATGGTCTCCAGGTCGTGGCGGGAGTGTACCTGCATGGCGTTGAGCGTCTCCGTCTCACGGATCCCCTCCACGGCATTGAGACGCCCGGTCACCAGCTCTGCCAGGCTCTCGAAGTCACGCGTGCGCGCGATGGCCACCAGGTCATAGCGGCCACAGGTGGAGTAGACCTCACTGACCCCTTCGACGTCGGCCAGGCGCTCGGCCACCGACTTGACCTGCCCCTTCTCGGTATTGATCAGGATCACGGCATTCTGCATCGGGCTCTCTCCGGATGTCGCCCCGCGGGCGGGGATGGGCGGCGGGCAGCCATCGAAACTGCCCAGGTTCTCGGATCGAGTATACCAGCGCCGGTGAGCGCGAAGCATCACCCACTGATTGGCGCCCCTGGCGACGCGACAAGTCGTCGCAGCGCACCGTTCGCATACCGGGGTCGCCTTGACTATGATGACGAGGCGAACCCTGCCGACAGTCGACTGTCGGACGCCTAGAGGTGGAACACCACCCGAGAATAGCGGGCCCAGGCCCGTCCGTGTCTGGCAACGTGATACAAGGAGATTCCATGGCTAACCACAGCCGTCGTGACTTCATGCGCCATAGCCTGATGGGCATGGCCGCCCTCCCCCTGGGAGCCGGCATCCTCTCCAGCCGCGCCTTCGCCCAGGATCTGCCGCCGCTGGACCCCTCCAACGAGCAGGCGCAGGCACTCAACTACGTCAAGGACGCCAGCGAGGCCGCCGACCACCCGGCCTATGAGGAAGGCGAAAAGTGCAGCAACTGCATGTTCTTCCAGGCCGACAGCCAGGGCTGTCAGCTGTTCCCCCAGAACAGCGTCGAGCCGGCGGGCTGGTGCCAGTCCTGGACCGCCCAGAGCTGATGTCCGGGGCGGCAAACGCCGTCACCTGGCAATAGAACGAGGACCCGCGCCACGGCGCGGGTCCTGTTATATATAAGCTGCATATAGCTTGCCTATGCCGGGCTACCTGCCGCCCATCAGCGTGCCACATGCCAGCACCATGACCGGCCATCAGCCCTCCCCGTTGCCGCCCTCCTCATCCGCCAGTGGCCATTGATAACGCCGCACCACTCGCTCGTCCTGAACCGACTCGAGGCGCACCGGGAAGCCCCACAGCTGATGCAGATGACGGATCACCGGATAGACGCTGCGCGCCAGCGGCCGGCGATCATCCTGGACATGATGCAGGGTCAGCGAGCGGTCGCCACGAATATCCGCGGAGTAGACCTGGATATTGGGCTCGCGTACCGCCAGTGCATAGTGGGCCGCCAGCGCGTCGCGGATGCGCTGATAGCCACGCTCGTCGTGGATCGCCGCCACCTCCAGCATCTCCTCCTGATCGTCGTCGATCACCATGAACAGCTTGAGGTCGCGAATCACCTTGGGCGACAGGAACTGCTGGATAAAGGATTCGTCCTTGAAGTTCTGCATGGCGAACTCCAGGGTTTCCCGCCAGTCGCTGCCGGCGATATCGGGGAACCAGCGACGGTCCTCCTCGGTGGGTGCCTCGCAGAGGCGCCGAAGGTCGCTGAACATGGCAAAGCCCAGGGCATAGGGATTGATGCCGTTGTACCAAGGGGCATCGAAGGGGGGCTGCTGAACCACCGCCGTATGCGACTGCAGAAACTCGAGCATCAGCCCCTCATCCACCGCGCCTTCGTCAAAGAGTCGGTTCATCAGGGTGTAGTGCCAGAAGGTGGCCCAGCCCTCGTTCATCACCTGGGTCTGACGCTGGGGATAGAAGTACTGCGCCAGCTTGCGCACGATACGCACCACCTCCCGCTGCCACGGCGCCAGCAGCGGCGCGTTCTTCTCGATGAAGTAGAGCAGATTCTCCTGAGGCTCGGATGGGTAGCGACCGCCGGCATGCAGACCGAGCGGGTCCTCCTGGTCATCCATCATCCCCGGCAGGCGATCTTCCTCGGCGCGCCCGGGGATGGTGCGCCACAGGGTGTTGACCTGGGCCTGCAGAAGCTCCTCGCGCTCCTTCTGACGACGCACCTCCTCCTCGGCGGAGATCGGCGAGGGCCGCTTGTAGCGATCGACCCCGTAGTTCTGCAGGGCGTGGCAGGCATCCAGCAGCTGCTCCACCGCCGCCACGCCGTGGCGCTCCTCGCACTCGGCGACATACTTGCGGGCGAACACCAGGTAGTCGATGATCGAGGCGGCGTCGGTCCAGGTACGAAACAGGTAGTTGCCCTTGAAGAAGGAGTTGTGGCCATAGCAGGCGTGGGCCATCACCAGCACCTGCATCATCAGGGTGTTCTCCTCCATCAGATAGGCGATGCAGGGGTCGGAATTGATCACCAGCTCGTAGGCAAGGCCCATCTGACCACGGCGGTAGGCCTGCTCCACGGCCAGGAACTGCTTGCCGAAGGACCAGTGGTGATAGCCCACCGGCATGCCCACGCTGGCGTAGGCATCCATCATCTGCTCGGAGGTGATGACCTCGATCTGGTTGGGATAGGTGTCGAGACGATACTCGTCCGCCAGCCGTGCGATCTCCCGCTCGAATTCGGCGAGTATCTCGAAGTTCCAGTCGGACCCCGTGGCGATGGGCTTGCGTCGGGTCATCTTGCCTCCTCAGCCGCCGGCGACGCGGCGCTTGAACAGCTCGCGGAACACCGGGTAGATATCTCCGGCCTCGACGATCTGGCGCATGGCGAAACGCGCCGGGAATTCGGCCGCCACGCTCTCGTACTCCTCCCACAGCGCCTGGTGCGCGTGGGGGGTGATCTCCACATAGGTGAAGTACTGCAGGCGCGGCATCAGCTTCTTGACCAGCAGGTCACGGCAGGCCACCGAGTCATCGTCCCAGTTATCCCCATCCGAGGCCTGGGCCACGTAGAGGTTCCACTGCCCCGGCGGGTAACGCTCGGCGATGACCTCGTCCACCAGCGTCAATGCACTGGAAACGATGGTCCCGCCGGTCTCCCGCGAGTAGAAGAACTCCTCCTCGTCGACCTCCCTGGCGGCGGTGTGGTGGCGCACGAAGACCAGCTCGACCTTCTCGTAGTTGCGCTCGAGAAACAGATAGAGCAACAGGAAGAAGCGCTTGGCAATATCCTTGTGGGACTGGGTCATGGAGCCGGAGACATCCATGACGCAGAACATGACGGCCTTGCTGGAGGGCTGGGGCTGGTTGACCAGGTGGTTGTAGCGAAGGTCATAGGTATCGATGAAGGGTACCGCCTCGAGGCGTTTCTCGAGGCGCTCCACCTCCGCCCTCAGCTCGGCGATGCGCACCGGATTACGCATCACCGGATCCTTTCGTTCCTCGATCTCCAGCGCCTCACGGGCTTCACGCAGGGCACGACGAATCGGTGCGCGCATGGCGATGCGCCGGGCGTGGGCCTCACGCATGGAGCGCACGATATTGATCCGTGCGGGCACCCCCTCCCTGGAGACCCCCGCGCGCACCGGGCGTACCTCGTCGAGGTCCACCAGTGCCTTGCGCTCCAGGTGGGGCAGCTCCAGGCCGTCGAAGACGAAGTCGAGGAACTCATCTCGGGAGAGGGTGAAGGCGAACTCGTCCACGCCCTCGCCCTGGTTCGAGGCACCGCCCTCACCGGCTCCGCCACCGCCACCACCGCCTCCCGGGCGTTGCAGGCGATCCCCCTCCACAAACTCCTTGTTGCCGGGGGCGATGATGCGCCGCTTGCCACCGGAGCCGTGCTGGAATACCGGCTCCGAGATATCACGCGCGGGAATCGAGACCTTCTCGCCGCGCTCCATGTCGGTGATCGAACGCCGATTGACCGCCTCCTCCACCGAGCGCTTGATATGCGTGCGATAACGGTCGAGGAAGCGCTGCCGATTGACCGCACTCTTGTGCTTGGCATTCGCCCGCCGGTCGATGAAGTAGCTCATGGCAACTCTCCTGCGCGCCGCGGGGACCCGCCCCACGACGCGGCGTCGGGCTACTGGGACTTGCGCACCCGCAGATACCACTCTGACAGCAGGCGCACCTGCTTTTCGGTATAGCCACGCTCCACCATGCGCGCCACGAAGTCCTCATGCTTCTTCTGGTCGGCGCTGGAGGCCTTGGCGTTGAAGGAGATCACCGGCAGCAGCTCTTCGGTATTGGCGAACATCTTGTGCTCGATCACCCCGCGCAGCTTCTCGTAGGACTGCCAGCTGGGGTTCATGCCATTGTTCTGGGCACGCGCCCGCAGCACGAAGTTGACCACCTCGTGACGGAAGTCCTTGGGATTGGAGATCCCCGCCGGCTTCTCGATCTTCTCCAGCTCCTCGTTGAGGGCCTGGCGATCGAGAAACTCACCGGTCTCGGGGTCGCGGTACTCCTGATCCTGGATCCAGAAGTCGGCATAGGTCACATAGCGGTCGAAGATGTTCTGACCATACTCGGAGTAGGACTCGAGGTAGGCGGTCTGGATCTCCTTGCCGATGAAGTCCACGTAGCGAGGTGCCAGGAACTCCTTGATGAAGCGCAGGTAGCGCTGGAAGGTCTCGCTCGGCAGCTGCTCCTGCTCCAGGCGCTGCTCCAGCACGTAGAGCAGGTGCACCGGGTTGGCCGCCACCTCCAGGGTATCGAAGTTGAACACCTTGGAGAGGATCTTGAAGGCGAAACGGGTCGAGAGTCCATCCATCCCCTCGTCGACGCCGGCGCTGTCGCGATACTCCTGGATCGACTTGGCCTTGGGGTCGGTGTCCTTGAGGTTCTCGCCATCGTAGACCCGCATCTTGGAGTAGATGCTGGAGTTCTCCGGCTCCTTGAGCCGTGACAGCACCGAGAACTGCGCCAGCATGCGCAGGGTGTCCGGCGCACAGGGCGCCTCGGCCAGTGACGAGTGCTCCAGCAGTTTCCTGTAGATGCTGATCTCCTCGGAGACCCGCAGGCAGTAGGGAACCTTGACGATATAGACCCGATCCAGGAAGGCCTCGTTGTTGCGGTTATTGCGGAAGGTCTGCCACTCGCTCTCGTTGGAGTGGGCCAGCACCACCCCCTCGAAGGGGATCGCCCCCATGCCTTCGGTCGGGTTGTAGTTGCTCTCCTGGGTGGCGGTCAGCAGCGGATGCAGCACCTTGATCGGCGCCTTGAACATCTCGACGAACTCCATCAGCCCCTGGTTGGCTCGACACAGCCCCCCGGAGAAGCTGTAGGCATCCGGGTCATCCTGGGAGTAAAGCTCGAGCTGGCGGATATCCACCTTGCCCACCAGCGAGGAGATGTCCTGGTTGTTCTCGTCACCGGGCTCGGTCTTGGAGATGGCGATCTGGTTGAGCCGCGACGGGTAGAGCCGCACCACCCTGAACTGGCTGATATCACCGCCATACTCCCTGAGCCGCTTGGCCGCCCAGGGCGACATCACGCTCTTCAGATAGCGACGGGGAACGCCATACTCCTTCTCCAGCAGCTCGCCATCCTCCTCCGGCGAGAACAGCCCCAGTGGCGACTCGTAGACCGGCGAACCCTTGATGGCATAGAAGGGCACCTTCTCCATCAGCAGCTTGAGCCGCTCGGCCAGCGATGACTTGCCCCCGCCCACCGGGCCCAGCAGATAGAGGATCTGCTTGCGCTCCTCCAGCCCCTGGGCGGCATGACGAAAGTAGGCGACGATCTGCTCGATGGCCTCCTCCATGCCGTAGAACTCGGCGAAGGCCGGATAGCGGCGAATCACCTTGTTGGAGAAGATGCGTGACAACCGCGGATCCTTCGCCGTGTCGATGACCTCCGGCTCGCCGATCGCCTGGAGCATGCGCTCGGCGGACGAGGCATAGGCCAGCGGATCATCGCGGCATAGCTCCAGATACTCCTGCAGGTTCATCTCTTCCTGCTGGACGCGGGCGAAACGATTCTGCACATGGTCAAAGATGCTCATCGATGCCTCCTTAAGCCCGATGGCTCGGCGCCGACTCTTTGGCGCTCGAGAACTGGGTCACTCACAGCGTAGACAGGCGGGTTTCGACACAACGGATAGTGAGTCAACGTTCCGCTTACTCTTATGAACGCTAGGGGGTGCGGAGGGTTCGATGGCGTGGCGTCATGTCATTCAACGCAGCGGGCCTGTCGTCTCGATGGCGACAGGCCCGCGGAGGGTCGACCAGGCGGCTCTCAGAGCTCGGCGGCCACTCGCGTGCCCTGGTCGATGGCACGCTTGGCATCGAGCTCGCCGGGCTCGAAGGCACCACCGACCAGATGCACCGCCACTCCGGCATCGCGCAGCGGCGCGTAGAGATCACGCACCGGCTCCTGGCCGGCGCAGACCACCACCGTATCGACCGCCAGCAGGCGCGACTTGTCGTCTTGCCGGATATGCAGTCCGGCATCATCGATGCGCAGATACTCGCAACCAGCCAGGCTCTCCACGCCTCGCTGTCGCAGCGATGCCCGATGCACCCAGCCGGTGGTCTTGCCGAGCCCCTTGCCCGGCTTGGAGCGCTTGCGCTGGAGCAGGAAGACCTGGCGCGGCACCTCGGGACGCTCCGGGGCCCTGAGTCCGCCCGGCGACGAGACGGAGAGATCCACGCCCCACTCCCTGCACCAGGCGTCACGATCCAGGGAGGGCTGTCCAACATGGGTCAACAGCTCCGCCACGTCGAAGCCGATCCCCCCCGCGCCAATGATCGCGACTCGCGGCCCGACCCGCTCGGGGTGCAGGATCGCCTCGGGATAACTCATCACCCTGGGGTGCTCGCTGCCCGGCAGCTCGAGGCGGCGCGGGCGCACACCACTGGCCACCACCACCGCATCGAAGTCGCGCAGCGCTGCCACATCCGCCTCGCAGTTGAGCCGCAGCTGCACGCCGTGCTTGTCCAGCATCACTCGAAAGTAGCGCAGGGTCTCGTCGAACTCCTCCTTGCCGGGAATCTGGCGGGCATAGTGGAACTGACCGCCCAGCTCGGGGCTTCGCTCGAAGAGCGTCACCCGATGGCCACGCTGGGCCGCGGTCAGCGCCGCTGCCAGGCCCGCCGGCCCGCCGCCGACCACGCCGATGCGCCGCGGCGTGGTCGCCGGCTCGATGACCAGCTCGGTTTCATGGCCGGCCCGCGGATTGACCAGGCAGGAGGTCGGCTTGCCCTCGAAGGTATGATCCAGGCAGGCCTGATTGCAGGCGATGCAGGTGTTGATCTCGTCGCTGCGCCCCGCAGCGGCCTTGCTGATCCAGGCCGGATCGGCGAGAAAGGGTCGCGCCATGCTGACCATGTCGGCATGGTCTTCGGCCAACACCCGTTCGGCGACCTCCGGCATATTGATGCGGTTGGTGGTGATCAAGGGCAGGGAGACCGCGCCCCTCAGCCGTCGGGTCACCTCGGTGAACGCCGCCCGGGGCACGCTGGTGACGATGGTCGGCACCCTGGCCTCATGCCAGCCGATGCCGGTATTGAGGGCGTCGGCACCGGCGGCCTCGAGCGCCCTGGCCAGGGCCACCACCTCGTCATGAGTGCTGCCCTCCTCGACCAGGTCGATCATGGAGAGCCGGAAGATGACCGCAAAATCCGCCCCCACCGCCGCGCGAATGCGCCGCATGATCTCCAGCGGGAAGCGAATCCGGTTCTCGAAGCCCCCCCCCCACTCATCGTCGCGATGATTGGTTCGCCGGCAGATAAACTGATTGATCAGGTAGCCTTCCGAGCCCATCACCTCCACACCATCGTAACCCGCCTGTCTGGCGAGGGTGGCACAGCGGACATAGTCGTCGATCTGGCGCTCCACCTCATCGCTGCCCAACGCCCGAGGGGCAAAGGGGTTGATGGGCGCCTGAATCGCCGAAGGCGCCACCAGCTCCGGGGTATAGGCATAGCGGCCGGCATGCAGGATCTGCATGCAGATCCGCCCCCCCTCGCCGTGCACCGCCTCTATTACCCGACGGTGATCCTCCAGCTGCGCCTCATGCTCGAGGGTCGCCGCCCCCTGAAAGACGGCGCCCTCCGGGTTGGGGGCGATGCCTCCGGTCACGATCAACCCGACACCCTCTCGGGCGCGCTCGGCATAGAAGGTCGCCAGGCGCTCGAAGCCGTTCGGCCTCTCTTCCAGATTGGTGTGCATGGAACCCATCAGTACCCGGTTCGGCAGGGTCAGGTGACCCAGCCGCAGGGACCGAAAGAGGTGGGGATAAGCGGCCACGGCGGCACTCCTCTGTTGTTGACATACACCTTATTATTGGCATAACGCCTTGTTGTTGGCGTGACACTGCATCGGGAGCACCCGCGACAAGCGGGGCCCGAGCGCAGCGGGCGGATTCAAACAACTGTATGACAGTTGAGACTCGAGAGGAAGGCGCGGACAGGGGAACTGCAGATGGCGGCTGAAGCGAAGTTGCCGAAGTGAAGTTCTGAAGTGAAGCTATGGTGGGCTAAAACGACGAAACCCCGAGCACTGGGCTCGGGGCTTCTGAATTCGTGGCGATAATGGCGGACCGGACGGGACTCGAACCCGCGACCTCCGGCGTGACAGGCCGGCATTCTAACCAACTGAACTACCGGTC
>NZ_CANMVL010000005.1 GCF_947501415.1 uncultured Halomonas sp. | reverse complement strand
CACGAGATCCGCTACGTGATCCAGCAGTCCAAGCGCACCCTTGCCAGCCAGTCGATCACTCTCGTGCCTGCAACGGCGCAACTGATGGTCAACGACCCCATTCTGCCGAGCGGCAGGTTTCAGGTGGAGTGGGTAGGCCCGGACAACCCCCGTGACTACATCACCATCGTCGAGGCCGGTGCCCCCGAGGGGAGCTATGCCGACTATGTGCGGACCAGCAGAGGCTCGCCAGTCACCCTCGACGCTCCCGCCGAGCCGGGCGAATACGAGGTGCGCTATGTGATTCAGCAGTCGGGAAGAACCCTGGCCAGCCTACCGGTCAGCGTGGGCGCCGGCGAGGTCAGCCTGGCCATCGAGGGGAGCCCCGAGGCCGGAGGGGTGATCGAGGTGAACTGGCAGGGCCCGGGGCGCTACGAGGACGTTATCCAGATCGTGGCGGCCGATGCCCCCGATGATGCCAAGGCCATCCGCGAGGCACGCGCCAGCCAGGGCAGTCCGCTGCAGCTGTTCGCCCCATCGACAGCGGGCAGCTACGAGCTGCGCTACACGGCCAGTGACAGCGGGGAGGTGCTGGAACGCCACTCCTTCGAGATAAAGTAGATAGATCGAATGCCCCGAATGACGAAAGCCCCGAATGACGAAAGGCACAGCCCCCCTCTACAGCCCCCGGCGAAGAAAGGGGGCTGTAGAGGGGGGCTGTAGTAGCTGTAGTGGTGTAGTAAAGGGACCTGACCAGGAGGCTAGCGCGCGGAGTGCTCGCGCACGGCGTCGAGATCCCACGCCTTGAGCAATGACACCGCCGGCTCCTCCGACGCCAACCCGCTGCCGTTGACCTGCATCAGAATGCGCCCATCCATCAGGAAGGAAGCCTCGGCGCTGCCGTTAGCCGCGTCCCACTTGAGGATGGCCGACTCACGCCCGATGCGAATACGCTCCATATTGGGTTGAGCGGCGATCAGCGCCGGGTTGCTGAACATCGCCGACATGGCCTGAATCATCGGGTTATCGATCATCAGTTGAGCGGTCAGCCGACCTTCTCCCCCCTCCTGCCGATACTCCCGCTCCAGCATGCTGCCCCCACCTCCGAACATTGCGGCCGCCCCGCCACCGCCACTGGTGTTAACCTCGGCCGCGCTCCACCCTTCGGGAGGGTCGGGAAAGGTCTCGGCGATTCGCGACGACATCAGCTTGCGGATATCGCTGATGGCGAACTCAAGCTCGGTGATCGCCGCGCCATACTCGTCACCCTGGTAGAGCTCCAGGCCCAGCTCGATCTGCTCCGTGACCTCATCGGCCAGGGCCTGTGTCGCCCAGCCACTCAGGCTCAGCGCACCTGCTGCAAAGAGTGTCATGCTGCGTTTCATTTTGGTTTCCTCGTCCATGCGGGGCCCATGCTATCGATATTGAGGGTAGCTCACCCACGGCTCGATGACCGCCTGCCTCGACGGACGCTGGCGGGTGGTCGCCTATCGGCAGAAGGCAGTGGCGGGTATCATGCCTGCCCTCGTCCACCATCGCGGGAGGTCCCATGCCCATCCTCAACGCCATCGTTCATCGCATCGAAAAGAGCGGTGACACACCGGCCCGCCTGCTGCCGGCAAGCGCCCCCCTGCCCGAGTCGGAGGCCCTGGAGTCCATGCTCGAGGGGCTGACCCGCGCCTACCACGCCAAGAACAAGGCATGGGGTCATTTCGCGGAGAGCGACCAGGTCGATGAGGGTAATGCGGGCCCCTCAGCACTGGCGACGGAGCTCACCGCCTACCTCGAGGAGCAGCACGACTTCGTTGCCTTGACACGAGACCTCGCCGAACGTCTCGCCAGGCTGCTGGATGCCCACCTCTCCGTTTCCGGTGACCTGATGGTGCTGGACACGCGTTTCGGCGATGCTCGCTTCCTGACCCTGGCCGTGCTGCACCATCGAGAGGGATTCGCCATCGACGACGACCTGCAGCCGACGCCGGCGCGCCAGCTCAATATGACCCAGATGAGCCTGGCCGCTCGGCTCGATATCAGCCAGTGGCAGCGCGGCGACTCCCGACAGTATCTCTCCTGGAGCCGTGAGCGCGGCGGCAAGGCGCTGGCCGAGGGCTTCGCGGCCCTGCTGGGTGCCGTGGAGGGCGTCGATGCCCCGGGGGAGACCCGCACCCTGCTCAAGGCCTTCAGCGACTACGTGGAGCAAGAGGACCTGCCCGAAGAGAGCAGCCGAGAGAAGACCGAGACCCTGGTGGACTATGCCAGCGAGCAGGCCAGCCGGGGCGAGCCGATCACCCTGGAGGAGCTCTCGGGGCTGCTCGACGAGCAGCAGCCCAAGGCCTTCTACGACCATATCCGCAATGCCGACTACGGGCTGTCGCCGGAGATCCCGCCGGATCGCAAGACCCTGAACCAGTTCAAGCGCTTTACCGGGCGCGCCGGCGGCGTCTCGATCAGCTTCGACTCCCATCTGCTGGGTTCCAGCGTCGAGTACGACGAGACAAGCGACCGCCTGATCATCAAGCAGGTGCCCAAGCAGCTCAAGGAGCAGCTCAAGGGTCAGGGCTAGGGAGGCTGTGATGTCATCACGTCCCGACCCTCGCGTACTGCTGCGCCTGCTGGGCCTGCTGGCCCCCTACCGATGGCGCCTGCTGCTCGCCGCCCTGGCCCTGCTGCTGGCCTCGGGCAGCGTGCTGCTGCTGGGCCAGGGGCTGCGCCTGGTGATCGACCGCGGCTTCATGGATGCCGACAGCGCCGCCCTGGGACGCACCCTGGGCATGATGCTGGTCGTGGTCACGGTGCTGGCGATGGCCTCGGCACTACGCTACTACCTGGTGTCCTGGATCGGTGAGCGACTTGCCGCGGACCTGCGCCGTCGGGTCTTCGACCACCTGTTGACCCTGGAGCCCGGCTTCTTCGAGAGTGCCCAGGCACCGGGCCAGGCCGCCGGCGAGATCACCTCGCGACTCACCGCCGATACCAGCGTGTTGCAGAGCCTGTTCGGCTCCTCGATCTCCCTGGCCCTGCGCAACCTGCTGATGCTGATCGGTGCCGTCATGCTGATGCTGGCGACCCAGCCATGGCTGTCGGCCATCGTGTTGGTGGGCATCCCGGCCACGGTGCTGCCGATCCTATGGTTCGGCAGGCGGGTGCGGGGGCTCTCCCGGGCCAGCCAGGACCGGGTGGCGGAACTCGGCCGCTATGCCGACGAGGCGCTCTCCGGCATCCGTACCATCCAGGCCTTTACCCATGAGCGGCTCGATCGGCGCGACTATGCGGGCCGCGTCGAAGAGGCCTTTGCCAGCGCCATCGCGCGCACCCGCCAACGCGCCTGGCTGACCGGCATCGCCATGCTGGTGGTCTTTGCGGCGGTGGGCCTTATGCTATGGCAGGGCGGCCTGGCGGTGCTCGCCGGTGAGATGAGCGCCGGCGAGCTCTCGGCCTTCGTCTTCTATGCCGTCCTGGCGGCCGGCGCCGTGGCCACACTCGCCGAGGTGGCCGGTGATGTGCAGCGCGCGGCGGGGGCCGCCGAGCGACTGCTGGAGCTGCTCGACACCCGCCCTGGCATCGCACCACCGAGTCGGCCGACACCCCTGCCTCGGCCACTGGCCGGGGAGATTCGCCTGGAGGGAGTGAGCTTCACCTATCCGGGCCGGGAGACCCCGGCGCTCGAGGCCATCGACCTGACCATCCGCCCGGGCGAGCGGGTGGCGCTGGTCGGCCCCTCGGGTGCCGGCAAGAGCACCCTGCTCGCGCTGCTGCTGCGCTTCCATGACCCGGACCGCGGCACCCTGCGCCTCGACGGCATCGACCTTCGCGACCTGGCCCCCTTCGAGCTGCGTTCGGCCCTGGGCCTGGTGGCCCAGGAGCCGGTGCTGTTTACCGGCAGCGTGGCCGACAACCTGCGTTACGGGGACCCCGACGCCTCTAACCAGGCCCTGCGCACGGCGACCGAGGCGGCCAATGCCCTGGCCTTTATCGAGGCGCTACCCAAGGGCTTCGACACCCCGCTGGGTCCCGGGGGCGTGCAGCTCTCCGGCGGCCAGCGCCAGCGCCTGGCGATTGCCCGGGCGCTGCTCAAGGATCCCCGGGTGCTGTTGCTGGACGAGGCGACCAGCGCCCTGGATGCCGAGAGCGAGCGCCTGGTACAGCAGGCCCTGGACCGGCTGATGGTGGGACGCACGAGCCTCGTGATCGCCCACCGCCTGGCCACGGTGGTCGCCGCCGACCGACTCCTGGTGATCGACGAGGGACGCCTGGTGGCCGCCGGGAGCCATGATGAACTGCTCGACTCGAGCCCGCTCTATCGCCACCTGGCCGAGCTGCAGTTCGGACGGCAGGCAGCACAGGAGTGACGTGCGACAGCCTCATGCCCCCGGCACCTCGACGACCAGATGAGGATTAAAGAGCGGCGGGTCGAACTCTCCCGGGTAGCCGCCTGGGTTGGCGATAACGCGGGTCCCCGCGATTTCGATATCGACCGGCTCGTGGACGTGGCCGTGGATCCAGAGGTCCATGCGCCCCATCAGCTCGGGCAGATGAGACGCGAAGGCCGGCGAGGCCGCATCGCCCCGATAGCCGGGCGGAATGCACTCGGCCAGCGGCGCATGGTGGCTGATCACCACCCGGGGGCCACCGAAGGGCTCGGCGAGCGCCGACTCCAGCCAGCCCCGTGCCTGGGCATGCAGGCGGCGGCTCTCCGCCGGGGTGAACACCACGCCTTCCGGCTGCTCGACGATGCGAAAGTCCGGCATAAAGGCCAGTACCCTCTCCTCGGTAAGCGCCGGGTCATGATCGGGCTCTCCGGCGTAAAGGTCGAAGTCGGTCCACAGGGTGGTGCCATAGAAGCGCACGCCGTCCAGGGTCAGTGAGCGGTTGTCGAGCAGGTGGATGCCGAGCCTTGCCGCCTCGTCGGCCAGCTCCTGGCGTAGCACCGGCATGCGGGTCCGGTAGAACTCATGGTTGCCGGGGACATAGAGAATCGGCGTGCCGGCGAAGCGCTTGGCCGCCCACTCGAGCCCTCGGGTCCTGCGCGAGACATCACCGGCCAGAATCACCGCGTCACACTCCACATCCGGCAGCTCTCGCCCTTCATCGAAGCACTCGAGGTGCAGATCGGAGAGTATCCTCAATCGCATGGTTCAGATCCCTTTGTGGCACGCCATTTCGGACACAGTTTGATACAGGCTCCAGGCGAAGGCCATGCACCCAGACGAAGGCTATCCCTCATAGTGCACCGCCAGCCAGATGGTCGTCTGCTCCGGATCCGACCACGTCACGCGGTGTCGGCAGTGTGCCGGAATCACCAGATGATCGCCCGGGCCGAGCTCTCGCTCCTCGCCCGTCGCGAAGGCCAGTACCGCACGCCCCTGCAGCACCGCTACCCACTCGTGCTGGGGCTGATCGTACCATCCCTCTTCAGGCGAACTGTGGCCGCGCGAGACGATGCGCTCGATGCGCACCCCCTGGCCGGCGGCCAACTCATCGAACTGCTCTTCTTCCAGCTTATCGGGAAGTGATGCATAGAGGTTGCGAAGCATGTTTCCTCCCTTGAAGATTCCTGGGCCACCCTTTCACAAGTCTACAGATAAACCATGAAACCCTGGCCTGGCTGTTAACTTGGTAATCCTTCTTGCATAACAGTGCTGGGTTTGTCCCTGCTGGCGCCCTTCCGTACACTTGTTTGATCCCTTTACCCCTCTGATGACAAGTCGAGGCATGACTCATGGCGTTTGATTCCACTTCCACCTATGTGGCTACCGAGGCACTCAAGCAGGCGGTCAACGCCGCGGTGACCCTGGAGCGTCCGCTGCTGATCAAGGGTGAGCCGGGTACCGGCAAGACCCTGCTCGCCGAGGAGCTGGCGGCCTCGCTGGGCACCGAGCTGCACACCTGGCATATCAAGTCCTCCACCAAGGCCGCCCAGGGGCTCTACGAGTACGATGCGGTAAGCCGCCTGCGTGACTCCCAGCTGGGCGTCGAGGGCGTGGAGAACGTCGCCAACTACATCAAGCCCGGCAAGCTGTGGGACGCCTTTACCGCCGACAAGCGGGTGGTACTGCTGATCGACGAGATCGACAAGGCGGATATCGAGTTCCCTAACGATCTGCTCCAGGAGCTGGATCGCATGGAGTTCCATGTCTACGAGACCGGCGAGACCATCACCGCCCGCCACCGCCCGATCATCATCATCACCTCCAACAACGAGAAGGAGCTGCCCGACGCCTTCCTGCGCCGCTGCTTCTTCCACTACATCGAGTTTCCCGACCGCGACACCATGCAGGCGATCGTCGATGTGCACTTCCCCGATATCGCCCCAAAGCTGGTCAGCGAGGCGCTGGAGGTGTTCTTCGACCTGCGTCAGGCCCCGGGCCTCAAGAAGAAGCCCTCCACCTCGGAGCTGGTCGACTGGCTGAAGCTGCTGATGAGCGACGAGCTGGCACGCGAGGCGCTCTATCAGCGCGACCCGGTCAAGGCGATCCCACCGCTGGCAGGCGCGCTGGTCAAGAACGAACAGGATACCCAGTTACTGGAGCGGTTGGCCTTCATGATGCGCCGCCAGGGCAACCAGAGGCGCTGAACCATGTTTATCGGCCTGTTCGAGACCCTCAAGCGTGCCGGCGTCCCGGTATCGCTGCGCGAATTGCTCGACCTCCATGCGGTGGTGGAACGCGGCGTGGTCTTCGCCGACATGGAGGCGTTCTACCAGATTGCCCGCACCGTGATGGTCAAGGATGAGCGCCACTTCGACCGCTTCGATCGCGCCTTTTCCGCCTGGTTCGAAGGTCTCGAGAACCTCGACGCCGCCATCGAGGCACTGATCCCCGATGACTGGCTGCGCCGCGAGTTCGAGAAGCAGCTCTCCGATGAGGAGAAGGCCCGGATCGAATCCCTGGGCGGCCTCGAGCAGCTGATCGAGACCTTCAAGAAGCGTCTCGAGGAGCAGAAGGAGCGCCATGCCGGGGGCAACAAGTGGATCGGTACCGGCGGCACCAGTCCCTTCGGTGCCTACGGCTATAACCCGGAGGGAATTCGCATCGGCCAGGATGGCTCCCGCCACCGGCGTGCGGTCAAGGTGTGGGATGAGCGCCGCTTTCGCGACTACGACGACTCCCTGGAGCTTGGCACGCGCAATACCAAGATGGCGCTGCGTCGGCTCAGGAAGTTCGCGCGCCAGGGGGCCGCGGAGGAGTTCGATGTCGATGCCACCATTCGCGAAACCGCGCGGGATGCCGGCCTGCTCAATGTCCAGATGCGCCCCGAGCGCCATAACGCGGTGAAGGTGTTGCTGCTGCTCGATGTGGGCGGCTCCATGGACGACCATATCCGCACCTGCGAGGAGCTGTTCTCGGCGGCCCGTTCGGAGTTCAAGCATCTGGAAGCCTACTACTTCCATAACTGCATCTACGAGGGGGTGTGGCGAAGCAATGCCGGCACCCAGACTCGCCGTCATGCCGAACGCATCCCGACCATGGAGTTGCTGCACACCTATGGCGATGACTATCAGGTAGTGATCGTTGGCGATGCGGCCATGTCGCCCTACGAGATCACCCATCCCGGCGGCAGCGTGGAGCACTTCAATGACGAGGCCGGTGCGGTGTGGCTAAAGCGCGTGATCGACAAGTTCCCGCGTCTGGTGTGGCTCAACCCCATGCCACGTAACACCTGGGACTTTACCCACTCCACCCAGCTGATCCGTCAGCTGATCGAGGATCGCATGTACCCCATGACACTCGAGGGGTTGGAGAACGCCATGCGAGAGTTGGCCAAATAGCCCTAAAAAGCTATAAATCTACGTAATAGCCCTTTCGGGCTATAAGCTGGCGACATAGCCACAGGCGGCTATACTGAGACGCATGCTCAAGGAGTGTCTGCGTGTTCGAGAAAACCGCCCCGCCCCAACGCATCGCCGTGCTGACCGGCGACGTGGTCGACTCACGCAAGGTGAGCGACCGCCGTCGCCTCTATCGCCTCCTGGACGACAGCCTGCAACGCCTGGCAAGACAACAACAGGGTCATGCCGAGCGCTTTCGCGGCGATGGTTTCCAGATCGCCCTGCCACAGGCTCGGCATGCCATGACGGCGGCCATCGCCTTGCGTGCGGCGCTGATCGAACACTCCGAACCCGATCAACGTTGGGATGCCCGTATCGCGGTGGCCGTGGGGCCGGCCAGATGGCAGGCCGACCTGCGCATCGCCGAGGCCGATGACGCGCCCTTCGTCGCCTCGGGGCGCCGACTGGATCGCCTGGGAGAGGGCGACGAGCATCTCGCGCTGACACTGCTCGACGACCCTGACGATGGCAGCCTGGCGTTGCTGATGCGTTTCCTCGATGACCTGCTCGCTGGCTGGTCCACCTATTCGGCGGAGGTGGTCCAGCTGAGCCTCGAGCGGACCCTGTCCCAACAAGCCATGGCGACGCATCTCGGCATCAGCCAGCCCAGCGTTTATAAACGCCTGAAGGCGGCACGTTGGCCCCTGCTCAGCGATACCCTCGCCTATCTCGAGACCCGCCTGGCCGACAAGGACGCTGACTGACCATGACGTCGAACGAACTCTCGCTGCTGCTGGGCCTGGTGCTCGCCCATCTGGTCGGCGACTTCCTGCTGCAACCGCGTCACTGGGTCGAAGAGCGTTTTCGACTACACCACCGCTCACGCCGCCTCTACTATCACAGTGCCGTGCATGGAGGACTCACCGCCCTGGTGCTGGTTGTCGCGACCCGGCTGATGCCCGACGCGCCGGGGCCGGCAGGAGTACTCGGCGGCGCCTTGGGGGTGGGAGTCAGCCACTGGATAATCGATCTGGTGAAGGCCCGGCTACCCGGCACCTTGCGCTGGTTCCTGCTCGATCAGGCGCTGCACCTGGGCGTGCTCACCCTGATCTGGCTGGCCTGGCTCGGCAGCATGGCACCGCTGGAAGCCCTCGGTGCCTGGCTGCTCTCACCCGGGGTGCTGGGCATGGCGGCGGCCTACCTGATCGTGACGCGCCCCCTGTCGTTTGCCATCGCCATGGTGTTGATACCCTGGAGCCGCCAGGTCGAGGAGACCGGTACGCTGGACCAGGCCGGAGCACAGATCGGCATGCTCGAGCGCCTGCTGGTGCTCTCCCTGGTGCTTCTGGATCAGCTCGCCGCCGTGGGCTTTCTGCTCGCGGCCAAGTCGGTATTGCGCTACGGCGACCTGCGTGAGGCGGGGGATCGCAAGCTGACCGAATACGTGCTGCTGGGCACCCTGGTCAGCGTTGCCACGACGCTGGTGCTGGGCCTGACGCTGCGACTTCTGCTATCCAGCCCCACATAGGGGGTGCGATTCGACGATGGCATTGAGATCACCGCCATCGTCGATAAATCAGGCACTCAGGGCGTCGACCTTCTCCTCCTGAAGGCTGCGCATATGACCATCACGCTCCACCGCCATATGCCATGACAGCGCTTGCTCCAGGCAGTGCGGCGTATGGCCACCGCGTCGGCAGGCCTCCTCGAAGTAGCGACGCAACGCCGGACGATAGAGCGGGTCGGCGCACTGCTCGATCACCCTGACCGCACGCTCTCTGGGTGCCAGCCCACGCAGATCGGCCAAACCATGCTCGGTCACCAGGATATCGACGTCGTGCTCGGTATGGTCCACATGGCTGGCGAAGGGGACCACGCTGGAGAGATCGCCACCCTTGGCCACCGACTTGGTGACGAAGATCGAGAGCTGGGCGTTGCGGGCGAAGTCGCCGGAGCCGCCGATGCCGTTCATCATCTTCGTCCCCCCCACATGGGTGGAGTTGACGTTGCCATAGATATCCACCTCAAGGGCGGTATTGATCGCGATGATGCCCAAGCGACGCACGATCCCCGGATGGTTGGAGAGCTCCTGGGGGCGCAGGATCAGACGGTCGCGATAGTCATCCAGACGAGGCCACACCCGCTCGCCACAGGCCTCGGAGAGGGTGATGGAGCAGCCGGAGGCGTAGTCGAGCTTGCCGGAGTCGAGCAGGTCGAAGGTCGAGTCCTGAAGCACCTCGGAGTACATGGTCAGATGCTCGAAGGGCCCCTCGGCAAGCCCACTCATCACCGCATTGGCCATGGTGCCGATGCCGGCCTGCAGGGGCAGCAGCGAGGGCGTCAGTCGTCCGATACTGACCTCATCGGAAAAGAAGCTGATCAGATGATCGGCGATTCGCTGCGTATCGACATCCGGCGGCAGCACCGTGGAGGGGCTGTCCTTGCCCTTCGTCACCACGATGGCGGCGATCTTCTGCGGGTCGATCGGGATATAGGGGGTGCCGATGCGCGAGTCCGGCGCCACCACGGGAATCGGCGTGCGCGTGGGCCGCATCTGGGGAATATAGATATCGTGAAGCCCCTCGAGCTCGGCGGGAGCGTCGAGATTGAGCTCGATGATCACCTTGTCGGCAAGGATCGCATAGCTGGCGGAGTTGCCCACCGAAGAGGTGGGCACGATGCCGCCCTCCTCGGTGATGGCACAGGCCTCCACCACCGCCACATCGATCTCCGCCAGCTGACGATTGCGCAGCAGCTCCACGGTCTCGGAGAGATGCTGGTCGATGAACATCACCTCGCCGGCATTGATGGCTCGGCGCAGGGTGGCATCGACCTGAAATGGCATGCGCCGCGACAGCACCTTGGCATCGGTCAGCACCTTGTCGAGGTCATTGCCCAGCGATGCGCCGGTCATCAGGGTGATCGAGAGCGGACTCCGTGCGGCACGCTCGGCCAGGGCATGCGGCACCTCCTTGGCCTCACCGGCCCGGGTAAAACCGCTCATGCCCACCGTCATGCCATCCTCGATCAAGGCCGCGGCCTGCTCCGCGGTACGCCGCTTGTCCTGCCAGCCGGCCCAGCGGCAACGCGCCTCGATCGAACTTGTGTCGCTCCTATCCAAGATCATCTCCTTTTACGGTCGGCGTGGAGGCCGAAAGACAGAATGGATCATGTCATGATGCTTTCATGCTCTTATTTAGCACGCTAGTTGTAAGAACAGTCAATTTAACCTTGGTCATGAGTTATCTGTGCCTCCCTGGAAATGGCCTCCTTTTGCCGCGCCCGTGGCTTGGCCGTACAATGCCACCATCATCGCCGCCCTTGCGGCCCCCCTGTTTGACTACCGAGGAAACGCCGGACCCATGCGCGCTACCCAGATGCTGATTTCCACCCTGAAGGAAACCCCCGCCGATGCAGAGGTCATCAGCCACCAGCTGATGCTGCGGGCCGGCATGATCCGCCGCCTCACCTCCGGCCTGTACACCTGGTTGCCGCTGGGGGTGAAGACCCTGCGCAAGGTCGAGCGCATCGTGCGTGAGGAGATGAACCGGGCGGGCGCCCAGGAAGTGCTGATGCCGGCGGTTCAGCCTGCCGAACTGTGGCAGGAGTCCGGCCGTTGGGAGCAGTACGGACCGGAGCTTCTGCGCCTCAAGGATCGCCACGACCGCGACTACTGCGTGGGCCCTACCCACGAAGAGGTGATCACCGACCTGGTCCGCAAGGAGATCTCCAGCTACAAGCAGCTGCCGGCCAACTTCTATCAGATCCAGACCAAGTTCCGCGACGAGATTCGCCCGCGCTTCGGGGTCATGCGCTCCCGCGAGTTCATCATGAAGGACGCCTACTCCTTCCATGTGGACGAGGACTCCCTCAAGGAGACCTACCAGGCGATGTATGACGCCTACACGCGGATCTTCACCCGCCTGGGGCTGGACTTCCGCCCGGTGATCGCCGACAACGGCGCCATCGGCGGCACCGGCTCCCACGAGTTTCATGTGCTGGCCGAGTCCGGCGAAGACGACATCGTCTTCTCTACCGACTCCGACTACGCCGCCAACATGGAGAAGGCCGAGGCACTGCCGGCGCCGCTGGGCAGCGATGTTCAGCGCGCCGCCCCCGGCGAGGAGCTGCGCCTGGTCGACACCCCGGATGCCAGGACCATCGCCGCCTTGGTGGAGCAGCACGGCCTGCCCATCGAGAAGACCATCAAGACACTGATGGTTCACGCCGCCGAGGGCGGCCTGATCGCCCTGCTGGTGCGTGGCGACCACGAGCTCAACGAGGTGAAGGCCGAGAACCTGCCCGAGGTGGCCGCCCCGCTGACCATGGCCAGTGAAGAGGAGATCCGCGCCGCGGTGGGCGCCGGTCCCGGCTCCCTGGGGCCGGTCAACCTCGAGATGCCGGTCATCATCGACCGCAGCGTGGCGCTGATGAGCGACTTCGGTGCCGGCGCCAACATCGACGGGAAACACTACTTCGGCATCAACTGGGAGCGTGATGTGGCGCTGCCCAGGGTGGCCGATATCCGCAATGTGGTCGAGGGCGACCCCTCGCCGGATGGCAAGGGTGTGCTCGCCATCAAGCGCGGCATCGAGGTCGGCCATGTCTTCCAGCTGGGGCAGAAATACTCCGAGGCCATGAACGCCAACGTGCTGGGTGACGAAGGCCGTGCCATCCACCCCTGGATGGGCTGCTACGGCATTGGTGTCACCCGTGTGGTGGCCGCCGCCATCGAGCAGAACCATGACGACGCCGGCATCATCTGGCCCGACGCCCTCGCCCCCTTCCATATCGCGCTGGTGCCCATGAATGCCCACAAGTCCCAACGCGTACGCGAGGAGTCGGAGAAGCTCTACGCCGAGTTGAGCGCCGCCGGTTTCGAGGTGCTGCTGGACGACCGCGACCTGCGACCCGGCGTGAAGTTTGCCGACCACGAGCTGATGGGACTTCCCCACCGCCTGGTGGTGGGCGATCGCGGACTGGACAAGGGTGAACTGGAATACAAGGGACGCCGTGACAACGATGCCACCATGGTGCCGGCCGGGGAGATCCTCGACTTCCTACGTCAGAAGGTTCAGCTGGGTTAACGCGCAGCGCCCGCTTGTCGCCCTGGTGATAGGCGGGTGGCTGGCCACGGCGTCAGCGGCCGACGAGCAGGGCTTCCTGAGCGCGCTCGCGGCCGACGGCAAGCCGTTGCTGGTCCAGCCACTGCCGCCCGCGCCGCACACCCTGCGCACCACCCTCGATGAGGCGCTCTCCCGCCCTCGCCCACCGGCCGAGGTATGGGCCGCGCGTCAATGGCTCAACGCCATGGAGCCCTCGCTCGAGCGCTATATCAAGGAGCCGGGGCTGCGCCGCGAGCTGCTGCGCCGGGTCTATCACGAGGCAACGCTGGCGGGCCTGCCTCCCGAGCTGGTGCTGGCCCTGATCCAGGTGGAGAGCGCCTTTCGAATCGACGCGGTCTCCTCTGCCGGGGCGGTTGGGCTGATGCAGATCATGCCATTCTGGATCCGCGAGCTGGGCCTGCCTGCCGATGATCTCAAGGACCCCTGGCGCAATCTGCGCTATGGCTGCACGATTCTAGCCCACTATCTGGCGGTGGAGAACGGTGACCTCACCGACGCACTGGCCCGCTACAATGGCAGCCTGGGCAAGACCTGGTACCCGGAGCGGGTGATGCGCGCCTGGCAGCGCCACTGGCGCCCCGCCGAGGAACGCCTGGCGATCACGCGCTGATCGGCGAAGAGCCAAAATCGAATAAGCAAAAAAAGGCCGACCCGTGAAGGTCGGCCCACTGGGGGGATGACTCCCCCCTCCCCTGACGACTCGTGCCGTGACTGACTTCAGCGCTTCTTGCGGTGATCCCGCACGATGAAGGTGATCCAGCCACCCATGAAAGCGATCATCATCGCGACGGTAACTAACCCGAAGACGACAGCGTCATCCAGATACATGTTGATCTCCTCCCCGCCCTGATGTGTTGAGCCCACTGTAAGCCGGAACGGCAGGGGGAATTCTGATCTGAATCAAGTTACGCTCCTACGCCTGCCGGGAGCCATCAGGCAATTGATTCAGGTCAGTTTTCAGAGCAACTTCTTGTCCTCGACCTGGGTGTGATCCGTGTCGGGGGGCAGCGGGTGTCCCTTGGCGAGCTCGGCACGGGTGGCATCGCGAACCGTCAGCACCTCGAGTTCATAGCGCAGGGTTTGACCGGCCAGGGGGTGGTTGGTGTCGATCAGCACGCTGTCGTCGCGCACCTCCAGGACGGTGACGATCTGGGGGCCATCATCGCCGGGGGTCTGGAAACGCATGCCAGGCGATAGCTCGGGCACCGGGAAGGCGTCCCGCCCCACCTCGCGCTTGAGGGCCTCGTTACGCAGGCCATAGGCCTCGGCGGGCATCAATGTCACAGTCAGTTCGGCCCCTTCTGCCTGGCTATCCAGGGCACGCTCCAGCCCGGCGACGATGTTGTGATGGCCGTGCAGGTATTCGAGGGGCTGCTGACGGGCGCGGGAGTCATCGAGGACCTGGCCGCCGGCATCAACCAGCACATAGTGCAGCGTGACGACACACTGGGGAGCGATGGTCATGGGCTTCTCCTGAGTGGGAGGGGATAACGTGACTGGGCGAGGGCGACCTAGCCGCGCCGTAGATTGGCGACCGGCATCTCCAGGCGCTGCTGACGCTGCAGCATGTTGAGCAGCACGATGGCGCGCTCCTCCCCCTTGTGGCTCTCGAACACCGCCTGCAGCTCCTTGAAGGGCCCTTCAGTGATCTGCACCACCTCGCCGGCCTGGAAATAGAAGTTGGCATCCTGATCGCGCTCGTTACCCTTGTCGCGCAGGGTCGCCACCAGGCTGTCATCCACGGCGACCGGCGTATCGCCGAAGGTGACCAGTTTCAATACGCCCCGGGTGGAGCGGATCGGCCGCCAGTTGCTGACCAGCCGGTCGAGGCGAATAAACAGATAGTAGGGAAACAGCGGCTCGGTGACCCAGGTCAGCTTGCCGCGGCGCTTCTTCTGAACGTCGAGTACCGGATGGAAGACCTCGAAGCCCTGGTTGAGCAGATTCTCGGTGGCGCGAAAGGATTCGCCCCCCTTGCACTGGATCACATACCAGCGCGGCACGGCCGCATCCTCTTCCTGGCGGATCGTATCGCTCTCCTTCATGGGGTCTCCCGTCGCTCTGGATGCTGGTATCACTGCCGGGGCTCTGCAACAATCGCTCGTTGCTTGTGCGCCCCGCTTGCGGGCCGGGCGCCCGGCGAAAGAGGCAAGGATTCTAACACCGTTGCAAGGAGAGCCCCATGCCGACGCCTACCGTGCAGAGAAGCTGGCGAGATGCCCTGGCGATCTATCTGCGTGCGCCTGTCATCACCATGCTGTTCCTGGGCTTCTCCGCCGGCCTGCCCTTCCTGCTGGTGTTCTCCACGCTGTCGGCCTGGCTGCGCAGCGACGGAGTCGAGGTGGCCGCGATCGGCTTCTTCGCCTGGATCGGCATGCTCTATTCGATCAAGTTCTTCTGGGCGCCTGTAGTGGACCGCCTACCACTGCCGTTGCTGACTCGCCGCCTCGGCCAGCGCCGCGGCTGGATGCTGCTGGCTCAGGCGATGATCGTCGCCGGACTGGTGGGGCTCGCCGGAGTCAACCCGCTCGGGCAGCTGCCCCTGGTGGCCGCCTTCGCCCTGCTGGTCGCCTTCGGCAGTGCCACCCAGGATATCGCCATTGATGCCTTCCGCATCGAGTCGGCGCCCGAAGACATCCAGGCGGCCATGGCCTCCACCTATATCATCGGCTACCGTGGTGGCCTGCTGGCGGCCGGTGCGGGGGCGCTCTATGTCGCCTCCTGGCTCTCCTGGGAGGCCGCCTATCTGACCATGGCGGCGCTGGTGGGCATCGGGATCATCACGGTGCTGGTGCGCCCCGAACCCGAGCGGCTCTCGCTGAGTACCCAGCTGGTGCGCGAGCCGCGGGTACGGGCCTTCCTGCGGGCCAGCCGCGGAAGACCCAAGCTCCTGCGGCGCCTGGGTGCCTGGGTGATCGGCGCCATCGTCTGTCCCTTCACCGACTTCTTTGCCCGCTATCGGCACAAGGCCCTGTGGCTGCTGCTCTTCGTGGCGGTATTCCGCATCAGCGACCTGGCCATGGCGTCCATGGCCAACCCGCTCTATATCGACCTGGGCTTCACGCTCAAGGAGATCGCCAACGTCACCAATGCGTTTGGTATCGCCATGAGCATCGGTGGGGGCATGCTGGGGGGGCTGCTGGTGGCACGCTACGGCATCGGGCCGCTCCTGGTGCTCGGCGCCACGGCCGCCGCATTGACCAATCTGCTGTTCAGCGCCCTGGCGCTGACCGGCCAGAGCCTGCCCATGCTGGTCATGGCCATCGTCGGGGACAACCTGGCCAACGGCCTGGCAAGCGCGGTCTTTATCGCCTTCCTCTCCAGCTTGACCTCGAGGGCCTACACCGCGACGCAGTACGCGCTGTTCTCGTCGCTGATGACCCTGCCAGGCAAGTTTCTGAGCGGCTTCGGCGGGCTAGTCGTCGAGGTCGAGGGCTATGCCACCTTCTTCCTGATCTCCGCCGTCATGGGGATTCCGGCGGTGCTGCTGGCACTCTGGATCAGCCGCGACCGTGAGCTGATGCCAGCCCCTGAAGCATCGAGAGCATGAATACCGGGCGCCTGGCGGCGCCATTCGCCCGGCAGGGCCGGCCTCCTACATGGCAGAATGGCTCAGCACCGGCTGAGCCACTCCTGCAGCCACGCCAGGGCCCCCGGTGTGGCCCGCCACTGATCGCGCATCAGGGTGCGATACTGCCAGGCCTCGGCCCGGCTGCCCGGCTCGACCGGGCCATCCTCGCCCACTGGCGTCGGCGGCGCCGAGCTGTCGCCGCACATCAGCTTCACCGCGTGAGCATTGTGGGCATGAGTCTCCTCCAGCGCCTGGGCCGCCTCCTCGAGCCGGTCGAGGCGATAGAGTGCCAGGGCACGGCCCATCAGCACGCCCAGCACCGGCCCCTCGGCCTCGGCTTCCGGTGGCTGCTCACTGAGTGCCAGCGCCTCGCTGTCGCGTCCGTCCCGCAACAGCTGGTCGAGCACCAGCTCGCGAAGCCCCAGGCTGTCATGGCTATCCAGGGCCAGCAGGCCTTCGGCGAGCCGTCGTGAGCGCTCCCGCGCCCCGCGCTCCATGCCGACCACCAACGCAAGCCCCGTCCGCAATAGCAGCGTGTTGTCGGCATCTTCCCAGGCCAGGGTGCCCGGCCCCTCGGCCGCTACCTGCTCCAGCCAGCGCTCCACCCGAACGGCAAGCGGCACGAACAGACTCGGTGCCATCCAGGGCAGGCTGCCGAAGCGCGAGGTCAGCGCCAGGGTCAGTTCCTGGACGACTGCCGGCGCATCCAGCCACTCCGGATGGCGACAGAGCTCGGGCAGCCACTCCGCGGCAGCGGGCCAGGGATCATCATCGAGCCCCAGGGGGGAGTCGGATACCCCCGATACCGGAAAGACCCGACGCCAGGCGGCGTGCAGGGTGTCCTCGCGGGCAGTGGTGTGATATTCGAGCCGTCCCTCCCCGCTACATGACACGGCCAGGCGCGGGGCGGTCGGGAGCTCCTCGAGAAGCGCCTGCAGCGATGCCAGCGGCTCGGCCAGGTCTTCCTCGGCATTGAGCAGCTGCTCGGCCAGGGTGGCACCGGGGTTCTCGGCCAGGTCGGCGAGGAACTGCAGCTGCTCCGGCGCCAGATCCCCCTGGCGTGCCAGACGACGAAACCAGAAACTCGCTCGCTCGGCGGCCTCCTGCTCGTGCCCCTCGTGCAGCAGCAGCATGGCCTCGATATAGGCCAGGGTCGGCGAGTCCGGCAGCGCCTGCTGGGCACGCACGAAGGCCGCCCGGGCACTGTCCAGGTCGTCGTTGTCGAGATGCATCAGACACAGGCGCTCCAGCGCCACTCCGCGCAGGAACAGCGGGCCATGCTCGAGCACCGCATCGAGAAGCGCCTCGCGCTTGCGATGAAACCCGCGCTCCTGGAAGAGGTCGATCAGGATCTCGAAGGCGGGCTCGGCCTGCTCAGGCAGTCGAGACCAGTCACCACGTTCGAAGAGTGACTCGAGAATCTGCTGGGCGCGGCCGCGCTGGCCGGTCTCGGCCGCGATCAGCCCCGCCTCGAGCAGCGCCTGGGCGGGGGCACGGCCGCTGTCCAGCGCCGCCTTGAGGGTATCGCCCTTCCAGTCGCGCAACGAGAGCATCCACATCAGGTGCTCGGGCACCGAGCCGGGCAGCGACACCGAGCCACAGCAGTGTTTGGTCTTGCGACCGGAGTCACACCAGCAGGGCTCGTTTCGCCCGGGGCGCGCCAGCGGTTCGCAGCGGAAGTCCAGGCGCGCCAGGGGCGTCTGTGACCACAGCTCCGGCGCCAGCGCCTGGGCCAGTGACAGATCGCCGCCCACCAGTCGGGGCCCCTCTTCCCGCGCCCAGACCATCAGCGCCGGATAGCGCTCATCCTGGCGAATCGCCTTGAGCGCCCCCGAGGCAAATCCCAGCAGCTGTTCCACCCATACCGCCAGCATTGCGCACTCCACCGTCCGGAAAACGGCACAGTCTACCAGCCCGCCGGGGGGCTTGGCAGCCGCTAGCACCTGCCTAGGCGGCCGTCTAGCTCAAGTCCGGCGACGGGCCCCGGAGCGCCGGACCGCCGAGGGGGGTGCTGTGAACCCTTCCCTGGGCGCTACCGATGCCTTCCCTGGCATAGGACCCCCTCTACGACCTGTCCCCGGCGCCTTTCGCTATCGCAGCGGGCTAAGAGTGTCACCCCTGCTGACGCGCCCAGGCTAACAGCGGTGCGGTGCGGGCCTGCATATCGAGCCGGGCGCCGAGGCGCACCAGGTTCCAGTAGTGACCGTTGAGGGTTCGCGACAGCAGTAGGGTATCGGCGGGCGGCTGCAGGCGATCCATGGCCGCCCATACCTTGGGTGATAGCTCACGCAGGCGACGATGCACGCGCACATCGCCAAAGTCCTGCTCGCCGGGGGCGAAGAGCGCCGAGACGGCCTCCGCCGCCTCTCGGTAAAGCGACAGGGGCGCGCCCTGCCCCTGACGGCCACCCAGCTCGAGCAGGGCACTATCCATGGCCATGGCATTCCCCTGCAAGGTGGCGTCGAGCAGATGCATCATCGCCTTGAGCCGCTCGTCAGGCACCGGGATCACCGCCCCCAGGTCGTAGATCACCAGCCGAGCCTGGTCATCGGCGGCGAAGTTGCCGGCATGGGGGTCGGCATGCAGCTCGCCATGTGTGAAGAACTCCTCGGTGAGCCAGTCGGCCAGGGTGGCGGCGATGCGCTGACGCGTGGCGTCATCCGCCGTCTCCAGGTCACGCAGCGGGATGCCCGGCACATGGCGCATGGCCAGCACGCGCTCACCGGAGTAGGCCGGCAGAGGCTCGGGAATCACCACGCCCGGCCAGTCGGCATAGCGCTGTCGATAGCGCGCCAGTGCCTCGGCCTCGGCGCAGTAGTCCAGCTCTCCGCGCAGGCTCGCCGCCAGTTCCTCGAACAGCGCATCGAGTCGCGCCTGAGACACCTTGAACCACCGCCCGAGACGCATCAGGCGGCGGACCTGAGCGAGATCTCCCTCCAGCACCTCGGCGAGCCCCGTATACTGCACCTTGAGCACCAGCGTCTCCCCCTCATGCGTCACCGCGCGATGCACCTGGCCCATAGAGGCGCTGGCGAAGGGGCGTGTCTCGACCTCGCGAAACACCTTGTCGATATCGCCATAGTGATCATCCAGGGTGTGGCGGATCGACTCCCAGGGCATCGGTTCGGCCTGGCGCTGCAACCTGGCCAACTCCTCGGCAAGGTCTGGAGGCAGCAGGTCGTCCCACTGGGACATGATCTGGGCCAGTTTCATGGCCGGCCCTTTGAGTTCGGAGAGCCCCTCGAACAGCGCCTCTCCCAGGGCCCGCCAGTTGGCCTGCCCGCCCAGGCGAGTCCGCAACAGCGCGCCACCGGTGCGCGCTCCCAGCCCCATCAACCGGCGTGTTCTGCCTCGCTCGCGCATCGCCCGGACCCCATGAGAATAATGATACAACAATTGTACACCACAATCGCAATGCAACACCTAGCCAAGCGTCGGTAACACTGGAAGAATCCTCAATTCTCACCGCAAGCGAGGCTGCCATGCGCCTGATCATCGCCGAGAAGCCCAGCCTGGCCCGGGCCATCGCCGACGCCCTGCCCGGCTCCCCCCGCAAGCAGGAGGGAGCGATCGTCGTGGGCGACTCCACCGTGACCTGGTGCCTCGGCCACCTGCTGGAGCAGGCGCCTCCCGACGCCTATGACCCGGCCCTCAAACAGTGGCGGCTGGACACCCTGCCGATCCTGCCCAAGCACTGGAAGCTCACCCCTCGCCCCAAGGCTCGCGGCCAACTGGCGGCGATTCGCAGGCTGCTCAAGACCGCCAACGAGGTGGTGCATGCCGGTGACCCCGACCGCGAAGGCCAGCTGCTGGTTCAGGAGGTGATCGAATACCTCGGCTGGAAGGGCAGGGTCTCACGACTGCTGATCAGCGATCTCAACCGCCCCGCCGTTCAGCGGGCCCTGTCGCGACTGGAGGACAACCGGCGCTACCAGCCACTCTACCGGGCCGCCGAATCACGCTCCCGCGCCGACTGGCTATATGGCATCAACCTGACCCGGGCCTGGACGCTTACGGGCCGTCAGGCCGGTCATGACGGTGTACTCTCGGTAGGCCGCGTACAGACACCGGTGCTTGGCCTGGTGGTGCGCCGGGACGCCGAGATCCGTGGCTTCACGCCCAGGCCCTTCTTCGTATTGTGGGCCGATCTTGCAGTGCCCCGGGGCGAGCTGCGCGCCTGGTGGGTACCCGGTGACCAACATCCGCTCGACGACCAGGGACGCCTGCTGGCCCGGGAGCCCGCGGCCAGCCTCGCCGAGCGCCTGACCGGGGCCGAGGGCCGACTGATGGCGCTGGAGACCCAGCAGAAGCGCCAGCCCGCTCCCCTGCCCTACTCACTGTCGGCGCTGCAGGTCGATGCCGCCAGGCGCCATGGCATTTCCGCCAAGATCGTGCTGGACACCTGCCAGTCGCTCTATGAGCGCCATCAGCTGATCACCTACCCGCGCTCCGACTGTCGCTATCTGCCCGAGGAGCATTTCGCCGCCGCCCGAGGCACCCTGGAAGGTGCCTGCCGTGAAGATGCCATCCTGCGCAGCTGGTTGGCCGGGGCCGACTTCACACGCCGATCGCGAGCCTGGAGTGACAGCAAGGTGGGCGCGCACCACGCCCTGGCGCCCACCGGACGCCCGGCGGACATGGCACGCCTCACGGCCACCGAGGCGAACGTCTTTCGGCTGATCGCCCGCAACGTGATCGCCCAGTTCTATCCGCCGCTCTCCGTCCGCGACGTGAAGGCGGAGTTCTTGATCCTCGGGGAAACGTTCCGTGCCCGGGGTCAGGAGATCCTTGACCCCGGCTGGAAGCCGCTGTTCACCACCCGCGACGAGGCACCACCGCTGCCGCCGCTCAGCGAGGGCGAGGGGTGTCGCGTCCAGAACAGCGGCGTGGAGGATCGCGAGACCCGTCCGCCGGAGCCGTTCAATGACGCCAGCCTGATCAAGGCGATGATGAACATCGGCCGCTACGTCGACGACCCCACCGTGAGACGCACCCTGCGAGAACACGATGGCCTGGGCACCGAGGCGACTCGCGCCGGCATCATCGAGACCCTGGTGGAACGCGGGTATCTGGTGCGTGATGGCAAGGCCCTGCGTGCCACCCGCCTGGGCAGCGCACTGATCGCCTCACTGCCCGAAGCGGTCAGCCGCCCCGAACGCACCGCGCTATGGGAACAGCGCCTGGGGGCCATCGCCGAAGAGGACGCCGCCCCCGCTCCCTTCCTCGAGTCGCTGGTCGCCGACCTGCGCACCCTGCTTGGCGCGGCCGATGCCGGACGCCTGCGCCAGGCACTGCACAACGCCGAAGGCGCCGAGGCCAAGGCGTCCCGACGCACCAGCGGTCGCCGCAGCACCGGACGCTCGGCCAGGAGCGGCAAGCGTCGCACCCCCCTACGTCGCAAGGAGAGCCGCTGATGGGGCTTCAGACACACTGGATCGTGGGGCCAGGTGCCATCGGCCGCCTGCTCGCCCTGCGTCTGTCCCAACATGGCCAGCGGGTAACACTGCTCGGCCGCCGCCCCCTTCCCGCACTTCAGACACTGATCACCCCCCAGGGCGATGCTCTGGCCATGGAGGTGGTCACGCGGACTCGTCCCACCGGCGGCTCTCCCGACCTCCTCCACCTGACCACCAAGGCCTACGCCGCCGAGGCGGCCTATCTTGAGCTCGCTTCCCGACTTCCCGCCGACCTCCCGCTGGTACTGTGGCAGAACGGCTTTCATACCCAGCCACGACTCGCTACACGTCATCCAGGCCCGGTGCTCTGCGCCACCACCACCGAAGGGGCCTATGTTGCCGCGGATGATCGAGTCGTCCACGCCGGCCAGGGCAACACCCTGATCGGCTCTCTGGAGGGTGGCCATGGCGATCTGGCGAGGGCAGTTGCCAGCGTGTTGAGCACAAGTGGCCTATCGGCTCAGGCGGTGCCGGACATTCGGCGACGGTTATGGCACAAGCTGGCCATCAACGCTGCCATCAACCCCCTGGTTGCCCACCACAGGATTCGCAATGGCGAGCTTCGCGAAACGCCGTTTCGTGAGGAGGTGGAGGTGGTGATCGGTGAGGTGGCGAGGGTGATGCAGGCCGAGGGCATCGCACCGCCCGAAGGCAGCGGCCTCGATGGCTGGCGCGCCCTGGTCTGGCGGGTGGTGGAAGCCACCGCCGCCAATCGCGCCTCGATGCTCCAGGACGTGCTGGCAGGGCGTCCCACGGAGCATGTCGCCATACTCGGCCCGCTTTGCCAGGCCGCCAAACGCCACGGCCTGGCGACACCCAGGCTGGATTCATTGCTGAAGACCCTGGCTGGTGATCCCCCATAGCGCAAGGGACACGTCCCGGCCGAGCCCCCATGCCAGTCCTTATGCATTGCGCCAGCAGCCTCGACACTGCTTGGGAGTGTCCCCGCTATCGCCGGACCAAATGCATTGCGCCAGCAGCCTCGACACTGCTTGGGAGTGTCCCCGCTATCGCCGGACCAAATGCCTGGCGAACCGGGGGTGGGCTTGCTAGCCTATATGAATATAATCGCTACTCGCCCTGCGGTCTGGATCGAGCGAATCAGGCCGCAGCGCAAGGACAGGGACCCATGTCATCCCGTCACACCTCATCCAGTCATACCATTGCCGCGCTACTGGCTGGTCTTGCCCTCGGTACATCCCTTGGTGCAGTCGGCGCCGAAAAAGGCTCTCTCGCCGAAGAGGTGGTCAGGCAAGCCGATCCCCATATCCCCGCCTACGCCAATCAGCCGGACAATCTTATGCGGCTGGAGAACGGAGTTATCATCGACGGTCATGACATCGAGAGTCCCGACGGCTACACTTCCGGCTTTCGACTGATTGCCGGCTTCAGTCCATTTCAGCTCCCCAAGCTGGATCTCGGTGCCGAATTCCGCTACCACCATAGCGACGAGATGCCGACCCGCCTCGAGAACCAGCAACTACTGGTCAATACCGTCAGCCTCGGCGGCAGCCTGGTGGCAGGAATACGCCTGGGAGATTTCGGGCTCTATGCCAAGTCAGGCCTGGTCGGCTGGGAGGGCGATGCCGTGATTCCACGCGGCGAGGGCGAGGAGACCGGCACCACCAGAGTTCGGGGTTTCGGCGCCCGCCTGCAGCTCCCGGGCTTTACCAGCCGCCTCGAGCTCGAGGAGTACGATGCGCCCGACATGGCGCATCTCAACCTGCTGACCGCCTCGATTCATATTCCCTTCTAGAGCTTGAAGAACGCCCGCTACGCGGGCATAAGCCTGAGGCTGGAAGAAAACCCAAATCATCTGAGTCCGGGTTTTTTCTGGTTCATCGCAAACTGGCGTGAATCAGTCCGGCAGTGAGTACCGGGAGGCTGGAGTTCATTGTGGCTGGCCAGCTTCACGCTGATGTGCGAAGAATCTTTTTCTTCCAGCTTCCAGCCGCGAAGCGGCGCTCTTCCAGCTCCCGACAAAGCCGGGTTACCCCGTATTTCGCAGCCCCGCGGCAATACCCGCCATGGTGACCATCAGCGCCCGCGACAGATCGGCGCTGATCGCCCCGTCGGCGTCGCGGTTACGCTGCAGAAGCTCCGCCTGCAGCCCATGTAGCGGGTCGATATAGGGATTGCGCACGGCTATCGCCTGGTGGATCAACGGCGTCTTCTCCAACAATTCCTGCTGTTCCAGCATCTCCAGCAGTACCTCATTTAGCCGCTCGAAACGCTGCCGCAGGCGCTGCCCCAGCGCCTTGAGACTCGGCTCGTCGACGAGGCGATGCTCGTAGTAGGCAGAGATGCCCACATCGGCCTTGGAAAGCAGCATTTCCAGCATATCCAGGTAGGTGCCGAAGAAGGGCCAGCGGTCACGCATCTCCTGAAGCACCTCACGCCCCCCCTCCTCTTTGAGGCGGGTGGCGAAGGCCTCGCCACTCCCCAGCCAGGCTGGCAGCATCAGGCGGACCTGGGTCCAGGCAAAGATCCAGGGAATCGCCCGCAGAGTCTCCACCCCACCATCCTGACGCCGCTTGGTAGGCCTCGAACCCAGGGGCAGGCGCCCGAGCGAACCCTCCGGTGTCACCGCACGGAAGTAGGGCACGAAATCGTCATCCTCTCGCACCACCCCCACGTAGGCCCCGTGGGCGATCTCGGCCAGGCGATCCATCTCATCGCGCCAGTGGGGTTCCGGGTCGGGTGGCGGCAGCAGCGTTGCCTCCAGCACCGCGCAGGCGTAGATCTCCATGGAGCGCAGGGCGATCTCCGGCTGACCGAACTTGAAGCGGATCATCTCGCCCTGCTCGGTCACCCTGAGGCTGCCATTCACCGAACCAGGCGGTTGAGAGAGAATCGCCGCATGGGCCGGGCCACCACCGCGCCCCACGGTCCCACCGCGTCCATGGAACAGCGTCAGGTCCACGGCGTGACGACGACACACCGTCACCAGGCTCTCCTGGGCACGGTACTGGGCCCAGGCGGCGGCCAGCTGACCGGCATCCTTGGCCGAATCCGAGTAGCCGATCATCACCTCCTGCCGGCCGCCGATCAGACGGCGATAGCCGGGCAGGGAGAGCAGGCGGTCGATCGCCTCGCCGGCATGATTGAGGTCGTTGAGGGTCTCGAACAGCGGCGCGATCGGCAACTTGACCTCGCCGCCCACCTCCTTCATCAGCAGTGCCACGGTCAACACGTCGGAGGGCTCTGCCGCCATGGAGATGACATAGGTCCCAAGCGCTTCGGCCGGCTCACTGGCGATGACCCGGAAGGTATCGATCACCTCCCGCGACTCCGTCGAGCACTCCCAGCGCCGCGGTATCAGCGGTCGGCGCGACTCGAGTTCCTCGAGCAGGAAGGCCTGGCGCTGCTCTTCGCTCCAGTCACGATAGTGCCCCAGGCCAAGCCCGGCGGTGAGCTCCTCCATCACCTGGGCGTGGCGACTCGCCTCCTGGCGAATGTCGAGCTGGGTCAGGGTGACACCAAACACCGCCACCCGCCGCAGGGTATCCAGCAGTGCACCATTGGCGATGGTGTCGAGGCCCACATCGCACAGTGAGCGGTAGCAGGCAAGCAACGGTGAATAGAGCTGGTCACGACTCTCGATGATCGCCCCCCCGTCGTAGGGCTTGCCATCGAGGCTCGCCTTGGCCCAGTCACGGGTGGCCTCGACTCGTGCCAGCAGCTGGCGAAGCAGCTCGCGGTAGGGCTCCGGTGCGTCGCCGACCTCGGCCTTGAGCGCGCTGTTGGCCTTCCACATGGAGAGCTCGGCCTTGAGCTGTTCCAGATCGCGCAGGTAAAGATCCGCAGCCATCCAGCGCCCCAGCAGCAGCACCTCGCGAGTCACCCGGGAGGTCACGTTGGGATTGCCGTCGCGATCGCCCCCCATCCAAGACGAGAAGCTGATCGGCGCGGCATCCAGAGGCAACCGCTCGCCGGCGGTATCCAGCAGCAGGTTGTCCAGGTCCCGATGAAAGTCCGGCACCGCTTGCCACAGCGAGTTTTCGATCACCGCGAAGCCCCACTTCGCCTCATCCACCGGCGACGGTCGTTCGTGGCGGATCTCGTCGGTATGCCAGGCCTGGCTGATCAGCTCCTCGAGACGCCCCTTGGCCCGGGCGCCACGCTCGGGATAATCCCCGGACGATTCGATGGCGGTCAAACAGTCGTCGATGGCATCGTACTTCTGGATCAGGGTGCGCCGAATGACCTCGGTGGGGTGGGCGGTCAACACCAGTTCGACACGCATGCCGGCCAGGCTCTCGACCAGCTTGCGTGGTGAGTGGCCTGCTTGGCGCGCCCGCTCCACCAGCTCGGAGAGCACCGGTTGCGTACCCGGCCGGTAATCCTCGACGCGACGAAAGCGGGCCCGATAGTGCTGTTCGGCGATATTGGCCAGGTTGAGAAACTGGTTGAAGGCGCGGGTCACCGGCAACAGGTCGCGGTCCGGCAAGCGACGCAGGTACTCGATTAGCTCACGCTGAGCCTGCTCGTCGCCCTGACGACCTCGCTTGGCGAAATCGCGAATGGCCTCGATCTTGTCGACGAAGTCGCCCCCCAGGTCATCGGCAATGGTGCGCCCCAGGCTGTCGCCAAGGATACGAACATTGTCACGCAGGGATTCGTGAAGATCATGGCTCATGACAGGGGGTCTCCGGATGAAGTGGCAGCATCGTTGTATTCGTTACGCTTGGCGGCCTGCCAGTGGCGCTCCATGGTCGCGAGGTCGGCATCGGCGGGGCTACTGCCCGTCGCCGCCAGGGCCGCCTCCACGTGACGAAAGCGGCGCTCGAACTTGTTGTTGGTGGCTCGCAGGCACTGCTCGGGGTCGGCCTTGAGGGTGCGGGCGAGGTTGGTCACGGCGAACAGCAGGTCACCCACCTCCTCGGCGGCATGCTCCCGACTCCCCTCGGCCAGCGCCTCCTCGACCTCGTCTAGCTCCTCGCGAATCTTGGCGATCACCCCGCGGGAGTCGGGCCAGTCGAACCCCACCCGGGCGGCACGCTTCGAGAGCTTGGCGGCTCGCGACAGTGCCGGCAGTGTACGCGGCACATCATCCAGAACCGAGGACGCAACGGAGTCGCTCCCCGAGGCATCGGGGGCCTCGTGGGCCTCACGCATCCGCTGTGCACGCTCCTCGGCCTTCAGGGCCTCCCAGCGGCGATTGATGCCTTCAAGTTCGGGGACCTGGCGTGCTTCGCTATCCGCGGCATCAACGTCGGGGGGGCGCCGTGAGGCCAGGCTGCCATCGGGGAAGACATGGGGGTGGCGACGCAGCATCTTGGCGGTCAGGGTATCCACGACCGTGTGGAAATCGAAACGCCCCTCCTCACTCGCGAACTGGGCGTAGTAGACCACCTGAAAGAGCAGATCACCCAGCTCACCGGGCAGCTCCTCCCAGGCGCGGCGCTCGATGGCATCGGCGACCTCGTAGGCTTCCTCCAGGGTGTGGGGCACGATGGTGTCCCAGTCCTGCCGGAGGTCCCATGGACACCCCTGGTCGGGGTCACGCAGCACCGCCATCAGGGTCAGCAGATCATCCAGACCATGGCGCTGGCTCATGTCTTCCTCTCCCTTCCCTTGCGCTTGCCGGGTTTGCCGCCGCTGCGCAGGCGTCTCACCTCGATAACGTTGGGCAGCTGCTGGATGCGGGAGAAGAGCCGCCCCAGCGACTCCAGACCATCCACTTCGACGGTAATGGTCAGCCGCGCGATGCCATCATCGGTATCGGTGAGGGTATTGACCGCCAGCACGTTGACCTTCTCGTTGCCCAGCACCCCGGTGACATCGCGCAGCAGGCCGGAGCGATCCCACGCCTGCACCTCGATATTGACCGGATACTGGGTTCGCGCCCGCTCGCCCCACTCCACCTCGATGATGCGCTGGGGCTCGTCCACACTCAACTGCAGAATATTGGGGCAGTCCTCGCGGTGCACCGTGACTCCACGCCCCTGGGTAATGAAGCCGACGATCGGCTCACCCGGCACCGGATGACAGCAGTTGGCCATGCTGGTCTTGAGGTTACCCACGCCCAGCACGGTGATATCGCTCTTCTCGCCCTTGCCCGTGGTGCGCCTGGGCTTGGCCAGCAGGCGGTCGAGCTGCTCCTGGTCATCGTTCTCACCGAACAGCTGCTGAGCCTGGTTCAACACCTGACCGATGCGCAGATCCCCCGCTCCCAGGGCAGCGTACATGTCATCGGGCGTTGCGTAGTTGACCTTGCGAGCCAGGGTGTCGAGAGCCATGTCCTCGAGGTCGAGGCGCTTCATCTCGCGCTCGAACAGGGCGCGCCCCTCCATGATGTTCTGATCACGGGCCTGGTATTTGAACCAGGCCTGGATCTTGGAACGTGCCCGGGAGGTGCGCACATAGGCCAGGCTGGGATTGAGCCAGTCGCGACTGGGCCCACCCTTGCTGGCGGTAAGGATCTCCACCTGCTGGCCGGTCTTCAGCGTATAGGTAAGCGGCACGATACGGCCATTGACCTTGGCCCCACGGCAGCGATGCCCCACCTCGGTGTGTACCCGATAGGCGAAGTCGATGGGGGTCGCGACACGAGGCAGGTCGATGATATGGCCATCCGGGGTGAAGACGTAGATGCGGTCCGGGGCCACGTCGCTGTTGAGGCCCTCGCTCAGGTCACCAAGATCACCGATCTCCTCCTGCCACTCGAGCACCTGCCGCAGCCAGGCGATCTTGTCCTCGTAGCTGGTACTCTTGGCCCGGGTGTCATGCCCCTTGTAGCGCCAGTGAGCACAGACCCCCAGCTCCGCCTCCTCATGCATGGCAAAGGTGCGAATCTGAATCTCCACGACCTTGTTCTCGGGGCCGAGGACCGCGGTGTGCAACGACTGGTAGCCATTCTGCTTGGGGTTGGCAATATAGTCGTCGAACTCGTTGGGTACGTGATGCCAGCGCGAGTGCACAAGCCCCAGCACGGTATAGCAGTCGGTGACTTCGGGCACCAGAATGCGCACCGCCCGGATATCATGGACCTGGGAGAAGTCGATGCTCTTGCGCTTCATCTTCCGCCAGATCGAGTAGATGTGCTTGGCCCGACCATCGACGTCGTAGCGGTGGATGCCCTGGGCATCCAGCAGACCGTTGAGGATAGCGACGATCTCGGTGATATAGCGATCGCGATCCAGGCGCTTTTCGGCCAGCTGCCGTGCGATGGCCTTGTAGTCATCCTCATGGAGATAGCGGAAGGAGAGATCCTCGAGCTCCCACTTGAGGTGACCGATCCCCAGCCGATGCGCCAGGGGGGCATAGATATCGAACACCTCACGGGCCACGCGTTGCTGCTTCTCTCGGGGCGCTTCCCTGACCTGGCGCAGCGCACAGGTTCGCTCGGCGATCTTGATCAGTGCCACACGAACATCGTCGATCATGTTGACCAGCATCTTGCGCAGATTGTCCTGCTGGTCATGCTGACCCATGTCGCGGCTGGGCAACTGGGTCGCACTGATCGCCGCCATCTGCAGCACGCCATCGATCAGTCCGGCCACCTCCTTGCCAAACTGCTTGCCGACGGCCTCGAGGCCGACCAGTCCCTCGCGCACCGCGCGATAGAGTACCGCGGCAACCAGCGCCACCTGGTCGAGCTTGAGCTCACCCAGGATATCGGCCATCTCCAGGCCCATGCGAAAACTGGACCCTTCCGCCATCCAGGCCCGATGGGGGCGCTCCGACTCACCCTCCAGCCGCTCGGCGAGCCGACAGGCCTCGATCATCTCGGCCGGGTCGCGCAGCCTCACATCCTCCTGCAGACGCTCCACCCAGCGTTCGATATCCACCTTTCCCGTCGCGGTGAGAGGCTGGTCCTCACGTACTTTAACCATCGGCCAAGGCTCCTTGCCGCCGTTCTTCCATTCCTGAATGTTCAAACAGCAGCATCGATTCCAGGTGCGAGGTGTGCACGAACATATCGGCCACGGCGATGCGCGTGACCCGATAACCTCCCCGCACCAGATGTGCGGCATCCCGAGCCAGGGTCGCCGGGTCGCATGCGACATAAAGCACGCGTGGCACCGGCGCCGCCGCCAGGGCCCAGGCGGCACCTTCGGCCCCCTCGCGTGGCGGATCGAGCACCACCACCTCGGGGCCGATCTCCTTCAAGAGCGCTGCCACTGTCCCCTGACTCGCCAGATTGGCCTGGCGAGCCGACAGCTGCAGCTCCCCACCGTTGGCACAGGCATTGGCACGCGCGTTGGCACCCAGGCGCTCGACCATCGACGGACTCCCCTCCACCGCGACCACCCGTGCCCCGGCGGAGGCCAGCGGCAGGCTGAAATTGCCGACACCGGCAAACAGGTCAAGAACCACGCTCCCGGCAAGATCATCGAGCCAGCCGAGTGCCGTCGCAACCATCTGTCGATTGACCTCCTCATTGGCCTGAAGGAAGTCACTGGGAGCGATGCCCAGCTCGAGGTCCTGTTGGACCCCGGGCACTCGGTAGCTCAGCCGCGGGGGAGGCGTCAGCCACTCCAGGGCGGGGGTATCTCGCCCTGCCAGCCAGCCCAGGTGGATCCCATGTTCACGGGCGAAGGTACGCCAGGCCTCGCGATCGACGGCGTGCTCCTTGAGCTGGCGGATCACCAGGGTGCAGCCCTGGTCACTGGCCAGCAGCTCCAGGTGACCCACCTGGCGTGGCGCCTGCAGCGCCATCAATTGACGGTGCAGGGGGGCCAGCAGGGCATCGAGCTCAGGCATCAGGATGGTGCAGTGCGCGATATCCACCAGACGATGGCTATGGCGTGCGCGGAACCCGAGGTGCAGACGCCCCTCGGCATCCAGTTTCACGCCCAGCCGAGCACGGCGCCGATAGCCCTGACTGGCACCGGCCAGCAACTCTGGTTCCCCGGCGAACTCGACTCCCTGACGCGACAGCAGATCGACGAGGACCGCCTGCTTGTGGCGACGCTGGGCGGGCACTGACAGATGCTGAAGGTCACAACCGCCACAGCGCTGGTAATAGTCGCAGGGCGGCTTGACGCGCTCCGGCGACGCCTCGAGCACCTCACGCACATGGGCTTCATCGAAACGCTTGCGGGTCAGATGGACCGCCACCTCGACTCGCTCTCCGGGCAGCGCGCCGTCGACGAACAGCGTCTTGCCGTCGGCGTGATGGGTGACACCACGGCCATCATGGGCCAGGCGCTCGATCTTCAGGCCCTGCGCCTCGCCCTCACTCGAGGGCGCCCCCCCCCTGACACTCGAGTATGGCGGCGAGTGTGGCTGTCGGCCCTGCAGGCCGGAAACACCCGACCGCTCGCGACGCGGTCGCCGCTTGCCCAGCATCGCCATGACTCATCCCTCCGGGGCGTAGAGACCGGTGGAAAGGTAACGGTCGCCACGGTCGCAGACGATAAACACGATCACCGCATTTTCGACCTGCTCGGCGACTCGCAGGGCGCCGGCCAGGGCCCCACCGGAGCTGACGCCGGCCAGGATGCCCTCCTCCCGAGCCAGGCGTCGCATATGCTCTTCGGCCTCGTGCTGGCCGATATCGAGCACCCGATCGACGCGACTGGCATCGAAGATGCTTGGCAGATACGCCTCGGGCCAGCGGCGAATTCCGGCTATACTGGCGCCGTCCTCGGGCTGCAGGCCGATGATCTCGACGTCGGGGTTGCGCTCCTTGAGGGCCTGGGAAACCCCCATGATGGTACCGGTGGTGCCCATCGAGCTGATGAAGTGGGTCACGCTGCCGGCGGTCTGCTCCCAGATCTCAGGGCCGGTGCCACGGTAGTGGGAGAGCGGATTGTCGGGGTTGGCAAACTGATCCAGCCGCTTGCCCTCACCACGCGCGAGCATGACCTCTGCCAGGTCACGGGCCTCCTCCATGCCGCCCTCCTGGCTCACGGTGATCAGCCTGGCACCGTAGGCCGCCATGCACTGCTTGCGCTCCTCCGAGGCGTTATCGGGCATGATCAGCACCATGCGATAGCCCTTGATGGCCGCCGCCATGGCGAGGGCGATGCCGGTGTTCCCCGACGTCGCCTCGATCAGGGTGTCGCCCGGGGCGATCTCGCCGCGTGCCTCGGCCTGCTCCAGCATGGCCAGGGCAGGCCGGTCCTTAACCGAACCCGCAGGGTTGTTACCCTCGAGTTTGGCCAGCAGCACATTGTTGCGACCGGCCCCGATGCGCTTGAGGCGCACCAGCGGCGTCTGGCCGACAACGTCCTCGATGGTCGGAAAGTGCATGCAAGCTTCCTTCTCCAAAGGTATTTTCACCATTATATCCGTGTGGCTCCGGGGTGGACAGGCACTCCACTCGGCCATGAACCTCATCTCACTCTTCGCCGGAAACCTCCATGCCTCTGAAGCTGCGACTGCTGCTGACCACACTGGTTCTCCCCTTGCTGCTGATGCTCGCCGTGGCGGTCATCATCCTGTCCCTGCACCGTGATGATCATGACGCGGAGCTGGAGGCGGAACTGAACCAGGCCACGGCACTGGTCGAGCCTAGCCTGCTGGCCGCGTTGCACGCAGAGGATCTGCCGACTCTGAGGACACATACCGCCAACCTGCTTGGCCTGCGGGAGGTCACGGCCGCCGCCATCATCGACGCCAGCGGCATGCCACTGGTGGAGGTCGGCCGCCTGACCCAGGGAGCTCCCCGGGTACACACCAGCGGCATCGTACGCCAGAACAACGGCCACTGGCGCATGACCCACCCCCTTTCAGACGACAACGCCACACGCCTGGTGATGGATGTCGATGCCTCCGGGCTGCTGCTGGGCCACTACCGACAGCTGGGTGCCAGTGGTCTGCTGCTTGTCCTTGGCGCCGCCATCCTGGGGCTTGCCACCGCCAGCACCTATCGGCGCCTGCAGCACCCCCTGGGGCAGATCGATGCCACGCTGTCGCAACTGGCCCGAGAGGAGAGCACCCAGCCCCTGCCCCCTTCTCCCCCCGAGCTGCCCCCGTTGGATACCCATATCAATGTGCTGGCCTCGCGCCTGCAGGAGTCACGCGAAGAGATGCAGCGCCAGATCGCTCAGGCCACCATGGAGCTGGAGGAGTCGATGGAGACCGTCGAGATCCAGAACATGCAGCTCGACATGGCACACCGACGCGCCGTGGAAGCCAACCGGGTGAAATCGGAGTTCCTCGCCAACATGAGCCACGAGATCCGCACGCCCCTCAACGGTATCATCGGCTTCTGTCGTCTGCTGGGGCGCTCGCCCCTGGATAACCGTCAACGGGAGTGGCTGGAACATGTCGACCGGGCCTGTGACAACCTGCTGATGCTGGTCAACGATATTCTGGACTACTCCAGGCTCGAGGCCGGCAGGCTGGAGCTCGAGCGAATGCCGGTGGAGATGGTGGAACTGGTCGACGAGGTCCTGGCACTACAGGCTCCCACGGCCCAGCAGAAGGGGCTGGAACTGCTCGGCATGGTCTATGATGACGTGCCATCGCTGCTGCAGGGCGACCCGATGCGCATTCGCCAGGTGCTGACCAACCTGGTCAGCAATGCGGTGAAATTTACCGAGCATGGCGACGTTCTGGTCCGGGTCATGATGGAAGAGAGCGAGGCGGACCGCGTCACCCTGCGCATCAGCGTGACTGACACCGGTATCGGGCTATCGAATGAGCACAGGCAGCGCCTCTTCGATGCCTTCCATCAGACCTCCCCGAGCCACTGCCGGGAGTTCGGGGGCAGTGGGCTTGGCCTCTTCATCTGCCGCCAGCTGGTGGAGCAGATGGGAGGCAAGATCGAAGTCCAGAGCGAGCCGGGCCACGGCAGCACCTTCTCGTTTACGCTGCCACTGGCCGGCGAGCCCGAGTCGCAACGACCACCCGAGCTGCACATGAAGGGCGAGATCATCCTGACGGAGGAGCCTCACACCCCCAGCCGGCACGCCCTGCTGCACCTGCTGCGCCGCTGGGGGGCCACGCCGCTGCCGGCCGACACCGCCTCGCCGCCTCCCCCGAGCCTGCTGATCGTCAGCCTGGGTGCACCGCCCTACGCTCCCGAGCTTCTTCACCACTGGCAAGAACGGATCGTCGAGCTGCAGTGCCCCGCGCTCGTGCTGTGCACGGCCAGCCCCCTCGAGCTGCCCGACCTCATGCTGCCCGCCGGGGGCGAGATGCTGGCCAAGCCGCTAGCCCGGCGCACATTCGCCGATGCCATCGAACGCATCCTGGCAAGCGGTCAGCACGTCGTAGCGGCCGCCACCGAACGCTCGGCGGACACGCCCGACACCGGCCTGCGGCTACTCGCCGTCGACGACAACGACTCCAACCGCCGCCTGTTGAGCGAGCTGCTGACCGGCCCCGGCGTGGAGGTCACGCTGGCCAGCAGTGGCGAACAGGCCGTTTCGCTGGGCCGTGAGCAACACTTCGACCTGGTGCTGATGGATATCCGCATGCCGGGCATGGATGGCCTCGAGGCGACCCGAGCGCTGCGCCGCCTGAACCAGAGGTGGCGACGCACCCCGATTGTCGCCGTGACGGCCCACGCCCTGGAGGATGAACGCCGTCGGCTGCTGGCCAGTGGCCTGGATGATGTGCTGATCAAGCCGCTGGGAGGCAAGGACCTGGCAGCCCTGTTGAGTCGCCACCTGGGGAGTGCTCCCGACCACCTCATGACAACCGACACTTCACCGGCGGACGTCCGGTCATCGGAGCTGGCCGCGGTGGATCTCTCTCTAGGCGCGCGACTGGCCGGTGGACGGGAGCAGCTGGCGCACCAGCTGCTCGTCCAGCTCGCCGACTCTCTCGACGCGAGCGAGAAGGCGATATACCAGGCCTATGAGGATCGGGACGATGAGACGTTACTGGACGCCATACACGCCCTCAACGGTGCCTGTCGTTACTGCGGTGCACCACGCCTGGGGCTGCTCGCGGAGACCATGGAAACGCGCCTGCGCAGCCGCGGACGCATGGCCATGGCCCCGCTGATGGGGGACCTGACCGACGCCATGGAGGAGCTGCGCCAGTGGCGCAAGGCGCAGCTCGACGAGGCTCAATCCTCCAGCACCACGAAGGCGACCGCGAACTCCTCCTCATCGGACAGGGTCAGATGAGTGGCCCGCACACCGGCGCTGCGCGCCAGCTCATGGGCCTTGCCGGCCAGCAGCAACGAGGGCCGACCGAGGCTATCATTGACCACCTGGATCTCGGTCCAGCGCATGCCGTGACGCAGCCCGGTGCCCAGCGCCTTGACGAAAGCCTCCTTGGCAGCAAAGCGCTTGGCCAGGAAGGCTGCGGGCCTTGGGTGTCCCTGGACACGCTCGCGCTCCACCTCTCCCAGCAGGCGACGGGTAAAGCGCTCGCCCCTGCGTGACAGCGCCGCCTCGAAACGCGCCACCCGGGCGATATCGGTGCCGATCCCCAGAATCATGACTCAGTGCACGTGATCATCGTGGTCATGGTCATGGTCGTGCTCCTCGAGGGCGGCGACGAAGCCTGCCTCCTGGCCGGCGATCGCCAGACGCTTCATCTCGGCAACCGCCTCCTTGAGGCCCACGAACAGTGCCCGGGCGATGATGGCATGACCGATATTGAGCTCATGGATCCCCGGAATGGCGGCCACCGCCTCGACGTTATGGTAGTGCAGGCCATGACCGGCATTGACGACCAGCCCCAGCTCGAGGGCCATTTCGGCGGCCGCGGCGAGTCGCGCATGCTCACGGACGGCCTCGTCTCCCGAGGCCTCGGCATAACCACCGGTGTGCAGCTCGATGACCGGCGCGCCGGCCCTGGCGGCGGCAGCGATCTGCTCCGGCTCGGGGTCGACGAACAGCGAGACCTCACAGCCCGCCGCGGCCAGGCGTCGACAGGCGTTGCGAATCGTCTCGAAACCACCGACCACATCGAGCCCTCCCTCGGTGGTAAGCTCTTCGCGCTTTTCCGGCACCAGGCAGACATGGGCCGGGCGCACCTCCTCGGCCAGGGCCATCATCTCCTCGGTCACCGCGATCTCGAGGTTCATGCGGGTGTTCAGCACGTCCGCCAGCAGGCGAACATCACGCTCCTGGATATGCCGGCGATCCTCACGAAGGTGGATGGTGATGCCATCGGCACCGGCCTCTTCGGCGAGCAGCGCTGCCTGGAGCGGGTCCGGGTAGCGAGTGCCTCGAGCCTCGCGCAGGGTGGCGATATGGTCGATATTGACGCCAAGCAGGATACGCGGGGGATGCATAACAGAGTCTCCTTGAAATGAGCCGTAAGCCAGTATGTCGACGCCAAGCCTTGCGGCAAGTGGGTTGCTTGAAACTTATAGCTTCTAGCTTCTAGCTTCTAGCTTCTTAAAGCTTATAGCTTACAGCTCCGACGAAGCCGGGCCCAGCTTCTAGCGAAGCCCGGCACGCCGGGTCTCGGCAAGCTCGCGCATCAGCTCCCGGGAGCGCAGCGGGCGGCTGCCCAGCAGTGGCGCCAAGGCGGCGCGAGCCACCGCCTTCGCGGGGCCGGCGAGTCCCGGCGCACTCCACTCACCGGCGGCGAGCAGGCGCAGGGTACGACCATCGATCCCCGGCTGGCCGAGGCGGAAGGCGCGGCTGGCAGCGTCGTAGACATAGCGAGCCTGGGGGTCGAGCTCGCCACCCTCGGTCGCAACGAAGCGCGGGGCGGCATCCAGCGACTCGAGCAGGGTAAACTCCAGGCGTCGAAGGGCGCCGGCGCGTGAGCCGGGCCTGGGAAGGGCCTCGAGCAGCGAGGTATAGAAGGCAAACACCTCCGCTACCGGAAACTCCACCGGGAGGGTGCGTGTCAGCAGTTCGTTGGCATAGAGCCCGCACAGCAATCCTTCGCCCGCCAGCAGCGCCACCCCACCACGACTCTCCATCAGCCTCAGGCGCTTGAGCTCGCCTTCGCCGACCCAGGTCACATGCAGCGGGGCGAAGGGCTGCAGCCTGCCGCGAGACCGAGACCCGGGCCGCTGCACGCCCTGAGCGACGGCCCGCACCCGACCGTGGCGGAGTGTCAACAGCTCCACCAGCGCACTGGTCTCGCGATAGGGGCGCTTGTGCAGCAGGAAAGCCGGCTCGGGGGTCATGTCACCTCAATCGAGGTCGTAACCCAGGCTCTTGAGCGCTCGCTCGTCATCGGACCAGCCGCGCTTGACCTTGACCCATAGATTCAGCATCACCTTGGCCCCCAGGGCACGCTCCATATCGAGACGCGCCTCGCGGCCGATGCTCTTGATGCGTTCGCCATTCTCGCCGATCAGGATCTTCTTCTGGCCCTGGCGCTCCACCAGGATCAGGGCGCTGATATGCACCACCCTGCCCTCGTCACGGAACTCCTCGATCTCCACGGTCATCTGGTAGGGCAGCTCATCGCCAAGCTGGCGCATGACCTTTTCGCGTACCAGCTCGGCCGCCAGGAATCGCTGGCTCTTGTCGGTGATCTGATCCTCGGGGAAGAAGTGCACACTCTCCGGCAGGTGCTTGGCCACTTCGACCTCGAGCTCAGGAACATTGGTGCCGTGCTTGGCGGAGATCGGCACGATGGCGGCAAAGTCCCTGCGCGCGCCGACCGACTCGAGCCAGGGCAGGAGCTCGGACTTGTCCTGCAGGCGATCGACCTTGTTGACGGCCAGAATCACCGGCGCGTTGACATGCTCGAGGCGCTGCAGAACGATCTGATCCTCATCGCTCCAGCGAGTGCGGTCGATGATGAACACCACACAGTCGACATCGCGCAGCGCCTGCACGGCCGCCTGATTCATGAAGCGGTTGATCGCCTTGTTGCGATCCTTGGCCATGATATGGATGCCGGGCGTGTCGACATAGATGAACTGGGTCTCCTCCTCGGTCTTGATGCCCATCACCTGATGACGGGTCGTCTGGGGCCGCCGCGAGGTGATCGACACCTTCTGGCCGAGAATACGGTTCATCAGCGTGGACTTGCCGACGTTGGGGCGGCCGACGATGGCCACGAAACCACACGTCTGGGTCATGACCGGACTCCTCTTGGCTCAAGCTGTTTCAGGGCCACCTCGGCGGCTTGCTGCTCGGCATGACGGCGGCTGGAGCCAATGCCGGTGGTATGATCCTGCAGCAGTTCCACATGACACTCCACGGTAAAGGTCTGGGCATGGGCCTCGCCCTCTACGCTGACCACCTCGTAGCGGGGCAGGGGCTCCTGACGCGACTGCAGGAACTCCTGCAGGCGTGTCTTGGGGTCCTTCTGGGTATGCTGCAGACTGGTGTCTTCCAGGCGTTCCGCATACCAGGAGAGAATCCGGGCGCGCACGGCTTCCATGCCGGCATCGAGATAGATGGCACCGATCACCGCCTCGACCGCATCGGCGAGGATGGAGTCACGACGATGCCCACCGCTCTTCATCTCTCCGGACCCGAGCCGCAGGTGCTCTCCGAATTCCATCTCGCGAGCCAGCTCCGCCAGGGTCTGGCCCTTGACCAGACGCGCTCGCAGACGGGAGAGCTGCCCCTCTCGCGCCTCGGGGAAGCGACGGAACAGGGCCTCGGCGATGACGAAATTGACGATGGAGTCACCCAGAAACTCGAGGCGCTCGTTGTTCTGGCCACCATAGCTGCGGTGGGTCATGGCAAGCTCGAGCAGCGTGTCGTCGCCGAAGTCGTGGCCGAGACGTCGGCTGAAGGCGTTGAGGGTTTGGCTCACGAAAATCCTGTTATCTGATTCTGTCGTCTTGAAAGTACAACGAGACACTTAATGAATGAGTCGCATGCTGGTGAAGCTCGGCAGGCCGCCATCCCAATGCATCCATACGGCAAAGGCACGTCCCACCACGTTGTCTGCCGGCACAAACCCCCAGTAGCGGCTATCGTTGGAGTGGTCACGATTATCACCCATGGTGAAGTAATGCCCCTCCGGCACGACCAGCTCACGCATCTGGGGACCGAGGTCTCGCGGATTATTGTAGATGCGGTGCTCCACTTCGCCCAGCTGCTCGGCATACATCAACTCTCCCGGCGCCTCGGCCGGCCCTTCGGCCAGCAGCGACTTGAGCACCGGCTCTCCGTTGACATAAAGCTGCTTGCCCTCGTAACGGATGCGATCACCGGGAAGACCAACCACGCGCTTGATGAAGTTGACCGAAGGCTCGCTGGGGAAGCGAAACACCATGACATCACCGCGCTCGGGTTCACCCAGATCGACGATCTCGGTATGCACCACCGGCAGGCGGAGCCCATAGGCGAACTTGTTGACCAGGATGAAGTCACCGATCTCCAGTGTCGGGCGCATGGAGCCTGACGGGATCTGGAACGGCTCCACCACGAAGCTCCTCAGCACCAGCACCACCAGCAGCACCGGAAAGAAGGAGCGAGCGTAGTCCACCGGCCACGGCTCCTTCAGTACCTGTTCGCGGGCATTGGACGGCAGGCCTTCGGTGGTTCCGGCCTCGGCGGCTTGCAGTGACTGGCGACGCGCCGGACGCCACCAGAGATAGTTGAGCAGGGTTATCACGCCGGTGACGGCAACGGCAATCACCAGCAGCAGTGAGAAGTCCATGGCGGTTCGTTGTCCCTAGCTGGTGGAATCAGTCGTTGACCCTGAGCACGGCAAGGAAGGCGTCCTGGGGAATCTCCACCCGGCCCACCTGTTTCATGCGTTTCTTGCCCGCCTTCTGCTTCTCGAGCAGCTTCTTCTTGCGGGACACATCGCCGCCGTAACACTTGGCGGTCACGTTCTTGCGCAGTGCCTTGACGGTGGAGCGGGCCACCACCTGGCCGCCGATGGCCGCCTGAATCGCCACGTCGAACATCTGCCGCGGGATCAGCTCCTTCATCTTTTCCACCAGCAGGCGCCCGCGACTATGGGCATGATCGCGGTGAATGATCACCGCCAGGGCATCGACCTTGTCGCCATTGATCAAAACATCCAGGCGCACCAGCTTGGCGGCTTCGAAACGCTCGAAGTTGTACTCCAGCGAGGCATAGCCCTTGGAGATCGACTTGAGGCGGTCGAAGAAGTCCATCACCACCTCGGACATCGGCAGCTCGTAGGTAAGCTGGATCTGGCTGCCCAGGAACTGCATGTCCTTCTGGGTACCGCGGCGCTGCTCGCACTCGGTGATGACATTGCCGACGAACTCCTGGGGCACCAGGATGCTGGCGCGCACGATGGGCTCGCGCATCTCCTCGACATCGGCCATATCGGGCAGCTTGGAGGGGTTGGCAACATAGATCACCTCGCCATCCTTGAGCACAAGCTCGTAGACCACGGTGGGCGCGGTGGTCAGCAGGTCCAGATCATACTCGCGCTCGAGACGCTCCTGAATGATCTCCATATGCAGGGTGCCGAGGAAGCCGACCCGGAAACCGAAGCCCAGGGCATCGGAGTTCTCCGGCTCGTACTCCAGGGAGGCATCGTTGAGCGCCAGCTTCTCCAGGGCGTCGCGGAAATCCTCGTAGTCATCGGCACTGACCGGGAACATGCCGGCATAGACCTGGGGCTTGACCTTCTGGAAGCCGGGCAGGCGAGCCACATCCGGGGTCTTGGTATGGGTGATGGTATCGCCCACCGGCGCCCCCTGGATCTCCTTGATGCCGGCCACGATGAAGCCTACCTCCCCGGCACGCAGGACATCGGTCTGATGGCGCTGTGGGGTGAAGATACCCACTTCGTTGACCTGCCAGTCACGACCGGTGGACTTGATACGGATCTTCTCACCCTTCTTGAGGGTGCCGTCGAAGATCCGCACCAGCGATACCACCCCCAGATAGTTGTCGAACCAGGAGTCGATGATCAGCGCCTGAAGCTGGCCACCCGGGTCCCCCTTGGGCGGCGGGATATCGCGCACCAGGCGCTCCAGCAGGGCGTCGATGCCCAGCCCGCTCTTGGCCGAAACCTGACAGGCGTCGGTGGCGTCCAGGCCGATGATCTCTTCGATCTCGTGGGAGACCTTGTCGGGGTCGGCCTGGGGCAGGTCCATCTTGTTCAGCACTGGCAACACCTCGAGCCCCTGCTCGATGGCGGTGTAGCAGTTGGCCACCGACTGCGCCTCGACCCCCTGCCCGGCATCCACTACCAGCAGGGCGCCCTCACAGGCATACAGGGAGCGCGAGACCTCATAGGAGAAGTCGACGTGCCCGGGGGTGTCGATGAAGTTGAGCTGGTAGGTGTTCCCGTCCGGCGAGTGGTAGTCGAGGGTGACCGACTGTGCCTTGATGGTGATGCCCCGCTCGCGCTCCAGGTCCATGGAGTCCAGCACCTGCTCCTTGAGCTCGCGTTCGGTCAGGCCGCCGCAGGTCTGGATCAACCGGTCGGCCAGTGTGGACTTTCCGTGATCGATATGGGCGATGATCGAGAAATTCCGTATGTGGCTGAGCTGACTATCTTTTTCGGTGTTCGACATTCGCTAAAATCCGCTTCATGTACGCGCCCCTGTACAGGTCTGCAGAGTTACCCCTGTCGAGCGCGCGTGTAAGATGCGCGCATTGTAGCGTGACAAGGGCTCGGTGTCGTCAGTCGGCGGGTGTAGCTCAATGGTAGAGCCGCACCAGCGCGAATTTTCCTTTCCTATCAACACCATTCACGCCTCCTTGTCTCGCTCAGAGCGATTCGTCTCACGGTTTGCGCGCCATCTGTTGATTGATACCAGGCACCCAGGCACAGAAAAACGCCCCGACCGCATGGCCGGGGCGTTGTCGCATGAGTGCCAGATAGACACTCACCTCGTCGCGGTATCGCTGTACTCAGCCGGCGAGATGCGCCGGATGCGCTCGCCGCTGGAGGAGTACAGATAGCCGTCTTCATTGGGGCGCAGCTTGTCGATGCTCTTCCAGCCACCATCGGGCGTGGGCTTGAGCCCGATCTTATTGCCGTGCTCGTCGCAAAGCTCGATCTCGGCCATCGGCCTGGAGTAGCTGCCATCGTTCTCGGGGTCGTACTTGCTGCCGACCAGGCCGCTCGGCGTCGACTTGAGGTTGACACAGCCATCGGCTGGCCAGTGGTCACGACAAATCAAAACCTCATCATCGGTTGGTGGGTCGCAAGCGCCAGAATCGACAGCCTCTTGCTGATCTTGTGACGATTCTGAGCAATCACCGCGCATCAGCATTGGCTGAAAGATGAAGATAACGCCCGATACTACTATCTTGCACTGACTGCCAGGGCATGCCCCTGTGGAAGGGGTGCAGTCATTCAGCCAGTGGGTAAGATTGCTGTACCCCTGGGCCGACTTCCAACACTCTATGGCACCAGATGACGTCTTCGAGTAGCACCAGGAGCCGGCATGTGATACATACCAGTAACAGCCAGCCGCATACGTCTCGTCCTCATAGCAGCTGGCAGCCGGGGTGTCCCAGCCCTCCGGTGGCACCCAATCGCTACCCTCAAAGCACACAGGCTCTCCGGTGGCGCAGTCTGTCAACCCTGTCAGCGACCCACCGCCCAGGGCGTCCAGGTTTGCCGGGTCGTCGCTGTCTAGCCCCTCGTCGGCATCCTGCCCACCCTCATCAGGATCTCGCACCACTGTGCCGGGGTTTGTGCCACCTCCTGGGCCGTCACAGCACAGGCTGTCTCGCTCGGCATCAGACACACCCACGCCAGCAGAACCCGCCTGATCGCCGCGCGCCTGCGCCTCATCAAGCAGGCTGCGGATGGCGGCATCCTCGCGGGCGATTCGCTGTATGGCCGACGTAATGCGGCGTCGATCTGCGCTCATTCTCGTTCCCCGGTAAACTAAATCAGCACGCGTCGCACTGCGCGCACGTAGCCGCTGTTGGTCTTGCTGGTGCTGTACTCGCTGCCATTGACGAAGCTCACGTCCCACGCGTACGAGGACGAACTCTCCGTCGCTGACCAGTAGTAGCTCGCGACGAAGGCCTCCGGGCCGCCGCTCTGGAATTCGGCCAGGGTGGTCTGGGTAGGGTCGCCGCTGGTGTAGTTGCCCAGCGCGGGGTCTACACGGTCTGTTGCGCCATAGCTGGTATTGTTGCTATGGGTCGAGGGCTTGAAGGCGCGGTAGAGGATGCGCATCTCGTCGAGGGTCGGCAGCGCCCAGTCGGTGTGCCCGGCGATCGACAGCCCCGCGGCGAAGTCCCGGGCGCTTTGCCAATTCAGTTTGCCGCCAGGGTCGCCCTCCGCCTTTGGTGATACGATCAGTGCATAGTCGGCGTCCATCTCATCCAGCATGATGCCCGCAAAATAGCCGCCACCGATCTCGTCCCCGATCTGGGCTGCGGAGTAGTTATCGCCTATCAATAAGCTCTGCTCATCACTCACCGCCGACACCTCCTGCCCACTGTAATCCTGCACGCGGTAGTAGTAGGTGCCATCTGCCAGCTCCTCGCCGTCGATGTGCTCGGTCGTGCCGGCGGCCACGGTGGCGAGGGGCGCCGGCAGGGCCTGCGGGTCCATGGGCGCGGTGGCGCGATAGATGCGCGTGCCGTCATGGCCGGTGCTGTTATTTGTCCACGAGATGCGTCGTGCCATCAGGGCACCTCCACTTCAAATTGGTTGCGGGGAATCTTGACGGGGTATGTGTGCTTGCGCGTGCCGATGATCTCGTCGACATGCTCGCGCCCGATGGAGGGGGCAACGACGTAGACGCTACCGTTATCCTCGATGCGGCTCTCGCCCTGCTCCGTGTCCTGCCCCTCGACCTCGGGAATGGGGCAGGATGGTGTTTCGAGCTGATTGTCCGGCGCGGGCGTGAGCCTGTAACCGCTCGGCGGCGCGGGTAGGCTCCAGTCCTCGCTGACGCTTTGCGAGCTATCCACCCGGCTGATCGACAGCCGCACATCGGTGTAGCGGTCGCCATGGGCGGTGACGACATGGCGCAGCTCGGTGACGTAGCCCGTCGCGCTGATCTCGCTGTTGCTCACCGCGATGGTGTCGCCAATCTCCACCGGCAGCAGGTCGCCACCGCGCGGTTTGTAGCGAAACGAGGCGTGGTTCTTGCGGTGGCCGGACCTGATCTCCTTGGCCGCCATGCGCTGCATCGCGGTGATGGCCTGGTCGACATCGCCCCGCCGGTCGTCTGGGTTGGCGACGATCACACAGCCGCGCTCCTCGAAGATTGACGGGTCAACGCGAGTCTCTGCCGCCAGGCGCATGGCACTGCCGGCGATCTCACCGAACTGGTCGATCGACTCGGGTGCCTCGACCTTGATCTCATAACGCTCGCGTTTTGGCTGGCTGATGTAGCGGGCGATTGTGGCCGAGAATCCCATGCCATAATTCGCCCTCGCCCCCTCGTTCGCGTACCACGACGTTTTGTCACTAGGTTTCACGCCGGTCTTGTACCACCCGTTAGGCGGCAGCCCGGAGACGACAAAGGAAACAAGATGCCACCCGCTGACGCCCTCTGCGGCGGCTCTCATGTCGGAGCGCGAGGGGATCTTGGCGCCCGGATGTGGCAACTGGCCCGTCTGCGACCCGATGGCGCCGTTATATGACCGACGCATCCCGAGCGTGACGCTATGCTCGAACGTATTGCGCCGGTAGTAGCGATACTCCAGCACGCCGGTCACGCGGTTGACGATCTCGGAGCGGGTAGCGAACTCCAGGTTGATTTCCCGGTGGTGGATCTTGTCGGCGGTGAGCGTATAGCGTGGCGTGCCGATGGCCCACGGGCGATAGCGCAGCGACCCGCTGCCGGTGTAGTCGAGCGAGCCCTCGACGGTCTTGAGCAGCTCGCGTACCCACTGCTCGCCCTCGGCGTCTTCGCGCTGAGCGATATTGCTATATACACCGCCGGTCAGGCGCTTGAGGCGGTCTCGACTCTCACGCCCCAACCGCTCGGAGCGCAGGTCGGAGCAGGCGAGTTGCAGGGTGCGCGTGTCGCGGCGGTAGGTCGGCACATCGACCCAGCCGGTAAACAGCGTCACCCAGGTGCCGGCGATCTTGCGCTGGATCTCCACCGGCCTGCCCTGGTAGCCGGTAATGCTGATGGGGCCGGAGGGCGGGCGGTAGATGATCTGGGCCGTGCGGTTATCGCCCTCGCTCGCCTGCACATCAAACGCCGGGGCGCAGCGGGCGGTGATGTCCTGGCCATCGAGGAGGATCAGCGTGGTGATCTCAGCGGCCTGAGCGACGGAGTGCACCACCTGGCGCAGCGATACCAGCGCCTGGGCCGAGGCGTGACGCTCGACCGCCTGGTTGATCGCCACCAGCGTCGAGGCCGGCTGGTCGCTGTAGGTAACGACCTCCTGCTCCAGCGTAGCCAATGTGGCGGCTGGCCGGAGCGTGGCGCTGTCGTCCACCAGTTGCGTGACACCCACCAACGTGCCGGCGGGGCGAATCACCGCGCTGTCGTCGACGAGCTGCGTGATGCCGATGCGAACGGCGGGCGCCAGGCTGGCCGTGTCGTCGATATATTGATGCACCGGCACCAACGGGCCGGCGGCCACATAACGCTCGACGGATTGCGCCACCCCGACCAGCGGCTCAAGCGTCTGCACCTGCAAATTGGTCGGCTTTGATAGCGCCATGTCGGCCCCTTATACGCTCGTGTCGCGGTCGATGGTCTCGACGATCTCGATGCTCAGCTCGGTGGAGCTGCCCGGCGTGGTCACCGCGTTCTCGACGCGGATATTGACCTCCTCGGCAGCGCTTGCGCCGGAGAGGATGCGCACCACGCCGATGGAGGCGTCGTCTTGCCCAAGATCGAGCGAGGCGCCAGCGGTGGCGGTGCCCAGCCCGGCGGCGGTCTTGGCCAGGGTAATCTCGGTCGCCTCGTGGCCGGAGCCCGGGGTGGTGTCGACGATGCTCAGGGTGATCGGGTTGGTGCCGGGCGCGGTCGCCTCGACTTTTTCGAGGATCTGGTTGTCGCCGGGGTCGTCATCGACGTTGGCGTACCAGAGCTGGGTGTCCTGCGGGTTGTCGGACAGGTCGGTCTTGTGGACGAGCGTCAGCGTGCCGCCGAATTCTTGACTACAGGCGGCGTCGGTGTAGAGCTTCCAGGCCATAGGGGTCTCCAGATACGCAAAAGCCCCGGCGAGTGCCGAGGCCATCATGCAAACGCCCCGCTCGAAGCGGGGCGTTGGTGTTGGGTGGTGTCGAGCTAGCGGCTGTCGGCGCCGTAGCTAGTCAGCTTGCCGTTGCACATGGTGATCCGGGTATGCCAACCGCGGCGGCTGTCGCGGTACCACAGGTTGTCGCAGCGACGGCCCGAGTTGACGTAGGTGTTCACATCGTCCGGCGAGCCCATGATGTGATCCACGTCCCTGCGGCTCATGCCCACCAGCAGTTGGCCGCGATTGCGCGCACGCACCAGCTCGTTGCGCGAGAGCCCCGCCGCTCGTGCCCGCTGATGAGTGGAGCGCGGCCCATCCAGCGACTGGCTGCTGCGCGTCGCCTCCCCGGCACTCCGGTAGCGGCGTGAGTCCTGACTGCCCCGGGTGTTGAAGCGCAGCGGCGGAAGGGCCTGCGGCGAAGGGCCCTCATAGGTGGAGAGATTGCCACTCACCCCCTGCCCTCCTCCACCGGGACAGCTATGCCGATAGGAGCCATCGGGGCACTTCATCTGAGCTTCAGCAGCCAGCGGCACCAGGCACAGCAGCGCCAGCAATATGATTCCCCTCATCCTGACCTCCTTGTAGGTTGTGGCCGATCAGGATAGCGCAACACCAGGGGGATTTGGTCACCACTTGCCCTCGGGGCAGTGCACCTCACCGTAACCGGGGATGCGCTTGAATCGAGTGCGCGAGGCCAGCGGGCAGCCGCACGAGCCGCACCTGGCGACATCACGCCCGGCGATGCGGGTGACGATGGCATGCGGGCACTGCTCGCATATCTGCAAGCGGCGCAGGCGCTCTTCGGGGCTTGCCTCGACCCGCGAGCGGGCGCGGGCAATTAGCTGTCTTGGGTTCATGTGCTAGGCTCGTCGAAAACAGGAGGCAACAATGAAACGATGGGTGGCATGGGTGGCAGCGATGGCCCTGGTGCCGGCAGTGGCGTCGGCGGACTGCTTTACCGCACAGGATCGCGAGGCTTTCACCGACCTTGCGCTGATGATTGCCGACCTTCACGCCGACGGGGTCAGCGAGAGGCGCGTGCTTGAGGTGGGCGCCGGCATTGGCGACGCGCCCGCGAAGGCGGCCTTCTATGAAGGAGTGCGCCTGATCTACAGTCCCATGCCCGCCAACCTGTCCAGCATCGTCTCGCTGATGCAGGCAGAGTGCAGCGCCGAGGCCAGTCGTTAGCGGGCGCTTGCCCCAGCGGCCGCCTGCTCCAGTAGCGCAACCAGCGACTCGCTGACCTCGCCCTCGGCAGCCTGCTCGCCCGCCTCGGTGGCCAGTGATAGCCGAATGTTGGCCACTCTCGGCGCCCCAGCTCTATCTGGAACACCCTCTTGCTCGCCGGTCGGCACCAGCTTGGTAACAGCAGACTCAACACTGCCGGCGATCTTCTCGCCCAGCGCCTCAAGCCCTGCCGTCATATTCTGCTCGGCAGTGTGGGCGGTGAGCTGGTCCTTGACTTGGGCCTCAAGCTGACGCTGTAGCGTCGGGATGAAGTTGCCCCAGGCGTCGCGGATCTGCCCCTGGCCGTCGATGGTGGCGCCAGGCCCCGCTTTATCGAGGATTCCCTGCACATCGCTCGTCAGCATCGGCTGGAACTTGGCCACGAGGGAGTCGGCGGTGGTGCCGAGGCGGTCGAGGGCATTGCCCGCCCGGTCGCCCGCCTCGCCGGTTTCGCCCAACCCCTCCTTGAGGCCGCGCAGCTCGTCCATGGCCTCGGTAATTGCTTGGGCGCGGTTGCTCAGCTCTTGCTGCTGCGCCTCGGCCCTGACGATGCCCTCACTGATATCACCCTGCTGGCCCTGGCCATAGCTGTGCGGGCTGCTGGCAGTCTTTTTCAGCGACTCGATACGGGTGGCGAGGCGATCAGCCTGGAGGCCTATCTGCACCAGCTCCGCGCCGAAGGCGGCCACTTGGGTGTCGAGCATCGCCTCGCTCAGCCCCTCAAGACTTGAGGTGATCTCGTCGACGTTCTCGGCCACGCTCTTGGCCGGGCCTGGCACCAACCCAAGCTCCTCGCGGAAGGTGTAGATTCCGGCGCCTGCCGCCAGCAGGATGCCCGGCCACCCGCCCACGGCCGCCTTGAGCGCCGTCGCTGCCCCGGTGGCGGTGACCATGCCAGCAGTAGCAGTGCCCAGCGCTGCCACCAGGCGCCCGCCAATCAGCGCGGCGGCAATCTCGACCGCCGTGGCTGTCGCCTCCACCGTCTGCATGTATTCGTCGGTCACGCCATTGGCGGTCTGGAACTCGCGCCCCATGCCATTCCACACGCTGATGACGCCAGTGGCACCGCGAACGGCGGACTCCAGCGCACCGGCCAGGCCGCTATCACCCATTTGCAGGGTGGCCTCGGAAATGGCCGAGCCGAGCGACTTGAAGGCCGGCCCCAGCCCCTGGTTGAGGGTGTCGGCCATGCGCTGTGATTCGCCCTCGGCCCCGGTGATCGCCCCGGTGTAGTCGCTCACCAGCACCTGCGCAGCGGCACCCGCCTCGGAGCCGAATATCTTGATGGCGTCGGCAGACGACAGGTTGGCACCACGCAGCGCCTTCAGCACCGGCTGAAGGCCGCGAGCCTCGATGTTGACGTCTTCGATGGAGAGGCCAGCGGCGTTGAGCGCCTTCTCGGCAGCCGGGGTAACGTTGGAGAGCTGGCGGATAACGCCGAGCAGGCCGGTACCGGCACGACTACCCTGAATGCCGGCGTCGGACATGACACCGATGGCGGCGGCGGCTTCTTCCAGGCTGACATTTGCCGCACGAGCGAATGGCGCCGCGTAGGAGAGCGCATCGCCAAGCTGCTCGATGCTGGTATTGGAGCGCGAGGCGGTTGCCGCCAGCACATCATTGACGCGCCCGAGCTGGCTGACCTCCAACCCCATGCCGCCCAGCACGTTGGAAGCAATGTCGGCGGCGGTGGCCAGGTCTAGCTGTGCAGCGGTGGCGAGCTGGAGAATGCCAGGCGTGGCGCTCAGGATCTCGTTCACATCGAGGCCAGCCTGGGCGAGGAATCGCTGCCCCTCGGCGGCCTGTTGTGCGCTGAATTGCGAGGTGGCACCCAGTGTGCGCGCCTGCTGTTCCAGTGCGGCCAGGCTATCGCCCGTGGCGCCCGACACAGCAGACAGGCCGTTGATGGCGGTCTGGAAGTCGGCGATCTCGCGAATGGCCGAGGAGACACCGGTGGTGACACCGATGGCGGCCAGTGCGCCACCCACGGCGACCGCAACCGTTCGCAGCCGTGCCAGGTCTGCCGCAGCAGATTGCGCGCTGCTTGAGATGCCGCTGGTTGCGCCGGAAAACGACTGCGCGCCGGCCACGAAGCGGCCATTGGCTTCACGCATCTTGCCGGCTGAGTCGACATAGCGACCAGCAGCCCGGTCGGCATCCGACAAGGCCGAGGAAATACCCTCGGTGCCGCGAATGGCCGAGCGAGATGACCGCTCGACGCCTTCCAGCTCGTCACGCACACGGCGTACATTGCGCTCGGCGCCACGACTGTCGACGACGATTTCTAACCGGCTTTGGTCCGCCATGGTGGCTCCTATGCTCTGCCGCGTAGCACGGCCTTCTGGATCTTGACGCGCTCGGCGGGCGGCAGTTGGGCGATGCGATCTTGCTCGATCTCTTCGGCCAGCTCCTCGCGCCACTTGCTGTCTTTCAGCGCGGAGGCGGCCAGTTGCTCGGTGATCTCGGCGGCGGTGAGAGTGGCGAGCATTTCGCGCAGGTGCATTCCCAGGTCACGGGCCAGCCAGATGTATTGCAGCCGCCGCTGGCCCGGCTGGGTCAGGAGTTTTTTGCCGCACCCTTGGTGGCGTCTGGCGCCATGCCGTTGAGTCGCAGCGCGGCGTCATACACTCGGTGCAGCGCCTGGCTGGACTTGCGCCCCAGGGCGTCAACGTCGGCCTTGCTGAACAGCAGGGCGCCCTCCTCGTCCACCACGCTGGCGGCCACCAGGCAGGCCCGCAGGCTCTTGTCTGATACCAGCTTGCCGTTGCGGTCGAAGATGATGCGCTCGTACTCCTCACGGGCGGTGCCGAACATCTCGGAGACGATCACCTCGCCGCCCCACTCGGGAACGTCGACGCGCTCGGTCTTGAGGTCGGCAGCGCCGAGGATCTGGTCACGGGTCAGGGTCATGGGTACATCCTTGATGGCGCCGTCCGTGGCGCCGCGTTGATTACGGGCCGGCAGCTTCGGTCACTTCGCCGGAGATACGGATATTGAGCGTGCCGGTCATCTGGCCGCCGCGCTCGCCGGTCTTGGACAGAGACTTGACGTAGGCGTTGAAGGTGTCAGTCGAGCCATCCTCGTAGGTGATGACAAATTCGCGGGTCGCCTGGGCGGCACGCGCGGTCAGACACTCCTGCTGGCCGGCGTCAGCAGCATCACGGAACAGCTCGAAGCTGACGTTGCCGTTGTCTTGCAGGCCAGGGCGATACTCCTGCGCGGTGGATGCGAAGGTGGTGATGTCGTTGTCCGGCGCCTCACCATCGAAGCCACTCATGGAGTAGATCTCACCAATAGGAACGGGGGTGCCGGGGCTCCCTCCGTCACTGATGGTTACGGTGGTGCCTTGCATGTCGACGATTGCCATGCGGGGAACTCCTCTCGCTTGCACAAAAAAGCCCGCGCATGGCGGGCAGGTTGGGTCAGGGGTGGGCTAGTAGGCGCTGAAGGGGATTTGCAGCGTCATCATGTGCCAGTTGTCGTCAGGCGGGCCACTGCCCGGATTGCCTTGACGTAGGCGCACGCCATCGGCGCGGTAGTGAGCCAGGTGAGCGCGTAGGCTATCCGCTATCAGGATGCCGGGGCGCTCACCGACATTGCGCGACGTGAAGATTTGCAGAGCCAGCAGACCGGAGTCGATCACGCTGTCATCGAAAGCGGCAAGCTGTGCATCGCCTGGCAGCAAGGTGGCGCGCACCCACGGGCTGCCGGCATCCTGAGCGGCCTTCACTGAGGGCGAGGCCGGCAGGTTATTCCAGGCGATAGGCGCGTCATGCCATTGAGCAAGGCGCGTGGCGACAGTGAGGCGGATTTGCTCAAGCGTCATCGGCTGGCCTCACGCAGGTTGCTGAAGGTGATGGCGTACACGCCTGCCGGTGCCTGGCCGGAATAGCCGCTCTCAAGCCGTTCGGCATACGGCAAATTGTTCTGCACATAGATCACCGTGAACGGTGCGCCTCGCGTAGCGGCAATAACGGCGGACCCCATAGCAAGCGCTCGCTGTCCATCTGGATCGATGGCGCTTTCATCCGCTGAGTAATCCGGGGCTGACACGCTGACCACGTTGTTGCCACGGAAAGCTCCGCCAACATAGCCCTCAGGGGCCGGCCTTTGCCAAAGATCAGGGTTGCCCACTGGGCTGCGCTCGATCACGCCTGACAGCGCCTGCATAGCAGCGGCACGAGTGCGCTTGCCCACCTCGGCTGGGATCTTCTTTCCAAACGCGCTGGGCCTGGTGCCTTTCCACGCCATCAAGACCTCCTGAGCTGAATGCTCCACGTTGCCGACGCCGGGTCTTTGCCTACATTGATCACGCGGTAGCCGTCCAGGGTGTCGCCTATCTTGGGCGCGTCGGTCAGCTCGTTTTGCAGTGCGGTGAGCTTCACATCGGTGGCAAGGACATGCTGTCCATCGACCTCCTGAGCCGAGTAGCCGCCGAACACGCCGCGCCCGGTGTAGGTCTCGGTCGTGCTGGGATAGGTGCCGGTCGTCGGGTCGAACACGCTGCCGGGCACCTCACGGCTTGCCGAGAATGCCCGCACTGCATCGGCAAGGTCGGCGTCGAAGGCGGCGGCAATGTCCGCCTGAATGTCGTCACGCAGGCCCATGTCACGCCCTCCGCACAGCGAAGGTGGAGCCGGTGCCGCCACTCATGAAGGGACGCAGCATGTCGGTGGCGAGGCGAAGCTGCCCGGGCACACTGGTGGTGCCGGCGCTGTACTGCGTCTCGCTCTCTACCGTGTCAGCCTTCACGCGCTTTCGGATCACCGAGCCGCCTGTCGAAGAGTCGGCATAGAGCTTGCCCTGGGCCGCAAGCTGGGCAATCAGCGAGCCAGCGTTGATGATCTCGCTCTCGACGGGATCACTGGCGGTGATGCCCTTGGCGGCAAGCCAGGTGTTGGCCTCCAGCACGGCGCGGTCTTTGTCGCCGGAGCCTTCCCAGCCGGCGCCCAGCACGCCCTCGACATCGGCGGCGGTGATGTATGTCGCCATGTCAGACCTCCGTGACGGTCAAGTTCGTGGGCTTGGCGAGGATGACGGGGGTCTTCGCAGATTGCTGTCGGCGCTGCTGATTCCAGACGTGGAACTGCTGCCGCTGAGTCAGTGGCCCCACAGGCTTGAGCAGACGAACGCCTGTCGGGCGGATCTGTGGAGCGCGCGCCATCACCCCTCCCCGAGGCGCTTGCGTGCCTCCTTGAGCGACATTCCGCTAGATACAAGATTGGCCAGGGCGAGTGATACCTGCTGGCCGGCTGTTGGCTTATCAGCGGGCTTCTGATCGGCTTCGGCGCCCCGCTTCGCTTGAGTGGTCTTGGCTTCTGCCATGCTCGAATCTCCTCGGCATAGGCCCGCCAGAAGGCGGGCCATTAGGTATTAGTCGTTGACCTGCAGGAAGGCGAGGGGCACGTTCTTGCGGTTCCAGACGCGATTCCAGTTGGCGGCGGCCTCCAGCTCGGCCAGGGTGGCGGACTGACCGGCCACGCTAGAGGAGGTGAAGGAGAAGCCCAGCGGGTGGATCAGGTCGGAGCGGCGCGAGTAGATGATCTCCTCGCCACCACCGTTGCCAGCATCCGGATTGCGCTTCATCTCGGAGGGGGTGTTGACGCGACCGCTTGCAGACACCACCGCACCCGCGCCGAACAGCACGCAGGTGTAGGTGATGCGGTTGGTGCCAGCCACTGCAGGCATGGAGTCGTCGACGATCACGGTGTAACCGAGGTAGGTCGGGATGACCACCTCTCCGCGAGCATTGGGGATATAGACGATCAGGTTCTGCTTCTGCAGTCGGGTATAGATCACCGAGTGCATGGCGATCGCCTGCAGGCTGGAGGCGTGATCACCCATGGTCTGCTTGGCATCCAGCACCACGTCAGCATTGATGCGCTCGTCATCCGTGACGGCGCCGGCGGCATCAGTGGCCACGCTCTTGAGCATGTCACCACCATCGTTGGCCACGTTATCGGCCAGAATGCCCAGGCAAGAGCGGATCAGGCGCTTCTCGTTGGTGGTTGCCCAGTACTCGCCAACGCGCCCAGTGATGGCCCCGACTGGATCCTGCAGGGCCAGCTCCCGAGACAGGTCCATGGTGGACCAGCTCTGGTTCTGCGCGGCCAGGCGGAAGGTCATTTTCTGGCTCGACACCTTCTTGGGGGTCGAGGTGTTTGCCGGGTTGTCGTTGCTGTAGTTCGGCTCCTGAGTGCCGAGCGGCGCGAACTGGGTCAGCTCGCCGATATTGCCGCCCTGGGCGATCTGCGCCTGGACGGACGGGTCTTCGACCATCACGCCGGAGCGAATGAAGTTGTTCAGCTCGAGCTGGGATTCCTGCTCGCGACGGGCAAAGGTCAGCGGATTGTAGATGTCCGCCAGTTGTACGGTGGCCATGTGAGGCTCCTTTTACGGTGGGGTCAGGTTCGCTCGAGCATGCGCTGGTATTCCTCGGGATTTTCCCGGGCGAATAGCGCTTCCTCGGTTGCGTTCATGTCTTTAAGTGACTTCGTAGCGGGGCCTCCGCCTTGGCTACCGGGGGAGCCTCCACCCGATGCCTGAGAGCCGGCCAGGTAGGCGTCATAGCGCCCGGATTCCTGAACGGTCTTCTTCAACTGGTCCAGCGAGGTGATGCCGTCACCTGCGACAGTGACCTGGCCAGACTCGTTGTCGTAATCGAACTCGAAGCGCGTTTTCAGGAGGTCTCGCAGATCCTCGTTGCGGGTGCCGCCCGCGCCTAGCTCGGTGACGATGTCGTTGATCGCGTTGCCGACCTTCTCCTTGCGGATGTCGGAGATCAGCTTGTCGTAAGCGCGGCGCTGCTCGTCGGCCTTCTCGTCCATCAGGCGCTGGAGCTTCTCGAGGTCGCCGTCGGCGCGGGCCTTGTCTTCCTCGGCCTGGCGCTTCTCCTCATCGACAGCCTTGAGCTTGTCGGCCAGCTCCTTCTTCTCGTCCTTGAGGTTCTGATTCGTGACCTTGAGGCCCTTCACCTCATCGTCGACCTTGGCGGTGACTTCGTCCTCGGTGTAGACGGTGATCGTCTGGCCTTCGTGCTCTACCTGAATCGGCATCATCAGCTCCTGTGTTGATGCGTTCGCCCGCTGCCTGCGGGCAAAAGAAAGCCCCGCTCGATGGCGGGGCCGTGGTAATCGGTGTAGGGGTGCTACTGCATCGTAAGGTCGTATCTCTGCCGGAGCTGGTCCAAGGTCAGCGAGCGCCCCATGTCGTCCACGAACTGGTCAATGCGAACCTTGCCGGCGAGAAAAAGGCCGGCCTTCTCTTTGCCCAGCACATCCTCGACGAACTCTCGTGGCTGACGCTTAAGCCAGCCGCCATACGTCACACGAGAATCCACCGGCCCATCCATCGAGGCGCGATCGCCAACGGCTGCGATGCGGTACTCCTCTTTGATAACGGGGCGCATCAGGCTGCGGCAGTTGTAGTGAGCAGGTGGTCGAGGCCCACTGTTGAGGGAGTACACGACACCATCACGAGCTCGGCATACCGCTGATGTGCGCCCGTCGAGTGTGCTGGTCCACTTCTCGCCTTCGAGGATGTCGCTGTTGGCGGTGTACACCTCGTTGCGTGCTGCCCCGCTTATTCCGTTGACCGCTGTACGAATCACCGCCTCGGCTTGCCGGCGGCTACGGGTCTGCACCAACTCCGCCACACCTCGGGCCAACTCCTGCTGTGTCTTGCCCTCCAGCACTCCGGCCCTTACGAGACTGAGAGCATCGCGACCCACCGCCTCATCGAACTCCTTGAACATCTGCGGGATGGTCAACCGCTTGATCTCGTCACCGGCCACCAGCGTCAACTGCCGGCGGGTCATGACGGCGGCCACCATGTCGGCCTGAACACCCTGGGCGAGGTCGACGGTCACAGAGGCGCCCAGCAGGCGCTCGGCAAAGTCGACCTCCTGTGTGGCGATCTCATCCAGCTCAAGGCGGCCTTGCAGCGACTCGACGCCCTCGGTCACCAGTACGCGAATATCGCGCTCCAGCTCCAGCATGCGGCTCATGCCGAACTCGGTAGCGTCGGCAGCCGCGATACGGCCTCGCAAGTCCTTTGCGAGTTGACGCAGCACCGGCAAGGCGCGCTTGATCTGGCCGCTGCTGAGGCGTTGAAGGAGAACCTGATGCCTCACAAGCCTTTCCAACAGCTTCCATTCAGCGGTCATTACAGCGCTCCGATGGTGGTACCGCCGGCCTGGGCCTCGTCATCGATTTCCTCATCCGTCCGCTTGGGGTCAATGCCCCCCGTGCGACGACGCCAGTCGCGGTAGTCCTTCTTGGCGATCAGGCCGCGATCCAGCTCCTGAATGCGAGCGATGACCTCCTGAGGGTCGGCATCTTCAGCGTAGAACTGCTGGTTGAGTTGATAGCTGACGTTGCCGGTACCACCCATGAAGCCCAGGGCCCAGCGTAGAGCCTTCTCAAGACCATTGCTGACATTGGTAGCCACGCTGGACAGGCTCGCGTTTTCGGCGCCGCTGCGAGCCCTGACGGCCTCGGCTGTTTCATTCTGGCCACGCTGCTCGATCAGCCGAGCGCCGATGGCCAGCATCTGCCGCTCTTTCTGCTCCATCAGCGAAAGCGGGAGATTGCGCTCCTCAGCCTGAACCATGGCAATGCTGCCACCCTTGGTCTGGATACCGCGGCGGCTACCGACCTGCACGCCGTTCGGGTTCAGCTCTTGCCACTGATTCGAGTCCATGTCGCCGATATCAACGTGGAGCATCGGCTGGCCGCATAGAAACGCTGCTTCCTCGAGGTCGGCACTGTTGCGGTAATGAGCAATGTTCAGATCAGCGATGTCGAGCAGCAGCGGCTTGTCTGGAATCTCATCGTTATTCTTGGCGCCCAGGAACTGGAACGGGATCTCCCGCCAGGCGTTGCCGGCAGCATCGCGAGGCGTGACCTTATCGCCGGCCGGCTTGCTGTCTCGGTACACCTCCTGGGTGTAAACGCCATCCTCGAGCCGAAGAACGCGGTACTGCTTCTCCCAGTTGCGCTCGAACTCATCGATCTCATCCTCGTAGGCCTCTTGCAGCACCACGAGTGTCAGGGCCTCGCCCTCGCGACGCCAATTGATGATGCTCTGGCTGTCGTAAAAGCGAAGCGTGGCCTTCATGCCGCGAGTCTGCTCACGGGTCAGGCCGTCCTCGGCCTCGGGGTAGTCCACCAGGACGCCGGCGCGACCCGATTGCTCCAGGGCGGAGACGCACAGCTTGGCGAACTGCTCCAGGGCCATGCCGGAGCCATCGGCGTCCTCGAGCATGTAGTCGATGCTCGCCGGCAGGTCAGCAGCCGGCGGCTTGCGGAAGACACCGCCCAGCATTCCTTCATGAGTGCGGCCAGTGACCCCCAACCAGGAGGCGCGCTGTAGGTAAGCAGCATAGCGCTCGTCAGCCTCTTGCTTGAGCTCTCCTGCCAGCCGCTCATAGCCACTCACAGGATGCGGCAGGTAAGCCGTGCGGGCGCCCTTGATGGCGTCCGTACCCGCCACGGCATCGCGCACGCGCTGGGCTTTCTTTTCATGCGCGATGTACGCGGGATGCGGTGTTTCGACGGGCATGGTGGCTCCTCAGAAACGGATATGGCCAATGCTGGCCGGCTTGTTGATCGGGTAGTCCTTCACGATGAAGTAACCGGCTGCGTCGTTCGGGTGGTCCTTGTCGTTCTCTTTGTCAGGCTCGCCTTGTTTGCTCCAAGCCTGCTGCTCCAGGGCGTCGGTGTAGGTTGGGCAGGCGTACGGATTCACCTTGTACCGACGCTCTCCCTTCGCATTGCAGAACGCCGCATTCATCGAATTAACCCGGTCTTTGACTGGGGGGTTGCTGGCATTCACCACCACCCGAAATCCGGCGTCTCGAAGTTGTGCGATGTCGGTGGTAGAGGCATTGACCGATCGGCGCGAGTCGCCCGAGGCGTCAGGGTAGACGTGGATCTCGCAAGTCTTGGTGTAGTCGTTGCCGTCATAGCGCCAATAGCGCTCTTTAATGCGGCGGATCATATCGGGCGTGTCATAGCCGCCCATGATCTCGTCCACCGCCCTGGGATGGCCGTCACGCTTCACATGGGTCACCGCCGCCATCTTGCCGACGTTGAAGTCCATGCCGATGAACAGTGGCTCGCCCTGCCGCACGGTGTCCATACAGGCATTCAATGCCCGATCGAACTGGCGATAGACCGTGCCGGTGGTCAGGTTGACGAACAGGCCACGAAGGTAGGCGTCGATCAGCTGCGGCGGATAGGCCTCCAGGAGCGCGTCGATATAGTCATCAGGCAGGTTCGCCTCGTTGTCGTAGGTCGAGGCCTGAACCAGCCCATACCGCGCCGTCATCTCAGGTTTGTCGCGCAGCGCTTTGACGAACTGCTGATGGACGAACTTGAAGCCCTCGGGCGTCGTCGTCACATCGATGCCGTTTTTGAGGCCGGCAACGTTGTAGCGCATCCTCGCCATAATCTTGCGCCAGGCCATCTCGGCCTTGGCGGTGGCCATCAGGTCCAGCTCGTCGACCAGGGCGTGCCCGATCTTGAAGCCGACGATACTTCCAGGCTTGTCCATCGATCGGCATATCACGGTGGAGCGGTACTGGCGTCCGCTGTACAGGTGGACCTCGCGGTTAGCCTCTCGGACCTCGGCGCGCAAGGCGAGCGAGTGGGCAACCTCCTCGATGGTCGGATAGAAGATGTCGCGAATCTGCGGATAGGTCGGCGCGAAGTACCCCATATTGATGCGGGGATGCTCCCAGGCGTGGCGACCGATGCCGGCACAGCCTACCCATGTCTTGCCGGAGCCAAAGCCGGCCACGTAGGCCCGGAACTTCTGAGGCATCGCCAGGAACTGACCTTGCGGGCGGTTAAGCGTCGCCTCGGTTTCGTTCGGGGTTGCTGGCATCCTGCACCTTGAAGACGACATTAACCGGCTGAGGCGTGTCGTCCTGTCCGTCCGGTTCGGGTTTGTTGCGCCACCTGTCTGGCTTGCGATTGTTCAGCCAGATGGCGGCGGCAGTCGTGTCGGGCGGGTAATGCCTGGTTGTCTGGTGGGTGACGATCTCGCCCTGGTTGTTGAACACCTTTTCTTCGGGGTGGCTGTACCCGAGGGCGCGCTCATACAGACGAGTCGCCACCTCGGCGTCAGCCATGACCTTGCCGCTTTTTATGGACTCCGAAAACGCCCTATGATCCTTCTTCCACTTATTGATCGTGGACTCAGAAACCTCGAAGAAGTCTGCCATTTCGGCGTCCGTGGCGCCCAACAAGCACAGCTTGCGGGCCTGCTCGGCGAACGCAGCCTTATACTTGGTGGGTCTTGCCATGGTTGCCTCATCGAGAAGAGCTTGCCCGCGCATGGCTGGGCCTTGCGTATGAAGCCGTGGTCAATTTGACCACCCCTGTGCTCATGCAACATCCAGCCTGAGCTGCAACTGGTCACGAAAATATGCGACTCGCTGCTCCAATGACGGCTTCACCCAACGGTGTCGCGCCAGTTCGCTACCGGCGAGACTGCCGCGCTGATTCTGGTCATCGAGGTCTCGGCACGCCTGATCGAATTGCTGCCGCACGGTGGCGCGACCATGAACAATGTCGTCAATGAGCATGTCTGCCCAGACGCCGAAATCGACATCGATCCATCGAGCGAAGGCAACAGCTAGCTTGGGGTGCAGCCAGGTTCCACCGCCGCGGCCTCTGTACGCCCGAATCAAATAGCCGGAATCCCGGATATTTAAATGCCGTGCCAGGGATGCCATGTAGAGTTGCGTCTCATCATTTTCGAGCCAATGGCTCAGGCGCTTTCCGTGGCGCTTTGCGATGTCAGTCGCACTGATCCACCCGTCCTTGTCGAAGCGGACGGATTGGCCCTGGTAATCAAAAGGAATGACGTTGCTCATGGTGTGTCGTCCTTATGGCGATGAGCCTAGAGTTCACACGGGTACTGACAGCCCACAGAGGCGACACACTGCCGTCCCCAATAGGCTCATCCCGTAAGGCTCTGTGGTTTATGCGCCGTGTGAAGGGCGCAGGTACAAAAAAGCCCCGGCGGGTGCCAGGGCTTGGGTGGTTCCATTTACTTGACGCGGGACAGATATATCCCCGGGGAATCTTTCACTTCTCTCGAACGTTGGTGCGATTTACTTTCCAGACACCCGTGTTTTGATCGCATCCATGAATCCGCTTGGCGCCTGCCCGAGCTGACGCGCCTTGTCGTTGGAGCGCTGCTTGATGTTCACACCCTGCACGGCACCCTGGGCGACCACGGACCAGATCAGCACATCGACCACTTCGGGGAGTTGCGCGGGGTCCATGATCACCACGGCCACCAGGCCGATATTGACCGACGCCAGACTCAAGGCCAGCATCCAGCCGTTGAACGGTCGCCATCCGGCACGCCATGCGGAGTCACTCTCGGTCTCTGCCCGCATGGTCTTGTTTATCTCGGCAAGCCGGGTGGTCTCCGCCTGTAGCGTCAGGCTCAGGATCTCCCGCTCATGCTCCCGGTCTAGCCGCCGCAGCCTCTCCGCCGCTTGCGGGTCAGCGATCGCCTGTGCAACCGCCTCTGGTGACTGCTCAACACCCAGAGCGCGAGAGACGAGGCCGCCAACTGCAGCACCAGCAGGGCCATATAGGGCAGCGCCAGCCGCCGGCGCCACCTTGCCCACGGTTTCAGCAATGTCGGACCACTCCATCACTCGACCCCCACAATGCCCAGCACCGCCTTGCCGACAGCCGAGCCGACGGCACTAAGCAGCACCAGAGCCACAGCGCCCACAGCAGCCCAGCGCCCCAGCAGTCTCTGTTGGCCTTGTGTCATCGTGGCCTTGTTGACCGCGTGGGCGACCTCGATCTCTCGAAGACGCACCGCGTGATCGTCGGTGCGCATCTCGAGAGTCTCCATCTTGACCCCCTGGCTGTACTGGCGCTCTTCGAGCCGCGCCATGCGCTGGTTTAGCTCGTTGACGCCGCTCTCGATGCGGTCGAGCTGGCTGCCTTTGACCGAGACCTCTGTCATCGCCAATCGGCCCTCCTCGGGCTCTGTGCCCCGTGGGCCTGCGTAGATGAGTGATGGGCCTTTCCGGCCTCTAGCGAATCAGCGCTTCCAGCGGGCAGGCCCGCCGGTTCTTGTATCGACATGCACGAACGTCGAGTACAGCCCCAGGCTAGCGGCAGGGAAGCGTTGCTCTATCCAGCTGTACACGTCGGCGGGTTCATGTCCGACCACTCTGATGTCAGCAGCCCTGCCGAGAACGTGCTGGCTGTTCGGCACTCCGCCCACCGCGGCATTGTGCGCCGGACACCGGCACCCGCTATTGATGATCACCGGTGAGCCGAACGCCACGCGCACAGCCTCGAGAATCTCGAGAGTCTGCGCATCGACAGTGTCGAAACCGCAGCCGTCGCGGCAGGCGAACTCGGCACGCCGGAAATGGCGCGATAGGCGATCAGGCATGGTGACCTCGTTGCAATAGGGTGCCACCCCGCACCAGGGGCGGGGGCAAGGCCGCCGGGGGTGGCATAACGCAAACGGCCCCGCCGGTGAGGGCAGGGCGTCGTGATGTGGTGGCTTTCCGAGCGTAGCTCTGCCAGCCTACCTAACAGGGTAGGCCGACATACGCACTATGTCAAGCAACCTGCTGAACCTTCTCGTTTTTCAGCCAGTCGCGGAGCTGGTGACGGGATCGGGTGGCACAGTCCTGCATCGCCCGCACGCTCTCGAACCCACGCGGCGCCCACTCTGCCATGCCCAGCGCCCTCAGCAGGGCATCCTGCCGCTCCACCATCTGCTTCGCCGTCACCGCGAACAGCGAGTGCGCCACCGCTCCCTCTGCTAAGCGCTCAGGCCGCACCCTGGCCGCCTGCAACAGCATCGCCGCCGCCTGCCGGGGCGGTAGCTGCCGGAGGAGCCAAGCGCAGGCTCGATGCCACTCGCTGTCGGGACGATAGCGCTCGGCTGCGAGAGCGCACTGATCGACCGCTCGCGTACTTCGCGGCATCGGCACATTGCCGGTGACGCTGTACGGCTGGTATCCCACCTGCTCGTGTCGCCGGTCGAGCTGTAGTTCCAGTAGCGTGTCGATGATGCGCACCACCGCCGCGTCACGTGCCGCCTCGCTCTCTGCCGCCGCCTCGACTACCGTCCAGGGGTTTGCCACGCGCTTCCACTCATCGATCGTCATGCAGCACTTCTCCCTTTTGGCATCGGTACACCTTGCTTCCAGATTTCCGCCACCCGCTCTTTCGTGATCGCCGGGAGCTTGCGCTGCCACTCCTCGAAGATCGCCAGCCTGGCGGAGCGGTTGCGCCCTTCTCGCATCTTTCTAGCGACGAAGCGGCATTGCGTCTCGATGGTCCACTCTTCCGGCGTCATGCTCTCCGGGCGTTGGCCGTAGATCATCGACGCCTCCGGGCCGCATCGTCACACCGGCGATCGTAGGCAACGCACTGCCTGGCCTTCATGCCGACTGTCAGCGCGGTCTTCGGGTGCATTTCTCGCCACTCGATCTTGGCGAGCGAGCTGGGCAGAACCCAGAGCTCGTCATCGATCTGGATGACCCTCTCGGGCCATTTCTGCCGCAGAGACTCCATGCTTGCCGTCTTCGGCCTTACCCTGAACTTGGTCACTCGACCACCTCCTTGATCTCTACCCAGGTTCCGGTCTCGCTCTTGCGGTCGATCTCTGGTGGCTCGTTGATCACCTTGCGAACGCAGGCCAGGGTGTCGTCCTCCAGCACCCCGGCTGCCACCAGGCCATCCTCGATCATCTTGGCGCTGTAGCTGTTGTTGCTGGTGTCGCGGGCACGCACCCCCTTGCCCAGGCGGGGCCGGAACACCAGGTCTACCCGCTTCTCAATCCGCCCGATGCCGGCATTGCGGACTGCCGCCCTCACCGCGGCGGCGGCCTCATCCTTGTGCCGCTTGCGATGCGCCCAATGGACACCCGCATAGATGGCGTTGGTGGACGGCCCCAGGTACTCGACGAACAGCCGCATCACAGCCACCCCGCGTCCTGCATGTCCTTGATCGTCAGCCATGCCAGGTACCCAATGGCTCCTGCCACCAGGCCGCCGATCACCAGTGACCCGCCATAAACCAGAATCATGCCTCCCCTCCATCCAGGTCGTGATAACCGCTCGCCACCAGCTCAGCGGCCAGGGCGCGAGCGGCCTGCATGAAGTCGCTATGCAGAAGCGAGTAGTCCCGGGGCATTGCTGCTGCAGCGCACTCCATCGCCCTCTCGGCCTCCTCGAGCGCCACGCCGGCTTTCGCCAGCCGGGTACCGGCGTCTGACGAAATCATCTGCATGCCGCTTCCTCCTCGTCCTCATCCAGCATCTCTTGCCATCGATCCAGACAGGCGCGCGCCTCGCGGATCAGCTCCCTTGCCTCGTGGCCCTTGGCCTCGCCGCGCAACAGCTTCTTGGTGGCATGCTCGTGCGGACCGCCGCCGACACCAGCGACGCGGCAGATGCGGTAGGGATCCAGCTTGACCCGTACCCAGCCCCGTGCGATGTCCGTATCGGTGATGCGGCGACGGATCTCCCAGCGGTAATGGGCGCCCACATCGAGCGCCGGCTTGGGGTAATGCTCACAGTTCCGCATGTGCTTCATCCCCTCCATGGCCCCACAGCTCGCGCACACTCCGAATTCATCGCGCTCCATATCCATCACCCCCTCCTTGCGTCGATAAGGCCCCGGCGGGCCAGCTGGTCTACTGTCAGGACAATGGCCCGGTCGAGCCGGGCGCGGCGCTCCTCGCGGCTCAGGTGACGGCCGTTGTCGATCTCTCCGTGGCATGGCGGGCAAATCGCTGCGGTTAGGCAGTCACTGGCCTTCTGCCCGCGCCCCCGGTCCTGGTTGCTGTGAGCCGCCTGGATGCCATGCGCACCACACAGCACGCACTCCTCCAGCTCGTGGACGGCGGACAGCCAGGCCCGGGAGCGGTATGGCTTGGTCGGCAGGTAGGATTGATTCGGCAGCATCATGCGGCCTCCCTGTATTCGTCATAAACGGCCTGGGCCGGCTCGCTCCACTCGACACCCAGCTCGGCACCGGTGGCACCCAGGAACTCGATGAACTGCCCCGCCTCTGCCTTGCGGAACTTGGTGGTAGTGGGCCGGACGTATACCGGCTCCTTGGTCTTCCAGTCCCAGACACGCTCCCCGGGGTTCTTGAGCGGCGTGCCCTGCTCCTCCATCTCGAGCGCGAACTGGTTGACCAACACCGCTTTCACGCCATCGAACGAGTAGCCCCGGAATGCCTGGTGGTGGATGTCGGCGATCATGGCGTGGAACTTGGCGTTCTGGCCCAGCTCCCGGCCTGGCCGGCGAACCACCACCTCCACGGCCCCGGCCTGGATGCCCCGGCACACCATGGCCCACACGGCCTCCATCTTGGTGCGCAGATCGCCCAGACCCTCGATGCGGTAGATCAGCTCCTTGCTCATGCCGCCTCCTGTTTTCGGCGGATGGACTGCCCATGCCCTCGGCGTATCGGCTCGCGCTCCTTGTAGCGCTCAGCGTGGTAGGGGCTACGATTGATCGTGCGCATCGCCCAGGCCGGCGACACACCGAGTCGCTCGGCGATCTCAACGGTGGTCAAATCCTGCATGGCCAGCATCAGGCAGCGCTCGACGTAGATCTTCGGGATCTTCTGGGTATGGCCGCGAGAGTTACCCTCGGTCAGCCCCAGGCGTACAGCCTTGTCCTTGCACGCCAGCCGAGTGCGGCGAGGCTCGCCCGGCAACTCGTCGGCGATGCGGCGGAACGTCCAGCCGTGCTTGCCGTACTGGCGAATCAGGAAGTCCATCTGCTCATCGCTCCACACATCGTCGCGCGGCTTGCGGATCTTGCGGTGCCTGCAGCGACTGCGAATGGAGTCCAGCGAGCGCTCCATTCTCTCGGCAATCTGCCGATGGGAGACGCCCTCCAGCACCAGCGTCTCCAGCAGCTCGTCCTGCTCCGGGGTCCATTCCATCCAGGTCTTGGGCTTACGCATGACCCACCTCCTTGCGGTAGCTCTCCCAGTCCAGCGTCAGCGTCATGCCGCCCCCCTCGGTCATCCGATCGACGATGCGCTCGCCCAGGTATTCCCCCAGGCCGGCCGCGTCGATGTTGCTGATCAGGATCGTCGGCAGCATCTGCTTGTAGCGCTCGTTGATGATCTTGAAGAGCATCAGGCGCTCCCACTCGGTGCCCAGCTGAGCGCCGATCTCGTCGAGGATCAGCAGGTCGAGGCCAGCGACGAAGGCCTTGATTGCCTCACGCTCGCTGCCGCCCTTCTGGCTGAAGGCGCGCTCCTTGATCAGGTCGATCAGCTCGTACACGTCGATGCCCATGACCCGGTAGCCGCGGTCGAGCAGTGCGTTGCCGATGGCATAGGCCAGGTGGCTCTTGCCGGCGCCCACGGAGCCGGTCAGCACCATGCCGCCTCCTTGCTCCAGGCGGTCGGCGAAACGCTCCACGTAGCGCTGGCAGGCGGTCAGGGCGAATGCCTTGTCCCGGCGCCCGTCGGTGTTGAACCCCTCCAGGGAGCGGCCCTGGAAACGACGCGGAATCAGCGACCCCTCGCGGAGCTTCTCGAGGCGCCCAGCACTGGCCTGGCCGGCGCGCTCTCGCATCTCTGCCTGGCGCTGCTGCTCCTTGTCGGCCTCGATGCACTCAGGGCAGCCAGACCATTTGCCGTTCGGCATGAGCGTCGCGGCGTAGGCGCCGTGGATCCGGCAACTCTCGTTGCGAACCTCGGCCTGGCCGGAAAGCACCCGGGTCAGGTGGCCACGAACTTCGGGAGTGGTGGTCAGCGGTGCGGTCATGATCAGTCCCTCATCCAGTCAGGCAGGTTGTCCATGTCGGTCGGCGTGTAGGTACCGGTGGCCTTGGGCTGGGCAAAGCCCAGGCGGCCGTCCTGGCGTGCGGCAGGCTTGCGCTGCTGCTTGACCTGCTTGGCGAGCTGGTCCCACTTGTCGCGCAATTTCTTCGGCGACAGCACGACGCCTGACCAGAACTCATGCCCTGCCGTCCAGGTGATCAGGTAGCGGATCTGCTCGACACTGCGGCCATCACGCTCCCGCATCAGGCGGAACTCGTTGGCCCAGGTGGTGGGGTTGTGTTTCACAGGGGCCTCGAGGTCAGCACTCACGGCGGCGACCATCTCGGTCACCAGCTCGTGGTCAATCTCCTCGCCCCACTTGCGTGGCTTCGATTTCGGCTTTGAATCTTTCGACGACTCATTAGTACCTTTAGGTACTAATCTGTCTGTAGTGTCTGTATCTGTGTCCCCATCTTGGGGACGTTTTTCGTCCCCATCTTGGGGTCGGAGTCCCCAATTTGGATCAGGCTGCCGTTTTGGGGACACTCGGGCTTTTTGAGACGAGAAATCCCACTCGTCGACACGAGTGTTGATGCCGATGGGAGACTGTGAGCCTCCATCACGGCGAAGCACTTTTTTGGCCAGCAGGCTGTTCACGGCTTCGCTACACCGCTTGGGTGTCAGGCCGGTCATCTTCGCCAGAACGCTCTGAGAGAGACGCGCAGCCGGGCGATCCCACCCGAAGGTGGCCCGCTCTACTGCTCGAACGACGCGGGCCTCCCTGCTCGTCAGAGGGGCTTTACACAGCGCCTCAACGAGAGCGTTGGCGGTCCGGACGTATCCGTCTTCCAACTGTGCCCCCTTTCGCTTCTGAGGAGCCTCACGCCCCTCGAAACGCTCGTGGTCTGAGATATGCGCCAGGTTGCTCATGCCACCACCTCCAGCCCATAGGCTTCCATCCACACGTCGGCGTGATACGCCTTGACGGTGCCGTAGTTGGCGTCGAACACGTCGATGGCAGGAATGCCCAGGTCTTGAGATGCGGACTTCAGCAGGCGCCAGTTGTACTTCTGGCCATGAGTCAGCATCGACATACGCTTGATCGTGCAGTAGTCCTTGGAGCGATCGAGGTCGCGCTCAAGCTGGTTGGCTCGCCGAGTGGCCGTGCTGGCAGTGGCCATGGCCGTGGCTTCTCGCCGACTGCCGATCTCGGCTTTGGTGGCAATGGCGACTTGCTCGGCCTTTTTGGCTTCGATCCATGCCTCGGCGGCAGCGATGGGGTCGTTGAAGTCGGGCAGCGACGGCGCGGCTTTCTGCTCAAGCTCCATCCAGCGGCGAATGACAGCGGCCCGGCGATGAACGTCGTAGCCGGTCACCAGCACCTCGGAGTAGTAGCGGTCGAGGTGGAAGCAGGAGGTGTAGCCGCGGGCATCCTTCTCTTCTCGGAGATGACCCAGATCTGGTTCATCTCCGAGCGCATCGATCATGGCCCGCACATCACGCACCACATGGTGGTGGCGCTTACCAGTCAGCTCCGCGATCTCGCGGCTGCTCATGGTCGGGTTGTGGGTTTTCGCTATCTGATTCATACTTACCTCGTCACCTTGCTTGTGATATGAAGCCCGGCATGCTCCCCAGCAGCGCCGGGCTTTTTCGTACCCACCCCGTGATCAGCAGTGCCTACTAGTGCCTTTCGCTGACTCACAGGGCCTACCAGTTACTGAACATGCGCGGCAGTGCCGCGCACCCCTAGACCACTCGGAGTTGAGCCCGCGGCCTATGGCGCTGGCGGCGAACCTCGTCCAGCTGCTCGCCGATCCGCTCCAGGCACCGCTCCATCACCACGTCCGTGGCATCCACGCCGCGGCGCTTCGCCTCATCCCGAGCCGCCTGCTGTGACTCGGGGGTCATCTGCTGCATGGCCAACGCCACCGTATTTCTGTCAATCAACTCGACCTCCCTTTCTCTGTTGGCCCTAGGCCTGTAGCGTTTCGGCGGTATCCGCACTCATCATCAGGCCGCGTTCGGCGAGCCTGGCCAGCATGCCGGCCAGCACCTGGCGGTCGCGGTCGTCCAGCGGCTGATCTTCCGCCAGGCGAGCCAGCAGCCGGGCCCGCCCCTCCTTCCTTGCCTCGTGCGCCTCGAGTACCAGGTCACGCAGATAGGGAGCCAGGCGCCCCTCGGTACGCATCTCGGCCGCGGCGCGCAGTTCGTCGTATTCATCCTCCGTGAAGCGCACACGCACGCCGCGCGCCAGGTGCTCACCTTCCGCCTTGTAGCGGCGATCATCGTTTAGGTATCGAGACATGGGCTTTCCTCATTGCTGAGAGGTCGTGCGGCCTTCACAGGCGGACGGTGGGGTTTCAGGCGGCTCGGCTGGGCCGATCCATGAAGATGTCAGGGCGAAGACCCTCAATGGTCAGAGCCCCTTTGGAGGCATCCTCTAGTCGCTTAGCAAGCTCGAGAGACGCTTTCCGGTGACCGCCGGCCAGCTGCCAGAGGTGAGCGACAGAGGTGCCGGCAAGATCTGCCAGATCTTGGCGCTCATTAGTGTTTGTCCGGCCTAGCCAGTCGCGAAGTTGTTGGGACATAAGCTTCTCCTCTGCAATGCTCATAATTTAGCTTTGCGCTAATCATTTTGCAAGCACGAAGTTAGCTCTGCGCTTATTTATCGCAGTGCTAATGCCTGCGATTCTAGAAGCATGGACATCTATGAGATTCGCAGGGCCAACTTGCTGGGCCTTATGCGCGGAAGGACTAAAGCTGCATGCGCTGACAAGTGGGATACGTCGGCGTCCACGGTCAGCCAAATTACTTCCAAAAATCCGAATCGAAACTTGGGGGACCAACTCGCCCGAAAGATCGAGCGCGCGGAGGGGTTGGCGCCAGGCTGGCTGGATGTAGAGCAGCGCGGGCTGCAGCTTGCGTCGAGCCGCACCTCTGCCGCACCCGACAGCAATGCCGAGCTGGTGGATGTCGAGATTGTCGAGGGTGGTGAGCCGCTGCGCCCCGATGAGGTGTGGTTACCGCTTTACCGTGAGGTCGAGTTCGCCGCGGGCAATGGTGCCACCCAGGTCATCGAGAACCACGGCGCCCAGGAGCGCTTCTCGCTCCCCCGCCTGGCGCGTGCCGGTGTGCAGCCGGAGCATGCCGCCCTGGCCGTGGCCAAAGGCGACTCCATGACGCCGGCCATTCAGGATGGCGCCACCATCGGCATCGACAAGGGCTGCCGCACCATCACCGATGGCCAGGTCTACGCCCTGGATCATGACGGCATGCTGCGCATCAAGCGCCTCTACCGCCTGCCGCCGGGGCGCATGCGGGTGGTCAGCGAGAATGCCGACGAGTACCCCGAGGAGATCTATCACACCGGCGATCCTGAAGCCCCGCGCATCCTCGGGCGGGTGTTTTGGGTGGAAAACTTTCTGTAAGCCGGCACAGCGACTCTTTAAAGCTAGAAATAACAGTGAGGCAAGGCATGGGGGCGGGTTTCTGGATCTTGGTGGTGTTGGTTCTGGGGCTGTTCGCTCTGGCAATGTGGCTGCTCTACCAGAACGAACAGAAGAGCGAGAGGAAGCAGCGCTTAGCCGAATACATCGCGACCGACGAGTTTCAGCCAGAGCGCACGCTGATCAGGTGCCCACTAGCCTCCAACACCGTGGTCGGCCTCGCGGTCAACGCCTCACGAACTCGGCTATGCCTGGTCAGCGGCGCGCAACGCCGCTACCTCGATGCCCGCGACCTGATCGAATCTGAAGTGCTGCTCGACGGCAAAAGCGTGACCAAGACCTCCCGAGCCAGCCAGTTTGCTGGAGCGGCGATTGGTGGCGCCTTGTTTGGCGGCGTCGGCGCCATCATTGGCGGCTTATCTGGAAAAACCACCACCTCGGTAGATGCCAAGGGGGTCAAGCTGAAGGTTACTGTCAACGACCTCCAGGACCCCGTTCATGTGATCGACTTCATCGAACCAACACTCTCTGGCAGCACGTCTCCCCGGGACGCGCTGCGTAAAGCCAATGAGTGGCACGCCATGCTGTCGGCGATCATCAAGATCAATGAGCGCAACACGGTCAACGCCTTAGGGGAGCCTCAGCCTAAGACGCTCTCCGGCCAGCTTTACCAGTTGCATGAGCTCAGGAAAAGCGGTGCCCTGACAGAAGGCGAATACCAGAAAGCTAAGGCCCGAGCACTCGACACAGCCTTCTGATGGAGGTCTTTTTATGACGGAGCGGATGGCAGCAACGAAGCGACCTTCAGCAGCTGGTGGAAGACAGCGGCCGGCGCTACCTCAAGGCGCTGAACCCCGCCTACCCGCTGATCCCCATCAACGGCAAGTGCCGCATCCTCGGCGTTGCCGTGGAGGCCAAGACTCGGTTATGAGTCAACCGGGAGTAAGACACGCCTTTAAACAAGAGCGACGATTATCTAAGGCATCTAAATCAACCAACCTCGCATGGAGGCTATCTTGGCTGAAAGAAACTATATCATTGACTTCTTTTCGTCGTTCACTCCTAACGATATAGAATTTAACTTCCATGACTTCCTTGAAAACTATCTCACCGAGGGGTGCTGCCCGCCTGAGTATAAGCAATCTTTTGACTTAGAGGTGAGGCACCTTCGACGCCATGAAGATGGAGTCATTTCTGGCGTTTTCGCAAAAATTCGCAAAGACCACCTTCCACATGCAGGAAGAACTGGCCAGCAAGAAAGGGAGCTCGATTTAGAAGACGATGAAGGCTTAGTTGAGAAGAACCACTTCCTAGCTTACAGAGAAAACAGCCTACTCGTAATGCAAGCAAACCGGCATGCAGGTACCGCTATTGCGCTAGGTCATTATCTCAGTAGGTTTGCGGGTCATTCCGTCGCCTTTGATCCAGTACTGCAACCAGATGCTATGCAGCGACTCATGCGCGGTGACTTGCATCCTGTGAGTGTTCAGGCTGGTTTTGCTCGCCCCACTAATCCAGACCTTTACCCCGAGGATGACTGGAGTGAGGCATTGATGGACTTGCTTAGTGGGGCCGGCGGCTCCTATGTCAAGCTGTCAATCAACTCAGACCTTAGGAGTGATGACGATGATACCAACAGGCTCAAAGATGCCATGAGGCACGCTTGGCGATCAATCAAGGGCATGCCTAAGGTACGATCTCTCAAAATGGATATGGCTAATGACGATGGGATTGTCTATCCTATTGATCTAATAGCAGACAGGTTAAAAGACAAGGTGACCGTTGATGTGAGGGGGCGGTACCCGATTGAGTCTGATATGTTTACATCAATGGCAGCAGCCAAAGAGGGGCTAAATGACAGTCTCGAAAGCATATTTGGAAACCCATCAGCGAACCTTGCTTAGCATTGCGCTAAAGCTGGCTGTATTGTCAATCTGTATTGTCGGGGTCTACAAGTCACCACTTGCCGACACCAGCAATGACATATATGGCTCAGCTTCTGCTTTGGCTACTAGCTCGGCCACTCTTCTCGGCTTTGTGATCGCTGCTTCCGCAGCGATCATTACTGTTATTGACAAGCCATTTCTTTCTAATTTAAGAAAAACCGGACACATTAATCATCTTTGGGATACCATAACCCAATCTGCCATTTGGATAGGGTTGTCGTTCATCTTATCCCTCTTATCATTCTTTCTACCTGAGAAGGCTGCAATCATCTCTATTGGCGGAAGCTTCGGCTGCATTATCGTGGGATTTGTCAGTTTCGGCGATGCTTCAAGAAAATTATTAAAGATTTTTCAAAGATTATAGCCAAAGCGTTCACCTAACGTTTACTTGATCATAACCCGCCACCTCGGCGGGTTTTTTGTGCCCGCCCCAACGCAAAACGCCCCGGCCATCCATGGCCAGGGCGAAGCGCGAGCTGTGACGCGGCGTGTCCCGGCGACCCGAAGGCCGCATTCGTCCGGCGTCACCCCCACAGCATAGCAACTCCCGCCGCCTAAGCCACAGCCTGCCGGCCTCATCTCCTGTAAGCCATCTCGCACAGCCCGCTGTTCTGGTGGGATTTTCTCGTCCCGCTAAAATAATTTAGCTTCGCGCTATTGACGAAACTTTAGCGCCAAGCTAACTTTAGCTACACGAACACGGCGCAACCGGTTCGCAGCACCACCCGGCCCTAGCAGTGTCAGCGGCATTTCGCCAGGCACTACCAGGAATCACCAGGGCCCCGCTCTTTAACAACGAAAAGCCCAGCCATCCGTAGTGGATTGGATCTGCGAGAGATCGCTGGGAGTACGCCAGGCCGAGGCTGTTGAAGTATCGGCCCATCGGGAAGGGTTCGCACCGTGGAGATAGCTCAGCCAGAGCGCTTTGAGCCAAGCGCGTCGGTAATCGAGCCCTTCCCGATGTACGTGATCCGCCACGCAGTGCGGCGAATAGCCTGCCGGTGGGCTGAGAATGCGCCGGCCCCATTACCGCTCGCTGGCCGAGGAGGTCGACATGGAGCACGCCACCTGGCTGATCGGCCTGATGCCAGCGGGGCTCATCGTGGGTTTCGCGCTGGTCTATCTCGTCCCGCGAATCCCTATCTGGGGCTGGATCGTGATCGCCACGGTGGCGGCCTATCTCCAGCACACCATCTGACGCCCGGCACCTCGCCGGGCTTTCTGCAGGAGGTCGAGATGGTAGCGACAGCGCCGACCACGCCACTCACAAAGCAAGAAAGCCGCATCCGCAACGACTACCGCGCCACATCGCGCTACGCCAAGCGCCGCGACATCGACGCCTATCACGAACAACGCCGCCTCGAGCGGCAGCTAAGGGAGCCGACAGATGACAGCTAAGTATCTGCTGAGAGAAAGCCATCAGGGGCGCATTACTCCAAGGGCCGACCTGGGGCTCTACGCATCACGCAGGCAAGCGAAGCGTGCCGCCGAGACCTTGGGTCTTCCGGCCAGCCTGATCACCACAGTCAAAAGGAGGCCCGCATGATCACCGAAGACCAGCTCGCCGCGATGATGCTGATCGTCATCGTCACCGGCGGCTTCGCCGCGTTCTCGTGGTTTGCAGATCGGAGGAAGCCATGAGCCCCACCGTCATTGAAAGCCGTGCCCAGCACCGGGCGAAGGCCATCATCACCGGCCCCGAGAAGCCCATCATCACCGACCGCCGAGACAAATGGCGCTACCGCCTGGCCTGGCATCGGGTTACCGGGCAAACCCACCCACTGAAGATATGGAGGGCGTAATGGTCGACCAGAGCCACTTCCGGCCAGTGATCCGCCATCTCGAGAAGGTCGGCGGCTGCGAAATCATCGTCACCAAGCAGGGCATCTACGAAGTCACCGCCCGCAAGCTCGACATCGGCATCGTGCGCGAAGCGATAAAGAACCTCACCGAGGAGAAGAGCGATGCACCAGACGCAGAGTGAAGAGCTGCTGACCAGCATCCGGCGACTGACACACGCCATCCCTCGCGATGTGGGCATCTATGCCGGGTACAGCGAGGGCTGCCATCCCGAGCGGGCCGGCGAGACCGTTACCCACGCCAGCGTCTACGTCGAGATCGACGGCAAGCCCCGGGTAATTCAGGCCAGCACCCACCCGAAGGATGGCGAGCTGAGTCTGCAAGAGTTGAGAGACGAGCTGGTCGAGCTGATCGGAAAGCACAAGCGGGAGGTCGCATGAGTCATTACGAACAGTCTCCGCGCCCCGAGGACTACCGCCCCGCCCCCTGGGTGACCGGCGAAACACAAGACGAGTGGACGACGAAGCCTGGGGCCACCGTCGGCGAGGATGGCGACATCCTGCCGCCAAAGAGAACGATCGAGGAGTGGTCATGAACAGCTACACCATCGGCGTGCAGCGCCGCGCCACACAGCGAGACATCGAGAAGCTCACCGAGCTGGCTGTCGAGGCCATCGAGGAGCGTAACGAGGACGCCCTGCTGTCGTTTGCCGAACACCTGATCGACCAGGGGCTGCTCGCCAGCGGCGTTGACGAGCTGTCTCTCGAGACCAGCGTGAAGGAGATGGTGATCGCCTACACCGAGACGCGAGACGGGAACTTTGAGGTCAACCGGTGGGCGGCAGAGCTGGCCCGAGAGCAGTGCGAGAACGGGTTAGCGGCATGAGCAAGCGATACGACCAGCAGCGCCGCACCATCGCAAAGGCGGCCTACAGCCTCAGAAAGAAAGGCGCGACGAACAATGAGATCGCTGAACGGCTTGGCATCTCCGTCGAGCAGGTGCCGGCCAGGGTAAAGCTTGGCGAGCGCCTGGCAGACGCCGGGATATAAGAAAGCCCCGTCCAGGTGGAGCTGGGCGGGGCCGGATGATCCACCGGAAGCAGATCAATCACGAGGGTATCCCATGAACAACGCAGTCGCCACCATCCGCGACGACATCTACGCCACTCGCGACTCGTTCGCCGCCGTGCTCAGCGAGCCCGGGCTGAACTTCGAGCGCGAGGCCGGCTTCGCGGTGCAGGCCATCCAGGGCAACGACTACATGCTCAGCGTGGCCATGAAGAACCGCCAGGCCGTCGTCAACGCGGTGACCAACATCGCCGCCATCGGCATCTCGCTGAACCCCGCCAAGAAGCAGGCCTACCTGGTACCCCGGGACGGCAAGGTCTGTCTCGATATCAGCTACATGGGCCTGATGGACCTGGCCATGGCTAGCGGCGCCATCCGCTGGGCACAGGCCGAGTTGGTGCTGGCCAATGACCGCTTCGAGCTGAACGGTATGGACCGGCCGCCGACGCATAGCTTCAATCCCTTCGCCAAGGATCGCGGCGATGTCATCGGCGTCTATGTCGTGGTCAAGACCAGCGACGGCGACTACCTCACCGAGACCATGAGCGTCGAGGAGGTCAACGCCATCCGCGACCGCTCGAGCGCATGGAAGGCCTGGATCAGCAAGAAGAAGTCCTGCCCCTGGGTGACCGACTGGGGCGAGATGGCCAAGAAGACCTGCGTCAAGCGCGCCTACAAGTTCTGGCCCAAGACCGAGCAGCTCGAGCAGGCCATCCACCACCTCAACACCGAGGGCAACGAGGGTCTGGCACCCGCCGAGCCCCAGCCCGACCCGGAGCTGGCCGGCAAGTGGTGCGACCTCGCCCGCCAGGCCGAGACCACCGAGGCGCTCGCCCAGGTGTGGCGCGACGGCATCGCCGAGATCCGCAAGGCCCGCGACATGGCCGCCTACAACCGCTTCAAGGCCGAGGTCGAGAGCCGAGGCGAGCAGCTCAAGGCCGCCCAGCCCGCACCGGAGGCCGGCGAAACCTACGAAGGAGAGACCGCATGACCATCCTGATCAACGAGCCCCAGGGCAGCCAGGCATGGCTGGATGCCCGCTCTGGCGTCATCACCGCTAGTCGCTTCTCCGACGCCCGGGCCAAGCTCACCCGGGCCGGCAAGAACGGAAAGGCCGGCGACCCAGCGGCCAAGGCCATCGAGTACGCCTGGCAGGTGGCGCTGGAGCGCATCGCCGGCGAGCCGGTATCGCCCGCCTTCGAGACCTGGCAGATGCGCCGCGGTACCGAGCTGGAGCCCGAGGCGCGCATGACCTACGAGGCCGAGACCGGCCTGCTGGCCAGCGAGAAGGGCCTGATCCTCACCGACGACCGCGCCTTTGGCTACTCCAGCGACGGCCTGGTCGGCGACGAGGGGCTGATCGAGATCAAGTGCCCGGCCAACTGCCAGAAGATCGGCGACACCTGGAGCGACCCGGGCAACGCCGTGGCCGAGTACATCGACCAGATCCAAGGCGGCATGTGGATCACAGGCCGCCAGTGGTGCGACTTCATCATGTACTGCCCCTGGCTGGAGCCGGTCGGCAAGGAGTTGTTCCGCCAGCGCATCGAGCGCGACGAGGACTACATCAGCCAGCTCGCCGACGACCTCCACCAGTTCCGCGCCCTGGTTGAGGAGTACGAATCCCGGCTTCGCAACGAGGCCGCCTGACACCCACCCGGAGACCAACATGGACTTCCAGCAAGAGTTCGCCGAGATGGCCGAAAGGGTCACCTCGGGAAGGGTCAGCGATGACGCCGCGAAGGTGCTGATGCTGGCCCAGGAGCATTTCAACCATAAGCGTGACCAGCTGCAGACGGTGCTGACCTACCGCGACAAGCCGGTTCGCTTCTGCGTGAACGGCGACGAAGACGATGAAGCGCCGCAATTCCAGCCCGGCACCGACCTGCATAACGGCTTCATCACCGGTGTCGAGATCGCCCTCCAGTTCATGGGCGACTTCCCGATCAAAATCGCCGAGCGCGACGACTGATCACCCACCCGGGGCCGCCAGGCCCCTCACCTCGCCCCAGGAGGGCATTCCCATGTCACACCCAACAGACGTGACCAGGTTCTTCGAGGATCTGGACGGCGGCGTCCTGGCCGAGCGCCTGGGCACCATCCTCAGCCACGCCGCGGCATCCGCCACGGACAGCCCTAAGAAGAAGGCCAAGGTCTCGCTCGAGCTGACCATCGAGAACATCGGTTCCGGTAGCCAGGTCGGCGTGATCCACAAGCTGGCCTTCAAGGTCCCCACCGCCCACGGCGCCACCGCCGAGGACCACACCACCGAGACGGTGATGTACGTCAACCAGGGCGGCGAGATGACCCTCGAGCCCAAGAATCAGTTCGACATGATCGGCCACGCCCACCGCAAGCCCGCTCAACAGCAACAGGAGAATGACCAGTGAGCCTGACCAAAGACGCGCTCCAGTATCTCGAGCAGCTCCACAAGACCGGCACCGAAGTCGCCGGCGGAAGCGCCATCGTAATTGGCGAACAGTTCAGCCTACAGGATCTTGAGAAATACCAGGACCAGCGCCGCCGCTTCCGCGGGCAGTTCGCCACCAAGGGGCTCGGCGACTTCACTCGCTACCTGAGTGAGCGCGCCGCGGCGAAGACGCCGGTGTTCATCGATCGCGACGACATGGCGGCCCGCTGCTTTCTCGACATCGGCCACTATGACGCCCCGGGGCACTGTGACCACACGGCCACGCTGTCGCTGCCCAAGACGCCGGAGTTCGTCGCCTTCCGTCGTGCCAATGGCAACACCTATGACCAGGAGGGCATCGTCGAGTTGCTCGAGGACTGGGGGCACTTGATGACCTTCGCCAACAGCAAGGGCGAAGCGCTGGAGCGCGGCAAGGTGGTCAACGCCTTCCGCAAGGTCTCTATCGACGACCTGACCAGCATCGACAGCGAGAAGCAGGAGCACAGCTCGCAGGTCGGTGTGATGAGCAAGGTCACGGTGAAGAATGCCGAGCGCCTGCCGGCGATGATCACCTGGCGCCTCTCTCCCTATGAAGGTCTGGAGGAGCGCAACCTCGAGATGCGCGTCGCCAGCCTGACCAAGGGCGGCCCCGGCTTCCGGCTGCGCGCCATGGCGCTCGATGCCGCTGAGCAGGAGATCGCCAGCGAGTTCGCCAGCCGCATAGAGGCAGCGCTCCCCGAGCTCGAATGCCTGCTGGGCACCTTCTCACCCTGACGACATCGGGCCCTACGGGGCCCGCTCCATTTCCAGCACACGGAGGCCCTATGGCCAATGACTTGAACGCCTGTCACTTCACCGGACGACTCGGCGCCGACCCGGAGGTTCGCTTCCTTCCCTCCGGTGATGCGGTGGCGAATATCCGCCTGGCGGTCGGCAAGACCTGGCGCGATAAGCAATCAGGCAGCAAGCAAGAGGCGACCAGCTGGATCAACTGCGTGGCCTTCAAGAAGACCGCCGAGCTGGCCCAGCAGTACCTCACGAAGGGATCGCAGATCCGCGTCAGCTGTGAGGTGCGCGAGCGCAAGTGGCAGGACCAGCAGGGCAACAACCGGAACGCCATCGAGTTCGTCATCCGCGATATGCAGTTCCTGGGAAGCGGCCAGCAGCAGGGGCAGCAGAGCGGCGGACAAGGACCGAACTGGCAACAGCCGGCGCCACTGCAGCCACTCCAGGGCCAGGCGCCGCAGGGTGGTCAGCAGCAGCCACCGCCCCAGCAGGGAGGCAGCCAGGGAGCGCCGAATACCGGTGGCTTCGACGACTTCGACGATGAGATCCCTTTTGACTGACGCCTGACCGGGGCGCCCCCAAGTACCGGCAGCCAACCCGCCCGCCACCCGGCGGGCTTCCTGATTCTGGAGGGAGCATGAAAAAGACCGCAATCGCCATCACATTGGCCGCCGCCACTCTCGTCGCTGGATGCAACGATGCCGATGTGGCATCCCGAAACCTATCCAGGGCAGCAGACAACTTCGAGATCAATCGTCGCATCGTCTTTTACAACGGAATCACCGATCGCTACATGCTTGAGATCCAGGGGCTTTGCTCTATCGGCTCAGGAAGCAGCAGTAAGTCAATCACCGTCACCTGCAAGACTGGAGAAGGGCGATTCAAGAAGCACCAGATGGGGCTATCCGACAACGTCACCTACATATCGGAGCAGCTCGAGTCGGAGGGCGTCAGCACAGTCCGTTATCGCGTGGTGTTCAAGCCCGAGGCGATAGTTCCTGACGTTGACCTGCGAACCAGCGGGAACACATGACCTGCTGCAACGAGCGCCGATTGACCTGGGGCCTATACGGGAGTCCCAGGCAGTGGGCCACGATCTACTGCGCGCACTGCCGCCACGTTTACCGGCGGGGCGTTCCGGCCATGCAGGCCAAGCTGACACGAGACGAGATTGAGGAGACCCCATGATCCAGTTCAAACGCCTTACCCCTGACGCCACCCTGCCCACCCGAGCCACCGATGGCAGTGCTGGTTTCGACCTCTATTGCACCGCGCGCATCGACCTGCCGCCTGGTCAGCGCATGCTGCTGCCCACCGGCATCGCCGTCGCCCTGCCGCCCAGCACTTGCGGGCAGATATGGCCCCGCTCCGGCATGGCCGATCGTCAGGGCATCGACCGCCTGGCAGGCCTGATCGACGAGGATTACCGCGGGGAGATACACGTCAGTCTGGTAAATCACGGCATGGACCTGGCCGAGTTTCGGCCCGGGGATCGCATCGCACAGCTGGTGGTGGTGCCCTGCTGGACAGAGGCCCGGGAGGTGGGCGAGCTGCCGGAAACCGAGCGCGGGGTCGGCGGTTTTGGATCATCGGGTAGGTAAGGAGATTGACATGAACCGACAGCAGCGACGCGCCGCCACCAAAGGCGATTCACGCGCTCGTGCCAGGCGTATGGGTCAGCGCGGCTATGACATGGCGAGGCATCGGGCTAGTCGCTGGCTGGTCGGCGCCTGCTATGAGGGCGTGCCGGTGATCGAGGAGCGCGATGGCGAGGTAGTCCACGGCCTCACTGGCCACTGGCGCTTCCCGCCGACGGTGCCGGCCAGCCGCTGGAATGCGGTGGCCGACTATGCCGCCGGCAGTCCGCAGCGCTGGCGTATCGAGGTCAGCGCCGTGTTCTGCGATGAACGGGGCGATGAGTATATCGAGAGCGTCGAGATAGAGACCGGGCAAGCACTGCTGCTGAGCGAGCTGACCGACACCTGGCGGGGCATGCTCAACGAAGCATTGTCCCGGGGCAACAGCCGGCACCACTCGCATGATGTGGTGCGCGCCTGGCCGATGATGGGGAGGCTGTCATGAAGATCCGCTGGCCCAGCTTCAGCCTGCCGCCAATCAACTTGTGGAACGCGCCACATCAGCCAGCACTGGAGGACACCATGACCGAAGCAGCAAAGCGCGACGCGGTGCAGGATCAGTTGTGTGCGCGCATCGAGGAGCTGGAGATAGAGAAGGAGGCACTGGCCACCCAGGTAGACAGGCTCGAGGAGCAGCTGGCCAACACGCGAGGCCTGGGTGAGGCGCTCCAACGCATCGGCTCCACGCTGGATCTCGACCCCGGCACCAACCTGCCCCGGGAGGCGCCGGCCAGGGTGGAGGCGTTGGCTCAGCAGCTAAGTAAGGCCGAGCGTCGGGCAGAATATGAGTCGCAGTCTTTCCGAACGCTTTGCTTTGCGATTCAGCGCATGGAGGAGATCGTCGGTATCGACAGCGGAGGCTATAACGGCCCGGGGCCAGCACTGGATGCGATAGAAAGGATTGTTGCAGAGCGGGACGCCCTGGCGGCGCATGTGGTTCGCCTGATGGGCGCTTTGGAATTGGCCCGCGACAGGATCTCGATGCTTGCAGAAATCGCGACAGACATGGGGGCGGACGTCTACGCCGCACTGGTTATGTGGCCCGAGGAAATGGAGCAGACCCTCGCCGAAACCCCCGCCACCTCCCTCGCCCGCCTCAAGGCCCAGTGGCAGGCGGAGGCGTTGGAGCAGGCCCGAAGGGTCCGAAACTACAGCAACCGTCATGACGTGTTTGAAGCGATACCAGTTGCAGCGCTGGAGGGTGAACTCCGCCGCCAAGCCGAAGGAGAGACGTGATGGCCAAGTCCGACTACATCTGCTGCGCAAGATGCAATCAAAAAATTATCTATGATGGCGATCGATTTGGACGAGACAGATTGGAGTCTATCTGGGGCGACCCAGAGAAATCTGTATATACGATGGGCATTTACTGCCCCGGCTGTATCCCCAAACTGAAGGCCGAGTGGCAGGCTGAGGCACTGCAGGAGCTCTACAACCAGTCCCAGGGCCTCGGGATGATCCGTCGCGGCGCATTGCTGGACAAGGCCATCGAGATTCAGGAAGCGGCAGAGGAAGGAGGAGAAGACCATGACTGACGATCGACTGATCAGCACCAGTGAGCTGTGCGAGCGCTACGGGCGCTCTACCCGCACCCTGCATCGCTGGCAGCAGAACGGCGATTTCCCCAGACCCGTCATCCAGGGCGGCCACGGCGCCGAGTCGCGGTGGCGAGAGAGCGACATCAAGGCGTGGGAGGATCGACGACAAGCCGCATGAGCCTGTCATGCCAGGCCCGGTAGGCTGCCGCCTGCTCCTCAAGGTAGTCGTGACGATCGTAAACCTGCCAGACGCCTGGCAGCACATGACCCAGCATCAGCTCACAGATATGCGGCTCGGCCAGCGTGGCCCAGTTGGTGCGAGCCGTCTTCCTCAAGTCGTACATCGACCAATGGGCCATCTCCTTCCCCAGCTGATTCTTCACTACCCGCATGATGTTGTAGGGATAGCTCAACACCGAGCGATCATTGAGCGGGATCGCCTTCGACTCGCCGCTGAACATCAGGTCAGGGTGACGCGATAACGTCATGGCCTGCCGCAGCAGCGGCGCCACCTCCTCGATGACAGGCCGGCGCAACGCCCGGCCTGTCACCCTCCCCGTCTTGTGCCGCTCCGGTGGTATCTCCCAGACCCCCTCCTTGAGATCGAACTCCTCCCGCCTTGCCCCGACCAGCTCTCCTGGTCGACACCCATACAGCAGCACCAGCTTCACAAACAGCCGCGAACGAAGCGGCATCCTCGAGCGCTCCATGGCCTGCCATATCAGCCACAGCTCGGCATCGCTAAGCGCCCTGCCCTTCACCCGCTTCCGATTGACGTGCAGATCCTCCTTGGCAGAGATCGCTGCCAGCGGCTGATGCTCGACGATGCCACGGCGAGCGCCCCACTTATGGGCCTGCTTCATGTTGCTCAGAACCCGTTCGGCGATGCGCGGCTTTTGCTCGGCCAGGGGCTCGAGAAGATCCATCCACTGCCGGAGCCCCGTTTCGTCTGCCGGCAACCTGCCCAGAGTCGGGAAGACGTGCAGCTCGAAGCTGCGCAGGATTTCCCTCTCGCCTGCCTTGCGCTCCTTGCAGTATCGCTCGTGCCACTCTCTGATCAGCTTCTCGTTGGTGGGTGCGTCGGCGATGGCTATCTGCTCCACCCGCTTCATGGTCCGCGGGTCGTGCCCCTGCTCGAGCTGGCCGCGCCTGCGAGTGGCCTCATCCCGGGCCTGCTTCAGCGTCATCGCCGGATAGGTACCGAGATCCATGCGGGCCGCCTTGCCCTGGTGGCGAAAACGGAGTTGGAAAACGACCTTGCCGGTGAGCGTCACCCTGGCCCCAAGCCCGTCACGGTCGGCTTTCTCGGTGGTGGTGTCGCGCGGCTTGCGGTGGACGGCCTTCAGCCAGGCGTCGGTAAGCGCCATGTGTACATGCTCCCCAGCATCAATGTTCGAGAGGCCGAGTATGTACACACACAAGTACAGATTTCTAGTGGCTGGCTATGTCGCTTGGCGTCTTTCTGTGTCTGGTAGCGTCTTGCAAAAGGCAGGGAGAATGCGGTCTTGCGGGGAGGTTTTGGCGGGTAGTGTCGGCCAGTGGCCGGAGGTCAATGGTCGATATGGGCGATGATCGAGAAGTTACGGATATGCTTGAGCTTGTCGAAGGAGGCGTCTTGGGACATCGGGGACTTCTACCTGAATAGAGTTCGGGCCGGGGCCGGGCACAGCGACACTGGCCGGCGGCCAGGATAGGCGCATTGTACCGGTATGCCGGTGCCAGATACAGCAGCCCGACGGGAAGACCGTCGGGCTGCTGGTGAGTTGGCGTCGAGTGAGGGTCAGTCGCCGGCCAGGCGCAGCGCGACAAACAACGAACGCCCCTCACGATAGAGGCGTACCGGAACGGCACGATCCGTGGGTAGATCACGCGCCAGGGAGACCAGCTGTGAGGCGTCGGTAATGTCCCGATGGTCGATGCTGACCAGGACGTCACCGGCCCGCACTCCCGCTCTTGCGGCGGCCCCGGCGGGGTCGACCGAGGCGATGCGCACCCCACCCTCGATCCCGAGACGCTTGCGCTCGGACGTATCCAGCTCGGTCACGGTGATCCCCAGGCGCGCCTGCTGGCTGTCATCGGCCTTAGCCTCGGCAGCACTGCCACTGTCGGGCCAGTCACCCAGCGTTATCTCGAGGGAGCGACGCTTGCCGTCGCGCATCAGCTCGAGCTCGACATCGTTCCCCGGTGCGGTACGCCCGATCAACCGCGGGAGGGTGCTGGAGTCATGCACCCGGGCGCCATCAACCTCGAGAATGACGTCGCCGGCCTGGAGGCCGCCCTCGGCCGCCGGACCCTCGGGGTCCAGATCGGCGATAAGCGCACCACGGGGCTCATCCATGCCGAAGGACTCCGCCAGGTCCCGCGATACCGGCTGGATCATCACACCCAGCCAGCCACGGCGCACTTCACCGTCACTGCGCAGCTGGTCGGCCACGTCCATGGCCACATTGATGGGGATGGCAAACGACAACCCCATAAAGCCACCGCTACGAGTAAAGATCTGGGAGTTGATCCCCACCACCTCACCCTCGAGGTTGAACAGCGGGCCACCCGAGTTGCCCGGGTTGATGGCCACGTCGGTCTGGATAAACGGCACATAGGCATCCCGCGGCAGGGTTCGGTCGATGGCGCTGACGATGCCCGCCGTGACGGAATGATCGAAGCCGAAGGGAGAACCGATGGCTGCGACCCACTCCCCCACCTTGAGGCCATCGGAGTCACCCAGGCGCAGTGTCGGCAGGTCCTCGGTATCGACCTTGAGCACCGCCACATCGGTCCGCTCGTCGCTGCCCACCAGCTCGGCGGGTAACTCACGGCGATCATTGAAGCGCACCAGGATCTCGTCGGCACCATCGACCACATGAGCGTTGGTCATGATGTAGCCATCTTCGCTGATGATAAAGCCGGAACCCAGCGACTGACGCTCCTGAGGCCTCCCCGACCCATGACCCGGCGGCATCGGGAAGCGATCGCCGAAGAAGTGACGAAAGATCTCGGGAATCTCCTCGCCACCGAAGCCCTGGAAGGGATTGCGGCTCTGCACCATGCGGGTCGTCGAGATATTCACCACACCGGGTGCCGCCTCCTCCACCAGCTCGGTGAAGTCGGGCAGCTCACGGGCCATGGCCCCCTGCCAGGCCATCAGCGTCACGGCCAGAAGCATCCATAGGGAGAAGTGTCGCAGCGTTCGCATCATGTTGGTTCCTGCGTAGCTTGGGATGAACTAGGTTGAAATGAGCAGTGCGAAATGAGTAATGACAACATCAGAGCGTTACCACATCAGGAGTCCGCAGCGGCCCAGCTCAGGCCATCGGCAACCCGCAGCAGCACCCGCGGCGGCATCTCCCCCATGACCACCACCTGTCGCGGGGTACCGTCCAGGTCGCGATGTCGCACAACGGCATGAGAGACACCGAGCCGATGCAGCCCGGGGGCCAGGGGCTCGATCTCGCCGAGTGGTGCAACGAAGAGACTGAAGGTGGAAAGGCCGTCGCTGAAAAGGCGGTGGGTCACGTCGCTGCCATGACGCCCACTGTGCGTTTCCACTGGCTGAGGGCTGAACCCTGCAGGCAGCCAGCCAGTGCGCCAGGCATCCCGAGGCGCCTCGCGGGGAGCATCGATGCTCACCTCGCCCTCGTGCAGCCGTGGCCGCTCGAGCACCGTCAGCTGAAAGGTCTCCACCGCGCGCCCGGTTTCGTCGAGCAGGCTCTGCTTGAGGGTCAAGCCGGTCTCGGCATCGAGCCACAGCCGCTTGCCGTAGCGAAAGCTGTCGAGCGGCGAGATATCCAGGCGATAGGCACGCCGGTTGGCGATACGCTCCTCACCTGCCAGGCTCAGGCGGTAGTGAGACGAGATCTTCGCCGCGATGCCCGCCGGGGTCGTGGGGGCAGAGCCGCCCTCCGACCAGCCCAGGCGCCCGATGCGACTGCGTCGCTCGAACGCTTCGGGGGGACCATCCAGGAATCGCGCCCTGCCCCGCTCGACCCCATCGTTGACGTCGTGACTGATCACGAGGGTGCGCACACCATCGAAACCGATGCGCACCGCGTGGGCATCATAGCGGTAGCAGTGGCCGGCCCAGAGATTGAGCTCGTACCAGTCGCGGGCGGTCTGCGGGGTCGGCTCCGTGGCGAGAAGACGACAGTCGAAACGGTCATCATCGGGAGTGGCCTCCAGGGCAACGACCGAAGGTGCAGCCGCCACCAGCATGAGCGGCAGAAGCACCGTGGCGCAGCTGCGAAAGACGCGCATCGCCAACCCCCCGTCAGCGCTGACCGAGGCTGTCGCCACCGCTGGCGCGCAGCAGCGGCATCCAGGCATCACCGCTGCGGTAGGCGGTCCCTTCGGCGTGACGATCCAGATAGGATTGCAACAGACGCGCCTGCTCCTCATCGGCCATCAACGACTGCCGCTGGCTGGGTGCCAGGAACATCGGCGTGCTCTGCATGCCGGCGCCAACGGTCATAAGGCCGCTGGTGCCCCCCTGGGGCAACTGGAAGAGCGGCAGGTCCGCCAATGACGGACGCTGCATGCCGGTGGCTGCCAGACTGGCGGACGACGCCTGGGTGGCACCCTCCGGGGCGCCTCCGGCGAGATCGGCAGTCGCCCCCCCGCCGGGCAGGCCGCCACCGTTGTAGAACTGCACACCGGTGATCACCATCAACGACACCGCGGCGGCGATTCCGGCGCTGCGTGCCAGCGGAAGTGAGCGGCGAGCGGCAGCTGGCCGAGCTTCATCGTCGTGGCGATCCTCATCGAGGACGGGGGCCGGCTCACTTTCGAGGCGCGCCAGGATGCCCGCCGACAGGTCGACACTGACATCCACATCCGACTCCTGCCTCATCAGGCTGCGCATCAGATGGTAGCGTCGCCACGCGTCGGCGGCATCGGGCTCATCACTCAGCGATTTCAGCACGCGGCGAAGTTCCAGCTCGTCGCCCTCGTTGTCCATCAGGGCAGAAAGCGATTCCCGTGCGTTCTGACTCATTCTTTACACCTCAGCCTGGCAAGGCCCCGGCCTTGCATCCGTTATCACCCAGATGTCGACATTCACGGTAGCTCCACGAATGCCGACTCTCTGAACCGCCTTTGACGGGTCGAACACTGCTTGAGACGCCAAAAGCATCGGTCAGTTCAGCGAATCGACAATAAATCGACAAAATACTGCCGGGCATCACTCGCCCACCGGTTCGCGGTTGCGCGAGGTGGTCACCAGCGGCTGGATATGCTGGTCGACCGCCTCTCGTGCCCGAAAGATCCGCGAGCGCACGGTACCCACCGGACACTCCATGATGGTGGCGATATCCTCATATGAGAGGCCTTCCAGCTCACGCAGCGTGATCGCGGTACGCAGGTCATCGGGCAGGGCCTCGATCGCCTCGAAGATAGCCCCCTTCAGCTGGTCGCGGGCCATGGCCGCCTCGGGGGTCTCGGTATCGGAGAGGCGGCCACTCTGATCGAGGATCTCGGCATCGACGATATCCAGGTCGCTGCCGGGCGGGCGCCGCCCCCTGGAGACCAGATGGTTCTTGGCCGTATTGATGGCGATTCGATACATCCAGGTGTAGAAGGCACTCTCGGCACGAAACTTGCCCAGGGCACGATAGGCCTTGATAAAGGCCTCCTGGGCGACATCCTGCACCTCGGCATGATCATGCACATAGCGCCCGATCAGGCCGATGATCTTGTGCTGATACTTCCTCACCAGCAGGTCGAAGGCGCGCGTATCACCCTTCTGGGCTCGCTCGACGAGCTGCTGGTCGGTTTCCCTGGCGCCCATCTAGTCCCTCCCCGTCATCAGGCGACGGGAAGGGGAGCGTCGTCCGTAAGGCATGGAAACTTCAACAATATGGCGTGCTTGCATAGCGTCTACCTGAAGCCTGGGCGATTGGGGGTCAAAGACCATCATCAAGAGTCGCACAAGTGTTCCCTTTTCCTGTTCATCCATCAAGCCGCGGATCCTCACCGGACGCGGCCGCTATGACACCGGCGGCTCTTAGTAGGTTCCCGCGATTGATCCGGCCTACCCCGGCCGGTGTATAGTAGAGCCAAAACAACCATGCCGTCAGGCCTTCAGCGCAGACACGACCCACAGGAAATCGCATGACAGATCAACAGGTCAGCAACCTCAACGTTCTCTCACAGGACGTGCTTATCACCCCGGAAGCCCTCAAGCAGGAGATTCCGCTTACCGACGCCGCCGAGCAGACCGTGATCGAAGGGCGTCATACCATCCAGCGCATCCTGGACGGCGAAGACCCGCGCCTGCTGGTGGTGGTGGGCCCCTGCTCCATCCACGATGTGGATGCCGCCCTCGACTATGCCCGCCGCCTGCGCCGCCTGGCCGACGAGGTGAAGGACAGCCTGTATATCGTGATGCGCGTCTACTTCGAGAAGCCGCGTACCACCGTCGGCTGGAAGGGGCTGATCAACGACCCCAACCTGAACGGCTCCTTCGAGATCGAGAAGGGCCTGCATACGGCCCGCAAGCTGCTGGTGGAGCTTTCCGAGATGGGCCTGCCACTGGCCACCGAGGCACTCGACCCGATCTCGCCTCAGTACATTCAGGACTGCATCAGCTGGTCAGCCATCGGCGCACGCACGACAGAGTCCCAGACGCACCGCGAGATGTCCTCGGGCCTCTCCTGCCCGGTCGGTTTCAAGAACGGCACCGACGGCAGCCTGGGTGTAGCGGTCAATGCCCTGCAGTCGGTGGCCCATCCGCACAACTTCCTGGGTATCGACTACAAGGGGCGGGTGGCCATCATTCGCACCCGCGGCAACGCCTACGGCCACGTGGTGCTGCGCGGCGGCAACGGCAAGCCCAACTACGACAGCGTCAGCGTGGCACTGGCAGAGCAGGAGCTCAACAAGGCGGGCATCAAGCCCAATATCATGATCGACTGCTCCCACGCCAACTCCAACAAGGATGCAGCGCTGCAGCCGCTGGTACTGGAGAACGTCACCAACCAGCTTCTCGACGGCAACCGTTCGATCATCGGCCTGATGGTCGAGTCCAATATCGGCTGGGGCAACCAGAAATTGCCGGAGGATCTCGACCAGCTCCAGTACGGCGTTTCCATCACCGATGCCTGCATCGACTGGGAGACCACCGAGCAGGCATTCAAGGAGATGAACGAGAAGCTGGCACCGGTCCTGGCCAAGCGTATCGAGCGCTGATCGACACTACCGATGGCGCCGGCAGGTGCTTACTTGCAAGCCCTCTCCTCGGCAAGCCCACGCTCCTCCGCGGCGTGGGCTTTCTCGTTATGCCGTCACGCTTGTGGCAGCGAAAGTTCGGCCCATACGGGGGCATGGTCGGAGGGCTTCTGCATGCCGCGCAGCTCATAATCGATGCCGGCGTCGACCACCTTCTCCGCCAACGGGGCGGTCACCAGGATATGGTCGATGCGCAGGCCCCGCTTCGGCTCGCGATCGAATCCCTTGGAGCGATAGTCGAACCAGCTGTAGCGGTCGGCCACCTCGGGATAATGCAGCCGGTAGCTGTCCGTGAGGCCCCAGGCCTTGATACCCGCCAGCCACTCACGCTCCACCGGCTGGAAACTGGTCTTGCCTTCGCGCAGCCAGCGCTTGCGATTGGCCTCGCCGATCCCGATATCGATATCCTCGGGCGAAATATTGAAATCGCCCATCACCGCCAGACGCTCGTCGGGGCGATGATGATGCTCGAGCAGCGACCCCAGCTGGGCGTAGAACGCCCGTTTGTGGGGAAACTTCGTCGGATGCTCGACACTCTCGCCCTGAGGGAAATAACCATTCCATACCGTCAGCGGCTCACCGTCTGACAGCCGCAGGGTCACGCCGATCATGCGCCGCTGAGCCTCATCCCCGTCATCGGGGAAGCCGTAGTGGACCGCCTCGGGCTCGCCACACTGGGCAGTATCGAGCATCATCGCGACGCCGTAGTGCCCCTTCTGGCCGTGGTAGACCACTCGATAGCCCAGCGCCTCCACCGCCTCGCGGGGAAATTCGGCGTCCTGGACTTTGGTCTCCTGCAGACCGATCAGCGCCGGCCGGTGGGCCGTGACCAAAGCCTCCAGCTGATGAAGACGCGCACGAATACCATTGATATTGAACGAAACCAGACGCATCAGCTCGGCGTGCCTCCCCGCTCGGGCTCTTCGCTGCTCTCCTGCTGCGCATCGCGTTGCGGATGGATATCAATGGCCTGGCCCGATTCCTGGCGAGCCTGCTTGCGGGCGGCCTGAAGCTTGCGCTGCTGACGCTTCTTCTGGGTGTAGCGGGTCGACGAGGTGACCTGGTCGGGATTCTCGTGGCGCCACTTCTTGTAGTCCTTGCGCCGACCGGTACGAATCTGCACCTTGTCGGCCAGCGAACGGGTCTTCTTGCGACGTGTCATGGGCATACTCCTCTGCTGTGATGCGCATTCTATCAGCCCTGCGCGGTGAGACGCGCCCTTCGTCGCATAGACTGGTACAATACCCGTTTGCATGACATGACTACCCTATCGACACGGAAAGACAGCAAGCCTATGAGCGAGTCGGAACAGACCACGGCCCCGGCCGAGAACCGCAAGCCCAAGCGTCGTCGTCGCAAGCCGCGCCGTCGCCAGTCGAACTGGGATCTGCGCCAGTTCCAGGTCACCCCGGTGGCCGGCAAGTGGCGCTTTCACGACTTCGACCTGCCGCTGCCACTGATGCGTGCCATCCACGCGCTGGGCTTCGAGTACTGCACCCCGATCCAGGCCGAGGCCCTTAGCCACACCCTGCTCGGCGGTGATATCGTCGGCAAGGCCCAGACCGGCACCGGCAAGACCGCCGCCTTCCTGATCTCGATCCTGGCCTACTTCCTCGAGGAGGAGCGCCCCAACGGCCAGAAGCCGGGCGCACCCCGCGCGCTGGTCGTGGCCCCGACCCGCGAGCTCGCCCTGCAGATCGAGAAGGATGCCAAGGCCCTGGCACGCTTCACCGACCTCAAGGTGGCCAGCGTCGTGGGCGGCATGGACTACCAGAAGCAGCGCGAGGCCCTCGAAGGCAAGCTCGATATCCTGGTGGCCACCCCAGGTCGCCTGCTCGACTTCCATCAGAAGCGCGATGTCGACCTCACCCAGGTCGAGGTGCTGGTCCTCGATGAAGCCGACCGCATGCTCTCCATGGGCTTCATCCCCGACGTCAAGCGGATCATTCGCCATACGCCCAAGAAGGAGGAGCGCCAGACCTTCCTCTTCTCGGCCACCTTCACCGAGGATATCCTCCAGCTGGCCAGCCAGTGGACCCATGAGCCGGCCCATGTCGAGATCGCCGTCACCGTCGACAACGCCGCCGACATCGATCAGCGGGTCTATATGGTCGGTGATGCGGAGAAGCAGCGCCTGCTGATCAAGCTGCTCCAGCAGGAGAGCTTTGACCGGGTGATGGTGTTCGGCAACCGCCGCGACCTGGTGCGCAAGCTCGATGATCTGCTGCGCAAGGCGGGCATCGACGTGGCCATGCTCTCCGGCGATGTTCCCCAGAACCAGCGCATCGAGACCCTCGAGAAGTTCCGTGCTGGTGAGATCCAGGTACTGGTGGCCACCGATGTGGCCGGCCGTGGCATCCATATTGAGGATGTCAGCCACGTGATCAACTACACCCTGCCGGAAGACCCGGAGGACTACGTCCACCGCATCGGCCGCACCGGCCGCGCCGGCGCCAAGGGGGTATCCATCAGCTTCGTGGGCGAAGAGGACGCCTTCTCGCTGCCCGAGATCGAGCGCTATATCGACGACAAGCTGCCCTGCGAGCATCCGCCCGAAGGGCTGCTTTAACTCACGATGCTTGATGAGGCCTTGAAAGGCGAGATCCAGACCGCCTACCGCCATGCGCTGGAGGGCCTGGGTCTCACGCCCCGCTACGGTCAGCGACTGATGATCGCCGAGATCGCCCGCACCCTGGGGGGCATCGAGGCCGATGAGACCGGCAAGCGCGTCAGCGATGAGCATGTCTGTGTGCTCGAAGCCGGCACCGGCACGGGCAAGACCCTCGCCTACCTGCTGGCCGCCCTGCCGGTGGCCAAGGCCCGCGGCAAGCGATTGGTGCTCTCCACCGCCACCGTGGCGCTCCAGGAGCAGGTGCTGCATCAGGATCTGCCGGCACTCAAGGCCCATAGCGGTATCGACTTCCGCTACGCCCTGGCCAAGGGGCGGGGCCGCTATGTCTGCGTGGCACGCCTCGACCAGGCGCTCGACGGTGGCGAGGAGAACCCTACCCTGTCGATGTTCGAGCAAGCGCTCGACAGCGGTGGTGACGACTTTCAGGCGCTGGTCAAGGCGATGGGCGATGCCTACGGCAATGGCCGCTGGGAGGGTGACCGCGACAGCTGGCCCGAGGCGATCAAGGACGAGCACTGGCGTCGCCTCACCGTGGACCACCGCCAATGCACCAACCGTCGCTGCGGCCACTTCGGGGCCTGCGCCTTCTTCCGCGCCCGTCGCGATATGGAGCAGGCCGACATCATCGTCGCCAATCATGACCTGGTGCTGGCCGACCTCTCCCTGGGGGGCGGTGTGGTGCTGCCCGATCCGGGTGACTGCATCCATGTGTTCGACGAAGGCCACCACCTGCCCGACAAGGCCCTCAACCACTTTACTTATCGCTTCAGCGTAAACGCGGGCCTGCGCTGGCTGCGCAATCTCAGGAAGTCGCTCACCGAGCTCAATACCGCCCTGGGGGGGCAAGCCACCCTGGCGCGGCTGCTGGCCAGCCTCCCCCAGGCGATGGATGCCGCCGAACCACGGCTGGGGGAGGCCTTCGCCCTGGGCCACCAGCTCGCCGGACGCCCTCAGGGGCTTGGTGACGGCGAGGAGTTTCACCAGCACCGTTTCGAGATGGGGCGCGCTCCCGAGGCATTGCGCGATCATGCCGCGGCACTGGTCACGCTGTTTGCCGAGCTCTCCCGCACCCTCGAGAGCATGGCCGATATCCTGCGCGAGAGCCTCGACCCTGACAAGCACACCGGGCTGCCGCGAGAGGCGGCCGAGGCTTGGCTACCGCTGGTGGCGCTGCTGCATGGCCGCGCTCTGGAAGCCCACGCCCTGTGGCAGGCCTTTACCGAGGTGGATCCCGAGGGTGAGCCGCCACGGGCCCGCTGGCTGACCCTGGAGCATTTCGGCGGCGAGCCCGAGCTGACCTTCTCGGCGAGTCCTGTCTCGGCCGCCCACACCCTGGCCAAGAGCCTGTGGGGCACCACCTTCGGCGCCGTGGTCACCTCCGCGACGCTTACTGCCCTGGGGCGTTTCGAGCGCCTGCAGGAGCGCGCCGGCCTCGCCAATCGTTACCGCTACCAGCGACTCCCCAGCCCCTTCGACTACTCGAAGGCGGTGCTCAGCGTCCCCAGGGAGGCCGTCGACCCGGCCGACCGTGAGGGACACGAGCGGGCCATCGTCGACTTCGTCAACGGACTCGAACGCCAGGAGGCGGTGCTGATGCTGTTCTCGTCGCGGGCCCAACTTCGCGCCGTGGAGAAGGCACTGCCCAAGGATCTGGCCGGACGGGTATTGGCCCAGGACCGCCTCCCCAAGCGCGAACTGATCAACCGCCATCGCAAGCGAGTGGATGCCGGTGAAGGCAGCATCATCTTCGGGCTAGCCAGTTTCGCCGAGGGCATCGACCTGCCGGGAAACTACCTCACCCATGTGGTGATCACCCGACTGCCCTTCGCGGTGCCCGATGATCCGGTGGGTGCCACCCTGGCGGAGTGGATCGAGAGTCGCGGCGGCAACTCCTTCATGCGCATCAGCGTGCCCGATGCCTCCATAAAGCTGGTGCAGGCCTGTGGCCGCCTGATCCGCAAGGAATCGGACTACGGCCGCATCACCCTGCTCGACCGGCGCGTGCTGACCCGCCGCTACGGCCGGGCCCTGCTCGATTCCCTACCGCCCTTCGTGCGCGAGATCGATGGGGTACGGCAGGAGCCGTAAGGACTCTTCCGCCATATCGTCACGCCCCCAGGCGTAGGCCAGCTGGCCGAGCCTCGACCAGTCGTCGTCCTTGCCACTGCGCTTCGCCACGTCTCGCCAGGCGGCCAGTGCCCGCTCGCGATCGCGAGCCCGCTCCCATGCCTGGGCCAGCAGCCGTCGATTCGCCTCGCTGTCCGCAAGCTCGCCCGACGCCAGTGCCTCCTCGAGATGTTCGGCGGCACGCGCCGGGGTACCGCCGGCGAGGTGCAGCTCGATCAAGCGGCGCAGATCCTCTTCATCGCTCAACAGGCCCGCACGCCAGCCCGCTTCCCAGATGGCGGCCGCTCGCCCGACATCGCCCAGCCGCTGAGCCAGTGCCGCCGCCTCGCGCCAGTGCTGCGGATCACGACTCTCGGTCAGCCCCGCATTGAGCAGGGAAAGCGCCGCCTCGTCCCTTCCGGCACGACGATACACGACACTGGCCAGGGCACGCTGGCGATCGTCGAGTTGCGGCGCCAGCTCGCGTGCCTGCTGTACCCGATCGGCGGCCTCCTCCCAGCGTTCGAGGTGTGCCAGGGAGCGCGCCAGCTGCCAGTAATCGCGCGGCTCGCCCGCATGACGTCCCAGCCACTCCGCCAACAGCTCGCTCCCCCGTTCGCGATCGCCGGCGGCCAGTCGCAGGCGAGCCTCGTCGCGCAGCCAACGATCGTGCTGCTGCGCCTCGATGCCCTCGATACCGCGCGCCTCGGCGAGGTAGTTCGCTGCCGCCACAGGCTCCTCCTGCTGCATCGTCGCGCCGGCGGCTAGCTGCAGGTAGAGGGCCCGCGCCCAGCGGTCGCCGGCATTGCCCCCGGCCAGGCGCCGTGCCTGGGCCAGGGCACGCGCCTCCACCGCCGCGGCCTCCCCCTCCTGGAGTGCCACCTCCAGCTGCTTGAGGTCGTCGATAAAGCTGGCCTTGAGCGGAGGAGCCGCCTGGGCCAGCGAAACGCCCACCAGCCAGCAGAACAGCAGGGCGGAAAAAGAGAGCAGGGTGTAGCGCATGGGAGTCTCCTCGCGACTCATCTCAGCTTGAACTCCAGACGCTGGCGTGCCCGCCGAAGCCCCTGAGCCGGCTCGAAGCGCCAGCGCGAGACCGACCGGCGCGCCGCCTTGTCGAAGACGTTGGAGGGTCGCGCCGAGAGCACCTTGATGCTGCCCGGATCCACGCTGCCATCGGGCCGAATGACGAACGCAAGCTCGACATACCCCTCGAGACCACGGCGCTGGGCCCGAGACGGATACTCGGGTGGCACGCGACGGGTGGGGGCGATCTGCCCAACGTCGACCGGCTCGCGGCTGACGGGCTTGGCCACCGTCTCGGCGGGACTCTTTGCCACCGAGGAAGGCGTCGAAGTGGGCGCAGGCGTGGGAGTCGGTGTCGGGGCCGGCTCCGCTCGAAGCTCATGACGCGGCTTCGGCGGGGGCGGTTCAGGCGACGGGTCGGGGGGCACTTCGGCCAGCTCGGGAAGCGAGCTGTCCAGCTCGACTGGCGCCGGCTCCTCGGCCGGCAACTCCGGCTCGGGCAGGGTTAGAGCGGTGTTCGGCAAGGGTGCCGGCTCCGGCAGTGGCGTGGCAGCAGGCGGCATCACGGCAGGGGCCTCGCTGACAGGTTCAGCCACTTCGGGCTCCGGCGCCGGCGCCAGCTCTGTCATCGTCAGGCGCATCTCCTGTACCTCGATATCCGCCTCAGGGGGCGAGACCAGCAACGCCAGCAGCCAGAACAGCAGCAGTGCCATGCCGACACCGGCCAGTACCGAGAGCAGAGCTCGCGTCATGATGCCCCTCGGGTCGCCGCCACGGCGACATTGTCCACACCGGCCTGACGGATTCGATCCATCACCTCGATCAGCAGCCCGGTGGTCGACTCCCGGTCGGCCTGGATCACCACGCCCCCCTCGTCGCCGACCAGGCCGGCCACGGCGTCGCCGACGCGATGGGCATCCACCGGCTCTCCGTCGACCCACACCGCCCCTTCGGGGGTGATGGCCACCATCAACTGGGCATCCGGCCGGGGCGAGGCGGCACTTGACTCGGGGCGGTCGATCTCCACCCCGCTCTCCTTAATAAAGCTGGTGGTCACGATAAAGAAGATCAACATGATAAAGACCACATCGAGCATCGGTGTCAGGTTGATCTCACCGCTATCCCCGGTGTCACCGGCAAGCATACGGCGTCTACGCATCGTTCTCCTCCACGGCACGGGCCAGTCGGTCATGCAGCCGCTGACCCTCGCGCCGAATGAGCTGTTCCAACCGCGTGGTAAACAGCAGCCCCACCACCGCCACCGCCATGCCCGCCAGGGTCGGCAGGGTGGCCCGAGCCACGCCATCGGCCATGGCACGTGCCTGGCTGGTATCATTCAGCGCCAGGCTGTCGAAGACCGCGATCATTCCGGTGACGGTCCCCAACAGGCCGAGCAGCGGGCAGAGTGCCACCAGCAGCTTGAGCCACGGCAGTGGCCGACGCAGCCTGGCGATCAGTTCCCGGGTCCACACCTCGCGAACGGTCAGGGCACTCCAGCTATGATGGTCGGCACGCTGCGCCCAGCGCCGAACCAGCCTGCGCCGAGCACGCCGGTAAGTGAGTCGAAAGAACAACACCCGTTCCAGCGCCAGACTGAACAGCATCGCCGCCACCACGGCGATGCCTACCAGCACGATACCACCGGCATCGATCAGCCGTGCCAGGGGCTCAAGCCATAGCGGCAGCATGCTACCCCCTCTCACCGGCAGTGAAGGCGGGTCGGCCATGCTCCAGGCGCTCGGCCAGGGCGGCACTGGCCTGGCCCTCCACCACACCGGCCAGCTGACGACTGCGGCCGGCCAAGGCGGTGTGGGCAAACAACAGCGGCACCGCGGTGATCAGCCCCAGCACGGTCGTCACCAGTGCCTGGCTGATGCCTCCCGCCATCAGCTGTGGGTCGCCGGTGCCGAAGACGGTGATGGCCTGGAAGGTCACGATCATCCCGGTGACGGTGCCCAGCAACCCCAGCAGCGGGGCCACCGCGGCCAGCAGCTTGACCAGTGGCTGTCCTCGCTCGAGCCGCGGCAACTCGGCCAGCACCGCCTCGTCGAGACGCGCCTCCAGCGCTTCCGGCATGGGGGCATCGGAGAGCGCCCGAAAGCGCAGCAACACGCGCCCGAGGGGGTTGTCGTCACGCAGCTGATCCAGTGTCGCCAGTTGACGACGTAGTGCCACGGTGACTCTGAGCAAATAGCCATACTGCAGCAGCGCCACCAGCAGGCCGAAGGCGCCCAGGCCCACCACCACATAGCCGACGACGCCTCCCTGCTGGAAACGCTCCTGCAGACTGGGGCGCTGCGCCAGGGCCGCGATCACCTGCCCCCCGGTCGGGTCCAGGGCGATGCGCTCGTCCTCACCCGCCTGGAAGGCGGCAAGCTGCTGGGCCACCTCGCTGGGGGTACGCGTCACCGTGGCCAGCACACCCTCTTCGGCACCACGTTCGAGCAGATCCCCGGCGCCGAAGGCCGCCAGATCCCCCAGGCGCACGACCTCGCGGGGTGCAATCTCACCACTGTTGGCAGCCACCGGAGCCTCGAAGGCGCGAATGCGGCCGGTCTCGACCGTCAGGGCAATAAGGGTATCGGCGAGACGCTCGAGGTGCTCGGGGCGCAGCACCTCGACGTCATTCAGTCGCGGCGGCAGCTCGGCGCCGCCCACGGTAAGCCAGCTCTCGGTGAGGGCATCACGCAGCTCTCCGCTATGGCGAGCCAGCACGGCCAGCACCGCCGTCAGGTCGTCACCCTGCTCGGCCTGGCGGCTATCGAGGGCCTCTCGGCGAGATTGCAGCTCGGCCTGACGGGATTCGAGCTCGGCATGGCGCGACTCGGCCTCGGCATGAAGCTGCCGGGCCTCCTCCAGGGCCGCTTCCAGTGCATCACGGTCCTCGACCAGCTCGGCCAGCCGCGCGGCATCTCGGGCTTCTGCCGCTTCTCGCTCGGCCCGCAGGGTAGCGAGAGGATCGCTCTGCGCCGCGGCTGGCAGCACCGTCACCAACAGCAGGGTTCCCAGAACCAGTGCTGCGACGCCTCTCAGGCTGATCTTGCTCTTGATGCTGGTGTTCATAAGGCGTGCTCCGCGTCGACCGGTGTCACCGAGTGGGAGACCGGCAGGGTAAGCAGCTCAGGCGCCCGCTGGTCGCGAGCGATACGCAGCCCATGGCGCAGTTCGACCCGCTCGGCCTCAGCCAGCGGCTGCCAGCGCTGCTCGTCGGAGCGCCAGACGGCGCCCTGGTGTCCGTCGGGCGTCAGATAATAGAGCCCCACCCGCCCCAGGCGGAAAAAGTCCACTTCTCGGCGTACCTCCCTCTCCTCCAGGGTGCCGCGCCAGGCATCGAGCTCACGACCATAGTCCAGTTCGGCGCGCCAGGCGGCCAGCGTGCGGTCCAGGCGCTCCGCCATGGAGAGGTCGGGATCTGCCATGTCATTCTCGAGCCCCTCGACCCGTGCCAGACGCTCCTGCTTCAGGAAGGGCAGGTCGGCCTCTACCCAGGTCTTGAGTCGTTTCAGCAACCCCTGCTCAACCGCCGGCAAGGTTTCACGGGTCTCGGCCATAGTGTCCAGGGCCGCTTCGCGGGTCGCCAGACGCTCGGCCTGGCGCTCAAGACGCGGCGCCAGGCTCTCGCTGTCCGCCCGAAGGCGTCGTGTCTCGGCTTCCAGGCGACGCAGCTCGGCCAGCATCTCGCGACTGGCGTCATCGGCGGCATAGATGCGCATCTGCAACTCGGCCTGAGCACGCTGTGCCTCGCTGGCTTCCTCTATCAGCTCCTGCCCCATCAAGGGGGGGGTAACAAGCAGCAAGACAGCCGCCCCCACTATCAGAGTGGATCGAATCCTCTTCACGTCAGGCTCCCTGGTTCCGTGACGAATGGCGAGCGGATGCTCTCACAAGTGATAATAGTTATCAATCATTGAAAGACTTCAAAATATAATGATAATAAGTCTCAAATGGACAACTACCTCGCTACGGCTATCAGGGTCGATATACCCCTGACATAGTCGATAACCATCTCGATGGATACCATGCCTCACACCCTCTCGCCGCTCTATGTTGGCCCGTTGAAGAGTTTTCCTCCTCCACGGGTCTCAATGGCTCCCGAGGCCGGCACTCTGCCTGCCAGAAACCTGCTCGACCCGGCCTATCTGGACGCGCTGTTCACGCGGTTTGGCGCCCGGTATGGTCACGGCGACCGTCGGGCGGTGGCATCGTTGTGGTCCAAGTGGCATTTCAGCGCCCTGGCCGCCCACGGCCTGGCCGCCAACCTGCTGCTCGAGCGCGACCTGCCGCTGGGACTGGACGAGCTGTATCTTCGGCAGTCACCCGAGGGGCAGACCACCGGGCTGGTGCTGCGCCATGCCGGCAAGCCGTTGGCCGAGCTCGATCCCCATTCGCGCTTCGCTACCCTGCTCGATAACCACCTGACGCCACTGATCGAGGCCCTGGCCACGGTCACCGGGGCCTCGCCCAAGGTGTTCTGGAGCAACGCGGGCAACTACGTCGAATACTTCACCAGCGTCATCCACACCCACCCCATGGCTGCCGCGGACCAGGGCGAACCCGCACGGGCGCTGTTGGAGTGCCGCACCTTGCCCGACGGCCGCCGCAACCCGCTCTACCGTCCGGTGCACTACGTCACGCCGACCGAGCCGGAGCGCCCTGCCCGAGTGCGCCGGCTGTGCTGCATCCGTTACCTGATCGACGAGCTCGGTTACTGCGCCAACTGCCCGCTGGAATGCCGACGCGCCGGCAAGTCGTCGAAGGTGGCAAAGGCAGCAAAGGCGGCCGGATGAGCCGGCCCGCCGCCGAGGTGCGCCAGCACACCCCGCGCGACCTACAGAACTATGGTCGACGCTATGGCCTCGACTACCGGGTCCCGGGACTCTCGCCCCGGGCCGAGGCGCCGGTGGTGCGTGGGGTGGTGCGCGAATTCACGCCGCGCCCAGGCATGCAGCTGGTCGCCTCCGACGTGGAGGTGCTGCACCGCTATGAATCCTACTCCCGGGCGGCCTCCCCGCTGTCGATCATCGTGATGCTCGAGGGCAAAGCCGAGGTGAGCCTGGGACGGCGCTCGCTGACCCTCCGTCCCGGCATGGCACTCAGCGTGCGACTCGCGGCCGACCGCGGCCTGGCCGCCGCCCAACCCGACGGCCAGCGCCTGCGCGCCCTGACCCTGGGCGTCGACGACGCCTGCCTGGCCCGGCTGGGCATGAGCGCCCCGGCACCTGCCGCCTCCCGGCTGCAGGCCTGGTCGTTATCCGAGCCGCTGCGCCAAGGCCTCGAGCAGGCCCTGACCGCGCCGCTCCGGGGCCAAGCCCAGCGCCTGCTGCTCGAGGGGCTAAGCCTGCAGCTGCTGGCCCACGGCGGTCGTGTCGACGACCCGACACCGTCCCCGGCCCCCACGCTGGCGCCCCAGGAACACCAGCGCCTGGAGCGGGTCCGCGACACCCTGCGTCACGACCCCGCCGGCGAACATCGTCTGGAGGCGCTGGCCGAACTGGCCGCCATGAGCCCCGCCAGCCTGAGGCGCAAGTTCCGCGCCGCCTACGGCCGCTCGGTGTTCGACTACCTGCGCGAGTGCCGGCTGAGCCTGGCCCACGACTATCTGCGCCAGGGCCATAGCGTGCAGCAGGCCGCCCACTTCTGCGGCTACCGCCACGCCAGCAACTTCGCCACCGCCTTCCGCCGTCGCTTCGGCCATGCGCCGAGTTCCCTCTATCGAACAGGTTGAGCGCTGCGCATAGCGGCGTGCGCATTGCGCAAACCTATGCCGCCCAACAAACAGCAATAATTCTCATTACTCAGCTATGTATCAATCCCACAGGACCTCCCATGCTCACACCACGCCCCCTGGCGCTGGCGGTCGCGATTGCTGCCTCAGGTACCGCGCTCACCGCCCAGGCCGACCAGACCGAGACCCTTGCGCCGCTCACCGTCACCGCCCAGGCGGCCACCAAGACCGAGACGCCGTTCAACGAGACGCCGCAGTCAATCTCGGTTATCGAGAGCGAGGAGTGGGAGGCGCGAGGTGCCGAGACGGTGCAGCGCGCCGCCGACTACACGCCGGGCGTCTACACCAACCAGGTCGGCGCCTCCAACCGCTACGACTACCTGGTGCTGCGCGGCTTCACCGACGGCAGCGTCAGCAACACCTTCCTCGACGGTCTCAAGGTGATGAGCGACGGCGGCTCCTTCAGCTCGCTGGTCATTGACCCGTATTTCCTCGAGCGCATCGAGGTGGTCAAGGGCCCGGCCTCGGTGCTCTATGGCCGCGCCTCCCCGGGCGGCCTGGTGGCCCAGACCAGCAAGCGCCCCGAATTCGAGCGCAGCGGCGAGCTGCGCCTGGGCGCGGGCAACAACGCCCAGCGCAGCGCCGCCTTCGACCTCACCGGCCCGCTGGATGACGAGCGTCGCCTCGCCTTCCGCCTGACCGGCCTGGCCCGGGCCGCCGACACCCAGTTCGGCCCGGTGGAAGAGGAACGCTACGCCTTCGCTCCCCAGCTGAGCTGGGACATCACCGACGCCATCAGCCTCACCCTGCACGCCTACCTGCACAAGGATCCGGAAGGCGGCTACCATGCGGGCCTGCCCTTCGAAGGCACGGTGAAAGGTCGCAATGGCCGTCGCATCACCAATACCTTCTTCGAGGGCGAGGAGGACTTCGACACGTTCGAGCGCGAGCAGACCATGCTGGGCTACGAGCTGGAGCACCGCTTCAACGACGCCCTGACTGGCCGCCAGACGCTGCGCTACACCGAGTCCGATGTCGAGCTGGAGCAGGTCTATGCCTTCGGCTGGGCCAGCGACACCGAGCTCAACCGCTACTTCTCAAGCGGCGACGAGTCGCTCGAGGCCCTGGCGGTGGACAACCAGCTCGAGGGCCGCCTCACTACCGGGGCCGCCGAGCATACCCTGCTGGCCGGTGTCGACTACCAGCAGCGCGATAATGACGTCGTCTGGGGCTCCGGAGCCTTTCCCGCCATCGATGCCTTCGACCCGCAGTACGGCGCCGAGCCCACCGCCTTCTATCCGGACGTGCGCAAGAAACGCGAGCTGGAGCAGACCGGCGTCTACCTCCAGGACCAGCTGGCGCTGGGCAACTGGCGGTTGAACCTGGGCGGCCGCCACGACTGGGTGGATATCAGCAACACCGACCGCGACAGCGGCATCGAGAGCACGCTGGACGACACCCAGTTCAGCGGCCGCGCCGGTGTGCTCTACCTGTTCGACAATGGCCTGGCGCCTTATGCCAGCTATACCACCTCCTTTAGCCCCAACTCCGCGGTCGACCAGAACGGCGATTTGATCGAGCCTTCCCAGGGCGAACAGGTGGAAACGGGCCTGAAATTCCAGCCGGCCGGCAGCCAGGATCGCTACAGCGTGGCCCTCTTCCATATCACCCAGGAGAACCTGGCCACCAAGCGCGCCAGCGAGACCTTCTTCCGCGCCACCGGCGAGATCGAGTCCCAGGGCGTCGAGCTGGAGAGCCATACCCAGCTGACCGAGAACCTGTATCTGCAGGCCGGCTATACCTACACCGACGTGACCCTCGAGAAGACCGACGGTGCCAACGAGGGCAATACCGACAACTGGGTGCCACGCCACCAGGCCTCACTGTGGGGCCGGTACCGCTTCCAGCAGGGTGGGCTCACTGGCCTGGAGGCAGGCCTCGGGGTGCGCTACTACGCCGACATCTACGCCGACGAGGCCAATACCGAAAAGGTGCCCGACTACACCTTGGTCGACGCCACCCTGGGCTACGACCTGGCCGAGGTGGGTCTCGAGGGGGTCTCCGCGCGGCTCAACGTCAGCAACCTGCTCGACAAGGACTATGTCGCCGGCTGCAGCGACATCAACTTCTGCTACTTCGGCGCCGAACGCAGCGTCAAGGCGACGGTCAGCTACAACTTCTGACCCGGCCACCGCGACTCTCATTCACGATCACCGGTCCAAACGAGGAGGAGATGCTCCCATGATCGAAACGCGCGCCGCCTCCTTCGAGATCAACGGCCAGTGCCTGCTGCATCCCCTCGACCTGACCTTTGCGGAGGGTCGTATCCACGGCCTGATCGGCCACAATGGCTCAGGCAAGTCGACCCTGCTCAAGCTGCTGGCCCGCCAGCAGGTCGCCACTCGGGGCGAGCTTCGGCTGGACGGCAAGCCGATGACGTCCTGGGGCCATCGCGCCTTCGCCCGTCGGGTCGCCTATCTACCCCAGCAGCTGCCCGCCTCCGACAGCCTCACAGGGCGTGAGCTGGTAGGCTTCGGCCGCTACCCCTGGCGGGGTCTGCTGGGCCGCCACGGTCGCGATGACGAAGCCGCCGTCGACCGAGCCCTGGCGATGACCCACACCGAGCCCTTCGCCGACCGCCAGGTGGATACTCTCTCGGGCGGCGAGCGCCAGCGGGTCTGGCTGGCCATGCTGCTCGCCCAGGGCAGCCGCTTTCTGCTGCTCGACGAACCCCTGGCGGCGCTGGATGTCGCCCACCAGGTGGAGGTACTGGCGCTGATTCGTCGGCTATGCCAGGAGCTCGGCCTCGGGGTGGTCATCGTACTTCATGATATCAATATGGCGTCACGCTACTGCGACCGCCTGGTAGCCCTGCACGGCGGCCGCCTGCTGGCCCAGGGCACGCCCGAGGAGATAATGAACGGCCAGACCCTCCAGGCCATCTACGGCATTCCCATGCATGTCATGGCCCACCCCTGTGGCGAACACCGCGTCGCCATCGCCTACTAGCCACGCTATCCATTGACCTTGGAATCGCCCCTGGAGTCGCCCGTGTCTCGCCCTCGTCGCGTCCTGATATGGCTCGCCGGCCTGGTTGTCGCGCTTATCGCCGCCACGTCCTCGGCCGACACACCACGCCTCGCCACCCTCGACTGGACCCTCGCCGAGACGCTCGTCGCCCTCGGCGCGCCCCCCTCCGCGGTCGCCCAGATCGAGGCCTACCACGCCTGGGTGGGCGAGCCGGCCCTGCCCGCCTCGACGGTCGACCTGGGACTGCGCAGCCAGCCCAACCTCGAACTGCTGGCGAGCCTGGCGCCGGAGCGCATCCTGATCTCGCCGATGTTCGCCAACCTCGCGCCGCGTCTCGAGCGCATCGCCCCGGTCGAGACCCTGCCACTCTACCGTCCAGGACGCGACACCTGGACGGAGATGCGCGAGCTGACCCGCTCGCTTGGCCATCTGGTCGAGCGCCCCGCGGCGGCGGCCTGGCTGATCGAAGAGACAGAGGCCCGGCTCGACGCCCTGCGCCAGCGAGTCGATGACACGACCCCGCCGCTGGTGATCATGCAGTTTATGGATAGCCGCCATGTGCGAGTGTTCGGCGAGAACGGTCTCTACCAGGCGGTGCTCGATCGTCTGGCGCTCGATAACGCCTGGCAGAGGCCCACCAACACCTGGGGCTTCTCGCTGGTGGGCATCGAGGCTTTGTCCGGCCTCGATGCCCGGCTGGTGGTGGTGGAGCCCTATCCGGCCGGGGTCCGCGAGCGCCTGGACGACGGCGGCCTCTGGGACCACCTTATCGAGGCGAGCCGAGGGGAACCCATCGTGCTGCCGCCGACTTGGAGCTTCGGCGCCCTGCCCTCGGCCGAGCGTTTCGCCGAACTGCTTGTGAGTGCCCTGGAGTCCGACGATGACGCCTGATGCCCTCGCCTCCCACCGCCCCTGGCGCCTCCGACTGACGCCGACGGCACTCTGCCTGCCGCTCGCCCTCGGCGTGCTGGCCCTCGCCCTTGACCATCTGCTCTCCGGTCCCGGCGTGGGTGCCGGGTTAGCCGCACTGCTCGAGCCCGCGGCGACGGATGAGGCCGCCTCAGGCTTGGTCCTGCACTACGCCTGGTGGCCGCGACTCGCCATGGCGCTGCTCGCCGGCGGCGGCCTGGCGCTCGCCGGCGTGCTGATGCAGCAGGTGTTGCGCAACCCGCTGGCTGCGCCCACCACCCTGGGAGTGGCGAGCGGCGCCAACCTGGCGCTGATGGCCGCCTCGCTGATGGCCCCGGGCCTGCTGGGGCTGGGGAGGGAGTGGGTGGCACTGGCCGGCGGCGGCCTGGCCATGGGACTGGTGTTCGCCCTGGCCTGGCGGCGAGGCCTGGCGCCGGTGGTGGTGGTGCTCGGCGGCCTGGTGGTCAACCTATACTTCGGGGCGCTCTCCATGGTGCTGCTGCTCTTCCACCAGGAGGAGCTCAAGGGACTGCTGATCTGGGGGGCGGGGTCGCTTGCCCAGAACGGCTGGCAGGACGTCGCCTTCCTGACGCCGCGCCTGATGGTCGGAGGCCTGCTCGCCTGGCTGCTGCTGCGCCCCCTGGCGGTCCTCGCCCTCGACGAGGCCGGCGCCAGGAGCCTCGGCGTCTCGCTCAAGCATCTGCGTTTTGCCGGGCTGGGGCTCGCGGTCTTTCTTACCGGCTGCGTGGTCAGCGTGGTGGGGATCGTCGGTTTCATCGGCCTGGCCGCGCCTAACATCGTGCGCCTGGCCGGCGCACGGCGCCTGGGCGCCCGGCTCGCGTGGTCGACGCTGCTCGGCGCCCTGCTGCTGGCCGCCACCGACCTGGCACTGCAGCGCGTCTCGGGCTACCTGCCGACCCTGATTCCCACCGGCGCCACCACGGCGGCCCTGGGCGCCCCGCTGCTGCTGTGGCTGATCCCGCGACTGCGCCTCAACGCCGAAACGCCCCCTCGCGAGGCTCGCGCGCTCGGTCGGCGTCATCCAGCACCCGTTCGACTGGCCGGCGGACTCGCCATCGCCCTGCTGGGCGTGGGCGCGATCGCGGTGCTGGCCGGCCAGGGGCCAGACGGCTGGCAGTGGGCCGCGCCCACCGACTGGGGCTTGCTGCAGTGGCGCGTGCCCCGCGTCTTGGCCGCCGCCGGCTGCGGTGTCATGCTGGCCATCGCCGGTACCCTGATCCAGCGACTGACCGCCAACCCCATGGCCAGCCCCGAGGTGCTGGGCATCAGCGGCGGCAGCGCCATCGCCCTGATGGGCGTCATCTTCCTGCTGCCTGCGCCCGGCAACCTGGCCCTCGTGGCCGCCGGCACTCTGGGGTCGCTGGCGAGCCTGGCGGTGCTGGTGGGCCTCAACCGCAAGAGCGGCTTCCAGCCGGAACGACTGCTGCTGACCGGGGTGGCGATCACCGCCCTGTTCGAGGCGATCAAGGGCATGGTGCTGGCCGGCGGCGACCCCCGCGGCCAGCAGGTGATCGCCTGGCTCTCCGGCTCCACCTACTATGTCGACCCGACCAGCGCGCTAGTGGTGGCCGCCGCGGCTCTGCTGTTGACCCTGATCGCCGCACCGCTGGCCCGCTGGCTGGATATCCTGCCGCTGGGCGCCGCCACCGCCGCGGCCTTGGGGCTGCCCCTGGCGCGGGCGCGACTGGCGCTGCTGCTGATGGTGGCGCTGCTCACCGCCGCCGCCACCCTGGTGGTCGGCCCGCTCTCCTTCGTCGGCCTGCTCGCCCCCCACCTGGCCCGCCTGCTGGGCTTTTCCCGGGCGAACATGCACCTGCTGGGCGGAGCCCTGGCCGGAGCTTTGCTGATGGTGCTGGCCGACTGGATCGGCCGTCAGTGGCTGTTCCCCGAGGAGATTCCCGCCGGTATCGTCGCCTCACTGCTTGGCGGTGCCTATTTCATGTGGGGGATGCGGCGACTCTAGCGCCGGCTTCGCTGGACCGACATCAATGGCAAGCGCGGGCCTTGCTGGAGCCTGCGACAGGCTCGCACAAGGAACGGCCCAGCCTAACGTCAGCTTGACAGGACTTTTACACCCAAAGAGAATAGTAATTAATATCAAATAAGAGTTACTTTTCATGTCACCCTCTCCCCAGCTCCGCTACCACTGCATCTTTCTCGAAGTCTCCTTTCGGGAGCTTCAGGAGCGGGTGAATGCACAGACGCAGGGTGATGATACGCCCTGCTGGCTGGATGCCCGTACCCTCACCCTGCTCACCAGCGAACTGGAGCGCTGCCGTCGCGATGCCCAGGGGGCTCCCGACCTGGCCGAATCACTGGGCACGGCGGTCTATCATGCCGGGCTGCTGATGGCGCAATGCCCGGGCGCCCTCTGCAAGCGCCTCTGTCAGCACCACCTGCAGGCCATCCGAAAGCCGCTGCAGGAGACCATTGCCAGGCTGGAGGGGCACCAGGCCCGCTCACAGCCGGGTCCGATGCAGCGGCTGCGTTATTGGCTCAGTGCCGGGTAAGTCACGCTCTCGAAAGACATCCGAGGCACACCGTTATCCGGCCAGCCGCGGGAGGTAGCCCCCCCAACCCAGGAAGAGCGAGGCACTCGCACTAGAAGGCCCAATCCTCGTCTTCGGTGGCCTCGGTGCGGCCGACGACATACGAGGAGCCCGAACCGGAGAAGAAGTCGTGATTCTCGTCGGCACCCGGGGAGAGAGCGGCGAGAATGGTCGGGTCGACGTCGCACACCTCCTGGGGAAAGAGCCCATCGAAGCCCAGGTTCATCAGCGCCTTGTTGGCGTTGTAGTGAAGGAACTTCTTGACGTCCTCGGTGAGCCCGACCTCATCGTAGAGCAGCTCGGTATAGGCCACCTCGTTCTCATAGAGCGCCAGCATCAGCTCATAGGCGTAGGCCTTTACCTCCTCCTGGCGCTCCGGCGTCGCCTCGGCCATGGCCTGCTGGAACTTGTAACCGATGTAGTAACCGTGCACCGCCTCGTCGCGAATGATGAGGCGAATCAGGTCGGCGGTATTGGTCAGCTTGGCGTGGCTGGACCAGTACATCGGCAGATAGAAGCCCGAGTAGAACAGGAACGACTCCAGGAAGACACTGGCCACCTTGCGCATCAGCGGGTCCTCGGCCCAATAGCGCTCCAGCACCAGTTCGGCCTTGCGCTGCAGCGCCGGGTTCTCCTCGCTCCAGCGAAAGGCATCGTCTACCTCCCGAGTGGTGCAGAGCGTGGAGAAGATCGAGCTGTAGGAGCGCGCATGAACCGCCTCCATAAAGGTGATATTGGCGTAGACCGCCTCCTCGTGGGGGGTGCGGGAGTCTGGCATCAGCATCGGCGCGCCCACGCTGCTCTGGATGGTATCGAGCAGGGTCAGGCCGGTGAAGACGCGAATGGTAAGCCGCCGCTCAGGTTCGCTCAGGGTGTTCCAGGACGGAATATCGTTGGAGAGCGGCACCTTCTCCGGCAGCCAGAAGTTGCTGGTCAGACGGTTCCACACCTCCAGGTCCTTGTCGTCCTGCAGGCGATTCCAGTTGATGGCATCCACGCGGGTGAGTCGTTTGGCAGTCATCGTCATGTTAAGCAATCCCTTAGAGTGTGCAGGAGACACAGCCCTCTACCTCGGTGCCCTCCAGGGCACTCTGGCGCAGGCGAACGTAGTAGAGGGTCTTGATACCCTTCCGCCAGGCGGTGATCTGGGCCCGGTTGATATCCCGGGTCGTCGCGGTATCCGGGAAGAACAGCGTCAGCGACAACCCCTGGTCAACGTGCTCGGAGGCGGCGGCATAAGTATCGATGATCGCCTCGGGGCCGATCTCGTAGGCGTCCCGGTAGTAGGCCAGGTTGTCATCATCGAGATAGGGTGCCGGGTAGTAGACGCGACCGAGCTTGCCCTCCTTGCGAATCTCGATGGGCGAGGCCACCGGGTGAATGCTGGAGGTGGCGTGATTGATGTAGGAGATCGAGCCGGTGGGCGGCACCGCCTGAAGATTGCGGTTATAGAGCCCATGGGCCATGACCGACGCCTTGAGCGACTCCCAGTCTTCGCGTGTCGGCAGCGCGATGCCGGCATCCGCGAAGAGTGCCTGGCCGCGCTCGGTCTGCGGCAGCCAGTCGCGCTCGGTGTACTTGTCGAAGAAGACTCCGCTGGCGTAGTCCGACGCCGCGAAACCGGCAAAGCTTTCACCGCGCTCAATGGCCAGCCGGTTGGACGCTCGCAGGGCGTGATACGCCACACAGGCGAAGTAGACACTGGTGAAGTCCAGCGCCTCCGGCGTGCCATAATGGACATGCTCGCGGGCCAGGAAGCCGTGCAGGTTCATCTGCCCCAGGCCAATCGCCCGGGAAAGGGCGTTGCCGTTGGCGATCGAGGGCACCGAGGCGATCTCGGTCATCTCGGCCACCGCGGTGAGACCGCGCACCGCAACCTCGACACTGCTGCCGATATCGCCTGAATCCATCACCCGGGCAATATTCAACGACCCCAGATTGCAGGAGATATCCTCCCCCACCCGACGGTAGCCCAGGTCATCGTTGAACTCGCTGGGCGTATTGACCTGCAGGATCTCCGAGCAGAGGTTGCTCATATTGATGCGCCCGGCGATGGGGTTGGCGCGGTTAACGTTATCCTCGAACATCACATAGGGGTAGCCGGATTCGAACTGCACCTCGGCCAGGGTCTGGAAGAAGGCCCGGGCATTGATCTTGGTCTTGCGAATACGGGAATCGTCGACCATCTCGCGGTACTTCTCGGTCACGGCAATGTCACCGAAGGGCATGCCGTAGACCCGCTCCACGTCATAGGGCGAGAAGAGGTACATTGGCTCATTGCGCTTGGCCAGCTCGAAGGTGATATCGGGGATCGTCACCCCCAACGACAGCGTCTTGATGCGGATCTTCTCGTCGGCATTCTCGCGCTTGGTGTCGAGAAAACGCAGGATATCGGGATGGTGGGCATTGAGATAGACCGCCCCGGCCCCCTGGCGTGCACCGAGCTGGTTGGCGTAGGAGAACGCATCCTCGAGCAGCTTCATGATCGGGATAATGCCCGACGACTGGTTCTCGATATGCTTGATCGGTGCGCCTGCCTCACGGATATTGCTCAACAGCAGCGCCACCCCTCCCCCACGCTTGGAGAGCTGAAGGGCCGAATTGATGGCCCGGCCGATGGACTCCATGTTGTCCTCGATGCGCAGCAGGAAGCAGGATACCAGCTCGCCACGTTGACGCTTGCCGGCATTGAGGAAGGTCGGGGTAGCCGGCTGGAAGCGACCGGCAATGATTTCGTCCACCAGCGACCGGGCCAGCGTCTCGTCACCGCGAGCCAGGGCCAGGGCCACCATGCAGACCCGATCCTCGAAGCGCTCAAGGTAGCGGCGGCCATCGAAGGTCTTCAGCGTATAACTTGTGTAGTACTTGAAGGCGCCGAGGAAGCTCGGGAAGCGAAACTTCCAGGCGTAGGCCTGCTCGAAAAGCGCCTTGATAAAGCCGGCATCGTACTGCGCCAACACCTGAGGCTCGTAGTACTGATTCTCCACCAGGTAGTCGAGCTTCTCCTTCAGCGAGTGGAAGAAGACCGTGTTCTGATTGACGTGTTGAAGAAAGTACTCGCGTACCGCTTCGCGGTCGCGCGCCAGCTGCAGCCGTCCCTCGTCGTCATACAGGTTGAGCATGGCGTTCAAGGCGTGGTAATCCAGCTTGCGCCCCGCGTCACTCTCCGCCTGACGAGGCGGCTGGGTCAGGATTGTCGTGTCCAAAATTCTCTCACTCCCTTGCGAACCCGGGTCACGTCATCGTCCGTGCCCAGCAACTCGAATCGATAGAGCAGGGGAACACCGCACTTCTTGGCGATGATGCGCCCTGCCAGTCCGTAGGCGGCGCCAAAACAGGTATTACCGGCGGCGATCACGCCCTTCAGCAGCGCCCGATTGTCGGAATCGTTGAGAAAACGGATCACCGGCGCCGGCACCGCCCCCTTCGCCCCACCACCGCCATAGGTAGGCGTCACCAGCACGAAGGGACGTGTTGCCGACAGAGCCTGGGCACCCCGCTCAAGGGGAATGCGCCGGGCCGGCAGCTCCAGTTTCTGAATAAAGCGATGGGTGTTGCCGGAGCGGGTCGAAAAATAGATCAGTTCCGGCGGCACACTCTCCAACGGCGCCTCGCTCATGCCGGCGTCAGGCCGCCGAGGCGGTCCGGGCGAAAACCGGACCAGTGCTCATCACCGGCTACCACGACCGGCAGCTGGCGGTGCCCCAGCGCCATGACGCGATCGCGAGCCTCCGGATTCTGCTCCAGGTCGATCAGGCGGTAATCGATCCCCTGGCGCTCCAGGGTGCGGCAGGTAGCCGTGCACTGCGGGCAGGCTGGACGGGTATAGACCTTGATCTCCATGGTGACACTCCCTGAGGAAAGGAACTATATATGGTGATTACGGAGGCAAGGATACACCATATATAGAAACTGTCACCCTTGAAATACCATATGTAGTGATATATGAAGCATTCAAACACAAGTGATTAACGACCTCGATAACGCCTTGGAAAGCGAGGTGCGAGGCGCCGGTGTAATTAAGAGGCAAGAGATGCGAGGTGCGAGGTGCGAGGTGCGAGGTGCAAGGTGCGAGGTGCGAGATGCGAGGTGCGAGCAGCACATCAAAGCGCACAAGTCTCTAACACCCAGAGAGGCAGAGAGGGATCCTGCCCGGAGGGGTACCCATACAACAGCGCCGCGACCCCAGGGGCCGCGGCGCTGTTTGTCAGACCGGGAAGGGGTCGATCAGGCAGTGGCAGCCTGGTAGCGACGCTCGACTTCATCCCAATCCACCACGTTGAAGAACGCGGCGATATAGTCCGGACGCTTGTTCTGGAACTTCAGGTAGTAGGCATGCTCCCACACGTCCAGCCCCAGCACCGGCGTGTTGCCGTTGGAGATCGGGCTGTCCTGGTTGAGGGAGTTTTCCACCACCAGCTTCTTCGCGGGGGTCACGCTGAGCCAGGCCCAGCCGCTGCCGAAACGACCCAGGGCAGCCTTGGTAAAGGCATCCTTGAACGCCTCGAAGCCACCCAGCTCGCTCTCGATGGCCTCGCCCACCTTGCCCTTGGGCTGACCGCCACCATTGGGTGACATCATCTGCCAGAACATGGAGTGGTTCGAGTGGCCGCCACCGTTGTTGATCACCGCCTGACGCTTCTCGGCCGGCACCTTGTCCAGATCGGCAAGCAGCTCATCGACCGGCACATCTTCCAGGCCGGTGCCCTCGAGGGCAGCGTTCAGGTTGTTGACGTAGGTCTGATGGTGACGGGAATGGTGGATCTCCATGGTCAGCGCATCGATATGCGGCTCGAGCGCATCGTAGGCATACGGAAGGTCAGGGAGGGTATGTGCCATGTTGATCATCTCCTTTTGGTGGCTTTGCAGACACTGCAATTCTTGTCCTGCACTAACTAGAGGTGCGGCCATCGGTCGGTAACTTCAACCACCCCGGCCAGATTTTTCTTGAGCAGCAGCTCCAGTACGTCGACTCACCCTACTCTAGACGATACGAAGCCGTCCAGCAGGAGCCCTGCCCAATAGCAGAAAGCCGACTCAACAAGGAGCCGGCTTCCGATATCAAGCCTGAAAAAGCAGGCAATTATAGCTTCTGCTCAAGCTTCGGCAGGGCATCGAACAGATCCGCCACCAGGCCGCAGCCCATCGAGAGCGCGACCTGAAAGATCACGATCGTTATCAGAGCTTCTGCTCAAGCTCCGGCAGAGCGTCGAACAGGTCAGCTACCAGGCCATAGTCGGCTACCTGGAAGATCGGCGCCTCCTCGTCCTTGTTGATCGCCACGATCACCTTGGAGTC
>NZ_CANMVL010000004.1 GCF_947501415.1 uncultured Halomonas sp. | reverse complement strand
CCTTGAGGTCGCCGTCACGAGTGGCGCACATTCTAGCGAATCTGCCGCGACTGTCAACCGGTCATTTTCGAAGCATTTCGAAAAAACCATTGCAGAACAGCCACTTCTGCCACACCCACCGCCTGCAACGTTTGCCCGTCGCCGGCAGCGGATGCGTACTTTACGGCTTTACCGGCGGGCCCGCAAGCCCTTCCTGTAAAAAAATTTCAGGGACCTGATAAATGGTCGAAGCATCCTCTCAATCCCGGACCTCAAGTCTGATGGCGCCGGAGCCACCACCCACGTCCCAGGTCCTGACACCTACCCCATAACGACCGGCTTCCAGGTATTGGGTAATACGCGACCCGAGGCCAAGCCCATCGGCATCGTCGTTCTCTATCTCGACGCCATTTCCGCTGAGGCTCAATATCGTATCGGCTGTCGGCGAGGTCGCTTCAAGCACAATCGTGGCCCCCTCTTCCAGGACCAGCTCATAATCCAGCGTCCCCCCAGGACTCAGGGTGCCGATCACCGCGTCGCCGACCCTAACCTCTCCACCATTGCGCAGCTCCTCCTCGATGGCGTCACCGACCACTTCCAGCCTGTAGGCCCCGGCACCCGAATAGCTTTGGGCTTCCAGGGTATAACTGCCCGGCTCGAGCACTGCCGACAGCAACGCATCCAGGTTTCCGCCACTGTCATCATCGCTGATATCGATACCATTACCATGCAGACGGAGCACGGCATCGAAGCTCGATGAGCCCAGCATCACCCTGATACTCGCCGCCTCCTCCAGTGTCAGGCGATAACTGTTGGGGCCGCTACCATCCAGAATCCCAACCAGGCTCTCTTCCAGCAGGATTTCCCCATCGTTGCGAAGCTCACCCTCGAAGGCAGAGCGCTGCATCTCGAGGGTGTAATCTCCCCCTGCGGCACCATAGCCCGACACTGCGACCTCATAGCGCCCCGGCAACAGCACGGTTTCCAGCAGTGCATCCGTGCCATTGATGCCGCCGCCACCATCATCATTGCTGAGACTCAGCCCCTCGCCTTCCAGGTTCAGCAGCGCATCGAACTGTGCCGAACTCAACTCGATGGAAACCTCGGAGGGCTCGTCGACATTCAGGTGGTAGCGGTTTTGCGCCCCGCCTTCGAGGACACCGGTAATGCTGTCGCCTCCCCGCAGCGGCCCCTCGTTGCGCATCCCGGTGGCCAGATCGTCGGCGCTGGCCATCAGCCGGTAGGCGTTACCCAGCACCAGGGTGTCACTTCCACATCCACTCGTCGCAGTCATCGCATTGCCAGTGGCCGCAGCGGTGACCTCGACCCGATAGTCCCCCGGTTCCAGGTATGCTTCCAGGCGCTGCTCTCCGTCGGCGCAGGCCTGGACGCGCTCTTCGCGTCCTTCACCACGTAGAGACAGAACGAGAGCGCCGCCACTCGCCAGTGCGAGGTCGAGACGACCTGCCTGCTCGAGCGTCATGACATGACTCGACTTGCCATCCTCACCGAGCGACCCCGTCAAGGGCGTATCAAGGAGCAGTTGCTCAGCCGAGGCGTGAGCCTGGGGTACGAGGCGATAGGGGCCAAAGGAGGTCGCATCGCTGCCACTCACCACGATCAGCGTACACGCCTTGTGGCCAGCCCCTACCAGCAACGACAGCGGAGCCCCCTCTCGCCCCTCGGCGACTCCGCGGAGGCCGCCGTCCTTGCCGAACGCCGCCAGCACCCCGGGGAAGGCGGCATCCAGCACATAGGATGCCACCGCTCCAGTCGCCTCGCCTGGGCAGACCCAGTGCGGGGAGTAGCGGGCCCCATCATTGAGGTTGATGGAACTGGCCGTCGTCAGCTCTCCGCTTAACGCATCGCCGACCTTCGCCTCCGGCGCCGACATGAAGCGCGCCTCTTCTGACTGCCGCTCACTGCACCCCGCCAGCAGGGCAAGGCCCGCCGCCACGGCAACCACCTTTCCGTGAAGACCAAGGCCCTTAAGACCAAGCCCCTCAAGACCAGATCCCGCCACCTTCCTGGCATTCGATATTCTGTGCTGCACGCATCTGCTCCTTGTGCATCGGGAGAAAGGCTCCCTCGCGATACGCCAAATATACCCCAACGGCTTCACTGCATCTTATGGCATATCAGGCGCACCGCCAGCCACCGGACTGCCGCAATGCATACCGCAGTGCGTATCTTGGATCACTGCCGAGCAGCACTCTCGGCCACATCGTCGGCATGGCGCACGATGACCACCAGCTCACGAGGGCCGTGAACACCATAGGCCAGAGTCTGCTCGATATCGGCGGTCTTGCTGGGGCCGGAGATCAGCAGCGCATTGGTCGGCATGCCGTTTGCCCAGCCATGCTTCTCGATCACGTCGAAGAAGGTGTCCTCCAGCGCCCCCGCGTCCAGCACCGCGATATGCAACGGTGGCACCAGGCTGATCAGTCGTGGCTCATCCGGTGTGGGCCATAGCCAGAGGCTGCCCGTCTCGGCGATGGCACCACGGGTCGAGGTCAGGCCGGCATCGACATCATCGAACTGCTCGCGCTGCCACTGTTCGATATCGCGATCGACGTCAACCAGCTCCACCTCCGCATTGACCAGGGCCCGGCGCGCCTCGACCGCGACCGGATGCTGCTTGCCAAGCGCCAGGCGACGCACTCCCTTGTCGGCAAGCACCTTCGCCAGCACATCGGTCCAGCCCTCTTCGGCGGCATGGACCACCTCGCCGTGCACCGAACCAATCCAGCGTTCGAAGCGCTCCAGCCGCTCATCCCGGCTCCAGCCGCGGCCGGTCACCACGGCAAAGTCGCTTTCGGGGGCACTCAGCGCCCCATCCGCACGCTCCCGCAGCCGCTTGAGAATCGCATCACGAGCACTCATCAGCGCTCCTCCTTGTCAGTCTTGCCTGCCTGGTGCTGCTTGACCAGCGCATGCAGGGTGGTGGCCGCCGGCCTTGGTGCGCTGCGATGCTGCGTCCAGGCACCCAGCCTGGTAGGCGTCAGCGCTCGCAGCCTGCCGGCCACCGAGGTGCCGGCGCGCCAGGCCGCAGGGTGTGTCGCCAGCCACTGAAACCCCTTCCAGGCGGCCGCTTCCTTGCGGGTTCGCTTGATCCCGGCACCGGCCACATTGCCGCGCCCCTCGCCGACCGATTCTCGGCGCAGCCGCACCAGCAGGTCGGGGATCGGGATCTTCACCGGACAGACCTCGCCACAGGCTCCACACAGACTCGACGCCGTGGGCAGATCCCGGGTCTCCTCCAGACCCATCAGATGAGGTGAAAGAATGCTGCCGATGGGACCGGGGTACGTCGTGCCGTAGGTATGCCCTCCCACACGCGTATAGACGGGGCAGTGATTCATGCAGGCGCCGCAGCGAATGCAGCGCAGGGTATCGAGCAGCTCATTGTCCTGGTAAATGCTGGAGCGACCGCTGTCCACCAGCACCAGATGCACCTCCTTCGGGCCATCATGCTCCCCCTCCTTGCGGGGCGAGCTGATCATGTTGAAGTAGGTGGTGACATGCTGACCGGTGGCCGAGCGGGTGAGCAGCGAGTAGAGAGGCGGCACATCACGCAGATGCTCGACCACCTTCTCGATACCCGTCACCGCCACATGCACCGGAGGCACCGTGGTCGTCATCCGACCATTGCCTTCGTTTTCCACCAGGCACAGGGTGCCGGTCTCGGCGACCGCGAAATTGACCCCGGAGACCCCTACACCGGCGCCCATAAAGCGTTCGCGAAGCTGCTGTCTGGCCGCCGCCGTCATGGCATCGACGTCCCGGGTACGCTCGGTTCCGGTCTTGTCGTGCATGATCTCGGAGATCTCATCGGTATTGAGATGGATCGCCGGCATGATGATATGGGAAGGGGTCTGCTGGTTGAGCTGCACCAGGTACTCACCGAGATCCGACTCCAACGCCTCGATCCCGGCCGCCTCCAGGTGAGCGTTGAGATGCATCTCCTCGGAGACCATCGACTTGCCCTTGATCACCGAGGTCGCGCCATGGTCCTGACAGATACCACGAATGATCCGGCAGGCTTGCTCCCCGTCTTCGGCCCAGTGCACCTTGATGCCATTGGCCTCGCAGTTGGCCTCCAGCTTCTCCAACAGGTCAGGCAGCCTGGCAAGCGCTCGCAGGCGAATGTTGGCACCCAGCTCACGCAGGGTCTCCAGGTCCCAGTCATCGAAGCTGTCGAGACGTTTGGCCATCAGGCCATCCATCGCCTTGCGGAAGTTGGCGCGTATCTGGGGATTTCCCAGGGCATCGTGAGCCTGGCGATGGAATTCACGGGGAGTATAGGTTTGAACGCCGGCCGTCTGTTCGCTCATGAGGTCCTCCGCCACAGGTAACTGGCGATATGCTCGCCCTTGACCGCCTTGCCCTGTTGCTCGAAGCGGCCGCCGATGTTCATCATGCAGCCGCAGTCAGAGGTGACGAAGCGGCGCGCCCCGGTCGCCTCGATGGCCCGGGTCTTGTCTTCCACCATGGCGGCCGAGACCTCGGGATGACGCACGGCAAAGGTGCCACCGAAACCACAGCACTCGCTGGCCCGCGCCTGCTCGACCAGCTCCACCTGCCCCAGCGCTGCCAGCAGGGTGGGACCGGTGTCGGCCAGACCCATCTCACGTCGGGCGCTGCAGGAGGTATGCATGACGACCTTCTCGGGCTCGCCGCGATCCTCTAGGTCGAGATGGCAGACGTGGACCAGGAACTCGGTCAGCTCAAAGATACGTCCGGCCACCTCGCTGGCCTGCTCCTCGAGGTCGCTACCGGCGAAAAGCTGGGGATAGTGCTTGCGCATCATGCCGCCGCATGAGCCGGAGGGCACGATGATCGGCCAGGGGCCGGGGAAGAGGTCGAGTTGCGCCGCCGCCACGGCACGGGCCTCATGGTGATAGCCGGAGGTATAGGCCGGCTGGCCACAGCAGGTCTGGTCCTGGGGAAACAGCACCTCGATCCCCTCACGCTCCAGCAGCCGGATGGCATCCATTCCGGCCTCTGGATAGAGAAGGTCGATCAGGCAGGTGCCGAAAAGATAGACCTTGTCTGGCTTCGGCGGATAGAGCTTGACTGCAGTCATCGGCGATTCCTTTATCGGCTGGCTAGCCAGGCATTTTGGTAAAATGGTAAAACCAATTTTTCTATATGAATCGGCGGACATTAAGGAGACTCACACGACAGTGTCAAACGAGACTCGCCGTTTTTCCCTTGCTCCCTGCCTAGACATTAGTCTATGTCTCTACCTGAAGGCTCCAACCTTTTGAAATTGTAAGACTCTTTTTGAAGCTGAAAGAAATCTTCCGCACTCTCGAAAAAACCACACCGATGATTATTGGTATTACCAATATCTTGCCGTAAAATTACGTCAACCCTATCTTGATCCAACTCACCAGCCGCCGGAACCTCACCATGGCCTACCCTCCCCTGCGCCAACCACGTCTGGCCGACGTGATCACTGAACGCCTCGAAGCGATGATTCTGGAGGGCAGCCTCCAGCCCGGCCAGAAGCTGCCCCCCGAGCGCGAGCTGGCCGAACGCTTCAGCGTCTCACGCCCTTCATTGCGCGAGGCGATCCAGAAGCTGTCGGCTCGTGGGCTGCTGATCAGCCGTCAGGGAGGCGGCACCTTTGTCAGCAAGGAGCTCAACAGCGGCTATAGCGACCCCTTGCTGGAGATGCTGTCACGTCACGGTGAATTTCATCTGGACCTGCTGGAGTTTCGCGATGCCATGGAGGGCATCTCGGCCTACTACGCCGCGCTGCGTTCGACCCCTACCGACAAGGCGCTGCTGATCCGTCGCTTCGAGGAGCTCGAAGCCTGCTTCCAGGGGCACGACCCTGTCGAGGAGGCCAAGGCCGATGCGGCCTTCCACCTGGCGATCGCCGAGGCCGCCCACAATGTGCTGCTGTTGCACACCATACGTGGCATCTTCCACCTGCTGGAGCGCAGCATAGCCGACAACCTCGCCCATTTGTTCGAGAAGCCCAAGGCGCGCCCCCAGCTGATGATCCAGCACCGCGGCCTGCTCGATGCCATTCTCGAAGGGCGTGCCGAAGACGCCAGGGCCCGCGCCCACGAGCACCTGGTATTCGTCGAAGAGGGGCTGCTCGAGATGGAGCGCGCCGAGACGCGGGCCCAGCGCGCCCTGCGTCGCGCCCAGCGAGTGCCGGATACACGCCGTGATGGCGATGCCTGAAAGTGGGCCTGGACACCGCCCCTCAGCGCCAGAACGAGACGCCCTGAACGAGCAGCTCTCGCAATACCGGCCAGGGCGGCAACCAGGGCAACAGATTGGCTCCGGCGGCGAGCATCACCAGGGAGTTGCCGGGTGAACGCCAGTCCAGTGGCTTGAGCGCGGTACCGAAGGAGCGCTTGATACGCCCTCCGGTGAGATCGACGCTGTAGAGCTCATCGAGCAGTAGGTGGAGCACGAAACCCAGCGCTAGCGCCACGCCATGGCCCCAGGCCATGGCATCGGGTTGGGCCAACAGGCGGTAGCTGAGCGCCGTGGTCGACAGGCCACAGAAGGCCGCCGCCAGCAACGAGTGCCAGATGCCGCGATGTACGGTGAGGCGAGCGAACAGGGCGCCGGCGAGGTGACGTACCCCCAGGTAGAGGGCGCCGCAGGCCAGCAGCAGTCCCCCCGTGGAGAGCCGCCCTTGTAGCACCAGGGCCCCGGCCACCACCGCCGGCACGGCCAGCAGGTTGAACACCAGCCGGATCGCGCGAGAGCTGTCGGCGTCGATATCGGGCAGGATGCCGCCGAGGGTCACCAGCGCCAGCATGGGCAGGGCCTGCCAGACATCCCACAGCCCCGCCTGCCAGCCACCGTGGGCAACCACGGCTCCGCCGGCGGCGGCCACGCCAAGGTGGGTGCGGAAATTGGCCATGCCGGAGCGGCCCTCAAATAGCTGGATAAATTACCAGATTATCGCTCGCCCGGGCATGCAGAAACAATGGGTTAGTGAATTAATCGTCGCTCGAGGCCAGATACTCGTCCTTGAGACTTACATAGTTGCCGGCGGTGTAGGGAAAGAACTCTCGCTCCTTCTCCTTCAGGGGACGCAGCGCCTTGGCCGGATTGCCGGCATAGACATAGCCGCTCTCGAGCCGCTTGCCAGGCGTCACCACGGCACCGGCGGCGATGATGACCTCGTCCTCCACCTCGGCACCATCCATGACGATGGCACCCATGCCCACCAGGATACGACTGCCCAGGGTGGCCCCATGGAGTATCGCCTTGTGGCCGATGGTCACATCATCGCCGATGGTCAGCGGAAAGCCGCCGGGATTGAAGTCGCTGGCGTGGGTGATATGCAGCACGCAGCCATCCTGCACGCTGGTGCGGGCGCCGATACGGATCCGATGCATGTCACCACGGATAACCGCCATGGGCCATACCGAGCAGTCATCACCCAGCGTCACATCGCCGAGCACCAGGCTTGTCGGGTCGATATACACCCGCTCGCCAAGGCTCGGGCGCTTGCCTTTCCAGGGCCGTATGGCCTTCGAGTCGCTCATCATGATCTCCTCATCTTCGATCGGGCGGGGCTCAGACCAGCCCGGCCACCAATACTACCAGCGTCAACGGAATGGCAATCCAGCGGGTCACCATCCGCCACAGCGCAAAGCCGCTATCGCTCACCCCCAGGGCACGACGCGCCGTGGACTCCGGCAACACCCAGGCGGCAAAGATGGCAATCAGCATCCCGCCCAGCGGGAGGAAGATCTCCGGGGGAATGGTGCTGACCAGTTCGAAGCCGTTCATGCCGAACAGCGGTCGCCACTCGGCCAGGCTCGAGAAAGAGAACACCGTCAGAAGCCCCAGCAGCCACACGGCAAGGCCTACCAGAGCCGCGGAGACCCCACGCTGCAGCCCCAGCCCCTGCAGGGTGGCGACCATGGGCTCGGCCAGGTTGATCGACGACGTCCAGGTGGCCAGCAGCAGCAGCAAAAAGAAGAAGCTCAACCACAGCGCGCCCCAGGGCAGCTGGGCGAAGGCGATGGGCAGGGTGACGAACATCAGGCCAGGTCCTTCCCCGGGGTCCATGCCCTGGGAGAACACCACCGAGAAGATCGCGATACCGGCCAGCAAGGCCACGGTAACATCGAGGACCGCTACCGCCCCGACCGCACGCGGCAGGCTCTGATGGTCCGGCATATAGGCCCCATAGGCCATCAACGCACAGGCGCCCACGGCCAGGGTGAAGAAGGCGTGACCCATGGCATGCATCACCACCAGCGGTGTCACCGCCGAGAAGTCGGGCTGAAACAGCCACGCCAGCGCGGTACCGAAGCCGCTGGTGGTGGTGGCATACCCCGCCAGCATCAGCAGCAGCAGATAGAGTAGCGGCATCAGCACGTTGTTGAGGCGCTCGAGCCCCTTGGCCACGCCGGCAGCCACCACCAGTATGGTCATCAGCAGGAACAGGGTGTGATTGAAGATCATGCGCCCGGGGTCGGCCAGGAAGGCCTCGAAACCGGCCCCGATCTCGGCGGGCGCGGCGCCGCGAAACTCCCCATTGATGGAAGCCACCAGAAACTCGATGGACCACCCGGACACCACCGAATAGAAGGAGAGGATACAGAACACCGTGAAGGCGCCGAACAGCCCCAGCAGCCGCCAATGGCGGCTGGCTCCGGCCATCGCGGCCAGATGCCCCAGCGACGCCACCGGGCTGCGCCGCCCGGCCCGGCCCACCATGATCTCGGCCATCATCACCGGCAGCCCCAACAGCAGCACGAAGGCCACGTAGAGCACCAGGAACACCGCCCCGCCGTTCTCGCCGGTGATATAGGGGAAGCGCCAGATATTGCCCAGCCCCACCGCCGCCCCGGTAACCGCCAGGATAAAGGCGCGCCGCGTGCTCCAGCGCTCCAGCGTCTCACTCATCGTTGCATCTCCCGAAACACGGCGTGCGCCGCCCGCACGCTGAAAGTCAGCAAGCCTAGCAGTCCGACTCACGGCGGCAAACCCTGGCGGCGCACATTGAAACCCGACGCCTCCGCCCGCATCTTAGGGAAGGATCCCACTTTCTTCCCGAGGTATGCATGTCCCGCAACCCCCTGCTCGAGACCCATGAGCTCCCTCCCTTCGAGGCCATTCGCCCCGAGCACGTGGTGCCAGCCATCGATGAGCTGCTCGCCGAGAACCGTCAAGCCATCGAGGCTCTGGTCGAGCGGGCCGAGCGGGAGGCACCCAGCTGGCAGAGCCTCGCCGCTCCCCTGGAGTCGCTGAATGACCGTCTGTCGCGCGCCTGGTCACCGGTCTCCCACCTCAATGGCACCATGAACAACCCCGAGCTGCGCGAGGCCTATCAGGCCTGCCTGGGCAAGCTTTCCGACTACAGCACCTGGCTCGGCCAGCACGAGGGGCTGTTCCGTGCCTGGCAGGCCCTCAAGGAGGGGGCGGCCTGGGAAACTCTCGACGCGGCCCAGCGACGTACCGTCGACAACACCCTGCGCGACTTCCGTCTCGCCGGCGTCGACCTGCCTGCCGAGAAGAAGCGCCGCTATGGCGAGATCAAGGCGCGACTCTCCGAGCTCTCCAACACCTTTTCCAACCAGCTGCTCGATGCCACCCAGGCCTGGCACCTGGAGCTCGCCGACGAATCACGCCTGGCCGGCCTGCCGGAAAGCGCCCTGGCCACCCTGCGCGCCAATGCCGAGGCCAAGGGGGAAACCGGCTACCGCATCACCCTGGACTTCCCCAGCTTCTTCCCGGTGGTCACCTATGCCGATGACCGCGAACTGCGCCGCGAGGTCTACACCGCCTTCGTCACCCGCGCCTCGGATCAGGGCCCTCACGCCGATCAGTACGACAACGCCCCGCTGATGGAGGAGATACTCGCCCTGCGCCACGAGCTGGCCCGGCTGCTGGGCTTTGCCACCTACGCCGACTACTCGCTGGAGACCAAGATGGCCGAGTCGCCGGCCGAGGTGCAGGGCTTCCTCGAGGACCTGGCCACCCGTGCGGTCCCCCAGGCCCGCCAGGAGTTCGCAGAGCTCGAGGCCTTCGCCGGTCAGCAACTGGACATGAACCATCTCGAGCCCTGGGATATCGGCTACGTCAGCGAGAAGCTTCGCGAGGCGCGTCACGCCATCAACGAGGAGCAGCTGCGTCCCTACTTTCCCGCCCCCCGTGTGGTCGAGGGGCTGTTCCAGGTCGTCGAGCGCCTGTTCGGCATCACCTTCCGCGAGGACGAGCAGGCGCCGCGCTACCACCCTGACGTGCGCTTCTTCCGGATCCTCGAGAATGGCGAGGCGATCGCCGGCTTCTATCTGGACCTCTATGCCCGCGAGGGCAAGCGCGGCGGTGCCTGGATGGACGAGTGCCGGGTGCGCCGTCACGAGGGGGATGCCCTGCAGCTGCCGGTGGCCTATCTGACCTGTAACTTCACCCGTCCGGTGGGCAGTCGACCGGCGCTGCTGACCCACGACGAGGTGGTCACCCTGTTCCACGAATTCGGTCACGGTCTGCACCATATGCTGACCCGCCAGACCATCGCGGATATCTCGGGCATCAACGGCGTGGCCTGGGATGCGGTGGAGCTGCCCAGCCAGTTCATGGAGAACTACTGCTGGGAGCGTGAAGGGCTCGACCTGATCGCCGGTCACGTCGACAGCGGGGAGCCGTTGCCCGGCGAGCTGCTCGAGAAGCTGCAGGCGGCCAGAAACTTCCAGTCCGCCATGGGCATGGTGCGTCAGCTGGAGTTCTCGCTGTTCGACCTGCGCCTGCACCACGAGCTCGAGGCGCCCTCCGCCAGCGAGGTCCAGGCGCTGCTCGATGCGGTACGCGACGCCGTCTCGGTGGTGCCCAGGGCCTCCTTCAACCGCTTCCAGAACGGCTTCGGTCATATCTTTGCCGGGGGCTACGCGGCGGGCTACTACAGCTACAAGTGGGCCGAGGTGCTCTCCGCCGACGCCTGGAGCGCCTTCGAGGAGGCGGGCATCTTCGACCCCGAGACCGGGGGCCGTTTCCGCAGCGAGATCCTCGAACAGGGCGGTGCCCGCGACGCCGCCGAGCTTTTCCAGGCCTTCCGCGGCCGCGCGCCCAGTGTCGAACCGCTATTGCGTCATAGCGGCATCACTGCCGGTTGACCCAACGTCACCCCCGCCTCGGCCCACGGGCCGAGGCCTACAGGAGTCTTCATGGCCACCCAGAAACGCTTTATCGCCGGTGGCATCTGTCCACGCTGTGCCGGTGTGAACGAACACCGTATTCGCGCCGGGCTCTCCGCCTGTCATTGCCGGTAACAACAGGAGTCCATTATGGCCACCCAGAAACGCTTTATCGCCGGCGCCATCTGCCCACGCTGTGCCGAGATGGACCGAATTCGCAGCTGGGAACAGAACGGCATCCGCTACCGCGAGTGTGTCAGCTGCGACTTCTTCGAGCAGCTGCCCATCGAGGAGCAGGCCGCCCCTGAGCTAGCCACCCGTATCGATCGGACGCACCGAGAAGAGCCCACCGAGGACTTCCAGACGGTCAAGATCATCGACCCCAAGGGCTAACGATGCGGCTCCCCGCTCCGCTGGTCGGCCCGGACAGCACGACCGGGGATCCATCAGCCGATTGCGATTGATTCAAATCAATGCTTCTCTCTTCACGCGATTCGACCCATGCCCCGGCATGGGTCGAATGGTATACGTTGAATGAAACGGCGTTGATGACCGCCACACTCCTGCCCCGAACTGCCAGAATGACACGGTATTTCTCGGGCATCCGCGTCCGAGTTATCACTAACCCCATGATGGAGCTACGCCATGCGTCTTCTCTCCCCCCGTCTGCTCGCCGGCACCGTCGCCGGCACTCTTCTGGTAGCCGCCTCCGCCGCCGCCCAGGACCGCAGTGACTGGCCCGAGAACTTCACCGTCGGCACCGCCAGCCAGGGCGGCACCTACTTCGTCTACGGCTCCGGCTGGGCCAACCTGATCGCCGACGAGCTGGGTCTCTCCGGCGGGGGTGAGGTCACCGGTGGCCCCAACCAGAACCTCGCCCTGGTCCACACCGGTGATATCGCCCTGGGACTGACCACCATGGGGCCCGCCGCCGAGGCCCTGGCCGGCGAAAGTCCTCTCGCCCCGGGAGTACCGCTGGACAATGTCTGCGCTCTCTTCCCGATGTACGAGACACCGTTCTCCATCACCACCCTGGCCGACAGCGACATCGAGTCGATCGCCGACATCCCCGACGGCGCCAGCATCGGCTTCGGCCCGGCGGCCTCTACCTCCGACACCTACTTCCCGGCCATTCTCGAGGAGCTGGGTGTCGAGTTCGATCGTCGCAACGGCGGCTGGAACGACCTGGGCGGCCAGCTGCAGGATGGCCTGATCGATGTCATCGCCTTCGCTGCCGGCATCCCGATCCCTGCGGTCAGCCAGCTCGAGGTGCAGACCGATATCAATATCGTCGAGTTCACCGAGGAGGAGCAGGCCAAGGTACTCGAGGCGTTCCCGGTATCGCCCTTCATGATTCCGGCCAGCACCTACCAGACCCTGGAAGCGGATGCCCGTGCCGTCTCGATGTGGAACTTCACCATCGCCGGCTGTGATCTGCCCGAAGACTTCGTCTACGAGATCACCAAGCTGAGCCTGGAGAACAACGACAAGATGATGGATATCCATCGCAGTGCGGCCACCAGCATTCCGGAGAACTTCCAGTACAACACCGTGCTGCCCTTCCATCCGGGCGCGGTGCGCTGGTATGAGGAGAACGGCTACGAGATTCCCGATGACCTGAAGCTGTAACCGCGCAAGACCCTGACGCCACCCCGGGTCGCCGAGCGATCCGGGGTGGCATGCCTGCCGTCCGTTCCACACCCAAGGGTGTTTTCATGTCCCAACATCCCGAATCCCGCGACGACACCGGCACCGACGATGTCGTCGAGGTCGTCAATGCCGAGGGCGTCGACGAGGCCGCCGTCGAATCCAACCGGCGCCTGTATACCGGCTGGCAGTGGCTGCTCTTCGGTGCGCTAGCCATCGCCTATTCGCTGTTTCACCTCATCTCGCTCAACGTCTATCCACTGGAGACCTGGTCATTTCGCATCCTGCACATCGCCGGGGCGCTGATACTCGGGTATGGCCTCTATGCCGGCACCCGCTTCGCCGAGCATGACCGCGACCGCTCTCCCGCCTGGATGCGCTGGCTGAGCTACGCCCTGCTAATCCCGGCGCTCTACACCCTGGTGCGAGTGGTGATGATGTATCAGGCGATCGACGCAGGCGCCCTGCGCATCGCCCCGGAGATCGAGGCCTGGCACTTCGGCTATCCGCTGATGCTGACCACCGCCGCCGCTATCCTGCTCTCCTGGGGCTACCGCCAGGTGCGCGAGACACTCTCCCCCGCCGATCTGGTGCTGATGGTCTGTTCCCTGTCGGTGGCCGGCTACCTGCTGGTGATGTTCAACAGCCCACTGCGCGCCTCCACCGGTACCCCCTTCGCCCCGATCGGCATCTCCTATGCGGCCATCGCCGGCTCGCTGCTGATCCTCGAGCTGACCCGCCGGGTCGCGGGCCTGGCGCTGGTGACCATCTCGGCGATCTTCCTGATCTACGTCTTCGCCGGCCCCTACCTGCCGGGCTTCCTGGGCTACCCGGGGCTGTCCCTCAACCGCTTCTTCAGCCAGGTCTATACCGACGCCGGCATCCTCGGGCCGACCACCGCGGTCTCGTCCACCTACATCATCCTGTTCATCATCTTCGCCGCCTTCCTGCAGGCCTCCAAGGTCGGTGACTACTTCGTCAACTTCGCCTTCGCCGCCGCCGGCCGGGCCCGGGGCGGCCCCGCCAAGGTCTCCATCTTCGCCTCCGGCCTGATGGGCATGATCAACGGCACCTCGGCCGGCAACGTGGTCTCCACCGGCTCGCTGACGATCCCGCTGATGAAGAAGGTGGGCTACCCGTCACGCAGCGCCGGCGCCATCGAGGCCGCCGCCTCGACCGGTGGACAGATCATGCCGCCGATCATGGGGGCCGGGGCCTTCATCATGGCCGAGGTCACCGGCATCCCCTACACCGAGATCGCCGTGGCGGCCCTGATTCCCGCCATCCTCTACTTCCTGTCGATCTACTGCATGGTCGACTTCGAGGCCGCCCGCAAGGGCATGCGCGGCATGCGCAAGGAGGAGATTCCTCAGTTCCGACGGCTGGTCAGGCAGATCTACCTGTTCGCACCAATCATCATCCTGATCGCCGCGCTGTTCATGGGCTACTCGGTGATCCGTGCCGGCACCCTGGCCACCGCCTCGGCGGCCGTGGTGAGCTGGCTCACGCCCCACCGGATGGGCATCCGCGCCATCCTCAAGGCGCTGCAGCTGGCCGGCGCCATGTCGATCCAGATCATCGCCGTGTGCGCCTGCGCCGGCCTGATCGTGGGGGTGATCGCCCTGACCGGGGTCGGCGCGCGCTTCTCCTCGCTGCTGCTGGGCCTGGCCGGGGTCAGCCAGCTGCTGGCGCTGTTCTTCGCCATGTGTATCTCGATCCTGCTCGGCATGGGCATGCCCACCACCGCCGCCTATGCGGTAGCCGCCTCGGTGGTCGCCCCGGGCCTGATCAGCATCGGTATCGAGCCGCTGGTCGCGCACTTCTTCGTGTTCTACTTCGCGGTGGTGTCGGCGATCACGCCTCCGGTGGCACTCGCCTCCTATGCCGCGGCGGGCATCTCGGGCGACAACGCCATGGGCACCTCGGTGGCCTCGTTCAAGATCGGCCTGGCCGCCTTTATCGTGCCCTTCATGTTCTTCTACAGCCCCGCCATGCTGATGGAAGGCTCCTGGGTGCAGATCCTGCGAGTCGGCGTTACCGCCACCCTGGGCATCATCCTGCTGGCCGCGGTGGTCCAGGCCTGGTTCTTCGGCCCGGTGAAAAGCTGGCAGCGGGTGGTGATGTTGATCGGTGCGCTATTCATGATCTACGGCGGCATCGTCACCGATATCGCCGGCCTGGCCATCGGCGTCGGCCTGGTCCTGATGCAGCGCCGCCTGCACGGCAAGGGCGGAGGAGGTGGGTCACCGGCCTCCACCGCCGGCTGACGCTTCACCGTCACCCACCACGCGAAGGGCCCCGCCAGATGGCGGGGCCCTTCTGCGTTCCCTGGTCAGTAATCCTGGGCAGGCACTGCCGGCCTCAGCCGACGATATTGTCCACAATCTTAAGGCTGGGGGCGGCCTGGTTAAGGGTATAGAAGTGAAGGCCTGGCGCGCCCCCATCGAGCAGACGCTGGCAGAGGCGTGAGATCACCTCTTCACCGAAGGCGGCAATCGACTCGCTGTCATCGCCGTAGGCCTCCAGCTGCTTGCGCATCCAACGCGGGATCTCGGCGCCACAGGCATCGGAGAAGCGCGCCAGCTTGGTGTAGTTGGTGATCGGCATGATCCCCGGGATGATAGGCGTATCGACCCCCAGGGCCTGAGCCCGCTCCACGAAGTGGAAGTAGGCATCGGCGTTGAAGAAATACTGGGTAATGGCGAGGTTGGCACCGGCCTTTACCTTGCGCGCGAAGTTCTCGACATCCAGCGCCAGGCTGGGTGCCTGGGGATGCGACTCCGGGTAGGCGGCCACGGCGATCTCGAAGTGATCACCGCTCTCCTCGCGGATAAACTCGACGAGCTCATTGGCATAGCGAAATTCGCCGATGCCGCCCATGCCCGAGGGCAGGTCACCCCGCAGGGCCACCAGGCTATCGATGCCCTCCTCCCGGTAGCGAGCCAGCAGCTCGCGCAACTGCCCCTTCTCGCTACCGATGCAGGAGAGATGGGGCGCGGTCATGATGCCCGCCTCACGTACCTGGCGCACGGTAGTCAGGGTACGGTCCTGGGTGGACCCTCCGGCGCCATAGGTCACTGAGAAGAAGCGCGGCCCACGCTCGGCCAGAGCATCGCGCACACCGACCAGCTTCTCGCGACCGGCCGCGGTGTTGGGCGGGAAGAATTCGAAGCTGATACCCAGTGGGTGCTGTTGCGTGCTCATCGGATCTCCTCATGAGGCGTCTGCATGATGTGTCCATTGTGACGAGTCGTTACCCTACCCACCAATGAAAGATTCGTGGCCTCATATCGATTTCATTCAAGTTGGCCCCCCACCAGCGCCACGGGCATCATGATGCCCCGGAGTCATCAGACAAGGATTTTCCATGCACGCCATCGACCCCAGCGCCCTGATGGGCCCGTTGTGGATACTGTTGAGCTATGTCGCCCTGGGCTGGCTGGCCGCTCGCCGGCTGGCGGTGGACCCACGCCCCATCGCGACCCTGCTGATCTACCTGGTGGCTCCCCTGACCTTCTTTCGCGGCCTGGTTCAGGGTGGCCCCACGCCCAGCTTCCTGCTGTTGACCCTGGCTGCCTTCGTCACCGCCAGCCTGCTCGCCCTGCTGGTGCACCGCCTGACCCGGCATGCCTTTCTCCCTCAGGAGAGCGCCCTGCTGGCCTTCTCCGCCGGCACCGGCAACACCGGCTACTTCGGCCTGCCGGTGGCCCTGGTGCTGCTGCCACCGGAGGGGGTCACCCTCTACCTGTTCTGCGTGCTGGGCATCACCCTCTACGAGTTCACGGTGGGCTTCTACCTCAGCGCCCGGGGGCAGTTCTCGGTCGCCGATAGCCTGGCCAAGATCGTGCGACTGCCGCTGATCTACGCCTTCCTGGCGGCACTGGTGGTCAGCGGCCTGGGCCTGACGATACCGGCGACCGCCATGGAGGGGCTGGCGGTATTTCCGGCTACCTACACCCTGCTGGGCATGATGATCATCGGCATGACGCTGGGCAGGGTCAGCATTCGCGAGCTGGATGGCCGCTTTATCGGGGCCTGCGTGGCGATCCGTTGCGTGCTCTGGCCGCTGCTGGCGCTGGGCGCGGTGCTGCTGCTCCAGGCCATGACACCGCTCTCGCGGGAGCTGGCCATGGCCATGCTGCTGCTGGGGGTGGTACCCATGGCCGCCAACGTGGTGGTGGTGGCCATGGAGCTGGGCATCGCCCCGGGCAAGGGCGCCCAGGCGGTACTGATCACCACCCTGGCCGCGCCGCTGCTGATACCGCTCTACCTTGGGCTGATGCTGCCACTGGTGGCCGGCTGAGCGGCGCTCTCCTCGCGAGGGGCGTAGCGCTGGGCCAATACCGCGCAGACCAACAGCTGAATCTGGTGGAACAGCATCAACGGCAACAGCGCGGGGCCGATGGCGCCGCCGGTAAACAGCAGCTGGGCCATGGGCACGCCAGTGGCCATGCTCTTCTTGGAGCCGCAGAACACGATGGTGATCTCGTCCTCGCGACTGAACCCCAGGCGCCGCGCCAGCCAGGCGGTCAGCCACAACACCAGCGCCAGCAACGCGCAGCACGTAAGGGTCAGTGCCGCCAGCTCCCGGGCCGCGACGGTCTGCCATAGCCCGCCCACCACCGAGGCACTGAAGGCGGTATAGACCACCAGCAGGATGGAGCTCTGGTCGACACTTACCAGCCAGCCGCGGTTGCGGGCGATCCAGTCGCCGGTCCAGGGGCGCGACAGGTGGCCCAGCACGAAGGGCAGCAGCAGCTGCAGGCAGATCCTGCCCACCGCATCGAGGCTTACCGCGGTTTCGCCCACTCCCTCGGCATCCAGCAGCAGGGTCAGCAGCAGCGGTGTCAGGCCGATGCCGATCAGGCTCGAGGCCGAGGCACTGCACACCGCAGCCGACACATTGCCCCGTGCGATGGAGGTGAAGGCGATCGCCGACTGCACCGTACCCGGCAGCGCACATAGATAGAGCATGCCGATATACAGCGGCAGACCCAGCAGCGGCAACAACAGCGGCTTGAGCGCCCAGCCTATCAGCGGGAACATCATGAAAGTACAGGCGAACACCAGCAGATGCAGTCGCCAGTGGGTAGCGCCGGCGATGATCGCCTGACGCGACAGCTTGGCACCGTGCATGAAGAACAGCAGCGCGATGGCCAGCCGGGTCAACCAGACGAAGAACACCTCCCAAGCTCCCTGGGCCGGCAGCAAGGTGGCCACGGCCACCACCGCCATCAGCAGCAGGGTGAAGGTATCGAACAGGGTACGCAGTCGCGACAACATGGGTGCACCTCGAGTGACAGAAAGGCCATGACCGAAGGGATCGCCACAGACTATCCTGAACGGTCACGTCGTTTTCACGCCAACAAGACACCATGTATCGACAAACGGACATCCCACACCCAGAACCGACGCGCCTCGGTGAGCTGAAGCGCCTACCCCGTCCGCTCTACGGCCATCGTGAGACGCTGCCCAACCGCGCCATCCCACGCCGCCATCGCCACCCCTGGGCCCAGCTCTCTTACGCCGCCAGGGGAGTGGTCGAGGTGGCCACCCCCGAGGCACGCTTCATCGCCCCGCCCGACCGCGCGGTATGGATTCCCCCCGGCCGCCTCCACGGCGTACGCTGCTCCCGCGACAGCGAGATCCGCAGCCTCTATCTCGAACCGGAGGCCTGCGACCTGGGGTGGCCCGACTGCCATGTGCTGGAGGTACAGCCGCTGCTGCGCGAGCTGATCCGCGCCTTTGGCGAGCTGCCGGTGCTCTATGACCGGGAGGGCGCTGACAACCGGCTGGCCCAGGTGCTGCTGGACCGTCTACGGGCCGCCCCCCGAGTGCCGCTGATGCTGCCCTGGCCCCGCGACCCTCGACTGGCCCGGTTATGTCAGCGCATCCAGGCACGCCCCGACGCGCCCCACCGGCTCAGCGAGCACGCCCGCCGGCTGGGGGTGGCCGAGCGTACCCTGAGCCGCGCCTTTCGTGCCCAGACCGGGATCGGCTTTCGCCGCTGGCGCCAGCGCTGCCGGCTCTTTGCCGCCCTGCCCCGGCTGGAAGCCGGTGAGCGGGTCACCGACGTCGCCCTGGCCTGCGGCTACGAGAGCCTGTCGGCGTTTATCGCCGCCTTTCGCGAGGAGTTCGGCAGAACCCCCGGGGAGCTGGTTCACCGGGCCCCTCTTTAGCGCGGGCCATTCAGTAACGCCGACCCTTCAATAACGATAGTGGTCCGGCTTGAAGGGACCATCCGCCGGAACGCCGGTGTACTCGACCTGGGCCTCGGTCATGCGGGTAATCACACCACCGAAGCCCTCCACCATATAGCGGGCCACCTCCTCATCGAGGTGGCGTGGCAACACGCTCACCCCGAGCGCCTCGCTCTTCTCCTCGGCCGACAGCTCGGCGAACCGGCCCCGGTAGAGATGCAGCTGCGCCAGCACCTGGTTGGCGAAGGAGCCATCCATCACCCGCGAGGGATGACCGGTGGCGTTGCCCAGGTTCACCAGGCGCCCCTCGGAGAGCAGGATCAGATAGTCGCGGCTGGCAGGATCGAAGTCGCCCGGCCTGCTGTCGCGATAGACCTTGTGCACCTGGGGCTTCACCTCCTCCCAGTGCCAGTGGCGGCGCATGTAGCCGGTGTCGATCTCGCTGTCGAAGTGGCCGATATTGCACACCACCGCCCCGGACTTGAGGGCCTGCAGCATGGTGGCATCGCAGGCGGCGATATTGCCGGTGCAGGTCACCACCAGATCGATGCGACGCAGCAACTCACGGTCGATGCTCTCCACACCCCGGTTGATGCCACCGACATAGGGAGAGACCACCTCGAAGCCGTCCATGCAGGCCTGCATCGCGCACAGCGGGTCGATCTCCGCAATCCTGACGATCATTCCCTCCTGACGGAGCGACGCCGCCGACCCCTTGCCCACATCGCCATAGCCCACCACCAGCGCCTGCTTGCCGGACAGCAGATGGTCGGTGGCGCGCTTGATGGCATCGCTGAGCGAATGCCGGCAGCCATACTTGTTGTCGTTCTTCGACTTGGTCACGGCGTCATTGACGTTGATGGCCGGCACACGCAGGATGCCGTCGCGCAGCATCTCCTGCAGCCGATGCACGCCCGTGGTGGTCTCCTCGCTGATGCCATGAACGGCATCGAGCAGCTCCGGGCGCTTCTCGTGCAGCAGCAGGGTCAGGTCACCGCCGTCGTCGAGTACCAGATTGGGGGTCCAGCCGTCGGGGCCGGTGACGGTCTGTTCGATGCACCACCAGAACGCCTCCTCGCTCTCCCCCTTCCAGGCAAATACCGGGATTCCGGCGGCGGCGATGGCCGCCGCGGCGTGATCCTGGGTGGAGAAGATATTGCAGGACGACCAGCGCACGCTGGCCCCCAGATCGATCAAGGTCTCGATCAGCACCGCGGTCTGGATGGTCATGTGAATGCAGCCGGCGATACGTGCCCCGGCCAGTGGCCGAGCATCGCGATACTGCTCACGGATCGTCATCAATGCCGGCATTTCGGTCTCGGCGATGCGTATCTCGCGACGCCCCCAGTCGGCCAGGGCGAGATCGGCAACCTTGAAGTCCTGCTGGGCGGGAGTGGTCACGGCGGGCTGGTTCATGGGCGCACCTCGTCACGTGCTGAAAGCGTGACCTTCACTATAGGCGGCGATTCCGGCGACCGACAATCAACGCCCGAACCCGGGGACCCCAAGCTCGACAAGCCGCTCGGCCAGGCGCCGCACCTCCGGGTGGGCGAAGAACTCGCCAAGCTCTTCGGCGCGCCCCAGCCCTATGCCGGACATGGCCCTCCAGTCGTCTTCGTCATGACGCTCCAAGGTGTGCCAGTCGGCTGGCAGGGCGGCCTCGACTCCGGGCGGCGCTCCCAGCGCCTGGAGCCAGCGCGCAAAGGGCGCCTCTTCTGTCGTCGCGAAGAGCGCCACCAGAGTATCGGCTCGGCGCTCGCCAATGCCTCGGGCGCGGCGCAGCGTCTGTCGATCCAGCTCCAGCCAGTCGAGCAGTCCCTCGACCAGCCCCGCCTCGACCAGCGCCTTCCAAGTCCCCCGGCCGACGCCGGCCATGGCCAGCCCCTGATCGCCGGACAGCCACTCAAGCCGCGCCAGGAACTGCTTCTCACAGCCCGGCACCAGGCGGAGACAGCTCAGGGCGTGGTAGCGTGCCGGGGACGGAAGCACCAGCGGGCGACGCTCGACAGCGCGCCAGGCCACGCTCTCCAGGCGCGGGATGGTCAGTCCGGCCAGGGCAATAATGACGTGGTCGCCGGGGCGAATGTCCAGTGCTTGCCAGCGGAAGAGCGACGCCACGCTGACTCGGCGGATATTGCGCCCCTCGAGCGTCACCGGGTGCAGGTGGAGCAGCGGGGTGATGCGCCCGGTACGACCGATGCGAAACTCCACCCCACGCACCTCGCCCAGTGCCTCCCGGGGCGGATGCTTCCAGGCCACCGCCCACTCCGGCGGCTCGGCCCGCCAGGCCTCGGCGGGTGGCCGCGAGGCCTGACGCAGCACCACCCCATCGGTGGCGAAGGGCAGCGGTCCCTGAAACCAGGCGCGTCGCCACTGCTTGACCGTGGCCAGATCCGCTACCGGATGGGTAAAGCGCAGCGTATCGACAAAGCCGAGCCTCGAGAGCCCCGCCAGGCGCTCGCCCATATTGGACGGACCGTCGGGCCAGTCCCAGATAAACAGCCCGACCCGGTCCGCGTCGTCAGCGTTCAGCACCCTGCGCGCCATCAGGCCGCTGATCTCGGCACGCGCCCCGGCATCGCCGCGCTCGGCCTGCACATGCCCCTTCTGCCGCAGGTAGAGCTCCCCCTGCAGCACGCCATCGAACGACTCGGGCAGCCGGGGTGGCACCGACGGCAGACGCTGCACACGCCCGATCCAGTCCTGCCCGAACACGCCATCGCCGCGACTGATCGCTGCCGCCAAGCGTCCATCACGATAGACCAGGGTCACCGCCACCCCATCCACCTTGGGCTGAATCCAGGCGTCGGAGCGACGCATCAACCAGCGCCCCACGGCAGCGGCATCGGCGAGCTTGGCAAGACCGGTCTGGGGGACGGGGTGAACGCCTTCGCCCGCGGGATAACTCGGCGCTGCCATCGCGGGCACCCGATCGGGAAAGCAGCGCCGCCAGGCCTCGAGCCGAGCCCGGGCCTGTTCGTAGATATCGTCGCTCACCAGCGACTCGCCACGCCGGAAGTAGGCGTCGTCCCACTCGGCCAGGCGAGCCAGCAGCGCGGCGACGGAATCCGACGACGGCGCCGACGGACAGGAAGCAGAGGCAACCGGCACGGCCAGAACCAGAAGAAGAAGGACCGGCAAGCAGGTCAGGCGCAGTGAATGCGAAAGGTGAGCAAGGTGCGAAAGGCGAAGAAGGTGCATGGGTGGCACCTCGGCGAGGGGTTTGCTCTTACCCTAGCAACGGGCCCCGCACGGCGCTGCCGGCGGGGCCCATTATGTCGCGCAGGCCTGAGCCTACTGCGTCATGCTTTACTGGAGGCCGGCGGCCTGACGCAGGGCAGCGGCCCGGTCGACCTTCTCCCAGGGGAAGGCCGTGAAGGTCTCGGTGTGCTGCTGCCCATCGGTATCGGTCCAGGTATAGGAGGTCTCGAAGGGCTCACGGCCGAAGTGACCGTAGGCCGCGGTCAGCCGATACATGGGGTGCAGCAGATCGAGCATGCGAGTGATGGCGTTGGGCCGCAGGTCGAAGTGCTCACGGACCAGCTCGATGATCCTCGCCTCATCCACCTTGCCGGTTCCGAAGGTGTTGATGGCGACCGAGGTGGGCTCGGCCACGCCGATGGCGTAGGAGACCTGGATCTCGCACTTGTCGGCGAGCCCTGCGGCGACGATGTTCTTGGCCACATAGCGACCGGCGTAGGCGGCGCTGCGGTCCACCTTGGACGGATCCTTGCCGGAGAAGGCGCCACCACCGTGGCGGGCCGTGCCACCGTAGGTGTCGACGATGATCTTGCGGCCGGTCAGGCCACAGTCGCCCACCGGGCCGCCGATCACGAACTTGCCGGTCGGGTTGATATGGTACTTGGTCTCATCGGAGAGCCACTCGGCAGGCACCACCTGCTCGATGATCTCGCGCCGAACCATCTTGCGCAGCTCCTGCTGGTCGATCTCAGGATCATGCTGGGTGGAGAGCACGATGGCATCCACGGCGCAGGGCTTGCCCTCGGCATCGTAGCGGAAGGTGAGCTGACTCTTGGCATCCGGGCGCAGCCAGGGCAGCAGGCCCTGCTTGCGCAGTTCCGCCTGGCGCTCCACCAGACGATGGGCATAGTGAATCGGCGCCGGCATGAAGGAATCGGTCTCGTTGGTGGCGTAACCGAACATCAAGCCCTGGTCGCCGGCGCCCTGGTCCTCGGGCTTGCTACGGTCGACGCCCTGGGCGATATCCACGCTCTGCTTGCCGATCAGGTTGAGCACGCCACAGGTCAGGCCATCGAAGCCGACATCCGAGGAGGTATAGCCGATACCGGTAATCACCTCGCGCACGATCGCCTCGAGGTCGACCCAGGCGGAGGTGGTGATCTCGCCGGCGACGATCGCCACGCCGGTCTTGACCAGAGTCTCACAGGCCACCCGCGCCTGCTTGTCGCGGGCGATGATGGCATCGAGCACGGCATCGGAGATCTGATCGGCGATCTTGTCCGGGTGCCCCTCGGAGACGGATTCGGAGGTAAACAGGGAGTATTCGCTCATGGCGTCCTCGACCGTGGAGTCACGGATGTCACAACAAGTCACAAAAAACAGGCCGCGGTGGGCCTCATATTGGGGCCAAGAGTCTACACGCTGGCAGGTGGCGAGGCATCCACGATTTGAAGCGCGCCGTCAAGTCGGCGACAATACGCCACCGAATTCGACCACGCCGCGCCCCGCCCGCGCGGCGTCCGATCCAGCCAGACAGCCCGTCCCCGCCCCCGTACGGCGTGGAACGCAGGCGAGGAGCTCTCCCATGCCGTCACGTTTCGAACTGGCCAACGCCATTCGCGCCCTCTCCATGGATGCCGTCCAGAAGGCCAATTCCGGCCATCCAGGCGCGCCCATGGGCATGGCCGACATCGCCGAGGTGCTGTGGAACGACTACCTCAAGCACAACCCGGCCGACCCGAAGTGGCCCGACCGCGACCGTTTCGTGCTCTCCAACGGTCACGGCTCCATGCTGCTCTACTCCCTGCTCCACCTCACCGGCTACGAGCTCGGTCTCGAGGAGCTGCAGAACTTCCGCCAGCTTCACGCCAAGACCGCCGGCCACCCCGAATACGGCTACGCGCCGGGGATCGAGACCACTACCGGTCCGCTGGGCCAGGGCCTGGCCAACGCCGTGGGCATGGCACTCGCCGAGAAGACCCTGGCGGCCCAGTTCAACCGCCCCGGTCACGACATCGTCGACCACTACACCTATGTGTTCGTCGGCGACGGCTGCCTGATGGAGGGTGTCTCTCACGAGGCCTGCTCCCTGGCCGGCACCCAGCAGCTCGGCAAGCTGATCGCCCTCTATGACGACAACGGCATCTCCATCGATGGCGAGGTCGAGGAGTGGTTCACCGAGGACACCGCCAAGCGCTTCGAGGCCTATGGCTGGCACGTGGTACCCAACGTCGACGGCCACAAGCCCGAGGAGATCCAGGCCGCCATCGAGATGGCACGCAGCCAGGATGACAAGCCCAGCCTGATCATCTGTAAGACGATCATCGGCTTCGGCGCCCCCGGCAAGCAGGGTACCGCCGCCACCCATGGCGCCCCGCTCGGCGAGGACGAAGTCGCCGCCGCTCGTCAGCGCCTCGAATGGCCCCACGCGCCCTTCCATGTGCCCGAGGAGATCTATCGTGGCTGGGACGCCAGCGAGGCCGGCCAGACCCAGCAGGAGAAGTGGCAGGCCCGCTTCGAGCGCTACGCCGAGGCCCACCCGGAGCTGGCTCGCGAGTTTGCTCGCCGCATGGAGTGCAAGCTGCCCACCGCCTTTACCAGCGAAGCCATGGTGCAGCGTGCCCAGGAGAAGGGTGAGTCCATCGCCTCGCGCAAGGCCTCGCTCAACTGCCTCAACGAGCTGGGGCCGCAGCTGCCCGAGCTGCTCGGCGGCAGCGCCGACCTGGCACCCTCGAACCTGACCTTCTGGGAGGGGGCGCAGGCGATCACCCCGCAGACCCCGGAGGGCAACTACCTCCACTACGGGGTCCGCGAGTTCGGCATGGGCGCGATCATGAACGGCATCGTCCTGCACGGCGGCTTTATTCCCTACGGCGCCACCTTCCTGATCTTCATGGAGTACATGCGCAACGCGGTGCGCATGGCGGCCCTGATGGGCAAGCGCGCCATCTACGTCTTCACTCATGACTCCATCGGTCTGGGCGAAGACGGTCCCACCCACCAGCCGGTGGAGCAGCTCACCAACCTGCGCACCACCCCCAACCTGGCCACCTGGCGCCCCTGCGACGCCACCGAAACCGCCGCCGCCTGGGATGCCGCCATCAAGCGTAACGCCGGCCCCACGGCGCTGGTACTCTCCCGCCAGGGCCTGCCCCACCAGTCGCGCACCAAGCAGCAGCTGGCCAATATCCAGCGCGGCGGCTATGTGCTCAAGGATTGCGACGGCACCCCCGACCTGATCCTGATCGCCACCGGTTCCGAGGTCGGCCTGGCCATGGAGGCCACCACCGAGCTGGAGCAGGCCGGCCACGCCGTGCGCGTGGTCTCCATGCCCTCCACCTACCGCTTCGACGCCCAGGATGCCGAGTACCGCGAGAGCGTGCTGCCCAGAGCCGTGATCCGTCGCATCGCCATCGAGGCCGGCCATGCCGACTTCTGGTACAAGTATGTGGGCCTCGACGGTCGCGTGATCGGCATGCGCAGCTATGGCGAGTCCGCCCCGGCGGGCGAGCTGTTCAAGCTCTTCGGTTTTACCGTGCAAAACGTGATCAATCAGGCTACCGAGCTGCTCGAGGGCACTGACGGCTGACCTCGGCGCTAACGCGGCCCTACCCTTCCAGCCTCCGCGAGCAGGTCAGCCGGAGGGAAAGGTAGGGCCGAGGCGACACCTGGAAAGGGGCTGGCGATTGCCGAGCCCCTTTCTTGTGGAAACCTTGCGCGACAAGTGTCGACAAGCCCGGCGTTGCAACCTGCACCCGCCGGAGAGGAAAGGAGAGGGATATGACAACTGATCGTTATCAAAAGGGCATGGACAAGCTGATGGAGCTGACCATCCCCGACGAGAACAGCCCCACGGGCCACATGGAGATCGGCGAGAGCTTCAAGGATGTCGCGCCCGACCTGGCCCGGATGGTGGTGGAGTTCGCCTTCGGCGATGTCTATGCCCGACCGGGCCTCGACAACAAACAGAAGGTATTGACGACCATCTCGGCGCTGGTTGCCCAGGGCACGCCCCAGATCGGCATGCATGTGGTAACCGGCCTGAACGTTGGCCTGACTCCCGACGAAATTGCCGGCTGCATCATCCACCTTATTCCCTATGTCGGCTTCCCGCGGGCATTGAACGCCCTGCGAGTGGCACAGGAGGTCTTTGCCGAGCAGGGCGTTGCCGTCACACAACAGGAGTGACCCATGGCCGCCATACTGCTGGAACAGTACCGCCCCATGGCGCCCTCGGACCGGAGGCTGGCTTGACGACACTGCGTGGCTTCCTCTGGCTGATCGGCTTTCTGCTGGCCGGTGAGGCGCTGGTCCTCCTCACTGGCCTGCCGGTTTCAGCCGGCGTGATCGGCATGCTGCTGCTCACCGCCTGGCTAGCGCTCCACGGCGGCGGCTTCGACGATATCGCCGCCGCGGCCCGGCCGCTGATCGCCGCCCTGGCACTGCTGATCATGCCCGGCGTGGTGGGCATCTTCTTTATCCTCGACGAGCTTGCCGGCCAACTCACCGCCATCCTGGTCGCCCTGCTGCTGGGTACCCTGCTCAGCGTCTTCACCACCCTGTGGCTGATGCGTCGACTGGTGGCAGATGCCACCACCGACAGCCGGGAGGCTCCCCATGAGTGATCTGATCGAGCAGCTGATGGTCAACCCCCTCGCCGCCGTGGCACTCACGCTCGCCGCCTACTTCACCGGCGACCGGCTGTTTCGTGCCCTGCGTGCCCCCGCCTGGTGTCCTCCGCTGCTGGTGGCCGCCCTGCTGCTGGCCACCGCGCTATGGCTGCTCGGCATCGACTATGCCGACTACCGTGCGGGAGCCGGCTGGATGACGTTGCTGCTGGGACCGGCCACGGTGGCACTGGGCCTGCCCCTCTACCAGCAGATGGGAAAGATCCGCGAGCTGTGGCGACCGCTGCTGCTCTGCCTGCCCATCGCCGCCACCATGGCCGCCCTCTACGCGGTAGGCATCGCCTGGGTGATGGGGGCCCCCGCCGAGATCCTCGCCTCGCTGGCCCCCAAGTCGGTCACAGCCCCCATCGCCATCGGCATCACCGAACGCCTGGGCGGCTCGGTGGCGCTGCTGATGGGCGGTTTGCTGGTCACCGGTGTGGCGGCGATCGGCTGCGTCAGCCTGGTGGCACGCTGGCTCGGCATCCAGGATGAGCGCCTGCTCGGCCTGGCGCTGGGCATCAATGGCCATGCCCTGGGCACGGTTCGCGCCTTCGAGATCAGCCCCACCGCCGGTGCCTTCTCCTCGCTGGGCATGAGCCTGACCGGCATCCTCACCGCCCTGCTGCTGCCACTGGCCTGGCGGCTGCCGGGACTCGTCGGCTGAAATACGCTAGAATCGCCGATCTTCACTAACCGCTGGAGAGACGCTCGACGCCATGGCCTATCGCATCGCCATCAACGGTTACGGCCGCATCGGCCAGTGCGTGCTGCGCGCTCTTGTCGAGCGTGCCGAGCCACAGCTCGAGGTGGTGGCCATCAACGAGCTGTCGGGGCTCGACACCATCGCCTACCTGACCCGCTACGACACCACCCATGGCCGCTTCCCGGCGCGGGTCGAGGTCGATGGCGACCATCTGGTGATCGACGGCCGTGGGATCCGCGTGCTCTCCGAGCCCGATCCCCGCCGCCTGCCCTGGCAGGAGCTCAATATCGATCTGGTGCTGGAGTGTTCCGGCAGCTTCAAGGATCGCGCCACGGCCGAGTGCCACCTGAACGCCGGTGCCGGCCGGCTGCTGTTCTCCCAGCCGGCGGAGGCCGACGTCGACGCCACCATCGTCAGCGGCATCAACGACCACGAACTGGTTCCCGCCCGGCGTATCGTCTCGGCGGCCTCCTGCACCACCAACTGCCTGGTGCCGGTGCTCACCGTGCTCGACGAGGCACTCGGCATCGAACACGGCGTCACCACCACCATTCACTCGGCGATGAACGACCAGCCGGTGATCGACGCCTATCACCAGACCGACCTGCGCCTGACCCGCTCGGCGATGCACTCCATCGTTCCGGTGGACACCGGCCTGGCTCGCGGCATCAACCGCCTGATGCCTCACCTGGCCGGTCGCTTCGAGTGCCTGCATATGCGGGTGCCGACCATCAATGTCTCGGCCATGGACCTGGCCATTACGGTGCGCCAGGACACCAGCGCCAGCGAGGTGAACGATCTGCTCGCCGAGGCCAGCCGCGGACGCCTGGCCGGCCTGCTGGGCTACACCGAGGAGCCCATGGCCTCGGTCGACTTCAACCACGACCCACGCTCCGGTATCGTGGACGCCACCCAGACCCGGGTGGCCGGCGGCCGCCTGATCAAGCTGCTGTGCTGGTTCGACAACGAGTGGGGGTTCGCCAACCGCATGCTCGATGTCACGCGGCGCCTGGCCGCCATGCCCCTCGACGCTCCCTGATCCCCTTACGGTTTCCCCAAGATGAGGAACACCCCCCGATGAACGTGCGCAAGATGACCGACCTCGACCTCAGCGGAAAGCGTGTGCTGATCCGCGAGGACCTCAACGTGCCCGTCAAGAACGGCAAGGTGACCAGCGATGCGCGCCTGCGTGCCGCCCTGCCCTCCATCCAGGCCGCCCTGGATGGCGGCGCCCGGGTGCTGCTGATGAGCCACCTGGGCCGCCCCACCGAAGGCGAGCCCGCCGATGAGTTCTCGCTGGCGCCGGTGGCAGACCATCTGGGCGAGCTGCTGGGCCGCCCGGTACGGCTGGTCAAGGAGTACCTGGACGGCGGGGTCGAGGTGACCGACGGCGAGGTGGTGCTGCTCGAGAACGTGCGCTTCAACCAGGGTGAGAAGAAGGACGACGAGGCGCTCGCCAAGCAGTACGCCGCCCTCTGCGATATCTACGTGATGGATGCCTTCGGCACCGCCCACCGCGCCCAGGCCTCCACCCACGGCGTGGCCCGCTTCGCCTCCGTGGCCTGTGCCGGCCCGCTGCTGGCCGCCGAGCTGGATGCCCTGGAGAAGGCGCTGGCCACTCCGGCCCGCCCCATGGCCGCCATCGTCGGCGGCTCCAAGGTCTCCACCAAGCTGGAGGTGCTGACGGCGCTCTCCGAGAAGTGCGACCAGCTGATCGTCGGCGGCGGCATCGCCAACACCTTTATCGCCGCGGCCGGCCATAACGTGGGCAAGTCGCTGCACGAGGCCGACCTGATCGACCAGGCCAGGGCACTGATGGACAAGGTGGAGATCCCGCTGCCCAGCGATGTGGTGGTGGCCACCGAGTTCTCCGACGCCGCCGAGGCCATCGTCAAGCCGGTGGACCGGGTCGCCGATGACGAGATGATCCTCGATATCGGTCCGGAGAGCGCCGCTCGCCTGGGGGCCATGCTCAAGGATGCCGGCACCATTCTGTGGAACGGCCCGGTCGGCGTCTTCGAGATCGACCAGTTCGGCAAGGGCACCGAAGTGATCTCCCGGGCCATCGCCGACAGCCCGGCCTTCTCCATCGCCGGCGGCGGCGATACCCTGGCGGCCATCGACAAGTATGGTATCGCCGATGCGGTCTCTTATATTTCCACCGGTGGCGGCGCCTTCCTCGAGTATGTCGAGGGCAAGACCCTGCCGGCGGTCGCCGCCCTGGAAGCCGCCGCGGCCCAGGCCTGATAGACTAGACGAATCCCGACACGACTCTACACGCGGCGGCTGCCTCCGGGCGCCGCCGCCACCACGAACGACAGGTGAGAATATGGCACTGATCAGCATGCGCCAGCTGCTGGACCACGCCGCCGAACATGGCTACGGCGTGCCGGCCTTCAACGTCAACAACCTCGAGCAGATGCGCGCCATCATGGAAGCCGCCGACCGCACCGACTCCCCGGTGATCGTCCAGGCCTCTGCCGGTGCCCGCAAGTACGCCGGTGCCCCCTTCCTGCGCCACCTGATCCTGGCCGCAGTGGAAGAGTTTCCGCACATCCCGGTGGTGATGCACCAGGACCACGGCACCAGCCCGGCGGTATGTCAGCGCTCCATCCAGCTGGGCTTCTCCTCGGTGATGATGGACGGCTCCCTGGGCGAGGATGGCAAGACCCCGGCCAGCTACGAATACAACGTCGACGTGACCCGCCGCACCGTGGAGATGGCTCACGCCTGTGGGGTCTCCGTGGAGGGCGAGCTGGGCTGCCTGGGCAGCCTGGAAACCGGCATGGCCGGTGAGGAAGATGGCATCGGCGCCGAGGGCAAGCTGGACATGGAGCAGCTGCTCACCGACCCGGAAGAGGCCGCCGACTTCGTCAAGGCCACCGGTGTCGACGCCCTGGCCATCGCCATCGGCACCAGCCACGGCGCCTACAAGTTCACTCGGCCGCCCACCGGCGACACCCTCTCCATCCAGCGCATCAAGGAGATCCACGCCCGCATCCCCGATACCCATCTGGTGATGCATGGCTCCTCCTCGGTACCCCAGGAGTGGCTCGAGGTCATCAACGCCCACGGCGGTGAGATTCCCGAGACCTACGGCGTACCAGTCGAGGAGATCATCGAGGGCATCAAGCATGGGGTACGCAAGGTCAATATCGATACCGACCTGCGCCTGGCCTCCACAGGCGCGGTGCGTCGCTTCCTGGCCGAGAACCCCAGCGAATTCGACCCACGCAAGTTCCTCAAGGAGACCGTCACCGCCATGCGCGATCTCTGTATCGATCGCTACGAGGCCTTCGGCACCGCCGGCAACGCATCCAAGATCAAGCCGATCAACCTGGAAGCGATGTTCGAGCGCTACGCGAGCGGCGAGCTGGACCCCAAGGTGCGCTAAGCATACCTCGCACCTTGCATGATCAACGGGCGGCCTCAGGGCCGCCCGTTTTGTATCTGCCCCTGGTTGATGCTCCACTGCCCGGTGTGACTCGCAAGGGCACGGGCAGAACGCGAGGTGTTATACCTTCAGATACCAGATAATGGTCCCGCTTCGATATTCATCGATGATTGATTAATGGAACGGTGCAGCATGAAGAAACATATCCTGATCCATGGTCGCCTGACAGACACCCAGCTGGCGCAGCTCGCCGAACGCTTCGAGGTTCAGGTCTGTCTGGGCGCCACCCCTGCCGAGGACCCCGACTTCCTTGACGCCCTGCCCAGGGCCCACGGTCTGATCGGCAGCGGACTCGCCATCACCCCCGAGTGGCTCGATGCCGCACCAAACCTGGAGGCGATCGCCACCATCTCCGTGGGCTACGACGGCATCCCGGTGGAGGAGCTGACACGGCGCGGCATCCTGCTCTGCAACACGCCCGATGTGCTCACCGAGACCACGGCAGATACCGGCTTCGCGCTGATACTCGCGGCATCTCGCCGCGTCGTCGAGCTGGCCGACTTCGTCAGGCGCGGCGACTGGCAGGCCAGCATCGGCGAGGCACAGTTCGGTAGCGATGTGTACGGCAAGACGCTGGGCATGATCGGTTTCGGCCGCATCGGCGCCGCCGTCGCGCGCCGCGGTGCCCTGGGGTTCGGCATGCGCGTGCTCTATTCCAACGCCTCTCCCAAGCCGGCCCTGGAGCAGGAGCTGGGGGCCGAGCGTCGTGAGATGGACGCGCTACTCGAAGAGGCGGATATCATCTGTGTGACCGTCCCCTTGACCGCCGAGACCGAACACCTGATCGGCGCTCGTGAATTCAGCCTGATGAAGCCCTCGGCGATCTTCGTCAATATTGCCCGCGGCCGAGTGGTGCGGGAGGCAGACCTGATCGCGGCGCTGGAGAAGGGCCAGGTGCGTGCCGCCGGGCTCGATGTCTTCGAGCAGGAGCCGCTCTCTCCCGAGTCCCCCCTGCCCCATATGCCCAACGTGGTCGCCCTGCCGCATATCGGCTCCGCGACTCGCGAGACCCGGGATGCCATGGCACAGCGTGCCGTGGACAACATCAGCCGGGCCCTACAGGGGCAGCGTCCCATCAGCCTGGTCAACGAGGAGGCCTGGAGGCCCCGAACCGCCTAGAAGCAGGTCTCCACGGACTCCGTGACCGTCAACGTCTCGTCCACCAGCAGCAGATGACGCCACTTGTCGAAGGTCAGACAGGGGTGGGAGGTGCCGAAGGCGATCACATCACCGACCGCGAGCTCGGCATCCTCGGGAATCGTCAGGAAGAGATGCTGATCCATGATATGCGTGGCGCGCCAGCTACCGGGCGCAGTCACCGCCCCGTTTCCCGTGGCGAGCGTGTCGCGCGGATAGTGCCGCAACGGCAGCGGCATGTCCGGCTCGTGACCGATATCGCGCTTGCCCAGGCCCACGATGGCCAGTCCCGGCTCGGGCAGTGACTGCACATGGGCGAACACCTCCAGCGCCGGCTGCAGCTCGCCCTGGAGGTGCGGATCGCGTGCCTTCACCTCGGCCATGGCATCGGCATAGAGCCTGTGGTCATGCACCACATAGCACCCCGGCCGCAGCACCGGGGTGTAGTGTTCGCGCAACTCCGCCTCGTCGAAGGCCTGGGCAATCAGATCGAACCACCGGGAGCCCGCTGCGGTAACGATGGGCGCCTCGCTCGCCAGCACGCCGCTGCCGTGCAGTACCTTGACGGTCTCGACCAGCCGCTCCCCATAGGCACGCACCGCCGCGACCTCGTCGCCGCCGGCGATCAGCCCCTCATAGCCCTCTATACCGACAAGGCGCAGGGAGGGCTGCTCGGCGATCGCCCCTACCAGCGCCTCGACCTCGGCGGTGTTGCGGCAGCCACAGCGCCCACCAGGAACACCGAGCTCGATCAGCACATTGAGGTGCAGGTCCCGGTCGGCGAAGAAGCGCCCCAGCTGACCCACGTTGTCGCTGCTGTCCACCACGCAGTAGAACTCCGCCCCGGCCTGAATCAGCCCCGCCACCATGGCCATATTGGCTTCCCCCACCAGCTGGTTGGCCATCAGCAGTCGCCTCACCCCGTGGGCGAAGGCGGCTCGACACTGGGGCGCCGTAGCCAGGGTAATGCCCCAGGCGCCGGTCTCGAGCTGGCGCCGGAACAGCGTCGGGCTCATGGTGGTCTTGCCGTGGGGTGCCAGTCGGGCACCATGAGCCTCGGCGAAGCGCTGCATCCAGATCAGGTTATGGGCCAGGGGCGCCTCATGAATCACCGCCGCCGGTAGGCTGACACCTGTAAGCAGCGCCGAGCTGGTCTCGACGAGCCCCTTGTCGCAGTGCCGTTCCACTTCGCTCATTACAGACCCTCTCCTCGTGTCGGGGCGGCGGTAGCCACATGCCCCATGACCAATAGCGTAAACGGCCCCACCGTTGGTTCGGGGGGGCCGCTGCCTTGTATTATCTCCGAGCTCTGCGAGACGTGCTACCGCTTCAGCCGGGGCAACACTCCCCCCTTATTGCCGGCACGAGGTACCCTGTGCATGACCTCGCGCCCGGCGCGCCTGCCCACCACCCGGGCGACTCCCACCAGCACGCCGGTAGCGGCGCCCCACAGCAGGGCCTGGCGCCACTCCACATCGGGCTCATCGGGGTTTTCCGGTGGGGTTTCGCCAACCTCTTTCTGGTAGGCCTTGTCCGCCGCCTTGCGGGCCATCATGCTGGCTGCCACCGCCGCGGCGGAACCCGCCAGCGACCAGAGGGTGTCCTGCTTCATGCTGTACCTCGCCTGCTGGGTGTGGATCTCACCGGAGGGGCCATCGATAAGGGAAGGACCGCTCCGGGCCTCGCTTCATGCTAGTCGACACTGGCCTGGAAAACGCGCTCCAGGCCAACGATATCGCCCCTGTGTAGCCTGGAGCGTCATGTTCGAGGGTGCCGACTGTTCGACGTGTTGCCACGGCAACGCCCCCCAAACCTATCAGCAAGCCACCTGAACACATAGCCCCGCGGTGGATCGACTCCCGTCAGGACATAATGAAGCGTATAGGGATTATGGAGCGTCGCCTGCAGCATGAGCTCCGCCGCCTGTACCCCGCAGAAGAGCAGCTCATCCCCCGCCTCGAGGGGAAAGTCGGCGTCCGGTAGCATGATCGACTGCCCCTCGCGGCGAATGGCCAGCATTTCGCACGGTAGCGCCTGGGAGAAGTAGCGCGCATCACGACACAGGGCTCCGGGCGTGACCACGCCCTCCTCGCTCAGAAGTCGGGTCACGGCCGGCGCCTCGTCCGGGTTCAGTCTGACCGACCACAGGTGTGGGGGTTCGTCACCGACGGCCGCCTGCAGTCGAGCCACCAGTGCCTCTGTCCGGGTCGGCTCCCGCTGCGCCAGCCAGTCGATCAACTCCTGGATCAGCGGCGAGATCAGCAGCTTCAGGATGCGACGCGCCGTCGTCAGGCTGTGCTGAAGCACCAGATCGGTCCTTGCGGCATCGAAGACCACCTGATTCTCATGGCTGTTCTGACGCACGATGCGGAATACATCGGGGTTGAGCTCATTGACCGACAACAGCGTACTGAGATTGTCGGCATCGCGATTCATCGCGGCAACGATACCGGCAGCGTCTCCGATACCGGCCGCCTCCAGCGCCGAGTGGTCGGCCTGAGCCAACACCGGGTCCCCTTCTGTGTCGGTCTCATCACTTCTCTCGCACGGATCGATAACGCGGACGCCGATACCATGGTCATGGAGACAACGATGGATCCGGTGGCCCATTCGGCCGAACCCACACAGGATCCACTCCCCCTGGGGCACCCGCAACGGCGCGCCGAGCGTCACGCCGGGTGCGCCGACAAACCACGCATTGAGGTTATGGAGTTCTGAGCGTGCAATCACCCAGTAGAGAAGCTGCGCGAAGATCAGGAAGGGGTCGACCACCGTGACATTGTCCAGCGCTCGTAGCGTGGCACCATGACGCGTCGAGGTGGAACGGCAGATGACCCGCAGCCGTGGATTGAGGTGCCGAGACATCACCGCAATCTTGAGATTGGTATCGTCGTCGTTGGTCAGCGTCACCAGGGCCCGACAGGCGGGGTGCTCGACCCCTGCCGCCAGTAGATGCTTGGGCGCACTGGCGTCCGCGCAGAGCCCCGGCATCGCCACCGTGTAGTCGCGTACCCCCAGCGCCTTGATGCGCTCCGGGTCCACATCGAGAATCACCGCTCGCATGCGATGGTCGCTCAGTCCCCGGGCAAGCAGGCTGCCGGCATCACCGAAACCGCACAGGATGACGAAAGGCTCAGCGTTGCGCCTGACCTTGCGCGCGAACCGGAAGCCATCCATTGACTGGATGAAGTGAGGGTTCTGAACCAGGTTGATCAGCGACCCAATCGCATAGAACCAGGCGATGGCACCGGTATAGAGGCAGAAGATCGTCCACAGGCGCTGTTCATCGCTGAAACCGTTGGGTAGTTCGCCAAAGCCGGTCGTGGTCGCCGTGTAGGTAAAGAAATAGAAGGCGTGGAAGAGGTCCATGTGGGTCGTTTCACCATCGACGACCCGCCCCGGCATCAGGACCATGCCGATGATCCCCACCGAATAGACGAAGAGCAGCACGAACAGCGGCCGGCGCATGTAGCGCAGAAGGATCATTCCTACACGATCGAGATCAGAAGTGGTCGTCATCGGCTCGTTCGCCCAACTAGCGCCGCGATAACAGCGTATCGCCGACCAGGATCGCCGTTGCGATGATATTCGCCACCAGCGCCCCCCTGGCGATCGAGATGATATCGGCCATCGCACCCGCTTCCGGAACGCCCCAGCCGCTGGGCACCGTGACGATCCAGATGATGCGCGCCGTGATCAGCAGGGCCCCGGCTACCAGCCCGGATGCCAACAGCAAGGCGCCGGTCTCGGAGCGATCCCCCAGCTTCAGGCCGATCGCCACCAGGTTGGCGATGATGGCAAGGGTGAGAATCCACACATTATGATGCGCTGCCGCCTCGAGGCCATGCGCAACGAAGGCGGCATTGAGGCTCAGGGTGAGGATGATGAAGAAACCGAAGACGACACGTTCGAAATTCATTGGCCCACTCCTGACCGAGACGCGTCGTCAGTATAGGTGGGTGGCCTCTAAGACCGCGAATGCCAGCGCCGTGACTCCGCGACATCCAATTTTCGGGATATTTATGAACAGTGTTCAAAAATCAGCGTAACTGGGCTTTAATATTGGGCAGGGAGCCCCGACATCTGTAACAATGGATTTATAACGCCCTGTTTCCTCGTGAGGCCCGGTGATGGCACATCCACTCTGCCTGCTCTTCGACTGCGACGGCACCCTGGTCGATAGCGAGCCGCTGCTCGCCGACGAAATGGCCACGGCACTGAACGCCGTGGGCCTGCCGTTCCAGGCCACCGACTATATCGGCGAGTTCCGCGGGGCCCGCTTCCGACGCATTGTCGCTGAGCTGGAGAACCGTCATGGCAGCGTCGACCCCAAGGTGCTCGGGCCACTGGAAACCAGCATGCGAGCCAACCTCGACCGGCGTCTGGCGACAGAGCTCATTCCCATCGAGGGAGCCACCGAAGCGCTGGCGGCCCTGTCGACCTTCCCCATGGGCGTGGTCTCCAACGGGCCCGAGAACAAGATCCGCACCTCCCTGGTGGCTACCGGCCTAGACACCCTGTTCGGCGACCACCTGTTCAGTGCCTACACCGCCAACTGCTGGAAACCGGATCCCTGCCTCTACCTGCATGCGGCACAGAGGATGGGCTACTCCCCCCACCACTGCCTGGCCATCGAGGATTCGGTGGTCGGCGTCAAGGCGGCCCTCGATGCCGGCATGCTGGTCGTCCACCTCAACCGCTTCCCCGATGCGGAAATCACGCCCGAAGGCGCCATCATGATCACCAGCATGTTCCAGCTCCCCTCGGTAGTGGCACGCCTCTCACGCAACCTGGACGCACGCACCGCCACGCGCTGAGGGCCATGCAGGACGCAGCCACAGCCGCTATCATCCCGGCCTGAAGCCACCCACCCCGGGAGCCACACCATGTCATCACTCCAGGACCAGCTGCGTGGTCTCGTCTACTCCACCGAGCATGGCGAGACCTGCCCCGACTGCCGCCACCCCGTCGCCGACTGTCGCTGTGCCGAGCAGGCGGAACAGGCACGTCTTTCCGAACTCGACGGCATCGTGCGGATTCGCCGCGAGACCAGCGGCCGCAAGGGCAAGGGCGTCACCACCATCAGCGGCGTGCCACTGCCCGAGGCCGATCTCAAGCGCCTGGCCAAGCTGTTGAAGAAGCGCTGCGGCATCGGCGGTGCCGTCAAGGAGGGGGTGATCGAGATCCAGGGCGACCACCGCGAGACACTCAAGGCGGAGCTCGAGAGCCGCGGCTACACGGTCAAGCTGGCCGGCGGTTGAGGCGCCCCTCAGCAAGCCGGGCTTCCAGCCTCTCGACCAGCGCCCCGAGCGAGGCGTCTACCGGGGCCGTCACCTTCAGGGTATAGAGGTCGTCGGCACGGGTACGCCCCAGGTTGAGGCATGCGATGGGCTTGCCCTGCTGGGCCGCGGCTCGCGCGAAGCGAAAACCCGAATAGACCATCAGCGAGGAGCCAACCACCAGCAGGGCATCACACTCCTCGATCAGGGCAAAGGCGCGCTCGACCACGCCACGCGGCACGCTGTCACCGAAGAACACCACATCGGGCTTCCAGATGCCGTCGCCGCAGCGCGAGCAATCGGGCACCCGGAAGGCGGAGAAGTCCGCTTCCAGATCGGCATCCCCGTCCGGTGCCGCGGCCGCGCCGAGGGTCGTCCAGCGCGGGTTAAGGCTCTCGAGCTCGGCGTGCAGGGCATGACGCATGCGGCTGGAGCCACATCCCATGCAGCGCACCCGGTCGGCGCGACCATGCAGGTCGATCACCCGCCGCGAGCCTGCGCGCTGATGCAGGCCATCCACGTTCTGAGTGATCATCCCACGAACATGCCCCAGGCTCTCGAGTCGTGCCAGGGCCTGGTGCGCCGCATTGGGCCGCGCCTCATCCAGGGTGCGAAAGCCCACCAGGGCGCGGGCCCAGTAGCGCTGCCGAGCGGCATGGCTGCCCATGAACTGACGATGCTCCATGGGCGGCGAGCGTTTCCACTCGCCGGCGGCGTCGCGATAATCGGGAATGCCACTGGCGGTGCTGATGCCGGCTCCACCGAGCACCGCCAGCCGTGGATGGCGCTCGACAAACTCGACGAGTGCCGCCAGATTTGCCTCGCTGGTCTCGGGTTTCACCTGTGCTGCCGTCATCCTGATGCCTCGCTGTCTGCGCCAAACAGAGCATGGCCCCGCGCGGGGCAGGTTGTCTAGAATGGGCCACCTCTCGCCGCTTCCCCCTAGCAAGGAATCCCGATGGCCTGGCTGGAATACCTGCTACCCCTGATCTTCCTGTTTCCCCTCGCCGCCATGGGGGGAATCGTCGTGGCGCTTCGCAACCTCCATGATGCACGGGTGCACTCACCCTTCGATGCTCAACCGCTGCGTGAGCCCGGCCAGCAGCTGCGCGACCGTCTCGACGACGCCTTCGCCGGACTCTACCTGAGTGGTGCCCTGGGCCCCATCATCACGCTTGCCCCGCTGGTCTACGGCATGGGCCGCATGCTCCTTGCCACGGAACAGATCTGGGTGGAGTGGGCCTTCTACGGGGCGCTGAGCACCCTGCTGGTGCTGACCTTCAGCTTTCGACTGATGCGTGACTTCCAGCGCATCCGCCGCCTCAAGCTGGGGCTGGCCTGCGAACTGGCAGTCGGCCAGGAGCTGGAACGGCTGGTGCGCCCGGAAGCCCACCCCTTCTACGTCTTTCACGATGTGCCGGCGGCCGATACACGCATCGACCACGTGGTGGTCACACCCTGCGGCGTCTTCGTGGTGGAGACCCGAGCCCGCTCCCGCCCCTTTACCCCCTCCGGAGAAGAGCAGTACCGGCTCGTGGTAGAGCCCTCGCGGCTGCGCTTCCCGGGCTGGAACGAGCGCACACCGTTGAACAAGACCCGCGAACTGGCGCGCTGGATGGCCGAGTGGCTGAGCTCACGCACCGGCCGCACGGTACCGGTGATGGGCGTGCTGACCCTTCCCGGCTGGCAGGTGGACGCCAGCCAGGGACCCGACGACCTGCTGGTGGCCAGCGGCGACCAGCTGGCCAGCCGCCTGGCCGAACTGTGTCCCGGCGACTTCGATGCCGCCACCCACGATGCGGTCATCGCCACCCTGCTCGAGCATGCCGGAGCGAGTCGGGCACCAGGCGAGTAACGGGTCCGCCGAGTCGACTCAATCCCCGCGCAGCCGCCCTCCCATCTCCTGGGCCAGGTCCACGGCATAGTGATCGGTCATGCCGCCGATAAAGTCGAGCATGCGTCGATAACTGTCGTAGAGGCTCCATGAGGAGCGCGGCGTATTCTCGCCTATCAGCGCCAGCACCCGCTGGTGCTTGAAGGTCGACCTGCCGGTGTAGTGCAGCTCATGGGCCGCACCGATAAACGCCTCGAGCAGGATGCCCAGGGTGGTGTAGGCCCCGATCTCGAGCTTGGCCTTGCGCTCGTTCTGGAAGATGCGCTCCCGGGCCAGCTGCTTGGCCGCCTTCACCCCCCAGTCCAGATCGGGATGACACAATTCCAGCAAGTCTGCCTGCAGTCGCCCCCCCAGCAGTTCCGCCTCATGCTGCACGAACACCGCCCCCACGTCGTTGACCGCGCGCTCCATGGCCGCCCCACGCAGGGCCGCGATGCGCCGGCGCTGGGAGACCCCCTGACGTTGCATGGCGGTGTAGTCGCTCGGAGCCCCACCGGCGATCTGGATCAGGATCTCGGCGACTTCGTCATAGCGCAGGATGTCCATTTCCAGGCCATCCTCCAGGTCGAGCAGGGCATAGCAGATATCGTCGGCGGCCTCGACCAGCCAGGCCAGGGGGTGGCGGCACCAGCGCCCCTCTCCTCTGGGCAACAACCCCAGTCGTTCGACCACCTCGACCAGCAGCTCACGCTCGCTCTGATAGCAGCTGAACTTGCCCGCCGCTCCGCCATGTTCCACCGTCCAGGGATACTTGAGCAGGGTCCCCAGGGTCGCCGTGGTCAGGCGCATGCCGCCACGGAACTGGTTGTACTCGATCTGGGTAACCACTCGGAAGCCCTGGGCATTGCCCTCGTAGGTCAGCAGATCCTCGCGCTCCAGGGGTGACAACCCCTCGAGCAAGCCCTTGCCATCGGCCTCGGCGCGCTTGAACCAGTCGCGGATGGCGTACTCCCCGGCATGGCCGAAGGGCGGATTGCCGATATCGTGACCGAGGCAGGCGGCCTGCACGATCACACCCAGGTCGGCCGGTGTGATCCATGCCGGCAGCCGGCCGCTCAGCCCCTCGCCGACGATCATGCCCAGCGAGCGCCCCACACAGCCAACCTCCAGCGAGTGGGTCAGCCGTGTATGGATGTGGTCATTGTCGGTCAGCGGGTGCACCTGGGTCTTGCGCCCCAGCCGCCGGAAGGAGCCGGCGAAGACGATCCGGTCGTGATCCTTGTGGAAGGGGCTGCGGCCGATCTCACCGCGGCCGTTCCCGGGGCGCGCGCCGCGCCGGTCATGTAGCCGCCCCGGATCGAGCAGCCGCTCCCAGCTCATCTGCGTCATGGGCAATCTCTCCTTGGAAGCCCCATTCTGGCACCGGCGGATGCAACCTGGCCATCGCGATGCACCGCGACCGATCAACATCGTTTCGCCTACTAACGAATTTCCATAGAATCACCTGCCCAGACCGCGTCATTCAGCAAGAACACCAGGCAAGGGCGGAGCCAGACCGCAGGCTCGCCTGGCAACCTCCCGCTCGACGCGACCCCAACGCCACAAACACCTGACAAGGCAGACGCTTCATGTCCTCGACTTCCGATGCTCCCGCCACGACGCCCCGAGGGGATCGCGGCTTCTTCGGCCACCCCCGACCGCTCGGGTCACTGTTCTTCACCGAGATGTGGGAGCGCTTCTCCTACTACGGCATCCGCCCGCTGCTGGTGCTGTTCATGGCCGCCGGCCTCGCCGAGGGCGGTCTCGGCTTCAGCCGCGAGGATGCCGCGGCCATCGTCGGCATCTACGCCGGCGCCATCTACCTCTCCGCCCTGCCCGGCGGCTGGCTGGCCGACAACTGGCTCGGTCAGCGCCGCGCCGTCTGGTATGGCTCGATCCTGATCGCCCTGGGCCATCTGGCCATCGCCCTCTCGGCGCTGTGGGGTGCCAGCGCCTTCTTCGTCGGCCTGCTGCTGATCGTGCTCGGCTCGGGGCTGTTCAAGACCTGCATCACCGTGATGGTGGGCAGCCTCTACGAGGAAGAGGATGCACGCCGCGACGGCGGCTTCGCGATCTTCTACATGGGCATCAATCTGGGTGCCCTGCTGGCCCCGCTGATGACCGGCCTGCTGATCGAGAGCGGCGGCTGGCACTGGGGCTTCGGCATCGGCGGCCTGGGCATGCTGGCGGCTCTGCTGATTTTCCGCCTGTGGGCGATCCCCGCCATGCGCCGCGCTGACGCCGAGCGCGGTCGCGAGGCCAGCTGGGACGCCCCGGCGGTCAAGCGTCGCGGCGTGGGACTGGCAGTCTCGGGGCTGTCGATCCTCGGCGCCGCCCTGGTGGCGCTTGCGGCCGTCGGCGTGATCCGGCTCGACCCGGTGGCGATTGCCGAGGCCATGACCAGCGTGATCATCGTCTGCGCCCTGGGCTTCTTCGTCTATCTGATGGCCTTCGCCGGCCTCGACGCCCGGGAGCGCGCCCGGGTAGTGGTGGCCTTCCTGCTGATCGTCGCCTCGGCCTTCTTCTGGGCCTCCTTCGAGCAGCAGCCCACCTCCTACAACCTCTTCGCCAACGACTACACCGACCGCGCCCTGTTCGGCTGGGAGATCCCCACGGTGTGGTTCCAGTCGCTCAATGCCGTCTTCATCATTCTGCTCGGCCCGCTGTTCGGCTGGCTGTGGCCGGCCCTGGGCCGCCGCGGACTGGAGCCGGGCAGCGCCACCAAGTTCGTGATGGGACTGCTGTTCGCCGCCGCGGGTTTCGGCCTGATGATGCTCGCCGCCCGCCAGGTGCTGGTCGGTGACGGCCTGGTCTCGCCGCTGTGGATCACCGCCAGTCTGCTGCTGCTGACCCTCGGCGAGATGTGCCTGAGCCCGGTGGGCCTCTCCACCATGAGCACCCTGGCGCCCCAGCGCATCCGCGGCCAGCTGATGGGCCTGTGGTTCACCTCCCTGGCGCTGGGCAACCTGGTGGCCGGCCTGATCGGCGGCAACGTCAGCGCCGACAAGCTCGCCGAGCTGCCGGCACTGTTCGGCCGCTCGGCCGTGGCACTGGTACTCTGTGCCCTGGTTCTGGCGCTGCTGACACCGCTGATCGGCCGCATGCTCAAGGGCGGCCAGCGCACCACCGCCACATCTTCCTCCTCCTCGACCTCTGGAGCCTGACATGAGCCAAGTCCTCTCGACGCCCGCGGACCGACTCGCCGCCCTGCGTACCGTCATGCGCGAGCACGCCATCGACGCCTGGTGGCTGCCCTCCTCCGATCCCCACAACTCCGAGTATCTGCCCGAGCACTGGGCCGGCCGCGCCTGGCTCTCCGGCTTCGACGGCTCGGTAGGCACCCTGGTGGTGACCCAGGAGGCCGCCGGAATGTGGGTCGACAGCCGTTACTTCGTGCAGGCCGAGGCGCAACTGGCGGGTAGCGGCATCGCCATGATGAAACTGGTTCAAGGCCAGGCCACGGCGCCCATGGAGTGGCTGGCCGAACGCCTCCCGGCCGGCGCCACCGTTGGCTACGACGCCCAGGTGGTCGCTCTGGCCCACGCCAGCCAGATGGAAGAGATTTTCGGCCCCGTCGGCATCGCCCAGCGCGGTGACCTGGACCTGCTCGACGCCATTTGGCCGGATCGTCCGGCGCTGCCGGCGCAGCCGCTCTACGCCCAGCCCGCCGCCTTCCGGGACGAGACACGCCCCGAGCGTCTGGCGCGGGTGCGCGCGGCCATGACCGAGCAGGGTGCCGACTGGCACCCGATCTCGACCCTGGACGACATCGCCTGGCTGACCCAGCTGCGCGGCGACGATGTCGCCTACAACCCGGTGTTCCTCGCCCACCTGCTGGTAGGCCGGGAGACGGCAACCCTGTTCATCGCCCCCGGCACCGTCGATGCAGAGCTCGAGGCGGCGCTGGCCGCCGACGGCATCGACATCGCCCCCTACGACGACTGGCGCGCGCATCTCGCTGCCCTGCCCGCCGAGTCATGCGTGCTGCTCGACCCGGCCAGGCTGACCCTGGGCACCCGCCAGGCGCTGCCCGCCGAGATGGCAGCGGTCGAGGCCTTCCAGCCAAGCACCCTGGACAAGGGGTGCAAGACCGACCAGGAGCTGGCCCACGTGCGGCGCACCATGGAGGCCGACGGGGCCGCCCTGTGCCGCTTCTTCGCCTGGCTGGAGCAGGCGCTTTCGCGCGGCGAGCGAGTCACCGAGCTGGATGTGGAGACGCGGCTGCGCGAGGAGCGCGCCCGGGACCCGCACTTCGTCAGCGAGAGCTTCAACACCATTGCCGCCTTCAACGCCAACGGCGCCCTGCCCCACTACCGGGCCACGCCCGAGGCACACGCGGTGATCGAGGGCGACGGCCTGCTGCTGATCGACTCCGGCGGCCAGTACCACGGCGGCACCACCGACATCACTCGCATGGTGCCGGTAGGCGAGGTCTCGGCGGCCCAGCGCGAGGACTGCAGCCTGGTGCTCAAGGGCACCATCGCCCTCTCCCGGGCTCGGTTCCCGCAGGGCATCGCCGCCCCCCGTCTGGACGCCATCGCCCGGGCACCGCTATGGGCCACCGGCCGCGACTACGGCCATGGTACCGGCCACGGCGTGGGCTACTTTCTCAACGTCCACGAAGGGCCCCAGGTGATCAGCGCCGGCGCGCCGGTGGCGCCCCACACCGCCATGCGTGCGGGGATGATCACCTCCATCGAGCCCGGGGTGTATCGACCGGGGCAGTGGGGGGTGCGCATCGAGAACCTGGTCGCCAACCGGCCGGCCGAGGCGAGCGACTTCGGTGACTTCCTGCGCTTCGAGACGCTGACACTGTGTCCGATCGACACCCGCTGCCTCGACGTCGCGCTGCTCGACGCCGCCGAAGCCGACTGGCTCGACGCCTACCACGCCGAGGTGCGCGAACGACTCGCCCCCCGCCTCGAGGGCGACGCCCTGGCCTGGCTCGAGGAACGCACCCGGCCGCTCGCGCAAGGCTAGGCGAGCCTCGCCCCCTGCTGGACGAAGCCCAACAGGAAAGGGACGGAAAGGGGCGCCGGCATGCCGGCGCCCCTTTTTCGTTGGAGTCGTTGGAGCCTCGATGAGCGTGCGGCTCGAAGGGAAGAGGCCGTGATCTACCTCCGCCGTTTCATCAGCCAGTGGAACAGCAGCCCGCCCAGCAGCAGGGCGATGGCGAAGAGATAGATCCCCACCGAGATGCCACTGTTCCAGATGATGCTCCAGTCGCCCCCGGAGATCGACATGGCGCGACGCAGGTTGTACTCCATCTGCCCCCCCAGCAGCAGCCCCAGCACCACCGGCACCGTGGGAATCTCCAGCTTGCGCAGCACATAGCCCAGCACGCCGAAGGCCAGCATCAGATAGAGGTCGAAGGCGCTGTTGCCAAGCGAATAGACCCCGACGAAGGCGACCATGACCACCATGGGCATCAGGAACCAGCCCGGCGCGCGCAGCACGCGGGCGAAGAGCCCCACCAACGGGATATTGAGTGCCAGCAGCATCAGGTTTCCGATAAACAGCGCCGCCACCAGGCCCCACACCAGCTCGGGCTGGTTCTCGAACAGCAGCGGCCCCGGCGTGATATTCATCGACAGCAGCAGGGCCAGCAGGATGGCCGTGGTCCCGCTGCCGGGAATGCCCAGCGACAGCATGGGAATCAGCGCGCCACCGGCAGCGGCGTTATTGCCCGCCTCCGGGGCCGCCACCCCGTGAGGGTCGCCATTGCCGAAGTCACCACGCGCGCCCTGCCAGCGACGCTCCAGGGTATAGGAGAGGAAGCTGCCCAGCGCCGCCCCCGCCCCCGGCAGCACGCCGGCGATGAAACCCAGCACCGAGCTGCGCCCGATGCTGCCACGGCAGCGCCAGGCGGTGCGCACACCCGGCAGGGCGGAGCCCAGGGTCATGGTGGGCTTGCGCCCCTGATGGCTATCCTCCAGGAACACCAGGCATTCGGAGATGGCGAACAACCCCACCAGCGCCACGATAAAGTCGATGCCATCGTAGAGCTCATACCAGCCGAAGGTGTAGCGAGGCACACTGCTGACCGCATCGATGCCCACGGTGCCCAACAGCAGTCCCAGGCAGGCGGCCAGGAAACTCTTCGCCAGGTGCCCCCCGGTCACTCCACCGATGGTGGCGAAGGCCAGCACGAACAGCGCGAAGTACTCGGCCGGACCGAAGCGAATGGCGAAGTTCACCAGCACCGGGGCGAACAGCACCAGACCCACCGTCGACACCAGGGCGCCGACGAAGGAGGCGACACCGGTCAGCCCCAGCGCCTCGCCGCCACGACCCTGCTGCGCCATGGGAAAGCCATCCAGGGTGGTCATCATGGCCGGCTCGTCGCCGGGGATATTGAGCAGGATGGAGCTGATGCGGCCGCCATACATGCAGCCGTAGTAGATGCTGACCAGCAGGATCAGCGCGGCCGTGGCCGAGAGGCTGAAGTTGAAGGTGAGCGGGATCATCAGGGCCACCCCGTTGACCGGCCCGAGGCCTGGCAGCGCTCCGATCAGGGTGCCCAGCGCGCAACCCACGAGCGCCAGAAACAGGTGCTGGGGCTCGAGCGCCACGGCGAAACCCTGGGCGAGAAAGGCGAGAAGTTCCATGGCGCGTTTACCAGTTCATGCCCGGCATGTCGGGCAGCGGCATGCCGAGGGCGAATTCGAAGAGAAGATAGAGGCCCAGGGTCAACAGCAGTCCGAATGGCAGGGCCTGGCGCCAGCTGGCACCGAAGAGCCGGATCACCAGGGTCACGGTCAGCAGGGCGGTAGGCAGAAAGCCGAGTGGCTGAATCAGCCCTGCATAGACCATCAACAGGACCAGCAGGCTAAGCTGGCGGAGCAGCGCCGACCGTTCCGGCCAGCGCTGATTCACTCCCGGGCGGGCGATCAGGTAGAGCGACAGCAGCCCCAGCGGCACGCTGACCAGACGCGGGAAGGCCCCCGGTCCTATCGTCTGCCCGAAACTGCTGGTGTAGTCATGGGACAGCCACCAGGCAACCACTGCCACCAACAACAGCACTACCCCGGTGATACGATCACCGACCGCCCCAACTCCCTCTTTCACTCGATGACTCCGATCTCTCGAGAAATGGACTCCACCTGGTCGATGGTTTCCAGCACGAAGCCGTTGAACTCATCGCCACCTCGCCACAGCGGCACCAGACCATTCTGCTCGGCCACCGCCTTCCACTCCTCGCTGTCGTAGAGGGACTTCAGGTCATCGACCATGGCAGCGTAGTCCTCATCGGAGACCTCGCCACCGGTATAGAAGCCGCGCCAGTTGTAGCCGGCCACGTCATAGCCCTGGGAGGCGGCGGTGGGCAGATCATCGAAGGGAGCGGGCAACGGCTCCTCGGAGAGCACCGCCAGCACGCGTACATCGCCGGACTCGATGAAACCGGCGATCTCGCCCAGGTCGGTAGACACCACGTCGACATGACCACCCATCATCTGGGTCACCGCGGGGCCGCCGCCGTCGAACTGCACCCAGCGCAGGTTGCCGATCTGTTCATTGGGCATGCCCGCCTCCTTGGCCAGCATCAAGGCACGGATATGATCCCAGCCGCCGGCACCACTGGAGCCAGCCACGGCCAGAGCCCCGGGATCCTCAACCAGGGTGGTCATCAGCTGCTCGAGGCTCTCGTACTCGCTCTCGTCATCGACCAGAATGACCCCCACATCGGTGCCCAGCATGGCCACCCAGCGCATGGTATCGGCACCGCCGGGATACTTGCCCTGGGCGATCTGGGTCACGCCAACGGTACTGGTGGCCACCATCAGGTCACTGTCATCGGCTCGGCTGCTCTCGACCCTGGCGAAGGCCACCGCCCCCACGCCGCCTGGCATGTTGGTGATCTGCACCGGGCTTTCCACGAGGTCCAGCTCCAGCAGCAGCTTGCCGACCGAGCGGCAGGTAAAGTCCCAGCCGCCACCCGGGTCGGCCGGCGCGATGCACTCACTGATCGGCAGCGCCTGGGCCGGCGCGCTGATGGCGAGCCCGACGCCTGCCAGCGTGGCGGCGACCAGGCCGAGGCCCCCTTTCTTGACGGTACGCATTGGTGTGCTCCTTCTGCTTGTTGTTATGGCAGGCACGACTGCCTGCCCGCGGCTTCATCGCCTTAAATCACGCGACGCTCCCGCAGGGTCGTCAGCTCATCGCCCTCGATGCCCAGTTCGGCCAGCAGCTCATCGGTATGCTCCCCGAGCTGTGGCACCGGGTAGTAGAGACTCGCAGGCGCCTCGCGAAGCTTGACCGGGAAGCCGGTGACGGGCACCCGGCCGGAGGCCTGGGTCAGCTCCAGGCGCATCTCCTGGGCCTTCACCTGGGGGTCATCGAAGGTCTCGCGCAGGTCATGCACGCGCCCACAGGGGACCCCCGCGTGATTGAAGTGCTCGATCCACTCGTCGACCCGACGCGTCACGATGATGGCATTGAGTATCTCGCGCAGCGCCTCGCGGTTGGCCATGCGCCGTCGATTGTCGGCGAAGCGCTCATCGTCGAGCAGGTGCAGCATGTCCAGGGCGCCGAGGAAGCGCTCGACCATGGTGTCGTTGCTCGGCGCGATCGCCACCTCGCCATCACGGGCGGTAAACAGCCCGTAGGGATAGAGCATGGGGTGATCGTTGCCGGTGCGGGCCGGTACGCGGTCGGTGGCGAAGTACTCCGCCGCCAGGTAACCCATCATGGCGATCAGGCCGTTGGTCAGGGCCGTCTCGACGATATCGCCCTGCCCCGTGGTGGCGCGACGCACCAGGGCCGCACAGATGCCGAAGGCCAGGTTCTGGCTGGCCACCATATCGCTGATCGGCGGCGCCGCCCGCATCGGCTCGCCATCGGCGGTGCCGTTGACGCCCATGAAGCCGCTCATGGCCTGGGCGATGAAGTCGTAGGCCGGGCGGTCGCGATAGGGTCCGCTGGAGCCGAAGCCGTTGATGCGCCCCACCACGAGCCGGGGATAACGCTGGCGCAGGGTGTCGTCGTCGAGCCCCATCTTGCTCAGCACCCCCGGGCGGAAGTTCTCCACCAGCACGTCAGCATTCTCGAGCAGCCGGTGAAGGATCTGCTTGCCTTCGTCGCTGCGCAGATCGAGGGTGAGCGAGCGCTTGTTGCGATTGAACTGGGCGAAGTACCAGCTTTCGCCATCGACCATGTTGCCCTGCTGGCGAACCACGTCGCCCTTGCCGGGCGGCTCGATCTTGATCACGTCGGCACCGTGGTCGCCGAGGATCTGGGTACAGAAGGGGCCGGAGATCACTCGAGTCAGATCGATGACGCGTACGCCCGCAAGCGAGCCGGTAGAACTGGAGGAGATAGGAGTCATGTTCGCCATCATCCCTGTGCGGTGGGTACGACGCTGCAGTCGCTCAGTGCCAGGCGGGGGCCGGCCTGGGAGACCTGGGCCGGCAGACGGCGGCCCATCAGCTCGCTGGCGCGGCCTGCCGCGGCGATCAGTCCCTCGAGGTCGAGGCCGGTCTCGAGCCCCATCTCCTCGAGCAGATAGGCCAGGTCCTCGGTGGCGATATTGCCCGAGGCCCCCGGCGCAAAGGGGCAGCCGCCGAGCCCGCCGATGGAGCTCTCGTAACGGTCGACGCCGAGCGCCAGCCCCTGCATGACATTGGCCAGGCCGATGCCTCGGGTATTGTGGAAGTGGAGCGTCAGCGGAAGGTCGGGCGTCGCTTCCCGCAGCCGTGTGACACGCTCGGTGACCAGCGGCGGCGTGGCCATGCCGGTGGTATCGCCAAGAGAGAGGTGCGTCGCGCCCAGGTCGGCGAAGTGTCGAGCGATCTCGGTCACCGACTCGACCGGGACATTGCCCGTAAAGGGGCAACCGAAGGCGGTGGCGACGGCCCCCCTGAGGGCTACATCGCTACCCTCGAGCAGGCGCGCCACCTGCTCGAATCCCTCGAGTGAGGACGCCACGCTGCGGTTGACGTTCTTGGCGTTGTGACGCTCGGAGGCGGAGACGAACAGCACCACCGAGTCGACGCCCGCTTCAAGCGCCCGCTCGGCGCCCCGCAGATTGGGGACCAGGGCCGAGAGATGGAGGCCCCCCACACCACGCAGCGCCGCGACCATCTCGGCGGCATCGGCCAGCGCCGGCACCGCCCTTGGGCTGACGAAGGAGCTGATCTCGAATTCACGCACACCGGCAGCCACCAGCGCCCTGGCCAGGGACAGCTTCTGTTCGGTACTCAGCACCACCGGCTCGTTCTGGAGACCATCGCGCAACCCCACCTCGGTAACGTGGATGTGCTGGGGCGGTGTGGTGAGGGCGGACATGGCAGGCCTGCTGAATCAATGCATTCTTATGGACGCTAAGCCAGGGCATCACTCCCTCACAATGCACCTTTCGTCCTATAGCGCCGCGGGCTTACCCTCCTTTCCTCCTTATCCTCTCCCCATTTACCCCTTTTAACTGTTACCCCTTGCCGCACACGCCTCGCCGCTTATCTCTGGGGTCGTGTCATGCCTCCTCACTCTCCTTCGGCCAGCGCCGGCAACAGCGTCTTCAATTTTCGCGTCAAGGTATTACGCCCCCAGCCCAGAAGTTCGGCGGCCTCTCCCTTGCGTCCGCCGGTATGGCGCAGCGCGGTCTCGATCAGGATGCGCTCAAAGTCGGGCATGGCCTCCTCCAGCAGGTGCGTATGGCCGGCGGCCAGGGCGTGATCGGCCCAGTCGCGAAAGGCCGTCCGCCAGTCGCCGCTGGCGCTGAGCGTCTCCTCCCCCGCCTGGCGCAGTTCCGGCGGCAGATCCTCACAGAGAATCTCGCGCCCCGAGGCCATCACCGTCAGCCAACGGCAGGTATTCTCCAGCTGGCGCACGTTACCGGGCCAGGGCAGTCGCGCCAGATAGCGCTCCGCCTCGGGGGTCAGCACCTTGACGTCGGTTGCCAGCTCCCTGGCCGCCTCGGCCAGAAAGTGACGCGTCAATTGCGGGATATCCTCGCGGCGCTCGGCCAGCCGCGGCAGATGCACACGAATCACATTGAGCCGATGGAACAGATCCTCGCGGAAGCGCCCCTCCTCCACCAGCCGCTCCAGGTCCTGATGGGTGGCGGCGATGATGCGCACATCCACCTTCACCGGGGTATGCCCGCCCACCCGATAGAACTCGCCGTCGGCCAGCACGCGCAGCAGGCGGGTCTGAGCCTCGGCGGGCATGTCACCGATCTCATCGAGAAACAGGCTACCCCCGTCGGCCTGCTCGAAACGGCCCTGCCGGCTTGCGGTCGCACCGGTAAAGGCCCCCTTCTCGTGGCCGAACAGCTCGGACTCGATCAGGTCGTGGGGTATCGCCGCCATGTTCAGCGCCACGAAGGGCTTGTCCGTCCGCGGGCTGTGCTGATGCAGCGCCCGGGCGACGCGCTCCTTGCCGGTACCCGACTCACCATTGATCAGCACCGTAATGGGCGAGTGCGAGAGGCGCCCGATGGCGCGGAACACCTCCTGCATGGCCGGCGCCTCGCCGATGATTTCGGCATCCAGCCCCTCCGGGGCGCTGATCGGCCTGCGGCGCTCGCGGGCATGGGCCACCGCACGGCGCACCAGGGCCAGTGCCTCGTCGACATCGAAGGGCTTGGGCAGGTATTCGAAGGCACCGCCCTGATAAGAGGCCACGGCACTGTCCAGGTCGGAGTGGGCGGTCATCACGATCACCGGCAGCTCCGGGTGCGCCTCGCGCACCCTGGCCATCAGATCGAGACCATCGATGCCCGGCATGCGGATATCGGTCATCAGCACGTCAGGCGGGTCGGCCAGCAGGCGCTCGAGAGCCGAGTCGGCACGCTCGAGGCACTCCACGTCGAGGTCGGGCTGGGCCAGGGCGCGCTCGAGCACCCAGCGAATGGCGCGGTCGTCATCGACGACCATCACGCGTGCAACATCAGTCATGGCGCGTCTCCAGAGGAATCAGCAGTCGGAATTCGGTATGGCCCGGCGCCGAAGCGCACTCGATCAGCCCCTGGTGCTGATGCAGGATGCCCTGGGCGATGGAGAGCCCCAGGCCGCTGCCTCCGGCACGTCCCGACACCATGGGGTAGAAGAGCGTCTCCTGCAGCGCCTCGGGGATGCCCGGCCCGTTGTCGATGATCGCCACCTCACACACCAGCCGATGGCGCTCGGCTCCCAGGGTGAACTGACGACGCGCCCGGGTGCGCAGCACCAGCCGTGGCTCGGGGGTGGACGCCTCGTGCATCGCCTCCATGGCATTGCGCGCCACATTGAGCACCGCCTGAATCAGTTGCGCCTCGTCAGCGGAGAGATCCGGCAGGCTGGGGTCGTAGTCACGCTCGATGCGCACCCCGGGGTGTTCGGCAAGCACCAGGGTGCGGACCCGCTCCAGCACCTTGTGAATGCTGAGAGGTTCGTGACGGGCCACTCGATTGGGCCCCAGCATGGAGTCGACCAGATCGCGCAGGCGATCCACCTCCTCGATGATGATGCGCGTGAACTCATGATGCGCTGGATTCTCCAGGTCGCGCTCCAGCAGCTGAGCCGCGCCACGAATGCCCCCCAACGGATTCTTGACCTCGTGGGCCAGCCCCCGGGTCAACACCTTGATCGTTTCCTGGCGGGTCATCAGCGCCTCCTCCCGAGAGATGCGGATCAGTCGATCACGGGGCTCCACCTCCAGCAGCAGCTCGTCCTCGGCGAGGGGAGTGGCGGTAAAGTCCACGGTCAGTGGCTCGCCTCCCAGCAGCACCAGGCGCGCCTCACGGCGAGTGAAGGGGTGGCAGGCATCCAGCGCCTTGGTGAGCACCGCCTCCATCCCATCCTCCTGCTCCATCGACGCGCAGAGTGCACTTCCCCGAACCCGGCTCAGGCTGACCGAAAGCAGCGCCTCGGCGGCGGGATTCATCCATGTCACCCTGAGCTCACCATCCAGCAGCAGCACGGCAGTGGAGAGGTGTTCCATCAGGCGTTGGTACATCGCAGCGGCCATATCGGTTCCAGGTCAGCTTGTGCAAGAGGGGCTTGTGCAAGAGAGACGTCTAGATGAAGCAAGAAGTGGGCCAGGACGCGAGGCGCCCTGGCCGGGCTTGTGACGGGACGAGACGCCCCATGTATGCACCAAATTAGTGCATTTCGTGGCGCCCTGCATCGTCCCCGGCGACAAGCGAGACAGCCAGGATCGAGACAGCGGGGATCGAGACAGCGAGGATCGAGACAGCGGGACACACCGCCCTCCTCTCATCGGCAGGCGTTGATCAGGAGGGGGGCAGTGTCATGACTGGAGGAAGAAGGGACGCCCGTAAGGGTGGTCAGCCATTGGGCTGGCGATTCACGTTGGCGCGCAGTACGTAGATCGTCACCGGTGAGGTGCGATGGCGAATCCCACCGCGGGCATCCAGCAGCTCCGCCTGAAGCACGTGCTCACCAGGGTTCATGTTGGGCACCATGAAGGCCGAGGTGTGCATCGCCGACTGGCTGATCTGGCCATCCACCAGCAGCCTGACGCGATGATCCTCGCGCAGGTCGGGCGAGATCCCCAGATCCACGGCGACATTACCCGCCGCGCCTACCGGAAAGGCCTGCTCATGGGTCGGAGAGATGATACGGAAGCTGTCATAGGGCATGAAGGGCTGCCCCGGGCGGGACGTCGCGGGCGCACTGTCGCGGCGCGGCACGACCTGGCCGGCGTCTGCACTCCCCCGGGACGGTACCACCGTCACCGGCGCCAGCTCCACCTGCTCGCCACCCAGGTCAGGGTCGTCGGTGAATACCACATTCCCCTGGGCGTCCGTGGTGCGATAGATGGTCTGGCCGTGGGCCGTCAGTGTTACGCCCAGAGCCAGCACGAGGGTCAGGACCGTTTTGCCCATGGAGTTCTCCGCCTTGCCAAAGAGTCGATCGCCGGCAACCTGCCGCCTACCGGTAATATAGGCCACATCATAAGCAGGCCCGATGCCTCAGCGCCAGCAGCAACTGGCCGAGTGGCGAGGCTACGGCCTAGGATGGCCCTGTAGACAGCTACCCAAGGAGACCGATGGTGGACAACTGGCAAGCGGTGGTGGCACTGACGCTGATGGCGGGCATGGCGATGCCGCTAGGGGCCTGGGCGGCCTGGAAGGAGCGCATCGATATCCCGTGGCTCGAGAGCGAGCTGCGCCACGGTATCATCGCCTTCGGTGGCGGGGCGCTGCTCTCGGCGGTGGCCCTGGTGCTGGTGCCCGAGAGCCTGCCGGACCTCACCCTCGGAGGGGCTGCCGCCTGGTTCCTGGCCGGCGGCATTGCCTTTATGACACTGGACGTGATGCTGGCACGCAGCGGCTCCTCGGCCAGTCAGCTTGCCGCCATGCTCGCCGACTTCGTGCCCGAGGCGCTGGCACTGGGGGCCGCCTTCGCCTATGGCAGCAACGGCGGCATGCTGCTGGCCGGTCTGATGGCGCTGCAGAACCTGCCGGAAGGCTTCAACGCCTATCACGAGCTTCGCCAGAGCACCGCCTATTCATCACGCCGCCTGGTCGGGATGTTCTTCACCATGGCCTGGCTGGGGCCGCTCGCCGGTCTTGGTGGGTTCTGGTGGCTATCGGACTACCCCTCGGTAGTCGCAGCCATCATGCTGTTTGCCGCCGGCGGCATCCTCTACTCGGTGTTCCAGGACCTTGCCCCCCAGGCCAGGCTCGAGCGCCACTGGGGTCCGCCGCTCGGCGCGGTGTTCGGCTTCGCCCTAGGCATCATGGGCCATATGTTGATCCACTGAGCCCACGGTATTAAGACCACGGCATTGCACCCTTGATAACGCAAGCGGCACGCCCGAAGGCGTGCCGCTTGCGTTGGCCGAATAAGAGCCCGTGGGCTCTCATTAACAGCTGCAGTGCGTAGTTAACAGCTGTCGTTAACAGCTGTAGTACATGTCGAACTCGATCGGATGGGTCGCCATGCGCAGACGATCCACGTCCTCCCTCTTGAGCTCGATATAGGCATCGATCATGTCGTCGGTGAACACACCACCCTCGGTCAGGAAGGCGCGGTCATTTTCCAGCGCCTCCAGGGCCTGGTCGAGGCTATGGGCCACGGTCGGCACCTTCTTGCCCTCTTCCGGCGGCAGGTCATAGAGGTTCTTGTCCATGGCATCGCCGGGATGGATCTTGTTCTTGATACCGTCGATCCCGGCCATCAGCATCGCCGCGAAGCACAGGTAGGGGTTGGCGGTCGGGTCGGGGAAGCGCAGCTCGACACGCTTGCCCTTGGGGCTGGCGGTGTAGGGAATACGGATGGAAGCCGAACGGTTGCGGGCACTGTAGGCCAGCATGACCGGCGCCTCGAAGCCCGGCACCAGACGCTTGTAGGAGTTGGTGGAGGCGTTGGTAAAGGCGTTCAGGGCACGCGCATGCTTGATGATGCCGCCGATGTAGTAGAGCGCCATCTCGGAGAGGCCGGCGTACTCGTCACCCGCGAACTGGTTGACCCCCTCCTTCCAGAAGGACTGGTGCACATGCATGCCGCTGCCATTGTCGCCCACCACCGGCTTGGGCATGAAGGTAGCGGTCTTGCCGTAGGCGTGAGCCACGTTGTGGATCACGTACTTCATCTCCTGGACCTCGTCGGCCTTCTTGACCAGGGTGTTGAACTTGACCCCGATCTCGTTCTGGCCGGCGTTGGCCACCTCGTGGTGGTGCACCTCGACGCTCTGACCGATCGCCTCCAGGGTGTTACACATGGCACCGCGAATATCGTGGAAGCTGTCCACCGGCGGCACCGGGAAGTAGCCACCCTTGACCCGCGGCCGGTGGGCCAGGTTGCCCCCCTCGACATGACGATCGGTGGCCCAGGCCCCCTCCTCGGAGGTGATCTTGTACATCGCACCTTCGGGGTCGGCCTTCCAGTGCACCTCATCGAAGATGAAGAACTCGGGCTCCGGACCGAAGAAGGCGGTGTCGCCCATGCCGGTGGACTGCAGGTAGGCCTCGGCGCGCTTGGCGATGGAGCGCGGGTCGCGGTCATAGCCCTGCATGGTGGCCGGCTCGATGACATCGCAGCGCAGCACCAGGGTCGAGTCTTCGGTGAAGGGGTCCAGGAAGGCGGTGCCATCCTCCGGCCGCAGGATCATGTCGGACTCATTGATCCCCTTCCAGCCAGACATGGAAGAGCCATCGAACATCTGGCCGTTCTCGAAGAACTCCTCATCGACGTCACGCGCCGGAATGGTGACGTGCTGCTCCTTGCCGATGGTATCGGTGAAGCGCAGGTCGACCCACTTGACGTCATGTTCTTCGATCAGGGCGAGCGTCTTGGTAGACATGGTGTCCTCCGGTTGAGCATGGCTCGATAATTGAGGGGGGCAGGCAGCGAAATGCAGTAGCCCCGGCAAGTTGTTGTAGCACGCCGCAGGCTCACTGCCCACGACGGCCCCGCAATACTGGCTGATGATCACCTGTGATCACTTATAATTATAACAATGCAGGCAGCGTGCCAACCCTGCACCATGCAGTAAAAATATTCTCAATCTATTGAATACAGGGACCTATTTCCGAGTTTCCCCAATGATCAACAGGGGCAGACAGGCGCCGCGAAGGAGAGGCTCGACAGCTTGTGCACCAAAATGGTGCGCAAATGGAGCTTTACGCACCACCAAATAGCATCAATAACATTTGATACGTTAATTAACTTCAGGCTACACTTTATTACAACCCACCCGTCGGCCGCGACTCCAGGCCGTCGTCCAGAGCCTTTTCTTCTGGCCTCGGAGTTCCTCATGGCCTTACCATCCGGCACCCTACTCATCGATGCACGCAATGCCGGTGCAAGGCTACCCAGAGAACTGTCATTAGTGGCACCACTCACCACCGACCAGGGCGTCGAGCTGATCGTGATCGACGATACCCAGGACACCCGGGTCACCCGTATCGCCAGCCGCTACAAGGCACGCCATGTGCGCATGTCCGGCCTCCCGCTGGGCGAACGGCTCAATGCCACCATCGCTGATACCAGCGGCTCGGTGCTGGTGTTCCCCATCCTTGGCTGTATCGCCTCGACCCGTGCCCTGCTGCAGCTGGTGCAGCGCATCGATGCCGGCGAGGTTGACGCCGTGACGCTGTCCGGCGAGCCACCCGGCCTGTTCGCCCGACTGCTGAGGCGCCAGAAACCGACCCCCATCGTCGGCATCTGCATGGCCCGTCAATGGTACGAGCGCCTCGGCGGCTGTGATCCGCTGCTCGACCAGGGTGCCCTCGACGATCTGGTGGAACGCCTGCGCCACTGCGGGGCTCGCCTGGAGCGCATCACCACGGACCGCCAGGCAGGCTGATCCCTCACCAGTACCAGGATACACAGCCCACATCGGCAAACTTGCTACTCCTGCGCACCGCTAATCTGTACAATACGCGTCCCACATCCCTGCCCCGCGCCTAGGGTACTTACCAGAACGTGTACATAGGTGCGTACATATTAGCGAGTCACACCTTATGAGCACGACCGTAAGTCATTCTGATGTAAGCAATCTTCGCAACATTGCCATTATTGCCCACGTCGACCACGGCAAGACCACCCTGGTCGACAAGCTCCTCAGCCAGTCCGGCACCCTGGACCGCAAGGCCGAAGGTCAGGAGCGCGTCATGGACTCCAATGACCAGGAGAAGGAGCGCGGCATCACCATCCTGGCCAAGAACACCGCGATCCGCTGGCAGGCGCCGGCCGGCCAGGACTACCACATCAATATCGTCGACACCCCCGGACACGCCGACTTCGGCGGCGAGGTCGAGCGTGTCATGTCCATGGTCGACTCGGTGCTGCTGCTGGTCGACGCGGTCGATGGCCCCATGCCTCAGACCCGCTTCGTGACCCAGAAGGCCTTCGACCAGGGCCTGAAGCCGATCGTGGTGGTCAACAAGATCGACCGCCCTGGCGCCCGTCCCGACTGGGTGATCGACCAGATCTTCGACCTGTTCGACAACCTCGGCGCTTCCGATGAGCAGCTCGATTTCCCGATCATCTACTGCTCGGCTCTCAACGGCATCGCCGGCCCGGAGCCCGACCAGCTGGCCGAGGACATGACCCCCATGTTCCAGGCCATCGTCGATATCGTCGAGCCGCCCAAGGTCGAGCTCGACGGCCCCTTCCAGATGCAGGTCTCGGCGCTGGACTACAACAGCTATGTCGGCGTCATCGGCCTGGGCCGTATCAGCCGCGGTTCCGTCAAGCCGAACCAGCAGGTCACCGTCATCACCAAGGAAGGCGAGTCCCGCAAGGGCAAGGTCGGCCAGGTGATGACCCACCTGGGCCTGGAGCGCGTGCAGACCGACGAGGCCACCGCGGGCGATATCGTCTGCATCACCGGTATCGACAACCTGGCGATCTCCGACACCCTGTGTGACCCGGCCGCCGCCGAGGCGCTGCCGCCGCTCTCGGTGGACGAACCCACCGTCTCCATGACCTTCCAGGTCAACGATTCGCCGTTCGCCGGCAAGGACGGCAAGTTTGTCACCAGTCGCAACATCAAGGATCGCCTCGAGCAGGAGCTGATCCACAACGTGGCGCTGCGTGTCGAACAGGGCGATACTCCCGAGAAGTTCAAGGTATCCGGGCGTGGCGAGCTGCACCTCTCAGTGCTGATCGAGACCATGCGCCGCGAGGGCTTCGAGCTCGCCGTGGGCCGCCCCGAGGTGATCATCCGCGAGATCGACGGCCAGATGCAGGAGCCGTACGAGGAAGTGATCATCGACTGCGAGGAGCAGCATCAGGGTGCCATCATGGAGGAGCTCGGTTACCGCAAGGGCGAGCTCAGCAACATGAACCCCGACGGCAAGGGCCGTGTGCGTCTGGACTTCATCATCCCGGCGCGTGGCCTGATCGGCTTCCGCGGCCAGTTCATGACCCTGACCTCGGGCACCGGCATCCTCACCAGCCGCTTCGACCACTACGGCCCGCTCAAGCCCGACGCCGCCATCGAGCGCCGCAATGGGGTGCTGGTCTCCATGGTCCCGGGCAAGGCACTGGCCTACGCCCTCTATGCCCTGCAGGAGCGTGGCAAGCTGATCATCGACCACGGCACCGAGGTGTACGAGGGCATGCTGATCGGCATCAACAACCGCGCCAACGACATGGTGGTCAACCCCACCAAGGGCAAGAAGCTCGACAACATGCGCGCCTCGGGCAACGACGAGAACATCGTGCTGACCCCGCCGGTGAGGTTCTCTCTGGAGCAGGCCATCGAGTTCCTCGATGACGACGAACTGGTCGAGATCACTCCCAACCATATTCGACTGCGCAAGAAGCACCTGACCGAGAACGAGCGCAAGCGCGCCGCCAAGAAGTAAACGCTGCCGTATCGCTCTGCCAAGCCCGCCACCCGGCGGGCTTTTTCATGGTCCTCGGCCCCCTCTCCGACCTGTCCTCGGCGCCTTTCACCCCGGTAACTGCGATAGCTTTGGTCGGCCATGCCTTTCCCTGAACTGCCGCAACCTTCTATGCTGGAGTCACCCATGACGGGCGCGGCTTGCCGCACCGACAGCCATTCGCGCAGGAGAACCAGCATGCACAAGCACGTGGAGTGGGACGACCCCGGCGCCGACAGCGTGATGCGCCACTTCCAGCAGGACAACAGCGGCCACTCCGAGCCTGGGCCCGGCGATATCCTCTCGGCGCGCCACGAAGGCGCCGTGGTGCGTGTGAAGGTCGAGGCCTATGTGGATGGCACCAGCATCGGCGATGTGGCGGCGATCATCGCCGTGGACAACGGCCGCCGTCTCAAGTCTCACGGCAAGCTTGCCCTGGGCGATACCGTGCGCCTCCCCGACGCCTGCCGCGCCCTGGAGCCGACCCTGGGTGACCCCGACGACAGAGACCAGGATGGCTAGTCGATAGCCTTATCTTCCAGAACGTTAACGCGACGTAAACGGAGCGCACTGGTTACCGACCGGGTTTTGGCGCACAGTGGCGAAACGGCCACCGGCCCACGGACTTAGCCTCGGAGCCACGATGAGCACGCATAACGTCTGGACTCACAAGGGTACCTTCCTGCTGGCAGCGATCGGCTCGGCGGTCGGCCTCGGCAACCTGTGGCGCTTCCCCTACCTGGCCGGCGAGAACGGCGGTGGGGCCTTCTTCCTGGTCTACGCCCTCTCCATCTTCGCCGTGGGCATCCCGATCCTGATCGCCGAGACCATGCTCGGTCGCAACAGCCGGCGCAGCCCCATCATGGGCATGCGCTTTCTCACCCGCACCCACAGCACCTCACGGGGCTGGGAAACCATCGGCTGGCTGGGCGGCATCTCGGCCTTCCTGATTCTCAGCTTCTATTCGGTGATCGCCGGCTGGGCCATCCACTACACCTGGCAGATGCTGACCGGCTCCCTGGTCGGGGCCGATAGCGAGAGTATCGCCACCGGCTTCGATGCCCTACTCGCCTCCCCCGCGCTGCTCACGCTCTATCACACCCTGTTCATCGCCGCTTCGGGGCTGATCGTCGGCCTCGGCGTCCACCAGGGCATCGAGCGCGGCTTGCGAGTGATCATGCCGGCCCTCTTCGTGATCCTGCTGGTAGTGCTCGCCTACGGCGTGACCCACGGCGACTTCCCCGCCGCGGCCGACTTTCTGTTCACCTTCAACCTCGCCGATCTCAGCCTGGAGGGCTGGCTGGAGGCCATGGGCCAGTCGTTCTTCACCCTGAGCCTCGGCATGGGCGCCATCATGGCCTACGGCGCCTATATGTCCGGCGAGGTGTCGCTGACCCGCACCGCGATCATCGTTGCCGTCGTCGATACCGCCGTGGCCGTGGTCGCCGGCCTGGCGATCTTCTCGCTGGTCTTCGGGGCCGAGCTCGATGCCGGCCAGGGCCCGGGCCTGATGTTCATCACCCTGCCGCTGGCCTTCGCCGAGATGCCCGCCGGTGCACTGATCGGTGGCGTCTTCTTCGTTCTGGTGCTGGGGGCGGCGCTCAGTTCCTCCATCTCGCTGATCGAGCCGGTGGCCGCCTATCTGGTCGAGCGTTTCGACCTCACCCGCCCCCAGGCGGTGTTTGTCATGGTAGTGACCACCTGGGCACTTGGCCTGCTCACCGTGATCAGTTTCAACCTCTGGGCCGAGGAGAGCCCCTTCCACGACCTGCTCGGTTACAGCCCCTTCGACCTCTTCGAACTGCTCAGCAACATCTTCATGCCACTGGGCGGCATGCTGATCGCCCTGTTCGCCGGCTGGGCCCTGACCCACTCCGAGGTGGTGAAGGAGATGGGCACCAACGGGGCCTGGTTCATCACCTGGCGCTTTCTGGTGCGCTTCATCGCCCCGGCGGCGGTTGCCTTCGTCTTCCTGCACGCCATCCCCCAGGTCGGGGGCTACCTGATCCCGACCATCGGCGCGGTAGTGATCGTCGGCGCCTTCGCCGCCAGCCGCATCTTCCTGATGGAGGATGACCCTAAGCATTGATTCCCGTGCCGCTCATCGAGGCACTCATCGGGGGCAGCGAAGCGACCTGGCAAGGCATCGCCAGCAGAGATGCCTCTGGATGCAACAGGCAGATAAAACAAGCAAACAAAGCAAACAGATAAAACAAGCAGATAAAACAACCACGAGACATAACGCATGGTACCCATGATCGACGTGCAACACGTCAACAAGGCCTTCGGCGGCCTCAAGGTGATCAACGACTGCTCGCTCTCGGTAGAAGCGGGCTCGATCACCGGCCTGATCGGCCCCAATGGCGCCGGCAAGTCGACCCTGTTCAATATCATCGCCGGGGCCCTGCCGCTGGACAGCGGCAAGGTGCTCCTGAATGGCGAGGAGATCACCAACCGCCCGGCCAACGAGCTGTTCCACAAGGGGCTGCTGCGCACCTTCCAGATCGCCCACGAGTTCTCCCAGATGACCGCCCTGGAGAACCTGATGATGGTGCCACCGGCCCAGGCAGGCGAGAGCCTGTTCAATACCTGGCTCAAGCCCGGTCTGGTGCGCTCCCAGGAGGCCGAGGTGCGCCGCCGCGCACTGGAGGTGATCGACTTCATCGGCCTGCATCACGTGCGCAACGAGCTTGCCGGCAACCTCTCCGGAGGGCAGAAGAAGCTGATCGAGCTTGGCCGCACCATGATGACCGATGCCCAGGTGGTGCTGCTCGACGAGATCGCCGCCGGGGTCAACCGCACCCTGCTCGGTGACCTGGTCGAGAACATCGAGCGGCTCAACCGCGAGATGGGCTACACCTTCCTGGTCATCGAGCACGATATGGACATGATCGCCCGGCTCTGTGACCCGGTGATCGTGCTCGCCCAGGGCAGCGTGATGGTCGAGGGCTCCATCGAGGAGATCCAGAACAATCCCGAGGTCATCGAGGCCTACTTCGGAGCGTCCCAAGATGCCACTACTTGAAGCGCGTGACGTCTATGGCGGCTACGGCGGCATGAACATCCTCAACGGGGTGAACATGACCCTCGAGGCCGACGAGATCGGCGTCATCGTCGGCCCCAACGGCGCCGGCAAGTCCACCATGCTCAAGGCCATCTTCGGCCAGCTCGTCGTCACCCAGGGCGAGATCCTGCTGCGCGGCGAGCCCATCCACAACCTGCCGCCCCATCGCCTGGTGCAGCAGGGCATGGGCTTCGTGCCCCAGGAGCACAATGTGTTTCCGAGCCTGACGGTGAAGGAGAACCTGCAGATGGGGGCCTTCCTCAAGCCGGGCAACGTCAAGCGCATGCTCAAGCAGATCTACGACTTCTTTCCGCCTCTCCATGACAAGCGACACCAGCCGGCCGGCGAGCTCTCCGGCGGCCAGCGGCAGATGGTTGCCATGGGCCGTGCGCTGATGGCCGAGCCCAGCGTGTTGCTGCTCGACGAGCCCACCGCCGGCCTCTCGCCGCTTTACATGAACGAGATCTTCGCCCAGGTGAAGCAGGTCAATGCCGCCGGTGTCGGCATCCTGATGGTGGAGCAGAACGCCAAGCAGGCCCTGGCCATCGCCGACAAGGGCTTCGTGCTGGCCGCCGGCCAGAACCGCTTCACCGATACCGGTGCCGCCCTGCTGGCGGACCCGGAAGTGGCAAGGAGCTTCCTGGGCGGCTGAACGGCCCGGGAGGAAAAGGAGAATCAGCCTCGTGAATGAACTCGTCTTCTTTATCAACAACGTGATCGTCGCCGGCAGTGTGACCGGCTCGATTTACGCCATCGGTGCGGTGGGGGTAACGCTGGTCTTCAGCATCATGCGCTTCGCCCACTTCGCCCACGCCGACATGATGACCTTCGGCGCCTTCATGGTCCTGCTGCTGACCATGGCCTTCCCCCAGGCCGGTGCCGCCGTCGGACTACCCACCGCCGTGGTGATGCTGCCGCTGGCCATGCTGCTGACCGCCGGCCTGGCGGTAGGCATCGACCGGGTGTTCTACAAGCCGCTGCGGGCCCACGGCGTGAAGCCCATCGTCATGGTGATCGCCTCGCTGGGGGTGACCCTGATGCTGCAGGGGCTGATCCGGGTTTTCGCCGGCACCAGCGGCGAGAGCCTCTATGTCGACGACCGCAAGGAGATCTTTCGCCTCGCGCTGCCCTTCGAGGGCGCCCGAGCGCCGATCGTGGTCACCGAGCCACAGCTCATCCTGTTCGTGCTGACCGTGCTCTGCGTGGTGGGCCTGCATCTTTTCCTGTCGCGCTCGCGGCTGGGCAAGGCGATGCGGGCGATGTCCGACAACCCCGACCTGGCACGGGCCTCGGGCATCAACACCAACCTGATCGTGGCGGTGACCTGGGTGATCGTCGGGGGACTGGCGGCCATCGCCGGCACCCTGCTGTCGCTGGACGTCACCTTCAAGCCGGACCTCAGCTTCTTCCTGCTGCTGCCGATCTTCGCAGCGGCCATCGTCGGTGGCGTCGGCCACCCCTACGGTGCCATCGCCGGTGGCTTCCTGGTGGGCTTCGCCGAGACCCTGGCGGTCTTCAACTGGGGCGTGCTGCTGCGGCCCTTCCGCGACAGCCTGCCGGAGTGGCTCTCCGCCGCCGGCAACCTGGCCTTTGTCGGCTCCGAGTACAAGATCGTGGTGCCCTTCTTCATCCTCGTCGCCATCCTGGTGTGGCGCCCCACCGGCATCTTCAAGGGTAAGGTGATATGAGCACACAACAAACGCATCGAGAGGACCTGGTCGCCGCACCATCGCGCTTCCCCCTGCGCGAGGTGGTGCTGTTCGCCATCCTGATGGCCGCCATCCTCGGGGTGTTTACCACCATGGGCGCCGCCTACAGCACCCGCATGCTGGTGGAGGCCGCCTGTTACGCCATCCTGGCCCTGGGCCTGACCATTCAGTGGGGCTACGCCGGCCAGTTCAATGCCGGCGTGATGGGTTTCGTGGCGCTCGGCGGCTACTGCGCCATGGCCTTCAGCATGCCGGTCAATGGCGAGTTCTGGGCAAGCCCCCTCGCCGGCGAGCTGGGCATGGTGGCCCTGATGGCCCTGGGAGGCCTGCTGGTGGTGGTCGGCGCCAGTCGCCTGCATCACCTGGGCGTCCCCAAGCGCCTGCGCACCGCTCTGGCGGTGGTCCTGGCGCTCCTCTTTTACATGCTGGTCTCGGCCCGCCTCGGCGTGGTCACCGAGCAGATCGAGTCGCAGTACGACTATATCGGCGGCCTGGGTCTGCCCCCCTGGCTGGGCTGGATCGTCGGCGGTGTGGTAGCCGGAGTGGTGGGCTACTTCATCGGCAAGGTCTGCCTGGGGCTACGCAGCGACTACCTGGCCATCGCCACCCTGGGCATCGCCGAGATCATCAAGGCGGTGCTCAAGAATGCCGACTGGCTGACCCGTGGCACCGCCACCGTCTCACCGCTGCCCTGGCCGGTGCCGGGTCCCGCCGAGGTTGGCTTCACCCTGGCACGGGCACTCTATTTCTCGGTGACCGCGGTGATGATCGTGGCGATCTTCTATCTGCTCACCCGCGCCTATCACGCCCCCTGGGGACGCATGATCCGCGCCATTCGCGACAACGAGATCTCCGCCGCGGCCATGGGCAAGGATATCAACCACCGCCGCCTGGAGATCTTCGTGCTGGGCTGCATCCTGATGGGGGTCGGTGGCGCCGCGCTGGGCAGTTTCAACGGTCTCTTCGACCCTCAGGGCTACCTGCCCCTCAACCACACCTTCCTGGTGCTGGTGATGGTGATCCTCGGCGGTCCGGGCAACAACCTCGGCACCATCTTCGGCGCCTTCGCGGTCTATATCATCTGGGTGATGTCGGAGCCCCTGGCGCTGGCGGTGCTGGATCTGGCGGTCACCCTGGGCGAGGGCAGCTTCGGCTGGGAGGCCACCACCAACCTCGACAGCCGCGCCCTGCAGGCCCGGGTGTTCGTGATCGGCCTGCTGATCTCCCTGGTGCTGCGCTTCGCCCCCAAGGGGCTGCTGCCCGAGAAGGTCAAGCATCATGGCTGATGGCCATAAGCTGTAAGCAATACAAACACATCGGCCCCGGCGGTTTCCCGCCGGGGCCGATGCTTTCAGGGTGTGGATATCAACACCGAGAGCGGACTTACTTGTTCAGGAAGCCCTTGCTGACGAACTTGCCGTCCTCGACCGCCATCTCCTCGACGATGCCCGGCACGTCGCCCTTCTCGTCGAACTCATGGCTGCCCGAGGCGCCTTCGTAGTTGATCTCCTCACCGGCGGCGATCAACTCCACGGCCTTCTCCCACTCGCCGGGCAGGATCACCTCACCCGGGGCGGAGGAGACGCTGCGCAGCGCCTCGGAGAGGCCCTCGCGCTCGGCGCTGCCGTTCTGCTCGATGGCCAGCGCCAGCAGGAAGGCGGCATCGTAGCCCTGGCCGGCGAATACCGCCTCGTGGGAGATACCCCCCGCCTCGGCCAGTTCGACGAAGCGCTCGGTGCCGGGGCTGTCGGGGTTGCCCGGCCGCGTGGCGATAAAGCTGTCGTTCAACACCTCCTCACCCACGCCATCGAGCAGCCCCGAGATCACCATGCCATCGGCGCCGATATAGCGGTTGAACATGCCGCTCTCGTAGGCCTGGCGCACCACGGTCTGGCCGGAGGTATCGCCATAGGCGAGCACTACCAGATCCGGGACCCCGGTGGCCGAGAGCGTACCCAGCTCGGAGCGGTAGTCGGCGCGGTTGTCCTCGTGGGCCAGGTTCTCGGCCACCGTGCCGCCCTCGGCCTCATAGGTGGCCACGAAGGCATCGGCCAGGCCGCGCCCGTAGTCGTTGTTCACGTAGGTGACCGCGACCTCATCGATGCCTTTCTCCAGCAGCATCTTGGCCAGCGCCTCACCCTGGAAGGCATCGGAGGGCACGGTACGGAATACCAGGTCGTTGTCGTCCAGCTCGGTCACCGCCGGCGCCGTGGAGGCCGGCGAGACCATCACCACCCCACCCGGAATGGCGGCGTTGTTGGCCGCGGCAATCGTGGCACCGGTGCACAGGGCACCGACGATGGCCGTGACCTGCTCGCTGTTGACCAGGCGGTCGGCCGCGTTGGAGGCCGCCGAGGCATCGGAGCAAGTGGTATCGCCGCTGGGCATGCTGATCTGCTCACCGCCCAGCACGCCGCCCTGCTCGTTGACATGCTGAATGGCCAGCTGCGCCGCATCATAGACCGGTGGAGTGAGGGTCTCGATCGGACCGGTGAAGCCGCCCAGGAAGCCAACCTTCACCTCGGCCTGGGCCGACCCCATGGCCAGGGCGGAAGCCGCCACCGCCATCGCTACCAGACTCTTCTGAACCGGGCTCTTATTCATATTGTTCGTCTCGCTTGGTTTTCAAGGATGGTTTGCAGAGATGTCACACCCCCCAAATCTGGAAGGGCAAAGGAAAAAACTCAAGTCTGCCTGCCAACGCTCGGCCCCTCAGGGTGGCGAAGTGGCACCTATACTGAGCCAGGCAATACAGAGTCAGGCAACACGAAGTCAAACAGTACTGAGTCAGGCAATCCCACCAACGGGAGTTTCCACGATGATTCGTCACTCTCCAATTCCTGCGGCCCTGCTTCCTGCCACCATGGCCCTGGCCATGACCGCCGGCGGCGTCCAGGCCTTCGAACCCACCGGCGAGGAGATCGCCTACCGGGTCGACGGCGAAGCCTTCGCGGGCTATCTCTCCCTTGCCGAGGGCCAGGCCCGCGGCAGCGTGCTGATCATCCATGATTGGGGCGGCCTGGATGACTACGAACGCCGCCGCGCCGACATGCTGGCCGAGCTGGGCTACGACGCCTTCGCCGTTGATCTCTACGGCCAGGGCAACCGTCCGTCGGAAATCGAGGCCAAGAAGGCCGAGACGGCGCGCCTCTATGAAGATCGCGAACGCATGCGCACTTTGACCCTGGCCGGTCTGGCCGAGGCCCGCGCCCAGGGCGCCGGCAATGGCGCGGTGATCATGGGCTACTGCTTCGGTGGTTCGGTGGTGCTGGAGATGGCTCGCTCCGGCGAGGCCGAGGACGTGCACGGCTTCGCCAGCTTCCACGGTGGCCTGAGCACGCCCGAAGGCCAGAGTTGGCCCGAAGGGGCTGGCCCCATCCTGATCGCCCACGGCGGCGCCGATGCGATGATCTCGCTGGAGGATGTCGCCACCCTTGGCAATGAGCTCGAGAGTGCCGGCGCCACCTACCAGATCGAGATCTACTCCGGCGCTCCACACGCCTTCACCGTCTTCGGCAGCGACGCCTATCGGCAGCGCGCCGATGAGCGCTCCTGGCGCGCCTTCCAGGAGCTGCTTGCGCAGGCCCTGCCGCCCTCTTCCTGACCGGCTGTTTCCTGGCCCGCTATTTCCAGGCTCGGGCCCGGCACCTTGCTGCCCACCAAGCCTGGAATATTCACCCACTGACGTGACCGCACCGTCGCCCGGCACGACCCGCCCTGCATCAGGCGGCCTTATGTTGACGTGTGCGGCACCGCCTTGGCGGGAACAACAGAACTTCTTTCTGTAGAATCACCGCCCTGCATAACAAGTTCACCATAAAAACCGCCTTTATATAGCAAGGAGTCATGCAATGACCCGATCCTCGCATAGCCCCAGGGGCAACTTCTGGCGGCGCACGCCGCTCTGGCAGAAGATCCTGGCCGGCCTGGTACTCGGTGTGCTGGTCGGCGCCCTGATGGGCGAGAGCGCCAGCGTGTTCAAACCCATCGGCGATATCTTCATCAGCGCCATCAAGATGTTGATCGTGCCGCTGGTGTTCTCGACCCTGGTGGTCGGCATCACCGCCATGCGCGACCCGCAGAAGATGGGACGCATCGGGGCCCGCACCATCGCCCTCTATCTGATCACCACCGCCTTCGCCATCAGCATCGGCCTGCTGGCCTCCTGGATCTTCCAGCCGGGGGTCGGCCTGGAGCTGAGCTTCGAGGCCGGTGCCGAGGCCAAGGAGGCTCCCAGCCTGGTGGAGATCATCGTCGGCCTGGTGCCTCAGAACCCTGTCAGCGCCCTGGCCAGCGGCAATATCCTGCAGATCATCGTGTTTGCGATCGGCCTGGGGATCTCGCTGACCCTGATCGGCGAGAGAGGGGAACCAGCGGTACGCGTCTTCGACAGCTTCGCCGAGGCGATGTACAAGCTCACCGGTATCGTCATGGCCTTCGCCCCGTTCGGCGTCTTCGGCCTGATCGCCCATGTGGCCGGCAGCTATGGCCTCGAGGTGCTGCTACCGTTGGCCAAGGTGATCGCAGTCGCCTACCTGGCCAGTATCCTGCATGTGCTGGTGGTCTACTCCGGCATGCTCGCCCTGATCGGCAAGCTCAATCCGCTGCGCTACCTGCAGGGCATCCTCGACGCCCTGGTCGTGGCCTACTCCTCCGCCTCCTCGTCGGGCACCCTGCCGGTCTCCATCCGCTGCGCCCAGAAGAACCTCGGCGTCTCGGAGGGTGTCTCCGGTTTCGTGCTGCCGGTCGGTGCCACCATCAACATGGACGGTACCGCCATCTATCAGGGTGTGGTCGCGGTATTTATCGCCCAGCTGCTCGGCGTCGACCTCAGCCTGATGGACTACGGGATGATCATCGTCACCGGCACCCTGGCCTCCATCGGCACCGCCGGTGTGCCCGGTGCCGGCCTGGTGATGCTCTCCATCGTCATGGCCCAGATCGGCCTGCCGCTGGAGGCGATCGCCGTGATCGCCGGCATCGACCGCATCCTCGACATGGCCCGCACCAGCGTGAACGTGGCCGGCGACCTGATGGTCACCACCCTGGTCGGCAAGAGCGAAGGCGAGCTCGACGAGAGCATCTACAACGCCCCGCGCAAGAGCTGATCCACCCGGGGCCGGCACCCTGCCGGCCCCGCCCGCCTCCCCATGCTAGAGTGACCCGACACATCCGCGTGCGGAGGTCACCATGCAGATCACTCACCTCAGCGGCAGCCGCCGCGCTATCGGCCTGGGGCACGGTCGTGCCCATGCGCCACTGATCCACGCCAGCATTGAGGTCTACGACCGCCTGTTCCGGGACTTCGTCGGCCTCGACTGGCCCCAGGCGCGCCACCAGGCCGAGCGCTTCGGCGGCATGATCGAGCAACGCTTTCCCGCCATTCTCGAAGAGATGGCCGGCATCGCCGAGGGCGCCGGACTCGAGCTTGCCGATATCCTGACCCTCAACTGCCGCAGCGAGATATCGCTCACCCAGGCCAGCGGCGGCTGCTCCGCCTTCGCCCTCGAACGCGCTGAAACACAGTGGCTAGCCCAGAACTGGGACTGGCGCGCCGACCAGCTCGACAATGTGGTGGCGCTGCATATCGAGGGCGACGACGCCCCGCCGCTGGTCAGCATCGGCGAGGCCGGCATGGTGGCCAAGATCGGCATGAATGCCCACGGCATCGGCGTCTGCCTCAATGCCATCCGTTCCCGCACCTGCGGCGAGGGGCTGCCGATCCATGTGGCGCTGCGCCGGATACTCGAGAGCCCCGACCTGGCCTCCGCCCGTGCGGTGGCCACCGACAGCCGGGTCTGTTCTCCGGCGCACTTCCTGGTGGCGAGTGCCGATGGCCGGGCGGTGGGCCTCGAGGTTCACCCCGGCGAGCCCGGTGTGCTCTCCCCCCGCGGCGGCGCGGTCACCCACACCAACCATCTCTATGACGCCGCCGTGACCTGCCAGATCGAGGACTTCCCGCGCCCCGACTCACGCCCTCGCCTGGAGCGCCTGGATACGCTGCTGGGTAGCCTGGCGGAAGATGCCCCGGTAGACGAGGCACGGCTGTTCGAGATCCTCGCCGACCACCAGCACCATCCGCTGTCGATCTGTCGCCACTTCAACCCCGACCAACCCGCCGAGGAGCGCATGGAGACGCTGTTCGGCGTGGTCATGAATCTCACCGAGCGGCGCCTGACGCTGCGCCACGGCAAGCCGTGCGAGAGCGAAGACAGCCTCGAAATACGCCTGACGCCGGCCTGATCTGGATCAACGGGGTCGCGAAGGGGGCCTTGCGACGAGGCCCGTGAAAGCGCATAATTTGCATACGCGAAAGATTCTCATTACCCCGCAAGAAGGAACTACCAATGACGCGTCATCTGCTGCCCCTGCTGCTCGCCGGCCTGATGGCCACCCCCGCCCTGGCCGACGACGACCAGCCCCAGCACTTCAGCGGCAAGCCGGCCGACACCATGGCCGAGGCCGTGGCCAACGCCAGCGAAGCCAACCGGGAACTTGCCGAGCTGCTGGACGGCGAGCTCAGCGACGCCGACCTGGCCAGGATCCACCAGCTCTCCTACACCATGGAAAACGCCCTGGGGCGGATCCACGAGGAGGTCTACCAGCTGGAAGGCACCCTGGAAGAGGTCCACCTCGGCTCCGAGGCCTTCGATCGCGAACGGGTACGCAGCAACGGCGAGGCCTACCTGGACGGCATGGCCCCGCTGCTCGACTAATCACGCGCGGCGGGCCTCAGCCCGCCAGCGCCTCCTCCACCAGGGCTCGCGCCTCCTCGCTCATCGGCAGTTCAAGCGCCAGTTCGTGGGCCCGCGGCGACATCTTCTTCCAGGTCTTCTGCACGATGCGGATCAGGTGATCATGGTCGATCTGCCTGGAGAAGTCGGCGAAATAGTGCTCCAGGAAGACCAGGCAGGCACAGTCCTCCACTGCCTGGGCGCCCGCCTCTCGCCCCAGCCCCTGCTTGCGAATCATCCGCGCCACCGCCTCGGCATCCTCTTCGGCATAGCCCGCCTCGCGCATCAGCGCCGCGGTGGTCGCACCGGCGCGCTGGCCCTGATCGCGACGCCAGGTCAGGTAGCCCACCCGGCCCTCGGGATAGTCGCTGCGCGGCAGCTCCCAGCGCTGCAGATGCTGCCCCCGCACGGCCAGGCGCATGCGCTCATCGGGGTGCTCGTGCAACCGCTCCAGCCAGGCACTCATGCGCCCGGCATGCCATAGCTCCCGAGGCACGCTCTCGCCCTCCACGGTGACGTGGCGAGGGTCCTGGGCATGCAGCGCATCGAGCGCCGCCATGACCTGCTGGAAGGGGGCTTCGTCGATAGACGGAACCGTCATTTACACATCTCCCGAAGATTCACTCGTTATGTCGCCCACTCCACGCGGTCGCGGCCGAGTTCCTTGGCACGATAGAGCCGACGGTCGGCGCGGGCATAGAGCCGGTCGAAGTCATCCTGTTCGCCCGCCTCGGCGATGCCGATACTCACACTAAGCTCACCGGTGGCCGCCGCTCCAGGCAGGGGCATCTTCCCTACCGCTTCCAGCAGGCGATCGGCGAGGCGATGGGCCGCATCGAGGTCGCTGTGAGGCATCAGAATGGCGAACTCCTCACCGCCCATGCGAGCCACCACATCCATGCGACGCACACTCTCCTGCAACAGCCGGGCAAACCGCACCAGGACCTCATCGCCCTGAGGGTGGCCATAGGTATCGTTGAAGCGTTTGAAATGATCCAGGTCCAGCAGGACCAGGGCGAGAGGTTCATCACTTCGCTCACGGCGGGCGAAGGCTCCCTCCGCCTCCTGCAGCAGGCGGCGGCGGTTACCCAGTCCGGTCAGCTGGTCGGTCAGGCTAAGGCGCTGCATCGCCTCGCTCTGCACCTGCAAACGCCACAGCATCAACAGCACACCCCCGATGGCCACCAGCAGTGACCACATCAACACGGCGACAGCCAGGGTAAGGCGCTGCATGAAGTGCCGCTGATCGGCCGAGGCCTGGTGCAGCAGTTGATTCAGCTCGCTATAGGACCAGGCCAGCGACTCCTCGATATCCAGCCCCAGTTCGCGCAGCAGGTGGGCCTCCTGGGGTGTCAGGGTGCTGTCGCGGCCCACTCGGTCAATCACCTGTTCCAGCTCCGACAGGCGGCCTTCCGCATCCGCTAGCTCCGCCACGAAGGGCCGATAATCCTGGGGGGGCAGATCGCTGTGCCGCAAGTGGTTATCAAGCCCCTGTATCCTGAGTGGGATCCTCCAGGTCAGATCACGCAGCTGCTGCAGATAGATAGGGTCGGGCCTCTCGACCAGGCTCTCCAGGATCAGCCGCAATCGATCGGGGTCATGCTGGGCACGCACCAGATCGGTCACCATCGCCGCGTAGTTGGCACCCACCAGCCGTCGCGCCTCGGAGTAGTAGACCCCGAAGGTCGAGAGACACAGCAGCACGACCAGCAGATAAGCCAGCAGCAGGCCTCTTGCCCACAGGCGTGACATCACCTGACGTTGATCTCGCGAATGGCCCAGATCCAGCGTGTCATGGGCTCGCTGCCTTCGATCACGGCCTCGGCTTCCTCCGGCACCACCAGCATGAAGGGCCCATGGCTCCTGACGGTAAGCGGCTCTCCATCGATCCGGGTCACCAGCAGATAGGCCTTCTCGCGACGCTGAGCAGGCGTCAGAAAGGTGGTGTAGCCATCATGGGCGACGAAGCGCACCCGAGGCGCCGAATCCAGGCCATACTCGCGCAGGAAATCATCCAGCCAGACCCCGGCGAAGCGCCCCTCGAAACCTTCCGGATGCCGCATATCGATGCTGGTCGTTGGCACAGCCTCCACCTCGTCCAGCGTCAGGGTGCGTTTCGTGGTGCCCTGAGAAAGTATCAACCCAGCCGGGGAAGCCAGCGCCACTCCCCCGACCATCAGCAGCAGCCATGCCGCATGGATAAGATATTGGCGTAAACGGGGCAAGCTGAGTTCCTCAATCTTGATCATTTTGACTATGCGCAGCTTGACCCCAACTTTCAAGGTTAGCCTGACGCCGAAACATCAATGGCTTAACAAGGAAAGCCAGATGTCATGACGCCGACAAGAGGTTGTCATCATCGCCGCGGATGATGCGATGGCAGACTTCATTACCTCCGGAGTTCCCTAGGAATATCACGCGGCGTAATGCCCTCAAGCTCGGCCTCAGGGCAGGCAGCACCCTCGGGGCCTGCCTGGCCGCTCCCTCCATCGTGCTGGCCCAGGGCCGCCGCCCGATACTGCCCTACGGCGTGATGAGCGGAGACATGCGTCACGACCGCGCCATGCTCTGGGCACGCGCCGACCGTCCCTCACGCATGCTGGTGGAAGTCGCCGACAACCCCGAATTCCGCCACGCTCGTCAGTTGATGGGCCCCGAGGTCCTGCCTGCCACCGACCTTGCCGCCAAGCTCGACGTCACCGGCCTTGGTGGCATGGATACCGCTCACTACCGTGTGCGCTTCGCCGCCCTCGATGACCACCGCGCCATCAGTGAACCGATTACCGGCCGGCTGCGCCTGCCGCCCGTCACCCGCCGCGACGTCCGCTTCGTGTGGTCCGGCGACACCGTCGGTCAGGGCTGGGGCATCGACGAATCGCGCGGCGGCATGACCACCTACGCCACCATGCGTCGTCAGCATCCCGACTTCTTTATCCACTCCGGCGACACCGTCTACGCCGATGGCCCGCTCAAGGAGAGCGTGACGCTGGCCAACGGCGAGACCTGGCGCAATCTGATCACGCCGGAGAAGCTCAAGGTGGCGGAAACGCTGCAGGAGTTCCGCGGCCAGTACGCCTACAACCTGATGGACGCCAACGTTCGCCAGTTCAACGCCGAGGTCCCCATGCTCGCCCAGTGGGACGACCACGAGACCACCAACAACTGGTACCCGGGCGAACTCCTCGACGACGACCGCTACACCGAGAAGAACGCCAGCCTGCTGGCGGCTCGCGCGCGGCGTGCCTTCTTCGAGTACATGCCGCTGCGCCAACTGCCCGAGGCGCCCGGCAGGATCCATCGACGCTTCGCCTATGGCCCCAGCCTTGAGGTCTTCATGCTCGACATGCGCACCTACCGCGCGGCCAACAGCCACAACCGGCAGGCCGAGGGTGAGGCAGCCACCTTCCTGGGGCAGGATCAGCTGCGCTGGCTGCTCGAGGGCCTACGCCGCTCCACCGCCACCTGGAAGATCATCGCCGCCGATATGCCGATCGGGCTGATCGTGCGCGATGGCGAGCACTTCGAGGCCATCGCCAACGATCACCATGGCGAGCCACTGGGACGTGAGATGGAGATCGCCGAGCTGCTGCGCGCCATCCGCGATGAAGCCATTCACAACGTGGTGTGGCTCACCGCCGATGTGCACTACACCGCCGCCCACCACTACTCACCCGAACGCGCCAGCTTCAAGGAGTTCGCCCCCTTCTGGGAGTTTGTCAGCGGTCCTCTCCACGCCGGCACCTTCGGGCCCGGCGAGCTGGATGGCACCTTCGGCCCCGAGGTGGTGTTCCAGAAGGCACCGCCGGAAGGGCAGTCCAACCTGCCGCCCTCCGACGGTTACCAGTTCTTCGGCCAGGTGGACCTCGACGGCGAGAGCGAGGTCCTCACCGTCACCCTGATGGATGCGGCCGGGAACGCCCTGCATACCCAGGCATTGACGCCCCAACGGGCGTAAAGCATCGGCCACTCTGCAACGAAGCGCCGCCCCGATCAGGGCGGCGATGGCGATCAACAGGGGGAGCTCAAACATGCAGGGCATCCTTTCCGATGGTGAGCGGCAATGCTGACGCTTCAACCCAGGCCATGTCACTCCTCCGCAGGGGGAGGAGCAGATGTCGGCGGTGTGCAGCCGGCCCGTACCAGGGTGGGCGGCCGGTAATTCGAATTCTCCTGCCAGCGCCGCCACACCGAGGGATCCACGCTGACGCCCACGGCGGGCAGTCCTTGCGAGTCCCGGCCATAGTGCCGAAAGTGACGACCGCTGCCATCACGATCGCGCAGCGAGCGGTACCAGCGATAGAGCCCCTTCAAGAACTCGGCATGGGAGTCCCGTATCTCGCCGCGGTGCGCCACTTCCGCCGCCTCCGACAGATCCACCGCCAGCCCCGCCTCATGAGCCTGGCGGCACAGCCACGCATAGGCCAGGTCGGCCAGCGGGTCGACGCCGCCGTCGGGCATCTCGTATCCCCCTCCCACATTGGCGTGCGCACCGACAAACCAGCGCTGCTCCACCTCACGCTGGCTGGCCTTCAACTTGCCGCTGGGGTGCGACCACAGGGCCGCATCGTAGGCCGCGCGATGCTCATCCAGTGCGAGCGCCTGATAGGCTCGCCGCACGATGGAGGAGAGCTCGGTATCATGCCAGGAGAAGCGGCCATGTTCGGAAAGCTGGGTGCCGGGGATCCCCAGGGCCCCCACGGTTTCCCAGACGCCGATGAAGTCGACCCTGATCTCGCGGCTGTAGTGGCGGCGAAAGTCACTACAGGGCGCCGCATCGGGGGCGATGCGCTTGTTGCGATAGAGCGACTCCGCCTGCTTGACCAGGGCCGGCGTGGAGACCCGCAGCAAGCCGCACTTGCGGATCATGCCCACCAGGCTGCGGGCCGTATAGGCCCCGCGGCTGAAGCCAAAGATAAAGACCTCCGAGCCCTCCACGTAATGGCGCACCAACCAGTCATAACCATGCTGCAGGTTACGGCTCAGCCCCACTCCGAAGGCCCCGCCGACCAGGCGCTCCCACTGCCGGGTACCGACCCCCGGCTCGTAGAAGAAGCGCTGGCGTACGCCGTGAGCATCGAGGTCGTGGATATCCCCCGCCAGCCGATAGACATTGGTTCGGTCCTGAGGATCGTTCCAGGTACCGTCGAACAACAGGATCAAACGCTGAGAAGGGTGAGACATGGCCGCTCCCTGATGCCCTGCCCTCGGCCGCCCGCCCCATCGGCGGCGGCTCAAGCCCGGGCAAACCTTGCATCATTGGATACCCTCAAGGTAGACCGACACGCCACCCGCCGGGAGGAGACACCATGAAATACCTCTTCGAAGTGACGATCCGCGACGGCCACACCGCAGAGGAGTATGCCGACGCCTGGGTGCGCGCCAGCGAACTGATCCAGCAGGCCCCCGGCGCCCGGGGCACCGAGCTGCATCGCAAGATCGGCGACCCCAAGACCCTGATCGCCATCGCCCACTGGGACAGCAAGGCCAGCCGCGACGCCATGGAGGCCCAGCCTGCGCCCAAGGTGAAGGAGATCATCAAGAGCGCCGCACCCTACTGCGAGATCCGCGTGATCGGCGAGTTCGAGGAGCCAGAGTGGGTGGTGATGCCGCCGGGCAGCTAGCAGTTGTTAACCTGAACCCATAGCCCGGATACAGGGTCTTGCAGTGTCTGTAAGGTGACAGACAACCTCACCCCCTAGCGACCTTCACCGCGGTGCCGGTCGCCACCAAAAACAGCATCGACTTGCCGCCGCCGGAGATCTCGCTGTAATCGAGGTCGATGCCGATGACCGCATTGGCGCCCACGGATTCCGCCTCCTTTCGCAGCTCGTCTAGGCAGGTCTTTCTGGCATCGCGCAGCGCGTTCTGGGACGACTTGTTTCGCCCGCCGAAGAAGTCGCGGAAGCCGGCGAACATGTCCTTGAGAACGTTCATGCCGAACACGCATTCGGCGGAGACGATGTCGATATGCTCGGTGACTCGGTAACCCTCGAGGTGCGATGAGGTGGTCAGGATCACGCGTTCAGCCATGGTCGGGTCACTCCTGGGGTGGTGATTGCTGTGGCAACTGATATGACGGCGGCGGTAGCGAACAGGCCGCCTGAGTTCTGTTCCTGCGCCAAGGCGCTACAGTGGAGGGTATGTCTTCCTTTACCCCATGGCGACCTCGCCGGCAGGCCCTGGCGGCACTGAGCGGCGATATTTCCGGCGCCTTCGGCGACCTGGGCACGCTGCTGCCCTATGTGATCGGCGCGACTGCCCTGGGCGTGCTGTCGCCGCGGCCGGTGTTTGTCGGCCTCGCCATCGGCTATCTGCTGGTGGCTCTGCTCTACCGCGCGCCCATCGCCGTGCAGCCGATGAAGGCGCTGGGGACAATGATCCTCGTCGGCGGCCTCACCGCCGGTGAAACGGCCCTGGCCGGCGCCACGCTTGGTCTGGTACTGCTGGTGCTGGCCGCCACTCCCTATCTTGGCCGTGCGGCCCGGGCGCTGCCCCAGTCCGTGACGGTCGGCCTGCATGCCGGCCTGGGGTTGATGCTGATGGCACTCGCGTTCGAGATGATGGCCGCAGGCTGGTGGCTGGCATTGCCGGCCGTGGCCGCCCTAAGCCTGTCCTGGCGTTGGCCGCGGGGCCCCTGGGCACTGTTCGTGGTCATCATCGCCATCTGGCTGATGCCGGCCGATATGCTGCTCGAGGCGGGGCATTCGACGCCGGCGGGCGAAGGCATCTCGCTTTCATCGGTGGCGGGCGGGCTCCTGGCCCAGCTGCCGCTGACACTGCTCAATGCCGTGGTGGTGGCCACCGCCGTCTCGCGCTCGCTGTTTCCGACCGCGGCGCCGCGCATCAGCGAACGTCGCCTGGCGGCCTCCAGCGGGCTGCTCAACCTGGTGCTGACGCCGCTGGGCGCCATGCCGATGTGTCACGGCGCCGGTGGCATGGCCGCCCACTATCGCTTCGGCGCCCGCAGCCTGATCGCTCCGCTGACCATGGCAATCGCCTGCACTGCGGCCGCGCTGCACGGGGACGCCGTGATCGGCTGGCTGGTGGCGATTCCCACGCCGTTGGTTGGCGCCCTGCTGGCCTTTGCCGGGCTCGAGCTGGCATTGAGCAAGCGGCTGTTTGACGCTCGCCCCGACTGTCGGCCGGTGATCGCCGTCACCGCCGTGGCAACCCTGTTTGGTAGCGCACTGGTCGGCCTGGGGGTAGGACTTGCCAGCGAGCGACTGCGCCGGCATCTTGTGCGCAGGCGCGCCGAGGGCACGCCGCCTGACAGGGGCCACTGCCCCTGACTCACCACTCTCGAGGAGACTCAAGGATGAAGATCAGCGCACGCAACGTGATCAAGGGCACCGTGCTGGAAGTGAAGGAAGGCCCGGTCAACAGCCAGGTCCGCGTCGATATCGGCGGCGGCAACACCATCAAGTCGATGATCACCAGCGACGCCATCGAGGAGCTCAGCATCGCCGTGGGCAGCGAGGTTCAGGTGGTCATCAAGGCCTCGGATGTGATGCTCGGCATCGACGAGTGAGGTAAGCGAATCGCCCAACGGTGCACTAGGCCACCGCCTTGGCCTCCGCATCCAACCGTTGGGCGGTCTGGTCCACCCCGCGCAGCCAGCTCAGCAGCACGGCACCCAGCGCCACGAAGCCACCCGCCAGCCACAGCCCGATATCGTAGTGGCCGGTGGCCTCGGCCAGCATGCCGGTCAGCGCCGGGGCGATGATCTGGGCGGCGCCATAGGCCAGTGTCATGCGCCCCATCATGCGCGCTGGGCTCTGGGGGTAGAGCCGGCCGGCCATGGTCAGCACCAGGCTGACACAGCCCAGAAAGGTGCCGCCGTAGAGCAGCGCGCTCGTCAGCACCCCCGCCAGACTGTCGGTCACCGCCGGCAGCACGATCCCCACCACCTGCAGGCCCATGGCGGCGATCAGCGCGCCGAGATAGCCGACCCAACGCGCGATCAGATCCCACAGCATTACCGCAGGCGCCGCCGCCAGGCCCACCAGGGCGAAGGTCCAGTTGCCGGCCCCGGCCAGCAGCGGCTCGCGCTCGACGATGGCAACGATAAAGGTCGCGCTGATCACATAGCCGTAACCGGCACAGAAGTAGGCGGCCAGCATCAGTCGCATGAAGGTACGGCTGGGGGGCTGGGCCCGGCGCTGCTCTCCCCCGCTACCCGGTGCCGGCTTCGCGGGTCTCGGCAGCCAGCACCAGGCGGGAATCAGCAGCCCCACGGCCAGGGCGGCGAAGCCCCACCACTGGGCCTGCCAGTCGAACGAGAGCCGCAGCATCAGCTCGACCGCCAGGGCCGCCAGCAGCATGCCCAGGCCAACCCCGGCGAAGTGAATACCAAGCTCACCGCGCTGCCGGTGGCTGATCAACCAGTGCAGGATCAGCCCCGAGGCGAGCAGCATGGCGCCGCTGCTGGAGAAGCCGGCCACCAGGCGCATCGTCGCCCATAGCCAGAAGCTGTCGGCCAGCGCCATGCCGGCGGTGGAGAGCAGCGCCAGCACCAGGGTGAGGCGGTAGAGCGTATCCTTGAGCCGGATGCTGCTGATGGAGGCCGCTGTCAGTGCCCCGAGCATATAGCCGGCGTAGTTGAGGGCGGCCAGCCAGCCCCCCTGAGCGTCGCTCAGCCAGGTCTGCTGCTGCATCACCGGTAGCAGCGGGGTATAGGCGAAACGCGCCACGCCCACACACAGCAGCTGGCTGAACAGCCCGGCCAGCAGCACGCGGTAGCGCGGTAAGAGTAGAAAGGGCTTGGCCATGCCTGGCGCTCCGTGATCCTTGGAAGGTGGCGCCGATAGGGGCGCATCACCGGCCAACCTACCACATGCTCGGTGATAGGAAATCGCGACGTTCGCCCAACTGGGCAGGTGCGTCCCGGCAGACGAGTCAGGCTTGCACAGGGAGGACACGGCCCATGGGGGCCACCGGATAGCGATTGCGAGCGGGAAGAGGATGCGGGCCACATCATCTCCTTTTGGTCGCAGCCAATGGATGGAAGCGGCCAATGCATAGAAAACGCCTTGCCTTCATCACTCCTCGAGACGAAATCGGTGCGATCGAGCATCGTGACAAGCCGCTTAATCAGCCATGAAGGAGGCACTTTTCTGCTTTCATTGGCGGCCAGCGCCGAATGGCGACGGCTGGACGTTGGCAGGGCCGAAAGGATAGCATTGAGCGATCACTCAAGCTTTATCCTCAAGGGGTGAAGCGCTGAAATCATGGACCGGCATCATGTCCCGAGTTACACAACATAACCGACAAGAGTCTCTGGAACGTGCCCTGCAACTATTTTGGCACAAGGGGTTTCATGACACCTCACTCAAGGATCTCGAGCGGGCGCTGGGGATGCACCCGGGGAGCATCTATGCCACTTTCGGCAGCAAGGGTCAGCTATTCCAGGAGGCGCTGGAGCGCTATGCCCACCTGGCGCTGGTTGAGCTTGAGCGCACCCTGGCGACTCACGAGTCACCGCTAGCCGGACTGGCTGCCTATTTGCGCCAGTTTGGCGGACTACGCGATCAAGCGGTACCCAGCCGTGCCTGCATGCTGGTCAAGAGCCTGCTGGAACTGGGGGAGCGGGAGCAGGACGCCCGGGAGAAGGCAGAGGCGCTACTGACGACGATGGAGAGGCGCTTTATCGACAGCTTCGCGAAGGCCCAGCAGGCAGGAGAGCTGGACAAGGAGCTCGACCCCACCCGGCTTGGTCGGCGGTTACAGGCCGAGGTGATGGGGCTGCGCTCCTTCGCCCAGCGCGATGTCGATAGTGCAGCCGTACATGCTCTGGCCGACGACATGGCATCCTCTCTGGAAGCGCTTCGCTCCTCTGCTCACTGAGCGGTAAAGGCGTGGCCCGTTGAGGAACTCTCCTCAACGGGCCACGTAGCACCTCACGATACCCAGGCGCCTAGCCTTGAATGTTGCGATCCAGCAGGGCGTCCAGGCTCTCCTTGGGCTGCACTCCACTGAGTGACTCGAGCTTTTCCCCTTCCCTGTAGAGGGTCACGGTAGGCAGGCCTCGCACGCCATTCTGGGCAGCCAGTACCGGCGCCTCATCGACATTGAGGGTCACCACCTTGAGGGTCTCCCTGCGCTCCTCGGCGATGGATTCGATTACCGGGTCGAGCATCTTGCAGGGAGCACACCACGGCGCCCAGAACTTGATCAGTACGGGCTTGTGGCTTTCCACGACCTCATCGACGTAACTGCTTTCATCGACCGCTGTCAGATTATTCACGTCGTCTCCCTATCTCAGCTGACCTTGTGCCACTCGAACTTCTTGAAGGGTTCGTCGAGCGGTGTATCGGCAAGGTGGTTGGTGTAATTGCTCATGACCTTTTGCGCCACCGCCAGAACCACCTCGAGGATCTGACGCTTGGTGAAGCCCATCTCCAGAAATGCCTGAACGTCGCTGTCGTCGACATTTCCGCGCCCGCGCACCACTGCAAGCGTGAAGTCTCGCAGGGCCTCAAGACGCGCCGTAGGCAGCGGAGTTTCGTTGCGCAGGGCCTCCGTGATGGCATCGTCCACCCGCATGCTCTTGGCTATGCCGGTATGCGCGGGCACGCAGTAGTGGCACGCATGCTCAACGTTGATGGTTTGCCATACCACGGTCACTTCTTCGTCATTGAAGCTGCTGTCCAGAAACAGCTGATGAAGCTGCTGGTAAGCATCGAGCAGGCCGGGCGCCTCCGCCATGACGGCGTGCAGGCCCGGCACCATGCCGAAGGCTTGTATGGAGTTATCGAGAAGCTTCTGGCTCTCTTCTGGTGCGCTTTGCTTGTCGTGAAGGGTAAATTCGGTCATTTGGCGAATCCTTGAGTCAGGAGAAATAGCGGAAAGCCGACAAGATGTCGTCGGGACCAGCATGCACTTGAGTGATCGCTCAAATTTAGACGCATGCATGGCTACGCCGTGTTTCATTGGTTACCCTAACGCATCTTGAGCGATCGCTCAAATTTCGACGCCTGGTCAAACGATCAGGTGGCGCCGGCCCGACCCGTCCTCACGCCAGGAGCGGGAAAAACCGCCACAGGCTACTGGCCGTTCGCACAAGAAATATGAACCAGGTGTCGAGATACGCTAGCAGGGAGCGGCCAACAGGATGGCGTATCTTGCTACTCTCGGGACCCAGGCGATGACACTAGGAGTCCCTCATCTGCATCGCCAGGAGAGCCGAGCCCGACGCTTGGCCGCGTGCTGAACAGTATCGCCCGTCACCTTGAACACACCATACTGAACACACCAGAAGGAGCCGTGATGAACCCCCTGATCGCTCGCCTCGAGGCCGTCGCCTCCCCCGCCATCGGCCTGGGCTGCATGAACCTCTCCCACGGCTACGGCCATTCGCTTTCGGAGGCCGAGGGGCGGCGCGCCCTGGAGGAGGCCTTCGAGATGGGCTATCGCCACTTCGACACCGCCACCCTGTATGGCGCCACCGCCAACGAGCGCCTGGTGGGCAGGGCGCTCGCCGGCAAGCGTGACGAGATTCTGCTGGCCAGCAAGTGCGGCATGGCCATCGATCCCGAGCTGGGCCGAAAGGTGATCGATGGCCGCCCGGCCACCCTGCGCCGCCAGTGCGAGGCGAGCCTCGAGCGCCTGCAGACCGACCATCTCGACCTCTACTACCTGCATCGCTGGGATAAGGGGGTGCCCATCGAGGAGAGTGTGGGCGAACTGGGTCGACTGGTTGAGGAAGGCAAGATCGGCGCCATTGGCCTCTCCGAGGTATCCGCGGCCACCCTGCGCCGGGCGCGCTCCGAGCACCCCATTGCAGCGGTGCAGACAGAATACTCGCTATGGACCCGCAACCCCGAGATCGCGGTACTCGAGGCGTGCCGTGAGGCCGATACCCTGTTCGTGGCCTTCAGCCCACTGGGGCGCGGCTTCCTCGCCGGGTCGGTCCGCGAACGGGAGAGCCTGGTCGAGGGCGATGTACGCCTCGGCATGCCCCGCTTCACCATCGAGAACCTCACTCGCAACCTGGAATTGCTGTCCGAACTCGAGCGCCTGGCCCACGAGCGGGAAGCCACCAGTGGCCAGCTCGCCCTGGCCTGGCTGCGTGCCAAGGGCGACGACATCCTGCCCATCCCCGGCACCCGCCACGTGACCCATATGCGTGAGAACCTGGCCGCCGAGGAGCTGACCCTTAGCGCCGATGACGTAACGCACCTGGATGCGCTGTTCGCCCCGCCGCGTATCGCCGGCGCACGCTATGCCGAAGCGCCACAAGCCGAGGTCGATACCGAGCAGTTTGCCGAATAGCCGAATATGCGACGCCAGGTGCGTCACTCAGTCGGTCAGTGAGATAGCAAAATCGACCGGATTGCGCATGGTGTTGGCCACGGGGGAGTAAAAGTTGGCGTGCTGGACAATCTCGTCCAGCGTTTGGCGGCTGGCATCGCCTTCGATCAGCACCTTGACACGAATGGCCTGGAAGCCCATCTCCGGCGGCAGGTTCTCGGCGCCACCCGCGCCCCAGGCCGCGGAGTTGCCAATATCGCCTTCCAGAAAAAGCTCAAGCTTGGAGAGTTTGACCTGCTTCCAGGTCGCCACAGCGGTGATGCCCACTGCCAGGCAGCCGCCCAGCCCCGACAACACGATCTCCCCCGGTGCCGGTGCGGTGTCCTGCCCAAACAGATGCAGTGGCTCATCCACGACGACTTCATGGCCATTCACATGGCTGATGGTGCGGTACTGCCCTTCGGTAACGGTATGCACCTTGTTGGTGCCGCGCATGCCAGGGTTGTTGCGGCCTTTTTCGGCAAAACCCAACAGGCCTTCACGATCGATGGGCCGCAGGGTGGTGGTGATGGTCTGAGGGGCTTGGGTATCAGTGCTCATATAAACTCCTATATGCAGGGTTGATGAGTGTGGGTAAGTGAATGGATATCGCAGGGAGCGTGAAAAGGAGGTGTCGTCGACGGATATTTCAGGCGCCTCTCTGCCAACCAAAGTGACGTATCAGCGCCACAAGGATGGCATCCAGGGTGTAGCCAATAACTCCGATCAGCAGTACCAGCGCCGCCAACATGTCATAGGCCAGGATGTCGCGGGCATCGTTGATGGCGTATCCCAGCCCACTGGTCACGCCAAGGTATTCGGCGGGGACCAGCACGATCCAGGCTACACCCAGTGACAGCCGCAGGCCGGCCAGAATGTCCGGCGTAATGGCGGGCAGCACCAGACGCTTCAGATTGGCCCACGGCGAGGCGCCGAGATTACGTGCCACCTTGAAATACACCGGGTCGATACGCTGTACGGCAAACGCCGTGGAGAAAAGAATCGGCCATACCGCGGCCATAAAGATCAAAAAGATGATCGCCCCGTCCCAGGTCGAGAAGGCCAGCACGGCGACCGGCATCCATGCCAGCGGGCTGACCATGCGCAGAAGCTGGAATGAAAAGCCGGTGATCTGGCGCAGAACGGAAGAGACCCCCACCAGGATACCCACCGGAACCGCCACCAGAGCCGCCCAGAGCAGCCCGAAAAAGATGCGCTCGAGGCTGGGTAGCGCGGAATCGAGCAGTACACCGGTAACGATCAGCCGCCACGCCTCGGGCAGCGCTGCAGAGGGCGCAAACCCGGCAAACGCCTGGGTCGTGGGCTCATTGGCGATCAGATAGCCGCCAAGCCACCACACGCTCAACAGCAGGCTTAGCCCCAGCAGGGTGTAACCCAGGTCGCGCAGCCTGGAGAGTAGCCAGGGCGGAACGGTTGGCGTACTGACTGGCTGAAGATTCATAGGCTGATCACCTCCTCCCGGTTCCAGCGCTGAGAAGCAGGGGTTCCGGGAAGGTGAGCCTGCGGATAGCGCTCCATGGCGCGATGAACAAAACGATAATCGACGAGGTCTTGCGCCACCCAGTCAGGATCCAGATTCTTGAGAAAGGTGGTGTTACCACTGACCCTGGTGTGATTCATGGCGCGTACCAGCTCAACGGTCGCCGAAGGAAACGGATAGGGGGCGAAGTCGATACGCCCTGTTTGCCAGTTCGCATGGCGAATCGCGGGCGGATCGGTATAGTCCTCGGCGGCGTAATGGGTCATGGCGTCAGTCACGACCTCTGCCGGCATGGGCAGGTAGCCCTTGCCGTCCCGTGATAGCAACCTGGCCACCTCCGCCTTATGTTGCTGGGCATAGGCCGAGGCCCGAACCAGGGCATTGGTCACCTTTTGTGTCCACTCTGGTCGCGTGTCGCAGTCGCGTTGGTGCATGCACACGACGCAGCACGGGTGGTTCTTCCAGATATCACCGGTAAAACGCAGCACCGTGCCCTCGGCCAATAGCTCTCCGGCGGCGTTAAAGGGCTCAGCGACGGTGTAGGCATCGATACGCCCTGCCGCTAACGCCGGGGGCATTTCAGGCGGCGGCAGGATCAGCAGATTGACCTGGTTCGGCGCTAGAGGCAGAGACTGATCCTGGATCACTGCCTCAAGTCCTGCCTGACGCAGCGCCATCTGCAGCAGCGTGTTGTGAACCGAATACCAGTGGGGAACTGCGATCTGCATCCCGCCCAGGTCGGCAAATTCGCGTGCCTGGCGGTGCTTGCCAATCACCAGACCTGAGCCGTTGACATGCGCCCAGGCCACGACCTTCACGGGAAAGTCGTTGTTGTAGCGCAGCCACACGGGAATCGGGTTGAGCAGATGCACCAGGTTGAAGCGGTGACGAACAAACCCCTCGACCAGCGGTGCCCAGCCACGAATCAGTTCGGGCTGAGCCACGGCAAGGCCCTCATCTTCAAAATAGCCCAGGGCATGGGCCAGCAGCAGCGGCGTTGCATCGGTAATCGGCAGGTAGCCGATACGCACGGTCATATCAGTGCTGGGTGGCGTAGTGTCGGCCATGGCATTGGGCAGCACTCCCGGCAAACTCAGTGCCGCTCCAAGTCCGCCGATAGCCGCCAGGCCATCGAGTACAAAGCGCCGACGCCCACTGTCCAGGCGATACTCCTCTAGCGTGCCGGCGCCATGACAGCCGCAGCCGGGTGCATGATGAGGAGGAGCGTGATAAGGAGGCGTGTGAGACATGAACCCTGACTCTCCTGTTGATCGCCTGAGCAGCAAACGAGATAAACAATCGACGTGCCGGACCTACCAGCCGGGGACAGCGACCCGATCAGGCGCTACTCACCACGCACGAGCCGTCATCGGCTGCTACACCACAGGCGGTGACCGCCGAGTTCAATGACACTGAATCATGGAAGCGAGACATCAACTCATCGCGCAGCGCCTTGAAGGCCGGCTCCTTGGGGTCACGCGGATAGGCCAGCGATACGTCAAGCAGGCTGCGCAGAGTGCCTGGGTTCCGACCCATGACGGCCACCTGATCCGCCATGATCAGCGCCTCGTCGATATCGTGAGTGACCAGCACCAGAGTAATGCCGTGATCATGAGCGATCTGGGTCACTTCCCGCTGCAGGGCGCGGCGAGTAAATGCATCCAGTGCGGAGAACGGTTCATCCAGCAGAATCACCTCGGGAGACACCGCCAGCGAGCGCGCCAGTGCGACTCGCTGCTGCTGACCGCCAGACAGATCGTGAGGCCTGGCTCGGCCACGCTCTGCCAGCCCCACCAACTCGAGCATTTCCGCCACCCTGGCCTTTAGGCCTCGGGTCTGGCCGGTAAACTCCAGCCCCAGCGCGACGTTCTGCTCGACGCTAAGCCAGGGATAGAGCGCCGGGCTCTGAAACATCATGTTCCACTCAGGGTGCGGCCGACACACTCGTTTGTCCTGGATACGAACGCAGCCCCCACTGGGCTGCGTCAGGCCAGCCAGCATGTGCAGCAGGGTCGACTTGCCGCAGCCGCTCTCACCGATGATCGCCAGGCTTTGACCCGCAGAGATCTCCAGCGAGAAATCACGGATGACCGGGGTTGCATACTTGTGAAAGCGATGCGTCAGTTTGTCGATCTGGATGCTGGCACCCATGATAACGCTCCATCCTGTAGGCCATGCATAAGGGGCTAGAGCCAGGCAGAGTAGCCCGCCGCCGGAGAGGAAATAAAAGACTCTTTCCTCACCCATATATACCAATTTAGAATATGCAGACTAAAAATCTATTCCCTTATCGCATATTCCATAGAGCGATGGGTGTAGCGAGAATGGTTATTTTCCAATGCTTATAGTTTTTTATAAGCTGAAAAACAGTTATTTATTCCATAAGCAGCGTTATCGCCGCTGCTTCTGTCACTGCCAGAGGGCCAGAGAGAGGGCCAGAGGGAGGTTTTCATGGGTGCCACCGCCGATATCACCGTAACAGCGCCCGACGCCTACTCGTCTCCACCGGCGACAGCTCGGACAGCTGACCTTCAGCAGCTGATTGCCCAGGGGCTTGCACCTCACACCCAAACGATCGATCGCCAAGGCTACTACCCCAGCTCCTTTATGCACTCACTGGGACAGCTTGGCGGCTACTCTCGGCATCTCGCCAGCAACGGCCACGCCTTTTACGCTGCGGTTGACACCATGGCTCAGGTATCACGGGAGTGCATGTCCACCGGTTTCTGTGTGTGGTGTCAGGACGCGCTGGGCTGGTATCTGGACAACAGCGATGAGAGTGCGGTGCGGGAACGCTGGCTCCCGCAGTTTGCTTCAGGTGCCCGGCTGGGCGGTACGGGGCTCTCGAATGCGATGAAGCACCTGGCTGGCATTGAACCTCTGAAGGTACGGTTGACGCGAGTCGCTGGCGGCTACATCGCCAACGGTACCTTGCCTTGGGTCTCCAATCTGGGGCCGGAGCATGTCTTTGCGGCCGTGTTTGAACTAGAAGGAAGCGAACGCCGCGTCATGGCTCTGACCGAGTGCCATCAGCCCGGCTTCACACTCAGGGCCTGCCCCGAGTTCATTGCGCTGGAGGGGAGCGGCACCTATGCCTGCCATTTCCGCGACAGCTTCATCCCCGATGCTAACGTGATCAGCCACGATGTCGCCCAGCTGATCCCACGCATTCGCAGCGGCTTTGTCCTGCTACAGATGGGCATGGGGCTGGGGGTCGTGCAGGCCTGCATCGATATCATGTACGCCACACGCGAGACCCACCATCATGTCAATGGCTTTCTCGATGAGCAGCCCGAGGCACTGGAAGAGGAACTCAATGACGCCCGCAGGGCCACCAGACTGCTGGGCAGTGAGGTAGCCGGTGATCACTCCGATACGCTTTTTGCCGATGTGCTACAGCTACGCGAGGGCAGTTCGCACCTCGCCTTGCGCGCCGCCCAGGGCGCCATGCTGCACACTGGCGCCCGCGGTTACCTTGCCGATGCACCGGCCCAGCGCAAGCTGCGAGAGGCCTATTTCGTCGCCATCGTGACACCCGCCATCAAGCATATTCGCAAGGAGTTGGCGCGCCTCGAGGCCGCCTGATCGCCATGAGCCAAGCTGCCCTTCCCTTCCGCCGTTACCTCTGTGTCGTCTGCGGTCTCATCTATGACGAAGCAGAGGGTGACCCTGATGGAGGTCTGCCACCCGGCACCCGCTACGACGATATACCGGACGACTGGGTGTGCCCCGACTGTGGTGTCGGCAAGGCCGATTTCGTGCTGCTGGAGGCCGCTCAGGAGCAAGGTCCAATGCCTGGCCGCCCAACTGCTTCCACGGCGCCCCGTGGGCTGCCGCAGTGTCCCGAGCAAGTCATTATTCTGGGCGGTGGCATGGCGGGCTGGGCAGCCGCCGAAGCGCTGCGCAAGCGTGACCCTGACTGCCCCATCGTGCTGGTGACACACTGTGGCGCAGACGTCTATCCAAAGCCCCAGCTCTCCAGTGCCGCCGCGCGGGGCAGGACACCCGAGGCGCTGATTACCGCGACGGGTGCTCAACAGGCCGCACGCTGGAACATCACTCTACTCTCGTACACGCGAGTCCTGGAGATCGACCGACGGCATCAGCGTCTTATTACGCCGCGCGGCGGCCTGCCATACGGACGGCTGGTCCTGGCACTGGGAGGCCATCAGCCACGCCCTGCTCTGGCAGGCAGTGCGGCGGACAGCGTTCTGCAGGTCAATCACCTCGCCGACTATCGGCGCCTGCGGGAGCGGATCGACGCCCTGAGCTCGGCCCGTGTCTTGATTCTCGGTGCGGGGCTGATCGGCTGCGAGTTTGCCGACGACCTGAGCGCGGCGGGGCATCGCATCACCCTGGTCGACCAGGCGGCCCAGCCGCTCTCCAGGCTATTGCCACCACCGCTCGCCACTCGCCTGGCTGATGCCCTGCGACATCGCCGGGTAGCCTTGCACACCGGTAGTACGCTTAGCGAACTGCACCATATGGACCATGTGGGCTGTGTGGAGGGCGCAAACGAGACACTACGGGCCACGCTCAGCAGCGGTGAAGAGGTTACCGTCGATGTCGTGATCAGCGCTCTGGGGCTCAAGGCCAATACGCGTCTGGCCAGGCAGGCGGGACTCCGCATCGGCAGCGGCATCCAGGTCGACGATCAGCTCAGAACATCGGATCCCGCTATATTTGCGTTAGGTGACTGCATGGAGCATCGTGGCAAGCTAACACCCTATGTGCAGCCGCTGCGTGCCCAGGCAGAGGTCATCGGGTCTGTTCTGGCCGGACAGAAGGCGTGCTATTCAGGCCATGACTCGGCCATCGTGATCAAGACGCCATGCCTGCCACTCGCCGTTTATCCGCCGCTGACACCCGGGGAGTGGGTGGCTCAGGGTGAGGCTAACGATACTTACATCCACTATAGCGGTGACACTATCACCGGCTTCTCTCTAGCGGGCACTGCCACGTCGCGAGTTGCCAGCCTCGAAGCCCGACTGACCCGGAAGGGGTAACGCGTTATGCTGCCAGCCTCGTAGAGTCATCTGGCGAGGAGAGAGGTATGGACGAGACCCTGGATGCGGTCATCGTTGGCGGCGGCATGGTCGGGGCGGCCGTGGCGGCGGCGCTGGGTCAGGCCGGCATGCGCGTGGCACTGGTGGAGGGCGGCGCCCCACCGGCGGCGATTCCCGATGACGCTCCCTTCGACCTGCGGGTGTCGTCGCTCAACCTCGCCTCCCAGCGCCTGCTGGAGGAGGTCGGCGCCTGGTCCTTCATTCCCGAGTCGCGGCGCTGCCCCTTCCGCCATATCGAGGCCAGCGACGCGGCCGAGAAGCGCCATATCCGTTTCAGTGCCATCGACCTCGAGCTGCCCGACTTCGGCTTCTTCGTCGAGAACCGGGTGATCCGTCGCGCCCTGTGGCAGCGCCTGGCCGAGCTGCCTGGCGTCACCACGATCTGCAACGCCGGCCCGGTAGCCTGGGTGCCCGGCGGGCACCGCTGCCTGCTGGAGCTCGATGACGGCCGCCTGCTGGCGACGCGGCTGGTGGTGGGGGCCGACGGCGCCGGCTCCCACACCCGGGAGCTGGCCGGCATCGCCACCCGCGACGAGGACTACGGCCAGCGCGCCCTGATCACCAACGTGCGCACCCGGCTGCCCCAGCAGGATGTCAGCTGGCAGCGCTTCGCCCCCCGGGGGCCCCAGGCGATGCTGCCGCTGCCCGGTCACTACGCCTCGCTGATCTGGTACGACACTGCCGAGGCCACCCTGGCCCGGGAGGCGCTGGATGACGAGGCGCTGCGCCTGGCCATCGAGCAGGAGTTTCCCGCTCGTCTGGGCGGCGTGGAGGAGGTGCTCGGGCGGGCCAGCTTCCCCATTCGGCGTCGTCACGCCGAACGCTATGTGCGCCCGCGCCTGGCGATGGTGGGCGATGCCGCCCATGTGATCCATCCGCTGGCCGGCCAGGGACTCAACCTGGGCATGCAGGACGCCGAGGCGTTGAGCCGGCGGGTGATCAATGCCTTCCGGTCGCGGCAGGACCCCGGCGGCCGGGCGCCACTGGCCGGCTATGCCCGGGAGCGGCGCCCCCAGACCCTGGCGATGATCGCCGCCATGGAGACCTTCCACCATGTCTTCACCGGCGCCGCCCCGCTGCGCCACGCCGGTGCCGCCGGCATGGCCGTGGCCGAGCGCCTGGAGGGTGCCAAGCGCGCGGTGATGCGTCACGCCCTGGGGCTGTAGGGCCCACCCCTACGAAGCCCCGCGCAGCGACCGCTCCAGGCAGGGGCCGGTCGGCCTATAGGCACTGGTCAGCCGGCATTTTGTTATGTTATAACCTTTGCCGCTTTCCGCCGCCTACTGCCCAGAGGACCCCATGGCACACCGCAGACACCGGCACCGCCCGGAAGGACCCTGCCACTTCTCGCTGATGTCGCTTTCGGCCACCCGCCGCCTGCTGCTGGCGGCACTGCCGCTGGTGGCCCTGTGGCTGGCGGTGGCCTGGGCCGCCGGCTGGGGGGTGTGATGTCACGCCTGCAGCTCGAGAACCTGACCCTGGCCCGTGGCGGGCGCACCGTGCTGGAGCACCTGGAGGGTCGCTTCCAGGACGGGGCCATCACCGCCCTGATGGGCACCAACGGGGCCGGCAAGAGCACCCTGATCAGCGCCATCATGGGCATGCTGCGACCGATCTCCGGCCGGGTGGCCTGCCAGGTGCCCAAGGAGCGCCGTGCCTGGCTGCCTCAGCAGCTGGCCCTGGATCTCACCTTCCCGATGAGCGTGGAAGAGCTGATCATGACCGGCAGCTGGCCCAGCCACGGCGCCCTCAAGGGGTACTGTGCGGCCCACTACCGCCGCGGCCGCGAGATCATGGCGCGCCTGGGCATCTCGCACCTGGCCCATCGCCAGCTGGGTGAGCTCTCCGGCGGCCAGCGCCAGCGCGCACTGATCGGCCGCACCCTGATGCAGGAGGCCGAGCTGCTGCTGCTCGACGAGCCCTTCGCCAACGTCGATATCGAGACGGTGGACGTGCTGATGGATGTGCTGCGCGACATGGCCCGGAATGGCGCCACCATCGTGGTGGTACTGCATGACCTGGAGCAGCTCTCGCGCCTGGCCGACGACGTGCTGATACTGACCGGTGGCCACGGCCGTTGGGCGAACCCCGCCTCGCTGCTGGAGCGTTACGCCGGACAGCCGCCCCGTGCCCCCCGCCTGCCCCTCACCTTCCCGGATACCTTCGATGCTGGAACTGCTTGACGCCTGGCTGCTTGCCCCCCTCGACTACGGCTTCATGAAGCGCGCCCTGGTGGCCGGCCTGGCGCTGTCGCTGGCTGCCCCGCCGCTGGGGGTGTTCCTGATGCTGCGCGGCATGAGCCTGATCGGCGATGCCATGGCCCACGCCATCCTGCCCGGGGTGGCCCTGGGCTTCCTGGCCGCCGGCTTCTCGCTGCCCCTCATGAGCCTGGGTGGCATCCTCTCGGGCCTGCTGGTCGCGGTGCTGGCCGGCAGCGTGTCGCAGATGACCGGCCACCGCGAGGACTCGGCCATGGCCAGCTTCTTCCTGATCTCGCTGGCCGCCGGCGTCATGCTGGTCTCCATGGGCGGGAGCAGCGTCGACCTCACCCATGTGCTGTTCGGCTCGATACTGGCCGTCGACACCACCGCCCTGCTGCTGATCGCCGCCATCAGCAGCCTGATCGTGGTGGTGCTGGCGGTGATCTTCCGCGCCCTGGTGGTGGAGTGCCTGGACCCGCTGTTCCTGCGTGGCCAGGGCAACCCGGTGAGCCTGATCCATGGCGTCTTCCTGGGCCTGGTGGTGCTCAACCTGACCGCCGGCTTCCAGACCCTGGGCACCCTGATGGCGGTGGGCCTGATGATGCTGCCGGCGACCACCGCCCGCTTCTGGAGCCAGCGCCTCGAGGGGCTGATCGGCATCGCCATCCTGGTCGCCCTGATCGCCAGCAGCGGCGGGCTGCTGCTCTCCTATCATCTCAACCTGCCCTCGGGCCCCTCGATCATCCTGCTCGCCGGGAGCGGCTACCTGCTCTCGGCCCTGGTGGGTCGCCACCACAGCCTGCTCGCCCGGCTGCGTCGCCGCGCCACGCCGCTGGGCGCCCCGGAACCCGAATGACTCAACGGAGATCCCCTGTCATGCGTCCGCTGTCCCCCGCCATCAACGCCCTGGGCCTGGCCGCCCTGCTCGCCCTGCCCACCGCCCATGCCGAGGAGCGCGTGCAGGTGCTGGCCAGCTTCAGCATCCTCGCCGATATGGTCGAGAATGTTGGTGGCGAACATGTCGAGGTCACCTCCCTGGTGGGCCCCGACAGCGATGCCCATGTCTACTCACCGCGGCCCACCGACGCCCGAGCCCTGGCCGAGGCGGATCTGGTGGTCTTCAACGGCCTGCAGTTCGAGGGCTGGATGAAGCGCCTGGTGGCAGCCAGCGACTACACCGGGCCACTGGTGGTCACCACGGAGGGCATCGAGGCGCTGGACGATACGGGACACGAGGATCATGGCCACGGCGATCATGACGAGCATGACCATGGCGACCAGGACCCCCACGCCTGGCAGAACCTGATCGCCGGCAAGCGTTATGTGGCCAATATCCGCGACGGCCTGATCGAGGCCGACCCGGAGAACGCCGATGCCTATACCGCCAACGCGGCCCGCTATATCGACGCGATCGACGCGGCCGATGACGAGGTCCGCGCGCTGATCGACGAGATCCCCGCCACCACCAGCGTCATCACCGGTCACGCCTCCTTCGGCCACTTCGCCCACGCCTATGGGCTTCGCTTCATGTCACTCCAGGGGCTCTCCACCGACGCCGAACCCAGCGCCGCCGATATGGCCGGCCTGATCGAGGTGATCCACGAGCAGGATGTGCGCGCCCTCTTCCACGAGAACATGACCAGCCCCGCCCTGCTCGAGCAGCTGGCCGAGGAGACCGGCCTGCCCATCGCCGGCACCCTCTACGCCGACGCCCTGGCCAGCGAAGGCGAGGCCAGCACCTGGCTGGGCATGATGCGCCACAACGCCCACACCCTGCACGACGCCCTGGCCGAACCGGGGCATGACGATCACGATCACGATCACGATCACGATCACGATCACGATCACGAGGATCATGGTCACGATCACTGAGCCACTCAGCCACCGAGTTTGACCAGCCAGCATGAGGCGCCTTCGGGCGCCTCCTTGCGTTATTGGGGGTCTAAAACCGTGGCCGTTTATGTCGGAAAGTCGCGTCACCACTTCGCAAGCTTGGTAAATTTGCCGACAAATATGGCATGAAATGCAAAAATCCTGGCCTGATAGGTCAACCCTGCCCTCGCCTTTGCTCCTACCATGGATCCAGGCGCCGCCCTTGGCGCCAGCCACCCATCGGACAACAACAACGCAAAGGCACCCACATGATCCCTACCCGCACGCCTGCCCTCGGTGCTCTCGCCGCCTCCATGCTGCTCGCCTCACAGGCCGCCACCGCCGCCATCACCGATAACGAGATCCGCATCGGCTACCTGGCCGACATGACCGGCGCCTATCGAGACCCCATCGGCCCCCTGGGCGAAGACGCCATCCGGATGGCCATCGAGGACATGGGAGGCAAGGTGGCCGGTGCCAAGGTGGTGCTGTTCAGTGCCGATGACCGCAATAGCCCCGACGTGGGCTCCAGCGTGGTACGCGAGTGGATCGACGAGCGCAACGTGGACATGGTGACCGGCCTGGTGGCCTCCTCGGTAACGCTTGCCACCGTCAAGCTCCTCGAGGAGGAGAACCGCCTGGGACTGGTCAACGGTGCGGTCTCCTCGAGCATCACCAACGAAAACTGCTCACCCAACCATGTCCACTGGGTCTACGACACCTGGGCCATGTCCAACGGCACTGCCAGTGCCATCACCCGGGAAGGCAACACCGACTGGTACCTGCTGAGCGCCGACTACTCCTTCGGCCACGCCCTGGAGCGCGATGTCGCGCGAGTGGTGGAGGAGAGTGGCGGCAACGTGGTCGGCAGCATCCGCCACCCCTTCCCCAGCAGCGACTTTTCGTCGTACATGCTGCAGGCCCAGGCCTCTGGTGCCGATGTTATCGCCCTGAACAACGCGGGCTCCGACACCATCAATGCCATTCGCACCGCCGGTCAGTTCGGATTGACACAGGCGGGCCAGATCCTGGCCGGCATGGTGCTGTTCAGCACCGACGTTCGCAGCCTCGGCCTGGAGGCCGCCCAGGGTCTGCAGTTCACCACCGCCTGGTTCTACGATATCGATGACGAGGCCCGCGCCTGGGCCGAGCGCTTCCGCGAGCGCACCGGCAGCATGCCCACTCAGGTTCATGCCGGCCTCTACTCCAGCACCCTGCACTATCTGCAGGCCATCGAGTCGGCCGCCACCGATGAGGCCCAGGCGGTACGCGCCCAGATGGCGGCAACTCCGATCGACGACATCTTCGCCAGCGGTGGTTATATCCGCGAGGACGGGCGCATGGTTCATGACATGTACCTGGTGGAAGTGAAGTCACCGCAGGAAGCCACCGACGAGGACGATATCTTCCGCCTGGTACGCACCATTCCCGCCGCGGAAGCGTTTCGGCCCCTGGACCAGAGCGACTGCCGCCTGATCACGCCCAGTGATGCCTGACGCCCCTCTCCCCCAACAAGACAGCACAACTCGTGGAGATGAGATGACCATGCAGAACCGCATCCAGCAGCACACCATCGGCGCCGCCCTGGGGCGCACCGCCCGCAAGCACGCCGCCCGTTCGGCACTGACCTTCAACGATCGTCAGTGGACCTATGGCGAACTCGACCGGGCAGTGAACCGGGTGGCCAACCGCCTGTTGGCCCTGGGCCTCGAGCCGGGGGATCGCCTGGCGGTCTACGGCAAGAATTCCGACGCCTATGTGATCGCCTGGCTGGCCGCCACCCGTGCCGGCCTGGTGCATGTGCCGATCAATTTCGCCCTGAGCAGCGAGGAGCTCAGCTATATCCTCGAACAGTCCGGCGCCAGCGGCCTGCTGAGCGATCTCAGCCTGGCCGACAAGGTGGAGGCCGCCTGCCGAGGCCGTGACCTGGTGCTTTCCGGCACCCTGCATGCTCAGGAGGGTGACGATTTCGATGTGATTCGGGAGGCCCTCGGCACGGGTGATGCCTCCGAGCCCGAGGTCATGCTCGATAGCCAGAGCCTGGCCCAGCTGCTCTACACCTCGGGCACAACCGCCGCCCCCAAGGCGGCGATGATGACCCACCAGGCCCTGCTCGCCGAGTACATGGCCTGCATGGTGGAGCTGGATATCAAGGCCGACGAGCCGATGCTGGCCGCCCTGCCCCTCTATCACTCGGCACAGATGCACGTCTTCTTGATGCCGGCCCTGCTGCTGGGCGCACCGATACATCTTCGCGAGGCGCCGGCCCCGGACGACTGCCTGGCACAGATCCAGCGCCACGGCATCGTGTCATTCTTCGCCCCGCCCACGGTGTGGATCGGCCTGCTGCGCCATCCGGAGTTCGATCGGCATGATCTCGGCCGCCTGAAAAAGGCCTACTACGGTGCCTCGATCATGCCGGTTCCGGTGGTGGAGGAGCTGCGTCGCCGCATCCCCGGGGTAGGGCTCTACAACTGCTACGGCCAGAGCGAGATCGCCCCACTGGCCACGGTGCTGCGCCCCGAGGAGCACGATGCCAGGCCGGCCTCGGCGGGGCGCCCCATCCTCACCGTGGAGACCCGCATCGTCGACGCCGAGATGAACGACGTGCCGGCCGGGGAGCAGGGCGAGATCATTCATCGCTCGCCTCAGCTGCTCACCGGCTACTGGGGCAAGCCCGAGATGACCGAAGAGGCGTTTCTTGGCGGCTGGTTCCACTCTGGCGATGTGGGCTACCTCGATGAGGAGGGCTATCTGTTCATCGTCGATCGCATCAAGGACGTGATCAATACCGGGGGTGTGCTGGTGGCCAGTCGCGAGGTGGAAGACGTGATGTTCCAGCACCCCGCCGTCTCCGAGGTGGCCGTGATCGGCCTGCCGGATGAGAAGTGGATCGAGGCGATCACCGCCGTGGTGGTGCTCAAGGAGGGGGAGGAGGTCAGCGAGGAGGCGCTGATCGAGCATGCCCGAGCCCGCATGGCCCACTACAAGGTACCCAAGCAGATTCACTTCAGTGATGCGCTGCCCAAGAGCACCGCCGGCAAGATTCTCAAGCGACACCTGCGCAAGGAGCTTCACCCGTGACCGTGAGTACACCACAGGACGAGATGACCCCGCTGTTTCACGACATGATCTGCCGTTTCCTCGAACAGGAGGTCACTCCCCACTATGAGGCCTGGGAGGAAGCCGGCGAGATGCCTCGCGCACTCTGGCGCCAGATGGGTGAGGCGGGGCTGTTGGGTATCGACATGCCGGAAGACCTGGGTGGGGCCGGTGCCGACGTCGCCATCACCCAGCTGGTCATCGAGGAGATCTCGCGGCACGGCTTCGGCGGGCTGGCCAGCGCCTACAACATCCACGCCAATATCGTCATGCCCTACCTGCTGCATATCGCCACCCCGGCGCAGCAGCAGCGTTGGCTCCCCTTCATGGCCAGTGGTGAGACGATTGGCGCCATCGCCATGACCGAGCCCGGTGCCGGCAGTGACCTGGCGGCCATCAAGACCCGGGCCCGGCGTACCCCAGCGGGCTGGCGCTTGGAGGGCAGCAAGATCTTCATCACCAACGGCCAGGTGGCCGATCTGGTGATCGTCTGTGCCAAGACCGATCCCGATGCCGGCGCCAAGGGCGTCTCGCTGTTCCTGGTCGACACCTCGCTGCCCGGCTTCACCCGTGGTCAGCCGATCAAGAAGATCGGCCAGCACGCCAGCGACACCGCCGAGCTGTTCTTCGACGGCATCGAGCTGCCCGAGGATGCCCTGCTCGGCGAGGAAGGCGCCGGCTTTGCCTACCTGATGCAGGAGTTGCCCCGGGAGCGCCTCGGCGTCGGTGCCCAGGCACTGGGCGCCATGCAGGGCGCACTGGAGCTGACCCTCGAGTACGTGAAGGAGCGCCGCGCCTTCGGCCAGCGGGTGGGCGATTTCCAGAATACCCGCTTCACCCTGGCCGAGGTGCGGGCGGATATCGACATGGGCCGTGCCTATCTCGAGAAGTGCATGGCCCAGTATCGCCAGGGCACCATGGGCCCTACCGAGGCTGCCATCCTCAAGCTGCGCCTCACCGAAATGCAGTGCGCCACCGCCAATACCTGCCTGCAGCTGTTCGGTGGCTATGGCTATACCCGCGAATACCCCATCGCACGCTTCTATCTGGATGCCCGAGTGCAGACCATCTATGCCGGCACCTCGGAAATCATGAAAGAAGTCGTCGCCCGCTCGCTGCTGGGCAAGGCCTGAACCTGGAGGATCCCTTATGCATCTCGATTCCGTTGTTATCCTGGACGGCGCCCGCACCGCCATCGGCGGCTTTGGCGGCAGCCTCGCGGGGCTGGCCCCCCATGAGCTCGGCACCATCACCGCTCGGGAGGCGTTGAAGCGCGCCGGGGTCGAGGCCGAGGCGATCGATCACGCCGTCTACGGCCATATCATCACCACCGGCCCCGAGGACGCCTACCTGGCACGCCATATCGCACGGGATGCCGGCGTTCCCGATGCCGCCGGCGCCTTCAACGTCAATCGCCTATGTGGCTCCGGGGTGCAGGCGCTGCTGTCGGCCGCCCAGCAGATCGCCCTGGGCGATAGCCGCTTCGCCCTGGCGGGCGGCGCCGAGTCCATGAGCCGTGGGGCCTATCTGCTGCCACCCCAGGCGCGCAGCGGCTTGCGCATGGGCCACGCCGGGGTGACCGACCTGACCCTGGGCATTCTCAGCGACCCCTTCGGCAGTGGCCATATGGGCGTTACCGCCGAGAACATCGCCAGCCGCTGCGGGCTGAGCCGGGAGACGGTCGACCGGTTTGCCATGCAGAGTCACCACAAGGCGGCCCGAGCCATCGCCGAGGGGCGCTTTACCGAGCAGATCGTGCCGGTCACCGTGCGTGAGGGGAAGCAGGAGCGCGTCTTCGAGCGTGACGAGCATGTGCGCGACGGTGTCACCCTGGAGGAGCTCGCCCGCCTCAGGCCTGCCTTTCAGAAGGAGGGCCTGGTCACCGCCGGCAACGCCTCGGGCCTCAACGATGGCGCGGCAAGCCTGGTGCTGGCCCATGCCGACGAGGCGGAACGCCAGGGTCTGAGGCCCCGGGCGCGGATGCGCGTGGGCACCAGCGCCGGGGTAGAGCCACACCTGATGGGACTGGGGCCGATTCCCGCGGTACGCCGCTGCCTGGAGCAGGCCGGCCTCTCCATCAACGATATCGATGTCATCGAATCCAACGAGGCCTTCGCCGCCCAGGCCATCGCCGTCGCCGATGCGCTGGAGTTTCCCGCCGACAAGCTCAACCCCAATGGCGGTGCCGTGGGGCTGGGCCACCCCGTCGGCGCCACCGGTGCCATCCTGGTGATCAAGGCACTGGCCGAGCTGGAGCGTACCAATGGCCGCTACGGCCTGATCACCCTCTGCATCGGTGGCGGCCAGGGAATCGCGTTGTTGATCGAGCGCTGCTGATATCTCGTCAGGGTCGACCCAGTCGTAAAGGAGCACGCCACATGACTACCGTAAATCCTCGTATCCTGCCCCCCACCCCTTCCGCCACCAATCCGCCACTGCTGATTCGTGAGTTGCTGGAGGGCGGTGTGCGCATGGCCGGTCACAACCAGATCGTCTACCGTGACTTGAGCCGCCACAGCTACCATCGCTTTCAGGAACGGGTGCACCAGCTCGCTCACCTGCTCACCGCCCAGGGAGTTCGCGCCGGGGACGTCGTGGCGGTACTCGACTGGGACAGCCCTCGCTACCTGGAAGCCTTCTTCGCCGTGCCGATGCTGGGGGCCATCCTCCACACCGTGAACGTGCGCCTCTCCTCGGAGCAGATCCACTACACCATGGAGCATGCCGAGGACGACTTCGTCCTGACGCACCAGGACTTCGTGCCCCAGCTCGAAGAGCACCACGGGCGCCTGCCACGCGTGCGTGGCTACCTGCTCTGCCGGGATGAGCCGGCCGACCTGGAGACCACGTTACCGCTGGTGGGCGAATACGAGGCGATGCTTGCCAAACAGCCCTGTCACTACGACTTCCCCACCTTCGATGAGAATGCGATAGCCACGCTCTTCTATACCACCGGCACTACCGGCAACCCCAAGGGGGTCTACTTCAGCCATCGCCAACTGGTGCTGCACACCCTGGCCGAGGCCAGCACGCTACAGGCGCCCGGGATGGAGCTGCTCAATCGCGACAAGGTCTACATGCCGATCACGCCGATGTTCCACGTGCATGCATGGGGCGTGCCCTATACCGCCACTCTGCTCGGCGCCACGCAAGTCTATCCGGGCCGCTACGAACCCGAGATGCTGATCAAGCTTCTGGTCAGCGAAAAGGTGGACTTCTCGCACTGTGTGCCCACCCTGCTCGGCATGGTGCTGAATGCTGAGCCGGTCGCCTCCGGGCGTATCGATCTCTCGGGCTGGAAGCTGCTGATCGGCGGCAGCGCCCTGACCCGCTCGCTGGCCCGCCAGGCCCATGAGCTGGGTATCGACACGCGTACGGCCTATGGCATGTCCGAGACCTGTCCGCTGCTTACCGCCGCCATCCTGCCCCGAGAGGTCGAGCAGGCGGACTTCGAAACCCAGCTGCCCTGGCGCTGCAGTACCGGCCTGCCCATTCCCCTGGTACATCTGCAAGTGGTCGATGAGGCGGGTCAACCACTGCCCCATGACGATGAAAGCGTCGGCGAGGTGCGGGTCCGCGCTCCCTGGCTGACTCAGGCGTACTACAAGGAGACCACCCGCAGCGAGGAGCTGTGGCAGGACGGCTGGCTACATACCGGAGACGTGGCCACCATCAACGAGCATGGCTGTGTGCAGATACGTGATCGTATCAAGGACGTGATCAAGACCGGCGGCGAGTGGGTCTCGTCACTGGAGCTGGAAAACCTGATCAGCCAGTGCCCCGGGGTCGCCGAAGTCGCCGTTATCGGTATGCCCGACGACAAGTGGGGCGAACGTCCGGTCGCCCTGGTGGTGCCACGCGACCTCAATGCTCCCCCCGAGGCCGACGAGATCCAGGTGTTTCTGCGGCAGTTCGTCGACCAGGGGCAGATCACTCGCTGGGCGCTGCCCGCCAGGATTCGCCTGGTCGACGAGATCCCCAAGACCAGCGTCGGCAAGCTCGACAAGAAACGGATTCGTCAGCAGGTATAAGCTAGCGCCGCCCGCCGGTAGGCGGCGGGGGTATCACCGGTCCAGCCACGGAAGGCGCGGCTGAAGCAGGCCTGATCCTCGAAGCCGAGCCGCTGGGCGATACTCGCGAGAGGCTGATCGCTGCGAGTCAGGGCCTGCACGGCGACATCGCGTCGACACTCGTCCTTCACCGCCTGAAAGCGCGTGCCCTCCGCGGCCAGGTGGCGCGACAGGGTTCGCACCGACATATGCAGCGCCTCGGCTACCTCGGCCACCCCGGCGGCATAGGCATCATGACGAGTCAGATGTTCGCGCACCCGATGGGAGAGCAGTCGCTCCTCGAAGGAGACGTAGAACCAGTCCGCCGGGGCGCGCTGCAGAAAGGCACCCAGATGACGCTTGGTCTGGCGGATCGGCTCGTCGAGCACCGCCTGATCGAAGTAGATCGCGGTCTGGGGGCGATCGAAGAGTAGCCGGCCGGGATAGAAGTAGCGGTAATCGGCGCTATGCGCGGGCTGGGGGTAGGCGCACTCCAGGGTGATCGGCGGAATCTTGCGGGCGATCATCCAGGAGGCGATGCCATGCAGCAGCTTGAGCATCAGCTCATGCACCAGGATGCGGCTGCCCGCCGGCGGGCGATGCTCCACCAGCCCGATCCGCACCAGGTCATCGGCATGACTGACCTCGTAGCCAAAATCATCGAGCAGGATATGGAAGAACAGCCGATAGCGGTGCAGGGCCACCTTGAGGGTGGGCGCCTCCAGCAGACTCAGGCAGAGCAGCTTGAGGGTGCCGCCTCGCAGCGGCCGCGAGAAGAAGCCCGGGGTCTCGTCATCACACTCGTTGACCAACAGTCGATAGAGGGTGGCAAATTGCCCGACGGTCACCCGGCCATGTGACGACTCCAGCAGCCGCGGCGAAATGCCTGCGCGCCGCAGCAGGCTGGCTCGCTCGGCCGCCATGCCCGGTACACCCTGGAACAGCTCACCAACGAAATGCCGTGACACCGTCACCGTCATGCGCTTCGTCTCCCTCTTGCCATCCGGCCCATGAGTGCTTCGGTTATACCCGATCATGGCGTCGGTCACACTCCTTCCACCGTCGTCTGGGGCTGGCACGGGTTCTGTGCCACCATTCCAGGCTGGACTGCATCCGCTCACTCCAGCGTCCGGGAGGCCGCCATGCTCGAGTTTCGCCAGGTCTACAAGGCCTATATCACCCCTCAGGGGCCCCTCGAGGTGCTGCGTGGCGTCGACCTGACGCTGGAGGCGGGCCAGAGCCTGGCGCTGATGGGCGAGTCGGGCAGCGGCAAGTCCACCCTGCTGCATCTGGCCGCGGGCCTCGACCTGCCGGATAGCGGCGAGGTGCGCCTGGGGGGCCAAGCGATCTCCATACTCGGCGAGCCCCAGCGCGCAAGGCTGCGTCGGGAGACCCTGGGGCTGGTATTCCAGCAGTTCCACCTGGTGCCCAGCCTCAGCGTGATCGACAACCTGCGCCTGCAGGCGCGCCTGGCCGGCGTGGAGAAGAGTGCCTGGTCGAGGGCGCTGATCGAGCGACTGGGGCTGGCCGGGCTGGAGGGGCGCTATCCCGAGCAGCTCTCCGGCGGCCAGCAGCAGCGCCTGGCCATCGGCCGCGCCCTGGCGCCACGCCCCTCTCTGCTGCTCGCCGACGAGCCCACCGGCAATCTGGATGAGGGCAGCGCCGACGCTATCCTGGCCCTGCTGCTGGAGCTGGTCCGCGACACCGGCTGTGCACTGCTGATGGTGACCCACAGCCCGAGAATCGCCGCCCCTCTGGATCGCCGCCTGGTGCTCTCGCACGCCCGGCTGACCTCGTCGCAACAGGCCGCGCAGGAGGCCACATCGTGATAGCCACCCCGCTTGCCACGCTACTCGCCACCCTGCTCTCCCACTACCGCCGCCACCCCGGCCAGCTGGCCATGCTGCTGCTGGGCCTGTGGGTGGCCAGCGCCCTGTGGAGCGGCGTGCAGGCGATCAATGCCTCGGCCAAGGAGAGCTATGCCCGGGCCGAAGCGCTGTTCACCACCAGCCTCGACCGTCTGGAGAGACTCGATGGCGCTCCCCTGGCCCGTGACGACTACCTCGCCCTGCGCCGCCAGGGCCTGCCGGTCTCCCCGCTGCTGGAGGGTGAGCTCACCGCACCCGACGGCACCCAACTGACGCTGATCGGCATCGATCCCCTGACCCTGCCCGGCGACAGCGCCTTCGCCACCGCCAACAACACCGGTGAGCTGACCGGCTTTCTGACGCCACCCTGGCAGACGCGAATCGCGCCGGACACCCTGCCGACCCTGGGCCTGGCACTCGATGAAGCGCCGGGCGCGACGCCGACCCTGGAGACGGGGCGACTGCCGCCGCTCTTTCTGGCCCCCTCGCTGCCACCCCACACGCTGGTGATGGATATCGCCGCGGCGGCCAGGCTGCTCGAGAGTGGCGCGATCCTGAGCCGACTGGTCAGCGCCCCGGGGGCACTGGAGGTGGCCCCGGCGGGCCTCACCCTGACCCGTTCGACCCGCCTGGTCTCGCCGGGCCAGCTGACCCAGAGCTTCCATCTCAACCTCACCGCCCTGGCCCTGCTGGCGCTGATCGTCGGCCTGTTTATCGTCCAGGCGGCCCTGGGCCTGGCCCTGGAGCAGCGCCTGGAGATGCTGCGTACCCTGCGCGCCCTGGGAGTGTCGGGTCGCACCCTGGTGGCCGGCCTGGCCCTGGAGCTGCTGCTGTTTGGCGTCATCGGTGCCCTGGCCGGCATCGCCGGCGGGGTGTGGCTGGCCCGGGCGCTGCTGCCCGATGTGGCCGCCACCCTGGGCAGCCTCTACGGCGCCGGGGTGGGCGTGGAGCTGCGCCTACCCTGGCACTACTGGCTCGGCGGCCTGGCGGTCACCCTGGGGGGTCTGCTGCTGGCCGGCACCGGGGTGCTGTGGCGGGCCGCCCGCCTGTCGGTGCTCGATCTGGGGCGTGCCCAGGCGTGGCGCACCGGTTACCAGCGCCAGCTGCGGCGCATGACCCTGGCCGGCTGTTTAGTCGCACTGAGCGGCCTGGCGCTATGGGCCTGGCTGTCGCGACAGCCCGCCGGCGAGGGGCTGGCGGCGGGATTTGCCCTGATGGCCGCCATGCTGCTGCTGGGGGCACTCTGGCTGCCGCCGCTGCTGGCCGCGGCCCTGGCGGGGCTTGCGCGCCTGGCCCGCCGGCGCCCGCTGGCCCAGTGGGCGCTTGCCGACCTGCAACTGCAGCTACCGCGGCTGTCGCTGTCGCTGATGGCGCTGCTGATCGCGCTCTCGGCAAGCCTGGGGGTCAACAGCATGGTGGGCGGCTTCCGCCTGACCTTCCTGGAGTGGCTCGATCAGCGGCTGGTGGCCGACCTCTACCTGGACCCACCGGCGGAACGCTTCGACGCGGTGCACGCCTGGCTGGGCGAGCGCGCGGAGGTGGACGAGCGCCTGGCCACCCGCAATGGCGAGAGCACCCTACTGGCGGTGAAAAGCGATTCGGGGGAACGCCCCCTGGCGCTGCCGGTCTCGCTGTTCGGCCTGACCCCGGGTAACCACCTGACCCCGACCTGGCCGCTGCTGGAGACCCACCAGGATGTGACGACGGCCTGGGCGTCGCTGCGAGAAGGGGCCGCCTTTATCAACGAGCAGCTGGCCATCGCCGAGGGGCTCGCCCCCGGGGATCGCCTGGACCTGGCTTCACCCCGCGGCCGGGAGACCCTTCATGTGGCAGCGATCTATCCCGACTACGGCAACCCGCGCGGCGAGGTGCTGATGACCAGCGACGAGCTGGGCAGGCGCTTCGCCGCCCCGCCGGACTCCATCGGTATCATGCTGACCCACGGCGCCGATGCCGAGGCCCTCGCCGCGGCGCTGGGCCGCGAGTTCGCCCTGGACCGTGATGCCCTGCGCGACCAGGCCGAGGTCAAGCGCATCGCCACCGGCATCTTCGAGCGTACATTCACCATCACCCGCGCCCTCAACGCCCTGACCCTGGCGGTGGCCGCCCTGGCGCTGCTGGCCAGCCTGCTCGCCCAGGCCCGCGAGCGACGCCGACGGCTGGCGCCGATGTGGGCCCTGGGCGTGCCGAGGGGCCGGCTGCTTCGGGTACAGCTCGCTCAGCTGGGCGGCGCGGCACTGGCGGTGGGTTTGGTAGCCGTGCCGCTGGGCATCGCCATCACCTGGGGCCTGGTAGCGGTGATCAACGTGGCCGCCTTCGGCTGGCGGCTACCGCTGCACCTCTTCCCGGGGGAGATCGCCCTGACCCTGGCCACCGCCGTGGTGGTGGCGCTGCTCGCCGCCACGCTGCCGGCACTGCGCCTATGGCGCACGCCACCCCGGGCGCTGCTGGCCGAGGAGCAGGCGTCTTGAGTGACGCTTGCCCGGGCACTCATCCTGACACTGGGGGGCGCCTCCGCGATAGTCCTGGCCTGCCCTCGACGATAGCCCTGGTCTGCCCACAGCAGTAGTAGAAAACCACGAAATCACCATGCCACCTAGGTCCAACCCCTCGATTCGGGGCACTGGTAGATGACGCAACGTCACTCCTGCTGCCCTTCTGCTGATTATTGCCTCATGGCAACAATGTCATTCCCCGCTGCAACGGTGCTGAGTGATGCCCTTTGCTATACCAGAGGCTGCAAGGCAATAAAACTAATATAAAAAAAGGCCGGAACAGCATATGCCTTCAATTGAGTCATGCCGGCGACCGTCATCTCGATACGGCAGGAGTGTTGATCGGCAGTCGTTCGCTTAATAATTCAACAAGAAAGGAAGACAGGATGCTCAAGAAGTCTCTCTATCGCACGGGGCTAGCCGTGTCGCTAAGCTCCCTGCTTATATCGACCGCCTCGGCCCAGCTGGCGAGAGAAAGCTATTCGATCGAAACCCTCGACGAACCGGATCAGCACCGCACCTATATCGTCGACAACAACTTCACGCATGCTCTGTCCACCCGCATTCGCGTCGTCGATCCCAACGAGCAGAAGCTTCTCGGTACCATATCGACGGGCTATATGGCTCCCATGGTGCTGTCTCACGATAAAAGCACGATATATACCGCCGATATCTTCTACGCTCGCAGCACCCGCGGCGAGCGCACCGATGTGCTGACCGCCACGGACGCACAAACGCTGAATCCCCTGTGGGAAGTCGAACTCCCCGCCAAGCTCGCCAACATGCTGACCGAGCTGTATATGCTGACCATCAGCGATGATGACCGCTTCGTCTACGCCTACAACTTTACGCCGGCGACCTCGATCTCCGTTGTCGATGTGAAGAACCAGGAGATGGTCAATGAGATCGAGATCCCCGGCTGCATGCTCAACTATCCGGTGGGCGATCGCGCCTTCGCCTCCATCTGCGGCGATGGCACCCTGCAGAAGGTGGTGATCGACGACCAGGGGCAGGAGGTCAGCCGTAGCAAGACACGGTTCTTCGACCCCGACGAAGAGCTGATGAACGAACGGGCCATTCTCAACGGGGACACCTACTACTTCACCACCACCGATGGCGTGATCCAGCCAGTGCATATCGTCGATGGCGAGCTTCAGGCCGGAGAGCGCTGGTCGCTGTTCGATGAAGATCATCAGCAGGAAAACTGGGGTGTCGGTGGCTGGCAACTACTGGCCGCCTCCCCTCACCTGAACCGCCTCTATGCGCTGGTGCACCCTGACCATGAGCCACGCAAGTGGGAAGACCCCAGCGATACCGTCTGGGCCTACGACCTGGAGAGTGGCGAGAAGGTCGGCGAGATCACGCTTCCCAATCACGTCTGGAGCATTCATGTCACCAAGGATGAATCACCGCTGCTGCTCGGCGGCACGGTAGAGGGTGACATGGAGGTCTATGACCTCTCCCAGGATAGCCATGTGGCCACCATGGAAGAGATCGCCGGCACCCCCATCCTGATGCTGAGCCACTAAGGGGGACGGCATGACACTCTATCCCGTTTTTACCCTGGCGCTCTCGGCCATCCTGGCCGTCATCCTGCTGAGCGCCGCGATGCACAAGCTGCGGGCCCCGCAGCGCTTTCGGCGACAGCTGGATGACTATGCGCTATTGCCTCCAGGCAGCCTGAGGGTCGTTGCCCGCATCGTACCGGCGCTCGAGATCGCCCTGGCCATCCTGCTGCTGATCCCTGCCCTGCGTGTGGTGGGCGCCCTTGGCACGGCGCTGTTGCTGGGCGGCTATGCCGGCGCGATGGCCATCAACCTGTGGCGTGGGCGCAGCGACATCGACTGTGGCTGCAGTGGCCCGGGGATGGAACGTCCGCTGAGCGCGGCCCTGCTGTGGCGCAATGGTCTGCTGGTGCTGATGGCACTGCTGGCGGCACTGCCCGCTCACCAGCACCCCCTCGGCGGCTTCGATCTGTTCCTGATCCTGGCCTGCAGCCTGGTAGGACTGATGATCTACACCTCGGTTGAGGGTCTCCTGGCCAATCGGCCACGTCTCAATGCACTACAAGGAAAATAACGCTATGGATGCCAACATGATCTCGCACATCCTGCTCTGGATCGGCCTCATCGCCCTGGCCCTGGTGGTGGTGGCACTGGTACGACAAATCGGCGTGCTTCACGCCCGCATCGCCCCCGCCGGCGCCCTGATCCTGGACAAGGGTGTCGAGGTGAACAACCCCGCCCCACAGGTGACCTCCGCCGACCGGCACGGCAGGCCGGTCAACGTCGGCTACAAGGGGGAGCGCGGCCAGCTGCTGTTCTTCCTGTCACCCACCTGCCCTGTGTGCAAGTCGCTGCTGCCGACGCTGCGCTCGCTGGGCAAGAGCTATCGCCAGGAGCTCGAGGTGATCTACGTCAGTGACGGTGATCATGAACAGCAGATGGAGCTGATCAAGCAGCATCACCTCGAGGATGCCCGCTATGTCATCGGGCCGGAGATCGGCATGACCTATCAGATCGGCAAGCTGCCCTATGCCGTACTGATCGATGCCGAGGGCGTGCTCAAGGCCAAGGGACTCGTCAACAACCGCGAGCATCTGGAGAGCCTGTTCGAGGCCCAGGCGATGGGCGTCGGTACGCTGCAGGAATACATGCGCCAGCAGACCGCGGCGACGCAATAACAAGCTCAACAACGCACACAGCAATGAACACAACAACAAGCACAACAACAACTGGAGGACCGCTCACATGAGCCTACTCGACCGTTTCTTCGAACGTACTTCACGCCGTGTGGCCCACTCCACCTCCCGCCGCAACACCCTGTTCAAGCTGGGCTCCTGGATGGTAGCCGGTAGCGCCCTGCCGCTGATCCTGCCCATCGACCGCAGCGCCGGCAACGCCCATGCGGCCGAGAAGGGCGAACCCGGCGACCCGGGCGATCCCACGTCGTGCGACTACTGGCGTTACTGCTCCATCGACGGCTACCTGTGCAGCTGCTGCGGTGGCAGCAAGACCTCCTGCCCCCCGGGCACCGATATTTCCCGGGTGGCCTGGGTGGGCACCTGTCGCAACCCGGCGGACGGTCGCGACTACATCATTTCCTACAACGACTGCTGTGGAAACCAGCCGTGCGGCAAGTGTGCCTGTAACCGTAACGACAGCGAGCAGCCGATCTACCGGCCATTCAACAACAACGATATCAACTGGTGCATCGGGGCGGAGAGCAACACCTATGTCTGCACCATCACGGTCATTCAAGGAGTAGCCACCTGATTGCCATGATGACGCTACGTATTTCCAACGGCGCCAGAACGCTGGTGGGACTATTCAGCTTGATCGCGGCCAGCTCGCTGGCCGCACAAAGCCTGCCCATGCCCAACACCAAGCCGGCACCGGGCAATGAGATACGACCGGCCCCACCACACCAGATGGTCTACCGCCCCGAGGTCTACTATCAGCTTGAATGTGGCGGCTGCCACCTGGCCGATGGCGAAGGCGAGCGCAAGAACGACATTCCCCGCATGAAGGACTTCGTCGGTCACTTCCTGTCAGTCGAAGGCGGCCGGGAGTTCCTCGTCCAGGTGCCAGGCTCGGCCTACTCGAGCTTCGCCGACGACCAGCTGGCCGAGTTGATCAACTGGATTATCACCGACGGCATCGCCGGCACCAGCAAACCCGAGGAGTTCACGCCCTACACCGCCGAGGAGGTGGCGGCACTGCGTGCCCAACCGCTCGGCAAGGTCGAGGAGACCCGCGATGTGCTGCTCGACCGCATGCGGGCCAAGGACATTGCCATTCATGATGGCCTCAAGGATCGCCCCTAGCGTTAACGCCGCAACGGGCAGCCCTTGCCCAGGCCGGCAACAGGGGGCTCACGCGTGGCCACGCCGATAGTCATCGGCGCCGGGCCAGCCGGCATGCACCTGGCGCGCCGGCTGGCCCGGCACGAGGAGGTGCTAGTGCTGGACGCCGACCCCGATAGCCCCCAGGCCACCGAGGCGCGTCCGCAACTGCTCGCCCCTCTGTCCTTCGATCCCTCCCACTCCGCTCGCGTGTCTCCGGGCACGCCTACGAACCCCGGCCCCTTGCCGCCGACAACAGGGCTCCGTCTGCTTTCCGGGCGCCGAGCGGTAAGGATCGATCGGAATAACCACCGGGTCATCGATGAGACCGGCCAGGCCCATGATTACTCTCGCCTGTTCCTCGCCCTGGGCGCCTCGCCCCGCTGGCCCACGCTACTCGGAAGCCGGCTCACCGGAGTGCAGACCCTCTATACCCGCCGCCAGCTCAACACCCTGCTCGACGCCCTGGATCATCGGGAATCTCTGCTGATCGTGGGCGGCGGCCTGCTCGCCGTCGAACTCGCCGCCCTGGCGGCGGGACGCACCAGCGTCACCCTGATCGCACGTCGCCGGTTACTGAGGCGCTATCTAAGCCCCGACATCGGCGCCAGCGTCGTTCGGCATCTCGAGATACGCGGTGTCCGGGTACTGGAGCAGGCGCCGCCGCATCGCCTGCTGGGCCGCCACAGGGTGACCGGCGTGTTGCTGGCAGACGGCCGATCCCTGACAACACGACGCGTCGTGCTGGCCTGCGGCATCACCCCCAATACGCGACTGGCCGGGGAGGCGGGGCTCGCCACCGACGAGGGCATTCTGGTCAATGCCGACATGCGTAGCCCCAGTGACCCCAGGATCTTCGCCGTGGGCGACTGCGCCCAGCCGCCCTGGCCATCGATGCGGGGAAATATCGTTCAGGTCCTTTACCTCGCCGACCTGGCCCTCGCCGCGGCCGCTGGCGAGCCGCCACCACCGCCCCCGGAAGGGCTGCTTCGGGAGTGCCGGTTGGGGGATGACACCCGGCTGGTCGTGGCCGGGCCGCACCCGCCTTCGGTCTCGACCTCAAGCGCTACACCCACGGAGGGAGAGGCGCTCACTGTGCGACGCGGAACACGCGTACTGCGCGCGACGCTACAACAGCAGCGCATCGTTGCCTTCGAGGCGCTGCTGCCCTCCCCTCAGGCCAGGCGGCTCACCGAACGTTGGTCAGACCATGGCACACTCAGCCGAACCGAAATGGTGGGACTGCGCTGGCTGGCCTGGCTACCGCCGCGCCGTCCCTCCGACCCCCTGGTCTGTCGTTGCGCCGGTGTTCGCCACTCGGCCATTCGGGCGGCCATCGCCGAGCATGGCAGCGACCCTGCGATGATCCGCCAGGCCACCCGAGCGGGCGACTACTGCGGCAACTGCCTCGATGAGATCGCCGACCTGGCCGGCCGCCGCCCGTGGCGCAGGCGCCTGATGCGCTGGTCGATGGCGGTGACGACGCTACTCCTCGTCGGCGTGCTGGGGGCGCTGCCGGTCTGGCCGGTTCCCGACAGCGTGCTCCCGACGCATGTCTTCACGGCCTACCGCCTGATGACCGATGCCATCGTCCGGGAGCTCAGCGGCTATCTGCTGCTCCTCGCCATCCTGCTGACGCTGGTGATCCGCGGAGGTCCCCGTCGCTACTGGTGGCATGGCCTGCTGGGGGGCGGCGCCCTGCTGCTGATGCCCCTGCACGCCCTGGGTGGCCTTTCCAGCGGTGCCGGACTGAACGCCGGGCTCATCGCACTGATGCTGCTGGTCGTACTGAGCGGTGCCCTGGTGATGCTGCACCGGCGGCCGTTCCTGCTGCGTCTTGGCCATCGGGTTGCCACGCTGCTCCTGCTGGTGGCGACGCTGCTGCATCTGGTATTCATCTATCAATATTGAGGGCGGCTACCGACAATGATCTCCAGCCAACGCCTTCTGTTTATCAGTCTGTTGCTGGCCCTGCTGGCCGGCGCCGCCCTGCTGATGCTGGGGCAATGGCAGCGCGCCGCCAGCCCGGCACCGCTCTCCCGGGGCCATGTCGGCCTCGAGTGCGCCGACTGTCACCTCAGTATCAACAGCAGCCAGGCCACGCTGATCACCGGCTGCCAGGGCTGCCACGAGGAAGTGCTCGGCGAGCAGCGAGCCCACTCGCCCGAGTACCTCTCCGTCGTTGGCCGCGGTGACTCCCCCTGGCACACCCGAGCGGATGGCTGCCTGGACTGCCATAACGGGCATGTTCGCGCCGGTGACGGTTTCGCCAGCGCGCTGCCCACCGACCAATGCACCCTATGCCATGCCGGCATCGTCACCGACCACGACTATCACCTGGGACTCGACTTCAACAGCTGCGCAAGCTGCCACCGCTATCATGACCGGGTCATCTCCCGGCCCAGGCCCGCTGACTAACCGGACGTTGCCTCGCCCACGGATGCGAGGCACCCCTCATTCATAGCGAGTCGCCACACCGTTCACACCGCTGGACGACGGCGCTACTGTAGGGACCATCTACCTCAAGGAGCGATACACATGCCGGTTCGTGCTAGCTGGCGGTCTTGGCGAGCGGTGTTGTTGCTGGGCTCACTACTGGGCGCTCTCCTGCTCCTGACCGGATGCGACGACGCTCCACCCGAGCGCCCGAGCGCCGGCTTCGCCGGACTGGGCGAGAGCGATGGCGGTTTCATGCAGGCCAGTCCCGGCACGCCTCTGCACTTTCCCGCGGATCATGGCGCGCACCCCGACTACCGCATCGAGTGGTGGTATCTCACCGCCAACCTGGAGGATGAGCAGGGCGAGCCGCTGGGGCTGCAGTGGACCCTGTTCCGCCAGGCGCTCTTGCCACCGGGAACGGCCCCCACGGAGACGCCTTCCGAGCCGACCCCCTGGGTGGCCGATCAGCTATGGATGGCACATCTGGCCGTCTCCCGGGGGGAGCAGCACGCCGTCAGCGAGCGCTTCGCGCGCAGCCACTCGACGACCTCTCCCAGGCAGGCGGCCAGCCAGGCCGGTGCGTCCGCCCACCCCTTCCGGGCCTGGATCGATGACTGGGTGCTGGCCAGCGATGTCAGCGACCCCGAGGCCGACACCTTCGAGCGGCTGAGGCTCGCCGCCTTCGATGGTGAAGGCGACAAGCGCTTCGGCTATCGTCTCGAGCTGACGGCGAAGGGTCCCCTGGTACGACATGGCGACGACGGCTTCAGCCAGAAGTCGGCCGACGGTCAGGGCTCCCATTACTACAGCCAGCCCTTCTGGCATATCGAGGGTGAGGTGACCCTGGCCGGCAAGACGCGCGAGGTCAGCGGCCGAGGCTGGCTCGACCGCGAGTGGAGCAGCCAGCTGCTGAGCCCCGATCAGACGGGCTGGGACTGGTTCTCGCTGCACCTCGATAGCGGCCACCGCCTGATGGCCTTCCGGCTGCGTGGCGGCGGAAACGACGGTGATGACTACCGTTCCGGCAGCTGGATCCTGGCGGATGGCATCACCCATCCGCTGGATTCGCAGGAGCTGGCGATGACCCCGTTGGCCACCGCCCGCGTGGCAGGCCGCGAGATGCCTACCCGCTGGCGCCTTAAGGTACCCGGGCGCGACCTCGATCTGATCGTCGAGGCGCCCCATGCCGAGCGCTGGATGGAGACCACGGTGCCCTACTGGGAGGGCGAGGTGGTCGCCCGCGATCATGATGGCGGCGAACGAGTGGGAGTCGGATATCTCGAGATGACCGGCTACTGAGCGAGCATTCGGCAGAGAATATGGAAAAAAAGTGATTGACTGTGCAGTTGGTGCAAATGAGAATGTGTCGCTTTCTGATAATAGTTCTCTTCCACCACCTCCCCTGACAAGGAACTGTGCAGTGAAACCTGGTATCACATCTGTCCAACGCTCCCCCTACCGTCTGCTGGCCTCGGCGGCGGGTCTTGCCATGGCGTCGGCCGCCGCCCCCGCCATCGCCCAGTCCAGTGAGGCGATAGAGCTCGAATCGCTGACGGTAATCGGCGAGTACAGCGATACCGGCTACAAGAGCGAGCGTTCGGCATCCGGCAAGTACGTCAAGCCGCTGCTGGATACGCCCCAGACGGTCAGCGTGGTGCCCGAGCAGGTGATCGAGGAGCAGCAGGCGCTGAGCCTGCGCCAGGTGCTCTCCAATGTGTCGGGCATCACCTTCGACGCCGGCGAGGGCGGCGGCGGCTCGGGTGACAAGATCAACATCCGCGGCTTCAGTGCCAACGCCAACATGAAGGTGGATGGCCTGCGCGACAGCAGCCAGAACAACCGCACCGACATGTTCAACACCGAGCGCGTCGAGGTGATCAAGGGCCCGAGTTCGGTATTCGGCGGCGCGGGCACCGCCGGCGGGGTGGTCAACATGATCAGCAAGACCCCCAAGAACCGCAGCTTCGTGGATGCCGGCCTGGGGCTGGGCAGCGACGACTACCGCCGCCTGACCCTCGATGCCAACCAGACGCTGGATGGCGTGGGGCAAGGCAGTGCCCTGCGCCTGAACCTGATGGCCCATGAAAATGACGTGCCGGGCCGCGATGATATCGGTCGCGAGCGCCTTGGCATCGCACCCTCGCTGACCCTGGGGCTGAGCGATGCCACCCGTGCGACCCTGAGCTATGTCTACCAGAAGGATGACAACCTGCCGGACTACGGCCTGCCGGCGGAGAACGGCAAGGTGCTGTCCGGCGTCGATCACGAGGCCTACTACGGCTGGCGCGACCTCGACGAGGAGAGGATCGAGAGCAATATCGCCACGCTCACCCTGGAGCACGATGTCAGCGACAGGACCTGGCTGGAGAACAAGACGCGCTACACCCATCTCGACCGGGACACCACCATCTCGGCGGCGCATGTCGATCGCACCGCTCCCGGCCTGCTACCGGGACACTACGAGCCGGCCGGCCCCCAGGCCTACCGACGGGACGTGACCACGGAGATGTGGATCAACCAGACCCACCTGACCACCCGCTTCGACACCGCGGGCTTCGAGCATGAGCTGCTGGTGGGTGCCGAGGTATCCCGCGAGACCTACGATCGCACCGCCTCCAATCTGGGTCTGGGTAGCGACGCGCACCCCTATCCCGACGGCGGCTATGACCTCTCCAACCCGCCGGGCCGCTGGGACGGCGACACCACCTATACGCCGCGTGGCGCCGACGAGGCGACGCTGAATAATCAGGCACTCTATGTGTTCGACACCATCACCCTGGACCCGCAGTGGGACCTGAGCCTGGGCCTGCGCCACGACTGGATCGACGGCGAGGCGATCGACAAGGAGAGCAACGAGCGCCAATCCACCCGCGACAAGGAGCTCAGCGGGCGCGCCGGGGTGGTCTACAAGCCGGCAGACAACGGCCGCGTCTACCTCGCCTACGGCACCTCCTTTGCCCCCTCCGCGGAAAACCTGGCCACCTCGGGCGGCCTGCCCCGGGGCAATGGTGGCGAGAACCTGTCGCCCGAGGAGAGCTCGACCTGGGAGCTGGGCACCAAGTGGGAGTTCATGGAGGGTCGGCTGGGCCTGGAGGGTGCGCTGTTCCGGGTCGACAATGACAACGTGCGTGAGCAGGATGCCAACGACGACCTCCGGCTGGCCGGCGAGCAGCGGGTACAGGGGGTCGAGCTGGGCGTCACCGGCCAGCTCACCGATGCCTGGGGCGTCTATGCCAACTACACCTATCTCGACAGCGAGACACGCAAGTCGATCGCCGAGCCTCAGGCCAACGGCCGCGACCCCGTCGGTCACTCCCTTGGCAACACGCCGGATCACAGCTTCAACCTGTGGACGACCTACGATATCGCCCCGGACCTCCAGCTGGGCTATGGCGCCCGCTATGTGGGGGAGCGACAGGTCGCCTCCGACGTGGCCGGCACCGTGGACAGCTACTGGCTGCACAACGCCATGCTGGCCTATCGGGTGACCGACAACCTCAGCGCCCAGTTCAACGTCAACAACCTGTTCGACGAGGAGTATGTCGAGCGCGTGCGTCCGCGCCCCGGCACCGCATCGCGCAGCTCGGCGGTGGAGATCGGCGACGGTCGCGCGGGCATCCTGACCCTCGACTATCGCTTCTGATCCAGCGTTTCTGATCAACCGGCCGTGACGCCCGTTGTCTTTCCTCGCCCGACCCCACCCAGGGGTCGGGCACGCTTCATTCAAGAGGGTCGTGACCCATGATGCTGCATATCCCCGAGGTGCTCGATCAGGCGCAGGTCGCCGAGTGCCGAGAGCTGCTCCTCCAGGCGCCCTGGCAGGACGGCAAGTCCACCGCCGGCTTCCAGTCGGCTCTGGCCAAGAACAATCTGCAGCTGCCGGAGGAGACCGAGGTGGCCCAGCGGCTGAGCAGGGTGGTGCTGGCGGCACTGGAGCGCCATCCGCTGTTTGTCGCCGGTGCCCTGCCGGCCAGGATATTTCCGCCGCTGTTCAACTGCTATCAGGGCGGGCAGTCGTTCGGACTGCATGTGGACAACGCCATGCGCATGGATCGCCAGCGCGGCGAGTACCTGCGCACCGATCTGTCGGCCACACTGTTCTTCAGCGAGCCGGAGAGCTATGACGGCGGCGAGCTGGTCGTCGAGGACACCTATGGCGCGCACAGCGTCAAGCTGCCGGCGGGAGACCTGATCCTCTATCCCGCCTCCAGCCTGCACCGGGTCACCCCGGTGACCCGTGGCGCACGCCTCGGCGCCTTCTTCTGGATTCAGAGCATGGTGCGCGACGAGGGCCAACGCAGCCTGCTGTTTGACCTGGACACGGCCATCCAGCAGACCCACCAGCAGCTCGGGGCCGACCACGCCACCAGCATCCAGCTGACCGGGGTCTACCACAACCTGCTGCGCCGCTGGGCACTCTAGCTGTGTAAGCCCATCGGATCAGGCACTCCCGCCGCGCGCCAGGACCGTCGCCGAACGGCGTGACGCTGGTTCACGATGCTTCCAAAGCATCGAGGCCGCCCGTAGGCGGCCTCGATACGGCAACGATGGGCAGCGCCTCAGCGACCGGTTCAGGCGTCGGGAATCTCCAGCGCTTCCTGAACCACCGGCCAGGCGTCCTGTTCCCCATCACGGGTGGTCACGCCCTCCAGGAAGGCCTTGACCCGCTCGGGATTGTTGCGCAGCCACTCCAGGGCCACCTCCTCGGGCGGACGCTCCTCGTAGCTGAAGCCGTAGATCATCGCACTCTGGTCATCGGCGCTGAATACCAGCTGGTCGAGCAGCCGAGTAGCATTGGGGTTTCCTTCAGCGAAGCGGCTGGTAACCAGCGAGATAACGTCGCTGCGGCCACCATCCGGCCCCCAGGCATCTTCAGGGTCATCGAGGAAGCGAATGTCATACTCGATGCTTGCCCAGTGGGGCGTCCAGGCATAGAAGACGATCCACTCGTCTCTATCCATGCTCGCCTTGGCCTGGCTGAACATGCCGGTGGTGGAGGTCTCGGACAGACGCCACTCATCGAGACAGTAGGTGCCGTTGTCCTGCATCCCGGCCAGCAGTTCGCTGGTACCCGAGCCCACCTCGATGGAGTAGAGCGTACCGCCGGCCTTGTCCCGCAGCTCTTCACTGCAGAGATCCTCGGCCGAGGTATAGCCTTCGTCATAGACGTAGGTGGGTACCACGAAGCCCAGCCGTGCACCGTCTACGTTGGTGCCCAGGTCGACCAGCGGATTGTCGCTCTGCATGGCGGTGTCGTACATGCCCTGCTGGGCCGGCAGCCAGGCGGCCAGGAAGGCGTCGAGCTCACCCTGGGCCAGCGCCTGATAGGTGATGGTGGAGCCCACCTCCTGTGACTGACTCTCGTACCCCAGTGCATTCAGCAGCTGTGAGGCGAGCTCGGTCTTGACCGTCACCCCGGGCCAGGGCGGCACGGAGAAGCGTACCTCGGCTGGCTCCTCGGCCTGAGCAGTCATGGCCAGCGGAGCGGTCAGCAAGGCGCCAGCCAGGGCAAGGGTGATAGGACGACGTGGCAGATTCATCAATACTCCTTGGCAGATCATGCCATGAATGGTCATGAACTTACCTTATCGCCCTCCAACGTGGAGGGCAAAAACGCCAACTTCCACGAAGCGCCCCTCCGCCGGCGCGACCTCAGTCGCCCATCGCGGCAAGACGGTCGGCCTGAACCACCTCGATCCAGTAGCCATCGGCGTCCTTCACGAACACCACGTTCTTCATCTTGCCCTGATCGGAGCGCTTGATGAACTCGACATCGTTGGCGTCGAACCATGCCTCGGCCGCCTCGAGATCCGGCACACTGAAGCAGATATGCCCGAAGCCCTGGGGCTCGGCATTGCCGTCGTAATAGGCGAAGTCCTGCTGCTCTTCGGTGCCCCAGTTGTGGGTCAGTTCCAGCAGCCCCTTCTGGCTGAAGGTCCAGACGGTACGCTGGCCGGCCTCTTCGGGCACGACGTCGTCCTTCTCCAGCCGCGCCAGAAAGTAGAGCGAGAACTGCATCTCCTCGAAATCGAGGCGGCGCACCACCGACATGCCGAACACCCGCGAGTAGAAGGCCAGGGCCTTCTCGGGATCCTTGACCCGCAGCATGGTGTGATTGAGGCGGAAGCCATCGGTCTCGGCCGTGGGGGCCTTTACCCCGGGATGCTGTTCACCCTGAAAGCTCATGGGTCTCTCCTGTATTGCGCGAATGTGAGCATAGACATGGGGGCGACGACGGCAGGTTTCCACCCGAATCACGCGGAGCAAGCAGGATACACAGCAGCGATACATCAGCACTGTATATAAAAGCTATACAACGCATTACTTTCACATGCTTCCCCTCCGAAAATTGCCAGAAAATGGCCAAATCCTGCTTGTATGGCGCCACAATAGTTCTACACTTCCTATACAGGGATGATGTTTTCCACTAGCCGTTCGGCTGGATCAACCTTCGAGGCCTGCCCATGAACGCCCACGCCTACGACCTTCACGACCGTATCACCCTGAAACAGCTGGCCAACGCCCTGAGTCACGGCTTCACACCTGTCGTCGAGATAGAGTCGATGGACGGCATCTATACGGTGCGCTTTCATCACAGCACAGGCGTCTGTGAGCTCGCCGACGCCAAGGGCAACACTCGCACCTTTCTCGGGACCGGAGAGATTCGCGACCTGCTTGGCAACCTGGGACTAAGTCATGGGGTGTTGACCTGGTCCGATCAGTGCGGCGACGAGATGATCGGGGTGCCCGGCCATGCCGTGACCCCCGATGAAATGCTTGCCTATGGCACGCGCATCGCCTTTCGTTAATGAAGCCGGCGGTCTAGGCTAGGGGCAAACTTGCCGCCCGCATGGAGCCCGAATGCCCCCTGCCCTCTCCGCTCACCTGCCTCCGATATCGACACGGCTGGTCGTTCTACTGATGACCCTGATGCTGCTTACCGGCTGTGCCGGCAAGCAGCTGGCGGTAGAAGACCCGCCGCCTCACGAGGGGCTCTCCATCGATCGCGTGCTGATACTCGCCGCGGCCGAGCGCACCCTCGGCACGCCCTATCGCTTCGGCGGCAACTCGCCCTCCGGCGTCGACTGTTCGGGCCTGGTCCAACTGGCCTACCGGGCCGCGGGCCTTGCCGTCCCACGCACCGCCGACGATCAGTTTCGTCGGCTGCCGAAGGTGGACCGCGCCCGCCCGGGCGACCTGCTGTTCTTCGACACCAGCGGAGGCGGCAAGGCCAGCCATGTCGGCATCTATCGCGGCAATGGGCAGATGATCCACGCTCCCGGTCGTGGCCGCCGAGTGGAGACCTCGCCGGTGGAGATCGCCTACTGGCAGGAGCGCTTCCTTGGCGCCGCCGCCCTGGCACCCTGACGTCCAACCTGGCAAGTCGGTTCCGAAGGGAGGCCAGCCACAGGAAGCGAAGAGCCGACATTCATCGTGCTGGTCGAGGATGACCCGAGCCTGGCCTCGGGCATCCGCCTGGCGTGCGACTGACCGAGGAGCGTGTCTACATCCGCGCCTGAATCGTCGAGGTCGGAATTTCTGCCGCCCTTAAGCGGACGTTAAGTTACCGGAACCAGAGTATGGGTGACACGTCATGGAGACGCCCCCATGCCACACCCCGATCTCGTTCTCTCCCCCGTCCCCTGTCGCCGACCATCGGTGGACCTTCCCGCCGTCATCCCAGCTATCTCACCGCTGGAGTGGCAAGAAGCACACCACTGGACCCGTCGCCGACGCCTGGAACACCTGGTCCGACGCCGCTTCGCCGAAGAGCATGGCGCCACCATCACCCACCTGCTGCCGCGGCTGTTCGGCCTGTGGCAGGGCGAGTGGCCCCAGGCGGCGGTCGGAGTGCGTGCAGCGGCAAGCGGCCCGCTTTTCCAGGAGCGCTACCTGGATGTCAGTGCCGAACACCTGCTGACCGAGCGCTTCGCCCAGCCCGTGGACCGTCACCGGGTCGCCGAGATCGGCAACCTGGCCAGCCGCCGTCCCGGCCTGCAGTGCCAGCTCTTCCTGCACCTGGTGGACCAGCTCGGCCACGAGGGTATCGGCTGGCTGCTGTTCACCGCCACGCCGGAGGTGGCCAACGCCATTCGTCGCCTGGGCCTTTCTCTCGAGCCGGTGATGGTCGCCGACCCGACACGACTCGGTGACGAGCAGGCCAGCTGGGGACGCTACTACGAGCGCCAACCCTGGATAATGGCCGGTGACCTGCACCGCGCCCACCGCCAGCTGAGCGAACGCGGCCTGCTTCCCTCCCGCCTTTGCCCGGCGGAGGTGGCCCATGCGCACCACGCCTGACGCCCTGCAGGAACGGCTGGTCCGCCATGCCACCGATCGGCGGTCTGATATCGCGCTGGACGACGGTCACCGCCGACTCCCCTGGGACGAGCTGATAAGCGAAATCGCGTCCCGCCGGCGACGCCTGCACGCAGCCAACGCCCGGCGGGTCGCCCTGGCCCTGGACAACGGCATCGACTGGGCGCTATGGGATCTGGCGCTGCTACAGGATGAGCGGGTGGCGGTACCGGTTCCCAGCTTCTTCAGTGCTGCCCAGCGCCGCCACCTGGTCGCCGCCGCCGGGCTGGACACCTGGATCGGCCCCGGCGGCGAAGCCCATGGCTTCCAGAGCAGCCGCGACCCGGCCATCGCCAGCCGGCGCGTCGTCGTTCCCCCGACTCTGCATCCTGGTACCAGGCGCATCACCTTCACCTCCGGCACCAGCGGTGCCCCCAAGGGGGTCTGCCTCGACGCCACGGCGCCGCTTACGGTGGCTACCAGTATCGCCGAAGCAGTGGCACCGCTGGCCATAGAGCGCCACCTGGCGATGCTGCCGCTCTCCACCCTGCTGGAGAATATCGGCGGCCTCTATGTGCCACTGTGGCTGGGTGGCCGCGTTTTTCTGCCCGGGGTCGAGACGCTGGGCTGGCGCGGTGCCAGCGGCTTCGACCCGTACCGAGCGCTGGCTACCCTCGACGCCTGTCGTCCCCACAGCCTGATTCTGGTTCCCCAGCTCCTCCAGGCGCTGGTGGAGGCGCGACCCAGGGCCCCCGAGAGCCTGCGGTTCGTGGCGGTGGGTGGCGCCCGGGTCGCCGACTCCCTGCTGGCACGGGCCCGACGCGGTGGCTGGCCGGTCTTCGAGGGCTATGGCCTCTCGGAATGCGCCTCGGTGGTGAGTCTCAATCGCACCGGCGAACCCGCCCACGGCGTCGGCCGCCCACTGCCCCATGCCGAGGTGCGCATCGATGACGCGGGCGAGGTGTGGGTGCGTGGTGCCATCCAGCTCGGCTATCTCGGTGAGCCGGCGTCTGCCTCGGCCTGGCATGCCACCGGTGACCTTGGGCACTGGGCCAGCGGCGCCCTGGTACTGGGGGGACGTCGTCGCGAGGTCTTCATCACCGCCTATGGGCGCAACGTCAATCCTCAGTGGGTGGAGGGCGAGCTCTGCGCCTGCCCTGCCATCGCCCAGGCGCTGGTTCACGGCGAGGCGCTGCCCATCAACCGTGCGCTGCTGGTGCCCGCCTCTCCCGCGATCGACGACGCCACGCTGGCCGCCGCAGTGGCCGAGGCCAATGCCGGTCTGCCCGACTACGCCCGAATCCACGAGTGGCGCCGCAGTGCCCCCTTCACCCCTCACAACCAGCAGCTGACGGCCAATGGCCGTCTGCGTCGCGACGCCATCCTCCGCGCCCATGGCGACTGGCTGCGCGCCGCCCCTACTCGGCACGAGTCCCACCCTTCCCAGACGATGCAAGGAGTGACCCCATGACCCCCTATCAGCAACTACAGCACGCCACCCGCCATGAGCGCGAATGGCTGCTTTCCACCCCGCTGCTGACTCGCGCCCTGGCCGGCCAGGTCAGCCGTGACGAGTACCTCGCCTTCCTCGGCCAGGCCTATCACCACGTCCGCTTCACGGTGCCACTGATGATGGCCTGTGGCGCCCGCCTGCCGGAACGGCTGGAATGGCTGCGCGGCGCCCTGGTGGAGTATATCGAGGAGGAGCATGGCCACGAGCAGTGGATTCTCGACGACATCCGCGCCACCGGTGGTGACCCCGCGGCGGCCGCCGCACGGCCGGCGGATCCTGCCACCCGGCTGATGGTGGCCGCCGTGCGCGATGAGATCGAACATGGTCAGCCGGTGGGCTTCTTCGGCATGGTCCAGGTACTGGAAGGCACCAGCACGGCGCTGGCCACCCAGGCCGCCGAACGACTGCAGGCAAGCCTCGGCCTCCCCGACGAGGCGGTACGCTACCTGACCTCCCACGGTAGCCTGGATATCGGCCACCTGGCCTTCTTCGAAGGGCTGGTGAACCGCCTGGAGGAGCAGGACCTGGCGGCTGTGATCGACACCGCACGAGTGGTCTACCGCCTCTACGGCGCCATGTTCCGCGGCGTCGAGGCACGCTGTGCCGGCGGCAATACCGCCCAGGAGTTCACCGATGCGCTGGTCTGATCGCCGCACCCGACACCCTCGGCTACCCGAAGGAGGCTGGCCCGCCCAGCGGGTACTGATCACCGGGGCCAGCGGCGGTATCGGCCAGGCACTGGTGGACGAGCTGGCCGCCGCCGGCGCCCAGCTGCTGATTACCGGCCGCCGGGTGGAGGACCTCGAGACCACGGCGGCCCGCCACCCCGACCGGATCACCGCGCTGCCCGCCGATCTGACCCGTGCCGAGGAGCGCCAGCAGCTGGTGGCCGCGGCCCGACGAGCGGGTTGCAACATGCTGATCAACGCCGCCGGCGTGAACCGGGCGGCACTGTTCACCGAGGGCTCCGATGCCGATCTCGAGCGACTCATTACCCTCAACCTTACCGCCACCCTGCAGCTGACCCGCGCCCTGCTTCCCCAGCTGATGGCGGCGCGCCAGGGCTGGGTGATCACCCTGGGCTCCACCTTCGGCACCCTGGGCTATCCCGGACAGGTCGGCTACTGCGCCACCAAGTTCGCCCTGCGCGGTTTCAGCCAGGCCCTGCGCCGGGAGCTCGCCGACACTCGGGTGCGGGTGCTGCATGTCTCGCCCCGGGCCACCCGCACCGCCATGAACGCCCCCGAGGTGGAGGCCATGAACGCGGCTCTGGGCAACGCCATGGATAGTCCCGCTCAGGTGGCCCAGGCGGTACGCAAAGCCGTGGAGCGCGGTCGCCAGGAGGCCCAGCTGGGCGGCCCCGAACGGCTCTTCGTGCGCCTCAATGCCCTGTTACCGAGCGTGGTCGACCACGCCCTGGCGCGCCAGCTTCCCGTCATCCGCCGCTTCCTCGGCACTTCGGAGACCACACCATGAACACTCGACGACTCTCCCGCCTACCCCGCCTCCACCTTGCCGCCACGCTGCTTGTAGCCAGCCTCGGCGGGCTGCCCAGCATGGCCCTGCTTGCCGCGAGCGATGACGGTGGCGCCGACAGAAGCGTGGCTCGACTGCAGGGCCGCTGGGCCGAGATCCGCTACGAACTGCCCGAAGACCAGCAGGTGAAGGCGCTGGACGAACTGGGCAAGGAGGCCGAGCGCCAGCTGGCCGACTATCCCGACTCTGCCGAATTGCTGATCTGGGCCGGTATCGTGCGCTCCACCCAGGCCGGCGCCGAAGGCGGGCTGGCTGCACTCGGCCTGGTCAAGCAGGCCCGCGGCTATCTGGAGGCCGCCCTGTCGCGGGACCCGATGGCACTGAACGGCTCCGCCTATACCAGCCTGGGAGCCCTCTACTACCAGGTGCCGGGCTGGCCGATCGGCTTCGGTGACGACGACAAGGCCGAGTGGCACCTCAAGCGAGCCCTCGCGATCAACCCCGACGGTCTCGACAGCCTCTACTTCTGGGGCGACTATCTACATCAGCAGGGTCGCGATGCCGAGGCGCGCCAGGCCCTGGAGAAAGCCCTGCAGGCACCGCCCCGGCCCACCCGCGAGCTTGCCGATGCCGGCCGCCGCGAGGAAGTCCGCCACCTGCTGTCGCAACTGGAGAAATGAACAACCGATGCGCATCCTGCTGGTCGAGGATGACCCGAGCCTGGCCTCGGGCATCCGCCTGGCCCTCAAGCCAGAACACTACACCGTGGACCATCTTGGCGATGGGGCCATGGCCCTCGCCGCCCTGCAGGGCGACGAGCCCTTCGATGCCGTGATTCTCGATCTTGGCCTGCCGGGGCTCGACGGCATGCGGGTGCTGGAGGCCGTGCGGCGAAGCGGCAACCGGGTGCCGGTGCTGGTGCTCACCGCCCGGGATGCCGTGGATGACCGTATCGAAGGCCTAGATGCCGGCGCCGACGACTACCTGGTCAAGCCCTTCGAGGTCGCCGAGCTCAAGGCGCGGCTGCGCGCCCTGCTGCGCCGCAGCCAGGGCCAGGCCACACCGCTGCTGGAGTGCCGCGGCATCCAGCTCGACGCCACCAGACGACAGGTGAGCTACCAGGGCCAGGAGATCACCCTGTCGCGCCGTGAGTTCACCCTGCTTCAGGAGTTCATGAGTCATCCGGGGCGGGTCTTTACCCGCGATACCCTAACCCGCCTGATCTACGGCTGGGAGGAGGATGTGGAAAGCAATGCCATCGAGGTGCATGTCCACCATCTGCGTCGCAAGCTGTTCCCCGGCCTGATCCGCACGGTACGCGGCATCGGCTATGTGCTGGACCATGCGCCTCAGGAGGCCGGGGCGTGAGCTCCATTCGTCGCCGTACCCTGGGACTGGTACTGCTGGTATTCGGCGTCAGCATGCTGGCCATCGGTCTGGTCAGCTACCGCTACGCCTCCCACGAGATCGAGGAGCTCTATGATGCCAGCCTGGCCCAGAATGCCCGCCTGCTGGAAGGGTTGATCCAGGCACCACTGCCGGAGGGGCAGCGACAGGCACTGCTGGCCAGCCTCGAGAGTGCCCTGCTGCGAGCCGAGCAGTCGGACAAGCGCCTGGCCGGCCACCGTTACGAGAGCAGGCTGGCCTTTCAGCTGTGGGAAGATGATCGGCTGGTACTGCGGTCGGCCAGCGCCCCGCCCGAGCCGTTCACCGATGCGCCCCCCGGCTATGCCAACAGCCGGCAGGCGGGTCATGACTGGCGGGTCTATATACTCGATCTGCCCGAGTCGTCGCGGCGGGTAATGGTCGCCGAGCGCGACGACGTGCGCGGTGAGCTGACCCGCGCCGTGGCCCTGCGCACCCTGCTGCCGGACCTGATCGGTCTGCCCCTGCTGGCGCTGCTGCTGTGGTGGGCCACCGGCCGGGGGTTGCGTCCGCTATCGCGGCTGGCCGCGGCGATCCATCGGCGCGACCCTCACAACCTGCAGCCGCTGCTGATGCACCCCCTGCCCCGGGAACTGGACACCATCGTCGGCGCCCTGAATCGTCTGCTGGAGCGCATCCGGCATCTGCGGGTGCGCGAGAAGCGCTTTATCGCCGATGCCGCCCACGAGCTGCGCACTCCCCTGGCGGTGCTCGACCTGCACGCCCAGAACGCCCTGGCCGCCGAGGACCCCGCCGACCGCCACGAGGCGCTGCAGGAGCTACGCGGCGGCGTGGCCCGAGCCACCCGGCTGGTCTCCCAGCTGCTGACCCTGGCACGCCTGGAGCCCGAGGAGGTAGAGCAGGAGGCGGCGCCACGTGTGGCGAGCAACTTGCTGATCGAGGTACGCGAGGCGCTGGCCGAGCTCTCGCCCCTGGCCATCGAGCGAAACCAGACCCTGGACCTTGTCGCCGATGAGGCGGATGACTGGCAACTGGCCACCGAGCCAGGCGCCATCGGTATCCTGGTACAGAACCTGGTCGGCAACGCCCTGCGCTATAGCCCGGATGGCGGCCGGGTGACGGTGGCCCTGGAGGCCAGTACGGAGCGTCTGATGCTGCAGGTGGATGACCAGGGCCCGGGAATCCCCGCCGCGGAGCTCGAGCGCGTCACCGAGCGTTTCCATCGCGTCGGCCCCGGAGCCGGTGCCGGCCTGGGGCTCTCCATTGTGGAGCGCCTGCTGGCCCGCCACGGCGGCACGCTCGATCTCGGCCCCGCTCCCGGGGGTGGGCTGCGTGTCGTGGCGATGCTGCCCCGAGACGCCTAAGCCTTCACCCCTCCCACCACCGGCTCACCGCTGACATAAGGGTTCGTTAAGGCGAACCCGTCAGCATGGCCGCGTTGCCTTTCCGGACGCTGCCATGACACCTCCGACACCCGCCCTCTCACCCTCCCAAGATGTCGGCCCGCTGACCGCGGTAATTCTCCTGCGGCGGCTGGCACTGGCCTGGGCCGGCTTCCTGGCACTGATGCTGGTGATCGACCGGCTGGGACTCGACTTCCGTCTCGCCGATATCTTCTATCGCCTTCAGGGCGAGGGCTGGACGCTGAAGCAGCATGTGCTGTTCGAGACTTGGCTGCATCGCGGTGGCCGAACCCTCAGCCAGTGGATGGGGGGCAGCGTAATCCTGATGTTGCTGGCCAGTCTCATGGCCCGCCCTCTGCATCGCTGGCGCTGCCCCCTCCTGTATCTGTTCCTGGCGGTAGCCGGCTCAACGATCGCAGTCTCGACCGTGAAGCACCTGGTGCCCATGGAGTGTCCCTGGGACCTGGCCCGCTATGGCGGTGACTGGCCCTTCATCGGCCTGCTCACGCGGCGGCCCGCCGGGATGCCGGATACCGCCTGCTTCCCTGCCGGCCATGCTAGCGCCGGCTACGCCTGGATCGCGCTCTACTTCTGCTTGCGAAGCGTGCGGCCACGTCTGCGCTGGCTGGGGCTGGCCACCGGACTGGGCCTCGGGCTCCTCTTCGGTGTCACCCAGCAGCTGCGCGGCGCCCACTTCCTCTCCCACGACCTCTGGACGCTGATGCTCTGTTGGACGATCAGCGCCACGCTGGCGAGCCTGCTACTGCCATCGCCGGCGCGCGAGCTCACGACCGTCACTCACTCTGCTCACGAGTCTTCCACCCATGCCTGAGTTCACTCGCTCTCCCCTGGACAGCCTCCGGCGGTTCCGCTCCCGGCTGCCGGCACTTTCTCCCCAGGCCCTGACCCTGCTGGCCTGCCTGGGTTTCACACTCTTCTACAACCAGCGCTTCTGGGCGGCGGTGATCGAGGCCATGTCACCCACGGGGCTCGGCGACTGGGGCCAGCTGGTCGGCTATGGGGTGGTGATGACCGGACTGCACCTGGTGGTCTTCCTGCCGCTGGTCGGCCGCGCGACCGTCAAGCCGTTGCTGACTGCCCTGGTGCTGGTCGCCGCCTCGGTCAGCTATTTCACCGGCCACTACGGCACCTACTTCGATACCCACATGATCGATAACGTGCTGCAGACGGACACCCGGGAGGCCGGTGAGCTGCTCACCCCGGGTCTGGCATTCAATCTGCTGCTGTTCGGTTTGCTGCCGTTGTCCCTGGTGTGGGGCTGGCCGCTGCGCCGCCGCAGCTGGCGGCGCGGCCTGGGGGCCGGTGCACTGTGGTGGCTGGGTAGTGTCGTCGTGCTCGTCGGGGCGCTGCTGCTCTCCTTCCAGAGCCTCTCCTCGCTGATGCGCAATCATCACGAGTTGCGCTACCTGATCACCCCCGGCAATGCCATCGTCTCCACCGGCCAGGTGATGGCGGCCTCCCCGCCACTGCCCGAGGATCGCTTGCCCATCGGTGAGGATGCGCGGCGGCTGCCGAGTGCCGAGAATAACCCGCGCCTGCTGGTGCTGGTGGTCGGCGAAACGGTGCGCGCCGCCAACTGGGGGCTCTCCGGCTATGACCGGCAGACTACCCCGCGGCTGGCCGAGCGTGACGTGGTCAACTTCAGTGAAGTGGCCAGCTGCGGCACCAGCACCGCGGTCTCGCTGCCCTGCATGTTCTCCCCCCAGGGACGAAACGACTACGACGAGCGCTTCACCCGCAGTCACGAGTCGCTGCTGGACGTGGTGCAGCGCGCCGGCTATCGCGTGGTGTGGATCGATAACCAGTCGGGCTGCAAGGGGGTCTGCGACGGCGTGGAGCGGGCAGCACCCTCCTCCGATGACTATCCCGAGCTGTGTGGGGAGGAGGGCTGCCTCGACGGTGTGCTGGTCGAGAAACTTGCCCGACGCCTCGGCGAGATACGCGAGGATACGGTGATCGTGCTGCATATGTTGGGCAACCATGGCCCCAGCTACTTCCAGCGCTACCCGGAGGACTTCCGGGCCTTCACGCCTACCTGCGATACGGCCGACCTGGCCCGGTGTGATCGGGAAGCGATCGTCAACGGCTACGATAACGCTATCCTCTATACCGACAATGTGCTGGACCGGATCATCGGCGTGCTGGAGAGGAACCAATCCCTGGCCACGGCCATGCTGTACGTCTCCGACCACGGGGAGTCGCTGGGCGAGAAGGGGATCTATCTGCACGGCCTGCCCTACGCCATCGCTCCCCGTGAACAGACCCGCGTGCCCATGGTGTGGTGGGCCTCCGATGACTTCGCTGAAACCGCCGGACTCAATGACGACTGCCTGGCCGCCCAGAGCGATCGCGCCTTGAGCCACGACTACCTGTTCCATTCGCTGCTGGGGCTGCTCGGCGTGGAGTCCGAGGTCCGGAATGACGCCCTCGACCTGACGGCAAGCTGCCGCGCCCCGGAGGCGCAAGCCCCCGGGGCGATTATCACGCAGCAGTAGCAGGACATTCACGCCATACGCTTCAAGGTGTGGTCACGCAGCCAGAACTGGTGCGCCAGGCTGGCCAGCACGTGCCCGCCGATCAGCAACCACAACAGGTTGGCCAGCACCTCGTGGGTCTCCTCGGCGGCCTCCTCCAGCCACTCGACCTCGGCGCCGGGGACGATCAGCGGCAGGCCGAAGAGCTCCACGCCATGGCCACTGCCCAGGGCAGCGAGCAGGCCGCTAACGGGGAGCAGCAGCATCGCCGCGTAGAGCGCCAGGTGGCCCAGCCGGGCCGCCCACTGCCAGTGCGCATGGGCCTCAAGCCTGCCGTGGTTGACCCGGCGCCACAGCAGCCGGAACACCAGCAGCCCCAGCAGCAGCACCCCGACACTCTTGTGCAGCCCCATCGCCTCCCGCTCGCTCATCCCGACGAGCTCCGCCAGCCACTCCGTGCCGAGCATCAGGATCAGCAGCGTGGCCATGCTCCAGTGAATGGCCCGTGAGACGGCCCCGTAACGGTGTTCGGAATCCAGCCAATTCATGTCGTCATCCTCCTCGGTTGATGTACGACGACCGTTTTACTCCACCCCGGCTGACGCCAGCCTTAACGCGATCTTCATGGAGCGTTCATCTGCACACAGGGCGTGCCTTTACCGATAGAAGCGCGACAGCGCCTGCAGCACCTCCCCGGCAACCTCGGGAGATGGGCGCACCGCCTCGATCGCGTTCATACGGTAATCGTAGGCCTCGAAGGCACCCGTCGGGTGCACGGCGATCTGGTAATCCGGCAGCAGGATGCCGTAGCCCATGTAGCTGCCGGAGAGCAGCCAGTCACGTGGGGCAGCGGGCGCCAGCAGGCTGCGCCCCAGGGTATAGCGCTCGGGGACGGCTTCGCAGCCCAGCAATTCCTCCAGCAGTGTCGGGGCGATATCGGCATGCTGGGTGCGCCCCTCGAGCACGCCGCCGGGGCGCCCCGGCAGGTGCATCACCAGCGGCACCTGAACCTGCTCAGGGGTGTAGTTGCTGCCATGACCCCAGTAGTTCCGACCGTGCTCGTTGAACGACTCGCCGTGGTCCGAGGTGATCACCACGGCGGTATCGTCGAGCCTGTCGCGTCGCTCGAGATCATCGAGCACCCGTCCGAGCTGCGCATCCACGTAGCGCGCCGCGGTGCGGTAGCGGTTCCAGTAGGGCTCGGGGTCGAACTCGGCGCCCAGCGCCATATGGTTGATCTGCTCCCAGTAGGGGGTGAAGCGCGGGAAGTCGGGGGGATGGCTGTAGCCATGGATGGCGTCATAGAACAGGAAGCCGAAGAATGGTGCGGCCTCGGGTGCCTCCGCCGAGGTCTCCATCCAGGCCAGCCAGTCATTGGTGATCTGGCGGTCACGCTCCCAGGGCTCGCCCTGGGCCGGCGTCAGCGAGACGTCCGTCAGGCCGGCGAAGACGTTGCGGTCGAAGGCTGGGCTCACCAGGGTCGCCGAAGAGAGCACCTGGAAGCGATAGTCGGTGGCCTCGAGCCTCTCCATCAGCACCGGCGGCGTCTGGCCGGCGGTGAAGGCGTCCCAGTAGTTGACCGGCAGGCCGTAGAAGAGGCTGAACACCCCCGCCTTGGTGGAGTTGCCGCCGCTGACGTGTTCGGCGGCTCGGTACCAGCCGGGGCGGGCGGCATAGTGGCTCAGGTTCGGCATCACCTCGGGGGTCAGCAGGTCATGGCGCGCGCTGTCCAGCACCACCAGCAGCAGGTTGTGGGGCGCGGTCGGCGGCGAGCAGCTCAGCGGAGCAGAGGGATAGGCCAGGTCATGCGCCTTGCCAGCCGCCACCTCCAGCTCCACCCGGTCACGCACCGCCTGGGGGTCGACCCAGCCTCGCTCGACGAAGAAGCGCTTGGCGGTGGCGGGATAGAACAGCGGCACATGGCGGGTCATGCCGGTAATCTCGCGGTCGTAGTGGGCGTCCGCCCAGGCGTGCCAGCCGTGGACCCCGAACAGGGCCAGCAGGCCAATGGCGAGTACCGGCAGCACCGGCCGCGAAGGCGGGCGCCGCCTGAGCCACAGCCCCAGGGAGCCCTGCAGTGCCAGCATCGCCAGCGCCCCACCGATGGCCAGGCTCCAGGCGAGCCAGGAGAAGCTGAAGACATCGCCACCGGCATTGACCAGCAGGTCGAGGATGAAGCCGCTCAGGTGAAAGCGGTACTGAGCGTAGACGAAGGTATCGAGCAGCAGTACCAGCTGCAGCAGGCTGGCCCACAGGGTGGTAACCAGCCACAGCCAGGGCGCGCGAAGCAGCGGCGCCAGCAGCAGCAGCGGCAGGGCCCCCAGCCAGACCAGCAACGCGACATGGCCGAGGAACACCAGCACCAGGTAGCCCCACTGCTCGGCACCCTCGGGGGCCATATAGGGCAGGTAGCGCAGGGCGATCAGCCAGGCGAGCAGCAGGTTGGCCAGGGACCAGGCGCCCAGCCAGCGCCAGCGATGAATAAGGGATGCAAGCATATGAGGGTCACGACCTTGAATGGGCCCGATGCAAAGCCTCGATGAACAACCTGTCGGGTGGTGAAAAAATACCGGGATCGGCGCCGTCACACTCTGGTCATGCCAGCTTAAGAAACCCTTAAGGAAAGGGCGCCACAGTCATGGTGCATGCCGATACAGCCGCAACCCGAGGCAATATCATGACCCAGAGCCCGATAGTGACACTCGAAGACACGCATTTTGCCGAGAACCGTGCCATCGCGCCGCTGATACTCATCGGCCTGGGGCTGTTGGCCGCGGGCGTGCTGGCCGCCGGCTGGGAGCCCATTGAGCTGCCGCTGGGGCTGATTGCCCTGGGCACCATGGCCCTCGCCCTGCTTACCCCAAGTCTCTGGCAGGATGATGAAACAAGGGACATTCTCAACAGTCTAGTGTTAGCCAGCCTGATTACCTTGTCGGGCTTCCATGTAATGACATGAGCCTTGGCAACTCGAGCACCTCGTCTTTAGCTTTGCCCGCCTGGTACTGCCCTTACAAGGCTAAAAGAGGCAGGAAGAGGCCTCGATTTACCCCTCGCTCTTCACTTACTCTTCGGTTAAGGACGATTGAGGCGTTATTTCGTCCGCCGCCGTATCGCCTCCACCGAACGTCATCCCCAGCACTCGTCTGTCGACATAGTGCAGCAGCCCTAGCTGAGAAATCAGCACCAGGAAACACCAGAACAGTGCCTTGATCATGTAAATCCCCTGTTGAAGGCTTAAAGCCCCCCATCTATGTGATAGCGATTACGCCGCCAACAAAAAAATAACCTTCGCCGTCAAGAACTCAACAGCGTCCCGAACATCTTCGAGATTACAGCGCTGACACACTGACAACGCTTTTCGCGACATGAGCTGTGCCGAGTCATCCATTGGCTCACAGATCATGCCCCATCATCATCCTGCAGGTATCGGCGAAGCTATTTGCCAAGGCGATCTCAGGGGCTCCCTTCTCCGCCAGCCCGACCGCCCGACGAATATCGGCCGCCGAGACGAGACCGCGAATTCGCAAGCCACCTTGTGGATCACGTTCGGTCACCAGCAGATGCTGATCGGTCATCGACTCCAATGACAGCAGCAGGTCTCCAATAGTCAGAGAGGCAAGCTGCTCCAGCGGCATGGCCGAGAGCTTCTGCCAGGGTGTCATGACCATGCCTACGGTCACCTCTTCGCTCGATATACCATGCTGTTGCTGGGCAAGGGTAATGCGACGACCACCGATGACTTCACGTGCCGCCAGCACACCAATGCAGTGCTGCTGTTCATCCGTGACCAGCAGTAGCCGAAAACCACCGTGACGCATCATCAAGTGCGCCTCGTTGATTCCGACATGGGCCTGGATGGTGCGGGGTGGCACTCGCGAGAAGTCGGTGAGCATCTCGAGGGCGGGATTCGATGTATTAAATCCATCGCGGGCAGGTGTTACCAGTAGCGGGGCTGTCTTGAGAGGCTTGTAGAGCGTGTGTAACTGGTTCATGGGACTATTCCTTTTGCGGAGTTGAGTGGGTACCATCTGTCACCCTTGCGCCAACGTTCCCAGAGCTCCCTTAAGACAGTCTTAAGGCTACGGTGCCTATCCTGCTGCCCCCCCTCTTCCTCAACGACTCACTACCACCATGACATCTTCCCGATACACCCTTCGCCAAGCGCCTTCTCGCCTCGGCGCGTTTCTCCTTTTTGGTCTTTGCTGCCTGGCCATGCCCTCGCTGGCCATGGCCAACGCCGGCCCCCTCGATCTCACCGGATCAGGCGTCGGCGTACTCTCGGTGGCCCTCTTCGTGCTGGCCTATGCCCTGGTCATGTCCGAAGAAGTGCTGCATATGCGCAAGTCGAAGCCGGTGCTGGTCGCCGCCGGTCTGATCTGGGCGCTGGTGGCCTGGGCCTATACCGGCGCCGGGCTGCCCGAGCAGGCCGAAACCGCCTTCCGTGAGACGCTGCTCGAGTACAGCGAGCTGCTGCTGTTCCTGCTGGTCGCGATGACCTACATCAACGCCCTGGAGGAGCGCCGAGTCTTCGATGCGCTGCGCGCCTGGCTGGTGCGCAAGGGCTTCAGCTATCGCAGCCTGTTCTGGATCACCGGCTTCCTGGCCTTCTGGATCTCAGCGGTCGCCAACAACATGACCACCGCCATGCTGATGTGCGCGGTGGTGCTCAAGGTGGCCGAAGGCGATGACCGCTTCATTCGGCTGTGCTGCATCAATGTGGTGGTGGCATCGAATGCCGGGGGCGCCTTCAGCCCGTTCGGCGATATCACCACGCTGATGGTATGGCAGGCCGGCCAGCTGCCCTTCGGCGCATTCTTCCAGCTGTTGGCGCCCTCACTGGTCAACTTCCTGGTGCCGGCGCTGGTCATGAACGTCTTCATCCGCAACCGCAAGCCGCCTGTGCTCACCGAGGAGGTATGGCTCAAGCGCGGTGCTCGACGCATCATCCTGCTGTTTCTGCTCACCGTGGCCATCTCGGTGCTGTGCCATTCGATGCTCAGCCTGCCGCCGGCGATGGGCATGATGTTCGGCCTGGGAATGCTCCAGTTCTTCGGCTACTTCCTGCGCCGCAGCCTGCCGCGCTCGCTGGATAGAAAGCGCACCCGCTATGCTCAACGCGGCGACTGGAAGAAGCTCGAACAACTCGGCAGCGTGGTGCCCTTCGATATCTTCAGCCGTATCGCCCGCGCCGAGTGGGATACCCTGCTGTTCTTCTATGGCGTGGTAATGTGTGTGGGCGGACTGGGCTTCATGGGCTACCTGGCGCTGCTCTCCGAGACGCTCTACGGTGGCTGGAACCCGCTGTGGGCCAATATCGTGCTGGGCATCGTCTCGGCGGTGGTCGATAACATTCCGGTGATGTTCGCCGTGCTCTCCATGGCACCCGACATGTCCGAGGGCCATTGGCTACTGATCACCCTGACCGCCGGTGTCGGTGGCAGCCTGCTCTCCATGGGCTCCGCCGCCGGCGTGGCACTGATGGGACAGGCTCGCGGGATCTACACCTTTGCCGGTCATCTACGCTGGGCCCCCGCCATCGCCCTGGGCTATGCGGCCAGCGTGGCGACGCACCTGATGATCAATCACTCCCTGTTCTAGGTTCCAGGTTCCAGGCTCTAGGCTCGATACCCAGGCTTTACAGGCTTATCCGGGGCAGGGATAGTGATGCCCACGACAGGGGCGCTGCGGCATCCACCGCGGTTGAGACGTACCCTTGGAACCTGACCCGGATCATGCCGGCGTAGGGAGTCGTGCAGCCCGCTCCAGCGGCTGCACCTCCCACGCCCGGGAGGAATGATGACTACCGCCACCCGCGGATCGATCGACCCCGCCGCCCACCTGGCGCGCCTGCGCAAGCGGGCGCCGCTGATTCACAACATCACCAACCTGGTGGCCATGAACCCCATGGCCAATGTGCTGCTGGCGCTGGGCGCCTCGCCGGCCATGGTGCATGCCCGCGAGGAGGCCGCCGAGTTTGCGGCACTGGCCGATGCGCTGACGATCAACATCGGTACCCTCTCGCCCCATTGGCTTGATGCCATGGAGGAGGCCGCCGAGGCCGCACAATTGGCGGGCAGGCCCTGGGTGCTGGACCCGGTAGCGGTGGGCGCCACTCGTTATCGTCGCGAGGCGGGCCAGCGCCTGCTGGAACGCCGGCCGACGGTGATCCGCGGCAACGCCTCGGAAATCCTCGCCCTGGAGCGCCAGGGCAGTGGCGGGCGTGGGGTCGACAGCAGCGACCCCATAGAGGCCGCCGAGGAGGCCGCGATTAGCCTCGCGCGCCGTACCGCCGCGGTGGTGGCGGTCACCGGAGAGATCGATCTGGTCACCGATGGCCGGCGCCTGGCCCGGATCTCGGGCGGCCACCCCCTGATGCCCCGGGTCACCACCCTGGGCTGTGCCCTCACCGGGGTAGTCGCCGCCTTTTTGGTGGACGCCGAGGATCCCTTTGCCGCCACCACGGCGGCGCTGGCCTGCTACGGCGAGGCGGGGCGCCGCGCCGGTACCACCGCAACAGGCCCCGGCAGCTTTGCGGTGGCCTTCCTCGATGCCCTCTACGCCCTCGACCACGATCAGCTTGTCACCCTGCCCACTCTGGAGGTGTCCGATGCGCCTTGATCTTTCCCTGTACCTCGTGACCGACCCGAGCCTATGTGCCGACCATGGCCTGGAGAAGACCGTCGTGGCCGCGGTGCGCGGTGGCGCCACGGTGATCCAGCTGCGCGACAAGCACGCCGATGACGGCGAGTTGATCGACCAGGCCCGGCGACTGAAGGCAGCGCTTGCCGGCAGCGGCGTGCCGCTGATCATCAATGACCGTCTGACGGTGGCGGTGGAGAGTGGCGCCGATGGCCTGCATATCGGTCAGGACGACGGCGAGGTAGCGGCGGCTCGAGCGGCACTGGGGGAACAGGCGATCCTGGGGCTTTCGGTGCAGACCCTGGAGCAGATGGCCCGCCTCGACGTCGAGCGTCTCGACTATCTGGGACTCGGCCCGGTCTTCGCCACCCCCAGCAAACACGACCATGCGGCTCCCCTGGGCTTCGAAGGGTTGGCCAGCCTGGTGGCGGCCAGCCCCCTGCCGAGCGTGGCGATCGGCGGGCTCAAGGCGGAGCACGCCGAGGCGGTGCGCCAGGCCGGTGCCCAGGGGCTGGCGGTGATCTCGGCGATCTGCGGCATGCCGGACCCGGAGGCCGCGGCACGTGCCTTCAATCCCAACTAAATCATGCCCCGACTGAAGCCTGCCCCGCCTGATGCCTGAGTCAGGCGGTCGGACGCCGTTCGAGCGAGGTGCGCCGCTCGTGGTAGGCGATCGCCAGGCCGCTGGCAATGATCAGACTGCCGCCGACGAAGACCCAGATGTCCGGCACCTCGCCCCAGAACCACCACCCCAGCAGCACCGCCCATAGCAGCGCGGTGTAGTCGAAGGGCGCCACCAGGGCGGCCGGTGCGTAGCGAAAGGCCAGGGTCAGTCCGGTCATGGCGCCCACGCCGAGGAAACCCGCCACCAGGAAGGCCGGCCAGTGCAGCGGGGCTGGCATCTGCCACACCCAGGGGAGCGTAGTGGCAGAGACCAGCAGCGGCACCAGGGTGCTGTAGAACACCAGCGCCCAGAGGTGCTCGCGGCTACCGTAGCGTCGTGCGGTGATCATCATCAGCGCGTAGAACACCGCCGCGCCCACCACTACCAGGGCGCCCAGCTGGAAGCTCTCTCCACCGGGTCGCACCACCACCAGCACGCCGACAAAGCCCAGCGTGGTGGCCAGCAGCGTCGGCCGGTCGACCCGCTCACCCAGCAGCGGCACCGAGAGCAGGGTGACGAACAGCGGGGCGGCGAAGGCGATGGCGGTCGTCTCGGCCAGGGGCAGCAGGGTCAGCCCCCACATGAAGCAGATCATGGTGCTGGTGAAAATCAGCCCACGCAGTAGATGCACACCGGGGCGCCGGGTAGTCAGGGTGCGCAGGCCGCCATTGAAACGCGCGATCAGCGCAATCAGCGGCAACGACACCAGGGTGCGAAAGAAGATGATCTGCAGCGGCGAGTGCACTTCACCCAGCCACTTGGTGATGGCATCCCCTAGCGCCAGGCAGAACACCCCCAGGCACATGAAGCCGATTCCCTTGAACGACTCAGACATCGCGACTCCCCTTCCCGCTCCTCAAGCGTGACAAAAGCACCACCCCGCCGATCAGGGATCGACGGGGTGGTATCGAGATCAGGCTAGAAGGTTCGCAGACGAACGGCAAGCACTAGAGGGTGGCGTTGACCACCATGCAGTCGATGCCATCCTGAACCAGGCTTCGACAGGCGCGATAGGCCTGGTTCTCGTCGAGGTTGACCAGGCGGGCGCGGAACAGGGATTGCGGCCCAGGTACCTCATGGACATCCACGCGGGCATTGGCCAGATCGCTGGCCAGCCGGTCGGCGGCACGGCCGGCCAGGTTGCGGGCGTTGTCGGGGCTGCTGAAGGCGCCGACCTGGATACCCCAGCCGCCGCTGCGCCCCAGCGGCTCGAGGCGCTGGGTGGTACGGCTGACCGGTGCATCGGCCTGACTGATCAGTTCGCGGATCGGGTCGTTGGCAGAGCCCTGTGCGGTCTCGGGCAACGCAGAGGCCGCGCGGGGCAGCGACTCGGGCGCCTCCAGGCTGGCCACCTGGACCGCCGGCTCGGGCGTCAGACGACGTGTCACCCGAGTGGCTGGCTCAGGCGTCTGGCGGCTTGCCACTTGCACGGCCGGCGGGGCCGATGGCAGCGTGCGGTTGGGCACCGGTGCCGCCCGGGGCAGATCCATGCGCTCGCCGGAGAAGTCGGCCTGGGCCACCCAGTCACCGCGTCCGAACAGCGAGGCCCGCACGAAGCCGCGATCCAGCAGGTCCGCCATATGAGCGTCGCGGGAGGCCGCGGTAAAGCCTCCCATGACCACCGACACCAACCGACGTCCGTTGCGCACCGCCGAGGTCGCCACATTGAACCCCGAGGCACGGATAAAGCCGGTTTTCAGACCATCGGCACCGGCATAGTTGTCGAGCAGGCGGTTATGCCCGGTAATGGTCTTGCCCTTCCAGTCGAAGCTGGTGCGCGAGAAGTAGTGGTAGTACTGGGGGAAGTCCTGCATCAGACGCAGCGACAGGGTCGCCATGTCACGGGCGGTGGTGGTCTGGTTGGCATCGGGCAGGCCATGAGGGTTGCGGAAGGTGGTGCGGGTCATGCCCAGCTCACGCGCCTTGTCGGTCATCATGCGGGCAAAGTTGGCCTCGCTGCCACCAAGTGACTCGGCCACCACAACGGCCACATCGTTGGCCGACTTGATCACCAGCGCCTCGATGGCGGTCTCCACCGGGATCGTCGAGCCCGCCTTGACATAGAGCTTGGAGGCCGGCTTGGAAGCCGCATAGGAGGAGACCGGCAGCGCATGATGCAGACTCAGGCTACGCCCCTCGAGCGCCTCGAAGAGCAGGTAGAGGGTCATCATCTTGGTCAAGGAGGCCGGGTAACGCGTCTCCTCGGCGTTGGCGGCATGCAGAATCTCGCCGCTTTCCACGTCGACGACGATGGCCGCATAGCGAGGGTTGGCCTGCGCCACCCCGGCCAGCACCACCGCCAGGCTCATCAGTAGCCCGAACGCCAATAGCCGTGAGCGGCCCATGGCCATGATCGCGGTCACCATAGTCTTCTCCCTCGAATGTCCCGAAGCGCTTTTTTTGAGGTTTCTAAAGGCATTATGGCCAGCATGACACCAGTTTACAGTGTCAGCCGTCAAAAAAGAGGCGTCCACTATCCCCTTATCCCATCAGCCGGGTCGCCCCCAGCCAGACCAGTCGCAACGCCAGCAGCGTCAGGGCCCACTTGAACAGCGTATCGAAGCGGTGATCCGAAAGCCGTCTGAGCAGGCGCAGCCCCAGCCAGGTGCCAAGAAACCCCGAGGCGATCATGGCCAGCATCAGCCCCAGCCAGTCGCGAAACACGAAGCCGGCCATGCCGAACACGAAGGCCTTGGTCAGGTGCTGCGCGCTCATGCAGGCCGAGAAGGTGGCCACCTTGGTCAGCCGGTCAACCTGACCCTGCTTGATGAAGGCGGCAACCATGGGACCACTGGCACCCACCAGACTGGAGAGCAGTGTGGTCAGGGCGCCGGCCAGCAGCACCCCGGCACGCCCGAGGGCACGCTTGGGCAAGCCCGGTCCCCAGCAGCTGTAGAGCACGAAGGCGGCAATGCACAGCTCCAGCAAACCGGCAGGCAGGCGTATCAGCAGCCAGGCCGCGGCCAGGGCGCCCATTACCACCCCGGGCAGGAAGGCCGCAATCACCTTGCGGTCGACATGACGCCAGGTCAGCGCTACCCGTCCGACATTGGAGCCCGTCTGCACCATCCCGTGCACCGGGATCAGCGCCGCCGCCGGCATCACCTGGGCCAGGGCCATTATCAGCAGCAACCCGCCGCCAACCCCTACCGCCGCGGTAAAGGCGGAGGTAAACACGGAGATCACGATCAGCAACAGATTGATGCCGGCGGAGAGCGGCGAAAGGAGGTCAAGCAGCAGCATTGGGGCTCCCGGTTAGGATTTATTACGGCGCTCAAGGGTAGCGATAAAGCGCTCCGCAGGCCCCTGTTTATTAGTCATGTTCCGCGTCAGCCCCCACAACCGTCGCCTTTAATCAATCAAATGTCGCTTAACGCCAACAACGTGCATCGATGGCTGGCCACACTATGCGGGTCAAATCCTCCAACACAGGGAGCGGAGCATGAACCGCAACGTTATTCTGACCTGCGCCGTCACCGGTGCCGGCGACACCACCGGCAAGAACCCCAATGTGCCGGTCACCCCGCAGCAAATCGCCGATAACTGCATCGAGGCCGCTCGCGCCGGCGCCAGCATTGCGCATATCCATGTGCGCGACCCGGAGACCGGCGGCATCAGCCACTCCCTGGACCACTTCCGTGAAGTGATGGAGCGCGTTCGCGAGGCGGACGTCGACATCGTCATGAACATCACCGCCGGCGGCGGTGGCGACTGGATCCCCGATGTCGAGGACCCGACCCGCGGCGGCCCGGGCACCGACATCCAGACCCCGGCCCAGCGCCACGAGCCGGTGGGCGAACTGCTCCCCGAGCTGTGCACTCTGGACTGCGGCAGCCTCAACTTCGGCGACATGGTCTATATCAACACCGCCGACTGGCTGCGTGAGCACGCCCGCCTGGTGCAGGCGGCCGGCGTCAAGCCGGAGCTGGAGTGCTTCGATCTGGGCCACGTCTGGTTCGCCCGCCAGCTGCAGCAGGAGGGGCTGATCGACGGGGACCCGCTCTACCAGCTCTGCCTGGGCATCCCTTGGGGCGCCGAGGCCGACCCGGAAACCATGCTGGCCATGCGCAACAAGCTTCCACAGAACGCCAACTGGGCGGCCTTCGGCATCGGTCGTCACCAGATGCCGATGGTGGCCCAGGCGATGATGCTGGGTGGCCACGCCAGGGTCGGCCTGGAAGACAACCTCTACCTCGAGAAGGGCGTGCTGGCCACCAACGGCGGCCTGGTCGAGAAGGCCGGCAACCTTATCGAGACCCTGGGCGGGCGTGTCATGACCCCGGCCGAGACTCGCGCGCATCTCAAGCTGCGCGACCCGAGCACCGGCAAGATCGTGGGAGGTGAAGCATGAGCCAGCAACTGAGCGTCATCGGCACCGGCGTCATCGGTAACGGCTGGATCGCCCGGGCCCTGGCCCAGGGCTGGGATGTCGTCGCCTTCGACCCAGCGCCCGAAGCCGAAGCCCGCACCCGCGCCTTCGTCGACAACGCCTGGAGCTCCCTCGAGAAGCTCGGCCTGGCCGACGGCGCGAGCCCCGAGCGGCTGCGCTTCGTCGCAAGCCTGGAAGAAGCCGTCGAAGGCGCCGATCTGATCCAGGAGAATGTCCCCGAGCGCCTCGAGCTGAAGCGCGAGATCCTCGCGGCCCTGGATGCCGCGGCGGCGACGGAGACCATCATTGGCTCGTCGACCTCCGGCTTCAAGCCCAGCGATCTTCAGCAGGATTGCGCCAAGGCGCCCGGCCGGGTGATCGTCGCTCACCCCTTCAACCCGGTCTACCTGCTGCCGCTGGTGGAGCTGGTCGGCGGCGAGGCTACCGAGACCGCCCAGATCGATGCGGCCCAGGCCCTCTACCAGGATCTGGCCATGCGCCCGCTGGTGGTGCGTCGCGAGATCGAGGGGCATATCGCCGATCGCCTGATGGAAGCGTTGTGGCGCGAGGCGCTGCACCTGGTCAACGATGGCGTGGCCACCACCGAGGAGATCGATGCCGCCGTGGTCTACGGCTGCGGCCTGCGCTGGTCACTGATGGGCACCTTCCTGACCTTCCATCTGGCCGGTGGCGAGCAGGGCATGCGACATATGCTCGAACAGTTCGGCCCGGCGCTGAAGCTGCCGTGGACCAAGCTGGAAGCTCCCGAGCTCACCGATGAGCTGATCGACAAGGTGGTCGATGGCTGCGAGCATCAGGCCGCCGGCCGGCCGGTCGCCGAGCTCGATCGCCGTCGCGATGACTTCCTGGTCGAGCTGCTCGACCTGGTGCAGAAGTACTGGCCCGAGGCCGAAGGCCTCGAGGGACGCATCTGATGGTGATCCTGGAGAGCCGTGTCGCATCGGAGTGGGTCGACTACAACGGCCATATGAACGACGCCGAGTATGCCCGGGTGTTCTCCCTGGCGCTGGAGGCGCTGATGGATCATATCGGCCTGGACGCCGCAGGACGCGAGCGCCACGGCTATACGATCTACACCCTGGAGACCCACCTCTGCTATCGTCGCGAGGCCCACGAAGGGCAGCCACTGAGCGTCGCCGTGACCCTGCTGGATCGTGATGCCAAGCGTCTGCATGCCTTCCTGGAGATGCACGATGAGGAGGGCAACCTGCTGGCCACCAGCGAGCAGATGCTGATGGGCATGAATCAGGCGAGCGGCCGACCCTCGCCCTTCCCGCCGGAGGTCGTGGAGGCCATCGCCACCCTGCCCCAGGCAGAGACCTCGGCCTGGCCGGCCCTGGCGGGCCGTACCATCGGCATTCGGCGCTAACGCTTGCGGCTGATCGACGACGGTGCCGCCTTCGGGCGGCACTACGGGATCGCCGGCCCGTTGCCCGGTTAAAGAGGATAAGACCATCGCTAACAACACTTCCCCCATTCGTCCCTCATCCCCACCCAAGGATGATTCCCCCTATGTCGAGCTCGACACCGACTACATGGTCACCGAGCTGGCCCAGGGTGGATTTTTCCAGGGCATGCACCGAGGCATGACCATTACTTCCGCGCTGCTGGTGCTGGTATTTGTGGCTTTCACCGGCTTCGGCTCGGAGACCGCAAACACTCTGTTCGGTGCCACCCGCACCTGGATCGAAAGCACCTTCAGCGGCTACTACCTGATCACGGTGATGCTGCTGCTGGTGGTCTGTGCGTTCATCGTCCTGAGCCGTTACGGCAGCGTACGACTGGGTCCCGATGACAGCCGCCCGGAATTCAGCAACTTCGCCTGGTTCTCGATGCTGCTCTCCGCTGGCGTCGGCATCGGCATCCTGTTCTTCGGCGTCGCCGAGCCCGTCTTCTATCTCGACGATACCGGTGCCTTCGGCTACCCCAACAACCCCCACGCCGACATGGCCGGGGCCACCGCCATCGGCTATGAGCGGGCCATCGACGCGCTGCGAGTCACCGTCTTCCACTGGGGGCTGCACGGCTGGGCCATCTACGTGATCGTCGGCATGTCGCTGGCCTACTTCGCCTATCGCAAGGGGTTACCCCTGGCGCTGCGCTCGGCACTCTATCCCTTTATCGGTGAGCGGATCTTCGGCCCACTGGGGCATCTGTTCGATATCCTCGGCATTCTGGGCTGTGTCTTCGGCGTCGCGACCTCCCTGGGCCTGGGCGTCAGCCAGATGGCCGTGGGCCTGGAGCGCCTGGTGGGTATCGGCTCAGGGCTGCAGACGCAGCTGCTCCTGATCGCCCTGATCTCGCTGATATCGATCCTATCCGCCGTTACCGGGGTACGCCGCGGCATCCGCATCATCTCGGAGATGAACATCTGGACCTCGCTGTTCGTGGTCGGCGTCTTTCTGATCGGTGGCCCCACCCTGTGGCTGATCACCGCCTTCGGCGAGACCCTGCTCGACTATGCGATCAACTTCATCCCCATGGGGCTGTGGTTCGCGGACGAGCCAGCGACGGAGACGTGGCAGCAGGGCTGGACCATCTTCTACTGGGGCTGGTGGCTGGCCTGGGCGCCCTTCGTCGGGCTGTTCATCGCACGTATCTCCAAGGGCCGCACCCTGCGCGAGTTCGTGCTGGGTGTCCTGCTGGTCCCCACCCTGATCATCTTCGTCTGGCTGATCATCTTCGGCGGCAACGCCATGTATCAGGAGCTCAATGCCAGTGGCGGCCCCGGTAGCGCCGGCATCATCGAGCTGGTCAACGCCTGGCAGCTCCCCGCCGCGCTGTTTGCTACGGCCGACGGCATCGTGGGTACCGGCGTGTTCGGCTGGATACTGTCGGCACTGATGGTCTTCCTGTTGATGAGCTGGTTCGTCACCTCCTCCGACTCCGGCACCCTGGTGTTGACCACCATCCTGTCGCTGGGTGACGACGAGCCGCCGGCACGCTTCCGGGTGTTCTGGGGTGTCGTCATCGGCCTGGTGGCCGCGGTGCTGCTGGTGGCCGGCGGCCTGACGGCGCTACAGACGGCGCTGATCGCCGCCGCCCTGCCGCTGAGTGCCGTCATTCTGGTGATGACCGTGGGAGTGCTGGTCTCGCTGCTGCGCGAGACGCGCCGAGCCAGGCAGGCCATCAAGCAGAGCTGACCCCTCGGGGCACAAGACACCCTGCCCCAGTGACAAGGCCCGCCCCGGAACGTTCGGGGCGGGCCTTGTCATTGACGGCCCGGCGGCTTGCCGGGGCCCGTCTGTCTGCTCAGTAGCGGCTGAGTGTCGCTTCCAGCTTGAACAGCCGTGCAGAGAGCTCACCCGGCGTCATCACCGGGGTCTCCGGAGCCACCGCGGACGGCCATGCCTCGAGAGTCGACTCATAGGCCGCGAGCAACTCGTCATAGGTAGCCTCCTCATAGAGGCCGGCCTGCTTCTCGAGCAGCGACCTGGCCGTCAGCACGAAGCCACGGCTGTCCTGATACTCGACAACGTTGACGAAGCGGCCGTCATCCACGGCTTCCTCGTACTCGTGCAGTGCCTGGCGCAGCAGCGCCAGCTGGGCACGACTCTGGAAGGCCACATCGTCGCGCAGCTCACCTTCCACGTCATGCATGGCGTCATCGATCGCCTCGAGCGCGGTCGTGTAGGCATCGGCCTTGCTTTCCCACTTGCCTCCACCACGCATCGTCTCGACCAGCGCTTTCAGATTCGACTCGATGCCCTTCACGCCTCGCGCCTCGAGGGCCGGCTCCAGCATCTCATAGTGCTCATGGATGGGGTGGCCGAAGTGTGGCTGGGCGGCGGTCTGCTCACCGGCCTGGTAAAGCTCGCGGGCCACGGCAAGATGGCCTTTCATCATCGCCAGGTTGGTGTAATACACCCCGGGGTTGCTGACGTCGATGGCATAGCCACCTTCGCCACCTTCGCCACCTTCGCCACCTTCGCCACCTTCGCCGCCTTCACCGCCGGCGGAGACGTTCAGATAGTCAAAGACCGCATAGGGGTCGGTCGAAGCGCTGCCTTCACCGCCCTCGCCACCTTCGCCACCTTCGCCACCTTCATGGTGGTGGCCGCCTTCTCCACCTTCACCGCCCTCACCACCTTCACCGACTTCGTGGTGGTGGCCGGCTTCACCGCCCTCGCCACCTTCACCACCCTCACCGCCTTCGTGGTGGTGGCCGACTTCACCGCCCTCGCCACCTTCACCACCTTCGCCACCGTGATCGGCCTGGGCCAGCAACAGACTATCGGGACCCTGGGTATAGTCGGCAGCGGGCTCGGCCTCTGCCCAGCCGGCAGCGCTGGTGCCGAGCAGAACGCTGGCGCCGACGCCGACCCAAAGCTTGGTGCGGGTGCTGTTTGTCATGCAGACCTCCATATTTATACATTTGACAGCTTATACGTTTGACAGGGAGTGGCCCTACAGGCCGATAGGAGCACGAGCGTAGAGTGCCGGCTCGGAAAGCTCAATGCAAACGATTCCCAGTTGTTTATAATCGTGGTTCATTTCTCGACCGACTGGAGCACCCCGTGATCCTCTGCATCGACCAGGCCATCTCCCCCGAGCTGCTCTCCCGCGTCCGGACCACCCTGACCGATGCCGCCTTCCGCGATGGTCGCGAGACCGCCGGCTGGCATGCCCGCACGGTCAAACACAATCAGCAGGCCGACGGACGTCACCCCGATATCGCCGAACTGCACAAGGAAGTGGCCAAGGGCCTGCAGGCCAACCCGCTGTTTCAGATGGCGGCACGCCCAAGGCGCATGAAACCGCTACTGTTCAGCCGTTACCGGGAAGGCATGAGCTACGGCAACCACGTCGACGATGCGATCATGGCCACCCCCCAGGGGGCGATGCGCACTGACCTGTCGTTCACGCTGTTTCTCAACGACCCTGAGAGTTACGACGGCGGCGAGCTGCTGATCGACTCGACCGCTGGCGAGCAGACTTACAAGCTGCCGGCCGGTGCCCTGATCCTCTACCCCTCCTCAACCCTGCACCGAGTCGTGCCGGTCACCCGCGGTGAGCGTCTGGCCGTCGTAGGCTGGGTCCAGAGCCAGGTGCGTGACCCCCAGCAGCGCGAGATCCTGTTCGACCTGGATAGCACTCGCCGCCAGGAGTTCGAGGTTAATGGCAAGACCCGCACCTTCGATATGCTGTCGAAGAGCCTGGCGAACCTGCTGCGAATGTGGGCCGAAATTTAACCACGCTACCGTGGACCAGCTCTTTGGGACCCGACACGTATAGAAGAATGCCCGCTGTTTAGCGGGCATTCTTATTCCATGAATTCTGGTTTTACCTTGAACAACTTACTCTGACACATCTCTCATTCTAATCCTCAAGCCCCGCTTTCAATCCAACTATCAACCCAACTATCAACCCAACTATCAACCCAACTACTCATCTGACTCATCAGTTTAAACTGAAAACAGACTCTTGGCTTTATCTCCCAGAAAGCAACTTATAAAGACCAATAACTCAATAACACTGTAGAAAGGCGCCACCCTCTCATAATTAAAGCCAATATCAGTGGGGCTGTACAGGAGTTGATTGTTTACTGAACCTCAATGATGCGCACCTCTTTTTCAAACCCCATCATCACCACTTTCACGACCTCTCCCACCTTGGAGGAGAGCAGCGCCGCGCCGAGAGGCGAGAATATCGACACCAGCCCCCGTCTCGGATTCGCCTTGCCGGGCTCTGTCAAGGTATAGGTACGCCGCTCACCCGTCGACAGGTCGACGATACGTATCATCTTGTCAATCGATGCCACGCTCGGATCCCCTCCCGCACCGGCCGCCAGTTCTTCGATCTTCTCCACGACAGATGCGTAATCGACTGGGCGCCCTCGAAAGAAGAAGGAGTGACACATACCCTTGGAGAAAATCTTGCCGACCGAACGATTTGCATAAATCACTCTAGACCTCAAAGCCACTTTCACGCCTCAAGATAAATAGCTTGCCATAGCAGCCATGTTGCATATGGGATCGTTACCGCCAAACCTCACAACCATACCCGGTATAAAACAAAAGGCAAGCCAGAAGACTTCCTCAGAAAAGATAGCCAAAACCTGTTATTTAAAATTCGCAACCAGGAAGAATCGCCAAAACTATCGAGAAAGTAGTATCATTTACTCCGCACGCACCCTTGCAGCAAGGTACTGAAGAAAAACGGCCGGCAACAGGCCACCACCTCGGCGCCCCTGATCATGATAATTCAGCCCCCCGATACCCGCCCAGAACGCATCGGCTTCCTGCTGCTGCCGCGATTCGCCATGGTGGCCTTCTTCTCGGCGATCGAGCCGCTGCGCATCGCCAACCGCATCAGTGGCGAGAGGCTGTTCGAGTGGGACCTGATCAGCCGCGATGGTGAGCCGGTAATAGCCTCCAACGGCATGACCCTGAACGTCAGCTACTCGCTTTACGAGGCCCCAGCGCTGCCCAGCCTGACGGTATGCGCCAGTTTCGAGCCACAGAGCACCATCGATGACGAGCTGGTTGCCTGGCTTCGCAGGCGCGCGTCGACGGGTTGTGTGCTGGGGGGCATGGATACCGGTTGCTACATCCTGGCCGCCGCCGGCCTGCTCGACGACCAGACGGTGACCCTGCACTGGGAGTGCTTGCCCGACTTTCGCTCCCGCTTTCCCCGGGTCGATGCGGTCGAGTCGATCTACGAGGTGACCGCCGAGGGCTTCTCGTGCGCCGGCGGCAGCGCCGCGATCGACATGAGCCTCGATCTGATCCTCCGTCGGCACGGCGAGGACCTGGCAACCCGGGTGCGTGACCAGTTGGTCCACGACCAGGGGCGCCGGCCTGCCAGCCGCCAGCGCGACCCTGTGATCCCCCAGGAGCCGCTGCTGCAACGCGCCATCGCGCTGATGGAGGCCAACCTCGAAACGCCCCTGGGCATCGGCGAGCTGGCCGACGAACTCGATATCTCCTGGCGCCGACTCGACCGGCTGTTCGCGCGTCACCTGGACACTTCCCCCCAGCAAGCCTATCTGGCCCGGCGCCTGGATCATGCCCACCGCTTGCTGCGCGTGACACCGCACAGCGTCATGCAGATCGCCCTGGCCTGCGGATTCGCCTCACCCTCGAGCTTCTCTCGCGCCTTCAGGCGACAGCATGGCCTCACTCCCAGTGAGCTGCGCCGGCAGGAACTGTCGAATCGTGCATAGTCGGTGTCGAACTCCGCCAGGCGTCACGGCCTCCTCACTGGCACTCTAGGCGGCGTTACGAATTCTCCGAGGAGGCCAAGATGACCACCGCACTTCCAGCGACACCCGATTACGACGCCTGGCCCATCGAGGCGCATCTCGAGACGCTAACCTTCTCGCCACGCCTGGTGACCGTACGCTGGAGCGATGGCCGCGAGAGCCGCTACCACAGCATCTGGCTGCGTGAGAATGCCGCCGACGACTCCACCATCAATCCCGCTACCCGGGAGCGCATCCTCGATCTCTCCGCCCTGCCCGGATGGCCGGAGATCGCCGGCGCCGAGATCGATGCGGCCGGCGCACTATGCGTGGACTTTGCCCCGGAGCAACTGCGCCTGCGCTTTCACCCAGGCTGGCTGCGTGCCCACGATTACGACAATGCCGAGGATCCCGAGGCACCGCTGGTAGCGGTACAGCTCTGGCATGGCGGCCCCGAGGCGGCCCCGGAGAGTCTCGATGCCAGCGGCCTGCTCGATACCACGCCTGACAGCGAGGCCGAGGAGACGATCCTGGCCCCCGCCCTGGAAAGCGTGCTGGGCAAGGGACTGGTGCGTCTTCGTGGCCTGCCCACCGAGCCCGGCTCGCTGGAAGCCATCGCACGGCGCATCGGCCCGGTACGCCCCACCAACTTCGGCCTGCTGTTCGACGTCAAGGCCAAGCCGGACCCGGATTCCAACGCCTATACCTCCATCGCCCTGCCACCCCACACCGATCTCCCGACGCGCGAGTATCATCCGGGCCTGCAGATGCTGCACTGCCTGGAGAACAGCGTCGCCGGTGGCCAGGCGGTAATGCTCGACGGTTTCGCCGTGGCCGAGGCGCTGCGCCAGCGCGATCCCGAAGCCTTTGATACCCTGACCCGGGTTCACTGGTGCTTCGCCAACACCGCCCGGACCACCGACTACGTCTGGTACTCGCCGATGATACGCCTGGATGATCGCGGCGAACTGCTCGAGGTACGCATCGCCGACTTCCTGCGCGGCCCATTACAGGCCGACTTCGATGAGGTGGAGTCCGCCTATGCGGCCCTGATGACCCTGCAGGCGATGCTGCGTGAACCCGAGTTCGCCATCCGCTTCACCTATGCGCCCGGTGATCTGGTGATCTTCGACAACCGTCGCCTGCTGCATGCCCGCGACGCCTTCGAGGGCTCAAGCGGCCACCGCTGGCTACAGGGCTGCTACATGGAGCGTGACGAGATCCGCTCGCGCTACCGCATAATGGAGCGTCGTCGTCGTGAGCGTCGCGTGGCAGCCAAGGGGCAACAGGAATCGTGACAGGTCAATGATGACGGTCAGTGACTTCATCACCCGTTTCGAGGCAGGGCTGACCAGCATGACCGGGCAGCCCTGGCCAGAGGCCCGCGAGCGCTATGATGCGCTGTGCCAATCCTTCGCCCCACCCGACCCGCCAGGCATGCATATCACCGATGCGCGACTAAGGGGCGTGGGGGTTCGCCGCTTCCTGCCCGCGGAGGCTCGCTCCGGCAGGGTGCTGTACGTGCATGGAGGCGGCTTTACCATCGGTTCGGTGCGCAGCCATCACGGTGTCGCCGCCAGCCTCGCCGAACGTCTGGGCCGCGAGGTGATCAGCGTCGACTACCGCCTGGCCCCCGAGGCTGGCTATGCCGAGATGCTGGCCGACTGTATTGCCGTGGCCAACGCCTGCGAACCGCTCGCCCTGGTGGGAGACAGTGCCGGTGGCCGACTGGTACTGGATCTGGCCAGCAAGTTACCCACAGTGTTGCCATTGGGCTTGATCTATCCGCCTGTGGATGGAATCGATGAGTCGAGCCTGGGCGCTTCCGCGCCCTTACTCTCCCGGGAAGAGGTGTTCGGCATCGCCGTGCACTGCCTCGAGGCACTCCCCCCTGACACGAACGCCGAGCCACCCGCACAGCAGATGGAGGTTCTGGCGGTAGCACATGACCCGCTCACCCGACCGTTGGAGGCCACTGTAGCGCGCTGGCGCCAGGCCGGGGCCAACATCGGCTATCGCTGTGCCGACGGCATGGTTCACGGTGCGCTGCACGCCCATGCGCGACTTCCCGAAATGCACAACGCCTGGCAGGGGTTCTGCCAGGCGCTGAAGGATCGGCTCGGCGCGTAACGCCGTCGAGCTTACTGGTAGAGGGCGCGTACCGTCTCGATGGCGGGTGTGCCGTCGCGTGCTTCGACGCCTCCCAGCCAGCCGGCCACGGTATCGAGATTTTCACCGATCCAGTCGCTGGCGACCTCGTCCGCCGGCCGATCCTCATAGCTGTAGCCGTGGACCCAGGCGTTCTGATCCTCGATCTCCACCACATACTGTGACAGGAAGCGGTGCAGCTGGGGGTCCTCCTCCGCCAGGCTCGCCGGCACCACCGTCCACACCGTGCTGCCGATCTCGGCAATACCCGCGCCGTCGGCGTCCTCCAGGTAGGCCAGGTCGAAGCTGACGTTCATCCAGTGCGGCTCCCAACCGACGAAGGTGAGCCACTCGCCGTCGGCCATCTTGCGCTCGGCCTGGGCCAGCATGGCCGCCGTTGAGCTCTCGCGTAGATCCCAGTCGCCGAGACCCGCAAGGTCGTTATCGATAGCCTCTAGAATGGCAGTATTGATACCGGTGCCTGCCTCGATGCCCTGTATCTCGCCGTCAAAACGATCGCGATGAGCGTCGAGATCCGCCACCGAGGTCACGCCGGCATCATGGACGTATTGCGGCACCACCAGCCCCGAGTTGGCCCCACGGATATTGGAGACCAGCTTCTCGACCTTGCCCTGCTCCACCAGCGGCTCGACCATTTCCGTCTGTACCGGGTACCAGCCCCCCAGGTAGACCTCCAGATCGTTGCGGGTCAGCCCTTCCAGGATGACACTTACCGCCAGATCGTTCTGACGTGTCTCATAGCCCATCGCCTCGATCAGCTGGGCAGCCACCTCGGACTTCACCGTCACGCCCGGCCAGGGCGGTACACCGAAGCGCACCTCATCGAGCTCGGCCATTGCCGGCCCCGCCAGCAGCATCGGCACCAACGCGGCGGAATATCTCAGGTTCCGGGAAAAAGCACTCATCTGACGCCTCCTGTGGAAAATATCTCCACAGCTTACGCCAGGGACCCGGGGGGGGCTATACGCAAGGCGAAGCATATTTTACGAAAAGCGTCACTCCTGCAGCTAAATTACATGAGTAACTTATGAGGTGATGCAAGGTGAGCTTGCGCTTCCAGCAAATCGACCGAAGCCATAAGCCCGCTAACACTCCACCTCATAGCTTGACGGTCTGGACGTTCTCGACTATTGGTATATTTATTCGCATAAATACAACAATTAGATCCACCTCGATCACCACCTTCTCCAGATGGCCTGTGTCAGACGGAGATTCCTCTCCCCCACCAACCAAAACAAGGGGATGCACAATGAGAAAGACCCTCCCACCGACGAAGCTCGCCCTTTACGGCGGCATGCTACTCGGATTCATTATGCTCGAAAGCCCCATAGTCATGGTGGCCAACAAGGTTGAGCCCATGATCATGGGTGCACCGTTCCTGCTCGTATGGAACCTGGGATGGTGGGCTTTCATCACCGCCCTTTTCCTGGTGGCCTATCTCACCAACTGGGGTAGCGGCAGCGCCTCCGCCCCCCAACGCAGCCGCTAAGGAGGTCACGCCATGACTGGTAGCATCTTCATTATTGCAGCTTTCATGATCATTCCCTTGCTCGTGGGAGTGGTTTCCGCGAGACAATCGAAGGACACCAGCGAGGACTTTTTTGTTCAAGGACGAGCAATGGGCAGCATTGCCGTATTCTTCACGGTGGCCGCCACCTGGTGGAGCGCGTTTGCCTTCCTGGGCTCCAATGCCACCTTCTATACCAGTGGACCTGTCTACCTCACCGCGCTGGCGTGGAACCTGTTGTTCGGCTTCATGTACTACTGGGTCGGAAAGCGGGTCTGGTTCCTGGGCAAGCGCTTCAACTACCTGACACCTTCCGATCTGATGGGTGACTTCTACAACAGCGAGGCGCTGCGTCTTCTGGTCGTGGTGATCACCTTGGTATTCACGGTCCCCTACCTCCAGATCCAGCTCACCGGAGGCGCCTACCTGATCGAAGTTGCCTCTGGTGGCGTTATCCCCTTCTGGCTGGCGGCTCTCCTCTTCTATTTCATTATTATTGTCTACGTATGGATTGGCGGCATTCGAGCAATCGCCTGGACAGATGTAATCTACGGTGCACTGCTATTTTTCGGAATGCTATTTGCCGGCTACTACATCTCCCACCAACTGGGAGGCCCAGCGGCACTGTTTTCACAGCTTCACCAAAGCTCCCCTGAGCATCTGACCATGCCAGGGCCAAATGGCAACATGGGATACAGCATGTGGTTCTCCCTGTTCGTCATCGTGGCGATTGGGGCATTTATGGGCCCTCAGATCTGGCTTCGCATGTATTCGGTAAAAAGTGGACGACTGTTCAATCTTATGCCCTTCCTCCTTGGGCTCGCGGCCTTTGGCTACTTCGGCTCCGTACTGACTGGTTACAGTGGTGTTCTGCTTGAACCAGGCTTGGAGAATGCTGATCAGATTCTGCCCGTCATGCTGATGAACTATGCACCATATATGATCGCCTCACTTATAATGGCTGCTGGAGCTGCTGCGGCAATGTCTACAGCAAACTCACAGATCCATGCCGTCTCTACAGTGGTGACCATGGATATTTATCAGCGCTATGTGAACCGCGAAGCGAGTCAGGCACGCATTGTGACTATCGGCCGCCTCTCATTGGTCGGGTTCTCTTTGGCTGCTTACATCCTGGCACTGACAGTCCCTGGGCTTTTGGTGACCATTGGTATCGCAGCCCTGGCCGGCACCGCCCAGCTTATCGTACCAACCCTCGGCGCGATTACTTGGCGGCGCGCTCACCCGACGGCGGCATTCTGGGGACTGATTGCTGGCATACTGTGCGTGCTGTTTCTCACCTACGGTCCGACAGTCAGCAACCCATTTGGCCTGCATGCTGGTATTTGGGGGTTACTGCTGAACGGAGGGCTCTTCGTATGCCTTAGCCTAGTGCTCAAGCGCAAGGACCACCATGTAGTCGAGCGTTTCGTGCAAGCGCGTCATGAATACGACGCAGAGTATCATCCTGAGCGTCTGGAAGGTGAAGCTAGACCTGTAGGTGAAGCGGCTACGTCCCGATAAGTACAGTGCGGGGCCTGCCCACAGGCCCCGCTTATTACAAGGAGCGGTCCATGACCAATATCCCACCCCGGCGTCGGCAAAAATTAGCTGAACTTATAAGTGATGATATCAAGCGTTGGATCGCGACTGAGGGAATGACTGAGGGTGACCGCCTCCCCAATGAAAAAGCTCTTATGGAGCTTTACGACTGCGCCAAAGGGACAGTTCGTGAGGCCCTGAAGATTCTCGAAGTGGAGGGATTGATTACTCTTAAAACAGGTCCGGGTGGTGGGGCAATCCTGCATACACCCAGCATGGAGCCTGCCAGCCGAATGTTGCGGAGCTTTCTACACTTTCGATCGCTGGATGGCCATCATGTCTATCAGCTACGTCGCCTGCTGGAAGTAGAGCTGGCCGTCTCCGTTGTAGGGAGACTTTCTGAGCAGGATCTGGAAAGCCTGACTGCCAACATTGATGCCTGCCAGTGTTGCCATCCTGGCGAGGAGGATCAACGACGCCAGCGTTTCCTCGAGCTGGAGTTTCACAATCTACTGGCCCGCGCTTGCCCCAATCCACTACTGGCTTTCATGTGCCGCTTCCTAAACGACATGCTACGAGATCTCGTGGTAGTCAAAAAAGCCTATATCCCTGAGCGGCAGCAGTTCGACAAGGCCAATCATCGCTACCACCGCGAGCTAGTCGAGGCCTTCCGTGAGGAAGATCGCGAGCTAGTAGCCAAGCTGATGGACGAGCATATGCGTGACGCTGAAGACAACATGTCGGCACTCGAAGCTGAGATGGCTGATCAGATGTTGGTTACTCATAATACACCTTACGACGATACAGCCTCGCCTCTTCGGCGACTTACCCAGTCTGAACACTAGGCAATAACGTTGCAGATTCCTTGGCACGGCCAACTGCATTACATTTTTCAATACTTACCATTAGTAAGAAATAAGCTCTCTTACAAACAACCACAACGAGGCTATCTCATGACCACAGCTAATATCCAGCATCTCATAACAGAGTTACGTACAGACCAGCAACGACTTTGGGAATCACTGATGGAGATGGCTAGAATCGGCGCCACCCCCAAGGGCGGTGTTAATCGACAAGCCTTCACCGAGCTCGATCGCCAATCACGAGAACTATTTATCGAGTGGTGTCGCGCCGAAGGGTGCAGCATCCGCATAGACGCCATCGGTAATATCTTCGCCCGTCGCGAAGGGCAGGACTCTAGCAGTCCCGCAGTACTGACAGGAAGTCATCTCGACAGCCAACCCACCGGTGGCAAATTCGACGGCGTATATGGTGTGATGGCCGGGCTAGAAGTAATCAGGACCTTAAACGAGTCCGATATCCAAACCCTCGCCCCAATTGAGGTCGTCGCCTGGAGCAACGAAGAAGGATGTCGATTCGCTCCCTGCATGATGGGTTCCGGTGTATTTACCGGTCAACTGAAACTTGAGGAAATGCTTGCCCGTACTGACGAGGACGGCGTCAGCGCCGGTCAGGCGCTAGAGGCCATCGGCTATCGCGGCACCGATCATGTAACGCCAGAGAATATCAAGGCGTTCTTCGAGTGCCATATCGAGCAGGGGCCAATCCTTGAGGACACCGGCAATACCGTTGGTGTGGTGGTGGGAGCTCTGGGACAAAAGTGGTTCGACCTCACTCTTACCGGATTGGAGGCGCATGCCGGCCCGACACCAATGGCGCTGCGACGCGATGCCATGCTTGGCGCCGCCGAGATCACGCAGGCAATCAATCGTATCGCCAAAACCTATCAGCCACATGGCCGCGGTACGGTGGGCGTAATGCAGCTACATCCCGGTTCGCGCAATGTCATTCCCGGGCAGGTAAAGATGACCGTCGATATGCGCCACTTTGACAGCAATACGCTAGAGAAGATGGCAGCCGAACTTCGCGTGGCAGTTGAGGAAACGCGCCAACGACATGGACTCGAAGCTGAGCTGGTTGCCACTGCAGACTTTGCCCCCGAGCACTTCGCCGACACCTGCGTCGGTGCCGTGCGGCGAGCAGCCGAGATGCTAGATTGCTCGCATATGGATATCGTTAGCGGCGCGGGACACGACGCTATCTTCATGGGCCGCATCACGCAGGCTGGCATGATCTTCGTACCTTGCGAGAATGGCATCAGTCACAATGAGATTGAGAACGCCACTCCCAGCGACCTTCACGACGGCTGCAATGTACTGCTTCACGCCATGCTCGAGCAAGCCGGCGTAAGCGAGGAGTGATTCATGCCCCCACAGACTTCTCTTCCAGCTCGTCTTGCCGAACTGACCGCTGTGCAAGCCCTTGAGCTCTTCCGCCAACGACAGTTATCACCGGTGGAGCTAACCCAGGACTGCCTGGCACGTATCGAGCAGCATGATCCGACGATCAATGCCTTTGCCCACGTGGATACTACTCAGGCGTTGACCGCTGCTCGTGCCGCCGAGGCGCGCTGGCATGCCGGCACCCCGTGCGGTCCCTTGGACGGCATCCCCACCACCATCAAGGATCTGACGCTAACGGCTGGTATGCCGACGCGGTTCGGCTCAGCTACCAGCGACTCTGGTGGCCCATGGGAAACCGATGCACCAATCAGTCACCACCTACGTCAGGCTGGCGCGGTAATCCTCGGTAAAACCACCTCACCGGAATTCGGCTGGAAAGGAGTAACCGACAACCCCTTGCACGGCATCACTCGCAACCCCTGGGATCACCGTCTAACACCAGGTGGCTCCTCGGGAGGGGCAGCGGTGGCGGCGGCCCTCAATCTGGGATTGCTTCATCAGGGTAGTGATGCCGGCGGCTCCATTCGGATTCCCTGCAGCTTCACAGGCACCTTCGGCATTAAGCCCACCTTCGGCTGGGTACCACAGTGGCCGGCCAGCGCCATGAGCCAGCTCTCACACTTGGGACCGATGACCCGCACCGCGAATGACAGCGCCCTGATGCTCAGCGTCATGGCCAAACCCGATGCTCGTGACGGGTATTTAGGCAACCCCCGCGCCGACGATTGGCTGACGCCGCCACCTACGTCGCTGAAAGGGTGGAGGATCGCGTACAGCCCTGACCTTGGCTATGTAGATGTGGCGCCGGATATTGCGGCGTGCGCCCGAAAGGCAGTTGAGAAGCTGCAGGACTTAGGTGCCACAATTGAAGAGATAGACCCTGGGTTTGACTCCCCCTTGGAAGTCTTCAATACCCTTTGGTTTGCCGGCTCCAGTCAGGTGCTGGAGCGCCTTGATATGGACCAACAAGAAAAGCTGGACCCTGGATTCCTGGATATTGCCCGGCGTGGCGCGGACATATCGCTAAGAGACTACCTGGCTGCCTGTCGCGCCAGGGAGCAGCTTACCGCGCAGATGCAGCTATTTCATCAGCATTACGACCTGCTGATCACACCCACCCTCCCCCTCTCTCCCTTTGAGGCAGGGCACAATGTTCCCCCCGGCGGCCCCTACAGGGAATGGATGGAGTGGACTCCCTTCAGCTACCCGTTCAACCTGACCCAACAGCCCGCTGCCTCGCTGCCCTGCGGCCTGGACGATCAGGGACTACCAGTTGGTCTGCACCTGGTCGGACCACGCTTCCAGGACCTCAAGGTCCTGCAGGTTGCCCGGCTTCTAGAGCAACACCTGCCGAATCATCCCAATCTCGACCTTTAACCGGGATGGTGCCGGGGTGGCTCCCGGCACTCCCCATTCCAATCTCCCGGCCTACCGCCTAAAACAAGCCGACAAAGGCTCGAAGCTGTGGTACGGATAAGGCACCGACAGGGGGATGAGCCAAACCGGCCTGTTCAAAGGCCCATTGCTCTTTCTTATTGTGGGGTCCCGGATGATCAAATGCGCCCGTTTACAGCAGGTAATAGCCGCCGTTGAGGGCATCGATCAGCAGGTCGAGCCCCCCATGCCGCTCATGGTGAGCAGTAACGCGCCACAAGGGTTTGCGAACGGGCTGGCAGCGCATCAACTCTAGCCCCGAGGCGCTTCGGCGCTTCAAACGATGGCGGCGCACCTGCATCACATGCTGGCGGGCCTTGCGCTCGAGGGGTGGAGTCTCGAGCTCGGGAGCAGGCAGCGTGGCAGCGCTCAGGGGGGTACCGAACTCTACGCCCTCCACTGTCGTACTGACCCCTTGACAACGATCGACCAGACAGTTCATCAGCTCCTCACGCGACATGCCCCAGCGTCGAGTGTTCCAGCGATAGAGGCAAAGCAGATACGGGAAGCCGATCGGCTCGACCCTATCAATCGTGAGCTCGGCGTCGATGCTGGCGACACGCCGTTCAAGGCCGTCGAGGGGAAGCCTGGCCTTGAGCCAGGCTTCCTGATCACCGGCGGCGTCCACCACGGGACTCTCCAAGGGATCGATCACGCCGTGCGCTCACTGAGTTTGAGCGTCAGCGCCTCATGTGCCATCTCGAAGCTTTGCTGCGCCTTCAGTGGCCTCGGCAAGGGGCGCAGTTCGGCGGTTTCCTCCATCGCCTCCAGGATATGCTCGGGAACGGGATGGCTGGCTTGCGTCATCAGGCTGGCGACGACCATCGCCAGGCTGGAGAGCACCACGCCGGCCAACATGGGGTGCAGGCCGGTCACCCCGTCCAGGGCCAGATACTGCCAGAAGAACGCCACCAGGCTACCAACAATCATCGAAGCCAGGGCACCAGGCGTATTGGCCTTTCGCCACCACACCGCGGCCACATACGCCGGCAGGAAGGCACTACCCAGTACCGAGGTCGTGAAGACAACGATGGAGAAGATCGCCGGCGGTTCGAAGACAGCCACGACACCGCAGACGGTTCCCAGCAACAGAACGATCAGCTGGGACACCCTCACCATCTGCTTCTCCTCCATGTTCGGATTGATAAACCGCTCATAGAGGTCGCGAGCCGCAATGCTCCCCGTCTGAAGCAGGATCGAGTCGGCCGTGGACATGATGGCTGCCATGATGGCAGCCATCACGATACCCACCACGGCGGCAGGCAGCAGGTTCTGGGCCAGGGCGAAGATGGCCTGCTCGGGATCATCGAGATCGGGCAGCACCAGGATGGCCAGGGTGCCGAGAATATAGGGGGCACTGACGAATACCAGGTTCCACAGAGTCGAGTAGACGCCGGCGCGACGCGCATGGAATGGGTTGCGCATTGCCATGTGGCGCGTGACGACGTGGGGCCAGCCCATATAGCCGATGGAGAAGATCAACAGGGCACCCAGCACGATTCCCCACTGCCCTTCATGGACAAGATCCTTGCCCCAGATGCTGAGCAGCGTCGGATCTATGGAAGCGATGGCCTGGTTGGCTGCCGTCAGGCCACCTACCTCCTGAAGCGTGGCGACCAGGATCCAGACGATACCGATGATCATCACGAAGCTCTGCAGAAGGTCGGTGTAGGCCACCGCGCCATAGCCGCCCATCAGGGTATAGGCAAGGATGACGCCCACGGCTATCGCCAGCGCCACCTCGTAGGGCAGTCCTGTCACCAGTTCCAGGCCCTTGCCACCGGCGATGAACTGCGCCAGTACATAGGCGCCCAGCAGGGAGACCGACAGCACCGCCGCGATCAGGCGGACCCACTTGCTGGGATAGCGCTTCTCAAGATACTCGATGGAGGTCAGTGCCCCCATGATCTGGGAGAGCTTTCGCATCCGCCGTCCGAGAACCGAGAGGTTCACCACCCCGCCACCGATATCTCCCGCGGCATACCAGAAACCATAATACCCTTGGGTATAGCCGAGAGACCCCGCCCCCAGAAACATGTAGCCACTCATGGACGTGGACTGCATCGTCATGGCGGTCACCAGAGGCCCCACATTGCGACCGCTAAGGTAGTAGCCCTCCATGCTGCTCGAGCCGCCTCGACGCATGGAGATGACACCTACGGCCAACATGCCGATGAAGTACAGGGCAAGAAACATCAATACCGTTGAGTTCACTCATTTTCTCCTGTCACGCGATTCTTGTTTTCATGACCAGCCGCCTCGACTCAGCGACCGGACTCCGAGTTCTTGAGTCCCGGCCAGCCTCGAGTTACCCAGAGGAAGCCCAGCGTGTAGAGCACCCAGAACACTGGCACACCGATGACCAGCCAGGTGGTGGATACGGGTAATCCGAACATCGTTATCTCCACTGTTTTTTGTTGATATTTTTGACGTCTCAATCACGATGGCCCCGCCTAAGCGGGGCCACCTGGTCTCAAGCCGACCCACCTGGCCTCAGGAGGGGAAGGAGAACTGCGCCCCCTCGCGCACGCCGGCGGAGGGCCAGCGTTGGGTGATGGTCTTGCGACGCGTGTAGAAGCGCACTGCATCGGGGCCATAGGCGGAAAGGTCACCGAACAGCGAGCGCTTCCAGCCGCCGAAGCTGTGATACGACACGGGCACCGGCAGCGGCACGTTAACCCCTACCATGCCGACCAGGATATTATCGCTGAAGTAGCGTGCCGCCTCACCATCGCGGGTGTAGATGCAGGTGCCATTGCCATACTCATGCTCATCGATCAGACGCATGGCCTCTTCCATGCTGTCGACCCGCATGACCAGCAGCACGGGACCGAAGATCTCTTCCCGATAACAGGTCATCTCGGGCGTCACATTATCGATCAGGGTGCCGCCGACATAGAAGCCCCCCTCGTAACCCTCGACCTTGACATCACGACCGTCGACCACGAGGGTCGCGCCCTGCTCCTCGGCACTGGCGATATAGCCGCAAACCTTTTCCTGATGCGCCTTGGTGATCACCGGACCGAAGTCGTTGCTCTTGTCGGAGAACGGGCCGACCTTGAGGGTCGCCATCGACTCCTGCATCTTGGCGACCAGAGTATCGGCCGCCTCATCCCCCACGGCCACCGCCACGGATAGCGCCATGCAGCGCTCGCCGGAGGAACCGAAGGCGGCTCCGGTCAGCGAGTTGACCACATTCTCCATATCGGCATCGGGCATGACGATGGCGTGGTTCTTGGCGCCACCCAGTGCCTGACAACGCTTGCCGTTGGCACTGGCCCGCGAGTAGATATACTCGGCGATCGGCGTGGAGCCGACGAAGCTGACGGCCTGGACGCGCTCGTCATCGAGCAGGGTGTCCACGGCCTCCTTGTCGCCATTGACCACATTGAGCACGCCCGCGGGCAGGCCCGCCTCCAGCGCCAGCTCGGCGATAAAGAGTGCCGAGGTCGGATCGCGTTCCGAGGGCTTGAGCACGAAGGTGTTACCGCAGGCGATGGCCATGGGGTACATCCACAGCGGCACCATCGCGGGGAAGTTGAACGGCGTGATGCCGGCGACTACCCCCAGGGGCTGATGCTCGCTCCAGGAGTCGATGCCTGGCCCGGTATTCTTGCTGTGCTCCCCCTTGAGCAGCTCTGGCGCGCCACAGGCGTACTCGACATTTTCGATACCGCGGGCAAGCTCTCCCTGGGCGTCGTGGGAAATCTTGCCATGCTCTTCACCGACCAGGCGAACGATCTCCTCTGCATGCTCCTCCAGCAGCTGTTTGAAGCGAAACATGACCCGAGCCCGCTTGGCCGGGGGGGTGTTGCGCCAGGCGGGAAAGGCCGCCTGAGCCGTGGCGATGGCCTCTTCGACGGTCGCCTTGCTGGCCAGGCTGACCTGGCCCTTCACCTCACCGGTGGAGGGGTTGTAAAGATCCTGGCTGCGCCCTTGGCGATCGACACGAGCGCCGTTGATCAGGTGGCCGAGTGCTGTCATGTATTACCTCTTGCTGTTGCGTTGTTGTGGGAAAATTCCGCCGTGAGAAAGGCTCAATCCAGCTCGCCGATGACCTCACCAAGCACATTGACGACCCGGTCGATCTCCTCTTTCTCAACGATAAAGGGCAGGCCCAGCTGGATGGTGTCGGCGCCATAACGCACATAGAAGCCCTTCTCCCAGCACTTCATGGCGATCTCGAAGGGGCGGCGGGCCGGCTCGCCGGGGTAGTGTTCGATCTGTAGGGCACCGGCGAGGCCGTAGTTGCGAATATCGCTGATATAGCGAGTCCCCTTGAGGCTATGCAGGGCATCCTCGAAGAGCGGACTCATCTGGCGCACCCGCTCGATAAGATTGTCCTGCTCCAGAATATCCAGTGAAGCCATGGCCGCGGCGCAGGCCACCGGATGACCGGAGTAGGTGTAGCCATGGGGCAGCTCGAGCATATAGTCGGGTCCACCCTGCTCCATGAAGGTGTTGTAGATCTCGCCGGTGACCATCACGCCACCCATGGGCACCGCCCCATTGGTGAGCTGCTTGGCGAAGTTCATCATGTCGGGAACCACCCCGAAGGCGTCGGCACCGGTCATGGCTCCCATGCGCCCGAAGCCGGTGATCACCTCGTCGAAGATCAGCAGGATATCGTTGGCATCGCAGATCTCACGCAGACGCTGCAGGTACCCCTGGGGCGGAGGAATCACGCCAGCCGAACCGGCCAGCGGCTCGACGATGACCGCGGCGATATTGGAGGCATCATGCAGCGCGATCAGCTCCAGCAGATCCTCGGCCTTCTCGGCGCCGCGCTCGGGCATGCCCCGGGTAAAGGCGTTCTCGGCCATCAGGGTATGTGGCAGGTGATCCGCGTCCACGCCCTGACCGAACAGCGCTCGGTTGGCACCGATGCCACCCAGGCTGATGCCGCCGAAGTTGACCCCATGATAGCCCTTGGCCCGGCCGATCAACTTGGTCTTGGTGGGCTTGCCCTTCTTGCGCCAGTAGGCACGGGCGATCTTCAGGGAAGTGTCGGCACTCTCGGAGCCCGAGCCGGTAAAGAAGGCGTGGTCCAGCCCTTCCGGCGTCAGTTCACGCAGTCGATGGGCCAGCTCGAAGGCCTTGGGGTGGCCAAACTGGAAAGCCGGCGCATAATCCAGCTCGCGCAGCTGCCGGCTGACGGCATCGGCAATCTCGGGGCGAGAGTGACCGGCACCGCTGGTCCATAGTCCGGAAAGGCTATCGAAGACCCGACGGCCATCGGCATCGATCAGATAGCTACCCTCGGCACCGACGATGATCCGCGGGTCGCGCTTGAACTGACGGTTGCCGGTGTAGGGCATCCAGTAGGCATCCAGCTGCTCGGCGCTCAAGCCGGCGGCGTGGCGAAACTGCTGTGCGGTCATGATGTTGACCTCCCCTGTTGTAACGATCTGCCGTGCTGCAATGGCGATCTATTGTTGCTATCGGTTGTAAGTATCGATTGTCGGTGTCGATGTGCATTACCACCCTCAAGCTAGCCCCTGGCTTGCATCAATTAAATTACAAGTTGTTTAATCTCATGCAAGCAATCACTTACCTAATTAGGCGCCGAGATATTCGGCACTCGACATCCACGTCAACAAGACAAACAAGAGGAGACGAGACACCATGACACGGCGCAGGAGTACGCCCATGGGGCAGCCCGGTGACGCCGACCTGCGTCTGCTGCGAATCTACCGCAAGGTAGTGGAGTGCGGGGGATTTTCCGCCGCCGAGGTGGCTCTCGGCATCAGCCGCGCCGCCATCAGCATGGCCATGCACGACCTGGAGACGCGGCTAGGCCTGCGCCTCTGCCAACGCGGACGCAGCGGCTTCGCCCTGACCGACGAGGGAGCCGAGGTCTACGAGTCGACCCTGCAGCTGCTCGCCGCCGTGGAGGGGTTTCGCACCCGGGTCAACGGCCTGCATGCCCAGCTGAAGGGAGAGCTCAACATCGGCATCACCGACAACCTGGTGACGATGCCCGAGATGCATATCACCGATGCGCTCAGCGCGCTCAAGGAGCGCGGCCCCGAGGTGCGCATCAACATCCGCATGATTCCCCCCAGCGATATCGAGATGGCGGTGCTCGATGGGAGACTCCACACTGGGGTGATTCCCGACCTCAAGGTGCTACCGGGGCTGCATTACCTCTCGCTCTACGCCGAGGAGTCGCGCCTCTACTGTTCCAATGAGCATGCGCTGTTCGAAGTGGAAAACATCGACGAGGGGGCTCTGGCCAACCACGATGCCGTGGTTCCCGCCTACGCCCAGACCCCCGAGATCAAGGAAGTTCATGAGCCACTGAGGGAGGCAGCCTCGGCCAGCGACCGCGAAGGCATCGCCTTCCTGATCCTCTCCGGCCGCTTTATCGGCTACCTGCCGACACACTACGCCGAAGGCTGGGTCCGCGAGGGGCGCATGCGCGCCCTGTGCACCGAGAGATGGCGTTACTGCACCCACTACAGCGCCATTACGCGCAAGGGCGCACCGCCCAACCTCGTGCTGGAGAGCTATCTCGAGGAGCTGACTCGTCTAGTGCAGACATAAGCGGAGGGCGATGCGCTGCACTCGCGAGCAGGGTTAATGGGGTGGCGTAGATGAGCACAGGGTCCGAGCCTTCAAAGCCCCCCGCTCCAGTGCAAGAATGGATAGTTTCACCCTACCGCACCTCGAACATGCCCCACTCCCCTGACCCACAACCCGAGATACAGACTCCATGATCCAAGCATCCCTGATTTCCCCCGATGAGATCCGTCACCGTTTCGCCGCCGCCATGTCGGCCATGTACCAGAGCGAGGTGCCGCAGTACACCACCCTGCTGGAGCTGGTGGAGCAGGTGAACCGCGAGACGCTGGAGGCGAACCCGGCGCTGGCCGAACGACTGACCGAGGCCGATGAGCTGGCACGGCTCGATGTCGAGCGTCACGGCGCCATCCGTGTCGGCACCGCCGAGGAGCTTGGCATGCTGCGCCGCCTGTTCGCGGTGATGGGCATGCACCCGGTGGGCTACTATGACCTTTCCGAGGCCGGGGTGCCGGTGCACTCCACCGCCTTTCGCCCCGTCGACGACGCAGCCCTGGCACGCAACCCGTTTCGCATCTTCACCTCGCTGCTGCGCCTGGAGCTGATCGAGAGTCAGGAGCTGCGCGAGCGAGCGGCGGCCATCCTGGCCGAACGCGACATCTTCACCCCCGGCGCACGGGAGCTGATCGCACTGCATGAACAGCAGGGTGGACTCGACGACGACCAGGCCGAGCGCTTCGTGGCCGAGGCGTTGGAGACCTTCCGCTGGCACCGCGATGCTACCGTGGACCTGGACACCTACGAAGCTCTGCACGCCGAGCATCGACTGATCGCCGACGTGGTCTGCTTCCGCGGGCCGCATATCAACCATCTGACGCCGCGCACCCTGGATATCGACGAAGTCCAGCGGCGCATGCCGGCGGCCGGCATGAATCCCAAGGCCGTGATCGAGGGCCCGCCGCGCCGCGACTGCCCGACCCTGTTGCGCCAGACCAGCTTCAAGGCGCTGGAGGAGCCGACCCGCTTCCAGGGCGAGCGTCAGGGTACCCATACCGCCCGTTTCGGCGAGATCGAACAGCGCGGAGTGGCCCTGACCGCCAAGGGACGCGAGCTCTACGACCGTCTGCTGACGGCGTCTCGTGAGCGGACCCAGGGCCTCGACAATGCGGCGCATCAGCAGGTTCTGGCCGAGGTCTTCGCCGACTTCCCCGACAGCGAGAGCGCGCTGCGCCGCCAGGGGCTGGCGTTCTTCGAATACCGCCTGACCGACGCCGGCCGTACCGCGGGCAAGGTTGCCGAACCGGACCTCGAGACGCTGATCAAACGCGGACTGGTCAGCGCAAGGCCGATCACCTACGAGGACTTCCTGCCAGTCAGCGCGGCGGGCATTTTCCAGTCCAACCTGGGCGGCGGGGATAACGGTGCCTACGCCGGCAACGCCAACCGCGCGGCCTTCGAGGCGGCACTGGGCGCCCCGGTGGCCGACGAGCTGGCGCTATACGCCGAGCGGGAACGTGCCAGTCACGACGCCGTGCTGCAGGCGCTGGCCTACTGAGCCAGGCCCGCCGGCAGCACGACGGTGCCAAGGATCAGCACTCGATGGCGTTGAGGGCGAGTCCGCCCTTCGAGGTCTCCTTGTACTTGGACTGCATGTCCGCACCGGTATCGCGCATGGTGCGGATCACCTTGTCCAGCGAGATGAAGTGCTCGCCATCGCCGCGCAGCGCCATCTGGGCGGCGTTGATCGCCTTCACCGAGGCGATGGCGTTGCGCTCGATGCAGGGCACCTGTACCAGGCCCCCCACCGGGTCGCAGGTCAGTCCCAGGTTGTGCTCCAGGCCGATCTCCGCGGCGTTCTCCACCTGGTCGATGCTGCCGCCCATCACTTCGGTGAGGCCGGCGGCAGCCATGGCGCAGGCCGAGCCCACCTCACCCTGGCAGCCCACCTCGGCCCCCGAGATCGAGGCATTCTTCTTGCACAGGATGCCTACGGCGGCGGCAACGAGCAGGAAGTCGACCACGTCGCGCTCGCAGGCGCCCTTGCGGAACTGCATGTAGTAATGGAGCACCGCCGGGATAATCCCCGCCGCACCGTTGGTGGGTGCGGTAACCATGCGGCCACCGGCGGCGTTCTCCTCGTTGACCGCCAGCGCATAGAGGTTGACCCAGTCCATGGCGGACATGGTAGTGGCGATCAGCGAGTCGTCGTCGCGGTCGTCGAGCAGCCGCTGATGCAATGAGCGGGCCCGCCGACGGACATTGAGCCCGCCAGGCAGCACGCCTTCGGCCTCCAGCCCCTTGCCCACGCAGTCCTTCATGGCCTCCCAGATCTCGCACAGCCCGGCGCGAATCTCCTTTTCATTGCGCCACGCCTTCTCGTTTTCCAACATCAGCTCGCTGATGCGCAGGCCGCTGTCGCGACACATCTGCAGCATCTCCTCGGCATTCTGGAAGTCGTAGGGGATCTCGGTGTGGTCGGTATCCAGCACCCCCTCGGCAGACTGGGCCTCATCGATGACGAAGCCCCCGCCCACCGAGTAGTAGGTATTGCGGTAGAGCTCGCCCTCGTCGCCATAGGCGAGCAGCCGCATGGCGTTGGGATGCTGGGGTAGACTCTCCTCGAGCAACCGCATGTCGCGCTGCCAGTCGAAGGCGACAGCGTGGCGGCTGGCCAGCTGCAGGGTACCCGACGACTTCAGGGCCTCGATTCGCGGGGCGATGACATCCGGGTCGATCTGGTCAGGCCGCTCGCCCATCAGGCCCATGATCACCGCATGGTCGGTGCCATGGCCAATGCCGGTGGCGGAGAGCGAACCATAGAGCTCGACCTCGAGGCGGCGGGTATGCTCAACCAGTTCCCTGGCCTCGAGTTCGGCGACAAAGTTGCAGGCGGCCTGCATCGGGCCCACGGTGTGCGAGCTGGATGGCCCGACACCGACCTTGAAAAGATCGAAGACACTGATTGGCATGGCTGTTGTCCTTGCAGAATAATCGTTGTACGTCAGGGCTTATCGCCTCGAAGCAGCAGCGTGCGTGGCGGTTCCACGTCGTGCTGCCCCCGGCGCCCTTGCTATGAAGGCCTGCAGTGAACTGACTGGTGACTGGCGATGTCGTTAACGGTCGAAGACCACGGTGCGCCTGGCGTGCAGGAAGACACGGCGCTCCACATGCAGGGCCACGGCGCGTGCCAAGGTGAGGCATTCGACGTCGCGCCCCTTGGCCACCAGGTCCTCGGGGTAATCGGTGTGACTCACCGATTCGACCCCCTGGGTGATGATTGGCCCCTCATCGAGGTCATCGTTGATGTAGTGGGCGGTGGCGCCGACCAGCTTGACGCCCTTTTCATAGGCCTGGTGGTAGGGCCTGGCCCCCTTGAAGCCCGGCAGCAGCGAGTGATGGATATTGATGGCGCGGCCGCTGAGCTTCTCGCACAGGTCGCTCGAGAGCACCTGCATGTAGCGGGCCAGGATCACCAGTTCCGCCCCTTTCTCCTCGACCACCTGCCACACCTGGGCCTCCTGTTCGGGCTTGGTATCCGGCGTGATCGGGAAATGGTGGTAAGGAATGCCGTGCCACTCCGCCAGATTGGCCAGATCCGGGTGGTTGGAGACGATGGCGCGAATATCGATGGGCAACTGGCCGATACGATAGCGATAGAGCAGATCGTTCAGGCAGTGATCGGCCTTGGAGACCATGATCACTACCGGCATCCGACGGTCTGGCGGTGTCAGTTCGAACGTCATGCCAAACTCGGCGGCACGCTCGGCAAAGCCGGTCTCGAAGCTTGCGGCCTCAAACCCTTCTGCCTCCGGCCTGAACTCCGTGCGGATAAAGAAGCGTCCGCTCAGCCGATCATCGAAGGAGTGCTGTTCGGTAATGTAACAAGCATTCTCCTTGAGAAAGCGTGTGACCACATCCACGGTACCCAACCGACTCGGGCACTGCGCGGTCATGATCCAGTTATCTGAATGACGCCCCATGAGCCTGACTCCTGTGATGGCGAAAAGCCGGGAGGGGGAAACATCCCGCCCCCGGCCTAACCCTGACGAGTGGTACAGCGGCTGGCATCAACCGCCAATACACCGCCATATCAACTCAATGCGAAAGATTGATTCAGGCAAAAACAAAATACTTGCGTACCGTTTCAACCACTTCCCAGGTGCCTTTGAACCCCGGCTCGACGATAAAGATATCACCCGCCTTCAGGTGAATCGGCTCGCCATTTTCCGGGGTAAGGATGCAGTACCCTTCACGAAAGTCACAGTATTCCCACTTGTCGTAGTTCACTGCCCATCTTCCCGGGGTACAGATCCAGGTGCCCATGGTCTTGGTCCCGTCCTCCGACGCGTAGGCGTTGAGGTTGACGGTATGAGGATCGCCAGAGAGCTTTTCCCAGGAGCTGGCGTCCAGCAGCACGTCCGGCTGTGCGTCACGCAGTACCTTGATCTTGTCGGTCATTATTCTTCCTTTAAGCGATATTGTTGATCTTGTTGCACATCATGGAGACATGCCCCTATGCCGCTCCTCGGCTCGTGATGCAGCATGCTTGAACAACAGGCATCCCTGCAGAACAAGCCTCCTTGCGGAACAAGCAGAGAAGCGGCCTTGCTCACCGCCCGGCTCCTAACGCTGCACACCAATGCCATACTCGGCGCCGGCGTCCAGGATCCAGCGATAGAGGTAGTCGGCGAAGCTTCTGCGCAGCACCAGCTCATAGCGCTCCTCGCTGGGACGGCGCAGGATAAGGCTGGACTTGCCGAACACCACACTGACCGCCTTGCCCACCGGGAAGTTGCTCGGGTGGACATCGTAGCTGGTCGACTTCATCAGCAGCTCGCGGGCCTTTTCCCCCTCCAGGGAGACCAGAGTCTGACCCCCACTGACATCGACGATGGCATAGTGAGCATCGCCCAGGGCGTCGCGCAGCCGCTGCTCGACATCGAGCTCCTCGCCACCGGGCACGATCACCAGCCACTCATCCGGCGACAGCCACTGAACGCTGCGCTCTCCGGTTTCGTCCAACGCCAGCCCCAGGGGCTGGCCGGGCAGGCTGATGCCCAGCACCTTGCGCACGGCTTCATCGAGAACGATGGCCCCGCCGCGCAGGATCAGGTGGCCCAGGAAGGCCTGCTCCTTGAACAGCACTCGGCTGTCGGATGTCGCGGCCGGCACACTGCCCGTGTTGTACGCCACGGACAGCGGTGACTCCTTGGGAATCGAGGCGTCCGGATGGGTGTTGAAGGTCGCAACCCTGCCGTAAGTGATATCAGACATGCTGACGCTCTCCCTTGGGATCGATGAATACGGGGCTGACGACTTCGACCTCATGGGCCTGACCGTCCGGCATCGGCACATAGAGCTTCTCGCCCATGCGGTCCCGACCGCCCTTGATCACTGCCAGAGCAAAACCGCTCTCCAGGTTCGGGCTGTAATAGCTCGAGGTCACATGACCCAGCATATCCATGGGAATGGGCTGGTCCTTGTCGACGACGATATGGGCGCCCTCTTCCAGCACCACCTTCGGGTCAACGGGCTTGAGCCCCACGAACTGCTTGCGGTCCTTGCGCGCCGTATCCGGACGCGTCAGGGCGCGCTTGCCGATCCAGGAGAAGGGCTTGTCATAGCCGATCGCCCAGAACATGCCCAGATCCTCGGGGGTCACCGAGCCATCGGTATCCTGACCGGCGATGATCAACCCCTTCTCGGCACGCAGCACGTGCATGGTCTCGGTGCCGTAGGGCGTCAGGTCATACTTCTTGCCGTGCTCGAACAGGGTCTTCCAGACATGCATTGCGTAGTTGGCCTGCACGTTGATCTCGTAGGCCAGCTCCCCGGTGAAGGAGATACGGAACACCCGCGCCGGGACATCGGCCACCTTGCCGTTGCGCCAGTCCATAAACTTGAAACTTTCCTTGTCCAAATCTATGTCGGTCACTTCGGACAGCAGCTTGCGCGCATCCGGGCCGGTCACGGTCATGGTCGCCCAGTGATCGGTGACCGAGGTGAAATACACTTGCAGCTCCGGCCACTCGGTCTGGTGCCACAGCTCCAGCCACTCCATCACGCCAGCGGCACCGCCGGTGGTGGTGGTCATCAGGAAGTGGTTCTCACCCAGGCAGCTGGTGGTACCGTCGTCCATCAGCATGCCGTCGTCCTTGCACATCAGGCCGTAGCGCACCCGGCCAGGCGCCAGCTTGGCCCACTTGTTGGTGTAGACGCGACCGAGGAATTCCCGAGCATCCGGCCCCTGGATATCGATCTTGCCCAGGGTGGTAGCATCGAGGATGCCGACGCCGGTACGCACCGCCAGGCTCTCGCGTGCCACGGCTTCATCCATGGTCTCGAGCTTGCCGTTGACCTTGCGTGGGAAGTACCAGGGGCGCTTCCACTGGCCGACGTCCTCGAACTCGGCACCATTTTCCACATGCCACTGATGCAGGGCGGTGTAGCGCTCAGGATCGAACAGTTCACGGCAGTGACGTCCGACGATGGCGCCGAAGGTGACCGGCGTGTAGTTGGGCCGGAACACCGTGGTGCCCACCTCGGGAATCGACCTGCCGAGACAGCGCGCGGCGATGGCCATGCCGTTGATGTTGCCCAGTTTGCCCTGGTCGGTGCCGAAGCCCATGGCGGTGTAGCGCTTGACGTGCTCGATGGACTCGAAGCCCTCGCGGGTGGCCAGCTCGATGGCCGCCGCGGTGACGTCGTTCTGCATGTCAACGAACTGCTTGGGCGCACGCAGGGTCGGCTTCTCGTGGGGCACCTGATAGAGAGCACAGGCCTCGCCTTCGCGAATGGTCTCGGCTCGGGGCGGCTCGATGGCGCTGGCAGACTTGCCCAGCGCGGCAAGCGCCTCAGTCGCCTTGGCCGCACCATCGGCCAGGCCCTCGGCCAGGTCATGTACGCCGCGAGCGCTGCCGGCGGCGTGCACCCCTTTCACCAGGCTGGGCACGAAACCGAGGATCTCTTCGTCCCAGGTGGGCCGCGCACCGGTATGAGAGGCCAGGTGGATCACCGGGCTGTAGCCGCCGGAGCTGGCGATGGTGTCGCACTCCAGGAGTTCGGCCTGACCGGTGACCTTGAAGGCCGCGGCATCGATGGTCGCCACACGGGCGCCGCTGACGCGCTTGTCGCCCTTGGCCTCGAGCACCGCCGAGCCTTCGATGATGCGGATGCCACGGGCCCGAGCCTGCTCGACCAGTTCACCATCCGGATGACGGCGCGCATCGACGATGGCCACCACGTCACGACCGGCTTCATCCCAGTCCAGGGCGGCACGATAGGCATGATCGTTGCTGACGGAGAGCACCAGCTTGTTACCCGGTACCACACCGTAGCGGCGGATATAGGTGGAGACCGCACCGGCCACCAGGTTGCCCGGCACATCATTGTTGCCATAGACCAGCGGGCGCTCATGGGCTCCCGTGGCCAGCAGCACCTGCCCCGCCCGCACTCGATGCATGCGTGAGCGCGTGAGCCGGTAACCGTCGACCGTCGGCGCGGCCTCACCGAGATGCTCGGTGCGCCGCTCGTGCAGGGTCACGAAATTATGGTCATGGTAGCCGTTGGCCGTGGTGCGCGGCAGCAGGGTGACATTGTCGTTCTCGGCCAGCTCGCTGATCACCTGTTCGGCCCACTGGGCGGCCGGCTGATCGTCGAGCAGCTCACGGCTGGCAAGCAGCGAGCCACCCATCTCCTCCTGCTCATCGCAGAGGATCACTCGAGCGCCGGCACGAGCGGCGGTAAGCGCGGCGGCCAGACCCGCGGGGCCGGCACCGACCACCAGCAGTTCGCAATGCTGGTTGAGGTGGTCGTAGCTATCGGGGTCGTTCTCCATCGGGCTGCGACCCAGACCCGCTCCCTTGCGGATGTATTTCTCATAGGTCATCCACATGGAGGCCGGCGCCATGAAGGTCTTGTAGTAGAAGCCCGGCGGCATGAAGCGCCCGCCCAGCTTGCCGACCAGGCTCATGACATCACGCTGCACGTTGGGCCAGCCGTTGGTGCTCTGTGCCGTGAGGCCCTCGAACAGCGCTTGCTGGGTGGCACGCACGTTGGGCACCTGGGCCGCCTCGGTGCTGCCCAGCTGGACCAGCGCATTGGGCTCCTCAGCGCCGGCGGCGACGATGCCGCGCGGACGGGAATACTTGAAGCTGCGGTTGACGAGATCCACCCCATTGGCCAGCAGTGCCGAGGCCAGGGTGTCACCGGCATGGCCCTGATAGCGCTTGCCGTTGAAGGTGAAACTCAGGGTGCGGGCGCGGTCGATGCGTCCACCCTGGCGAAGACGATTCGGCTGATTCGACTGACTCATGCCTTGACTCCTTCCTGACCTGCGACCATTCCCGCCTCGGCGGCAACCTTTTCGGCCGCCACTGTTTCGGCGGACTTGCCCTCGGGATGCTCGGCGCTGAAGCGAGGCTGCTCACCCATTCGATAGGTCTCGAGGATCTCGTAGCTCGCCGAATTACGTGTGATGTTGAAGAACTTGCGGCAGCCGATCGCGTGCACCCACAACTCATGGTGGATGCCGCGCGGGTTGTCACGGAAGAACAGGTAAGCACCCCACTGATCATCGCTGCAGGACTCGGGGTCCTCGGGACGGGCGATATGCGCCTGGCCCTTGGGGGCGAACTCCTCTTCATCGCGGTATTCGTCGCAATAAGGGCAATGGATATAGAACATCGTATTTCTCCTTAGTGCGCGACGCCGGCGGCGCCATGTTCATCGATCAGGGCACCGGTGTTGAAGCGGTCGATCGAGAACGGCGCAGCGATGGGATGCATCTCGCCCTTGGCGAGGCTCGCCGCAAAGACATGACCGGAACCCGGAGTGGCCTTGAAGCCGCCGGTGCCCCAGCCGCAGTTGAAGAACAGCCCCTTGACCTTGGTCTTGGAGAGGATCGGACAGGCATCCGCACAGGTGTCGACGATGCCGCCCCACTGACGATTCATGCGCACCCGCGAGAAGATCGGGAACATCTCGACGATGGCCTGCAGGGTGTGCTCCACGGTGGTGTAACTGCCGCGCTGGCCGTAGCCAAGGTAGCCGTTGATACCGGCGCCGATGACCAGGTCACCCTTGTCGGACTGGCTGATATAGCCATGTACATGATTGGACATCACCACGGTGTCGAGCACCGGCTTGAGCGGCTCGGAGACCAGCGCCTGCAGCGGATGCGATTCCAGCGGCAGTGTGAGGCCGGCCATCTTGGCCACTACGCCGGAGTTGCCCGCCGTGACGCAGCCGATGGTCTTGGATTCGATATCGCCGCGATTGGTGTGCACGCCATACACCTGACCATCGCGAATCTTGAACCCCGTGACCTCGGTGTTCTGCAGGATATCCACCCCCAGGGCATCCGCCGCCCGGGCGTAGCCCCAGGCCACCGCATCGTGGCGAGCGACGCCGGCGCTCTTCTGCCAGGAGGCGCCGAGGATCGGATAGCGGGCGCGCTTGGAGGTGTCGATGACCGGCACGATCTCCTTGATCTGGTCGGGGTAGATCACCTCACTGTCGACGCCGTTCAGCCGGTTGGCATGCACCCGGCGCTGGATATCGCGCATGTCCTGCAGGGTGTGTCCCAGGTTCATCACCCCACGCTGGGAGAACATCACGTTGTAGTTGAGGTCCTGGGACAGCCCCTTCCACAGATCCAGCGAGTGGTCATAGAGACGTGCCGCCTCGTCCCACAGATAGTTGGAGCGAACGATGGTGGTATTACGCGCGGTATTGCCACCCCCCAGCCAGCCCTTCTCCAGCACTGCCACGTTGGTGATGCCGTGGTTCTTGGCCAGGTAGTAGGCGGTGGCCAGGCCATGGCCGCCGCCACCGACGACGATGACGTCGTACTTTTTCTTGGGGGTCGGGTTGCGCCACTGGCGCTGCCAGTTCTCGTGGTGGCTGAGCGCGTGCTTGGCCAGCCCGAAGCCTGAATAGCGTTGCATGTCTCTCTCCTGAATCCGCTGCTGATTCGTTGAGGCGATCAGACCGCTGACGCGGCATCGGCCTGGGCGGGAGTCTGGTGATCCGTGGCGGCAGAGTCGCCATAGACCGGGTGGCGTCCACAGAGCTTGGCCACCTTATCGCGCACCTGCGCCTCCACGGACTCCGTAGACTCCTGGTCGGCCAGCACGTCGAGGATGTCGCAGATCCAGCCGGCCAGTTCGGCGCACTCGTTCTCGTCGAAGCCACGGCTGGTCACCGCCGGGGTGCCGATGCGCAGGCCGGAGGTAACGAAGGGGCTCTGGGGATCGTTGGGCACGGCGTTCTTGTTGACGGTGATGTGGGCACGGCCGAGTGCCGCATCGGCGTCCTTGCCGGTGACGCCCTGCTTGATCAGCGAGACCAGGAAGAGGTGGTCGTCGGTACCGCCGGAGACGACATCGTAGCCACGCTCCAGGAACACGCCGGCCATGGCACGGGCGTTGTCGATGACGCGCTGCTGGTACTGCACGAACTCCTGGCTCATGGCCTCCTTGAAGGCCACCGCCTTGGCGGCGATGACATGCATCAGCGGGCCGCCCTGCTGGCCCGGGAAGACCGCACCGTTGAGCTTCTTGTAGAGATCCGCATCGCCGGTGGCGGAGAGGATCAGGCCACCGCGCGGGCCGCGCAGGGTCTTGTGAGTGGTGGTGGTGACCACATGGGCGTGGGGAACCGGGCTCGGATAATGACCCGCGGCAATCAGGCCGGCCACGTGGGCCATGTCGACCATGAACCAGGCGCCCACCTCGTCGGCGATGGCGCGGAAGCGGCGCCAGTCGACGACACGCGCATAGGCGGAGAAGCCGGCGATGATCAGCTTGGGCTTGTGGCTGCGTGCCAGGCGCTCGACCTCCTCGTAGTCGATCTCGCCGGTCTCCGGATTCAGGCCATACTGCACGGCATGGTAATGCTTGCCCGAGAAGTTCGGCGCGGCGCCGTGGGTCAGGTGGCCACCGTGGGCCAGGCTCATGCCGAGGATGGTGTCGCCCGGCTTGACCATCGCCATGAACGCCGCGGCATTGGCCTGAGCGCCGGAGTGCGGCTGAACGTTGGCGTAGTCGGCACCGAACAGGTCACAGGCGCGGTCGATGGCCAGCTGCTCGACCACATCGACATGCTCGCAGCCGCCGTAGTAACGCTTGCCGGGATAGCCTTCGGCATACTTGTTGGTCAGCTGGGTGCCCTGGGCTTCCATTACCGCACGGCTGGCATAGTTTTCGGAGGCGATCAGTTCGACATGAGCCTCCTGGCGGGCCACCTCGTCGGCGATGGCGGCGGCGATCTGGGAGTCGAAATTGGCGAGACCTACCTGGTTCATGAGTGGCTCCTGTTGTTATCGATGTCGGGCAGGGTGTACCTCGAATCTATCGCCTACCCATCAGAAGGAAAAATTTGAAATCCTTATGCGTGGATAACCACCACGCTGCGCGTCTGGCATACCACTCGATTAAAGACGACCGCGACGGGGAGGGATTGAACAGATGCGACAGGATTCCTGTACGCCGAGGCAGGCTGGCCACCACTCGAGCAACGGGGAAACAGCAGGCTGCAGTGTGTTTACTGAAAGCGTGAGGGGGCGAAAAACCTGGAGGGTGGCCGAGGGCTCAAGGCACAGGCCGGCCGTCGATATGCAGAAAGAAGGGGTCGACCCGGTTACTACCCGGCTCACCGGCACGTTTGCGCATCTCCGACGGCGTCGCGTCGAAGGCCGTGCGGAAGTGGCGCGAGAAGTGGGCGGTATCGGCAAAGCCGCAGCGCTCGCCGATCTCGGTGATGCTCTTGCCGGTGTAGTGCAGCAGCCAGAGGCCGTAACGCAGACGCAGGTCCCGGGAGAACTTGAGCGGACTGACCCCAAGCGTATCGCGAAACCGCCGCTCCAGATTACGGCGCGAGGTGCCCACCCGCTCGGCCAGCGCCTCCATCGACAGCGCTTCCCCCAGGTGCTGCTCGAGCACCGCAATGGCGCGGCGAACCAGGCGATCCTCGATCTTGCCGAACACCACCGGCTGAGGCTGAGGGTGGGTACCGGCTCGCGCCTCATCGAGGAGCATGATATTCAGGCTCTTCATGGCCCAGGCCTTGCCCTGATGACGCTCGATCAGATAGGCCGCCAGGTCGGCTGCCGCCGCACCGCCGGCACAGGTGAGCCGGTCTCCGTCATCGATGAACAGTCGGTCGGCCACCGGCTCGATGGCCGGAAAGCGCTGGACCAGGTCACGATGGTGATACCAGCTGACGCAGCAGCGCCGCCCCTTCATGAGGCCGGCCTGGATCAGCGCAAACACCCCGGTACACAGCCCCACCAGTGGAACCCCGGCACCGGCCGCCTCACGCAGGTAGGCCAGGGCAGCACTATCCTGCCGGTCGCCCTCTGCCTGAACGCCCCCCACGACCACGATATAGTCGAACTCTCTCGGGTTGCTGAAAGGCTCACAGGGCGAAATGGCTGCACCGCTGCTGGAGAGCACCGCCTCGCTGTTGCTGGCCATGAAGGTCCAGCGACAGCGCAGCTGCCGGCTTCGGTCGCCCTCATCGGCGGCCAGGCGAAGGCAGTCGACGAAGGCGGCGAAGGGCATCAGGGTAAAGCGGTGCAGCAGAACGAAGCCGATGGTGAGGGGCTCGTCTGCCAGGTGTGTGCTCATTAGCTATGTCCAGGTCCGGGTGGTGAAACAAGCCGCCAGGATGATCAAGGCTCAGGCTCCACTCTACCCCGCCAGATCACGAGGCAACCATCCAGGCAGCCCTACCCGCATCCACATCACAAATACACCACAAACAGCGGCGCCCGCAGAGTCTGCGGGCGCCGCCATGGCTTGGGACAAGCAAGCTTAGATGCGAGCCGCCGAACCATTCAGCCGGGTACGGGGTGTCATCAGCGACACACCCACGTAGCAGATCGAGGAGACCACGCAGCCTGTCAGCGGCCCGATCAACCAGCCCACATCGGCGAACAGCATCATGTAGCCGCTGGTGCCGAAACCGGCCAGCAGGGCTGCATACCTCAGGTGCTGCGCTTATTGCTTAAATTCAGGTGAGCAAGTGCAACACTTGACCCATCCGGCCTAGCATTGCACTTGCTCATCGCAGTCACCCCAACCCCTAGCAAGGTGTCAAGCATCAGCCAATGGCTGTTTTCGACGACCTGCGGCGATCTCGTCGTCATCATCGCTTTTGCTCAACTCAATGGCCTTGGGAACAGAGAGCCACATCGCCAGGCAAAGGCCAATCCCCCCCCCCAAGAGCTTACCCAAGATCAAGGGTGCAATGATGGATGGCTGGAAGTTTGCAGAAAATGCTAGGTGATCACCAAAAGTGAAGGCTGCACATACCGCAAAGGAAATGGCAAGAACTTTATCCTTTGGCGGCATATACGAAATCAGCCTGAACATCGCTATGATATTAGCAGATGCCGCGAGAATTCCGGCAGCGCCCGCGGGTGAAATCCCGAACCTAGAACCAACTGCCTCCATTGGTCTGGCAAGAAACTTTGTCAAGAGATAAACCATCGGAAAAGCACCGCAAAGCATGATCCCAATATAACCAGCAATTTCTAACGCTCTGAACTGATCTTCACTATCAGCAATTATGGGATCAAACCCCCAACCACCCAGTACATTGCTGAATAACGATGTAAAGTACTCCACTATTGAAGCCACCAGCACCAAGGTAATGGCCGCATACATGATCCGACCGAACCATAGGAATCCGGAGATCATGGCGTTCGGGAAAAACTTCAAACCCACGGCCAAGGCAGTACATAGAATAATAATAGGAAGCGAGTTTTCAAGAATCACCGTAAAAGAAAGATTCAAATCTTTCGTGGCAGCTCCGCTTGCGACAATCTCAGGACGAACATCTACACCGAAGGCACCAATCAGTGTGGATGTAATGATCACCGCAAAAGGAATACTTAAGAGGCCTGCCATCATTCCTAGAGCCATGTATTTATGGTCTTTTTTCTCCAACATGGCCAGCCCAACTGGTATTGAAAAGATAATGGTGGCACCAGCCATGAACCCTACTACCATTGCCATTATCCACCCTTCAGCTGACTCAGCCAGAGACTTGGCCAGTTGATAGCCACCCATATCCGAGGCAATGACCGCTGTACCTGCCATTGCAGGATCAGCTCCTATATAACTAAACAACGGCCCAATGGCAATCACTATAAAGTGCGAAAGATACGGTATGGATGCCATAATCCCAGCGACAGGGATAAATATCGGTCCAATACTATGCAGGCCAGCAATAAATTCCTTACCCAAGCCCTCGTCAGGCTTATATATCGCAGCAACCCCTCCCAGAACTGCGCAAACCATTATTACATATATGACATAATCGCCGATATTCTCCATTTCCTTTCCTCTTTTTGTTATCTTTTAAAGAGAGAGAAAGGGGGGAGGCTGCCCCCCATTCCCAATCATTTCAAAAGCTGTGATAGATGTTCATTCAGGAAGTAGCCTTTCGGGTCCAGCTCACGACGCAGCTTCTTGAAATCATTTATCTTTGGATATATCTCTTCTACATCCTTCTGTGTTAAAAAGTGGAGTTTACCCCAGTGAGGACGAGCTCCGAACCCCCTCAAAATAGTGTGTACATCGCGCAGAAAATTCCAGTAATCTGTTCCTGGCTCACCGGAAACTGACACAGTGACACTATCTTGTTCGAAAAATGGGCTCAACCACGCATCGTCTCCAGAAGTAAACCGGTACTCAAGCGGGTAATAACATTCTGGATATTTTTCCAATATCAGCTTTCTGACCGCCTTGGCTGCATCTTTTCCGTGAGCCACTGGCACTGCGTACTCCAGCTCGTGAAAATTTGGCACATATTCAATTGGGTAAATATCCGAGCTATAAGCTATCTTCTCAAACTCTGCTGTCATAGGGGGGCGGTCTGTAATATCCATGACTTTCATCTCACAGACATCGGCCGTGCGCCCTGTTTTTGAAGTAGCAGAGGTATCAGGGAGGCAGTAACAATGTCGACTCTTCTCAGTCGGGCACCAGAAAAATCCAAAATGACGATGCTTTTCTGCTAATTCATCATGCATCTCCATACATGCATCAAAATCCTCTCTCCAGATGCGCTCATGAAGATTATAAGAATCCATAAGCTGCAGTGTCATCTCAGAAATAATCCCGAGGGTCCCAAGAGAGACTCGCGAAGCACGCAGCAGATCCGGCTTAGACTCATCAACCGTGAGGATATCTCCATTGGGCTGAACAATCTTCATTCCAACGATTGCTGATGCAAGGTTGGGTAACCTTGCGCCCGTACCATGCGTACCGGTCGAAAAAGCACCAGCCAAGGCTTGTGTATCGATATCACCTTGGTTGATCATGGAGAGGTTGTTCTCCTTCAGATGACGACCAAGCTCATTGATTGTGGTACCTGCAGCTACCGTTGCTCTTTTCTTTTCATGGTCAATGCTATTAATGCCCTTCATTTCAGAAAGGCTGAGCAGCAACCCACTGGTCGGCACAACAGACGTGAAGGAATGACCGGAACCCGAGCAGCGAACATTCATGTCCATTGACGTGGCCGTACTTACCATTTCGCACAGCTCTTCCTCACTTAACGGCAGTCCTTTCGCAGCAGCGACACAATCCTGGTTACCTACCCAATTCCGCCAGTGACCACCTTCCTGAAGAATGTTTTTGTTTTTCATCTTTTCACCTCGCATCAACTTTTTGCATTAGGTTGTCTCTACAGCGCCGTATAGCCATTGTCTGCGAAGAGGTGCGCACCATTCACGAAACTGGATTCATCACTTGCCAGGAATAGCGCGGCAGAAGCGACTTCTCGGGGCTCGCACAGACGACCTTGCATGTTTTTAATATCATCCTCAGATGCATCGACCCCGAAGCTTCTTAGAAGTTCAAGTTCTTTTCTGCCGTGAGCCGTGGCGATAAACCCAGGGCAGATTGCATTGCTTCGTATGTTGGAATCTCTGTACTCCACAGCAATCGCCCTAGCAAACATGTGACAAGCGCCTTTACTGGTACAATAAAGAACTTCCATGGGAGTTCCAACTACACCGGAAATAGAAGAAGTGCAGATAATACTCCCCCCGCCCGACTTTATCATACCAGGAAGAACCGCCTTCGTAACAAGGAACATGCTTTTTACATTGACTTCCATAAGTCTGTCCCAATCCTCCTCGGCTGTCTCCAAGAAGGGGCCTGCTGAAAGAGTCCCAGCATGGTTCATGAGAACAGTAATTGCTCCAAAGCGGTCTTCGATCTCCTTTACCGCCTTATTGACTTGAGACGAGTCAGAAACATCAGCCGGAGAAAACATGGCTTCGCCGCCATTATCAATTATTCGACGAGCTTCTTCATGCCCGGAACTGGAAGGAAGATCAATAATTCCTACCTTCGCGCCCTCACTCGCAAAAAGCTCTGCAGCAGCCAACCCGCAGCCACCTGCTCCACCTGTGACAATGGCCACTTTATTCTTCAACCTATCCATAATTCCTCTTTGTCTTATATTGATGAGATTGATGGATTTGTGTTTTTTTTATTGTTGCCATTTAAAGTTAGTACACGCCTTTCAGGGTCGTCTGTATGCTGAAGGGTATATCTTTGAGTGGGCTTGAAACTCTGCTGGAAGGCTCAAGGCGTACCCAGTGGGCATGCTTGAATCGCCCCGGGTCTTCTAGACACCCGTCAGGCTCTGGATATAACGCCGTTCGTACTCGACGGGTGACAGGCCATCGCTCGTGCCGTGACGTGAACCGTACCGGGATTCCCGGAGGCTCCAAACCTTGAGAGGATGGAGCCATGAACACTTCCAAGCGATATGCACCT
>NZ_CANMVL010000003.1 GCF_947501415.1 uncultured Halomonas sp. | reverse complement strand
TCTTGCTCATGATCAGGGTCTCCTGGTCGGTCTGATCAGAGCTTAGCGCCTGGTCCGAATTTCGGGGGCCACTTCAGGTGGCTTCGTGATGAATATTCTGGATCGCAGGACCGGCGAACAGACAACAGTCAATTTTGGCCAACCCACAGGTCAGTTCTGATCGAACACTGGGCAGCTCGGATGAATAAGCCGCCTGGATGATAAAGAAAAAAGGGACAGGGAGCAGAAGAATGAAATTGATCACGACCCTAGTGACTGCAGGGTTCTTGACCCTTAGCGGCTGCGCCAGCGTGGTGACATCCTACGATCACCTGGAGGGGGCGCCGGCCACTCTGACACCGCGTACAGAGACCTACAAGGATCTGACCCAGCTGCCAAAACCCACGGCACCGGTATTGGCCGCCGTTTATGACTTCCGTGACCAGACAGGTCAGTATCGCCCATCACCCGCGAGCACGTTCTCGACGGCCGTGACCCAGGGGGGGGCGGCGATGTTGAGCTCCGCGTTGGCGGAATCGGGTTGGTTCGTGCCCCTCGAACGTGTCGGCCTTCAGAACCTGCTCACCGAGCGGCGAATTATCAGGGCCAATCTGGAGCGCATCGGCAGGGAGAATGAGCTGTCGTCGCTGAACGCCGCCCGCGTTCTGCTGGAAGGCGGCATCATCGCCTACGACTCCAATATGAAGACCGGGGGCCTGGGTGCCGAATACTTTGGCATCGGCGCCTCGGGCGAATATCAGGTGGATCAGGTAACGGTTAACCTGCGCGCCGTGGATATCGCGACGGGTGAGGTGCTGGGTAACGTGACGACCAGCAAGACCATCTATTCCCACGAGATCAGGGCCGGTGTTTATCGCTTCATCAGCTTCCAGCGGCTACTCGAGGCCGAGGCCGGCTACACCCATAACGAGCCTGTGCAGATGGCCGTGATGTCGGCGATCGAGTCGGCCGTCATTCACCTTGTCACCCAGGGGGTCGACCGAGGCCTGTGGGCGCTACAGAACCCTGCCGATATCGATCATGAGGTGTTTTCCGCTTATCGAGATGCGCCTGTTCCCATGCTGTAGCGCTTTATCGTGATCTTACCGCATCACACCAAGCCGGCCCTTTGAGGCCGGTTTTTTTGTGATGAACCTTTTTGGTGAGCATTTTTTACAAAAAATGGTGAAAAATCAGACTTTTGACTTCGGTTGTTGGTTTATCTAATAAGCGACAAGAAATGAGGGTGAGAGTTTTAGTCATTTAAATTAATGTAAACATATGATTGCTGTGTGTCTGGTTTGTGTAAATACTTGTAACAAGCTTAACGAGCAGGCAGGACACACCATCATGACCTTCACGGCGACTCAATTACTGGCGACTCCCTCCTTGCACTGCGCCGACGTATATCCGGCGTTTCGCAGGTCACTTTTGGGTCTTGCCTGTCTGGCAACCTTGGGGGGGGCCGTATCGGCTTCGGCCCTGGATGTGCATCAGACGTCCGAGCTCGCCACGCCAGACTCGGCCTACTCCACCGGTAGTGTTGCGATAACGGAGCAGTCCGGCTTCGGCAATGTTAGCCGAATTCAGCAGTCGGGTAGTAACAATGAATCGCAGATTATCCAGGATGGTCGCGTTAACCGCGCACTCGTAATGCAGAGTGGTGCGGGGCACGACGCCAGAATGCTGCAGTCGGGCGGCTATCTTGAAGGCTCCATTGCCCAGTATGGCCAGGGCCACGAGGCCAATCTGGTTCAGAACGGATATGGAAAGGAAGCTCACATTGTTCAAACTGGCGTCCGCGGTAGTGTGGATGTCATGCAGCTTAACGCCTCACGAGGGACACCTGTGGAAGTGACACAGTTCTCGCGTGGTAAGGCAGCCATTCAGGTGATCCAGCACTAATCAAGAGCATGGGTGGGTTACCTGATTCAGTGAAGTCGACTTATTAAAGATGACTTCATAAATAGGCCTGGTAAATGCTAACAATTATCGCTGTGCCAGGGCAAAACGTAAGGGGATCGATCATGAAAATCAAGATGACTCTGCTGGCCGCCGCCGTCGCCATGTCTAGTGGCTATGCCGTTGCAAGCGACAATAATACTGCCGAGGTCGGTCAGACTGGCTGGGGTAACGATGCACGGGTTGACCAGCGGTCTGGCGGCAACCACGATGCCAGCGTGACTCAGATTCTTGGGGGGAACGATGCCGCAGTGGTCCAGGCGGGTGATGGCCAGAATGCGACTCACTTCCAGTATGGCTGGGGTAACGAGTCGGTGAGTGAGCAGGATGGCCGTAATAACACTGTCAATGTGACTCAGTGGGGAGCGCACAACGACTCTACCGTGGTGCAGAACGGCAGGAGCAACATGGCCACCGTGGACCAGTATGGCCGGAGCAACGTGTCACTGGTCAAGCAGGATGGTTATCGCCACAGCGCCACTGTGCTGCAGACAAACCGCTCCAATGACACCAATATCAAACAGTCGGGCTATCGCCAGATTGCCAATGTGAGTCAGACCGGCTCCAACAACGATGTCAACATCGATCAAGAGAATGGTCGTCGGTTCGGTGGCCTGAACGTCGCCAATGTCTCCCAGACCGGTTTTGGTGGCAACGGTGATATCGAGCAGGCCGGTTTCCACAACATCACCGATGTGGATCAGGGCGGCTCCTTCAACGATGTCGATGTGCGGCAGACGGGCAGCCTTAACTATGCCGATGTCGACCAGACCGGTACCGGTGACTATGCTCTCGTCTCCCAGTATGGGGTGTTGAACGAGTCCTACGTCGAGCAGTCCGGTTACTACAATGACGCCGATATCAGCCAGTCTGGCTGGTACAACACCTCCAACGTCAATCAGTCCGGCTGGTTCGATGACGCCTCGGTGGCACAGAGCGGCGTCAACAACATGTCCAGCATCACCCAGTCTGGTGGCTTCCTGAACACAGCCTCGCATGTTCAGACCGGCAGCAATAACGTTGCTACCACCACCCAGACCGGCAGTTTCAACAACGCCTCGATCGTTCAGTAAATCGCCACTGGCGTTACGATGACAGCGAACCGGCCTCTTGCGAGGCCGGTTTCTTGTATGGTGTGTGCCAGTAGTCAATCCGTCGCTATTGTTTGAATTCATGGTTGTAATAACGTTTTCGTAAGTCATCGAACGGAGAGCTGTACGCGACTTCCTAGACCGCTGACGCGGGAGCTGCTGCGGTTTCCATTCTTGAGTAGTTCGATATTGAGGTTACCCTCGTTGACCTGAGTGAGTTCCAAGTCGATACCTTCCCCCTGAAACGTCAGTTGAATGGGCACGATTCCGTCGAGCTCGTGGTAGTGCGCGTCTCCCTCAGCATAGAGCGTGGCGCCGCCATGGAACCTTGTGCCTGCATCCCCTGTGATATCTAGCTGTATCATGTTGTATCCGTGGTCGTTGTTAAATTGGCCGCTACTGGATGGATCGTTGCTTGATGCGATCTGATAGGGAGCCACCACCAGGGTGGCCAGGGTCAGGCATGCGATGAGTTTCATTGCTGCGTCCTCCAGGCAAATTGGCTTTGCCTCATACTTACTGCATGGTCTTTGGCACGGCTTTTAGCATGTCTTTTGGCATGGTTTTTGTCATGCTTTCGGGTAGAAAGAGTCAGCATGGTATCATATTGTTACTATATTTATCTAAATGGTAGCGGGTCGCTGCCTGTCCGGGCCTTCGGCAAGGTCTTGGGGGCCGACATGATGAGGTAGCGCATGACGAAGGGGTACGGTACGGCGATGGGAAGAAACAGTGTGAATCGCATGTCGGCAAAGCGTGAGGGCAGCGACAAGGGGCCGATGGTGGGCCTGACCTGGGCCGGTGTGGTGGCCACCATGGTGTTGCCGGTACTGTTGCCGGGAGGATACTGGTTGGGCCCGTTGTGGCTTGCACTGCTCGGTGTGTTCGCTGCACTGCGACGGTTATGGCCATCGCAGCACCAGCCGCGAGACTTCGGTGACCGTGGCTGGGGGCTGGCGATTGTGCTGCTGCTGGTTGCCCTGGGATTGGTGATCATGGCGGGGGTGCATGATGACCTGCTCAAGGTGGCGCCACGGGTATTGGCGATCGGCGCCGTGCTGCTGGCCATGGTTGCCCTGCACACCTGGCTTCCCTCGATTTCTGCATTCTGGGGTGGGGTAGCGCTGGGTGGCATGCTGACCGGTGCCTGGTCGTTGTGGCAGCGCCTGGAGCTTGGGGTGAGCCGAGCCAGCGGACATGATCCGCTGCATGCCATTCTGTTCGGCAACATCAGCCTGCTGACCGGCATGTTCTGCTTGGCCGGCGTGGCCTGGGCGATCTCACGCCCTCGTCGACCGGTGTGGCTGCTGGTGTTGCTGGCGGGAGCCATTGGCGGGGTGATGGCGTCGGTGCTGTCGGGGACACGCGGGGGCTGGATCGCCATGCCGCTGATTCTGCTGGTCTTCCATCGTGGCTTTATCAGCAGGTTGTCGGGGGGCCAAAAGGTCTCGCTATGGCTGGCCGTCGCCGTATTGATGGCGGGGCTGTATCTCGTGCCGCAGACGGGGGTGCAGCAGCGGATCTCCCAGGCGGTGGATGAAGTGACGCACTATCTGGAAGGAGAGGCTACGGATACCGTGTCGGTATCTACCCGTTTTGAGATGTGGCGCGGGACGGGTCGGCTGATTCTCGAGGCGCCTCTGTTGGGGCATGGTGCCGAGACTTATCATTCACGAATGGTCGCGATGGCCGAGTTGGGAGAACTCGCCGAGACGGTGGCCTCGCACCGCCATGCACACAATGATCTCCTCGATGCCTGGGTGAAATATGGTCTTCCCGGGCTGGTATTGCTGCTCGCTCTCTATGTGTTGCCGCTTTGGCTGTTCCGTTCGGGATTGAGCCACTCCGACCCGGGGCACCGGGCCCTTGCGGTGTCGGGCCTGCTGTTGCCTGTGGCTTTTATCGACTTTGGCCTGACCTACAGCTTCATGGCCTATGCGGTGGGGGTGATGCTCTATGGCGTCTGGCTGGTGGTGATTTGGACGTTCTATCGGCATGCACCGGTCCGGTCGAGTTCCAGAACGCGCGATCGCGAAAAAACGCCGTCGGATGTCGAGACCGCCGTGCCTTCTCTGGGACTAAACGGCTAACTGCTTTGTCCTCCCGTGATTTGTCCCCCTGTGATTTGTCCCCCTGTGGTTCGAGCTCGATGAGAAAAATCAGGAAACAGGACTCGGCTAGCAGTGTAATAATGCGTAACTAATGTCAAGTTGACGCTTGCTCCGTCAAGCCATCAGCCAGATGATTTGAAATGCCGGGAGCGTGATATGCAGCATAAAGGGTCGGTGGTCCTGGTATCCAATAGCTCCTGGTACCTCTACAATTTCCGCCGTGGCACCTTGTTAGGCCTGCGCGACGCCGGTTATCGAGTCATCGGTTTGGCACCGTTTGATGATTACACTTACCGCCTGGTGGAGGAGCTGGGAGTAGAGCACTGGCCCCTGGCCATGGAAGGCAAGAATACTCGGATGCTGGGGGAGGGCAGAAGTCTGGTGGCGCTCGTTGCTGCCTTGAGGAAGGCGAATCCGGTCTTCGTGTTCAACTTCACGGTCAAGGCAAATATCTACTCGGGACTGGCCTGCCGACTGCTGGGCATTCCCTACGCCAACAACGTATCCGGGCTGGGCACCGCCTTTCTCCACGATAGCTGGCTGTTTCGCCGGGTGCGTTGGCTCTACGGTTTCGCCAACCGCGGCGCCCGACGCGTCTTCTTCCAGAATCATGAAGACCATGCCCTGTTCATGGCCCATGGCCTTCTGGATGAGACTCCGACCATGGTACTGCCGGGTTCGGGGGTGGATAGCGTGCGCTTCGCCTTCTCGCCACTACCGTCGCGGCGACCATTTACCTTCGTGATGATTGCTCGGCTATTGGGCGACAAGGGGGTGCGCGAATACGTTCAGGCCGCCGAGCGGGTGAAGGCCGAGCATCCTGATACCCGCTTCCTGCTTATCGGGCCGCTGGGGGCCAGCAATCGAACCGCAATCGATGCCGCTGAGGTGTATGCCTGGCAGGCCGCTGGCGTTGTGGAGTATCAGGGCGAGCAGCAGGATGTGCGCCCGTGGATCAAGCAGGCCCAGGTGCTGGTGCTGCCTTCTTACCGTGAAGGCATGCCGAGAACCGTGCTGGAGGCGGCCGCCATGGGGCGCCCGGCCATCGTTTCCGATGTGCCTGGCTGCCGCCAATCCGTGGTGGCGGGGGAGACAGGTTGGTTGTGTGAGGTGCGATGCGCAGACTCTCTGGCTCTGCGCATGCGCGAGTGTCTAGCCATGTCGCCGGAGCGGCTGCAGCAGGCGGGTAGTGCGGCCAGGAAACGAATCGAGCAGGAGTTCGATGAGCGCCTCGTGGTAACGGCCGCCCTTGGGTTGTTAAGCGATGTTGATGTCGAGTGTTGGGCGGGTTGATCCCTCCGGGCTGGAGTGCTGATGAAACTTCAATGTCCTTACTGCCATAGCTTCGGGCTATACAAGGTCAAATCACCCTGGTGGCTGCGATTGGTCAGGGCCGAGCGGCGATATCAGTGCGTCGACTGCGCCAGGGAGGTGCGGCGATCCGAGGCGAAGGAGGTCGTGTAACATTGTGTATGAAAAACCTGGTTTTTCACTTGTTATATCGACTGACCCACCCTCCTGAAATTGAGTAAAAATATCCGGCGGCACGGCTCCGTGTGAAATGTAACAATTAGTCACATAGGCAGTTGCCACGTTATAGCCGCCGGAGTTGCGAATGACCCTCAAGCTTAGCTCAACGCCCTTCCTTCGAGCCGTGCCAGGAAGTCTGCGCGCGCGTGCCGCTTCACCCGCTTTCAGTGTCAGGGTGCTGGCTCCCCGAGAGCATGCGCTCTATGCCGACGCCTTGCGTCGTTTGACTCACGAAGAGCAGGCGCGTCAGCAGGGTGAAGGTGAGTGGATGCAAGCTGCCGATCTCGATGCATACCTCAACGAAGTTCTGGAGCACGCCGAGATTGCGGTGATTACCGTTGACGGCTGTCTGGTAGGGTTCTGCGCTTTTTATACCGATGATCCCGGTCAGCCAAGTGCTTTCATCACGCTATTCCTGCTGGCGCCAGAGATTCGTCGACGTGGCATGGTTCGGCCTCTGCTGGAAGCGACGGCAGCAGCAGCGGTGGCAAAGGGCTTTGGCTCCCTAACGCTTCGTGTTCGCCACAAAGATTGGCAGGCAATTCGTTTCTACTTGCGTCAAGGCTTTCGTGAGTCGGGCCGGCATGGCCATGAACTTGAAATGCGTCTGGATCTGACAGGCGCTTTCTCTCTAGCGGCAGGGTCTCTCTCGGCAGAACCACGACATTATTCGGCCAGGTGTGCTGGTCGATGAAAGATAGGCGGTGCGATGCAAGCGTCGAAAATTTCGACAAGCCGTTTCTCCCGTGCGGATCAAGAGTGATATGACGATGGTCGAGCATGCATTTCTAAACGAGATCGCACGAGAGGTCGGCGACAGCTTTTACCTCTTCGACGAAGCGGCCTTCCGGCGCAACTATCTGGGTCTACGGGGGCGTCTCCGGCGTCACTGGCCCGGTACCGATGTCGCCTATGCCCTCAAGGCCAACTATATGCCGGCCATTGTTGCCTGTGTGGCGGACATGCAGGGCCAGGTAGAGGTGGTGTCACGCTTTGAATATGACGTGGCGCGCCGCATCCTGCCGGCCGAGCGCATCATCTATAACGGTCCGATCAAGCGAGACGCGGATCTGCGTCTCGCCCTCGAGTCGGGCAGTCAGGTCAATCTGGACTCGTTCGCCGAGCTCGAGGCTCTCGCGCGTCTTGTCGCACAAGTACCCAGGGTTCGCGTCGGCCTGCGTCTCAACTTCCCGTCATCGCAGTTGACAAGCCGATTTGGTTTCGATGTAGAAAACGGTGAGCTCGAGAGGGCTCTGGCCCTCCTGGATGTCCTGCCAGGGGTCGAGGTGGTGGCGCTGCACTGTCATGCCACATGCCGTGCCCTGGGAGTGGAGGATCCAGTTCGGCGTGTTCGCCGGCTGTGCGAGGTGGCCCGTCGCCTGCTCCCGGATCACCCCATCGAGACTATTAATATCGGTGGTGGCTTGCTCGGTGAAATGCCAGCCAGCCTGCGCTCACAGTTTTCGTTCCCGGTGCCCTCCCTGGACGACTATGCCGACGCCATCGGCGAGGCATTCGTGCACCACCGGCCCTCGGCGGTGACACGGCTGGTGGTTGAGCCTGGGGTCTCGATGGTGGCCAATACCATGCGCCTGGCCGCGCGGGTGATGGAGGTGCGCCAGCGTCGTGACGGCTGGCAGGCGTTGCTGGATACCAGTATCAACGCCGTCAACCCGACGCGTTCGAGCGTGGCGCCGCTGCTGCAGGTCGTTACACCACGGTCTGATCAGGAGGGCCCGCGGCATTCATTCAAGTTGGTGGGTCACACCTGCATGGAACATGACGTGATCTGCGAGGAGTTCATGGCGAACCTGCAGCCTGGTGACTTCGTGTTGGCCGAGAGCCGCGGCGCCTACTCATTGAACTATACCCCACCCTTTATCGTGCCGGCCTGTGGGGTCGTCGACCTGCAGGGGCGCGTCCTCAAGCGTGCCGATGGAGAGGAGACCATTCTCGCCAGCTATCAGCAGCCGATCGAGGCGTTGCAGGCGTTCCCGCCAGTTGATAACAAGGATACTGCCGACCATGAACATTCTCTTCACCTGTGCGGGTAGACGCAATTATCTGATCGCCTACTTCCGTCATGCCCTGGGAAACGCCGGTCGGCTGGTAGCGGCAGACTGCTCCCCCTATGCGACTGCGCTGCAGGAGGCCGATGAGGCGGTCATCCTACCGCGGGTCGATGATCCGGGCTATATCGATGAATTGCTGGACCTGTGTGCAACCAGGCAGATCACCCTGTTGGTACCCCTGAACGATCATGAGTTGCCGCTGTTGGCCCGGGAGCAGGAGCGCTTTGCCGCTATTGGTACCCGGGTGCTGGTCTCTTGCCCTGAGGTGATCGAACTCGCCGCCGACAAGCTGGCCACGGCTCGCTTTGCCGAACGGATCGGGCTGCTTGCTCCTAAGACTTATCTGAGTCTGGAGGCAGCCCTGGCGGCCCTCGAGGCCAACGAGGTCCAGTTTCCCTTGATCATCAAGCCGCGTTGGGGGAGCGCCTCTCTCGGGGTCGAGCGGGTTGAGGATCGTGAAACGCTGGAACTGGCCTGGCGCTGGAGTCAGCATCGCTTTCCGGGCCTGGGGCTGCGCCAGGGCACCGCCGCCGACAGCGGGTTGATCATTCAGTCTGTGCTTCCAGGGCAGGAGTATGGCCTCGATGTGGTCAATGATCTGTCGGGCCGCTATCGCAGCACCTTCGTCAAGCGCAAGCTGTCGATGCGTGCCGGTGAGACCGAGCGTGCCATTACCGAGTCTCACCCCGTGCTCGAGGCCGTGGGGCAGCGCCTGGGGTGGGCGTTGGGGCATGTGGGCAACCTCGATTGCGACCTCTTTTTCGATGGCCAGCAGGCCTACCTGCTGGAACTCAATCCTCGCTTTGGTGGGGGATACCCCTTCAGTGCCGAAGCGGGTGCCGATGTGCCGGGGGCGCTGATCGCCTGGGCCCGGGGGCAGGAGCCCGCTTCCAGCTGGTGTGACCTGCGCGCCGGCGTGAGCACGGCGAAGTGCGATCGTCTGGTAGACGTGGCACAGATCAATAGACAGGCCGATGTCGTCCATCTGCCAGATCCTGCGGTGGAAATATATCTACCCATAGCGGTTGGCATGAGCCACTAAGGGGCAGGATGATGCGGTCCTGGTCTGGTTTGGCCGTATGGTCAGCGGGTGCGCTTGCGCTCACATTTTCCGGCAGCTACCTGGTCTTCATTATCCTGCTGTGCATGGCGATACCGGTGTGTGGCTGGGCAGGGGGCCGGCTCTGGGACAACGTGTTGCCCATGATCCTGCCGGTTGTTGCGGCCCTGTTTGCCTTCGCATGGCTGCTGGGTGCGAGCTGGCATGGTGAGACGCTGCAGGCATTCAACCTGGTTTGGCCCACCATGCTGATGGCACCCATGCTACTGGTTCTTCTGCTTTTCCCCCCTTCAACGGCGTGGTTATGGGCCGGTGTCTTGACCGGTGGTGTGGCGAGTGGTGTCTCCAGTCTGTGGCAACGCGTTGTCTGGGATGAGGTGCGCTCCGAGGGGGCGGGGTCTCTGAACGCGATCCTCTTTGGCAACTTCAGTCTGATACTGGCGGTATTTTGTCTTGCCGGCCTGGGCTGGGCCTGGGGCCATCGTCGTTCGTCGTTCTGGGTGGTAGCACTGCTGGCGGGGGCCATCGGGGGGCTGCTGGGGTCGATACTGTCGGGTACCCGAGGGGGGTGGGTGACCCTGCCGGCCCTGGTGGTCGTGCTGTGGTGGGTCTATGGCAGGGGCTTCAAAGTGATCCAGGTGCTGTCTGTAGTGGCAGTGGGAGTCCTGGCTGTCGTTATCGTCATCATGGTGCCCCAGACCGGGGTGCAGCAGAGGATCGCCGGGGGAGTCGAACATGCACAGCGCTACCTTCAAGGTGAAAGAGGCGTGGAGCACGGGGGGCGGGTCGAGATCTGGCGCGGCGCGGTCATGCTGATCGCCGAACGGCCAGTCTATGGCTGGGGCTCGCGGGGAGCGCGAACAGAACTCGAGCGCCTGGGTACGGAAGGGCTGATCGACCCCAAGGTGGCGGAATATGCCCATGCCCACAACGATATTCTGGATGCCTGGGTGCGCCGTGGCCTGTTGGGTGTGCTCGCACTGCTGATGCTCTATGTGGTGCCGGCGGCGCTGTTCTGGTCAGGACTCGATGACCCTTGTCCCCGGCAGAAGGCGCTGGCGACCTGTGCCTTGCTGCTGGTGGTGGGAAGCTTCGGCTTCGGACTGAGCTACAGCTTCATGTTCTATCCGGTGGGCGTGACCCTGTACACGGGGTGGCTGTGCGTGCTGTGGGGTCTCTACTGTGTGGCGGATACGTAGATCAAGTGTTTCAAGTGTGAGTGCTCTAGGTATTGGGAGATGAGAAAAATAATGCAGGATTGGTCTCGACACATTGTGTAACATTGAGAAATCAAAAGTTAACATTGCGCATGGATTCCTTGGATCTGCTATCGCTCGGCTGGGCTTATTGCTTGATTTCAGGTTGTAGAACTCTGGACTTGAGCCCAGGGCTTGGACTCAAGGCTTAGAGCTTGAACGTCGGGCTGTTTAGTCATCATTGGGCACAGGGAGCCGTGCACAGGGAGCCGTGCACAGTGACGGGGGAATCGAGAGTGGGGTGTCGAGAAATGTATACTGAAATGGCGATGACCGAGTATGACCACCAGATGAAGGAAGCGGGGTGGGTGATCTTCGAGAAGGCGATAGACAATGATCTGGTCGCCGAGATGAAGGCTGACGTATTCAAGTGGATCGATATCTGTGAGCAGTATCAGGTAGCGAGAGGGTTGAGCGAGTCAGGTGATGGAACGGCGCATCAGACGATCGGTGGCAACGACAGCCTCGATAGGTTCTATGACATGCATCTGTTCCACGACTACATCGCACACTACTTCGATAATAAGCCGTACATCCTGAGCTGCAGTACGCCCACGGCAGGTTATGCCCGCAAGCGCAATTACCTGCACAACATACATCGTGATATCGGTACCTACATCCCCGGCTACAATGCTCGCCTCAACATGATCGTGATGCTCGATGACTTTACCGTCGAGAATGGTGCCACTCAGATCCTGCCGGGTTCTCACCTGACGGAGACGAGGCCCAGCGATGAGGAGTTCGAGGCCAATCATGTCCCGATCACCGGACCCGCGGGTTCCGTCGTGTTCTTCAACTCCTATCTTTGGCATCGCGGTGGACACAACCGGACTGAGGATACTCGTGTCGCCCTGACCAGCGGGTTTACCCGGCCCTTCATAAAGCCGCAGGTGGATTACGCACGCATGCTGGGAGAGGAGCATGGTCGAACCCTGTCGCCTTTGACCCGGCAGCTACTGGGCTACAACAGCCGGGTGCCGGTTAGCCTGGACGAATGGTATCAGCCCGATGAGCATCGCTTTTATCAGAAGGGCCAGGGATGATGTTCAGCCCCTTGGCTGAAGTACTGGATTCCTGGAGTACCCTCAGCGCTTTAGAACCTGGATTCAGGGTAAATACGAAATCTCCCGGGCTGGTGTGACATGACAAAGAGCAGAAACATGGTGGTGCTGGCGTCTTCTGGCGGCAGTGTGCTTGACCAGGCACTCAAGGTGGATGCCTGCAGGCAGCATATCGCCCTCGTGGTGTGCGACCGCGAGTGCGGTGCCGTGGAGGTCGCCAGGCGACATGGTATCGCCGTTGAAGTATTGCCATGCCGCACCGGCAGCGAGTTCTCGGATGCCCTCTATGACTATTTCCTGGACAAGCCCGAGGTAGACCTCTTCATCTCGTCGTACTCCAGGTTGCTCTCTGGCCTGTTCCTCCAGAAATACCGGGGACGTATCATCAATTTTCATCCCGCTATCCTGCCTGCCTGCCCCGGCCTGGATGGATTCGGCGATACGCTCAAGGCTGGCTGCAAGTTTATCGGGGCTACCACTCACTTCGTGGATGAAGGGATGGATACCGGCAGGCCGATCCTCCAGGCGGCCAGGCCCTATGACCCTGAGCTTACCGATGAGGAGAACCGCGAGAGGGTTTTCCTGCAGATGTGCCGAATGTTCGTTCAGGTCGTCGCCTGGTTCGCTGCAGGGCGCGTGGATCCGCAAGGCCGCGTTGCCGGAGCTCGTTACGAGCTGTCGGAGTTTTCTCCTAACCTCGATTAGTGGATGAAGCTGTCATGATAAAACGTACCTTCGATATTGCCATGGCCGCCATCTTGCTCCTGATACTGAGCCCGATCATGCTCGTGGTAGCCTTGCTGATAAGGCTCGACATGGGGGGTGATGTCTTTTTTCGTCAATGGCGACCGGGAAAGGACGAAGTTCCCTTCCAGGTGATCAAGTTCAAAACCATGCGTGATGCGGTAGACAGTCAGGGCCAACCCCTGCCCGACGAAGAGCGCGTGACTCGTCTCGGGCTGTGGATTCGTCGCGCAAGCCTCGATGAGTTTCCCCAGCTGTTCAATATCCTCAAGGGTGATATGTCTTTCGTGGGGCCACGACCGTTGCTGATGGACTATCTGCCTTACTTTATTGGCGACGAGCGGCGCCGCCATGAGGTACGCCCCGGCGTGACCGGGCTAGCCCAGGTCAACGGTCGACAGGATATCAGCTGGGAGAGGAAGCTGAGACTGGATGTGGACTACGTGGATCACCATACGCTGTGGCTGGATCTTCAGATCCTGTTTGCCACCGTGGCCGTCGTCTTCAAGCGTGAGGGTATTCTCTATGCCGCTCCCCAGGGTCGGCTGGATGATTATCGCGAGAGTCTGGGGCTTCGGCACGAGGCCTGATGGGCCTGATGGTTGCTATCCGCTCTGATGCTTTCTGTTCACCCTGGTGCTCTCTATACGCTCTGTAGCAGCTCGCTATTTGCTCCACTAGCACGTAATGGGGCAGGGGCGAGCGTTTCACAACCTGCATTATTCGGCACCCTGCCTGCTAGCCGGGATCTTCGAAAAGATGCCGGTAGCAGGGCGGTGACGCCGGCTCCCTGTCCGCCGCATCCTCCTCCTGCAGGGCGAAGAGCAGCCACTCCTTCAGTATTGGCAGCGGCGAGGCATCGAGATCACGTTCGGCGGTCAGCAGGGTAAGGGCCCCACGATAACGGACCTGGCGCATCAGCGGCAGCAGCCGTTCGGGGTGGTCGCGTAGCTCGCCACGATACCGGACGGCGAACACCGTCGAACTGATCTCTCCCTGCTGATACTGGCGCCTGAGCGCTGGGCTCGGCGAGGCGTCGCGGTACCAGTCGTCAAGCGACAACGCCTCCCGGGAGCGTCCTCGGGGCCAGAGGCGGTCCACCAGCACCCGGGCGCCATCATGGGGCTCGGCGGGCTGGGCGATGCCCTTGATCTCGATGTGATAGCTCATTCGCTTATCCTCGCTTCCTCGCTTCCTCGCTTCCTCGCTTCCTCGCTTCCTCGCTTCTCGCTTCCTCGCTACTCGCTCAGGCGCTCCAGGGCTTCGCGGCTATGCGCCTGCCAGCGTCCGGGTAGTGCCGCGGCACGTGCCAGGGCCTCGAGGGCCGGCTCTCTGCGTCCCGCTGCCTCCAGGGCGAGCCCCAGGTTGAGCCACGCCGGGGCATGCGATTCGTTCGCCGCCGTGGCGGCGGTGAAGGCGTCGATGGCACCTTCGAGATCGCCATCGGCATGGCGGGCATTGCCGAGGCCGAAATGGACCATGGCGTTATGGGGGTAACGCGCTGCCAGTGCCTCCCAAGCGGGCAGAGCCGCTTCGCTGCCCTGTACTCCCTCGAAGTCGCCGATCGCCTGTAGCGCTGCTTCGGCGCCGATGGTGGCCGGCAGCTCTCCGGGGGGGAGCGCCACGAAGGCCCAGCGATCGCTACGGGCCCAGGTGGCATCGAAGCGCTTGAACGACTCCTTGCGCTCGGCCTCCATGCCGCTGTGCAGGATCAGCGTTTCCTCCTGTAAATCGTAGCCGATGGCCACGGCGTAGTGCCACAGGGGCCAGGCGGGCAGGGAGAGGTTCTGCATCACCACGACCGGATGACTGGCATCGAGCTCGCTCAACAGCGTCTCGAAGCGACCCTCGATCACGAAGGGGATTCGTCCCTGGCGGCGCACCGTGGCGAGCATCTCGGGCTGCACGCTACCCTCGCGGCCGGGGGTAAAGACCTGGGGAATCAGAGTGTCGACGTCCGTTGCCACACCCTCATGCTGCAGCACCATGGTCAGTGAGGCGGGCCCACACTGATAGTCGCGCTGGCCATGGAAGGGCACATCGTCGATCAGCACTCGCGGGGCTATCGCGCTGCGGGTGGTGTCATCGACACGTGGGGTAGACGCACAACCGGTGAGCAATAAAAGCAGCAGTACCAACGCAAGAACGCCCGCGGGGCGGGCGTTCCTGTTGCTGGTCGGCTGCCCTGAAAGGCAGTCGATCATGATCACATCCACTCAGCGCGTGAAGGGGTAGACGTTGGTCAGGCCGAGGATGTCGGTGACCAGCAGGATCACGAAGACGGCGAACAGTGCGCCGACCACGCTGGCGCCGGCGGGCATCTGGTCGAGGCGTTCGGCCATCTGGGCGGCCTCGGCGTCGGAGAGAGCGGCGACACGGTCCTCGACCTCGGCGGGGTCCACGCCCTGGGCGACCAGCTGCTCGCGTACGTCGTCGCGGGCCAGAACGGCATGGATCCGTTCACGATCCGACTGGCTACGCTCGGCGGCGAGGGCTTCCTGGGTGGTGATCATGCCGCCGGCGGGAGCGGGTGCGGCCACGACCGGCAGGCTGCCCAGCATCAGGGCGAGGATCAGCAGCGGGCTGAGGTAGCGGTAAAGCTTCTTCATCATGTCGGTGTTCCTTTTCTTCGTATGGGGCTCTGTGTGGATTTCCGGCTCCTGGGTGGTCCACGCGTCGCGTCCTGGCGACTGGGTGGCGTCACGATGATACTCGCCCAGTATAGAATGAAATGGTGTGAAATTTCATACCCTTGCTGCTTAAGGTAAGGGTTATCGTAAGTAGCTCGGTAGCTCGGTAGCTCGGTAGCTCGGTAGCTCGGTAGCTCGGTAGCTCGGTAGCTCGGTAGCTCGGTAGCCCGGTAGCTCGGTAGCTCGGTAGCTCGGGGCTGATCTGGCGACAAGTCTGCGAGGAGGCGCTGTAAATACCTCCCTGTACGCTACCTCGGCCGTCCCTGGTCCTCGGACCTCCTCTTCGACTTGTCCCCAGCGCCCCTTGGTTTCAGTAACTGCAATAGACCTGTGTTTAAGAGTCAACTGATACGGTAGGAGGAGGGCAGCTCGGCGAGCAGGCCGCGGCCGCCGGCCAGGGTAAGTGCCAGGTCATGAAGGCCATCCTGGAGGGGTAGGGCGGAGGCGCCCTTGATGGAGAGGTCCAGCCGCTGGGCAAACAGCAACAGCTTGTGCAGGCGCTTGACCGGCAGGCGGGAGAGGGCCTGCTGATAGGCGGGGCGGCGCTTCTCGAAGATGGCCGGTTTCTGAGCCTTGCAGGCGTGGTCGAAGCTCTGGCCCTGGTCGAGGTGCTGATGCAGGGAGAGCAGGGTACGCAGCTCCCGGGTCAGGGCCCACAGCACGATGGGGGGCTCCACCCCTTCGCCGGCGAGGCCGGCCATGATGCGGGCGACCCGCGAGCGTTCGCCCTTGAGGCAGGCATCCACCAGGGTGAAGACATCGAAGCGCGCGCTGTCTTCCACACCGCCGGCGACCTCGCGGGGGGAGACCCGGGCGCCGGCGGGCAGCAGCAGGGCGAGCTTCTGCAGCTCCTGATCGGCAGCCAGCAGGTTGCCCTCGGTGCGCTCCCCCAGCAGGCGGGCAGCATCGAGGTCGAGATTGAGGCCGTGGCGAGAGGCACGATCGCGTAGCCAGAAGCCCAGCCGCGAGACATCCACCGGCCACACCGGTACGAACAGGCCCGCCTTGTCGAGCGCCTGGAACCAGGCACTTTTCTGCTGGCGGAAGTCGAGCTTGCCCATGGCCAGCAGCAGCACGTTGTCGCTGGCCTTCATCTCCTCGGCATAGGCTCTCAGCGCCTTGGTACCCTCCTGGCCGAGGTTGCTGCCGGAGAGGCGAAGCTCAATCAGCTTGGCACTGGCGAACAGCGACATGCTGGCCGAGGCTTCGTGGAGGCGTCCCCAGGCGAAGTTGCCTTCGACATGCAGGATCTCGCGCTCCTCGATGCCCCGTGAACGCGCGGCGGCGCGCACGGCGTCGCAGGCTTCCATATGCTGCAGGGGCTCTTCGCCGGCGACGATCACCACCGGCGGCAGCTTCTTCGCCAGGGCGTCGGCCAGCTTGTCGGGGAAGACTTTCAAAGAGTGTATCCTTTACCAACGGGGCTGATCCGGGGACAGGCCCCGAAGTGTCGGACCATCGGGGAGGCGCTGTAAATACCTCCCTGTACGCTACCTCGGCCCTGCGGCGCTCTCGCGTCCCGCTCCGCTTGCAGGTCCGGTGCTGGCCATCCATGGCCAGCCCGTTCGGAGCAGTGCTCCTCACCCTTGGTCCTCGGACCTCCTCTCCGACCTGTCCCCGGCGCCCCTTTTTCGGTATCTCAAGCTTTGAAATTTATAGTGAACGCAGTCGCTCGATCAGCTGGAGGACGGCCTCCTCGAGCAGTTCCTCGCGCACGGTGTCGCGACGCTCCTCGCGGCCCAGCAGGTCACCGTCATCCACGCTGTAGCGGCGGGTGACTTCGAGGCGCTGCTGATCGAGCAGATAGGCTCCGTCGGCACGCTGTACCGAGAAGGGAGCAACGAGTCGCATCTCCTCATCCCGCGGCCCCGACTCCAGCACGCTGAGGCGACGCTGGCGAATATTGGGCCTGCCCAGGTTGAGAATCCGGTCGGCGCCGTCATGGACCCAGGTACCGGCGGCGACCAGGCGCTGCTCGACCCGCCTGGCCAGGTCGCTGTCGGACCCCGCCAGGGCGAGCTCGTTCATCGGTGCCGATGGACTGTTCAGGCCGCGCAGCTGAAAGCCGCAGCCGGCGAGAGCCAGGCCGGCACCGCCGACCAGACCCAGGGTTAGGAAAGTGCGTCGCTGCATGGCTTAGCCCACCACGATATTGACCAACTTGCCCGGCACCACGATCACCTTGCGGACCGTCTTGCCCTCGGTGTGGCGCTGGACGTTTTCGGAGTCGAAGGCCGCGGCCTCGGCGGTGGCCTTGTCGGCATCGGCGGGCACCTCGATGCGCGCCCGCAGCTTGCCGTTGACCTGCACGACCAGCTCGATGGTGTCGCGGGCCAGGGCGCTCTCGTCAAGCGCCGGCCAGCTGGCATCGATCACCGGCTCGGCATGACCCAGCGCCGACCACAGCGCATGGCAGGCGTGGGGGGTGATGGGTGCGAGCAGCAGCACGCAGGCCTCCACGGCCTCGCGCGCCACGGCGAGATCCTGAGGCGATGGCGCGTCGCTCCGCTTCTGGAACTGCCCGATGGCGTTGGTCAGTTCCATCACCGCGGCGATGGCGGTGTTGAAGGTGGTGCGTCGGCCGATGTCGTCACCCGCCTTCTTGATGGTCTCGTGGGTCTTGCGACGCAGCTCGCGCTGGGCGTCATCCAGATTGGCGACGTCCAGCGTGCCGGGCTGGCCCGCCTCGAGGTGCTCGCCGACCATGCGCCAGAGGCGCTTGAGGAAGCGATGGGCCCCCTCGACGCCGGCATCGGACCACTCCAGGGACTGCTCCGGCGGGGCGGCGAACATCATGAACAGGCGCACGGTGTCGGCGCCGAAGCGCTCGATCATCGACTGAGGGTCGACGCCGTTGTTCTTCGACTTGGACATCTTCTCGATGCCGCCCATCTCCACCGGCAGGCCGTCCTCGATTAGCACCGCGCTGACCGGGCGACCCTTGTCGTCGCGCTTGACCTCGACGTCGGCGGGGTTGAACCACTGCTTGCTGCCGTTCGCTTGTAGCCGGTAGTAGGTCTCGGCGATCACCATGCCCTGGGTCAGCAGGCGCTGGAAGGGCTCGTCGACGTTGACCATGCCCAGGTCGCGCATCAGCTTGGTGAAGAAGCGCGCGTAGAGCAGGTGCAGGATGGCGTGTTCGATGCCGCCGATATAGAGGTCCACCGGCAGCCAGTAGTCGGCGCGCTCGTCGAGCATCGCCTCCTGGTTGTCGGCGCAGCAGAAGCGCGCGAAGTACCAGGAGGACTCCATGAAGGTGTCGAAGGTGTCGGTCTCGCGAACCCAGCCGTCGCCCAGGTCGGAGAACTCCGGCATGCGCTTGAGCGGCGAGCCGGTGGCGTCCACGGTGACCTCCATGGGCAGGGCCACCGGCAGCTCCTCATCGGAGAGCGGTTCGGTCTGACCCTCGGGCCCGTACTTGACCGGGATGGGCGCGCCCCAGTAACGCTGGCGCGCCACGCCCCAGTCGCGCAGGCGGTAGTGAGACTTGACCTCGCCGCGGCCGAGTTCGGCAAGCTTCGCGGCGATGGCGTCGAAGGCCGCTTCGAAGTCGAGGCCGTCGAATTCGCCGGAGTTGATCAGGATGCCGTGCTCGTCATGGGCGCCTTCGGAGAGGTCCGGCGCCTGGCCGTTCTCATCGGCGATCACCGGCTCGATGGCGATCCCGTATTTGGTGGCGAACTCCCAGTCGCGCTGGTCGTGGGCGGGTACCGCCATCACCGCGCCGGTACCGAACTCCATCAGCACGAAGTTGGCCACATAGACCGGCACCTCGCGGCCGCTGAGCGGATGCACCGCCAGATGTCCGGTGGGCATGCCCTTCTTCTCGCGGGTGGCAAGCTCCGCCTCGCTGGTGCCGCCCTGGGCACACTCCTCGCGGAAGGCGGCCAGTTCGGGGTTGTTCTCGGCGGCCTGGCGGGCCAGCGGGTGGTCGGCAGCCACCGCCACATAGGTCACCCCCAGCAGGGTGTCGGGGCGGGTGGTATAGACCGACAGCGGCTCACAGGTGCTGCCATCGGCGGTCTTGATATCAAACGCAAGCTCGACGCCGCGGGACTTGCCGATCCAGTTGCGCTGCATGGTCTTGACCTGCTCGGGCCACTCGATGCGGTCGAGGTCGGCCAGCAGCTCGTCGGCGTAGTCGGTGATGCGCAGGAACCACAGCGGGATCTCCTTGCGCTCCACCAGGGCGCCGGAGCGCCAGCCACGGCCGTCGATCACCTGCTCGTTGGCGAGCACGGTCTGGTCCACGGGGTCCCAGTTGACCGTGGACATCTTCTTGTAGACCAGCCCCTTCTCCACCAGCTTGGCGAAGAACCACTGCTCCCAGCGGTAGTAGTCCAGATCGCAGGTGGCGAACTCGCGGCTCCAGTCATAGGCAAAGCCCAGGGCCTTGAGCTGCTGGCGCATGTAGTCGATGTTGGCGTAAGTCCATTCGGCCGGGGGGACCTGGTTCTGGATCGCGGCGTTTTCGGCCGGCATGCCGAAGGCGTCCCAGCCCATGGGCTGCAGCACGTTCTTGCCCTGCATGCGCTGGTAGCGGGAGACCACGTCGCCGATGGTGTAGTTGCGCACATGCCCCATATGTAGCTTGCCGCTGGGGTAGGGGAACATCGACAGGCAGTAGAACTTCTCGCGGGTGGCATCCTCCACCGCCTTGAAGCACTGGTTCTTTTCCCAGAACTGCTGGGCGTCGCGTTCGATCTCTTGGGGCTTGTACTGTGCGTCCATCGCTGTCAACGGGTACCTTGGCTATCGGTTCGGCGCGCCGGGGGCGCACGCTCGAATGGCTTGTCCGGCGTCATGTTGCCTGTGCATGCTTGTGACAAGGCGTTGAACTGACGGCGGGAAGTCGTCTAAATGGTAGGGAGAGGATACCCCAGCACGGCCTTGCCCGGCTACGTTGGGGCTCGGCGTTTCCCTATTCGCATATCGAGGAGAGCACCATGAGTGATTCACACAAGGAGCACGAGGAACGCCACCTGCGCCAAGGCTATGAGCGCATGCTGGATCGTCTGCGCGAGGGGGCCCGGGAGCTGAACTGGGAGAACCTGCAGAAGGAGCTGGATGACGCCGTGGAGTTCGAGTCCGAACTCGAGGAGTTCACCAAGGACGAGCTGTCGCTGCTTCGCGCCTGGGTGGAGCGCGATCTAAAGGATATGCGGCGCTATCTGAATGCCGGCGGCGAGGGCGTGGCGGCGTGGCTCGGCATCGATCTCTCGGCGTTGTCACGCCAGGTGAGCGAGTCGCTGCTTTCGATTGCCGATCGCAGCGTGGTGGAGCGCGAGCGTTTCGAGGAAGAGCTCGAGGCGGCGCGTGCCGATTACTGCGAAGGGGAGATGGCGGTACCCGGCCGGCTGGTCTGCGTGCACTGTGATGCCGAGGTGGACCTGCCCGAGCTGACCCGTATCGACCCCTGCCACCAGTGTGGTCATCGCTTCTTCAGGAGGGTGTCTCAGTAGGAACGAGGGGCGAGGGTTGAGGTTCGAGGGGCGAGGGGTAAGTAGCACCCTAGACCCCTTGCTCCTGTTATAGCCACGCATCCAGCACCACGACTCCCGCGACGACCAGCGTGGAGAGCACGGCGGCATAGCCCAGGTTCTGGCGCATCATGCGCGTGCCGCTGATGCCGTAGCGGCCCTGCAGCGAGAGGTTGATGCCCGAGAGGGGGCCGACACTGGTGCCCACCGCCCAGGCAGCGAGGGCGACAAAGGCGAACAGCGTCTGGCGGTCGCCACTCAGGTCGAGCATCGAGGCGAGTACCGATACGCCGATGATGGGGTGTAGCCCGGCCACGGCGCTGGCGACAATGGCCAGGAAGCTGGCGATGGCCTGGGGGGCGGCGAAGTGCTCGAAGAGCTGCCAGTCGCTGCCGGTGGCGGCGGTGATAAAGGCCGATAGTCCCTGGGTGAGAAGCCCCGCACACAGGAAGAGCGAAATCTCGCCGCGCATCGCCGGCAGCCGCACCAGGGCGTGGTTGCGTATCCGCGTCAGGGTCCAGCGAGGGCCGCGGGGCAGGTTGCTGGCCAGCGCCACGCCGGGCAGCAGAAAGGTGATGATGCTGACGATGGAGAGCCATGGGGTCAGGCCGAAGTGGAAGAGCATCACCAGGGCCGCCATGGCAACGGGCAGCAGCAGGCTGCGTGGCGACAGCGAGTAGCCGGCCACCGTGTCCAGGTCGAAGCGCCGCGAGAGGTCGAGCAGCGACAGGGTGCCGGCGGCCAGCCCCAGGGGCACGCCAAGCGCCAGGATGGTGGCATACTCCATCTCGGGTGCCAGGGTCATCACCACCCCCATGGAGGCGAAGAAGGGCGACCACAGCGCGGCGGCGGAGATGCCACGATTGAGGGCCAGCAGCTGCGGCATGCTTAGCTCGCCATGCCGGCGCAGCCGGTCGCCGACCATGAAGATCGTGGAGAGGTTGAGGATGGCGCCGAGCAGGTGCACCCCGAGCCAGGTGCCGGCGGTGCCGAGCCGTCCGGTCACCGCACTGCCCGGGGGTGGCGCATGGCCCTGGCGAGTGCCGATCAGGCCGATAAAACTCACCCCGACCAGCATGGCCACCACGTAGGCGTTGCCATCCAGCATATGGGCCCAGGCGATCTCGGCGTCGTAGCGCAGGGCGGCGGTGAGCAGCAGCGCGACGCCGAGGCCAGCGAGGATGGTGGCCTGGCGCCGATTGCTGCGCTTGAGATCCGGCCATAGCAGTGCCACCGCCAGCCACAAGGCAACGCTGACCGCGGGCAGCATCACCGGCAGCCCCGCCAGGCGCAGGACCTGCAGTACCAGGCCGGTGAGGATCAGGCCGCCGGCGAGGCGGTGGCGAAGCGGTGTGGGGCTATCCATTTCCCTGACTCCCAGTCGGCACGCCGGGTTCGCGGGTGGCCTCCAGCAGCTCGAGCATGGCCCGCGTGGCGTTGGAGAGGGTTCTGTTGCGGTGTACCAGATAGCCCAGCGGCCGATGGATCGGCGGGTGATCGATCTGGAGCTCGTGCAGATCGTCGGCCACCAGGCGTTCCGGCAGCAGGCTCCAGCCCAGACCGATGGCGGTCATCATCTTGAGGGTCTCCAGATAGTTGGTGGAGAGGGCGACCGGAAGGCGCAGGCCGGCGGCCTCGAAGCGTGTCTCGATCAGCTCCCGGGTAAAGGTTTGTGGCCCCGGCAGCACGGCATCGAAGTCGCATAGCTCGTCGAGGCAAAGCTCGTCGAGGGCTAGGTGCTGGCGCCGGGCCAGCGGGTGATCCTGTGCGCAGACAAAGCAGAGCCGATCGAGCCACAGCGGCACGACCTCGAGCTGGGCATCGGGATGGGGCGCCAGGGTTACCACGGCGATCTCCAGTGAGCCATCCAGTACACCCTGGTAGGCCTCTTCGGAGTCGAGGAAGTGCAGGTCGAGTCGCACGTCGGGATGGGCGCGGGTGTAGGACTTGAGCAGCGGCGGCAGGCGATGCAGGCCGATATGGTGGCTGGTGGCCAGGGTCAGGCTGCCGCCCACGGCGCCGGCCAGGTTGCCAAGGGCACGGCGACTGTCGTTGACCATCACCAGGATCTCCCGGGCGCGAGGCAGCAGCACGCGGCCTGCTTCGGTCAGGGTGACGCGGCGACCGATGCGGTCGAACAGCCGGGCGTCGACCTGGTTCTCGAGCACGGCGATACGCTTGCTGACCGCAGGCTGGGTCAGATGCAGCTGCTCCGCCGCCCGAGAAAAGCTGCCGCTATCGGCCACGGCGAGAAAGGCCTGCAGGCTCTGGGTATCCACGGCGCCTCCATTTCGGATTCCATTAAGGAATGCAATGCATAAATAACATGAATTGATTTTATGGGCGAGGGGCGGGAAACTGGCTCTAAAGCGCCAAGACTGGAGCGTCGTGGGGTCAGGCCCCCTTAACCGGCTGGAGCGGCGCCGGGGATAGGCCGAAGCGGGGGGCCTATGCCAGGGGTGAGAAGCACTGCTTCGAACGGGCTGGCCATGGATGGCCAGCACTGGCCCTGCAAGCGGAGCAGGACGCGAGAGCGAAGCAGGGCATCGGTAGCGTACAGGGAAGTATTTACAGCGCCCCCGCAGAGGCCTGTCGCCGGAGAAACCGCTCCTGGAAGGTGTATCAAGGCGCTTCCAAGACCGACTAAAAAAGCATAGGGCCCCAGGGCCCGGGAGAAACGATATGGCAGGCCAGACACTCTACGACAAGCTGTGGTCGCAGCATCTCGTCAAGGAGCGCGATGACGGTACCGCGCTGATCTACATCGACCGTCAGCTCCTCCATGAGGTGACCTCGCCCCAGGCCTTCGAGGGTCTGCGCCTGGCGGGCCGCAAGCCGTGGCGCATCGACGCCAACCTGGCCACGCCCGACCACAACGTGCCGACCACCCTCAAGGAGCGCGCCGAAGGCAATGCCGGGATCAAGGATCCGGTATCGCTGATCCAGGTGCAGACCCTCGATGACAACTGCAGCGAGTTTGGCATTGAGGAGTTCAAGATCAACGATCCGCGTCAGGGCATCGTCCATGTGGTGGGGCCCGAGCAGGGCGCGACGCTGCCGGGCATGACCGTGGTCTGCGGTGATTCCCATACCGCCACCCACGGCGCCTTCGCCGCGCTGGCGCACGGCATCGGCACATCTGAGGTGGAGCATGTGCTCGCCACCCAGTGTCTGCTGGCCCAGAAGATGAAGAACATGCAGGTGCGCGTCGAGGGCACGTTGGGTGCCGGCGTCACCGCCAAGGATGTGGTGTTGGCCATCATCGGCAAGATCGGCACCGCCGGCGGCACCGGCTACGCCATCGAGTTCGCCGGCAGCGCCATCGAGAGCCTCTCCATGGAAGGGCGCATGACCGTGTGCAACATGGCCATCGAGGCGGGTGCTCGGGTCGGCCTGATCGCAGTCGACGACAAGACCATCGACTACCTGCGTGACCGTCACTACGCCCCCAAGGGCGAGCAGTGGGAGGCCGCGGTGGCCGACTGGCGCGGGCTGGTCTCGGACGCGAATGCCGAGTTCGACAAGGTGGTGACCTTGGATGCCGCCGAGATCGAGCCTCAGGTGAGCTGGGGCACCAGCCCCGAGATGGTCACCGGCGTCTCCGGCGAGGTGCCCGACCCGGCCGCCCAGAGCGACGACAGCGTGCGCAATGGCTACACCCGTGCCCTGGAATATATGGGGCTTGAGCCGCGCCAGAAGATCACCGATATCCGCCTCGACAAGGTGTTTATCGGCTCCTGCACCAACTCGCGCATCGAGGATCTGCGTGAGGCGGCCCAGGTGGCCCGCGGCAAGAAGGTGGCCGACTCCATCAAGCTGGCCATGGTGGTGCCGGGCTCTGGCCTGGTGAAGCGTCAGGCCGAGGCCGAGGGCCTTGACCAGATCTTTATCGAGGCGGGCTTCGAGTGGCGCGAGCCGGGCTGCTCCATGTGCCTGGCCATGAATGCCGACAAACTCGGCGCGGGGGAGCACTGTGCCTCCACCTCCAACCGCAACTTCGAGGGGCGTCAGGGCTACGGGGGTCGCACCCATCTGGTCAGCCCGGCGATGGCCGCCGCTGCGGCCATCGCGGGTCACTTCGTGGATGTACGCGGCTTTGGCAACGATGGCGCCGCCAACGACGACGCCCAGGCGCAGGAGGCCTGAATCATGAACAAGTTTGAACGCACCACCGGCATCGTCGCGCCCCTTGATCGGGCCAACGTCGACACCGACCTGATCATTCCCAAGCAGTTTCTGAAGTCGATCAAGCGCACCGGCTTCGGTGTCAATCTGTTCGACGAGCTGCGCTACCTCGACGAGGGGTATCCCGGCCAGGACTGCTCCGAGCGTCCGCTGAACCCCGACTTCGTGCTCAATCAGCCGCGCTATCAGGGGGCCAGCGTGCTGCTGGCGCGCCGCAACTTCGGCTGTGGCAGCTCTCGCGAACACGCCCCCTGGGCGCTGGAGGACTTCGGCTTTCGGGTGGTGATCGCGCCGAGCTTCGCCGATATCTTCTACAACAACGCCTTCAAGAACGGCCTGCTGCTGGTGACCTTGCCCGAGGAGACGGTGGAGCGCCTGTTCCAGGAGGTCGAGTCCAATGAAGGTTATGCCCTAAACGTGGACCTGGAGAACCAGCGCATCACCACGCCCTCCGGCGAGGTCATCGAGTTCGAGGTGGATGCCTTCCGCAAGCACTGCCTGCTCGAGGGGCTCGACGATATCGGCATCACGTTGAAGGATGAAGATACCATTCGCGCCTTCGAGGCGAAGCATCGTGAAGCTCGCCCGTGGCTGTTCCGTGACGGCGCCGAGGCCTGATACTTCTTGCACCTGCCGGCGGGAAGCGGGGCTGATCCGCGCCGCCGCCGAGGTTTCACATTTTCAAGCACTTGCCGCCGGACCGCGGGGCTGATCCGGCGGCAGGCCTACGAGGAGGCGCTGTGAATACCTCCCTGTACGCTACCGACGCCATCCTTGGCGTAGGACCTCCTCTACGGCCTGCCCCCGGCGCCCCGCTGCGGTGTCGGCGGTAATCTCACAAGGAAGCAAAGATGACGCAGAAGATTCTGGTACTGCCGGGCGATGGCATCGGCCCCGAGATCACCGCCCAGGCCAGCCGTATTCTGGCTGCCTGTCAGGCCCGCGGCCTCGATGTCGAGGTCGAGGAGGGGCTGCTGGGCGGCGCCGCCTATGATGCCCACGGCGAGCCGCTGCCCGCCGAGACCCTCGAGAAGGCCAAGGCCGCCCGCGGCATTTTGCTCGGTGCGGTCGGTGGTCCCAAGTGGGACAAGATAGAGGATCTCGCCAAGCGCCCCGAGAAGGGTCTGCTCGGCGTGCGCAAGCAGCTGGGTCTGTTCGGCAACCTGCGCCCGGCCATCACCTATCCGCAGCTGGCCGAGGCCTCGAGTCTCAAGCGTGAGCTGGTCGCCGGGCTCGATATCATGATCGTGCGCGAGCTGACCGGCGGTATCTACTTCGGCCAGCCGCGGGGCATCGAGGAGCGTGACGGCCAGCGGGTCGGCTTCAACACCTACGTCTATAGCGAGAGCGAGATCGAGCGTATCGGTCGGGTCGCCTTCGAGATGGCACAGAAGCGCAACAAGAAACTCTGCTCCGTGGACAAGGCCAATGTGCTCGAGGTGACCATCCTGTGGCGTGAGGTGATGGAGCGGCTGGCGCCGGAGTACCCGGATGTCGAGCTCTCCCATATGTACGTCGACAATGCCGCCATGCAGCTGGTGCGTGCCCCCAAGCAGTTCGATGTGGTGGTCACCGGCAACATGTTCGGCGATATCCTCTCCGACGCCGCTGCCATGCTGACCGGTTCCATCGGCATGCTGCCCTCGGCCTCGCTCAACGAAACCGGCCAGGGCATGTACGAACCCTGTCATGGCAGCGCCCCGGACATCGCCGGCCAGAACGTGGCCAATCCTCTTGCGACCATCCTCTCGGTGGCCATGATGCTGCGCTACTCCCTGGACGCGCCGGCCCTGGCCGCGCAGATCGAAGAGGCCGTGGGCAAGGTGCTCGACGATGGCCTGAGAACCGCCGATATCGCCTCCGAGGGCACCCGTACCGTCTCCACCAGCGAGATGGGGGATGCGGTACTGGCCGCCTTCGAGGCGCTCTGAGATGCCTCTGGCTGATGGCGTTGCGAGAGGCGCCGGGGATAGGTTGTAGAGGGGGTCCGAGGACCAGGGATGGCCGAGGTAGCGTACAAGGATGTATTTACAGCGCCCCCTCGAAAACCTGTCGCCGGAGCAGCCTCGAGCTTGAGATGACCGGGCCCGCCTGCGAGGTGGGCCCGCTTTCTGTATAATACGCAGCACATTCGATTTCTGGAGGACTTCACATGTTGAAAGTCGGTTTCGTTGGTTGGCGCGGCATGGTGGGCTCGGTACTCATGCAGCGCATGGTCGAGGATGGTGACTTCCAGGGCATCGAGCCGGTCTTCTTCACCACCTCCCAGGCCGGCCAGGCCGGTCCCGACGTAGGCGTGGACGTTCCGCCGCTCAAGGATGCCTTCGACCTCGACGCGCTCACGGCGCTGGATGTGGTCGTCACCTGTCAGGGCGGCGATTACACCAAGAAGGTCTATGCCGATCTTCGTCAGGGTGGCTGGAAGGGCTACTGGATCGATGCCGCCAGTACCCTGCGCATGGAGGACGAGGCCACCGTCGTGCTCGACCCGGTCAACCGTGGCGTCATCGATGCGCAGCTGGCCAGGGGTGCCAAGACCTTCGTCGGCGGCAACTGCACCGTCAGCCTGATGCTGATGGGCCTCGGCGGGCTGTTCGAGGCCGACCTGATCGAGTGGATGACCTCCATGACCTATCAGGCGGCGTCCGGCTCAGGTGCCAAGCATATGCGTGAACTGCTCAACCAGATGGGCGGTCTGCGTGACAGCGTGTCCGGCGAACTGGCCGACCCGGCCAGTGCCATCCTCGATATCGATCGCAAGGTCACCGCGGCCATGCGCTCCGGCGAGTTCCCGACCGACAACTTCGGCGCGCCGCTGGCGGGCAGTCTGCTGCCGTGGATCGACAGCAAGCTCGACAACGGCCAGAGCCGCGAGGAGTGGAAGGGCTCCGTTGAGACCAACAAGATCCTCGGTCTTCAGGACAACCCCATTCCCATCGATGGTCTCTGTGTGCGTATCGGCGCGATGCGTTCCCACAGCCAGGCCTTCACCATCAAGCTGAAGAAGGATGTGCCCCTCGACGAGATCGAGGACCGTCTTGCCAAGCATAATGAGTGGGTCAAGTTGGTGCCCAACGAGAAGGAGGCGACCATTCGTGATCTGACGCCGGCCGCTGCCACCGGTACCCTGACCGTACCGGTGGGGCGTCTGCGCAAGCTGGCCATGGGCGGTGAGTACCTTTCCGCCTTCAGTGTCGGTGACCAGCTGCTGTGGGGGGCCGCCGAGCCGCTCAAGCGGATGCTGATGATCCTCAAGCAGCAGTAACCGCTCCGTAGTACCGGTAGCCGTACGATGGCGGGGAGCCTCCTTGGAGGCTCCCCGCTCTATTTATTGGTTCATCCCAGACTGACGTGAAACCAGTAGGCAGGAGGGTTGCTCCGCTACCCACTGGGGGGCACCACCCTGTGGGAGGCCGGGTTTACCGGGGAGGGGGGCACCCTGTGGGAGGCCGGGTTTCCCGGGCGATGGCGCCGACAGGCGCCTTGGTAATGTTGCCCAGTATTGTGCCTTTACCGGGAGGCCTTCGGCCTCCATTCGCCCGGCAGAGCCGGCCTCCCAGTGCGCCCGAGAAGGCGTACACACAGTGCGGTGAGAGTCCGCACCGGGGTAA
>NZ_CANMVL010000002.1 GCF_947501415.1 uncultured Halomonas sp. | reverse complement strand
GGCGGCCTGACGCCGATGATGTCCCGATCCGAGCTTAGCTGACCTGTCAGGTGGTCCGAAGGATGGGGACCACTTCAGAGCCTACGTTGCGCCTGGTCATTGAGACCGCTGGGTCTGCCATGCTGCCGTATCAACATGGCGGGGCGCTGGAGCAGGGGCCTATCTGTCACCCTAGTTGTCATCTAAACAGGTTGAGAGGTGATCAACGTGTTTATCCCTCAGAGCGTGAGGAAGCCATCTCCAAGAAAACAAGCGGAGAGCTCCGAATAGACGCCTTCACCGGAGCCGTGGCGCCTGCAGGGACTGATCAGTCCGACTGTTCGTTGTGCTGCGGCTTGCCTCGGCGCTGGGTGGAGGCCATCTTTTCCAGCTCCTCCTCGCTCATCGAGTCGTACATCGATCTTGCTGCTCCGTCGAGATCGCTGACTTTCTGCTCGCCGCGCCGGGCTGCCAGCGCTGCACCAGCCGCCATTTGCTGAGCCTTTGATTTTGCCGGCATGTTGCTTTTTCCTCTGCAGTTCAAGGAGTGTTGCTATCCCTGAAGTAAAGTATGCAATATTCAACAGGGTGGCAGCAAAAGGTTGATGAGGCCCCAGGTTGTGCACTAGCTTTACTCCCCGAATAACCTAGGAGGAGGAGCTATGCGCGATACGCAGGATCTTTTTCCGACCCGGTTGGAACGCAAGCTGGACATGTTCGAGCGCATTGATCCAGTCGTTCACAGCGATGACGAACAGCGCGTGGATGGACCGCTGAGCCAAAAGGAGCTGGATGAATTCGAAGTAAAGGGCTTCCTCTCGTTCGAAAATTTCTTCGATAGGGAAGAGATGCAGGCCTTTATCCAGGAGCTGCGTGAATACGAGGACGACGAGGACTTGAAGCTCTCGGAGGGTGCCGTTCTGGAGCCGGGAAAACAGGAAATTCGCTCCATCTTCGGCATTCATTCAATCTCCGATCGCTTTAGCCGCCTGACACGGGACCCGCGGCTTTTGGCCATGGTCCAGCAAATCCTCGGCAGCGATGTATATATCCACCAGTCGCGCATCAATTACAAGCCGGGTTTTAAAGGCAAGGGCTTTAACTGGCACTCTGACTTCGAGACGTGGCACAGCGAAGATGGCATGCCGCGCATGCGCTCCCTGAGCTGCTCGATCATTCTGACCGACAACGGCGAATTCAACGGCCCGCTGATGCTGATCCCCGGCTCCCATAAGTACTTCATTCCCTGTGTTGGACGCACTCCCGAGGACAACTACAAGGAATCGCTTAAGAGTCAGGAAATCGGTGTGCCGGATGCCGCGAGCCTGAAGTCCATGATGATGAAGAACGGCATCGAAGCGCCCAAGGGCGACTCAGGTTCGCTTGTGATGTTTGAGTGCAATACGCTCCATGGCTCCAATATCAACATGTCCTGCTGGCCGAGGAGTAATCTTTTCTTCGTCTACAACAGCGTGGAAAATACTCTTCACGACCCTTATTGCGGCAACAAGCCGCGCCCGGAATTTCTTGCTGCGCGCAAGGACTGGGATCCCCTCAAGCCCGTAGACGCCAACAAGCGATCTTAGTTGCAAACAGGGCGGTGTAGTCGACAGCGCGGCCCCTTAACTGCCGTCTTCTTCCGGCGAGAGGAGCGAGTGTCAAAGGTGTAAAGACGGAGGGCTTACTCATGACAGAACGTAAACAACCCCCGCAGCAGCAAACACATCAGCCTGGCGCGGAGCACAAAATGCATCCGGAGCCCGAGTATATTCGTGAGAGTTACCGGGGAAGCGCCAAACTCAACGACAAAGTGGCCGTGATTACCGGTGGCGACAGCGGTATTGGCCGTGCGATTGCGCTGCATTTTGCCCGCGAAGGCGCTGACTGCGTGCTTGTCTACCTGGACGAAACCCGAGATGCTGAAACGACCCAAAAGCTGGTCGAGGCCGAGGGGCGGCGCTGCCTGCTGCTCCAGGGGGACGTGGGCGAGGCGACGTTCTGTCGGGAAGCGATTGACCAGACTCTCGCGACGTTCGGCAAGGTCAATATCCTTATCAACAATGCCGCTGAGCAGCATGACTGGGACGATGTCACCCAGATACCAGATGATCAGCTTTTGCGCACATTTCAGACTAACATCTTCAGCCACTTTTTCCTGACCAAGGCTGCTCTGCCCCATATGCAGCATGGTGACAGTATCATCGCCACCTCTTCCATCAACGCCTTCAAGGGCAACGATACCCTGATCGACTACTCTGCCACCAAGGGCGCGATACAAGGGCTGGTGCGCTCTTTGGCGGTCTCGCTGGTCGATCAGGGCATCCGCGTCAATGCGGTAGCGCCCGGGCCAGTTTGGACGCCGCTGATACCTGCCAGTTTCGATGCCGAAAAAGTCGCAGGCTTCGGCGGCCAGGTACCTATGGATCGTGCCGGACAGCCCAGCGAGATAGGCCCGGCCTACGTCTATCTAGCCAGCGAAGAGTCATCCTATATGACCGGACAAACTCTTCACCTTAACGGGGGCGTCGTGCTCAACACTTGATAGTGTGTAAATCGGCTCGCTGACGATGAGTTTGTCCACCTCAGCGAGCCGTTTCTCTAACCTTACTGACTGACCAATTTCGCCCGGCTGGTGCCGTTGCCCTGAGGCGCCACCTGGATCTGCACCGGGATGCGCTCATGCATCTCCTGCACATGGGAGATGACGCCGACCCGGCGGCCCAGGGCCTGCAGGCCGTCGAGCGCCTCCATGGCGAGCGCCAAGGATTGCGGATCGAGGCTGCCGAAGCCCTCGTCGATGAACAGCGATTTGATGGTGAGCTCTCCGGAGGCCATGGAGGCGAGCCCCAGGGCGAGGGCCAGCGAGACCAGGAAGGTCTCGCCGCCGGAGAGCGAGTGCACCGAGCGGCGCTCGTCGGCCATGTCCAGATCCACCACCAGCAGTCCCAGCTCGCTGCCGCCGCGAATCAGTCGATAGCGGCGGCTCAAGCCCGCCAGATGGGCGTTGGCGTGCTCGAGAAGCTGCTCCAGGTTGTAGGCCTGGGCGATGCGCCGGAATACCTTGCCGTCGGCTGAGCCGATCAGCTCGCTGATACGTCCCCAGCGACGGAACTCGGTGCGGGCGGCCTCCAGTTCGCTCTGCCCGGCCTGCTGGCGCTCGCGCCGGCGATCGTCATCGTTGAGTGCGAAGGCGGCCTCGTCCCGTGCCTTCTGGGCCGCCTCCAGCCTGGGCGCGAGCTCGGTCTGGGTCTGTTCCAGTGCCTCCTGGCGCCGCTGCAGCTCGGCGGTCACGGCCTCGTTCAGCAACGCCTGGTCGTTGCCTTCAAGGCTCTCGTCCTCGACCAACTCCTGGCCGCGGCGATGATTCAGCAGGGCGGTGCGGCGCTCCACCAGCGTGGCGGTGGCGCGCTGGCGCCGGGCATCGGCCGCCTCGATTCTCCGCTCCTCCTCGCGAGCCGCGTCGTCGCCCTGGGCCAGCAGCCGTGCCAGGGTGGCATCACTCAGCCCTGGGTTAGCCTGGCGCCAGGCGTCGAGCTCCTGGGTCAGGCGCTGTTGCTCTTGCTTTTGCTGCTCCAGCTGTCTGGCTTCGTGTTCTGTCTGCTGGGCAAGGCGCTGCTGCTCACGCTGGGTCTGATGCAGCCGAGCCAGGGCGCCGTCATAGGCCTGGCGGGCGCTCTCCTGATGCGCGTCGAGCCGCTGCTGCCAGGCGTCGGGCGAGGCGTGTTCGCCGAGTCGCTCGGCAAGGGCCCGCGCGAGCGTGTCGCGCTGTTGGCGCAGCGGAGGCAGCTGGGCGGCGAGTTCGGCCAGCCGCTTGGTGGCGCTGGTTGTTTCAGTCTCCAGGCGGGCCAGTGCGAGCTGCCCGTCTTGGAGGGCCTTCTCCAGCGGGGCCAGTTCGGCGCTGGCCCGGTTCAGGGCCTCCAGCGACTGGCGCTGCCGCTGACGCTGCTCTTCGCTCTGCCGGCGCTGGGCCTGCAGCCAGGCGTCGCGGTCGGGTTCGTCGATGCCTTCAAGCTCCCCGTAAAGCGAATGCTGGGTCAGTGCCTGGAGGGTGTCGTCGCACCACTGTTTAGCGGCCTTGAGGTCGTGATCTAGCTGCTTGAGGGAGCGTTCCAGTGCGCGATAGTCGCCGACCAGCTCATCGCGCTGCTGCTGGGCGGTATCCAGGGCGCTGCGCGCCTCCTCCAGCTGGCGGGTCTCCTCCTGCTGCTGGGCGGCGAGCTGGGCCGTCTCGGGGGTTGCCGGCGGCTGGTGCCGCCAGGGGTGGTCGAGACCGCCGCAGACCGGGCAGGGGGAGTCCTCCTCGAGGGCCTCGCGCAGGCGTACCACGCTCTCGCTGCGCACCGCGCGGCTGCGTTCGACCAGTGCGGAGACGGTGGTGAAGTGCGCCTGGGTACGGTCGAGATGCTCACGGGCGGCCTGGCCCTCGGCCAGCAGCTTGTCGCGGCGGTCGCGTTCCTGGCCTAGCTGGGTGGCGAGCCTCTGGTGGGCCTGCCGGGCGCGAGCGAGCTCCTGCCAACGGCTGCCTAGCGCCTCCAGGGCGAGGTGACGCTGGGCCGCCCGATCATGGGCCTGCTGGCAGTCCTGGCGGGCGGCGTCGAGGTCGGTGTGAGTGCCCATCAGCTCGTGCAGCCGTGCCTGCCACTCGTCGCGCTGGCGCTGACGCTCATGCTGGGTGGCCTGGGCGTGGCGGTGCTGCTCCGTGATGTGGTCGGCGAGTCGTTGCTGCTTGTCGCGTGCCGCTTCCAGCTCCTCGAGGCGCTGATCCAGAGTCGCCAGGCTCTGGGCCTGTTCGCGGGCCTGGCGCAGCTCGGGCTCGGCGCGGCGGTAGCTCTCACGAGCCTCGTTCATGGCCTGCTCGGCCCGTTCGAGCGCCGTGCCGGCAGACTGCTGCTCGGCGTCGGCGGTCTCGCGAGCGGTGATGGTCCTGGTGTAGGTCGATTGCAGTTCGGCGATCTCGCCGGGCAGCTCGGCATGACGGACGAGGGCGTGACGCCGCGGGGCGATCAGCCGACGCCAGTCACGGTCGGCACGCTGCTCGGCGAGGGCCTGCCACGCATGTTCGGCGGCCTGCTGCTCGGCATGGCCGTCCCGATAGCCTTCGTGCAGCCGGGCGTCCTCATGGAGCCATCGCTGCTCGCCCTTGAGTGACTCCGCCTGCGTCTGCAGGTCGTTCAGGGCCTGGCGACTGACCAGTGCGGCGTGCTCCAGCTCGGCGCGGGTCTCCGGCGTGGCGGGCAGGTCCTCGGCGAGTCGCGTTTCCAGCGCCTCCACTCCCTTTCTTGCCTGGCTGGCGCGGTGGTAGGCGGCCATCGAGATCTCGGAGTATTCACGCGTGCCGGTCAGGCGTTCCAGCAGGTCGCTGCGGGCGTTGTCGTCGGCCTGCAGGAAGGCGGCGAACTCGCTCTGGGCGAGCAACACGGCGCGGGTGAACTGCTCGAAGGTGAGTCCCAGGCGCTCCGGCAGCAGACGATCGAATTCACGCTTCTGGGTCGTGAGCAGGCGATCGTCCTCGAGATCGCGTAACGACTGCTCGGCTTTCTGCAGCTTGCCGGTGACCTTCTCCCTGGCGCGACGCACCGCCCAGCGGGCGCGGTAGCGGCGCCCGTCGCGGCCCAGGAAGTCGACCTCGGCGAAGCCCGAGGCGGTGCCCCGGCGCAGCAGGGTGCGCGGGTCACTGGTGGTCAGCGTGGAATCTGGGGTGTCGTCGACCTGGCTGTCCCGGGCCGGCGCCTGGCGCAGCCGCGGTGTACCGCCGTAGAGCGCCAGGCACAGGGCGTCGAGCAGGGTGCTCTTGCCGGCTCCGGTGGGGCCGGTGATGGCGAACAGGCCGGCCTCGCTGAGGGGTGGCGTGGTGAAGTCGAGCTCGAGTGGGCCGGGCAGGGAGGCCAGGTTCTCCAGGCGCAGGGCGAGGATTCTCATGGGCGCGCCTCCTCGGCTGGTGACGGTTCAGCCAAGGTGTTGTCGTCCGAGGTGGCATCGGCGTCGAGCACGTCCTGGCGCAGGCGGTCGAAGTCGGCGAGCACGTCCTCCTCCGGCGGCTGACCCCAGCGTTTCTCCCAGGTGCGCTCGAAGAGCTTGCGCGGGCCCAGGGTCTCCAGGTCGACTCGGGTCCTCTGATCGTCGTCTTCGATCCGGGGCAGGCGGCGCTCGAGGCGCAGCAGGCGCAGCGCCTTGCCCTCGAGGGCGGCCTCCACGCGGGCACGTAGATCGGGGGTCGGTGAGTCGAGCTCCACGCGCACCTCCAGCCAGGGCCACAGGTCTCTCGGCCGCTCTCGCCCCTGAACGTCGGGTTGTGCATGGTCATCTTCCAGGGCCTCGAGCTCGGCCAGCACCTGCTCCAGCGGCGCGGGTCCGACGCGGTGCATGGCCACCGGGCGGGGCACGGGAATCGTCTGGATCTCATCCAGGGCCTCGCCCGCCAGGGTCACCTCCACCACCTGGTGGGGATAGGCCACCTCGCTGAAGTCCAGCGGCAGGGGGCTGCCGCTGTAGCGGATGCGTGCCTCGCCGACCTGCTGGGCGCGGTGCAGGTGGCCCAGGGCAACGTAGGCAATAGAGTCCGGGAACAGGGCGGCGGAGATCGACTCCTCGCCGCCGATCACGATGGGGCGCTCACTGGCCTCGGACACCGCGGCACCGTGCAGGTGGGCGTGGCTCATGGCGACCAGAGCCTGGCCAGGCTCGCGGCACTTTCCGGCGGCATCGATCAGCTGTCGGTGCACCCGGGTGATGCCAGCCACATAGTCGTTGGGGGTATCGTCGGGGCCGTCGTCGCTCGCCAGCGCCGCGCCGGTCACCTCGGCGGGGCGCAGGAAGGGCAGGGCGAGGCACCAGGCACGCGTCTCGCCCGAGGCGCCGGTGAGCGGCACCAGCAGGCGTTCGGCGTCGAGGGTGCCGTCGTCCAGCCAGCTGACCCGGCCCAGGGCGTGGGTGCGCAGACGGCGCATCAGCGGGGCGGGTAGCTCGATGCGGTTGCCGCTGTCGTGGTTGCCGGCGATCAGGACGATATCCAGCGTCGGCAGCCGCTCATGAGCGGAAACGATAAAGTGGAACAATAGCTCCTGGGCACGCAGCGAGGGATTGACCACATCGAAGATATCGCCGGCCACCAGCAGGGCGTCGGCCTGACGCTCCTCCAGGGTGTCGAGCAGCCAGCTCAGGAAGGCGCGGTGTTCGGTGTGGCGTTCCTGGCCATGAAAGCTCTGGCCCAGGTGCCAGTCGGCGGTGTGGATCAACTTCATGGTGTCTCCCTTTCCATCCAGCGTCCCGAAGGCGTTAGTCTACGTGACTCATAGCGGCTGTTCAGGAGTACTGATGACGACGACGCCACACCATGACTGGAATCTGTCGCCGAAGGACGCCATCGCCCTGCAGAAGCGCCTGGCCAGACGAGTCGAGCGGGAGGATCGCCTGACCGAGGTGCGCCATCTCGCCGGTGTCGATATCGGCTTCGAGCAGGGCGGTGAGATCACCCGAGCCGCCGTGGTAGTGCTGGCCTGGCCGCCGGAGGCCGGCGGTGAGTTCTCGGTGGTTGAGCGGGTGGTCCATCGAGAGCCGACGCGGATGCCCTATATCCCGGGGCTGCTGTCGTTTCGTGAGGTGCCGGCGGCGTTGGCGGCATTCGAGCGGTTGAGCGTACGACCGGATCTGGTGATGGTGGACGGCCAGGGCATCGCGCATCCCCGGCGGCTCGGGGTGGCCAGTCACCTGGGGCTGTGGCTCGACCTGCCCACCATCGGCGTGGCCAAGTCGCGGCTGTGCGGTCGTCACGCCGAGCCGGGCGCCGAACGGGGAGAGTGGACGCCTCTGGTCGACGGTCCTGACGATGAGGTGATCGCGGCGGTGCTACGCTCGCGGCCCAGGGTGAAGCCGATCTTCGTCTCCACAGGCCACCGGGTCTCGCTGCCCACGGCCCTCGAGTGGGTAACGGCATGTCTGCGGCGTACCAAGCTGCCGGAGCCGACCCGGCTGGCGGATCGTCTGGCCTCGCGTCGCGGGGGAGAGGGTGACCAGACGCCATGAACAGGGGAGGCGATCGAGAGGCCTAAGGCAGACATCGAGGCGAGGCGCCGCTGCGCTATACTGCCGGCTCACTTCCCCAGCGAGCCGACCATGACCCCAGCCGTTGATCCCCTTGCCGTGACCCGCCAGTGGGTGGAGACCTTCGTGGTCGCCCGCAATATCTGCCCCTTTGCCGGCCGAGAGGTGGCCCGCGACACCATCCGCTATGTGGTACAGGATGCCAGCGACTGGAAGCCTGCCCTGCTGGCGCTGGTGGCCGAATGTGAGCGTCTCGACGAGACGCCTGACATCGAGACGACCCTGCTGGTGCTGACGCCTGGGCTAGCGGCCTTCGATGACTATCTGAATTTTCTCGAGATAGCCGAGGCGCTGCTGGTGGACCAGGGCTATGAAGGGGTCTATCAGCTGGCCAGCTTTCATCCGGACTACTGTTTCGCGGATGCCGAGCCGGAGGATCCCGCCAACTTCACCAACCGCTCACCCCTGCCGATGCTGCACCTGCTGCGCGAGGCAGGGGTGGAGAAGGCACTGGCTCACCACCCCGAGCCCGAGGCGATACCCGAGCGCAATATGGCGGCGCTACGCGAGGAGGGCCATGCTGGGCTCAGCACGACCCTCGCCAGGCTGCGGGGGCAGATCGAAGACATCTAGATCTTGATATCGTAGTCGACGTATTTGCGCATCAGCTCATCGTAGGTGCCGTCCTGCTTGATCTGGCGGAGTGCCTCATTGAACTGTTCCGCCAAAGCTTCATCGCGAGGATGAAAGGCAACCGCCACGCCGTGCCCAAAATAGCTCTTGGGCTCGCGGATCAGCGGTGAACTGGTAACGATGTTGCTGCCTTCGGCATCGACATCGAGTGCCGACAGTGCTAGTGGATAGTACATAAAGGCTGTGTCGAGACGCCCTGTCCGGACGTCCAGGGCCAGATCCTCACCGGTGGCATAGCGGCGGACGTCGACGATATCGCCGTAGGTATCGGTGATGTAGTTGTCGCGGATAGTACCTCGCTGCACCCCGACCGAAAGCCCCTTTAGCGAATCTCGATCCTCGATATCGATCTCCTGGCCGGCCTGAGTAACCCAGACGCTTGGATTGCTGTAGTAGGGCTCTGAGAATAGCACCTTGTTGCGACGCTCTTCGGTGATTGCCATCGATGACATGATGGCGTCGTACTTGCGGGCCAGCAGGCCGGGGATGATGCCATCCCACCCCTGTTCTACCCACTCGCACTCGCGTTCGATGCGTTGGCATACCTCTTCGCCCAGCTCCACTTCGAAACCGGTCAGGGTGCCGTCGGGAAGACGATACTCGAAGGGCTCGAAGGGAATATCCACGGCGAGCCTCAACGGGTCTTCGGCGTGAACAGAAGAGGCCAGCAACAGCGAGGCCAGGATTGCCGAGAGAGTAGAGGAGAGTCGAAGCATTAAATTTTCCTTGTGATTGTTATGTGGCAGTTATTATATGAGCATCACATAAAACTACCACGCACTCCTGTGACTGAGCCAGTGCACTTGGTGATCAGTAAGGCTCGTAGATTTCCAGCGCAGAGATGATGTGAGTACCAAGCGGCGTGCAGTCAGAGCATCTTGCCGTATGGAGCTCATATCCCCATAGTCTATGGTGAAGGATGATCGACCGACTCACATGAGCCAAGTATAAGGAGACGTCATGAGCATCGAGAACACCGCAAGTGCACAGTGGAAGGGTAGCCTGAAGGAGGGAGGCGGCTCGCTCTCCACCGGTAGCGGCGCACTCAAGGAGACGCCCTATGACTTTCGCCGCCGCTTCGAGGGCGCCGAGGGCACCAATCCCGAGGAGTTGATCGGGGCCGCCCATGCGGGCTGCTTCTCCATGGCGCTGTCGCTGGTGCTGGGTGAGGCGGGCTATACCGCCGACAGCATCGACACCCAGGCCAAGGTGACCCTGGACCCGGACAGCCTGACGGTTACCGATGTCCACCTGACCACCGTGGGCCGCGTGCCGGGTGCCGATCAGGCGGCCTTCGAGGAGGCGGCCAACGGTGCCAAGGAAAACTGCCCGATCTCCAAGCTGCTGACCGCCAGGATCACCCTCGAGGCGACACTGAAAGAGTGACGGAGCGCCTCTCCGGAACCTTCTGCGAAACATGGTTACCGCTTGGGGCGGTACCTATCACGCCGGGGCAGCCGAATGGCGGTCCCGACGTTGTTATTGTGGCCACCAAGTCGCCGCTGCCTCAGGCGGGGGACTCTGCCTCACGGCGGCTGCGCATTGCCGCCTTCGCCAGGGCGCGGATCAGACGCTGCTGGGGGCGGTTGAAGATCAGCCACTCGGGATGCCACTGCACGCCGATCAGGAAGTCGTGATCGCGAGACTCGATGCCCTGCACCAGGCCATCGCGATCCCGGGCGACGATCTCGATGCCGCGCCCGGCCTGCCTGACGGCCTGATGGTGCAGGCTGTTGATGCGACACCAGCTGACCCCCAGGACGCGATGCAGCTGGCTGTCCCCCACGATATCCACGGTCTTGCGTGGCAGCACGGTGCGGCGCCGCTTGAGCCCCTCGTGAGTGGTGTAGATATCCGGGTCCAGGGTGCCGCCCAGGTAAACGTTGATCAGCTGGGCGCCACGGCAGATGCCGAGCACCGGCGTGCCCCGGGGGATAAAGGTCTCGAGCAGCTCCAGCTCCAGCTCGTCGCGCTGCGGGTCGACACGCACGTCGATCTGTACCTCGGCGTCATAGAGGTGGGCCTGGATGTCGTCACCGCCGCCGATGATCAGGCCGTCGAGGTATTCCGGCCAGGGCCTTGAAGGCGATAGTCGAAGAGGACGGCCGCCGTGGCGCCATACCGCAAACCAGTCGAAGAGCCAGGCGGTATGGCTCTTGCGATCCGAGGTGGTGATGCCGATCAGTGGACGCTTGCTCATGAGGCCTTCACCCAGCGGCGCAGGTTCAGCCACAGCCGAGTGAGCGGCGAGCGGGTGTGCTTGGCCACATAGCCGGCGGCGCGGCGCCTGAGCGTATCGGTGTCGGCGGCCAGCTTCTCCACCTCCAGCCAGCGGTTCCACTCGACCGCCGAGCCCCAGTCGGGCTGTGAGAGTCGCGCGTCGGGCAGCCGATAGTGGAAGGTGGGTCGCGCCTTGACCAGCTTGTTGCGAAACAGCTCGTGGGGGTAGTCGGGCCGCAGGTGGGCGAACAGCGGGGTCATGTCGAGCTCGCGGTTACGGGTCGGGTTGTCGGCCAGATAGTCGCGGATCAGGGTGTCAAGATCCGGGTTGTAGTCCGCCGCCAGTATCTTGAGGGCATAGGCCTTGGGAAAGGGGTTGGCGTGGGGCAGGACCTCGCGGGTGATATCGACATCGATCTGCTCACGCAGCCACTCGGCGGTGAGCAGATAGGCGCGCAGGTGGTCGAGCAGGCTGTCGACTTCGAGACTGGGGACCTCGGGGTTTAGGTGCAGTCCGAAGCCGTAGAGCAGGCTGTCGTCGGTTCCCTTGGCGCCATGTTCACGCAGCGCCGCGAACAGCGCATCGAGCTGTTCGAGTTCATGCCAGGGAATCGGCGGACAGACGATCTCGGTGGGCACCAGGCCGGTGACCACATCCCCGATCAGCTCCCGGGCACGGCTATGCAGGTCGACCCTCATCTGGTGGCGGTGGCGCTCCCATTCGCTGTCGCCACTCGGCATGGCATCCAGCACTTCCGCATCGGGATGGGCATACTGGGTGTCGAGCTCGATGGTGAAGGTGCCCCAGCGAGTCTCCTCCACCTTGAGGCGGTGGGGGCTGAGCGCCTTGACCTCGCCGCCGAACAGCGTGCAAACCACGGCGGCGGTATCCTGAGGTGGCAGGCCCGCAAACTCGATCTCGACACCCACGCGGCGGGTTTCGCCCTCGTGAGTCGTGGGTTCGGGTGGCGGTAGTGGCGTCATGGCGGCATCCTGTGCGTCACATGGGAGCGTCTGGGAGCGTATCATACTGACCTCCGCCTACGGCGCCTCGCTTACCCATCGACATGGAGGTGTGATGTACCCATACCGCTGCCCCGGCCGATACGCAACCACCTGGGCGTTACTGCTTGGACTCCTGCTGATTCTTGCCGCCTGGCTGCTGCCCGTGGCGTCCGCTCAGGCGCAATCGGTCAATCTGCCGGGCCTGGTGACCTCCGCGGAGGATCAGCAGCAGCATGACCCTGAGGCCTTCCAGGAGTCGCTGCAGCGTATCATCGCCACCCTCGAGGATGCCGAGCGGCGGGGCCAGCTGCTGGAGAGCCTGCAGGACCTGCAGAGCGTCCATGGCGAGGCGGTCGAGGAGCGTGGCATCGCCCCGCGGGAGGGCCTGCTCGGGGCCCTGGCGGAGACCATCAGCGATCTTGGACAGCAGGCCGAGGGGGAAGCGTCACCGGTGGCACACTGGAAGGCGCAGCTCAACCAGGGCTGGCATGACCTGAGCGCCCTGGTGGCCGAGACCGGTAACGCCGACCTGATTCGCTTCGCGATCGAAGCCATGGTGCTGCTGATGATCTGGGGCGGACTGCTGGTGATCCTGATCGCCCTCGGGCGCCTGCTGGCCAGGCGTCGTGGCTGGCCCCTGGATCTGCCCCGAGAGCCGCGTGCCTGGCTGCTCAGTGTGCACTTCCTGCGCCGCATGCTGCCCTGGGGCCTGGCCTTCGTGCTGGTGTTGGGGGTTGGCCAGCTGGTGCCGCCCAGTAGCGGACGCGTGCTGGCACTGGTGGTGGCCTATGTCGCGTTGTGTGGTCGCACCCTGTCGGTGGTGGTGGAAACCTTTATATCGGAATTCACTCGCGGACATCGCTTCGTGGCGGTGCAACTGGTGCAGAACCATGGCCTGCGCCCGCTGTTCGTGATCGGTGCCCTGGTGGCGCTGGGAGATGCCTTCAACTCCGGGCGCCTCACCCTGCTGCTCGGTGCCGAGCTGGCCGGCCTGCTCTCGGTGCTGGCCAATATGCTGGCGGCGCTGCTCAGCGTGCGGTTCATCTTCATGTTCAAGCGGCCCATCGAACATATCATCCGCAATCGGCCCTGGCGTGAGCGCCGCGAGCCCGGTGCCAGTGCCAGTATCGTGCAGGTGCTGGGCAGCCTGTGGCACGTGCCCGCACTGCTGCTGGTGGGCGGCTCGCTGGTCGCGATCTTCGTGACCGGGGGCGACGTGGGCACTGCCCTGGCGCGCTCCATCATCTCGGCGGCACTGCTGGTGCTGGCGCTGGTGGTCACCGGCCTGGTGCGCCGCCATGGCGAACGTCGCAAGCGGCGTCAGCGCCGGCGTCGCGTCAGCCAGTATCGCGTGCGTCTCGAACGCTTCGGTTATGTACTGGGCCATGTTGCGGCCTGGGTCGCCTTCGCCGAGCTGTTCCTGCAGGTGTGGGGTGGCTCGCTGCTGGGCGTTGGTAGCGAGGGGGTCGCCAGTGCCCGTATCGGTCAGGCGCTGATGGCCATCGCCCTGACCCTGCTGCTGGCCTGGCTGGCGTGGATCTTCGCCGATACCGCCATCCAGCGTGCTCTGACCAGTTCGGTGCGCTCCCGTGGGCGGCGCGTCAATCAGGCCCGCGCCCAGACCATTACGCCGATGATCCGCAACGTCATCTTCACCACCATCGTGATCATCGCCGCCATCGTCGGGCTGGCCAATCTGGGGGTCAACGTCACGCCCCTGCTGGCCGGTGCCGGTGTGATCGGTCTGGCGCTCGGTTTCGGCGCCCAGACGCTGGTGCAGGATCTGATCACCGGCATCTTCATCCTGATCGAGGACTCCCTGGCCGTGGATGACTTCGTCAGGATCAACGGTCATATGGGCACGGTGGAGGGGCTGACGCTGCGCACCGTGCGCCTGCGCGATCTCGACGGCATCGTGCATATCATCACCTTCAGCCGTATCGAGTCGATCCATAACATGTCGCGGCAGTTCGGTATCGCGCTGATGAAGATTCGCATCCCCTACGAGATGCCGATCGACGATGCCATCACCCTGATGCAGGAGACCGCCCAGACGCTGCGTCAGGACCCGATGATGCGTCACTACATCTGGTCGCCGCTGGAGATGCAGGGGATCCACGCCTTCGAGGATGGTTGCCCGATCCTGCGGATGCGCTTCCGTACCGCTCCCGAAATGCAGTGGGACGTCTCCCGCGCCTTCAACCTGCTGCTCAAGCAGCGCATGGAAGCCCAGGGTGTCGACCTCGGCGTGCCACGGCTCAGCGTCAGCATGGAGGGGCAAGGTGGTGGCCGCCTGGATGGCGCCAGCGAGTACGGCGACGACCAGGCCAGTGAGCGCGATGCGTCCGGCCGCGCCCCGGGGCGTGCCGGTGTCGCCGACCCCCACCACCAGACGAGCAGCAGTGGCGGCTCGCCCGATCCGGGCTAGTTGCCCAGCCTAGAGTGAGTCGCCCATGATTCAGGTCGAACGTCAGGACAGTCTCCATCTCAAGGTTTCCCGCGTACTGCAGGAGGAGACCTCGCACCGGCTCGATCTCTTTCTGTTCGTGCCGGGGGAGCTGGGCCTGACCGGTCAGGTGGTTCCCGAAGAGGACTTCTATCACGGCTCCATCTATGTGAAGCGCACCTACTTCAGCGACCGCTACCGTCTACCGCTGGTACTCAGTCGTCTGGCCGAGCGCGGCAAGCTCGATGCCGAGCACTATCGCCTCAGCCTGAGCCTCTATGCCTATCAGTATGTGGTGGCCATGGAGAGCGCGATTCAGCCGCTGATCGATGATGTGCGGCGCGCCAGGAAGGACGAGAAGGTGGAAAAGGCCGAGAGGGAAAGGGAGGAAGAGGGGGACGCCCAGACCAGGGGCGTCGATAGACGCGCCTCCGAGCCGCGTTCTCAGCCGCAGAAGGCGTCGGAAAGTGAGCAGATGTCGGAGCTGGAGCACAGGCTGGCCGAGCATGTCGATCTGGCGGTCAGTATTCTCAGCCGCTTGCGGCGTCAGGAACCCAGTGACGAAAGCCTGCACCGCTATTTCGCCACCATCGACAACTACCTCTCCTGGTTTACCGAGCAGCGCCTGCTGGCACTGCTTGCCGGCCTGCCCCGGGGGTCACGCTTTCGCCCGATACGCGCACGGCTGGCGGAGATCAGTCGAGCCGAGGATGCCTACCGCCGCGAGCGAGAGTACAACTCCGCCCGGGTGACCCGCGATCCGACGCGGATGTCCAACAAGATGCGTCTGCTGCGTCGGCTGATCGAGCACCCGGTGACACTCAAGCAGAAGAACCAGGAGCTTGGCGGTGCCGAGCAGAAGGCGGTAAAGGCGATGGCCACCGCGGTGGTGATGGTATTCGTCTCCCTCGGGCTGCTCGAGATTCGCACCGTGCTGGCCGACCTCACTGCGCTCTTCGTGCTGGCCATGGCCGGCATCTACGCCCTGCGTGAGGTGTTCAAGGATGACCTGCGCAATACCCTGTGGCGGCTGCTGCGTCGTGGGCGACCCAAGTGGCGTCGCCAATACCTGGATCCGACCCGCGACCAGGTGGTGGGGCGCCAGCTGGAGTGGTTCGACTACAAGCGTTTCAACCGTCTCGACGATGAGATCAAGCGTGTGCGCAAGCGCAGCGTGGCACAGCGCGAGGAGGTGGTGCTGCACTATCGCTCCAGCTCGCGGATGTCGCCGACCCGCTTCCTGAGCGGCTACGACCACACCCGCGAGAGCCTGACACTCGATCTGTCACCGATCGCCCGGCTGATGGACAAGAGCAGTCGCCGTGTCTACCGGCTGGGGGAGGGGGACCAGGTCGTGCGTGAGGAGGTGGAAAAGCGCCACCTCCTCAACCTGGTGATTCGCGAAACCCAGGGCAGTGGCCCCGCCACCCTGCAGCGCTGGAAGATCGTCATGAGCCGCTCGCGCATCGTCGATGTGGAGCGGGTCCACGCCGAGGGGCCGGGGCATGAGGAGGGGGCCGACGCCGGTTGAGGCAAGGGGCGGCTGCCTCTGGTGGTGCCGCGCCTCGACGCTCAGGTGTTCAGGCTCTCAACTTCCCAGGTTCTCGGGCCCGAAGGCATCGGGCAGCAGTTCGGCCATGGTGTATTGCTTGAGCAGGTTGCCCTCGGCGTCCACCACACGGATACGGGTGTTCTCGTCGGCGAACTCGCGGATGCGCTGGCGACAGTCACCACAGGGCGTGCACAGCTGCTGACCGGGGCCCATCACGTAGACCTCGTGCAGGCGCCGCTCGCCGGCGCTGGCCATGGCGGCGATGGCGGAGGCCTCGGCGCACAGCCCCTTGTAGTGAGCCACCTCGACGTTGGCCCCGGCGTAGCGGCTACCGCTTTCGCTGACCACCACGGCACCCACCGGATGCCGCGAGTAGGGAGCGTAGGCGCGGTTGCGTACCGCTACCAGCGTCTCGATCAGGCCTGGATCCAGCGTGTTCATGCGTCGGCCTCGCTACTGTCTTGGTGGTCGTCGAGCAGCACGGCATCCAGCGCCACCCGCATCATGTCGTCGAAGCTGCGCTCGCGGGCGCTGCTGTCCAGCGAGTCGCCCTTGAGGATATGGTCCGAGACCGTGCAGATGGTGGCCGCGCGGGCACCGAATTCGGCGGCCACCCCATAGAGGCCGGCGGCCTCCATCTCCACGCCGACGACCCCGTAGCGACGCAGCAGCTCGGCGGTGTCAGGGCGCGGATCGTAGAAGAGATCGGCCGAGAACAGATTGCCGACGCGGGTGGACACGCCCAGCTTGTCGGCGGCATCGACCAGGGCTCGGCTCAGGGCGAAATCGGCGGTGGCGGCGAAGTCCATGCCGGCGAAGCGCGCACGGTTGACGCCCGAGTCGGTAGAGGCCCCCAGGCCAATCACCACATCGCGCAGCGCCACATCATCGCGCACCGCGCCACAGGAGCCGACCCGGATCAGTCGCGTCACGCCGTACTCGGTGATCAGCTCCTTGGCGTAGATCGACACCGATGGAATGCCCATGCCGTGGCCCATGACCGAGACCCTGCGGCCGCGATGCGTGCCGGTGTAGCCGGCCATGTTGCGCACGCGGTTGACCTGCCTGACGTCGGTCAGGTAGGTCTCGGCGATGTACTGGGCGCGCAGCGGGTCGCCGGGCATCAGCACGATGTCGGCGAAGTCGCCCGGGGCGGCGTCGATATGCGGGGTTGCCATCAGCACTCTCCTTGAGCGTTGGAGCCTGAAGAACAGGAAGGAAGGAAACTGGTGCCGTCATCCATGGCCGGCAAGCCGAGCCAGGTGGCCAGGCTCTGGCCGATGTCGGCGAAACTGTCACGGGCCCCCAGGGGGCCGGGTACCAGGCCGCCGCCCAGGGCCAGCACCGGCACCTGCTCGCGCGTATGCTCGGTGCCGCGCCAGGTCGGGTCGCAGCCATGGTCGGCGGTGAGGATCAGCAGGTCGTCCTGCTTGAGCCTGGCCAGCAGCTCGGGCAACCGGGCGTCGAAGGCCTCCAGTGCCGCGGCGTAGCCGGCGACGTCGCGGCGGTGACCGTAGAGGGTGTCGAAGTCGACGAAATTGGTCATCACCAGGGTGCCGACCGGCTCGTCGCCCGAGTCATCGAGGGCCGCCAGGGTGGCGTCCATCAGGGCCTCATGGCCGCTGGCCTTGAGGGTGCGCGAGATGCCGCAGTGGGCGTAGATATCGGCGATCTTGCCGATGGCGATCACCTCCCCGCCGGCGTCGTGAAGCGTCTGCAGCACCGTGGGGGATGGCGGCTCGATGCTGTAGTCACGCCGATTGCCGGTGCGCGCAAAGCCGGTCGCTGCGTCGCCCGTGAAGGGGCGGGCGATGACCCGGCCGATGTTGTAGGGCTCGAGCAGGCGCCGGGCCGTCTCGCACAGGTCGTAGAGTCGCTCGAGGCCGAACGTCTCTTCGTGGGCGGCGATCTGAAATACCGAATCGGCCGAGGTATAGACGATCGGCTTGCCGCTCGTCAGATGCTCCGCGCCCAGGCGGGCGATGATGTCGGTGCCCGAGGCGTGGCAGTCGCCCAGCACGCCGGGCAGGTTGGCGTCGCGGACCAGCGCCTCCAGCAGCGCCTCGGGAAAGCTGTTGTCGCGTTCGAGGAAATAGCCCCAGTCGAAGCGTACCGGCACGCCGGCAAGCTCCCAGTGGCCGGAGGGAGTGTCCTTGCCCGAAGAGATCTCGGCGGCATGCCCCCAGGCGCCGATCACGTCGCTGGGCGGCGTCACCCCGTCGGCCCAGGCGCCGGTGGCGGCATGATGGGCGTGGAATAGCCCCAGGCTCGCCAGGTTCGGCAGCGACAGCGGTCCGCTTCGCGCCGCCTCCGGGCCCGCCGTGGCGCCCTGGGTAGGCTCGCACTCGCCGCGGGCACAGGCGGCGGCGATATGGCCCAGGGTGTCGGCGCCTGCATCGCCAAACTGCTCCGCATCGGGGCCGGCGCCGATGCCGAAGGAGTCGAGGACTAGCACGATGGCGCGGCGATATTTGACGTGAGTCATGGGGTCTCTCCCGGGAGTCGTTGATGGATCGGCGGCGGGGCCGTGGCGGCGGCGTCATCCACGGCAATGGCCGCACGCACCCGGGCCGCGGCGCGCTCGGCGGCGTCATGGCTGGCGGCGTGGACAAGCGCCAGTGGACGCTCGGCGTCGACCGCCTCGCCGATGGCGGCCACCTCGCTCAGGCCGACTGCCGGGTCGATGGCGGCGCCGGGGGTGCGGCGTCCGCCGCCCAGCTCGACCACCGAAAGCCCCAGGGCCCGGGTATCCAGGCGCTGGACGACGCCGGCGCGCTCGGCCGGCACCGCCAGGGTGACCGGCGCTCGGGGCAGGTGTCGTTCGGGGTGGTCGAGCAGGTCACCAGGGCCGCCCAGGCCTGCCACCATGCGGGCGAAGCGGTCGGCGGCCTCGCCCGAGGCCAGCGCGGCTTCGAGGCGGGCCTCGGCGGCGGCCGGGGTGTCGGCCAGGCGACCGGCGATCAGCAATTCACGGGCCAGGCGACGCGTCACCGTCATCAGGCGGCTGTCGTGCCGCTCGCCGGTCAGCGCACGGATCGCTTCGTGCACTTCCAGGGCATTGCCGGCGCAGGGGGCCAGCGGCTGGCTCATGTCGGTGACCAGTGCGGTGGTCGGCGTGCCGGCGCGGGTCGCGACATTGGCGATCGAGGCGGCCAGTTCCAGGGAGGCGGCATGGGTGGGCATAAAGGCGCCGCTGCCGCTCTTGACGTCCATCACCAGGGCGTCGAGCCCGCAGGCGAGCTTCTTGCCGAGGATCGAGGAAACGATCAGCGGCAACGACTCCACCGTGGCGGTGACGTCACGGATGGCGTAGAGGCGTTTGTCCGCCGGGGCCAGCTCGCCGCTCTGACCGACGATGGCCACGCCGACCTCACGCACCAGCCGGCGGAAGGTGGCGGTGTCCGGGGTGACATCGTAGCCCGGGATCGCCTCGAGCTTGTCCAGGGTGCCGCCGGTGTGGCCCAGGCCGCGGCCGGAAATCATCGGTACGTGCCCCCCACAGGCGGCGACCCATGGCCCCAGGACCAGCGAGACCAGATCGCCCACGCCACCGGTGGAGTGCTTGTCGAGCACCGGGCCGGGCAGGTCGTCCCAGGCCAGGGTGAGGCCGGAGTCGCGGATGGCGGTGGTCAGCGCCACCGTCTCGGCCTCGTTCATGCCGTTGAGGTAGATCGCCATGGCCAGCGCACCGACCTGGGCATCGGAGAGCCGGCCGTCGGCGACGCCGTTGACCAGCTCACCGATCGCAGCGGTGTCCAGGACATGGCCGTCACGCTTGGCGCGGATCAACTCCTGGGGTAGCGGCGAGGTCATCTCAGTACCGCTCCTGACCCTTGGCCGGCGCCACCGCCAGGTCCAGCGTGTGCAGCAGGTCGTCGAGCAGGCCCGAGGCACCGAAGCGGAAGTGCGCCGGGGTGATCCAGTTGGCGCCCATCACCCGCTCGGCCAGCTGCAGGTAGGCCTGGGCATCCTCGACGCTGCGCACACCACCGGCGGCCTTGAAGCCCACGCTGCGCTGCAGCGAGGGGGCGCTGGCCTTGATGGTCTCCAGCAGGATCTCGGCGGCCTCGAGGGTGGCGTTGATCTCCACCTTGCCGGTGGAGGTCTTGAGGAAGTCGGCGCCGCCCTCGATGGCCAGCTCGGCGGCGCGACGAATCAGCGCCGGCTGCTTGAGCTCGCCGGTCTCCAGGATCACCTTGAGGGTCGCGTCCCCGGCGGCCTGGTGGCAGCAGGCGACCAGCTCGCGGCCGGTTTCTTCATCGCCGGCCAGCAGGGCGCGGTAGGGAAACACCACATCCACCTCATCGGCACCGGCGGCGACCGCCTCGCGGGTCTCGCGGGCGGCGGCCATGATGTCGTCGCCGCCATGGGGGAAGTTGGTCACCGTGGCCACCCGGATCCTGTCCGCCAGGTCCAGCGCCTTGAGAGTACGCTTGGCAGTGGTGACGAAGGCGGGGTAGACGCAGACCGCCGCGGGGGTGCCGGCGGTGGTGCGGGCGCGGCGGCACAACGACTCGATGCGAGCATCGGTGTCGTCGTCGTTGAGGCTGGTCAGGTCCATCAGCGCCAGGGCCTGGCGTGCGGTGCGCTTGAGATCGTGGGTCATGGTCGCGTCCATAGGTCGTGAAGATTTAGGCGCCCGGGACGGCCCGGGCGCGATGAAGAGCAGATGTCAGCCCAGCGCCGACAGGGCCATGAAGAAGCCGGCGATGGAGGCTGACATCAGATTGGACAGTGTACCGGCCAGCACCGCCTTCAGGCCGAAACGGGCGATCTCGTGGCGGCGACTCGGGGCGATGCCGCCCAGCCCGCCGAGCAGAATGGCGATCGATGACAGATTGGCGAAGCCGCACAGGGCGAAGGAGAGGATCGCCATGGTGTGGGCGCTCATGACCTGGCCTGTGGCGGCCACCACCTGTTCGCCGCTGAGATAGGGGCTCAGATTGATGTAGGCCACGAACTCGTTGACCACGATCTTCTGGCCGATAAAGGAGCCGGCCAGCGTGGCCTCCTCCCAGGGGATGCCGAGCAGGAAGGCGAGAGGTGAGAACAGCCAGCCCAGGATCCACTCCAGGCTCAGCGCCTCGAAGTCGAACCAGCCGCCGATGCCACCGAGGATGCCGTTGATCAGGGCGATCAGGCCGATAAAGGCCAGCAGCATGGCGCCGACGTTGGCGGCCAGCTTTAGGCCCGAAGAGGCGCCGGAGGCCGCCGCGTCGAGCACGTTGCTGGGCCTGTCCTCGTCCTCCTCCTGCTCCTCCTCGATCTTGGAGATGCTGTCTTCGGGGGTGCGTGTTTCGGGCATGATCAGCTTGGCGAACAGCAGCCCGCCCGGCGCGGCCATGAAGGAAGCGGCGATCAGATACTCCATGGGCACCCCCATGGCGGCATAACCGGCCAGCACCGAACCTGCCACCGAGGCCAGGCCACCGCACATGACCGCGAACAGCTGCGAGGGCGTCATGCGGGCGATGAAGGGACGCACTACCAGTGGGGCCTCGGTCTGGCCGACGAAGATGTTGGCGGTGGCCGAGAGGGACTCGGTGCGCGAGGTACCCAGTGCCTTCTGCAGGGCACCGCCGAGGATGCGGATGATCCACTGCATGATCCCGAGGTAGTAGAGCACGGCGATCAGCGAGGAGAAGAAGATGATGACCGGCAGCACCTTGATGGCGAAGACGAAGCCAATGCTATCGACATCGGCCAGGCCGCCGAAGACGAAGCCGATGCCGTCGTTGGCATAGAACAGCACCTGGTTGACGGCGTCGGAAAGCGTCTTGAGCACCGTCTTGCCGAAGGGCACGTAGAGCACGAAGGCACCGATGCCGAGCTGGATGGCGAAGGCGCCGACTACTGTGCGCAGACGAACGGCACGGCGATCGTAGGAGAAGAGCAGGGCGATGGCGATCAGCGTCACCATTCCGACAAGGCTCATGATGAGGGTCATGGGTGTCCCCTTTAGGCGTGAGTTCGGGTCTACGGCAGATTGAACTTGAGGGTATAGATCATGGCGTTCTGATACTGCCCCGGCGTGCCGAGCTTGTCGTTGGCCTGGGCGGGTGGCCTAGACGGGGACGACATCGAACCGTAGGTCGGTGTCCCGGCCGAGAAGGGGTGATGACGGATCATGAAGGGGTCTCGGTGGTTGGTGTTGCGGTTTTGTCCCCGGGGGACGTGGCTCACGTGAAAAGTATAACAGCTAGTGTTATTTTTCTAACATTTTCATGTTGCCGCGAGGGCTCGAAGCATGGCGCAACGCATCAATGAACGTAGCGCACGGCGGGTGGCGCGGCTGGCCGAGGTGCTGGCGGAGCGGGGTAGCCTGCGCCTGGCGGAGGCGGCGACCCTGTGTGGTGTTTCGCAGATGACCGTTCGTCGTGACCTGGCCGCGAGTGATGGCGAATTGATGCTGATGGGGGGCTACCTGGTGCGTGCCGCCGACCCGCGCTACGCCCCGGTCTACGATCTCAACGATCAACAGGACCGCCAGGCCGCCGCCAAGCGCGCACTGTGCCGTAAAGCGGCCGCACGGATCGAGGAGGGGGACACCCTGTTCATCGATTGCGGCACCACCCTGGCGCCGTTGGTGGCTGAGCTTGCCGAGTATCGAGAGCTCACCGTGGTGACTTATGCCCTCAACGTGGCCAGCGCCGTGGCTCGCTATCCGGGGCTTCGCCTGGTGTTGCTGGGTGGGCTTTATCACCCGGCCTCGCAATCCTTCGAGAGCGTTGGGGTGGATGCGGCCGTTGGTCGCCTGGGCATCAACCGGGCCTTTCTCTCGGCGGCGGGGGTACATCCGCGCCATGGTCTGAGCTGTTTCCACTTTCATGAGGTAGCCCCCAAGCGTGCCGCCATCGCTGCGGCCGGTGAGCGCATCCTGGTGGTCGATGCCACCAAGCTGGGGGTGATCCGCCCGGCCCGCTTCGGGGCTCTAGACGACATCGACCTGCTGATCAGCGACGCCGAACCCGAAACGTCGCCTCTGGTGGAGCCTCGGGAGGAGTAACGTCACCTTCGGCGTGAGAAGAGGCGTTAAGGGATCCTGCTCAAGATCAAGGCAAAAGGCCCGGCACGTTGCTATGGTTGATTCTACAAGCCCCTGAACCCGTTGGAGAACGTCGATGCAAGCCGCCGATATCATGACCCGTAACGTCATCACCGTAGGCCGTGACAGCGAGGTGCGAGAGATCGCCAGCCTGCTGCTCGAGCACGGCATCAGTGCCGTGCCGGTGGTGAGCGACAGCGATGAGGTGCTGGGTATCGTCAGTGAGGGCGATCTGATCCGGCGGGTCGAAGATGACAAGCGCAAGTCGTGGTGGTTGCGACTGTTTGCGGTCAATGACCCCGGCGAGTACGTCAAGTCTCATGGTCGCCGTGCTCACGAGATCATGACTCCCGACCCGCTGACCATCGGCGAGGATATGCCGCTTGCGCAGATCTCGCGGCTGCTGGAAAAGCATCACATCAAGCGGGTGCCGGTCGTCAGCAATGGCAAGCTGGTGGGTATCGTCAGCCGTGCCAACCTGCTCCAGGGATTCGCCGTGGTCGGTCCGGAGACTGCCGCGACCAGCGCCGATGATCGCGAGATTCGTGAGGCTATTCGCAAGGAGATCGATCAGAACACCGGCGTGCTGGTGGATCGCATCAACGTGATCGTCAGCCAGGGGCAGGTGGAGCTGTGGGGCCTGGTGGAGAACGACAAGGAGCGCATGGCGGTTCAGGTCGCGGCCGAGAATGCTGCCGGCGTCAAGGAGGTAAAGAACAACCTGGGCTATGTGCCCCGTGGCTTTGGCGGCGCTTGAGTCGATGCGGTGTGACTTTGTCGACGCCAACGTCAAACACGAAGCGGGCGGCCCCAGGGCCGCCCGCTTCTTCTATACACCGGCTCGAGCTCTTGAACTCTCGAACCTTCGAGAGCCGAGGCTACGCCTCGTCGGGCGTGGGCTGATTCGCCTTCGCGATCTTCTCCAAGGCCTGGCGCAGGTTGTCGATGGCGCGCTGATGGTGGTGTAGCTTCTCCATCCCGAACAGGCCGATGCGGAAGGTCTGGAAATTCTCACCCTCGTCGCACATCAGCGGTACGCCTCCGGCGATCTGTAGGCCCTCCTCGGCGAAGCGTCCCACCATGCCGGGGTCATCGGTGTAGCTGACCACCACGCCGGGCGCCTCATAGCCGGGGGCGGCCACGCTCTTGAAGCCGTAGTCGGCAAGCAGTTCACGCACGCCGCTGCCCAGTGCCTGCTGCTCGTCACGCAGCTTGTCGAGGCCGTACTGATCGATCTCGAGCATGACGTCTCTCAGCTTGACCAGCCCGTCGGTGGGCAGGGTGGCGTGATAGGCATGCCCGCCGTTCTCGTAAGCCTCCATGATCGTGAGCCACTTCTTCAGATCACAGGCGAAGCTGGTGCTGGTGGTCTCCTCGATGGTCTCGCGAGCCAGTCGCGACAGCATCACCATTGCGCAGCAGGGCGAGGCGCTCCAGCCTTTCTGCGGGGCGCTGATCAGCACATCGACACCGAGGTCCTGCATGTCCACCCACATGGCGCCGGAGGCGATGCAGTCGAGCACCAACAGGCCACCCTCCTCGTGGATGGCGTCGGCCACCTGGCGAATGTAATCGTCCGGCAGCATGATGCCAGAGGCCGTCTCGACATGCGGGGCGTAGACGATATCGGGCTGGGCGTCGCGAATGGCGTCGATCACGTCCTGGAGCGGCGCCGGAGCGAACGGTGACGTGGCATCGTCGTCGTCCAGTCGGCGCGCCTTGCGCACATTGACGTCGCCGGTGATCTGGCCCATCTCGAGAATCTGGCTCCAGCGGTAGCTGAACCAGCCGTTGCGCAGAACCAGGGCACGCCGATTCTTGGTGAACTGACGGGCAACGGCCTCCATGCCGAAGGTGCCGCTGCCGGGCACGATCACCGAGCTATGGGCGTTGTAGACCTTCTTGAGGTGCGCGGAGATATCGCGCATCACCTCCTGGAAGCGCGCCGACATGTGATTCAGCGAGCGGTCGGTGTAGACCACCGAGTACTCCAGCAGGCCATCGGGGTCGACATCGGGAAGCAAGCCGGGCATCTCTCTCTCCATGGTTGTTCTGGCCTTCCAGTGTGAAGGCAATTGGTGTCTCAAGCATATTCCCATTGCCCGTTCGGGGCCAGCCGTGGCAACGGCTCCTAAAGGGCAATGGCACTCTTAGCCAGGCTGGTTCGCCTGGATGGCGGTGAGGGCGATGGTGTAGACGATATCGTCGACCAGCGCGCCACGCGACAGGTCATTCACCGGCTTGTTGAGGCCCTGCAGCATGGGGCCGACACTGACCACATGGGCGCTGCGCTGCACCGCCTTGTAGGTGGTGTTGCCGGTGTTGAGGTCGGGAAACACGAACACCGTGGCGCGACCGGCTACCGGGGAGTCGGGTGCCTTTTGGCGGCCCACGCTTTCGATGGCGGCGGCGTCGTACTGCAGCGGTCCGTCGATGCAGAGCTCGGGGGCACGCTCCCTGGCCAGGCGCGTGGCCTGACGAACCTTCTCGACGTCGGCACCGGAGCCGGATTCGCCGGTGGAGTAGCTGATCATCGCCACCCGTGGCTCGATGCCGAAGGCCGCCGCCGAGTGGGCGCTCTGGATGGCGATCTCGGCGAGTGTCTCGGCGCTTGGGTCGGGGTTCACCGCGCAGTCGCCGTAGACCACCACCTGCTCGGGCAGCAGCATGAAGAAGATGGATGATACCTGGCGGTAGTCCGGCGAGGTCTTGATCAGCTGGAAGGCGGGGCGCACGGTATTGGCGGTGGTGTGCACCGCGCCGGAGACCAGGCCATCGACCTCGTCCTCGGCCAGCAGCATGGTGCCGAGTACCACGTTGTCCTGCAGCTGGGCCTCGGCGGTGAGTTCATTCAGCTTGCCGGCACGCCGCGCCACCATGGGGGCCACATAGCGCGACCGGATGGTATCGGGGTCGATGATCTCGAGCCCCTCGGGCAGTTCGATACCGCGCTGACGGGCTACCTCCTCGATCTCCTCGCGTCTGCCGAGCAGCACGCACCGCGCGATGCCGCGTTGCTGGCAGATTACCGCCGCCTCCACGGTGCGTGGCTCGCTGCCCTCGGGCAGCACGATACGCCGTTCGGCCTGCTGGGCAAGCTGTACCAGCTGATGGCGGAAGGCGGCGGGGGAGAGTCGGCGGGGGTAACCTCGGCTCAGGGTGGCCTTGAGCCAGTGCAGATCCAGATGGCTGGCGACGAAGCGGGTCACCTGCTCGGCGCGCTCGGCATCATCGATGGGAATGTCGTTGGCCATGCGGTCGAGGCTCTTGGCGGTCTCGAAGCTGTCCGAATCGACCGACAGCACCGGCAGGCCGGTGCGCAGCGCGGGGCGGCAGATCTCTACCATCGACTCGCCGGGCTGTTCGCCGTGGGTGAGCAGCACGCCGGCCAGAGGTACGCCGTTCATGGTGGAGAGGGCAGCGGCCAGCAGAATATCGTCCCGGTCGCCGGGGGAGACGACCAGCCGGCCAGGCTTGAAGACGTGCAGTGCGCGGTAGGCGCTGCGCGCACACAGGCTGGTGCCCATCACCCGGCGCGTGGCGGCATCGCCTTCATGCAGGAAGCGGGCGTCCAGCGCGCGGGCCACATCGATGATGCGTGGGGCGGAGAGGGCATCATGCCAGGGCACGGCACCGATCAGCCGGAACTGTTCGCCATCCAGTGCCGGCAGGTGCTGGCGCAGGGTCTCGGCAAGCGCCCCGTTGCCGTGCGTGGCCAGCTCCGGGGCGGCCAACGAGGGATTGCCGGCAGCGTCGGGCAGCGGGCGCACGCGCATCAGGATGCACCCCAAGGTGCGCGCGGAGCGCGTGCCATCGAAGGGCTGGGCATGGATGTCGAGCTGCTCCGCCAGCTGGCGCGGATTGTCGAGGTCGCCATCGGCCACCAGAATCACCCGGGCGTCCAGAGCGCGAGCCAATTCGGCATTGAGCTGACCGGCATAGCTGCTTTGGGGGCCGGCGACCAGTCCCTCGACAACGACCAGATCCGGACAGGTATCCTCATCGCCGCAGGCGACGCGGGTGTGCCGGGCGACGGCTTCTTCCATCAGCTCGGCAATGCGGTCGTCGCGTAGCAGCCGCTCCAGGCGTGACTGGGGGAGCGGCTCGGGAGGCGTGAGCCCCAGCGTGGTTCGGGCCAGTGCCGTGGAGCGATCCGAGCCGGGCCCGTTGATGTCATCCTGACGAAAAGGGCGCATGAAACCGGCCCTGAGACCCAGGGTGTCCAGCGCGCGTATCAGTCCCAGGCAGGCGGAGGTCAGGCCGACATTGGCGCCGGTGGGGACCAGCAGCAGGGTGCGGGGTTCGGGGCGTGTCGCGCTGGTGCTCATGCGGAGGCCTCGCTGAGGAGTTGATGGGTCTCGAAGGCGATCTGGCCCTCTTCATCGGTGGGTATCACCCACAGCTCGGGGCCGCTGTCATCGGCATCGATGCGCCCCTCCTGGCCGCCCACGGTGGCGGCGTTGGCGGCTGCCGAGAGGCGCAGCCCGAAGTGGGGCAGGGCCTCCACCACTCGAGCGCGTACCGCACTGGCGTTCTCGCCGATGCCGCCGGTGAAGACGATGCCGTCGAGCCGGGGCAGGGCGCAGGAGAGGGCGGCCAGGGACTTGGCGATGCGATAGCAGAACACCTCGATGGCGAGCTCGGCGCCGCGATGGTGCTCGGCGGCGGCCTGTTCCAGGCGACGCATGTCGTTGGAGAGCCCGGAGAGGCCCAGCAGGCCACTCTCCCGGTTGAGCAGGGTGTCGATGCGCTCCAGCGACCAGCCAAGCTGTCGGCTCAGGTGGGCATGCAGGCCGGGGTCGACATCGCCGCTACGGGTACCCATCACCAGGCCCTCCAGCGGCGTCAGCCCCATGCTGGTATCCACGCTCCGGCCCTGCCATACCGCGCAGGTCGAGCAGCCGTTGCCCAGGTGGGCGGTCAGCCAGCCGCCATGGGGGCGGCTGGAAAGATGATCGACGCGCTCGCTGACATAGGCATGGCTGCTGCCGTGGAAGCCGTAGCGACGAATCCCGTGGCGGGCGTAGAGATGCTGGGGCAGGGCATAGCGGTAAGCGCGTGGCGGCAGGCTCTGATGAAAGGCCGTATCGAAGACCGCGACCTGGGGCAACTCGGGAAACAGCTCGAGAGTGGCGCGTACCCCCACCAGGTTGGCGGGGTTGTGCAGTGGTGCCAGGGCGCCGGTGCTCTCGATGGCGCGCAGCACGGCGGGGTCGATGCGGGTGGCGGCGGTGAACCGCTCGCCACCATGCACGATGCGGTGACCCACCGCGGCCGGTGCCGGACCGCTCAATGCGTCGAGAATCGCCGCCATGGCTTCGGTATGGTCGGCGCCGTGTAGTGGCCGGGAGAACTCGTGGCCGTCGGCATCCATGCCCTTGAGGCGTGCGTCGCCGTCGCCCAGGCGTTCGGCCAGGCCCGACTGGCGTGGCTGGCTGGGGGCGTCGGAGACTACAGCATACTTGATGGAGGAGGAGCCGCAGTTGATCACCAGGATCGGGTCACGCATCGATGAGCCTCGTGGAAAGAACAAGACGTTAGGCTACCATGGGGCTTCAATTTCAGTCGTACCCGTCACTTGATGCGCGTCATGCTTCGGTTCGAAGCATCGATTGCCATCCCGTTTACGCTCGCAATACCGCTCACGCAAGGAAGCCCCATGTCGAAAGCCGCCGCACTGCCTCGTCCGCTGGCCATCATGCTGCTGTGCAGTGTGGCCACGCTGTTTGCCACCAACCATGTCGCCGCCCGGGTCGCCTTCGATGAGGGTACCGGACTGCTGCTGGCGATACTGGTGCGCTCCTGTGTGGCCGTGGTGGTGTTGGGTAGCCTGGTGATGCTGCAGCGCAAGTCGCTGCGCCTGCCGGCGGGTACCGCTGGTTGGCAACTGTTGGTGGGACTGTTGATCGTGGTGCAGAGTCTCTCGCTCTATTCGGCGGTGGCTCGGATTCCGGTGGTGGTGGCGCTGCTGCTGATGAATACCGCGCCGATCCAGCTGGCGCTGCTCAACTGGGCGCTGGGTGGGCCGCGACCGACGCTGCGTGCGGCGCTGGTCATGGGGGTGATTCTCGCCGGCCTGGTCGTGGTGCTGGACGTGCCGACCTGGTTCGCCGACCCGGCGGCCATGGGGCCCGACTGGCTGCTTGGCGTCGGCCTTGGGTTGACCGCCGCGCTGGTGTTCGCCGTGGCCATCTGGATCACCGAGCATCGTCTGGCCGCCGTGGGGAGTACCCTGCGCAGCCTGCTGACCATGCTCACGGTACTGGTCACCATGCTGGCGGCAGGCGCCGCCGGCATGGTGCCGGGCGGCATGGACCTTCCCCAAAGCGCTGCGGGAGCCTGGGGCCTGGCCGCGCTGGCACTGTTCTACGGCGTGGCCTTCTCCATTCTGTTTATCAGCGTGCCGCGCCTGGACATGGCGCGGAACGCCCCGGCCATGAACATGGAACCGGTGGCGGCACTGGTGCTCGGCTACCTGGTACTTGGCCAGACGCTGACGTCCGGACAGCTGCTGGGCGGCGGCATGGTGCTGGCAGGCATCGTGATACTAAGTCTTTCGAAGCAGTAGCAAGAGGCAGAATCAGGAGGCGCCCATCACTTGCCGGTAATCACCGGCAGGGCATCCTTGTCGATGTGCGACTGCAGTTCAGCGAACTTGCCGATAAATTCGCCGTCGGCCGTGACTCGATGCTCATGCTCCATCCGGATGCGACAGGCGGTAGTGGCGTACTGCTCGACGCTGTCGTTATCGCTGGGGGTCGCTCCCTTGTAGCGGGTGATCAGGAAGGTCCACAGCAGCTCCCACCAGGGGCGAGGGCGCACGACAATTAGGGTCAGTCGCCCACTCCGGGGCGAGGCACCGGGGACTTGAGTGCCGCCGCCGAAGAAGCTCCCCGAGGCGATGGCCAGCGATAGCCAGCGCCCCTCGATTCGTTCGTCATCGGTGTGGATGGTGGCCTTGAAACCACGCGTCAGGCCCAGGCGGCGCAGCTGGGGCAGCATGGCCGCATAGCTGAAGCGACCCAGCCAGCGCTTGAGGCGTGTCGAGGCCTGGGTCGTTGGCAGGGTGCCCAGGCCGATATGCACCACATTAAGGAACAGCTGGTCGTCGAGCCAGCCGGCATTGAGCCGCTCCACTCGTCCCTTGGCGATCATCCTGCACAGGGCGTCGGGGTCTTCCGGAAGGTGGAGGTTGCGCGAGAAGTCATTGGCGGTGCCGGATGGCAGTACGCCGAGGGTGGCGCCCCGGTCCAGGCATACCCTGGCGGCCCGGTTGACGGAGCCGTCGCCGCCGGCGACCAGCACGGTGTCCTCGGCCTCGAGCGCCGTCTCCCAGTCATCATCGGCCAGGTCACGTATTTCGTGTGGCGTGATGCCGGCCTGCTCGAGGCGCGGCTTCCAGAAGTCTGCGCCGCGGGAGCCGCTTCCGGCACGGGTGTTGGCGATCAACCAGTAACGCATCCCTGTGTCCTTTCCCGATGAGTAAGCCCTGCCTGTGTGATGCCTGCGTGATAAATGAGTATAGCCAGGCATGGGGGGGGTGGTATGTCGCAACTCGCCGACATCTGTGTAGCGCAACGTTGCACATTTGTCCCTTGATACTTCGTCGTAGAGGGGCCACACTTGAGGGTGTTAGGAAACACTGTTCTTTAATGAGGAGTGCGTTATGAAGACCCTTACCATTGCCGCTGTGACTTCCGCGCTGCTTGCCGCCGGTGCTACTGCCGCTCAGGCCCAGCAGCCTCCCTATCCCCAGGGCTATGTGGGCGGTGACGCCATGTTCTGGGAACTGAATCCGGATGGCCCGGCTAGCAGCCGTGATAGCGTCGGTCTGCGGGTCAACGGCGGGCTGAAGTTCAACGACTTCTTCGCCGTGGAGGGTCACCTGGGGGGTGGCGGCTCCGATGGTCCGGTCGAGCTGGACTCCTTGGTGGGGCTCTACGCCAAGGGCATCCTGCCGGTTTCCCAGGAGTTTCGTCTCTATGGCCTGGCCGGCATGACCGAGGTGGATGGAGATATCGATAGCGAGTCCGGCTTCTCCTACGGCGCCGGTGCCGAGTTCGATGTGGCGCCCAATGTGGCACTGGGTGCCGACTACATGCGCTACCTCGACGAGGATCAGTACACCTTCGATGCGGCCAGCGTGGGTGTTCGCTACCGTTTCTGATACTCGCTGATCTAACGGCTGTATGGTACGCCCCCGCTGCGCAGGCAGCGGGGGCGTGCCGCGTTCAGGGGCAGGGAGATCGCCTCGAGAGGTCTCGAGAAGTACAGGTATAGCCTCTGGGTAGCGTTCAGAGGCTCTGATCCAGCCCCATCTGCCAGAAGTCGATCTCCAGGCGCGTGGCGTCGCGGAAGATGGTGGCCAGCTGTTCGAACCGCTCGGGCGTGACATCGGCCAGGCGGGCGTCGAGCCAGGCGATCTCGTGGCGCATCGCGGCCTGGAAGGCGTCGCTTTCATACATTTGCAGCCACTTCTCGAACGGATTGGCCTCACCGCGAATGGTAAAGGGCTGCTTGGCTTGCCACTGGGAGATGACCCCATAGCCGACCAGGCAGGGGGCCAGGGCCACATGCATATCGAGCAGATCGCCACGGTTGCCGGTATCCAGCACATAGCGGGTATAGGCCATGGTCGCCCGGGCTTCCGGCAGACCGGCCAGATCGGCCTCCGAGATGCCCCATTCGCGGCAGTAGTCGATATGCAGACCAAGCTCGACATCGATGATGGTCTTCAGGCCATCCAGGCTATGACGCAACTCGGTGATGTCGCGGCTCTTGTAGGTCGCCAGCGCATAGGCCCGCCCGAAATGGATCAGAAACAGGTAGTCCTGCTTCAGGTAGTGGCGAAATGCCTCTTCCGGCAAGGTGCCGGCGGCGAGCTGAGCCACGAAGTCGTGCTCGATATAGGCACGCCAGTCAGCGTGGCAGGCCTGCGTAAGGTCGCTGAATTGATAGCCCATCATGCCTCCAGTCAGGATAAAAGTCCGGCATGTAAGGTAGGGCGTAGGCGGAGGGTAGGGACAGAAAGGTGGTCTGGCTACCGCTTGATTCCTACGCCGGTACTAACCGGATCAGGTTCAACGGGCCTCGCCGTGGCGACAGTGACTGTCGTATGGCGATCTCAGCCGGTTCCACCGGCACCCCGTCAAGCGAATGCCCAGTCTAGCAGGACGGGGGCGGGTTGCCAGTTCAGTAGATTCGAAACTCGCGATGGTGAGGGTGCCCCTCCTGCTCCTGGATCACCTTGCGGTAGCGCTTGTACTCCCACTGATACTGGGCCGGATCCAGGGCGATGGCGGCTTCGACGCAGGCATTGACCCCGGTGGCGGACTCGACCTCGTCGGGTGAGTAGACGCGCTCATCTGCCGCCAGGAAGTGAATCTCGAAGCCTTGGCCGGGGATACGGCGTGCCACACCGGTAACCACTCGGGCCTCGGTGCGGGCGACGAGCTTGGGGAGGAGGGTGGCGGTATAGGCCAGCCGATCGAAGAAGGGGGCGAAGACGCCGCTGCCCCAGCTCGGTTCCTGGTCAGGAAGGATGCCGATCGCCTCGCTGCGCTTCAGTGCCTTGAGCAGAGCCGCCACGCCACGCGGGTTGGTTGGCACCAGGCTTGCCCCCATGCGCTCACGGCCGGCCCGGGTCACGGCGTCGAGCTCGCCGAGCTTGGGCGGCTCGTACATGGCGGTGAAGGGGAAGTGGCTGGAGAGCCAGAAGTTGAGCACCTCCCAGTTGCCGAAGTGAGGGGCCAGCACGATGACTCCGCGCCCCTCGGCACGCGCCTCGTCGAGCAGCTCACGACCGTGAACGGCCAGCAGAGACGTCTCGATACACTCTGGCTTGCCCATCCAGGCGAAGCCGATCTCAAGCATGGTCGCGGAGGAGTGGATCAGGCTCTCGCGGGCGAGGCGGCGCCGTTCGGCGGGGCTGCTCTGAGGATAGACGTGGGCCAAGTTCGCCTCGGTGACGTCACGCTCGCGGCGGCTGAAGCGATGCACCAGCGGGCCGACCAGGCGCGTGAGCCGCCATAGCGTGGTCAGGCGCCGGCCAGCGAGCGTTCGCCACAGTCTCTCGATAGCGCGGGCCTGGAGAGTGCTGACAAGAGTGCTTGTACGAGAAGGAGCCTTGGCCATGGGTTACACCAGCCAGGTGTCCACATTGTCGGGAGAGCGCTTCTCCTGGAGTCCCTTGAAGCCCTTGACGCAGCGAATCACCAGCCACACCACGGCCACCAGCCAGAGGACAAAGCCGATCAGCACGAACATCAGTACGCCAGACAGGCAGAAGTAGAGCAGGCCGATCCAGAAGGTGCGGATCTGGTAGCGGTAGTGACGCTCGAGCCACTCGGGGCCCTTGCCGCGATAGACATAGGCAATGACCACACCGACCAGGGCGGTCAGGCCGCCGGTGATGATGCTCGCCAGATAGAGGGCATAGATGACCATGGGGAGCGTCGTGTCGACCGGCTCGGGACTCTCGATGACGATGTTCTCGCTGTGCGGGTTTTCACGCTGCAGGTTGTCGCTCATGGCGGGGCTAACGTCCTGGTTCTTTATGGAAATTGATGTCGACATGATACCCGGCGAGGGCCGCAATGCCACCGTCGGGGGATCAGGGCGCGTCGTCGGTTTCTGGAGTGCTGCGCAGTGGGCGGCTGATCTCCAGCAGGTTGCCGTCCGGGTCGCGCAGGTAGAGCGACTCGATCTGACCGGTGGCGCCCTGACGCTGTACCGGCCCCAGCTCGATCTCCACGTCGAGTGCCTGCAGGTGTCGGGCCACCTCGTCCAGCGGCAGCAGGCTGCGCAGGCAGAGATCCAGGCTGCCAGGCGTGGGGGTGCCGGCGCGGGGCTCGATATCGGTGGCTGTCCAGTGCAGGCGCAGCGCCATGTCGCCGAGGATCAGGTCGACGCGTTCGCGATCGCGGTAGCGCACCTCCAGCCCCAGCACCCGGGAGTAGAAGTCGACCGCACGGGAAATATCGGTCACGGTGATGACCAGATGGTCCAGACCTGACAGCATTCGTCTCTCCTTGGAGAATAGGGGGGTTGCCCCAGAGGATACGATGATGCCGACCTGCCCGCTATGCGCATCCGCAGATACCGCCTTCTATCACCGTGATGCGCGGCGCGACTACCACCGCTGTGAGCGCTGCACGCTGGTCTTCGTGCCACCGGCCTTTCGGCTTGCCCCCGAGGAGGAGAGGGCAGTATACGACCAGCACCAGAATTCGCCGGATGACCCCGGTTATCGGCGCTTCCTGGGGCGGCTGTTCGAGCCCCTGCATGCCAGGCTCGAACCGGGAGCTCGTGGGCTCGACTTCGGTGCCGGCCCCGGACCGACGCTATCGGTGATGTTCGAGGAGGCCGGGTATCCCATGGCGATCTATGACCCCTTCTATGCGCACGACCCGTCGGTGCTCGAGCGAAACTACGATTTCATTACCGCCACCGAGGTGGCCGAGCATCTATTCTCACCCGGCAAAGAGCTTGCGCGGCTGGTGGACCGGTTACGGCCCGGTGGCTGGCTCGGGCTGATGACCAAGCGGGTCACCGACCATGCCGCCTTCACGTGCTGGCACTATATCCTCGACCCCACCCATGTGAGTTTCTTCAGCGAGGCCACCTTTCGCTGGCTGGCCGACGAGCTCGAACTGAACGTCGAGTTTCCCGCCGCCGATGTGGTGTTGCTGCAGCGTCGCTGATATCCGCCTTCGCACCTCGCATCAGGCGCTCTATGATCTCAGGCGGCTGCATGTGAAGGCTCACCAGCTCTGGAGACTGCTGGTGACGCCTCCTGTGACAAAGGCGTGACCGGCACTCGCCGTTGTCCTGCCTCAGGCAGGCAGTAAGCTTCCCGTTGAAGTTATATCGGACTTGCATGAGGCGCCCCCCATTGGGGCGCCTGCTTCGACACATCATCTCGCGTACTGGGTGGGACGGTCTCTGTGCTGCTGTTTCGCAGCCTGTCCACCCTGGCAGGTGCCACGGCGAGAATCGACATGCCTATATACGAGGGTTATTTTTTAGCAATCACCCATACGGCGTGTACGATGCCGGGGATGTATCCACAAATGGTCAAAATGATGTTGATCCAGAAGTGCATTCCAAGGCCGACCTGAAGAAAAACACCAACAGGCGGAAGGAAGATGGCGAGAAGTATGCGTATCAGATCCATTGGGAGGCCCTTAGTGTTGATATATTAAAAAGATCGTATATTAATGATAAAGATCACTGCCTTTGATGTAAAATGCAGTGAAATCTATCTCCCAAGGCTAGCTCAGCAGTAGCCGCCAAGCAATTAGCGTCGTCTCATTCGCGATCAGTGTTGCTGAATATTTTTCCAGTCAAGCCTGGGGGAGGTGTCCGATAACCAAACCGGTTTCCACGACTACCATTCGGCTTCTTGTCCTCTTTGTGCGTCGCGGCCTCGTGTTCTGCAGGTTGTTTGCTCCTCTGGGAAGGCGCTCGCGTGCCAGTCTGTTGGTGCATCCGTTGATAACGCCTCGGCTGGCGCCGTAGGCGTCACAAACGCACGTCGCATTTCTCCCCATGGCCATGGCTGCCCGGGACTGTACATTTCTAGCCATATACCTAGCTATTTTCGGATTGGTGCTTGGGGCAGCCTGCAGCGAGTCTTCGGAAGGCGAGCTGTGGCCGCTAACACAGCCCCATCGAAATATTCGGCAGTTACAGCGGCAAGAGATCACCACCTTACGTCTTGTTTCCTCCTGGCGCCGTGGGTAAGCCCTGAAGCACGGGTTGTAGTGCACGCCATGCCAATCAACAGTGCACCCTGAGACAAACGCTTCCCATGGCTTTCTGCCTAAGGTGTGTGGGTACCGGGAATCGTTGGAGTGGAATAGCCAATAAAGAGATATTATTTTTTAAATAATATCTATATTGATATAAATGTTACGTTTTCATGCCGGTTATGGCGTTTGATTTAATATGATAGTGCCAGTTCCAGGAAGCCACGCTCAGTTCAGGAATGCAGAATGTAGGGCTGATTATACCGCCTCTGATTTCAGGGGTAAAAGAAATCGCCCTTTATAAGAGCATAAATATAATTCAGGTTATTCAGCAGCAATAACAATAGAGGAATGATTATGTCCAAGTTAAGAGTCGCCGTCGATGCCGGCGGAACTTTTACCGACGTATGTATTTATAATGAAGAGACTCAGGCGTTCCGCGTCACCAAGGTTCCCTCTACGCCAAGCAACCCCAAGCAGGCCGTGATCGACGGGGTGCGGCGTGGCGAGATCGATCTTTCGGACGTGGATCTGTTCTTCCACGGCACCACCGTTGCCACCAATGCGCTGATCACCCGTCGCTTCCCCAAGGCGGCACTGGTCACCACCAAGGGCTTTCGCGATGTGATCGAGATTCGTGACGGCACCAAGGACAATCTGTGGGATGCCTACGAGGATGTGAGTGGCCCCTACATCCGCCGTCGCGACCGTTTCGAGGTGACCGAGCGCGTAGACTACGCCGGTGAAGTCGTGACCCCGCTGGATGAGGAGGAGGCCCGCATCCTGGCTCGCAAGCTCAAGCGGCGTGGTGCCACCACGGTAGCGGTTTGCTTCATCAACTCCTATGCCAATGCCGAGAACGAGAAGCGCATGCGGGAGATCCTCGAGGAGGAGATTCCCGGGGCGAGCGTCTCGACGTCATCGGATATCCTGCCCGAGATATTCGAGCATGACCGCTTCAATACCGCGGTGGCGAATACGGTGCTGGGTCCGCTGGTGTCGGACTACGTCAAGCAGCTCGACGATGAGTTGAGCGCGGGTGGCTACGATAACGACCTGCTGCTGCTGCACTCCGGCGGTGGCTCGATGACGCCGGCCATGGCGAAGCACTTCCCGGTGCGTCTGGCGGCCTCCGGTATCGCCGCGGGGGCGATCGCCGCCAAGCATATCGCCGAACAGTGCGGTTATCAGAATGCCGTCGGGCTGGATATGGGGGGCACCTCTACCGATATCTCGCTGATCCATGATGGTGAGCTGCGCGTGACCAAGCAGTGGGGAGTGGAGTATGGACATCCCATCGTGTTTCCGAGCATCGAGGTACTGACCGTCGGTGCCGGTGGGGGCTCGCTGGCGCATATCGACATCGCCGGGGCCCTGCGCAATGGCCCGCAGTCTGCCGGGGCCGACCCGGGCCCGGCCTGCTATGAGCGTGGCGGCACGGAGCCTACCAATACCGATGCCAACCTGGCGCTGAACCGTCTGGGCACCGTGCTTGCGGGCGGCGCACTCGAGCTGAATCGGGACAAGGCGACCCAGGTCATCGAAGAGCGTGTCGGCCAGCCGCTGTCGTTGGACACGGCCGAGGCGGCACAGGCGGTCATCAAGGTGGCGAATGCCAACATGGCCGATGCGGTGCGGCTGGTATCGATCCGCCGTGGCCTGGACCCGCGTGACTTCGCCCTGATCGCCTTCGGTGGTGCCGGTGCCCTGCACGGTGCCGAGGTGGCCAAGGAGCTGGGCATCCCGGCGGTGATCGTGCCCCCCAATCCCGGGGTGACCTCGGCGATGGGGTGCCTGCTGGTGGATATCCAGCACGACCTCTCGATGATGTACACCGCGGCGGCGGAGAGTGCCGACCTGGAAGACCTCGAGCGCCAGTTCCGGTCTCTGGAGGATGAGGCGGTGGACAGGCTGCGCCACGAGGGCGTCGCCGATGCCGATGTGGTCCTGCAGCGTGGCATCTCCATGCGCTATCAGGGACAGTGGCGCTCCCTGCAGGTGGCGATGGGCAGTGGCGATGCGTCACTCGAGGATGCCATCGAGATGTTCCACCAGGAGCATGAGCGGCAGTTCTCCTTCCGCCAGAATGCGCTTCCCGTCGAGATCTACCAGCTTCACCTGCGTGCCGTGGGCAAGACGCCCAAGCCGGAGTTCCCGCGCAGCGAGCGTCAGCCGGGTGCCCAGGCAGAGCCGCATGCACACCGCGAGGTCTACTTCGAGGGGCAGTGGCACCGGACGCCGGTCTACGATCGGACAACCCTGCCGGTAGGTTTCGAGTTCTCCGGTCCCGCCATCATCGACCAGCTGGACTCCACCACCGTGGTGCCGCCCGATACGGTGGCGTCGATCGATGAGTGGAAGAATATTCGCATTCAATTGATTCAGTCGGGAGAGGAGGCATGATCATGGCACATACCAACAAGGACAACGCTCTCGATCCGGTTACCTTCGAAGTCCTCAAGAACGCCTTCGCGACCAGCGTCGACCTGATGAGCGAGCAGATCCTGCGTACCTGTTACTCGTTCGTCATCTACTCGCGCGACTTCTCCTCCGCGCTGTGCGATGCCGAGGGCAATACGGTCATGCAGGGCAGCGGCGACATCGCGGTGCACGTCGGCACCCTGCACTTCCAGTGCAAGGCGGTGCTCGAGGAGTTTGCCGACGATATTCACCCCGGTGATGTCTTCGCCATCAACGACCCTTATCGTGGCGGTACCCACCTCAACGATGTCAGCTTCATTCGCCCGATCTTTTCCGAGGGGGAGATCATCGGCTTTGCCCAGAACAAGGGGCACTGGGCGGATATCGGCGGCAGCGTGCCGGGCTCCTTCGACATCAACGCCAGCACCCACTTCAGCGAGGGGCTTCGCATCACGCCGGTGCGTGTCTGGCGCGAGGGCGTGTTCCTGCACGATGTCGCTCAGTTGCTGGTCTCCAACACCCGCGCCCCGGCCCAGGCCCTGGGGGATCTGCAGGCCCAGGCAGAGGCCACGGCGGTCTGTGAGCGTGAGGTCCTGCGTCTGGTCGACAAATACTCCAAGGCCACCGTGGTGGCGGCCATGCAGGAGACCCAGGACTATGTCGAGCGGGTCGTTCTCAAGAGTCTGGCGGGAATGCCCAAGGGCGAGTGGGAGACGGTCGACTATATCGATGCCGACCCTGCGCTGGGTGAGGGGATGGTGCCAATCCGCATCAAGCTGACGCTGGATGGCAACGGCATTCACTATGACCTGTCGGGTTCGGCGCCTGCGGTCTCCACCTTCCTCAACTCCAGCTATGGCACGACCCACTCCGCCATCTATGCGGGTACCAAGACCTTCTTCCCCGATGTTCCGCTCAATTCCGGGTTCTATCGCGCGGTGACGGCCAATATCGGTGAAGAGGGCAGCGTGGTGAACGCGGGCTGGCCTCATGCGGTCACCGGTTTCTGCTCTGGCCCCTACGAGAAGGTAATGAACGGTATCTTCGAGCTGTGGAGCGGGGTCATGCCGGAGCGTGCCATGGCCTGTGCCTTCAACCTGGAGTACCTGCTGATCGGCGGTAATGATGGACGCACCGGCAGCGGCGACTACTTCATGTGGTATGACTGGATGGCCGGCGGCTGGGGCGGCCGTCAGACCAAGGATGGCTCATCGGCCACTTCGCCGGTGTTCGGCACCGGGCTGGCGGTTCAGCCGGTGGAAGGGCAGGAGAGGCTGAACCCCGTACTGACCATGTGTCACGAGATCAGCATGGACTCTGCCGGGCCGGGCCGCTTCCGCGGGGGGTGTGGTGTCGAGAAGGGAGGCAAGCTGACCCAGGTCGACAAGACGGTGATGAGCTACTGCTGTGACCGCGGCCGTTCGGTGACCTGGGGTGTGAATGGCGGGCTGCCCTCCGTCCCGCACGGGGTGTGGATCAACAAGGGAACGCCGGATGAGAAGTATCTGGGTGCCACCTTCTCGAATGTGACGGTACGCTCCGGTGATACCTTCACGCGCCCCTCGGCGGGTGGCGGTGGCTTCGGTGACCCGCTGGAGCGCGATGCACAAGCGGTGCTGGAAGATGTGATCGATGGCTACGTATCCGTCGAGCGCGCCGAGTGTGACTATGGCGTGGTGATCCAAGTCAACGACCCCGATGTCGATGACTATGTGATCGACACCGAGGGCACCGCCAAGGCCCGCGAGTGGATTCGGGCGAATCGGCGGGAGTGGCTGCAGACCCCACCCGAGGACGTCGCCAAACAGTACCGAGATGGCGAGCTGAATGTCCTGGACGTGATTCGTCGCTACGGCGTGGTGCTGGACTGGGGCACCGGCGAGCTGCTGGAGAAGTCGACGCAACAGTATCGTGACTCGCTGGCCAAGCGCTCATCCAGTTTCTGGACGTGATATTGCGATCGCGAAGGTGAACGGCGAGACTTCGGTAGGATCCTGGCCCGATCAGTTCGGGTCGGGCCTCCGGAGTCTCGCCTTCGTTGCGACACGCACAGACACGGCGCGAACAGAGAGAGGAGTGGCATGAATACAACGACGACAATGCCAGAATCCGCCGAGTTGCCAGGAGCTGCCGGTTTACCGGGAACCACTGATTTACCAGGAACAACTGATTTGCCTGGAGCCTCAAGGCCGACAGGGCCCGAGGGAGGCACAAGACCCGACACACGGTTGAGCTCCAACTCCCAGGAACGCTGGACGCAGATCATTTCCGACACCTACTTTCCATTGACCCTGAGCTACGGTGGCCATGAGGAGGATGCCTTCCAGGGGTCGCTGAAGGTCTGGAAGGCGGCGGGTAGTGACTACTCCCTGTCTCGCCTCACCTCCGACAGGGCCGAGTACTCCCGCTCGCGCTCGCAGATTGCCGAGGATAGCCAGGCCTCGTTTCTGGTGACGATCCCGCTGCGGGCCCAGGTGTTCTTTTCCCAGCATGGAAGAAACCTGAACTGCCCACCGGGCCACTTCATCGTCGAACAGGGCGATGCGCCCTATCGGTTCGGCTACGCGGCGCCCAATGATATGTGGGTCTTCAAGGTGCCCGAGGGGTCGATGAAGTCCCGCATTCGGCGCCCGGAACGCTATTCGCAGCACTGCTTCTCCGCCCAGGAGGGCATCGGCTGTGCCTTCGTCGAGTTCCTGAAGATCTGCTCACTGCATGTGAACGAGTGCAGCGTGGAGGATCAGAGCCGCCTGTTCGAACAGGCCCTGAGCATGCTGTCGATGGTGCTGGAGCAGGATGAGCGGGTGTTGAACAGCGACCAGTCGCATCTGAAGACCGCCCACCTGATGCGGATCGAGCGCTATATCTCGGCCAATCTGGGCGACCCCGAGCTGTCACCCGCCCGCATCGCCCATTTCTGCGGCATCTCCCTGCGCTATCTGCACAAGCTCTTTGCCGGGTCCGGATATACGGTCGCCGAGTGGATACGCGCCCAGCGGTTGGAGGCCGCGCATCGCGAGCTCGAGTCGCTCCCCCTGGGGGTCAATATCGGTGAGGTGGCCTACCGCTGGGGATTCTCGGAACAGGCGCAGTTCAGCCGCGCGTTTCGCAGGCGGTTCGGCTATTCCGCCAGCGAACTGCGGGATCGCCTGGTGTGAAAGTCAGCGGTGTAGTTCCTGAACTCACCCAATACGCGCGGCACCTGCGGTAGCCAGTCGTTCACCGCTAACAGAAAGCGCCAACAGAAAAGGAGGCAAGTCCTGCCATGCAGAGAGCACAGGCCGTGAGCCAGCTTCAAATCGACGACAGTCAGGTGATCGTGACCCGTTGGGACTTTCCACCCGGGTCGGAGACGGGCTGGCATCGCCATGAGCATGACTATGTGATCATCCCGTTGACCGACGGCCGGATGCGGCTGGAAACCCCCGAGGGGGAGCGCGAGGTCACTCTCGAGGCGGGTGTTTGCTATAGACGAGTCGAGGGCACCGAGCATAACGTCATCAACGATGGCGAGGCGCCTTTTGCCTTCGTCGAAGTGGAGATCAAACAGTAAGAAGGCAGAAATGCAGAAAGGCAGGAGGCAAGAAAGCAGAAGGCAAGATGCCGCCTGCCGAAGCGGTGTAACTCGGCGACCAGGTGGCTCTCATCAGCAGCCCCGGGGCGAGCGTTTTACGCGTGAGTGGCACCCGGCATCGGTCGGCTCTGGCTAGTCCCGACGCAAGGGTGTGTCAGTGCCACAAAGTGTGGGCCACAAAGCCATTGGCAGTGCCTCGCACCGGGCGTATGATTCGCGCGCTCAGCATGTCGTGGGCGTGATATAACATCCGCTACAAGGCCGCTTGTGCCTTGAGTGCCACCCGACTCCTACCCCTAACTCCCTTCCTCCCGTACGAGGCATGCATCAATGTCGCGGCAACTGCTGGCTCTGGCCCTCGCTCCCTTGTTGGGGCTCTTTATTCTCGGTATCGGTAACGGCTTTCTGGCCACGGTGATCACGCTGCGCCTGGATGCCGCGGGTGAATCGGCGGCGGTGATCGGCTGGGTATCGGCGGCCTACTTTATTGGCCTGGCGCTTGGGGCCCTGTTGAATGACCGCATGCTGCTGCGCATCGGTCATATCCGTTCCTATGGCAGCTTCGCCTCGCTGGTAGCGGTCACCGTGATCCTGCAGGGTCTGGTTGAAGACCCCTGGGCCTGGTTTTTCCTGCGCCTGATCGGTGGTTGGGCCACGGTGGGGGTCTATCTGGTGATCGAGAGCTGGCTGCTGGCCTCGGGCGAAGCCCGGGTGCGTGGCCGGCTGCTCGCCCTCTACATGATCTCGCTCTATGCGGCAGGCGTGCTCGGTCAGTTGTTGCTGGGTGTCACCGAGGCTATGGGCGGGGCGTCGTCGTTTATGGTGATCGGCATGCTGGCCTCACTGTCGGTGCTGCCGATGGCGATGATCCCTCAGTTCACGCCCATGATCGAGAAGGCCGAGCCGCTCTCGCCGTTTCGCCTGGTCATGCTGACCCCCACCGGTGTCATGGGCAGCTTCGGTTCCGGGTTGATCGTGGCAGGGGTCTACGCCCTGTTGCCGCTTTACCTGCAGCGCGCCGGCTTCTCGGTCGACCGTGTCGGCCAGATGATGGCAGTGGTGATACTCGGCGCAATGGTGCTGCAATATCCCGTGGGACGCTGGTCCGACCGCCACGACCGTCAGCTGGTGCTGATTCTGATCTCCGCCTTCTGCACGCTGATCTCGGCGGCGGTGCTCTGGTTACCGCTGAATAGCTGGAGCCTGGCCGGGCTGCTGTTCCTGCTCGGTGGCGGCGTGTTCTCGTTCTATCCGGTAGCTCTGGGGCATGCGGCCGACCGCGCACCGGCGGGCGCCCTGGTGCGCATGAGCCAGGGCCTGTTGCTGATCAACGCGATCGGCTCGGCGCTCAGCCCGCCGCTGATCTCGCCGGTGCTGGGGAAGCTGGGGGATGCCGGGCTGTTCTGGAGTTTCGGTGCGCTGGGCATCTGCCTGGTGCTGTTCTTCGCCTGGCGGCGTAGCGTGCGTCCGGCGCCGATGCCGGTGGCGCCCTTCCATGCCGGTACGCCGATGACGGCGAGCGGCGCCGAGCTGGTTATCACCGAGGATCTGGTCAAGGGTGCCACCGAACATGAGTACAAGGAGGACCTTACCGACCTGGTGCCGGATGTGGAGGTAGCCGAGCCCCTGGTCGGGCCGCCGCTGCCGGATGAAACCTGTGTCGCTCACTTCCCCGAGCCAGACGATAGCGAAGAGCCGGTTCAACATGCGCTGCCGGGTGTCGAGTCGGTCGAGGCCTATCTGGCGGGGCCGGTGATGGCCGAGACGGGCTGAAGTTTCTGCAAGTTTAAGACCTTGGGATAATGGTCGACGGAAAGTAGTGAATCTACTATCGCCGTTATCATTTTTCCCGAGGTGCTTCGATGATTCCCTTTGCCGCTCCCGTCCGTGACCTTCGCTTCGTACTGGAAGAGCTGCTCGAACACGGCTCTCTCGCACTGCCCGGTTTCGAGGAAACCAGTCCCGACCTGGTGGAGGCGGTGCTGGAAGAGGCCGCCAAGCTGGCCGGCGAAGTCTGGGCACCGCTCAATGCCAGCGGCGACCAGCAGGGCTGCACCCGTCGTGAGGATGGCAGCGTCAGCGTGCCCGACGGCTTTGTCGAGGCCTACCAGGCCTACGCCGAGGGGGGCTGGAACGGCATCGGTGTCTCCGAGGAACTGGGCGGCCAGGGGCTTCCCGAGGTCGTGGCAAGCTCGGTGCAGGAGATGCTTCACGGTGCCAACATGTCGCTAGGCCTGTGCCCCATGCTGACCGCCGGTGCCATCGAGGCGCTGGCTCACCACGGCAGCGATGCACTTCGTACCACCTACCTGCCCAAGCTCGTCGAGGGGAGCTGGACGGGCACCATGAACCTGACCGAGCCCCAGGCCGGCTCCGATCTCTCCAAGGTGCGGACCCGTGCCGTGCCTCAGGAAGACGGCAGCTATCGACTCTTCGGCCAGAAGATCTTCATCACCTGGGGCGAGCATGATGCCGCCGAGAACATCATTCACCTGGTGCTGGCGCGCAAGCCGGATGCCCCCGAGGGCAACAAGGGTATCTCGCTGTTCGTGGTGCCCAAGTTCCTGGTTAACGTCGATGGCTCGCTGGGCGAACGCAACGATGTGGTCTGCGCCTCCATCGAGCACAAGCTTGGCATCCATGGCTCGCCTACCTGCACCCTGAGCTTTGGTGAGCAGGAGGGCGCGATCGGTTACCTGGTAGGCGAAGAGGGGCGTGGCCTCAACCATATGTTCACCATGATGAACGAGGCGCGTCACAAGGTCGGCATCCAGGGGATCGGCGTGGCCGAGCGTGCCTGCCAGCATGCCGCCGCCTACGCCCTGGATCGCACCCAGGGGCGTAGTCCGCGCTCGGGGCGCAATGACTGCAACATCAGCGACCATCTGGATGTGCGGCGCATGCTGCTTTCCATGCGCGCGCGCACCGATGCCCTGCGGGCCCTGGCGCTCTACTGTGCCGCTCAGCTCGATGTGGCGCGTCATGCGGCGGATGATGCCGAGCGCGCCGCCGCTCAGGCCCGTGCCGAGGTGCTGATCCCGGTGGTCAAGGCGTTCTCGACCGATCAGGCGGTGGAGATCGCCTCCCTGGGGATTCAGGTTCACGGTGGCATGGGCTTTGTCGAGGAGACCGGCGCCGCCCAGCTGCTGCGCGATGCGCGTATCGCGCCCATCTACGAGGGCACCAACGGCATTCAGGCCCTGGATCTGGCCGGGCGCAAGCTGCAGCGTGATGGCGGTGCCGCCCTCGAGGGGCTGCTCGGCGATATCGATACCACCGTGGCATCGCTCAAGGCCAGCGACGAACTGACCACACTGGGCGAGAGCCTGGCGGTTGGTGTTGCCGATCTGCGTGCCGCCATGGCCACGGTGCTGGAGGCGGGCGCCGACCCGGAGAGCGGGGCCGACGCCGTTCAGGCCTACGCGACCCCCTTCCTGAGCCTCGCCGGGCACGTGCTGTGCGCCTGGCAGATGGGCCAGGCAGCGCTCAAGGCCAGCGCCGCCCAGGCCGGCGGCAGTGCCGATCCGTTCTACGCCACCAAGCGCCAGAGCGCCGACTATGTGATACGCCAGTGGTTGCCGGTGGGTCGTGCACAGCGCGCGGTGATCGAGGCCGGCATGGCCAGCCTGGCCGCCTTCGACGTCACCCACTAGTTTCCATACAAGGCCTGCGCCGCCGGCTCCAGCCGGCGGCCTCTCTAGCCGCCATGCCCCACTCTCGCCCCCATAACAACTCGACAGGAGCATGAACAGCCCGACAGGGTCATGCGCCAGATCACGGAGCCACTCATGAGCCAGAGCATTTTCGAACAGGGTCTGCCCAAGACCGCCGCCAACCACGTACCGCTCTCACCGCTGACCTTTATCGAGCGTACCGCCTCGATCTACCCGGACTACCCCGCGGTGGTCTATGGCGAGTTGCGCCGCGACTGGGGCACCACCTGGGAGCGCTGCCGTCGACTCGCCTCGGCCATCGAGAAGCGTGGCATCCAGCCCGGTGAGACCGTGGCGGCCATGCTGCCCAACGTGCCGGCGATGTTCGAGGCCCACTTCGGCGTGCCGCTGGCCGGCTGCGTGCTCAACACCCTGAATATTCGTCTGGATGCCGAGGCCATCGCGTACATGCTGGAGCATGGCGAGGCCAGGGCGATCCTGGTCGACCCGGAGTTCGCCGATGTCATCGAGGAAGCGGTGGGCAAGCTCGACAAAAAACCGCTGATCATCGATGTGGCCGATCCCGAGTTCGTGCCCGAGGGGAGAAGCATCGGCGAGCTTGAGTACGAGGCGCTGCTGGCCGAGGGTGACCCGGACTATGCCTACCGTCTGCCCGAGGACGAGTGGCAGGCGATCTCGCTCAACTACACCTCCGGCACCACCGGCAAGCCCAAGGGGGTGGTCTACCACCACCGCGGTGCCTACCTGAATGCCACCAGCAATATCCTGGTATGGGCGATGCCGCACCACCCCGTGTATCTGTGGACCCTGCCGATGTTCCACTGCAACGGCTGGTGCTTCCCTTGGACCATCGCCGCCGCCGCCGGTACCAATGTCTGCCTGCGCAAGGTCGAGGCCAAGCGCGTGATGGACCTGATCGCCGACGAGCAGGTGAGCCACTTCAGCGGCGCCCCCATCGTGCTGAATGGACTGGTAAACCTGCCCGGCGAGCAGAAACGCGACTTTGATCATCCGGTGAAGGTCACCACGGCAGGCGCGGCGCCGCCCGCCTCGGTGATCGCCGGCGTCGAGACCCTCGGCATCGACGTGACCCATGTCTACGGCCTTACCGAGGTCTATGGCCCGGTCACCTCCTGCGCCTGGCGCGCGGCATGGGACGAGCTGCCCATGGAGGAGCGGGCCAAGCTCAAGTCGCGTCAGGGGGTGCGCTACCACATGCTGGAAGCGCTGTGTGTGGCCGACCCCAACACCCTGGAGCCGGTGCCCAAGGATGGCCAGACCATCGGCGAGATCCTGATGCGCGGCAACAACGTGATGAAGGGCTATCTCAAGAACGAGGCGGCCACCGAGCAGGCCCTGGAGGGCGGCTGGTACCATACCGGCGACCTCGCCGTGTGGCATGAAGACGGCTATATCGAGATCAAGGATCGCTCCAAGGACATCATCATCTCCGGTGGCGAGAACATCTCCACCATCGAGGTGGAGGACTGCATCTACTCGCACCCGGCGGTGGAGGAGGCGGCCGTGGTGGCCAAGCCCGACGAGAAGTGGGGCGAAACGCCCTGTGCCTTCGTCAAGCTCAAGGTGGGGTATGGCGAGGTCACCGAGCAGGAGATCATCGATCACTGCCGCCAGCATCTGGCTACCTTCAAGGCCCCCAAGACGGTGATCTTCACCGAGCTGCCCAAGACCTCCACCGGCAAGATCCAGAAGTTTGTACTGCGCGACGAAGCGCGCAAGCAGTAACTGTCGACCGCCCCGGGAGCCCTCAGGGGTAGCCTTCTGGGGTCAGACCCCCGCAGCTGACTTGGCTAGGGTCTGACCCCAAAAGGGGCATGCCACCTCGGCATCACCCCTCAACAAACAGATCACAGGAGAGTGCAGATGAGTGAGCAAGCGATCGGTGTGGTAGGCGCCGGCACCATGGGGCAGGGGATCGCCCAGGTGCTGGTGCAGAGCGGCTTTTCGGTTCGGCTCTACGATGTGGCCGAGGAGCAGCTCCAGCGCGCCCGTGGGGCCATCGACAAGGGGCTGGGCAAGCTGGTCGCCAAGGAGAAGCTCGCCGCGGCCGACCAGGATGCCGCTCTGGCGCGTCTGGATACCACCACCGCGCTGGATGCCCTGCGCGACTGTGAGGTGATTATCGAGGCCGCCCCCGAGCAGCCGGCTCTCAAGGAGAAGCTGTTTCGCGACTTGAGCCGCCTGAGCCATGAGGCGATTCTGGCTTCCAATACCTCCTCGCTGTCGCTGACCCGTCTGGCCGCCGTCTGCGAGCGCCCGGAGCGGGTGGTGGGCATGCACTTCTTCAACCCGGTGCCGGTGCTCAAGCTGGTCGAGGTGATCCGTGCCGAACAGACCAGTGATGCCACCGTGGCGCGTATCGAGGAGCTGACCCAGGCGCTTGGCAAGACCGCCGTGGCTATCGCCGACTCCCCCGGGTTTGCGGTCAACCGACTGCTGGTGCCGATGATCAACGAGGCCGCCTTCCTGCTTCAGGAGGGGGTGGCCAGCGCCGCGGACATCGACGCTTCCATGAAACTGGGTGCCGCGCATCCCATGGGGCCGCTGGCCCTGGCCGACCTGATCGGCCTGGATGTCTGCCTCTCCATCATGGAGGTGTTGCAGGAAGGCTTCGGCGATCCCAAGTACCGGCCCTGCCCGCTGCTCAAGCGCATGGTGGATGCGGGCTATCTGGGCCGCAAGAGTGGCCGAGGCTTCCACGTTTACTCCTGATCACGCGCCTGGCGGGCCGGTATCTCCTGTGAGAGGCCGGCCCCGCCGTGCGAAGACGCCGCCAGGCGCCCTTGGGAGAACCTCATACCTGGACTGGATCAACCAAGGAAGCATTGCCGCCCAACCTAGCGTTCGCTAGGGTTGGGCGGTATCGTCTCAACACCATGCAACAAGAATCCGAGGAGTCCTACCCATGAGCGAGAAGCTGATCGATGTGGTCGACAACGCCGGTCTCGTGCGCCTGACCATCAATCGTCCCAAGGCACTCAACGCCCTGAACAGCGATGTACTGGCCGAGCTGGAGCGTGTGCTGGCCGACCTGGAGGGCCGCGCCGATCTGCGTGCCGTGGTGATCACCGGTGCCGGCGAGAAGTCCTTCGTGGCCGGCGCCGATATCGCCGAGATGCGCGAGAAGACCCCCGAGCAGGCCCGGGACTTCGCCCGCCAGGCGCTGGATACCTTCAAGCGCCTGGAGACCCTGCCGGTGCCCTCCGTGGCGCTGGTCAACGGCTTCTGCCTGGGTGGCGGCTGCGAGCTGGCCCTGGCCTGTGACTGGGCGGTGGCCAGCGATAACGCCATCTTCGGCCAGCCCGAGGTGCTGCTCGGCGTGATCCCCGGCTTCGGTGGCACCCAGCGTCTGCCGCGACGCGTCGGCCCGGCCATGGCCATCGACCTGTGCACCACCGGTCGCAAGATCGATGCCAATGAAGCGCTGCGTATCGGTCTGGTCAATCGGGTGATGCCCCAGGCGGAGCTCGAGGACTATGTCGAGGAGCTGGCCAAGCAGCTGGGTGGCAACGGCCCGCAATCGGTTCGTGCCGCCAAGCAGGCGATCCACGATGGCATGGACCAGGATCTCGACAGCGCCCTGGCCCTGGAAAATGCGTTGTTCGCCTTCTGCTTCGCCGGTGAGGAGCAGAGCGAAGGCATGAGCGCCTTCGTCGAGAAGCGCAAGCCGAACTTCTAAGGGGCACTACTTCCAAAGGGCACTGTTTCTAAGGGACGCTGTCCCCCGCTGGAGTAGCTTGCGCGCGGCCGTGGCAGAAGTGTCACGGCCGCATTGCGTAGCAGGGGTGCCTTTCCAGGCTCCCCTTGCACTGGTTGAGTGACGGGCTATGGTGATAGCTGGCAGTAACGCTCTGAACCCCAGGATGGGAGAAAGCCGTCATGAAAGCACTGTTAGTTTCCGCACTGCTACTTGCCACGCCAGTCTTGGCCCAGGCCGCCTGGCAACTGGACGAGGAGCACTCCTCGGTGCATTACGTCTCCATCAAGAATGCCTCCACCGGTGAGATCAACAGCTTTGGCAAGCTCTCCGGCAGCATCGATGAGCAGGAGAGCCGGGTGGTAATTGACCTCTCCAGTGTCGAGACCGGCATCGATATTCGTAATGAACGCATGCAGGAGATGCTGTTCGAGACCGGTCAGTTCGGCGAGGCCGAGGTGAGTATCGCGATGGGCGAGGAAGCCCTGTCGGACATGCAAGTGGGCGAGCGTCGTCAGGAAACCCAGACCCTGAGCCTGAGCCTGCATGGCGAGACGCTGGAGCTGGATGCCGAGATGCAGGCGATTCGCCTCGACGACTCGACCCTGCTGATCAGCTCGGTGCACCCCGTGATTATCTCCGCCGAGGACTTCGGGCTGGGCGAGGGTGTCGAGGCCCTGCGCGAGGTCGCCGGGCTCTCCGCCATCAGCACGGCGGTGCCGGTCAGCTTCAATCTGGTGTTTACCCGGTGATCGTCAGAGATCATGGCAGCGCCCATGGCGTAGCGGTGTGATAGCAGGCGAGGGCACGCTCCAGCATGGGTACGTACCCCGCGCCTTGGCGCACATGCCAGGGAGGCAGCCCTAAAAGGCAACGTGGCCGCGACGCAATCGCCCTGGTCGTCTTGCGTCTGATATAGACTTATGGATAATCGCGATCGCAAACGTTTGCGTCCTACGCTGAAGCTCATTATCGCGATACCTCGCCTGGATGTGTCATGAAACGCCACGGCCTTCTGAATGCCCCCCTCGCCTCGCTCATCGCCGAGCTTGGCCATACCGACACCCTCGTGATCGCCGATGCCGGACTGCCGATTCCCCCGGGCGTGCCCCGGGTCGATCTGGCGCTGCGCCCGGGCCTGCCCGGCTTTCTCGAGGTGTTCGATGCGCTGGCCGACGAGCTCTGCCTGGAGGGGGTGACCCTGGCCAGCGAGCTTGGCGAGGCGAGCCCCGAGTTGCATGACCGGCTCGCGGCCCGCCTCGATGCCCTGGACGCCCGGGAGAAGGCGCCGCTGGCGCGCACTCGGGTGTCCCACGAGGCCCTCAAGCGCCTGCTGCCCGAGGCCCGCTTCGTGGTGCGCACCGGCGAATGCACGCCCTTCGCCAACGTCGTGCTGCACAGCGGGGTGCCGTTTTGAGCCCGTCGGAGAGACCGGTCGAGGCCGAGCAGCCGCGCCTGGCGCTGCAGGGTATCGGCAAGTCGTTCGGCGCGGTCACGGTGCTCCAGGACGTCGACCTGGACCTCTACGCCGGCCACGTGCTGGCGCTGGCCGGCGAGAACGGGGCCGGCAAGTCGACCCTGATGAAGGTGCTCAGCGGTGTCCACCAGGCCGACGCCGGGGCGATCCGCCTGCATGGCCGCGAGGTGCGCTTCACCACCCCGCGCCAGGCCATGGACGCCGGCATCGCCATCATCCACCAGGAGCTCAACCTGGTGCCGACCCTCTCCGCCGGCGAGAACATCTTCCTCGGCCGCGAGCCGCTCACCGCCTGGGGCAGCGTCGACTGGCGCCGCCTGTTCCGCGAGGCGGCCGCGCTGCTCGAGGAGCTCGAGCAGCCCATCGACCCGCGCGCGCCGGTCTCCGCGCTGAGCATCGGCCAGCAGCAGATGGTCGAGATCGCCCGGGCGCTGTCGCTGGACGCCGAGATCATCGTCATGGACGAGCCTACCGACGCGCTCACCGACGTCGAGACGGCGGTGCTCGAGCGGGTGGTCGCCAGCCTGCGCGCCGCCGGCAAGTCGCTGGTGCTGATCACCCATCGGCTGGCCGAGATATTCCGCATGTGCGACGACGTCGCCGTGCTGCGCGACGGTCGCCTGGTGCATCAGGGCCCCACGGCGGAGTCCAACGAGGATCGGCTGATCCAGCAGATGGTCGGCCGCGAGCTCGCCGACCGCTACCCCTACGAGCGGCCCCAGGCCGGCGACGTGGTGCTCGAGGTCGAGCATCTGGTGGCGCCGGGGGTCGAGGACGTCTCCTTCACCGCCCGCGCCGGCGAGGTGCTGGGCTTCGGCGGCCTGATGGGTGCCGGGCGTACCGAGATGTGCCGAGCGCTGTGCGGCGACGTGGCGCGCCGTGCCGGCCGGGTCCGGGTCAAGGGGCGCGAGGTGCGCTTCGCCTCGCCCCAGCAGGGCCTGGAGGCGGGGCTGGTCTATGTGCCCGAGGATCGCAAGCAGTCGGGCCTGGTGCTCGACCACTCGGTAGCCGACAACATGTCGCTGACCGCGCTGCCGGCCTTCTGTGGCCCGCTGGGCGTCGTCCGCCATGGCCGCGAGCGCCGCGCCATCGAGCACTACGTCGAGGCCTTCCGCATCAAGCTGAGCGACGCCCGCCAGCCGGTGAAGACCCTCTCCGGCGGCAACCAGCAGAAGGTCTCGCTGGCCAAGGCGCTGATGCCCGAGCCCGAGATCGTGATCCTCGACGAGCCCACCCGCGGGGTCGACGTTGGCGCCAAGCGCGAGATCTACCTGCTGATCAACCGCCTCAAGCGCCAGGGCAAGTGCGTGCTGCTGATCTCCTCGGAGATGCCCGAGCTGATCGGCCTGTCCGATCGCATCCTCGTGCTGGCGAACGGCCACATCAGCGGCGAGTTCACCCGCGACGAGGCCACCCAGGAAAAGATCATGACCGCGGCGGCACACGTCGCCACGCCGATGGAGACCTGAGAGACCATGACTGCTACCCCCATGAAGCGATCGGCGGTGCGCCTGCTGATCGACAACAAGGCCTTCCTGGCCCTCGTGCTGCTGGTCGTGGTGAGTGCCGCCATGAGCGACAGCTTCCTGACCGGCGACAACCTGCTCAACGTCCTGCGCCAGACCAGCATCAATGCCATCATCGCGATGGGCGTGACCTTCGTCATCCTGACCGCCGGCATCGACCTCTCGGTGGGCGCCGTGCTGGCGCTGAGCGGCGCCTTCGCCGCCTCGATGACCGCCTCGGGGCTCGCCCCCTGGCTGAGCGTGCCCGGCTCCATCGCCGCGGGCGCGGCGATGGGCATGGTGTCGGGGCTGTTCGTGGCCTATGGCCGCATCCAGGCCTTCGTGGTCACCCTGGTCGCCATGACCGTGGTGCGCGGGGCGACCCTGGTCTACACCGACGGCCGGCCGATCTCGATCGGCGGCGGTGACGTCGCCGACGCCTTCTGGCAGCTCGGCGGCGGCTACTGGATGGGCATCCCGATTCCCATCTACCTGATGTTCTTCGTCTTCGTGCTCTGCTGGGCCGTGCTGCACCACACCCGCTTCGGTCGTCACGTCTACGCCGTGGGCGGCAACGAGCAGGTCGCGCGGCTGTCGGGCATCAACGTCAACCGCATCAAGGTCAGCGTCTACGCCATCGCCGGGGCCTGCGCGGCTCTGGCCGGCGTGGTGCTGACCGCGCGCCTGGGCTCCGCCCAGCCCACCGCCGGCATGACCTATGAACTGGACGCCATCGCCGCGGTGGTGATCGGCGGCACCAGCCTGATGGGCGGGCGCGGGCGCATCTTCGGCACCCTGGTCGGGGCGCTGGTGATCGGGGTGCTCAACAACGCCCTGAACATCCTCGGCGTCTCGTCCTATTTCCAGATGATCGCCAAGGGCGCGGTCATCCTGCTGGCGGTGCTGATCGACAGCCGCTCGCAGTCCTCGTCCTGAGCTCGCCCCGAGCCCGGACCCTCGACACTCGACCGCAGGAGCCTTGCTACATGAAAAAGCTGATCCTGGCCACCGCCGTGGCCGCCGGAGTGGGCCTCACAACGGCCCAGAACGCCATGGCCGACCGCATCGCCCTGGTGATCTCGACCCTCAACAACCCCTTCTTCGTGACCCTGCAGGAGGGCGCCCAGGCCCAGGCCGAGGCGCTCGGCCATGAGCTGATCGTGCTCGACTCGAGCAACGACGCCGCGCGTGAGCTCTCCAACGTCGAGGACGCCCTGTCGCGTGACGTCGACGTGCTGCTGATCAACCCCACCGACTCCGACGCCGTGGTCTCCAGCGTGCGCACCGCCAACGCCAAGGACGTGCCGGTGATCACCCTGGATCGCAGTGCCAACGGCGGCAGCGTGGTCTCCCACATCGCCTCCGATAACGTGGCGGGCGGCGAGCTGGCCGGCGAGTTCATCATCGAGCGGCTCGGCGGCGAGGGGAAGGTGGTGCAGCTCGAGGGCGTGCCCGGCGCCTCGGCGACCCGCAACCGCGGCGAGGGCTTCATGACCGCCATCGAGATGATGGACGGCATCGAACTGGTGGCCACCCAGCCGGCCAACTTCAACCGCAGCGAAGGCCTCAACGTCATGGAGAACCTGCTCCAGGCGCACTCGCAGATCGACGCGGTGTTCGCCCAGAACGACGAGATGGCCCTCGGCGCCCAGCGCGCCCTGCAGGCGAGCGGCATGGACGACGTCGTGCTGGTCGGTTTCGACGGCACCGATGACGGCATCCAGGCCGTCAACGACGGCAAGATGAGCGCCACCATCGCCCAGCAGCCGGCGCGCATCGGCGAGCTCGGGGTGACCACTGCCGATCGCCTGCTCAAGGGCGAGAGCGTCGAGGCCAGCGTGCCGGTGCCGCTGCAGCTGGTGACCCAGGAATAACCCGGGTGACCCAGGAGGAATGCCGGTGAGCGCAGGGCTGGGCGTCGCGCCATGATTCGTCTCAAGGACGTCGCCCGGCAGTCGGGCGTGTCGGTGACCACGGTCTCCCACGTAGTCAACGGCACGCGGCGCGTGGCGCCCGCCACCCGGGTGCGGGTGCAGCGTGCCATCGCCGAGCTCGGCTATCGGCCCGACAGCATCGCCCGGGCCCTGAAGTCGAACCGCAGCCGCACCATCGGGATGATCGTCACGGCGGCCAACAATCCCTTCTTCGCGGAGATCATCCGCGGCGTCGAGGATCACTGCTCCGCCCACGGCTACGGCCTGATGCTGTGCAACACCGGCGACGCCGACGCCCGGCAGCTCACCTACCTGCAGGCCCTGCGCGACAAGCGCGTCGACGGTCTGATCGTGATGACCGCCCACAGCGGTCCCGACTTCCTGGCGGCGCTGGCGCGCCAGCCGCTGCCCACCGTGCTGATGGATGCCGATCCGACTGGCGGCGAGGAGATCGCCGTGGTCAACGACGATTCGCGGCTGGGGGCGCGGCTCGCCATCGAGCACCTGCTGGCGCGGGGCCTCACCGATATCGCGCTGTTGACCGGGCCCGCCTCGCATCCTCGCTCCCGGGAACGCCTGGCCGGCGCCCTCGAGACCCTGGCGGAGGCGGGCATCCGTCCGCCCAAGGCGCGCATCGTCGCCACCAACCTGATGGCCGATGGCGGCCATCAGGCCATGCTCCGGTTGCTCGCGGCCGGGTCGCCTCCCGAGGCGCTGTTCGCCTTCAACGACCTGGTGGCCATCGGCGCCATGCGTGCGGCCCACGAGCATGGGCTCGCGCTTCCCGACGACCTCTCCGTGGTGGGCTATGACGACATCGAGCTGGGCCGATATCTCACTCCGGCTCTGACCACCGTGCACCAGCCGGTCTACGAGCTGGGCGCGATGGCCAGCGCACAGCTGATCGAGCGCATGGAGCACGGAAGTCCCCTGCAGCCGGTACTGCGGCTCGATCCAAGCCTGGTCATCAGAGAGTCGGTAAGAGAACCGGTGCAAGGCTCGAATCGCGAGTCGATCAGGTCGCCTGTTCCCTGAGTGCCTGCTCCGGTCAAGCCAGATCAGGCCACACTGGCTATGCAGCCATGCAACGCGGCCGTGGCAGTTATGCCACGGCCGCGTTGTGTTACGGGTTCCGCCGGTTGAGTCTGAAGGCTACTTGGCGAACAGCTGCCCCATATCCTTGAACGCCTTGAACTCCAGGGCATTGCCACAGGGGTCGAGCAGGAACATGGTGGCCTGCTCGCCGACCTGGCCCTTGAAGCGCACATGAGGCTCGATCACGAATTTCGTGTCGCGAGCCCTGAGACGGTCGGCCAGCGCCTCCCACTCCTCCCACTCCAGCACCACACCGAAGTGGGGCACCGGTACGTCGTGGCCGTCCACCGGGTTGGTGTGGGCCTGCTCCTGGGTAGGCGTCTGCGGGTGTTCGTGGATCACCAATTGGTGGCCGAAGAAGTCGAAGTCGACCCACTGTTCGCTCGAGCGACCCTCCTCCAGGCCGAACACCTCGCCGTAGAAGGTGCGGGCCGCCGGCAGGTCATGGACCGGAATCGCCAGGTGAAACGGGGACAGGCTCATATCACTCTCCAGAAATATGCCAGCATTTACAGCTGGGCCATGACCGTTTCGGCGCTGCTCTTGTCGACGCCCTTGTCATCGACACCCAGATACTCGACCACCCCGTCGTTGACGATGGCGGCGAAGCGCTTGCAGCGGATCCCCATGCCGCCACCGCTGGCGTCCAGCTCAAGCCCCAGCGCACGGGTCAGCTCGGCGTTGCCGTCGGCCAGCATGGTGATGGCCTGGGCGTTCTGGTCCTGCTGCCAGGCGCCCATCACGAAGGCGTCGTTCACCGCGAGGCAGGCGATGGTGTCGACCCCCTTGGCCAGCAGCTTGTCGGCGTTTACCACGAAGCCCGGCATGTGAGTGTTGGAGCAGCCGGGGGTAAAGGCGCCCGGTACTGCGAACAGCACCACCTTCTTGCCGCTGAAGAGTTCGCCGGTGCGAATATCCTCGGGGCCTTCCGCGCCGTTGGTCTTGATGGTCACGTCGGGAATGCGCTCGCCGGTCGTTATCGTCATGGGTCAGTCTCCCTTGTTGAGATGGGGTATTGCACTGCCAGTCTGCCCCGGGGCAGGGGGTTACGACAAACCTGGGGTGATCGAGTTGGGTAGTCTGGCTGGTGCTTGACGCAACTGACAGGGTCTATAGCCGTTCTGGTTGATATACATCAAGGTATCACTCTGGCCAGCTGCTATAGCTGTAGTGGTCACTTTTATAGCTTAAGTGGCCATTTTCCTGTCGGCCCAGGAGCCCGCGATGCCCACCATGATGAAAGCTGCCGTGTTCGTCGAGCCCGGACGTATCGAAATCGACGACCGCCCCATTCCCAATATCGGTCCCAACGATGCCCTGATCCGTGTGACCACCACCACCATCTGCGGCACCGACGTACATATCCTCAAGGGGGAGTACCCGGTGGAGAAGGGTCTGATCGTGGGCCATGAGCCGGTAGGCGTGATCGAGAAGCTGGGCGCCAATGTACAGGGCTACCGTGAGGGGCAGCGGGTGATCGCCGGGGCGATCTGCCCGAGCTTCACCTCCTACGCCTGTCAGGATGGCTGCAGCTCCCAGGATGGCGGCCACCATGCCCATGGCTACAAGCCCATGGGCGGCTGGCGCTTCGGCAACACCATCGATGGGGCCCAGGCGGAGTACCTGCGCGTGCCGGACGCCCAGGCCAACCTCTCGCCGGTACCCGATGGTCTGACCGACGACCAGGTGCTGATGTGCCCGGACATCATGTCCACCGGCTTCGCCGGGGCGGAGGCCGCCAATATCAAGATCGGCGACAGCGTCGTGGTATTCGCCCAGGGTCCCATCGGGCTGTGCGCCACCGCCGGCGCACGGCTGCGCGGCGCCGGCATGATCATTGCCGTGGATGGTGTAGACGAGCGACTGGAAATGGCCCGCAAGCTGGGTGCCGACGTGACCCTCAACTTTCGCAAGGTGGATGTGGTCTCGGAGGTGCTAAAACTGACCGGTGGGCGAGGAGTGGATGCCTCCATCGAGGCGCTGGGGCTGCAGCAGACCTTCGAGCAGGCGCTGCGTGTCATCAAGCCTGGCGGTACCCTGTCGAGCCTCGGGGTCTACTCCGAGGACCTCACCATCCCCCTGGATGCCTTCAGTGCGGGCCTGGGCGACCATCGCATCGTTACCTCGCTGTGCCCGGGAGGCAAGGAGCGCATGCGCCGCCTGATGCAGATCATCGACAGCGGTCGTCTGGACCTTGGCCCCATGGTTACCCACCGCTACCCTCTGGAGAAGATCGTCGATGCCTATGATCTCTTCAGCCACCAGCGCGACGGCGTGCTCAAGATCGCCCTTGAAGTGTCGTAAGGCCGCATGGCATCTCCCAGGCCGGGCGACAACTCGCCCGGCCTGTCTTTTTTGGCGATGTCTTCCTAGAGATATAGGAAATGTCTTACATCTCTACTTTCTGAAAGCGTATTTTTTTTCATTATTCATCACTAACCTAAAAAGTGGCTCGCTGATCGGTTAAGATGCTGAATAGCAGCTCGAAGGAAGGCGGTGGTCGATTTGATCCTGGATTCATAACAATGTGAGCAGGGGAATATAAAATTTTATTGCCAGGGTGGATGTCTTGGCTTGATGAGTTGTTGCTTGGTTTTAATAATTTTGTTAATGAGAAATATGAGGGGTGTATGGATCCAATTTCAGCCATGTTGGCAGTTTTTTTAGATGGAACGTCAGGCGTAGTAAGTAATCATTTTAAGAGCTCGCTAAATACAGATGTTCAGGCTGTTGTGGTTGATTACGATGACCAGCGTGTTTCATTTGAACATCAAATGTGGAGGATACGAGATGGGTCTGTTTGCGCAGATAAGAAGGGTAGGGTGGATGAATACTCTAGCTGCACGCTGGGAGCAAAGGAGCTCTTTGTGGAGACATGCCGTTATCTTCAAAGCAATCCGCGAGTGGGAGCGAGATACGATAGTGTGAAGAATATGTATTGCTCTGCAGCAATATCCTTTAAGCCCACGATTGCTTTTATTTCATCCGCTGGCCATGCTACTCCACTTGAGGAGGCGAAAAGAGAATGCAATAGGTTGATTCTTAATAGATCATCAACCGAGGTAGAGCGAAATCGTGCATGCTCACGTTATGAAGAGTTAGAGCGTCTTCAAAAATAGGTCCTATCTCTTGCGTTAAGATATTTTGCAATGGATTTATATGGAGTGTTGTTTTGGATTATTCATGGGTGACTTTTGATTTTGTTAAAGCTACATGGTGGGTGATTCCCATAGTAATTTTGATGAGTCTGATCAAGACACCTTGGTTCAAAGGGCTATGGGGGGAAATATTGGTCAAGATAATTGCCAGGTGGCGGTTGCCGGCTGAAATATATAGGCCTGTTCATAATGTTACCCTTCCCACGACAGATGGGTCTACTCAAATTGATCATGTCTTTGTTTCAGCTTTCGGAGTTTTTGTAGTAGAAACAAAAAATATGCGAGGATGGATATTTGGGAGTGAGCGCTACTCTCATTGGACTCAGAAAATATATCGAAAGTCATTCAAGTTCCAGAATCCTTTGCGGCAGAACTACAAACATGCTAAAGCCTTGCAAAGGGTGCTTGACCTTCCTGATGAGCATATTCATTCAGTCGTGGTTTTTGTTGGTGAAGCAATTTTAAAAACCAAAATGCCGCCTAACGTCACGAAGGGTGTTGGATATATAAGTTATATAAAGTCATTTACTCAACCTGTGCTATCGGAAGAGGGAGTCAATGAGTGCGTCAGAAAAATTCAATCGGCCCGTTTTTCCCCTTCGCGTGAAACGAACCGGCAACATATCTATCGACTGAAGTGTCGCTCTGAATATACTGCAGATAGAAAGTGCCAAAAGTGAGTAATCCTTCTGAAGTTTAGGGCTGTGAGGGAAGTCGATAATGCAGGAGGAAGGTTGTGGGGGGGGGCAAGATGTCCTCAGTGCAAGATGGTGCAAAGTGGCAGTTAGTTATGCTATTGTTGAGTGTTGAAAAAATGTGATCAGTAGAATCACAGCAGCCGTACTAGGAGAGTTTGTCAGAATTTTTATCAGTGTTATTCAGCGTGCACGGTGAAAACTGTTATGCAGCATGATCCATGCTTCGCGTTTCATTGCCCCAATGGTTTAGGTGTTCTTTATGAAAGCGGCATAACGCTTTTGAACGCGCGTGCTCGTTCAGTTCAATTAACAGGCGTGCAGTTTAATGCCTGTTGTGTCAGAAAAGCAGGACTTGACAGCTCTTTTTTGGAAGCTGCCACGTTGCCTTTAACCAAGCGACACTTCCCGCTTCACCCCTCGTGAAGCAGCAGGGAGTCGTAAGCGCGCGAACTCTGGTACAATCGCGCGATGATTGAAGCAGACGGAGACACGATGGAAACGGAACTTAGCGAATTCGAGCGGCAGATGCGCCGCGATATCGACAGTTTCATGGACAAGGCCCAGGAGACTCGACGCAAGGCGGCGACCTCCGCTCCCGAGTGGCCCATCGAGGACAAGAGCAACGCGAAGACAAAGCCCAAGGCGCCACGCAGCAAGCCTGGCGGTTCGCCGAAGACAGGCCATCGGGTGAAGCTGGCCGTACGGACCAAGCAGCTCGAGATGGATACCGTGTTCGAGCATGTGTCGTCGAGTATCTCCAAGATTGAGGCACAGCTGGAAGCCGAGAAGGCCGCCCGCAAGGCTGGCTATCCCATTATCGGCTTCGTGATCGAAACCACCCGGCTGTAATCTCTGATCGCCTGGGCTAGGCTTTGGGCATTTCTTGCCCCAGGAGCCGCCCATGAGGATCACCCAGCTTTCTATCTACCCGGTCAAGTCACTGGGCGCCATCGCCCTGAACGAGGCCGAGCTGACTCCCGAAGGACTCGCCTGGGATCGCCGCTGGATGGTGGTCGACGATGTGGGGCGTTTCGTTACCCAGCGCCAATTGCCGGTCATGGCCGCCATTCGGGTCAGTCTCGAGGCCGATGCCCTGGTGTTGAGCCATCCGGATGCCGAGGCGTTGCGTGTCCCCCTGACAGCGGAGGGGCAGGAACGGCTGTCGGTCTATGTCTGGGAGGATCGCTGTGCCGCCCTGGATGAGGGCGTCGAGGCCAGGGAATGGCTGGGTAGGGTGCTGGGCGATTTCCGGGGCAGTGGTCTGCGCCTGGTACGCTTCGCGCCCGAGCAGCGGCGCCGGGTCGAGCCGCACTATCTCGAGCCGGGCGAGCAGGCACATACCGGCTTTGCCGATGGCTATCCCTTCCTGGTGGTGGGCGAGGCCTCGCTTGTCGAATTGAACCGCCGCCTGGCAGCCAAGGGGCTCGAGCCAGTGCCGATGAGTCGTTTTCGGCCCAGCATCGTGGTCGACCACGAAATGCCCTTCGTCGAGGATGGCTGGCAAGAGCTGGCCGCCGCCGAGAGTGGCTGGCGGCTGGGGCTGCGCAAGCCCTGCCAGCGCTGCAAGATCACCACCGTGGATCAGCACAGCGGTGAGATCGAGGCGCCGGGCGAGCCTCTGCGTACGCTGGTGGAGATGAATGCCCGCCTGGCACCGGGCGGGTACTTTGGGCAGAACGCTATCCTGCTGGCAGGGGAGGGGCGGACGATCAGTGTCGGCGAGCCCCTGACGCCGAAGCCGCGCTGACTCTCTCGAGGATAACCGCGTACTCTCGAGGGTATCCGCATACCCAGCCCGCTAGCTTCTCTGGTGCCCGCTGGTCGACTGGATCAGCGCCCAACGGTGCTATGAGTGATCAAGGCGCGAAGATATTCGGCCAGTGGCTATCGGCGGCCTCGATATGGCCGGGAATGTCACGCTCCCAGCGCCACTGGATAAAGCGGCTGTAGTTCAGATAGAGCTTGTCGTCGACGATCTTCCACGCCTCGGGCACGGTCGAGGCGGCCTCGCCGCGTGCCGCGGCCCAGGCGCACCAGCCGCCATATTCTGGGGCGTAGGTCTCGGGGGCGGCCTGGAAGCGGTCGCGGTGCTCGGCGGAAGCGAACTGCCAGGTGGCGTCTTGCCACTCGAGCTGGTGCTCCGGTGAGCCGGCCACCGGCCTGCCCTCGGTGAAGTAGGCCACCGGGTCGGTTCCGCCGATGGCCAGTCCGTCGCGCGTGAAGATGCGCCCGTCGGCGGTAGCCCCCAGCGACCAGGCTAGACCTACCATCAGGATGGCGGCCCTCCACCCATGCGTGCGTTTCATGATCTGCCTCCTCTCGACCCTGGGGTCACAGGGTTCTGTCGGGCAACGGCTCCCGACCTTACAGGCATCATGACCGTGCTGGCGGCGTGCAAGGGCTCATTACAGGGTTGCCTGCATGAAATGGAATTGATTTCCAGTAGATGTCCATCTGAGGTATCATGATGGGTCATCTGTCCACTTGCGCAAGGAGCCTGCCATGAGCTTTCACGTCTATCTTTCCGGCGAGATCCACACCGATTGGCGCGACGAGATCCAGCGCGGCGCCGAGGCGGCCGGCCTCGATGTGGTGTTCACCGCTCCGGTGACCGACCATGACGCCAGCGATGCCGCCGGCGACCATCTGGGCGAGACCCCGAGCCAGTTCTGGCGGGATCATCAGTCCTCCAAGGTCAATGCCATCCGCACACGCACCCTGATCGAGCAGAGTGATCTGGTGGTGGTGCGCTTTGGCGACAAGTACAAGCAGTGGAATGCCGCCTTCGACGCAGGCTACTGCGCCGCCTTGGGCAAGCCCTACGTGACCCTCCACGGCGAGGAGATCGTGCATCCGCTCAAGGAGGTCGATGCCGATGCCCAGGCCTGGTGTACCACCACCGACCAGGTGGTCGAGGTGCTGCGCTACGTGCTCAAGGCCTGACCCCAATCTGCGGCGTTGATTGACTACACTGGGGGGCACCATTCTCGATGGAGGTGTCCCCCATGAGCCTGGAGCTGAAGCGTGCCTTCGACGCCGCGAACCATAACGACGGCTATCGTGTGCTGGTTGACCGTCTATGGCCCCGTGGCGTCTCCAAGGAGGAGGCGAAAATCGACGAGTGGCCCAAGGAGGTCGCTCCCAGCGACACCCTGCGCAAGGCCTTCCATGCCGGTGATCAGGGGTGGGGCGAGTTCCGCCGCCGCTACCTGGGCGAGCTCAAGGAGCATCGCGAACGGCTCAGGCCCCTGGCCGAGCGAGCCCTCGGGAAAAGGGTGACCCTGGTATTCGCCGCCAAGGATGAGCGCCACAACAACGCCGTGGTACTTGCCGAGTACCTGGCCATGCTCGAGCCGCGCCTGCGCGCCGAGAAGCGTTAACGGTGCAGGGCGGCCAACTCCCGCGCAGCTGCTAACTTCAAGGGAAGGCGGTGTGATTGCCGCCGTCCTGCGAGGTGGCCGCCATGCTGTTCATTACCAATCGTTTTCCTACCCAGAGCATTCGCACTCGGGTCAACCGTAACTTCACCTTCGACCTCAACAATAACGCTGCCAGCAACTCGGTGTTCTACTGCGAGCGGCAGGGGGAGGAGGAGTATCTGGAGATCGGCAGTTCGGCCTTCCTGCAGCGGCTCAAGGACGCCGATGTCAATCAGGTGCTGATCTATATCCACGGCTTCTCCAATCTGCCGGAAGATGTCTTCGTTGCGGTCCAGGAGTTTCAGTCGCTGTGCGATGAGACCAAGCCAGGCGAGGTGCTGGTGGTGCCTCTGGTGTGGCCCTGTGACAATGACCTGGGGATAGTGAAGGACTACTGGGATGATCAGGAGTCGGCCGACCTGAGCGGCTTCTCCTTCGCCCGCGTGTTGCAGCGCTTCCTGGACTGGCGGGAGGGAGAGCAGTTCAAGCTGGACCCGACCCCCTGCCTGAAGCGCATCAACGTGCTGGCCCACTCCATGGGCAATCGCGTGCTGCGCGAGACCCTGAGGGTCTGGCACAAGTACTCGCTGCCGGGCGGGGTGCCGCTGCTGTTTCGCAATACCTTCCTGGTTGCCGCCGATATCGTCAACGAGTCACTGGAGGAGGGGCGCAGTGGTGAGCTGATCGTCCATAGCTCACGCAATGTGACCGTCTACTTTGCCTCCGACGACCTGGCGTTGCGTGCCAGCAAGGCCTCCAACCTGAGGAATCGCATCGCCTCCAGGCGGCTCGGTCACACCGGCCCCGAAGACATGATCCGGCTGCCGCGCAATGTCTTCGCGGTCGACTGCGACGACGTCAATACCCTCTACGATTTCCCCAAGGGGCACTCCTATTTTCGGTCGGGCATCGTGCCCGGCAAGCCCGGTGTGGTGTTTCAGCATCTGTTCGTCGCTTTGGAGAGCGGTCGGGTCTTCCCCGAGGACGAGCTGCGTCGCATGACCATCCTGCGTGATTGAGCCGGGGTCAGAGCTTGACGGCCTGCACATGCATCCAATCGAAGTTGCGCGTGCGCCCCAGGCTGACCCAGCCTTCCTCTTCCCAGAGGCGCCACCAGGTGTCGTACTCCGGCCGAGCCAGGCGTGCTCGGTCGCGTCTCCACCGGAGCTTGTTGTGGCTCGGGTCCCAGTCGATGGCCAGGCCCCAGGCGTGGGTCGACCAGCGGGTGCCGCCGCGCTTGCGACGCTTGTTGTAGCAGCCGCCGTAGCGATGCAGGCCCAGCTCCCTGAGGCGCTGCGGTCCGTAGTGGTCATGTACCCGCTCCAGGATGCGCGCCAGGCTGTCGGCGACCTGCTCGTGGCAGCCGATACCGCTGGGGCTGGTGCCGAGGTCCCAGGCCAGCGCAAGCCTCCAGGGGCAGGGCACGACCGTCAGGGGCGGCTTGCGTGTCGGAGAGCCCAGCGCCTGCTCCAGCTCGGCCTCCCGGTACCAGCCGTTGGGGTTGGTCTCCAGCGTTGGCTGATCGCGCCAGGGGGCGGGCTTGCTACCGGTCTTCTGGAGGGTGTTCAGCACCTCCACCGCATGCTCGGTCTGAGGGCCCCACAGTCCGTCGATGGGCCCGACCTCGATCCGCTGCTGCCGGCAGGCGATCTGCAGACAGGCAACGGCGCGGCGTCGGTCGCTCCAGCCGTCGGCCCCGTCGGGTAGCTGGCTGGCATGCTTCTGTAACGCGGCATTCACGGCCGCCAGAGTCATGGGGCCGCGTACTCCGTCGATGCTGGCGTGGTAGGTGTCCTGATCGGCGAGAAACTGCTGAAGGGTACAAACGGCGGTCTTGTTCATGGTGTTGCCCCCCTCGCTGGGGTCGGGGTGCCGCGGTCACCATGGCCGGGCTTACGCCCACAGTGTAGGCGATACCCACGACGCCGCCCCCGGCCAGGAGCTGGCCGGGGGCGGCGCTATCACGACTGGCGGGTTCCCCTCAGAGGGTCATGAATGGCTGGGCCTCGCCATCGCGGAACTGGTAGACGTTCCACGCTTCCTGCTTGGGTCCTGGCATGCCAGGAGTGCCGATGGGCATGCCGGCAAGACCGATGCCATCGGTGTCGGGGCGCTCCTCGAAGAGCTTCTCGAGGGCCGCGAAGGGCACATGACCCTCGATGGCGTAACCGCCCATCTCGATGGTGTGGCAGGCGCCGAGGCCGTAGGGTAGGCCGACACTCTTCTTGACCTGACCGAGCGACACGTCGTCGACGATGGTGACATCGACGCCGTGCTCCTCTAGATGACGGGCGTACTTGTCACAGCAAATACACTGGGGGTTCTTGTAGAGGGTCGCCTCGGCGGGCAGGGCGGCGTGGGCGGTACCGGCACCCAGCAGCAGGGAGGCAGACATGAGCAGGGTGGCGCTTGAAGGGATGCGATTCAGCATGACACTTTTCCTGGTCCAGATGGCGTGGTTACGCAGGGTTGTCTCTCGGCCAGCCTCTCCGGCCGAGGGAGGGAAGGCTAGTCTTGAAATATACATCTTATGTGTAGCACCCAGGTCAAGAGCTGTGCTGGGTCAAGGTCAGGGGGCTTCTTCGGGCAGGGTATCCACCAGCCCCAGCGCCACGCACAGGCGTACCAGCTCGGCCAGATTGGTGGCACCCAGCGCCTTCATGGCGCGCAGCCGGTAGATCTCCACGGTCTTGGGGCTGATTCCGAGGTGGTCGGCGACCTCGCGGCTGGTCAGACCCCGGGCCACGTGCACCAGGATCTGGCGCTCCTTGGGGCGCAGCGCCGCGTAACGCTCGCGTAGCGCCTCGAGGCGGAGCTGGGCCTGACGCGCCTGCTGGTGCGCATGAAGCGACTGCTGGACGATATCGATCAGCTGCTGGTGATTGAAAGGCTTCTCGAGGAAGTCGCGTGCGCCGGCCTTGAGCGCGGAGACGGCCATGGGCACATCGCCGTGGCCGGTCATGAAGATGACCGGCGGGGCCTTCTCCAGCTCACTCAGGCGCTGCTGTACCTGGAGGCCGGAGAGACCGGGCATGCGCACGTCCAGCAGTACCGTGTCGAAGCCTTCCGGGTCGCCGGCGAGAAAGGCCTCGCCGTCGGCGAAGAGGCGGCTTTCGATGCCGACGGAGTCCAGCAGCCAGGCCAGGGAGTCACGCAGGGCCTGGTCGTCATCGACGATGGCGATGCAGGGTGAAGTGGTATCGGTCATGGGCGCTTCAAGGCAGCGGTGTGGTCAGGTTCGGCGAGCAGTGTAGCGGCAAAGGTGGCACCGCCGGAACCGGTGTGTGGCAGCAGGCGCAGGTTGCCGCTCATGGCTTCCATCAGGGTGCGGCTGATGGCCAGGCCCATGCCCAGCCCCTCGTCACGACTGGAGTGGAAGGGGGCGAAGATGGAGTCGGCCTGGTCAGCGGGGATGCCGGGGCCCTGGTCGGCAACCGTCAGGACCACCTCGCGGCGCCCGCTGCGCCGGGCCTTGATCTCGACCCGTTGGGCGCCGGGATGGTCGCGGCTCGCCTCCAGGGCGTTGAGCAGCAGGTTGACCAGCACCTGCTCCAGTCCCACCGGGTCGGCGATCACCCTCGGCAGTGGCGCCTTGAGGGCCGCCTCGAGGTCGATCCCGGCCTGCTGGTACTGCCACTCGCAGAGCCGGCAGGCGGCGTCCACCACCTCGGCCAGGACCGTGGCCCGCGGCCGGATCTGGCCCTTGCGCACGAAGCCGCGAATATGGCGCAGTCGTTCCCCCAGGCGCTCTACCTGTCGCTGGATCTGCTCGAGGGGCAGGCGCAGTGCCTCGGGCGGCTGGCCGGCATCGAGCTTGAGCAGGGCGCCACTGGCGTAGTTGCCGATGGTGCCCAGCGGCTGATTGAGCTCATGGGCGATATTGGATGCCAGTTCGCCGGTGGTGGCCAGCCGGTTGGCGTGGGCGATCTGGGCCTGATGCTGACGGGCCTGCTCCTCGGCCGCCTGGCGCAGACGGATATCACGGTTGAGCAGCGATACATGGCCCGGTTCCGTGCCGGGCCCGGAGTGCGCCATCACCACGCTGAGCACCGGCACCGCGCCCTGTGGCCCACGCATCGCCAGCTCGCCGCTCCATGAGCCGTAACGGGCCACGGCGGGCAGCACGATAGTGCGCAGGTCGCGCAGTGACTCCTCGTTATAGGCGTCGGCCAGTCGCGCGGCGCCGCCCGTGCGGGGTAGCTGCAGGAGGTGGCGTGCCGCCTGATTGGCGTAGAAGAGGCGCTCATCGTCATCCATGAACAGCACGAATTCGGTGGTGGACTCCACCACCCGGGCCAGCCGCTCTCGGTTGGCCTCGGCACGGATGCGGCGCCCGACATCCCGGGAGACGCAGAGAATATCGAGCAACTCGCCGCTGGCCGGGTCGCGCCGGGTCCGACTGGTGGTTTCGAACCAGACGTAGTGGCCATCCTTGGCGCGGAAGCGATAGGTCTGCTGGTAGAAGCCGTCGCGGTAGTAGATCCGCGGTGACTTGTTGAGCAGGGCGGCCAGGTCGGCGGGGTGAAACAGGTCATAGGCGGAGACGCCGATCAGCTCCTCGGGGGCATAGCCGAGCAGGTCGCGTGCCGCCTCCGAGGCGTAGAGAAAGGTGCCGTCTCGGGCATGGCGCGAGATCAGGTCGGTGCTGCTCTCGGCCAGCCAGCGGTAGTGGTCACGCTCCGCCTCGAGGGCCCGGTGCCTCTCCTCGAGTCGGTCGCAGCGGGCGGCGAGTGCCGCATGCTCCTCGATCAGGCGGGCCTGCTCCTCGGGCGAGAGGGCGGCACTGGTGTTGGGTGTGCTGTCGGGCATATGGCCTCGGCCCCGGGTCAGCCGGTGGCATGCTGCTGGATACGCAGCAGCCGCTCCGGAAAGTAGCATAGCGGTCCTGGCGGCTCCCGGTGCAGATCGACCGGACGGCCGAACCCCTCGGCGAGAAGCTCCACCAGCATCATCGCCGAGAGCCCCCAGATGACCTGGCCATCGACATGGTAGTTGGGTACGTACCAGGGCCGGCCGTCTACCGGGATGACGTCGGTATGATGGCGACGGTCCTCGAGAAAAAGCGCCAGTGGCACCTCGAAGATCAGGTCCAGTTCGGCAGGGTCGGGCAGCAGCGGCAGATCGGGTGGAATCACTCCCACATAGGGGGTGACGCTCAAGCCATGCAGCGAGGTCACGTCCGACAGCTGGCCGAGCAGCTCCACATGCTGCGGCGGCAGGGCGATCTCCTCCTCGGATTCCCGCAGCGCGGTGGTCAGCAGGTCGGCATCCTGGGCCTCACGCTTGCCGCCGGGAAAGGCGACCTGGCCGCTGTGGGTATTGAGGTGGGTGGCTCGCCGGGTAAACAGCAGCGTCGGGTCGGGGCGGTCGACGATGGGCATCAGCACCGCCGCTTCGGGCAGGCGCAGTGACTGTCGGCGGGGCCGGTGCGCTTGCAGGCGTTCGCGAAGTTTCTCTAACATGGGGTTTCCATTGGGGTTTGGTATCTTCTACCCGGCCGCCTTCCGCAACGTCAAGCCAGTTCGCTTGCCTGGGAGTCTCATGAACTTCTGTAGCCACTGTGGCCATACCGTGCGCCTCGCGATTCCGCAGGGGGATGATCGTCCGCGCTTTCTGTGCGACGAGTGCGAGACCATCCACTATCAGAACCCGCGTATCGTGGCGGGGACGCTAACGGTAAGCGGTACTCGCGTGCTGCTCTGCCGCCGTGCCATCGCCCCGCGCAAGGGGTACTGGACGCTGCCGGCGGGCTTCATGGAGAACGGCGAAACCACGGCAGAGGCCGCCGCCCGGGAGACCCGCGAGGAGGCCTGTGCCGAGACTCACCTACAGGGACTCTATACCCTGATCAACCTGCCGCATATCAACCAGGTGTTCATGATCTTTCGGGCCGATCTCGAGGGCAGCTTCGCTCCCGGGCCGGAAAGCCTCGAGGTGGGGCTCTTCGAGGAGCATGAAATCCCCTGGGAGGAACTCGCCTTTCCTACCATCGAGCGTACGCTGTGGCACTTCTATGCCGACCGCAAGCTGGGCGAGTTTCCGCTGCATATGAGCGACATCGTGCCCGACCGCGAACGTCAATCCGGCGCCGGCTAGACGCACACCCCCGGCTTCAAAGATCCTCGAGACGCCAGACATCAAAGGCCGGCTCCTCATAGGGGTGGGCCTGGCGTAGCGCTGCCACCGCCTCGCGAATCAGCGCATCCTCACAGACCAGTTCCACCTTCAGCTCTTCCACCCGCTCCAGGTCGCCCACCCTGCCGATATGCGGGGTGGCACCGTCCAGGGGGCGGAACTGCCCGGTACCCGGGGTCTGAAAGCAGCACGCCTCGTAGTCACCGATGCGCCCGGCGCCGGTGGCGAATACTGCCTCCTTGACGGCCTCGGCCTCCGCCACCGGTACAAAGAACGCCAGCTTGTACATGAGTGTGACTCCTCTATCGGGGTGATCCAGCCTGTCGTTGTGCCATATTCGGGGGGCTGCGTCAGCCATAGCAAGACTCTCTTGCCCTATCGTGCCCTGGCGTGTCACAAAGGCGCCGAAAAAACTTGTCCAATTTATGATGGCGGTATAGGTTGTGTATAGGTTGACCGATGGAACTCCATTCATCGGTGACACGACCGCCGGGCATCCGCCCGAGTCAGCCCACAAGAGGAATACCCCATCATGAAGACATTCACCCTCCCCATGACTCATCTGATGGCCGCTGGTGTGGCTGGTCTATTCATCGCCGGCTGTGCCCAGGCGGAACACCACGGCATGAAGCAGAAGGACATCGTCGACACGGCCGTCGAGGCAGGACAGTTCGAGACGCTGGTCGCCGCGGTGCAGGCGGCGGACCTGGCCGATACCCTGAAGGGCGAGGGTCCCTTTACCGTCTTCGCCCCCACCGACGAGGCATTTGCCGCCCTGCCGGAGGGCACCGTCGAGGAGCTGCTGAAGCCGGAGAACAAGGAGACCCTGCAGGATGTTCTTACCTATCATGTCGTGTCCGGCGAGATCATGGCCGCCGACGCCATGGCCGCCGATAGCGCCACCACCGTGCAAGGCCAGGACATCACCATCACCACCATGGATGGCAGTGTGATGATCGATGGTGCCACCGTGATCTCGGCCGATATCGAGGCCAGCAACGGCGTTATTCATGTCATCGACAGCGTGTTGATGCCCCGATGAGTGTCAACGAACCAATCTTTCCTGAGGTTGCGTTCCTGGCGCTAGGTGTTTAATCAGCATGTTTCCTGCATCCATGTCCTATGCGTTGTGTGCTGTCCCTGCTTGCCGCCCGCCCCGGGCGGCTTTTTTTAGCGTGCGTTCCCCCTTGACGGCATGCCTTGGGAGGGGAAGCCTGGGACCTCACCGATAACGTGAGGAGTGCTATGGATGAGGGGTGGCATGGATGAAAGGTTACGGGCGTGCCTGGCCACGGCCGGATTGACGCCAGAAGGTGAGCCTGTGCCGTTGTCGGGCGGTGATATCGCCGCGGTCTATCGCCTGGCCACCGACCGAGGCGAGGTGGTGGTCAAGCAGGACACCGCCGAGCGTCTGGCCGGTGAGGCAGAGGGGCTGGCCGCCCTGGCCGCTGCCGGCTCGGGCCTGGTGGTGCCCGACGTGCTGGCCCGGCGCGAGGAGTGGCTGGTGATGGAGGCGCTGGAGGTGGCGCCTCGCCGCCGCGATCCGGTCGCTCTGGGCGAAGGGCTGCGCAGGCTGCACGGGGTGGTCGGTGAGGCTCACGGCTGGCATCGCGACAACGCCTGCGGGCGCACCCCCCAGCCCAATGCGCCGCTCGCCGATGGCCGTGCCTTCCAGCGCGAGAGGCGTCTGCTGCCCCTGGCCGAGGCGTGCCAGGCCCGTGGTCTACTGGATGCCAGGCTGCGCGGCCGCCTCGAGGCGCTGGCCCATGGCCTGGAGTCCTGGCTGCCGGATGCCCCCGCGAGCCTGATACACGGCGATCTGTGGTCGGGCAATGTGCTGTTCACGCCGAGGGGCCCCGCGCTGATCGACCCCGCGGTCTATCGCCACTATCCGGAGGTGGACCTGGCGATGCTGACCCTGTTCGGCTCCCCGGGGGAGGCCTTCTTCGAGGCCTACTGGGATGGCGCCTCCCCGGCGGACTGGCCGCGTCGCGAGACGCTGTTTCAGCTCTATCCGTTGCTCAACCATCTGCTGCTGTTCGGCGGCGGCTACCGCGACGCCGTGGAGCGTGCGGTATCGCGGCTGGAGGTCGATACAGTCTGAGGCCCGGGTGCCTTGAGCCTACTGCAGCGAGCGGCGCAGACGCGAGAGGGCGATCAGGAAGAAGGCACCACCGATGACGGCCAGGGCCAGTAGCTGGGGCCAGATAACCGCGATGCCGGCGCCACGGAATAGCACGCCCTGGGCCAGCTGAATAAAGTGGGTGGTTGGGGCGGCCAGCATGATCTGCTGCACCAGCTCGGGCATGCTCTCGCGGGGGGTCATGCCGCCGGAGAGGATCTGCATGGGCAGCAGCACCAGGATGATCAACAGCCCCAGCTGGGGCATCGAGCGGGCGATGGTGCCGAACAGGATACCCATGGAGGTGGTGGCGAAGAGGTGCAGGGCGGCACCCAGCAGGAATACCTCCACCGAACCGGGTATGGGCACTGCCAGCCAGCCCTGGACCACCAGGCGCAGGGCCAGTGCCGAGGCGACCAGCACCACCGCGGCCATGGACCATACCTTGGCCAGCATGATCTCCAGCGGCGTGATCGGCATGACCAGGAGGTGCTCGATGGTGCCGTGCTCGCGTTCGCGGATCAGCGCGGCTCCGGTAAGAATGATCGAGAGCATGGTGATCTGATCGATCACCGCGTTGATGGCCCCGAACCAGGCACGGTCCAGATTGGGGTTGTAGGCGGTGCGAACGATGGCTTCCACCGGCATGACCGGTTCCGCTCGATGGCGACTCAGGAATTCGGATACCTCGCTGGCCATTATCTGCTGGATATGGCCGGCACCGGTAAAGGCCTGGGAGACCTGGGTGGCATCCACATTGAGCTGGATCTCGGCGCCGCGTCCGCCGAGCAGGTCACGCTGGAAGTCGGGGGGGATGTCCAGGGTGAAGGTGAAACGCCCGCTGTCCATGCCGGTGTCCATCTGCTCGCGAGTAATGGGTTCGGGAGGCAGGAAGTAGGGCATCTGCAGGGCATCGATCAGCCGCCAGGAGAGCGCCGAGGCATCTTCGTTTACCACTCCGACAGTGGCGCGGTGCGGCGACTCGGGCACCGCCGTGGCGCTGGTATGGATGCTCAGGCTGAAGGCGTAGAGGATCAGCACGACCATGGCAGGGTCCCGAGCCAGGCTGCGCAGCTCCTTGATCCCCAGCTGCAGGATATTGCCCAGTGATGGCATCTTATCTCTCCTGGTCGCGCAGGCCAGCCACGCTGACCAGCAGCAGTAGCGGGATCGCCACCAGCAGTGGCACGAAGTAGGGCCACAGCTCGCTGAAGCCCAGCGCCTTGGAGAACACCCCCCGCGTGATGATCAGGAAGTGCGTGGTGGGATAGGCCTGGCCTATCAGGGCGCTGATGCCCTCCATGGCCGAGACCGGATGCAGCATTCCCGAGAACTGCACCGCCGGAATCAGGGTGATCACTGCGGTGCCGAAGATGGCGGCGATCTGGCTGCGCAGCAGCGAGGAGATCAGCAATCCCATGCCGGTGGAGCACAACAGGTAGAGAAGAGCGGCCAGGCTCAGTGTTGCCAGGCTACCGCTGACCGGGACGCGAAAGACCCAGATGGAAAGCGCCACCAGGGTGGCGAAGTTGACCATGCCCATGGCCACGTAGGGCAGCTGCTTGCCGAGCAGGAACTCGGTCCGGGTCACCGGCGTGACATAGAAGTTGGTGATCGACCCCATCTCCTTCTCGCGCACCACACCCAGCGCAGTGAGCATCGCCGGAATCATCATCAGCAGCAGCGGAATCACTGCCGGTACCATGGCGGGCAGGCTCTCGACATCGGGGTTGTAGCGGTAGCGCAGGGCGATCTCCAGACCGCTGTCGGGGGTGGCGACACCGGATTCACGAGCAAGGGTCGCCAGAAAATCACCATGCAGCCCCAGCGCGTAGCCGCGGATGGTATCGGCTCGGGTCGGCATGGCACCGTCGATCCAGAAGGCCACTTCGGGGATGGCGCCGCGCTTGAGGTCACGGCCGAAGCCAGGCGGAATCTCCACGGCAAGACTGATGTCGCCGCGGCGCATCCTTGCCTCCATTTCGTCCTGGCTGGTCAGCTGCGCACGTTCGCTGAAGTAGCGTGAGCCCGCCAGGTTGAGGGCATAGGCCTGGCTGGTGGTGGTCTGGTCGCGGTCGAGGACCGCATAGTCGAGATTCTCGACATCGAGACTGATGCCGTAGCCGATGATGAACATCAGCAGCACGCTGCCCAGCAGGGCCAGGGTGCCGCGGAGTGGATCGCGGCGCAGCTCCATGCTCTCTCGGCGGGTATAGCTCATCAGGCGCTTGAGGCTGAAGGCTGGCGGGTCACGCTGGGGCTCCACCGTTTCGGTCTTGCGGGGCGTGGCCTCCGGATCGCCAGGCGGGTCGTCGGCGGCTTCCGCCAGCCAGATGATAAAAGCCTCCTCGAGGGTAGCGGTGCCGCGCTCCTGGCGCAGTGCCTCGGGGGTGCCGCAGGCCAGTACCCGCCCGGCATGCATCAGCGAGATCCGGTCGCAGCGCTGGGCCTCGTTCATGAAGTGGGTGGAGATAAAGATGGTCACGCCCTCTTCCCGGGACAGCCTGACCAGCTCGCGCCAGAAGGCATCTCGGGCTATCGGGTCGACCCCGGAAGTGGGTTCGTCGAGAATCAGGATCTCGGGACGATGGAGTATGGCCACGGCCAGGGAGAGTCGTTGGCGAATCCCCAGTGGCAGGCCGCCCGAGAGGCTGTCGGCGACGCCTCTCAAGGCGAAGCGCTCGAGCAACTCCTCGATGCGGGCCTGGCTTTCGGCCTGGGGTAACCGGAAGAGTCGCGCATGCAGGGCGAGATTCTGGCGCACGCTGAGTTCGCCATACAGGGAGAATGCCTGGGACATGTAGCCCACTCGGCGGCGTGTCGAGAGATCCTGGGAGTCGACCCGTTGGCCGAATAGTTCGGCCTCGCCTTCGCTGGCCGGCAGCAGGCCGGTCAGGATCTTCATGGTGGTGCTCTTGCCGCAGCCGTTGGAGCCCAGAAAGCCGAAGATCTCTCCCCGGGGGATGCGAAAGTCCACCCGGTCGACGGCGGTAAAGTCGCCGAAGCGCTTGGTCAGTTCCCGTGCTTCGATGGCGATGGTATCGCTGACGGGGCGAGGCGGGATAGTGACGGCGCGATGCTGGCGGCGCTTCGCCTCGGGCAGCAGGCCGATAAAGGCGCTCTCGAGGTCGTCTGTCCCGGTCTGTGCCAGCAACTCTGCGGGCGTGCCGCTGGCCAGTGTGTGGCCGGCATCCATCGCCACCAGGTGGTCGAAGCTCTGGGCTTCATCCATATAGGCGGTGGCCACGATCACGCTCATCCCAGGGCGCGCGTCGCGGATGCTCGCGATCAGCGTCCAGAACTGGCTGCGCGAGAGCGGGTCGACGCCGGTGGTGGGCTCGTCGAGGATCAGCAGGTCGGGGTCGTGGATCAGTGCACAGCACAGCCCCAGCTTCTGCTTCATGCCACCGGAGAGCTTGGCCGCCGGGCGGTCGATAAAGGGTGCCAGGCCGGTGGCACGGGTCAGCGCCGCGATACGCCTCTCCCGCTCGGGGCCATCCTGACCGAAGAGGCGACCGAAGAAGGTCAGGTTTTCGTGTACCGACAGGGTGGGGTAGAGGTTCCGGCCGAGCCCCTGAGGCATATAGGCGATGCGGGGGCAGGTGAGCCGGCGGTGGTGGGTATCGTGCATATCACCACCGAGTACCTCGACATGTCCCAGCTGCAGGCGCCGGGCGCCGGCGAGCAGCGCCAGCAGACTCGACTTGCCCACGCCGTCGGGACCAATCAGGCCGACCATCCGGCCAGCCGGCAGATCCAGGCTGATATTGTCCAGGGCAAGGGTGTCGCCGTAGCGCAGGCTCACGGCCTCGACGCTCGCCACACGGTCTGCCGAGTGTCGAGTCATGGCGTCACTCGGAGTTCGAGGCTGTCCGGCCAGGGGGCTGTATCATCGAGTCTGACGTAGGCCAGCCCCGGAAGCCCTGTCTTGACCTGTTCAATATGGCGGCGCAGCAGCTCGGGCTCGATCCTGGCGCGAATGCGGAACATCAGCTTTTCGCGTTCGCTGGCGGTCTCCACGCTTTTGGGAGTGAACTGGGCGACGCTCGCCACATAGCTGACCCGCGCGGGAATCACGTACTCCGGTGCGGCATCCAGGACCAGGCGGACCTCGTCGCCGATGGCGACTCGGCCCGCCTCACGTGTGGGCAGGAAGAAGGTCATGTAGACATTGGTGAGATCGACCAGGTTGAGCACCTTGCCTCCGGCCCCCAGCACCTCCCCGGGCTCGGTGATTCGGTACTGCACCCGCGCCAGACGATCCGCCGTCAATACGCTATCGTCAAGATCGGCCTGGATACGGGCCAGGGTGGCGTCGCTGGCCTCGATCTGGGACTCGGCCTCGATCACCTGAGACTCGGTGGCACGGATGGCGGCCCGGGCCGAGAGTACCTGGGCATTCGCCGAGGCCAGGGCCGCCTGCTGGCTCTGCCAGGCAGCGAGGGTATCATCGAACTGCTGTTGCGAGATGGCGTTGCGCTCCACCAGGCTGGCCGCGCGCTCGTAGCGCTTGCGGGCCGCGGTGAGCTCGGCCTGGCGCTGGCTGACGACTGCCTGGGCGGCGGTCAGCTCGCTCTCACGCAGCGCCACCATGGCGCGAGCGGTCTCCAGGACATTCTCGGCACGTCGCTGTTGGGCACGGGCCTGGGCGAGTTCGGCCTCCAGGGTCGCGGTATCCATGCGGGCGACCGCGCGGCCGGGGTCAACAATCTCGCCCTCCTCGACCATTACCTCGGCCAGGCGGCCGGGCAGGCGTGTGGCCACATCGATCTCGGTAGCCTCGATGCGGCCGTTGCCCAGTGTCAGGCCGGGGTGCTCGGCCTCCGGCTGCAGGCTCCACCAGGCCACTCCCGCCAGTAATGCGACAGCGGCCGCGGCAAGGGTGGCTTTTGGCCAATGGTTGGCGACGCGCTTGCCCATTCTGATTCACCTCCTTCCCTGAATGGCCTCCATGGTGCCAGATTCGTGCTCAAGTTTCCCTGAGTTATGTCAAGTCTGGAGTCCATCCTGATGATGTTGCGGGGCTATAGCGTTTCGACTGCCCAGCCGATCAGGCTCTCGGCGAGGGCATCGGATGCCCGCCCAAGGGCCTGCACCGCTGCCTCGGGTGTGGCGTCACTGACCGCCGATGTTGCCTCGAAGCGGCGACTGGCGAGTAACTCGCGGCGGGACTCGTCGATCAGCTGGGCGTCGAGGCGCACCACGGCACGGGGGGGGTCCCCATCGAGGCGCAGGTGGAAGGCCGTCAGATGACCGGTCAGGGTAGCATCACTGCGGGCGCGGCTGGCGTCATCGAGCACCCCGTTCAGGCGTCCCGCTAGGCGAAAGGCCTCGAGGAGCCGCTCCTGCAACAGTCGCGTGGCATCGTCACGCCAGCGTACCCCGGCCCAGGCTTCGAGTTCACCGGGTGTCGGCATCACCAGCAGCCGGTTGCCGCCGTGAGGTGCGCTGGCGCTGAATGTATCGACGCGCAGGGTGGCGAGGGCGGATGGACCGGAGGCATCGAGAGCCGTGCTTCCCGGCAGAGTGAACAGGCGCTGGGGCTCGCGCTCCGGCAGGATTGTGCAGCCGGCGGAAACCATCAGCAACAGGGCCAGCAGCATCGAGACAAGATATCGGGGGCTCATGTGATATCCCCTATGGTGTGAAAGGTCATGGGGTTAATGCTCAAGGGGTGTACTCCGGCAGCAGTTCGCGTCCCAGCAGGGTGTCGGCAGGACTCTCCTCGAGGCGCCGTATCAGGCGGTTGAGGGCGCGCAGCGCCGCATGGAGCTCGCGCATGGCGGGGTCGAGTTCGCCGACTCCCTGCAGGCCGCGGGCGATATCCTGCTCATGGTCGGCGGTCAGCCGGGCCACCCGGCCGGCGCCCTCTTCCAGGGCCGCCATGGCGTTCTCCGCGCGAGCCAGGGTGCGGCGGCCCTCCTCGTCGAGCAGCCGCCCAGCCTGTTCTCCCAGCCGGGCGTAGGTCGCCAGAGTGGTTTCGGCCTGGGTCAGGATGGTGCCGAGTTGCTCGGCCAGTGCCGCCAGGTCGAGGTCATTATCGGCGAGTGTCGCGGTGGCCTGTTCCAGGTTGGCCAGACTGCGCGACAGGTGCTCGACATTGTCGTCGGAGAGCAGCCGGTCGGCGCCGTCGAGCAGGCGATTGAAGCGGATCATCAGCCGTTCGCTGTTGCTCAGCAGCGAGCTAAGCGGCGAAGGTCGGGCGCGGATCACCGGCGGGTTGTCACGACTGCCCATCAGCCGCTCACTCTCCGGGCTGCCGCCGTAGAGCTGGATATTCATGCTGCCGGTGATGTTGGCCAGGCTCAGACTGGCGCGGGTGTCGGCCTTGATCGGTACGCTGGCATCGATGCGGATCAGCGCGCGTACCCGGCGTGGGTCCCTGGAATCCAGGTGCAGTTCGGCCACGTTACCCACCTCGATGCCGCTGTATTGGACGGCGTTACCCTCGGCGAGGCCGCTGACGGCACGATCGAAGACCACCTCGTACCAGGTATCATCGCGGTTCAGGCTCGACTTGCCCAGCCACAGCGCGAACAGCAGGGCGCCGCCGAGGGCGAGCACGGTAAACAGACCGATCAGCACATGATGGGCACGAGGCTCCATGGTCAGCTCTCCTTGGCGGTACGCGCGGCATTGTCGGCCGCGCGTCCACGCGGGCCGTGAAAGTAGTCGTGAATCCAGGCCTCATCGGTGGCTGCCACGCTCTCGAGGTGGCCGGCCACCAGTACCCGGCGCTGGGCCAGTACCGCCACTCGGTCACAGGCTGTATAGAGAGTATCCAGGTCGTGGGTGATCAGAAACACGCTGAGACTCAGGGCATCTCGCAGGGTCAGCAGCAGCCGGTCGAAGGCGGCGGCCCCGATGGGGTCCAGTCCTGCGGTGGGCTCATCGAGGAACAGCACTTCCGGGTCCAGCGCCAGGGCACGGGCCAGGGCGGCGCGCTTGACCATGCCGCCGGAGAGCTCGGCCGGGTACTGAGTGGCAGCCTTGCCAGGCAGCCCTGTCAGGGCCAGCTTGAGGCGCGCCAGCGCCTCGGCTTCGCTGCGGGGCAGGCCTGCATGCTCGATCAGGGGCAGGGCGACATTCTCGGCCAGGGTCAGTGAGGTAAACAGGGCGCCGCGCTGGAACAGCACCCCGAAGCGACGCTCGACCCGTGAGCGCGCCGAAGCGGAAAGCTGCTGAAGGTCCTCGCCAAATACCTCGATGCTTCCGCCGCTAGGGCGCAACAGACCAACGATGCTGCGTAACAGGACCGACTTGCCCGAGCCCGAGCCGCCCACCACGCCAAGAATCTCGCCTTGCTGCAAGTCCAGGTCGAGGTGCTGGTGCACCACATGGCTGCCGAAGCGGTTCTCCAGGTCGCGAACACGAATCAGCGGCCGGGGTCTGTCATCCACCTGCTCGCTCACCACCCCATCTCCATGCAGAACAGCGCCGCCAGGGCGTCGAGCAGGATCACCATGAAGATCGACTGCACCACGCTCGACGTCGTGTGCTCGCCCACCGACTGGGCGCTGCCGCTTACCTTGAAGCCTTCCAGACAGCCGATCACGGCGACCACGAAGGCGAACAGCGGTGCCTTGCCCATGCCCACCAGGAAGTGCTGAATGGCGATATCGCGCTCAAGGATCGCCAGAAACTGTGCCGCCGAGATATCCAGTGCCACCAGGCAGACCGTGGCGCCGCCCAGGATACCACTGAGCATCCCCACGAAGGTGAGGATGGGCAGGCTGATGGTCAGTGCCACCACGCGAGGCAGTACCAGCAACGCTACCGGGTCGAGACCCAGGGTGCGCAGGGCATCGAGCTCCTCGTTGGCCTTCATGGCTCCCAGCTGGGCGGTAAAGGCGCTGGCGGTTCGGCCGGCCATCAGGATGGCGGCCAGGATCACGCCGAACTCGCGCAGGAAGGCGTAAGCCACCAGGTGTACCGTGTAGAGGGTGGCACCGAAGTCGCGTAGCACCGTGGCACCGAGAAATGCGACTACCGCTCCCACCAGGAAGGTGAGCAGGGCGACGATGGGCAGGGCGTCGAGGCCGGTCTGGTGAATCTGGGCGACGACGGAGGTGAGGCGCCAGCGCCTGGGGCGCCAGGCGTTGGTGGCCAGGGTGGCGAGCACTCGTCCGATGAAGCCCAGTAGCTGTTTCTGCTGGTCCCCGATGCCTTCAACACGCCGCCCGATTTCGGCGAGTGGGCCACGCAGGGGGTGAGAGCGTTGTGCAGCCGGGGGCTCGCAGAGCAGGAGTGCCTCGCCCACCGAGCGCAGCAGGGCGCGCCTTTCGGCAGGCAGCTGTGGCGCCCAGTCATCGATTCCGGCGAGGCGCTCGGCGCCGGTGAGCTCGGCAAGCAGGGCGGCGCCGGCGGTATCGAGGGCGGCGATCTCGGCCAGCGACTCGGGAGTGCCAGCCGCCGCTCGACGGGCCTCATCGATACGGCGGCGCAGCGTGGCATGATGCTCGAGGGTCCAGTCACCGCGTGGGCGTGGCGGCCCCTGGTCGATCAGTAGCTCCCCCGGGGTCGATGGCATCTCAGTGCTCCGGATTATCGAGAAAGCGCCGAATCGGCTCGACCTGGCTGGCGCGGTCGAGATAGGGGGCGTGGCCACAGCCGGCCGCTTCCAGAGTGATGAGCTTGGGTTGTGTTTCGGCCATCCGCTCGAGCGTGGCGGCGGCGAGCAGGGGCGAGCGAGCGCCGCGGATCACCATCAGTGGGCAGGTGAGGGTACTCCAGTCGGCCCATAGGTCTCGCGGCGTGTCGTGGACAAACTGCGCGGTGATCTGCGGGTCGTAGTGAAAGCTCCAGCGCCCGTCGGGCAGGCGACGTGCACTCTCCAGCGCCAGTCGCCGCCAGCTGTCGTCGCCCTCGATGCCGAATCCTGCATAGTGGTGGCGCAGCTCCGCCTCGAGGTCGCGGAAGCTCGCGAACTCGTGGGGGCGAGAGAAGTAGTCGCCCAGCTCGGCCAGTCCCCCGGGCGCCAGCTCGGGGCCGATATCGTTGAGTATCAGGCGCTCGATGCGCCCGGCGGTGTAGAGCTCAGCGGCCAGACGCAGGCCCAGCAGGCCGCCCATGGAGGTGCCTAGCCAGGGCACCCGCTCCAGGTCGAAGTGGTCGAGGATGCCCCGGGCGATACCGGCGTAGGCGGCGTAGGTATAGTCCTGCTCGGGATGAAGCGACCAGGTCGAGAGGCCGCGCCCCGGGGTGTCCGGTGCCAGCACCCGCCACTCGGGTCCCAGGCGATGGGCCAGCTCGGCGAAGTCACCCCCATGGCGAGCCAGGCCGTGCCAGGCGATCAGGGTGCGAGGGGCATCGGGGTGCCATACCCGCACTGCCACGTCGAGATCGTCTACGCTGACCCAATCAAGGTGTTGCATGCTTCGTCTCCGTCGCTGGGGTGACCACGATATGCCATATTGTTCCTCGATGGTAAGGTGGAATCGAGGCCTGAACATGCGACAATGTATGTAAATATCCTATGGATCGAGGATGAGCCGATGACGTCTTCCCGCCCGTCGCGTTGTTCCCGCCCGTCGCGCGTCCTGCGCCGCGCCCTGTTGCCGATGATGGTGGCCACCATCATGTCGACATCCGCCCAGGCGGCGGATCTGCTGACCATCGCCAACGATGCCCTGATGAACAATGCCGAGCTGGCCTCGGCTCGTTCCCTGACCCGTAGTACCGAAGCCGGGCGTGATGTGGAGGGGGCGGATCTGCTGCCCCAGGTCACGGCCTCGGGCAATCTGACCCATAATCGGCAATATGAGGCGCAGTCGATTCCCGGTCAGCCCCAAGGGGATGACAATGTCAATCGCGTCGGCGTCACCCTCGAGGCCACTCAGGCCCTCTTCAATGCCATCGCCACGCGGCAGGTAGAGCGCAGCGCACGTCAGGTCGATCAACAGCTCTATCAGTTGGCGGCTACCGAGCAGGGCGTATTGATCAGCGTATCGACCGCCTACTTCGAGATCCTGCGCGCCCATGAGGTACTGGAGGCGCGCCGCGCCCAGGAGCGGGCCATCAACCGCCAGCTGGAGCAGGCCCGCGAGCAGTTCGAGGTGGGGCTGATCGCCATTACCGAGGTGGAGGAGGCCAAGGCGGCCTTCGACCAGGCGAGGGCGGTCCGTATCGCCGCCGAGAGTGACCTGCAGGTGCGCTTCGAGGTGCTCGAACGGCTCACCGGACAGCGTTACGAGAGTATCGATGCCCTGGGCGAGGAGCTAACCATCGCGCCGCCCATGCCGCTGAAGCGCAGCGCCTGGGTGGAGCTGGCGATGCAGAACAATCCCCGGGTACTGGCCAGTCAGGCCGGTGTCGAGGTGTCGCGCAGCGCGGTGGAGATCGCTCGCGCCGGGCGTCTGCCCCAGGTCAATGCCTTCGCCAGCTACAACTACGCCGATAGCGATGCCGATCGCATCGATGGCCATGACTCCAGCAGCCAGGTCGGGGTAGGCGTCAGCATGCCCCTCTATACCGGGGGGCGCACCAGCGCCTCAGTACGCCAGAACACCTACCTGCTGGAGGCCTCTCAGTACGACTTTGAGGATCAGCGTCGCAGCACCATCCAGGATGTGCGTTCCAGCTATACCCGGGTGACCAACGATGTCGCCACGGTAGAGGCCCGCGCCCAGGCGGTGGTCTCCAACCAGAGCGCCCTGGATGCGACCCGCGCCGGTTACGAGGTCGGTACCCGCAATATCGTCGATGTGCTCAATGCCGAGCAGAACCTCTACAACGCCATTGCCGAGCTGGCCAGCGCGCGTTACGACTATGTGATCAACCTGCTGACCCTGCGTCAGCGTGCGGGCACCCTCGATGAGGAGGCCCTGGCCGAGATCAATGCCTGGCTGGATGGCGGCAGCGTCGATCTTCAGCTGCCGGATGCTGCCGGCAACGACCCGGTAATGAACATCGGTGAGCGCCCTACGCCTCAGTGAGTCTGCCGGGCCCTGGGCGGTCGCTCGATAGCCACTGCCACCTGGGTACAGGCTATTGTACTGATGCGTTGTACTGATGCGTTGTACTGATGCGTTGTACTGATGCGTTGTATTGATGCGTAAGTGGCCATCGCGACCAGCATATCAATGGCAGGTCAGTAATAGCAGGTCAGTAATAGCCGTCATCCAGAGCGAGGCCTCGAGTCTTGCTTAGGCAGCTAAGTTTTACATCCATACACTGGTGAATGTAAAATTCGTTCATCCGCTATTTCCCAAGGAAACCCCACGCGCATGAAAACTGCATACCGAATCGGCCGGGCGGGCCTTCTTGCCCTGGCCGCCGGCCTTATGCTGGCCGCCTGTGGTCAAGATGAGTCGCCTCAGCAGGCCCAGCAGGGCGGCGCCCAGGAGCGTCCCCCACACCCGGTGGAGGTCGCCGAGCTAGCCCGACAGGATCTCGACCTGGAGCGCTCCTATCCCTCGTTGCTGCGCAGCGATGATGAGGTGATGCTGGTGGCCCGCGTCACTGGCACCCTCGAAAAGCGTCACTTCGAGCCGGGTGAGATGGTCGAGAAGGGACAGGTGCTCTACTCCATCGAGCCGGATGTGTATCAGGCGGCGGTCAGGCAGCGTGAGGCCGACCTGCAGAGTGCCCGCGCCCAGTTGGAGCGTGCCCAGCGCGATGCCAATCGTTTCGAACGGCTGTTGAGTCAGAACTCGGTGAGCCGCCAGCAGGTCGACCAGGCACGCTCGGAGCTGAGCGTGGCACGCGCGTCGGTGGTCCAGGCCGAGGCGGCACTGGCCACCGCACGGATCGATCTCGACTATGCCGAAGTCACCGCCCCGGTATCGGGCATGATCAGCCTCAGTCGGGTCAACGTCGGCAATGTGGTGAGCAATGGCACCGAACTTGCCACCATCACGCCGCTGGATCCGCTCGAGGTGCGTTTTCAGCTGCCCCAGCGGGACGCCTTCGAGCTGCGTCGCCAGATGCAGGAGCGTGACGGCACCGAGAAGATTCGTGCGGTCCTGCAGCTGCCCGGGTTGGGAAGTGAGCGTCTCGTGGGACGCTTGACCTTCCTTGGCTCTCGCGTGGAGGAGGGCACCAGCACGGTGCAGGCTAGTGCCACCTTCGCCAATCCCGAGCACCGTGTGTTGCCCGGACAGTTCGTGCGTGTCGAACTCGAGGGCCTCAAGCGCTTCGATGTGCTGGCAGTCCCCGAGATCGCCATCGGCCAGGGCCTGATGGGGCCCCAGGTATTCGTGCTCGATGAGGATAACGTCGCCCGCGCTCGGCCGGTTGGCCTGGGCGAGGTGGCGGGGTCCTGGAACATCCTGCGTGACGGGGTCGAGCCGGGTGAGCGTGTGGTGGTCGGTGACCTCGCCGGCATCGAGCCGGGCGTGACCATCAAGCCGTTGCCCTTCGATGGCGATGCCCAGGCGCTGGTCGAGCGCTCCATGCAGCCGGGTGGCCAGCAGCAGGGTGCGGCGGCAGCGGGTGGCTCGGCTGCCCAGCCCGGCCAGGAGGGCCAGGCGACCCAGGAGGCGACGGCCGAGAGCGAGTCGGGGCCGGCCGAGGCCGGTGAGGACGACGCCTGATGAACTTCTCCAACTTCTTTATCAAGCGGCCGATCTTCGCCACGGTACTGGCGATCATCCTGACCCTGGTCGGGGTGGTCAGCCTGCGCGTGCTGCCCGTTGAGCAGTATCCCAGTGTGGTGCCGCCCACCGTTTCGGTTAGCGCCCAGTTCCCCGGTGCCGATGCCGAAACGGTGGCGCAGACGGTGGCGGCTCCCCTGGCCGAGGCCATCAACGGTGTCGAGGATATGCTCTACATGACCTCGACCAGTGGCGACAACGGCTCCATGAGTCTCAACGTGGCCTTCAACATCGGCACCGAAGGCGATATCAACACCATCAACGTCAACAACCGGGTGCAGGGGGCGCTCTCACAGCTGCCCGAGGCGGTGCAGGCCCAGGGCGTGACCGTGGAGCTGCGCTCCAGCTCGATTCTGATGCTGGTCTCGCTGATCTCGCCACAGGGCGACTACGACAACGTCTTCATGCAGAACTATGCCACCCTCAATATTCTCGATGAGCTGCGCCAGCTCCCGGGGGTGGGGGATGCCTCGGTGCTGGGTGGCGGCGAGTTTGCCATGCGCATCTGGATGGACCCGGACAAGCTGGCCCAGTACGACCTGACGCCAACCGAGGTGGCGACGGCGATTCGCACCCAGAACACCGAGGTGCCCGCGGGGGGGCTGGCCGCCACTCCCCAGAGCGACCCGAGGGCCTTCTCCTATACGATCACCGCCGGTGGGCGCCTCAACAACGTCAACGATTTCCGCGATATCCTGCTGCGCACCAACCCCGATGGCTCGTCGCTGCGTCTCAGCGACGTGGCACGCATCGAGCTGGGCGCCTCCTACTACGGGGTCAACGCCAAGCTGAACGGTGGCGCCATGACGCCCATCATCATCAACCAGCAGCCTGGTGCCAATGCCCTCGAGACCGCCCGACTGGTCCACGAGACCATGGCCGAACTGGAGGCGCGCTTCCCGCCGGGGCTCGAGCAGGTGGTGCCCTATGACACCACGCTGTTTATCGGCGCCTCCGTCGATACCGTGACCAAGGTGTTTATCGAGGCGTTTCTGATCGTCGGGGTGATCCTGTTCGTCTTCCTGCAGAACTGGCGCTTCACCCTGATCGCCATGTCGGTGGTGCCGGTGTCGGTACTGGCGACCTTCGCCGGCTTCTACCTGTTCGGCTTCTCGATCAACCTGCTGACGCTGTTCGCGCTGGTGCTCGCCATCGGCATCGTGGTGGACGACGCCATCCTGGTGGTGGAAAACGTCGAGCGGGTGCTGGGCGAGGATGAGGAGATCACGGTCACCCAGGCGACCATCCAGGCCATGAAGGAGGTGGGGGGCCCGGTCATCGCCACCTCCCTGATCATGGCCGCGGTGTTCCTGCCGGTGGCCTTCCTGGGGGGCTTCACCGGCCAGATCTATCAGCAGTTTGCCCTGACCGTGGCGATCTCGGTGGCCTTCTCGGCGCTGATGGCGTTGACCTTCACGCCGGCCCTGTCGGCCGTGTTCATCAAGCACAAGCCGCAGATGGGGCAGTCGAAGCTGGCGCGCGCCCTTCACACCCCGCTGCGCCTGTTCGACAGCCTCTTTGCCGGTATCACCACCGCCTACATGTGGGTGGTCAGGTCGCTGGTGCGTTTCTGGGGAGTGGCCCTGCTGCTGACCGGCCTGGTGGTCGGCGGCTCCTGGTGGCTCTACCAGATCACCCCCTCGACCCTGGTGCCCGAGACCGATCAGGGCCTGGTGCTGGCGGCAGTACAGCTACCCGACTCCGCCTCCCTGGACCGTACCCGGGCCTATATGGATGAGCTGAGCGCCCGTATCGAGGAGATCGAGGGGGTCGAGTTCAGCTCCGCCGTGGCGGGATATGACATGCTCTCCAGTGCGGTCAACTCGGCCCGCGGCATCATGTTCATCAATATGCTGCCCTGGGATGAGCGGACGCTGACCGCGGATGAGCTGGTCGGCAGGATCATGCAGCTGGGCGCCCAGGTTCCGGGGGGCTCGGCGATGGCCTTCAACATGCCGCCGATCATGGGGCTCTCCACCACCGGCGGCTTCACGGGCTATCTGCAGTCCTTCGAGGGAGCCACGCCCAAGGAGCTGTTCCAGGCGTCGCTCAAGGTAATGCAGGCGGCGGGTGAGCACCCGGCACTGCAGCGTGTCTTTACCACCTTCAATGTCAATGTGCCGGGCTACCGCGCCGAGATCGATCAGCAGAAGGCGCTGAGCTACGGGGTGTCGCTGCAGCAGCTCAACGCGACGCTCTCCAATACCTTCGGTACCGGCTTCGTCAACTTCTTCAGTTATCAGAACCGCAACTTCCAGGTCTATCTGCAGAACGAGGATGAGTTCCGCAAGACACCCGATGATATCAGCAGTGTCTATGTGCGCGGTGGCAATGGGGAGCGTATTCCGTTGTCGGAGTTCGTGACCCTGGAGCGCCAGGCCAAGCCCGCGGTGGTGTCGCGCTTCGGTGTCTATCTGGGGGCGCAGTTCCAGGGTGGCCCGGCGCCTGGCTACAGTTCCGGCGAGGCGATCACCGCCATGGAGGAGGTCGTTGCCGAGACCCTGGGCAGCAACTGGGGGATGGGCTGGACCGGTACCGCCTATCAGGAGAGTCAGATGGGCAGTGCCGCCAGCCTGGCGATCATCTTCGGCCTGCTGATGGTGTTCTTGATTCTGGCGGCCCAGTACGAGAGCTGGTCGCTGCCGCTGGCGGTGTTGACCGCCACCCCCTTCGCCTTCCTGGGAGGGATCGGCGGCATCGCGCTGCGCGGGCTGGATTCCAGTGTCTATGTGGAGATCGGCATGCTGGTGGTGGTTGGCCTTGCGGCCAAGAACGCCATCCTGATCGTCGAGTTTGCCGAGCTGCAGCGCAAGGAGCTGGGCAAGACGATCCGCGAGGCGGCCACCAGCGCGGCGGAGCTGCGCTTCCGGCCGATCGTGATGACCTCGCTGGCCTTTATCTTCGGTACCCTGCCGCTGGCCCTGGCCAGTGGGGCGAGCGATGTCAGCAGCCACCATATCGGCACCACGGTGGCGGTGGGCATGGCGTCTGTCGCGGTGCTGGGAAGCTTCTTCATTCCCAGCTTCTACGCCATGATCGCCTCGGTCTCCGACTGGCTGGGACGCAAGCTGCGCGGCAAGGAGGCGCCGCGCCAGGTCGCAGGGTCTGAGCAGGGCTAGTCATCGCCTGACTCGTCCGGCTGTTACAAGGGGCGCCTCTTATGAGGCGCCCCTTGTCTCTCCGTGGAAACCGCTCCCGCCGACGAGGCTCACTGTGCTACCTGTGGGCCACCTGACGGTGTTTCCTGGCTAAGTTTCCTGGCTAAGTTTCCCGGCTAAGTTTCCTGGCTAAGTTTCCTGGCTGTGCTACCTGGCCGTGCTGCCGGTCCTTGGCCTTCGTCCGGAAGGAGAGGCTATAGTGATTCTCAGGGTCCCATTCGTTGGCTAAGTAGTGTCGGGGAGGTGGCCATGGAGTTCGTCATGATGGTTGCGCTGAGCTTTCCGGTGGTGGTGTTCAGTGTGCTGATGCCGCTGCTGCTGCTCTACTGGGTGCTGGTGGCGCTGCGCCTGGCACCGCTGGAGCTGTTCGAGCATGACAGCCTGAAGGGTGACTATCTGGCCAGCTCGCTGGTCGCCCTTGGCTTTGTGGGTGTGCCGGCCAGCGTCTCGCTCTCGGTGCTGCTGGGGCTGGCGGCGGCCATCACCCTGACGGTGGAGCTCGTGGCGCTGCGCTGGATGGAACTTGGCCTGTTCCGGGTCCCGCTGGGGATCGTGGTGCTGTGGGGGGCCTTCGCGGTCGCCTCGCCGCTCGCCGCCACGCTCTGCGCGGCGATGAGGCGCTGGTTTCACCGCCATTCGCACAGCCATCGGCGCTGTCTGCTGGGTGAGCGTGTCGAGGTGCGCTCGGCGCCGGATGCCGAGGGGGTGGCCAGTGCGATCCTGCTCGATGATCCCCAGTGCGAAGTGCGCCTGCAGGGCAAGCCTGACAGCATGCCCCGGGCCGGCGAGCGGCGGGTGCTGGTGAAGTATCTGGTGGAGGAGGGCGCCTATCGCAGCGTCGAGGATGGAGAGTTTCGCGAGGCCCGCGCTCACCTCAGGCGGCTGCGGCTGGGTGGGCGACGCTCGACCACGGCGGCCTAGGGCCGGCGCATCAGCTCGAGCTGGAGAGCCACCAGCTCGCTGCCCTTGGTCGCGATCGAGAAGCGCTCGTGGTTGCGCAGCCAGTCATGGAAGAGTCCACCGAGCAGCGCCTGCATCAGTTCGGCGGCGTTCTCGGGGGAGAGGTCTTCACGCAACTGCCCCAGGCGCGCCGCACAGGTGAAGTGGTCGGTCAGGGCCCCGCAGGCCTCATTGGCCATCTCGTTCTGCATGGCCAGCGGGTCGATATCGCCGAACACCTCGCAGTGATGGACCAGGATGGCATGTACGCGCCGATGGCGGGGTTGCTCCAGGCGTTCGAAGCCGTTCTGGATGGCCAGGCGGATGGCCTCCAGGGGACGCTCCATCAGGCTCGGCTCGGCAATCTCCGCGATCAGCTCCTGGAAGGGCATGCGCACCCGGCACAGCATGGCCTGGAAGAGGTCCGCCTTGTTCTTGAAGTGCCAGTAGACGGCGCCCCGGGTCATGCCGGCGTGACGGGCAATCTGCTCCAGGGAGGTGCGTGCGACACCCTTTTCGAGGAAGACCTCTTCGGCAGCGTCGAGCAGGGCCTCGCGAGTCGCGGCGGCCTCGGCCTTGGTGCGTCGAGCCATGGTCAGGTCTCGTGAGAAGTGGATACCTTCATTCTACCCGATGCGTCCGAGATTTACATTCATTCCTGTATGTCACAAGGCTCGTCTTTCGCCGCGCACTGCCGTATAAAAGGGCGCCAGGATCGGCACCTCTGCCGCAGGAGTTCCCATGCCTCGAGCCCCCTTCGACCTTGCCGGTGTCGCCATCGCGCCGGGCAGTCGTACCCAGGTCGACGTGCCCGCCGCGCGCCTGTACACCCACGCCCCGCTCTCCATCCCCGTGGAGGTGGTCCATGGCCGCCAGGCGGGACCGACCCTGCTGGTATGCGGCGGCATCCACGGCGACGAGATCAATGGCGTGGAGATCGTGCGTCGTCTGCTGCGCTCCAGGCAGCTGCAGGGCCTGCGTGGGACCCTGATCGCCGTGCCGATCGTCAATGTCTTCGGGTTCGTGCAGAACAGCCGTTATCTGCCTGACCGCCGCGACCTCAACCGCTGCTTTCCGGGCAGTGAGTCGGGCTCCCTGGGAGGCCGCATGGCGGCGCTGTTTCGCGAGGCGATCGTCGATCAGGCGACACATATCGTCGATCTGCATACCGGTGCGATCCATCGTACCAACCTGCCCCAGATCCGCGCCCAGCTGGTGACGGGCGGAGTGACCGAGCGCATGGCCAATGCATTCGGGGCGCCGGTGATCCTCAATGCCGAGCTGCGCGAGGGGAGCCTGCGTCACTATGCCCAGAACCGCGGGATACCGGTGCTGACCTATGAGGCCGGGGAGGCGCTGCGCTTCGACGAATGGGCGATCACCCCCGGGGTGCGCGGGGTGCTCCGGGTGATGCGTCGCCTGGGCATGCTGAGCGGGCAGCATCGCCGCCGTGAGCCCCCGGCCGCCGAGGTGGCCAATGGCTCAAGCTGGGCGCGGGCGCCCATCGATGGCATCCTGCGCCCCAGGGTACGCCTGGGGGCGCGGGTGGCCAGGGGCGAAGTGCTGGGCCGGGTGGCCGACCCCTTCGGCAACGCGGAAGGGGAGGTGCTGGCCATGGCGGACGGTATCGTGATCGGCATGAGTCGCCTGCCACTGGCCAACGAGGGCGGGGCGCTGTTTCATATCGCCCGCTTCGATGCCATCGAGGAGGCCCAGAGCGCGATCGAAGGCTTTCACTCCAGCCTGGAACCGCCCCCCGACCCGCTGTACTGAAGAGTGTGCCGAGCGGCCTCAGGCCACGGCGGGCGTCTCGCGCTCGGCGACCAGGCCCAGGGCATCATCGAACACTGCCAGGCCGGCCCCCTCGCGATGGGCATTCTCCGACAGGTGGCGGCGGAACTTGCGCCCGCCCGGCTGGCCCTGGAAGAGCCCCAGCAGGTGGCGAGTCAGGTGGTTGAGCCTGGTCCCCTCAGCGAGGCGGCGAGCGATATAGGGGCGCAGGGCTCGGGCCGCGGCATGGCGGCTGGCTGCCGGCCCGGGGACGCCATAGAGCGCCTGGTCGACGCCGGCGAGCAGCCAGGGGTTCTGGTAGGCCTCGCGACCCACCATCACGCTGTCGACGAACTCGAGCTGCTCCTGGCAGGCGTCCAGCGTCTTGAGGCCGCCGTTGATGCCGACATGCAGCTCGGGACGGCTCGCCTTGAGACGATGCACCCGGGGGTAGTTGAGCGGCGGCACGTCACGATTCTCCTTCGGGGAGAGGCCCTCCAGCCATGCCTTGCGCGCATGCACGATAAAGGTGTCACAGCCGGCGTCGGCAACGGTATCGATAAAGCGCGAGAGGTCGGCATCCTCGTCCTGGTCGTCGATGCCGATGCGGCACTTGACCGTGACCGGAATGGATACTGCCTCGCGCATCGCCTTGACCGCCGCGGCGACCTTCTGGGGGTGCCCCATCAGGCAGGCGCCGATCAGGTTGTTCTGGACCCGGTCGCTGGGGCAGCCGACGTTGAGGTTGACCTCGTCGTAGCCCCAGGCCTCGGCGATGGCCGCGCACTCGGCGAGCGCGCCGGGGTCGCTGCCGCCAAGCTGCAGGGCGAGCGGGTGCTCGACCTCGTCGAACCCCAGGAAGCGCTCGCGCGGGCTGCCGTGGAGGATGGCGCCGGTCGTGACCATCTCGGTATAGAGCAGGGCGTGGCGGGTGAGGGTCCTGGCGAACGCGCGGTAGTCGCGGGTCGTCCATTCCATCATGGGGGCCACGGAGAAGGTGCGGTCAAGCTGAGGCATCGGCATCACGAAGGTCGGGCGTGGAGGAGAACGCATTCTACCAGCCCGCGGGCGTCAGGCCGAGGGGTGGACGACGCAGACACCGAGCGGTGGTAGCCTGAAGGTTGATGATGCTGTCTGGAGAATAGTGGATGACAAGGGCGCTATACGCGACAGTCCCGTTGGTGCTGGCGGTCATGCTGGCCGGCTGTGGCGGCGAGGAGACGTCACCGCCGGAGTCTACCGAGACGGCCGCCGACAGGACGACGGCCGCTGAGGTGAGTTCGGCCAGCGAGAGCCGTGAGACGGCCTCCACCGAGGAGGCGCCCGAGGTGCCGCCCTTCGATGAGCCGGTGATGTTCGAACTGAGCTCTCGGCTGGGAAGCGACCGGCGCCTGACGGTGGAGGGCGAGACCAACCTGCCCCAGGCGACCCGCCTGCAGGTGATCGTGGAGCGCGAGCTCAGCGGGGTGCGCTGGCGGGAGCGTGTGTCGGTGGCGGAGGGGGGCTTCGTGGCAGGCCCCTTCGGCCCCGGCAGTGGACTGCCGGATGGTGGCTATCGCGTTACGGTCGATGTTCAGGAGGGCAGCGTCCAGCCGCGTTCGGTGCGTGAGCGCCTGGGTGAGGAGAATGAGCACCTCAGCGGGCCTCTGGTTCAGCAGTCGCGGCACGGCCTGGGGCAGGTGGCCCGCTACAGTCAGCGTTTCCTGGTGGGGAGCGAGACACGGCGCACCCACGATCAGGTAGAGGTGATCCGGGTCGAGTAGCCCCGTCGGTAGTTACCAGGGGACGGGTTTGCCTGCCCAGTCGAGAAAACTGCCGCTGGACTCCGGGCCGCACTCGCCCAGCACCGTCAGCAGGCGTGAGGCAACGAAGCGCGGAGAGAGTAGCTGTTCGGCGGGCACCCGGGCCTGGAAGGGGCGCGAGAGGCCGGTGTCGGTGGTGCCGGGGTGCAGGCAGACTACCGCCAGCTTAGGGTTCAGGCGCCTCAGCTCGATGTCGGCGGTTCGCATCAGCATATTGTGGGCCGCCTTGCTGGCACGGTAGGCGTACCAGCCTCCCAGCCTGTTGTCGCCGATGGAGCCCACCCGCGCCGAGAGGCTTGCCACCAGCGCGGTGTGCTTCCCCTTCAGGTTGGGCTGCAGGGCCTGGAGCAGAAGGGCCGGTGTCACGGCGTTGATGTGAAACAGATGTGTCAGGCTTGCAGGGTCCAGATCATCCAGCTTCTTTTCCGGGTGGATCCCCAGATTGGCATCGTGCAGGGTGCCGATGGCATTGAACAGCAGATGCAGTGGACCTTCCCCCATCCGCTCGGCCAGTGTCTGGTAGCCCTTCTCACGAGTGAGGTCGATGGCCAGCGCCTCATGGCGAGGGTCATCCATGGCGGGCGGGCAGCGGCCGACGGCGATCACTCGGCCCAGGCGTGGGTCTGCCAGCAGCGCCTCGACCAGTGCGCCACCGATGCCGCCGGAGGCGCCGGTGACCAGGGCAGTATAGCCTGGGGGAAGTGTGGGCAGCATGGGGGGCTCCTGGTCGGGTTGCCAGACATTGACCCCCGATCCCGCCGATGATTCCCGGGCCACGGCTGCCGAGGCGTCGGCAGGTGCGTATAATGCGGTCACTCACTCATCCATCCACCTCGGATCCGGGACACCGCAACGACATGACCGTACGCACGCGTATCGCGCCGTCACCGACCGGCGATCCTCACGTCGGCACCGCCTATATCGCCCTGTTCAATCTCTGCTTCGCTCGCCAGCACGGCGGACAGTTCATCCTGCGCATCGAGGATACCGATCGCGTGCGCTCCACCGCGGAGTCTGAGCAGATGATCCTCGACTCGCTGCGCTGGCTGGGCGTCGAGTGGGATGAGGGGCCCGATGTGGGAGGCCCCCATGGGCCCTATCGTCAGAGCGAGCGTGGTGACATCTATGCCGAGTACGCCCGCCAGCTGATCGAGTCGGGTCATGCCTTCAAGTGCTACCGCACCAGCGAGGAGCTCGATGAGCTGCGTGAGTCGCGCAAGGCCGCCGGCATGCACCTGGCGCTCAAGCCCGCGGATCTCGCCCTGCCCGCCGACGAGCAGGCGCGTCGAGAGAGCGAGGGCTGGCCCCATGTCGTGCGCATGCAGGTACCGGCAACCGGCACCTGTGTCATTCGGGACATGCTGCGCGGCACCATCGAGGTCGACTGGGCCCAGGTCGATGCCCAGATTCTTCTCAAGTCCGACGGCATGCCCACCTACCACCTGGCCAACGTGGTCGACGACCACCTGATGGGCATCACCCATGTGCTGCGCGGCGAGGAGTGGATCAACTCGGCGCCCAAGCATCAGCTGCTCTACGAGTACTTCGGCTGGGAGATGCCGGAGCTTTGCCATATGCCGCTGCTGCGCAACCCGGACAAGTCGAAGCTCTCCAAGCGCAAGAATCCGACATCGATCAACTACTATCGGCGCATGGGCTATCTGCCCCAGGCGGTGACCAACTACCTGGGCCGCATGGGCTGGTCGATGCCCGACGAGCGTGAGAAGTTCAGCCTCGATGAGATGATGGCCCACTTCGATATCCAGCGGGTCTCGCTGGGCGGGCCGGTCTTTGACCTGGAGAAGCTGACCTGGCTCAACGGCCTCTATATTCGTGAGGAGCTCGACGACGAGGGGTTCCTCAAGGCGCTGATGGAGTGGGCCTTCAACGAGCAGTACGTGAAGGAGATCCTGCCCCAGGTGCGCCCGCGGATCGAAACATTTTCCGAGGTCGCCCCTCTGGCCGGCCACTTCTTCTCCGGTGTGCCGGCGATCAGCGAGACCAGCTTCGACGCCGTCAAGCTGGGCCGCGAGGACCTGGTCAAGCTGCTGCAGTTCCTGGTGTGGCGCTTCGAGGTCCTGCCTGCCTGGAACAAGGAGGCGCTGCTTGGCGAGGTGAAGGCGCTCTCGGCGCACTTCGAGATGAAGATGAAGGACCTGCTGGCACCGGTCTTCATTGCCATCACGGGTTCCAGCGCCAGTACCTCGGTCATGGACGCCATGGCGATACTGGGCTCCGACATGACCCGGGCGCGTCTGCGTCACGCCATCGCGGTGCTGGGGGGCGTTTCCAAGAAGCAGGCCAAGCGCTTCGAAAAGGAGTTCAGGGAGCTGTAAGCGGTAAGCTGTAAGCCTGGAAAGTCTCGGCAAGGCCAGCTAACGGAGTTGCCGCGGTCTGGCAGAAGCAACGATATAGGCGACGTCCTTCTTCCAGCTTCAGGCTTACAGCTTAAAGTCCTCGTGGGAAGCACGAAGGGGTTGACGAACCCGGGTCGGATCAGTAATATACGTCTCGTCTTCACGGCACACGGGGCCTTAGCTCAGCTGGGAGAGCGCAACACTGGCAGTGTTGAGGTCAGCGGTTCGATCCCGCTAGGCTCCACCAACCGTGCCATGCGTGAAGATAACGTCCCATTCGTCTAGTGGCCTAGGACACCGCCCTTTCACGGCGGGAACAGGGGTTCGAACCCCCTATGGGACGCCACCTTCCTTCAAGAAAGGGCATCCAACAGGATGCCCTTTCTTGTTCTCCGATGTCTACCCACGGCGGCAATCACTCCTCGAGGCTGCCTGCCATCGATCGCGATTCCGCGACGATTTTCACTTGACTTGTCCACTTTGTGGCGTTCCGGCCGGCTGTCTGTGCACAGCCGGCCGGGAATGCCCATGGCGCCGGGCTTTGCCTAAAAAGTCTTATAAAACAACAAGTTAAATTAGGTCAAAAAATGATCAATCTAAGCTCGGGCCGCTTCCCATGGCGATTGTGCGACCTTTTGGAGGGGTTTTGAACAGGGTTATCCACAGAAAGTGTGGAAAACGCCAGGGCGGTGGGAAAGTGGTGTTGCGGCGGCCGTGACGGACCGCCGCGGAGAGGTCAATCGAGCTTCATGGAGCGCAGGCGGCGCAGCAGGGAGGAGGTGTCCCAGCGACCGCCGCCCAGCACCTGAAGGTCGGCATAGAACTGGTCGACCAGGGCGGTCACCGGCAGGCGAGCCTGTAGCCGGCGTGCCTGCTCCAGGCAGATGCCGAGGTCCTTGCGCATCCAGTCCACGGCGAAGCCGTGTTCGTACTCATCGGCGATCATGGTTGCATGGCGGTTTTCCATCTGCCATGAACCGGCCGCGCCCTTGGCGATGACATCCACCACGCGTTGACGGTCGAGGCCGGCCTGCTCGGCGAAGTGCAGTCCCTCCGCGAGTCCCTGGACCAGGCCGGCAATGCAGATCTGGTTGACCATCTTGGTCAGCTGGCCGCTGCCGGCAGATCCCATCAGCGTCACCGCGCGGCCGTAGTGGCCGAGAAGTGGCTCGACGCGAGTGAAATCGGTTTCGTCGGCGCCGCACATGATGGTCAGGGCGCCGTTCTCGGCGCCCTGCTGGCCGCCGGAGACCGGGGCGTCGATAAAGCCGATACCCTGTTCACGGCAGGCGGCGTCGAGCTCCTCGGCGAGATCGGCCGAAGCGGTGGTGTGGTCCACCAGCAGGCTGCCTGGGACCATGCCGTGCAGGGCGCCATCCTCACCTCGGGTAACCTGGCGGACATCATCATCGTTACCGACGCAGACCAGCACCAGGTCGGCCCCGCTGGCGGCGTCGCGGGGGGTGGCATGGTGGCTGCCGCCGTACTCCTCGCTCCAGGCCTTGGCCTTGGCTGGGGTGCGGTTGTAGACGCGCACGTCGAGGCCGGCACGGGCCAGGTGGCCAGCCATGGGGTAGCCCATGACGCCCAGGCCGATAAAGGCGACTGTCGAGATCGTGTTGCTCATGGCTCTCTCTTCGTGTGGGTGGTCGAACGCTGTCAGGATGCAGAAAGCCGCCCGAAGGCGGCTTTCTGCAGCATAACGTGTGCGGCGACGGGTTGCGCGTAACCGGGCTTACTTGCCAGGGTAGTCGCGCTGGTCGTGGCCGGTGTAGAGCTGGCGGGGGCGACCGATCTTGTAACTGTCGCTGAGCATCTCGTTCCAGTGGGAGATCCAGCCGATGGTCCGGGAGACCGCAAAGATCACCGTGAACATGTTGGTGGGGATGCCCATCGCCTTGAGGATGATGCCGGAGTAGAAGTCGACATTGGGGTAGAGCTGACGCTCGACGAAGTACTCGTCCTCCAGGGCGATCTGCTCAAGACGCTTGGCGATCTTCAGCTGGGGATCGTCGATGCCGAGTTCCGCCAGAACCTCGTCGCAGGTCTCCTTCATGACCTTGGCGCGCGGGTCGAAGTTGCGATAGACCCGGTGGCCGAAGCCCATCAGCTTGAACGGGTCATCCTTGTCCTTGGCCTTGTCGATGAAGCGCTGGATGTTCTCCTCGGAGTCGTCTCCGATCTCGTCGAGCATCTTCAGCACGGCCTCGTTGGCGCCACCGTGGGCCGGTCCCCACAGCGCGGCGATACCGGCGCTTATGCAAGCGAAGGGGTTGGCACCGGTGGAGCCCGCCAGGCGCACCGTGGAGGTGGAGGCGTTCTGCTCGTGGTCGGCGTGAAGCATGAAGATGCGGTCCATGGCACGTGCATAGACCGGGTTGATCTTGTATTCCTCGCACGGAGTGCTGAACATCATGTAGAGGAAGTTCTCTGCATAGTTCAGATCGTTGCGCGGGTAGTTGAACGGCTGGCCGACGTTGTACTTGTAGGACATTGCCGCGATGGTCGGCATCTTGGCAATCAGGCGGATGGCGCTGATGGTGCGATCCTGCTCGACGTTGATGTCCATATGGTCATGATAGAAGGCGGCCAGGCCACCCACCACGCCGCAGAGGATCGACATCGGATGGGCGTCGCGGCGGAAGCCCTTGAAGAAATTGATGATCTGGTCGTGGACCATGGTGTGGTTGCGCACGCGGGACTCGAAGTCCGCGTACTTGGCGTCATCGGGCAGCTCCCCGAACAGCAGCAGATAGCACAGCTCGACGAAGTTGGACTGCTTGGCCAGCTGGTCGATCGGGTAGCCACGGTGCAGCAGCACACCCTTGCCGCCATCGATGTAGGTAATGGCAGACTGGCACGAGGAGGTGGCCATGAAGCCGGGGTCATAGGTGAACAGACCCTCGGCGCCGAGTCCGCGGACATCGATCACGTCGGGGCCTAGAGAACCCGAATAGACGGGCAGTTCGATCGTCTTGTCCAGGCCGTCAACCGTCAGCGTCGCTTTCCTGTCAGCCATGGAAGGCCTCCTCTCGAGTTCGTTTAGGGCGATAAGTCATTCATTCTTCGACATCTTCGCTGGGGGAGCCGGCGAAAAAGGTTTGCCCACTATAGAAGCGTCCCAGCGATTGTCAATTGGTCAATGGTGCGCTGCCGCATGTGCGAGGGCTCTGCTCCTGTCCAGGGGTTGTCGAGGAATTGGTGCGTAGCACCATAATGGGCTGCGGGGCGCCAATGGCGCAATAAAACCTGAACAAAAGGGAGGGCAGCAGGCTTTGCACCATGGTCTAGTCAGGGAGCTCCCGGTTTGTCATGGGACGGACGGGCCCCTATAATCCACCCCGCGCGACTGGCAGGTACAGCCGGTCTTGCCGCCCCCCGGCAACGGCCGATGCCTTCCCGAAACCACCGCCCGCCCGGAGCCACCCGAAGCTTTCCGCGTGGGCCATAGAGAGTGTGTAGAGAGCCGTGAATAGCAAACGACCCGTAAATCTGGATCTGTCCACGATACAGTTTCCGCTACCCGCCCTGACGTCGATCGCTCACCGCATCACCGGCGTCATCCTCTTCATCGGTACCATCTTTGCCTTCTGGGCACTGAGTGAGTCGCTCTCATCGCCGGCAGGTTTTGCCGCGGTAAGCGATGCGCTGGCCGGCAACTTCCTGGTCAAGCTGATCGCCTGGGGCCTGCTGTCGGCTCTGGCCTTTCACTTCGTGGCCGGCATCAAGCATTTGGTGATGGATATGGATATCGGTGTGACCCTCGAGGGCGGCCACAAGAAGGCGCAGATCACCGTGGTGGCTAGCGCCGTACTGATCATTCTGGCGGGAGTCTGGGTATGGTAACCAACATCACGAACCTTGGCCGCAGTGGCCTCTCCGACTGGCTGATCCAGCGGGTCTCCGCCGTTATCCTGGCGGCCTACACGCTCTTTATCGTTCTCTATCTGCTGTTCAACCCGGATCTCGACTACCTGACCTGGAGCGGCCTGTTCGCCCAGACCTGGATGCGCATCTTCTCGCTGCTGGCCTTCATCTCTCTGGCTGGCCACGCCTGGGTGGGGCTGTGGACCGTGACGACCGACTACCTCAAGTCGACCGCCACTCGCCTGACCGTTCAACTTCTTGTCATCCTGGCCATCTTCGCCTTCCTGGTCTGGGGCATTCAGATTCTGTGGGGAGCTTGATTCATGTCCAACATGCGTAGCCTGTCCTTCGACGCGATCATCATCGGCGGTGGTGGTGCCGGCCTGCGAGCCGCCCTCGAGCTGGCCAAGTCCGGCAAGAAGACCGCGGTGCTCTCCAAGGTCTTCCCGACGCGCTCGCACACCGTGTCCGCCCAGGGCGGCATCACCTGTGCCATCGCATCGGCCGACCCCAATGACGACTGGCGGTGGCACATGTATGACACCGTCAAGGGCGGCGACTATATCGCCGACCAGGATGCCGCCGAGTACATGTGCTCCGAGGGCCCCAAGGCCGTCTTCGAGCTCGAGCACATGGGTCTGCCGTTCTCGCGTTTCGACAATGGCCGCATCTATCAGCGCCCCTTCGGCGGTCAGTCCAAGGACTTCGGTGCCGGCGGCCAGGCCGCGCGTACCTGTGCCGCGGCCGACCGTACCGGACACGCCCTGCTGCACACGCTTTATCAGAACAACCTGAAGAACAATACCACCTTCCTCAACGAGTGGTACGCCGTCGATCTGGTCAAGAATGCCAATGGGGACGTGGTGGGCTGCATCGCCATGGATATCGAGACCGGCGAAGTGGTGCACGTCAAGTCCAAGGCCACCGTCCTGGCGACCGGCGGTTCCGGTCGTATCTATGCCTCCACCACCAATGCCCTGATCAATACCGGTGACGGCGTCGGCATGGCGCTGCGTGCCGGCTTCCCGATGCAGGACATGGAGATGTGGCAGTTCCACCCGACCGGTATCTACGGTGCGGGTACCCTGGTGACCGAAGGCTGCCGTGGTGAGGGTGGCTACCTGGTCAACAAGGATGGCGAGCGCTTCATGGAGCGTTACGCTCCCAACGCCAAGGACCTGGCCGGCCGCGACGTGGTGGCCCGCTCCATGGTCATGGAGATCCTCGAGGGTCGTGGCTGCGGCGAGAACGGCGATCACGTCTACCTCAAGCTGGATCACCTGGGCGAGGAGGTCCTCGGCAAGCGTCTGCCCGGCATCGTCGAGCTCTCCAAGACCTTTGCCCACGTGGATCCGGCCAAGGAGCCGATCCCGGTGGTGCCGACCTGTCACTACATGATGGGTGGCGTGCCGACCAACGTGCATGGCCAGGCCATCATGCGTGGTGAGGATGGCAAGGACCAGATCGTCAACGGCCTGTTCGCCTGCGGCGAAGTGGCCTGTGTGTCGGTCCATGGGGCCAACCGCCTGGGTGGCAACTCGCTGCTCGACCTGGTGGTGTTCGGTCGCGCTGCCGGCATGTTCATCGAAGGGGCGCTCAACGAGGGTATCGACTACCTCGATGCCTCCGAGTCCGATATCGAGACGGCGATGAAGCGCATCACCCGCTGGAACGAGTCCGAGAGCGGCGAGACCGTGCCGGAGCTCAAGCGTGAGCTGCAGGCCATCATGCAGAACTCCTTCGGCGTGTTCCGCGAAGAGGAGAACATGCAGAAGGGCGTCAAGCAGCTGGCCGAGCTGCGTGGGCGTATCGACAATGCCTACCTGCCCGACAAGTCCAACGCCTTCAACACCGCTCGTGTCGAGGCCCTCGAGCTCGACAACCTGATGGAAGTTGCCGAGGCGACCGCCATCGCGGCACTGGAGCGCAAGGAGAGCCGTGGCGCGCACTCCCGCTACGACTACCCGGATCGTGACGATGTCAACTGGCTGAAGCACTCGCTCTACTTCCCGGCCGACAAGACGATTGGCAAGCGCGACGTCAACTTCGCGCCGAAGACCGTCGACACCTTCGAGCCGAAAGTCCGTACCTACTAATTCAGCTAACACGAGGGTGAGTCACGATGCTTCAGGTATCCATCTACCGCTATAACCCGGAGACCGACTCCGCGCCGTACATGCAGGAGTTTCAGGTCGACACCCAGGGCCGCGACATCATGGTGCTCGATGTCCTGCACATGATGAAGGAGCAGGACAATGGCCTGGCCTACCGTCGCAGCTGCCGCGAAGGCGTGTGTGGCTCCGATGGCATGAACATGAACGGCAAGAACGGCCTGGCCTGCATTACCCCGATCTCGGAGGTGGTGAAGGGCAACAAGCTGGTGCTGCGCCCGCTGCCGGGCCTGCCGGTCATCCGTGACCTGGTGGTCGACATGGGGCTGTTCTATCAGCAGTACGAGCGCATCCAGCCTTACCTCCAGAACGATGAGCCGGCGCCGGCCATCGAGCGCCTGCAGTCGCCGGAAGATCGCGACAAGCTCGACGGCCTCTACGAGTGTATCCTGTGCGCCTGCTGCTCCACTTCCTGCCCGTCGTTCTGGTGGAACCCGGACAAGTTCGTGGGGCCGGCGGGGCTGCTGCAGTCCTATCGCTTCCTGGTGGACTCCCGTGACACGGCCACCCGCGAGCGTCTGTCCGAGCTCGAGGATCCGTTCAGCGTGTTCCGCTGCCGCGGCATCATGAACTGTGTGGCGGTGTGTCCCAAGGGGCTCAACCCCACTCGCGCGATCGGCAAGATCCGCGAGATGCTGCTGGCCGACAGTACCTGAGCCGATGGCACTTAAATCGAGCTCCGTGGCTTGTTATCATATGCCGCAGCTCACCCCCTGTGACCCTGTGTCGCAGCGGGTGATGACATAGTGTCGGAAGCCGGTGCCCTGGGCGCCGGCTTTTGACCATGGGTTCGGGTGACCATAGGTTCGAGTGACCATAGGTTCAGTAACCACAGGTTCCCTAACCACAGATTCAAGGTTTCCGGCCCATGGTGGCCGGAGATGCCGGAAACGCATGGGCCCCAGCCGGCAGGGCACCACCGATGTCGCCGTGGCCGCGTCGCGGTGACGCCGATCACACCCCATCAGTGCAGGGTGACCGAGAGATGCAACAAGGCATAATGGAGTTGATGTGGCGCTCCTCGCACGTCAGTGGCAGCAATGTCCACTACGTGGAAGCGCTATACGAGCAGTACCTCGATGATCCCTCCGCCGTTCCCGACGAGTGGCGTCAGTACTTTGACGAGCTGCCGCGCCCCGATGACGGCCCCCACCATGATGTTCCCCTGACCCCCGTCCGCGAACAGTTCCATCAGCTGGCCAGGCAGCGCCGTACGGCACTCGCGCCCGCTGCCGCCGATGGCGAGGAAAACCGCAAGCAAGTCAGGGTTCTGCAGCTGATTAACGCCTATCGCTTCCGCGGTCACCAGAAGGCTGATATCGACCCCCTCAAGCTGCGCAGCGAGAAGCCGGTCCCCGACCTCGACCTCTCCTTCCACCAGCTGACCAAGGCCGATCTCGATACCGAGTTCCAGACCGGCTCGTTCTTCCTGGGCATGGACAAGGCACCGCTCAAGGAGATCGTCGACGCCCTGGAGAAGACCTACTGTCGCTCCATCGGTTGCGAGATCATGCACATCGTCGATACCGAGGAGAAGCGTTGGCTGCAGCAGCGCTTCGAGTCGGTGCGCAGTGCGCCCGCCTTCAGCAACGACGTACGTCAGCACGTGCTGGAGAGGTTGACCGCCGCAGAAGGCCTGGAGAACTACCTGGCCTCCAAGTATCCGGGGACCAAGCGCTTCGGTCTGGAGGGGGGGGAGTCCTTCATTCCGATGATGGATGAGCTGATCCAGCGTGGCGGTGGCTATGGCATCAAGGAGGTGGTGATCGGCATGGCCCACCGCGGGCGCCTCAACCTGCTGGTCAACATCCTTGGCAAGAACCCTGGCGACCTGATCGACGAGTTCGACGGCAAGAAGGTGATCGAGCGTGGCTCCGGTGACGTCAAGTACCACCAGGGGTTCAGCTCAAACGTCATGACGCCGGGTGGCGAGGTGCATCTGGCACTGGGCTTCAACCCCTCTCATCTCGAGATCGTCGCTCCCGTGGTCGTGGGCTCGGTGCGTGCCCGTCAGGATCGACGCGACGACAGCGATGGCAACAAGGTACTGCCGATCAACATCCATGGTGATGCCTCGTTCGCCGGTCAGGGCGTGGTCATGGAGACCTTCCAGATGTCCCAGACCCGTGCCTACAAGACTGGCGGCACGGTACATATCGTCATCAACAACCAGATTGGCTTTACCACTTCGCATCCCGAGGACTCGCGTTCCACGGAGTACTGCACGGATATCGCCAAGATGGTTCAGGCGCCGGTCTTCCATGTCAATGGTGATGACCCCGACGCCGTGCTGCACGCGACCCAGGTGGCCCTGGATTATCGCCAGCAGTTCAAGAAGGACGTCGTGATCGATCTGGTGTGCTACCGCCGCCGTGGCCACAACGAGGCCGACGAGCCCAGCGGCACCCAGCCGATGATGTATCGCAAGATCAAGGATCACCCCTCCTCGCGGGCGATCTATGCAGAGCGACTGGTGGCCCAGGGCGTCCTCACCGAGGAAGAAGCCAAGGCCATGATCGAGACCTATCGCGAGGACTTGATCGCCGGCAACCATGTGGCCAACGCTCTGGTGCAACAGCCCAACACATCACTGTTCGTCGACTGGAAGCCCTATCTGGGACACGAGTGGACGGGCTACGCCGACACCTCGGTCCCGATGAAGAAGCTGCAGCGCCTGGCGGCGAAGATGTGCGAGATTCCCGATGGGATCGAGGTACAGCGCCAGGTGGCCAAGATCTACGCCGACCGGCGCAAGATGCAGGCCGGTGGCCTGGCCCTCAACTGGGGCTTCGCCGAGACCCTGGCCTACGCCACGCTGATCGACCAGGGGCATCCGGTACGCATCACCGGCCAGGACGTGGGACGCGGTACCTTTTCTCACCGCCATGCGGTGGTGCATAACCAGAAGGATGGCAGCGCCTATGTGCCGCTGCAGTACATGGCCGATGGTCAGCCGCGCTTCACCATCCACGACTCCTTCCTCTCCGAGGAGGCGGTGCTGGCCTTCGAGTACGGCTATGCCACCACTGCGCCCAACGACCTGGTGATCTGGGAGGCGCAGTTCGGCGATTTCTTCAACGGCGCCCAGGTCGTGGTCGACCAGTTCATCTCCTCCGGCGAGACCAAGTGGGGCCGCCTGTGCGGGCTGACCATGCTGCTGCCCCATGGCTATGAGGGGCAGGGCCCCGAGCACTCCTCGGCACGCCTGGAGCGCTTTCTGCAGCTGTGCGCAGAGCACAACATGCAGGTCTGTGTGCCGACCACCCCGGCGCAGATCTTCCATCTGCTGCGCCGTCAGGTGATTCGCAAGGTCAGGAAGCCGCTGGTGGTGATGTCGCCCAAGAGCCTGCTGCGCCACAAGGATGCGACATCGAGCCTGGATGAGCTGGCCGATGGCGGGTTCCAGATGGTGCTGGCCGACCAGGCCAAGCTGGAGGCCGAGAAGGTCGAGCGCATCATCCTGTGTGCCGGCAAGGTCTACTATGACCTGGCCGCCTGGCGGGAGGAGAATGCCCGTGATGATGTCGCCATCCTGCGTGTCGAGCAGCTCTACCCCTTCCCCAAGGAGGAGCTCTTCGAGGCGATCAAGGCGTACACCAACGTCACCGACATCGTGTGGTGCCAGGAAGAGCCGCTCAACCAGGGCGCCTGGTACCCGAGTCAGCACCATATGCGTGCCGTCGCGGAGATGCTCAAGGACGGTCTGGGTGGCAAGCTCAAGTTTGCCGGTCGTCCGGCATCGGCGGCACCCGCGGCCGGTTACATGTCCGTGCACACCGAACAGCAGCGCCAGCTGGTGGAAGACGCCTTCAATCTGTAATGGCGCCCACCGGGACGAGAGAGAACTTACAAGGGATACGACATGGCTACCGAGATCAAGGCCCCAACCTTTCCGGAATCCGTTGCCGAAGGCAGCGTCGCTGCCTGGCACAAGAAGCCGGGTGACAGCGTCGAGCGTGACGAGCTGATCGTCGAGATCGAGACCGACAAGGTCGTGCTCGAAGTGCTGGCCCCCGAGGCGGGCGTTCTCTCCGAGACGCTGGTCGAGGAGGGTGACACCGTGGAGTCCGAGCAGGTGCTGGGACGCATCGGTGAAGGCGAGGCCAAGGGCGGCAAGGCGTCGGCAGAGAGCGGTGACAAGCAAGACGCCAAGGCCGAGAAATCGTCTGATGCCAAGGCCGACAAGCCGGCTGCCGGCGGCGGCGAGAAGCATGAAGTGAAGGCGCCGACCTTCCCCGAGTCGATCCAGGAAGGCACCGTGGCCAGCTGGAACAAGCAGGTCGGTGAAGCGGTCAAGCGTGATGAGGTGCTGGCCGAGATCGAGACCGACAAGGTGGTGCTGGAAGTGGTGGCGCCCGCCGACGGCGCGCTCGTCGAGATCAAGGCCGAGGAGGGCAGTCAGGTCGAGTCCGAGGCGGTGCTGGGCATCTTCGCCGAGGGCGCCGGCGGTGAGGCGGACACGGCCGCCGATGTCGAGCCGGCTGCCTCCGCCGATGATGGCGCCAGCGACGAGCAGGTGGGGGACAAGATCCTGGCCCCGGCCGCGCGCAAGCTGGTGGCCGAGCATGACCTCGATGTCAGCAAGATCGAGGGGACCGGCAAGGGCGGTCGCATCCTCAAGGAGGATGTGCAGCGCGCCGTCAAGGAGGGCTCTGCCGCCAAGAGCGCCAAGGCGTCCACCGGTTCCACCAAGGCTACCGCTCCGGCGCCCGCCGTCGAGGGTGAGCGCCCCGAGAAGCGTGTGCCGATGAGCCGCCTGCGCCAGACCATCGCCAAGCGTCTGGTTCAGGCCCAGCAGACCGCCGCCATGCTGACCACCTACAACGAGGTGGACATGGGCGCGGTGATGGAACTGCGCGCCCAGTACAAGGACACCTTCGTCAAGACCCACGACGTCAAGCTCGGTTTCATGGGCTTCTTCGTCAAGGCGGCCAGCGAGGCTCTCAAGCGCTTCCCTGACGTCAATGCCTCCATCGACGGTACCGACATCGTCTATCACGGCTACCAGGACATCGGCGTGGCAGTCTCCACCGATCGTGGCCTGGTGGTGCCGGTACTGCGTGATACCGACAGCATGAAGATCGCCGATGTCGAGAAGGGTATCGTCGACTTCGGCAAGCGGGCGCGTGACGGCAAGCTCGGCATCGACGAGATGCAGGGTGGTACCTTCACCATCACCAACGGCGGCATCTTCGGGTCGCTGATGTCCACGCCGATCATCAACCCCCCGCAGACGGCGATTCTGGGCATGCACAAGATCCAGGAACGCCCCATGGCGGTGAACGGCAAGGTCGAGATCCGTCCGATGATGTACCTTGCGGTCTCCTACGATCACCGCATGATCGACGGCAAGGACGCGGTGCAGTTCCTCGTCACCATCAAGGAGCTGCTGGAAGATCCGGCACGCCTGCTGCTGGATATCTGAGCGGCACGAGCCGCCGGCTGATCCCGGCGGCGCCTGAACCCAAGACATGCAACAGGAGCCAATATGGCCGACAAGTTTGATGTGATCGTGATCGGTGCGGGCCCCGGTGGCTACGTGGCCGCCATTCGTGCCGCCCAGATGGGCCTCAAGACAGCCTGTGTCGAGAAGTGGATCGGCAAGGAAGGCAAGGTCGTGTTCGGTGGCACCTGCCTGAACGTGGGCTGCATCCCGTCCAAGGCGCTGCTCGAGGCTTCCCACAAGTACGTCGAAGCCAAGCACGACTTCGATGATCTGGGTATCCAGGCCAGCGACGTCCAGATGGACGTCGAGAAGATGATCGCCCGCAAGGACAAGATCGTGAAGAACCTCACCGGTGGCATCGCCGGCCTGTTCAAGGCCAATGGCGTGACCGGTATCGAGGGAACCGGCAAGGTGACCGGTGGCAAGCAGGTCGAGGTGACCGACCAGGATGGCAAGGCCACCACCTACGAGGCCGATAACATCATCATCGCCGCTGGCTCCGTGCCGGTGGAGATCCCGCCGACTCCGCTCACCGACGACATCATCGTCGACTCCACCGGTGCCCTGGAGTTCACCGAGACGCCAAAGCGTCTGGGTGTGATCGGCGCCGGCGTGATCGGTCTCGAGCTGGGCAGCGTCTGGAACCGCCTGGGCTCCGAGGTCACCGTGCTCGAGGCCATGGACAGCTTCCTGCCGATGGTCGACGGTGCCATCGCCAAGGAGACCCAGAAGCTGCTCAAGAAGCAGGGGCTGGATATCAAGCTGGGCGCCCGCGTCACCGGCTCCGAGGTCAAGGATGGCGAGGTTACCGTCAAGTACAGCGACGGTGACAACGACCAGGAGATGACCTTCGACAAGCTGATCGTCTGCGTCGGCCGCAAGCCCTACACCAAGGGCGTGGTTGGCGACGGCGTTGGCGTGGAGACCGACGAGCGCGGCTTTATCCAGGTCGACGACCAGTGCCGCACCAGCGTGCCGAGCGTCTACGCCATCGGTGACTGCGTGCGCGGCCCGATGCTGGCTCACAAGGCCTCCGAAGAGGGCATCATGGTGGCCGACATCATCGCCGGCCATAAGGCCGAGATGAACTACGACGCCATCCCCAACGTCATCTACACCTTCCCCGAGGTGGCCTGGGTCGGCATGACCGAGCAGGATGCCAAGGCCAAGGGCATCGAGGTCAAGACGGGCGCCTTCCCGTTTGCCGCCAGCGGGCGCGCCATGGCCAACAATGCCACCGAGGGCCAGGCCAAGATCATCGCCGATGCCGAGACCGACCGTGTGCTGGGTGTGCATATCGTTGGCCAGCATGCCGGCGAGATGATTGCCCAGGGGGTCATCGCCCTGGAGTTCGGTTCAAGTGCCGAGGATCTGGCGCTGACCTGCTATGCCCACCCGACCATGTCGGAGGCGGTGCATGAGGCCGCGTTGGCCGTGGAAGGCCATGCCATCCACATGGCCAATCGCAAGAAGAAAAAGAAGTAAGGATAACAAGCGCCGCCCACCGGGCGGCGTGCCCCTTCCGGCGATGCATCGGAGGGGACGGTGGTGCCTCCTGAGTCAGACCGCCGAGGTCGAGCCGGGGCGCCGTTCGAGTCACATGCAACCAATGGCATGAATCGATGAACCTTCACGAGTATCAAGGCAAGCAGCTGTTTGCCGACTATGGTCTGCCGGTGTCCAAGGGCTTTGCCGTGGATACCCCCGAAGAAGCCGCGGAAGCCTGCAAGAAGATCGGCGGCGACATGTGGGTTGTCAAGGCCCAGGTCCACGCTGGCGGCCGCGGAAAGGCCGGTGGTGTCAAGCTGGTCAAGAGCGCGGAGGAGGCCAAGGCCTTCGCCGAGCAGTGGCTGGGCAAGAACCTGGTGACCTTCCAGACCGACGCCAATGGTCAGCCGGTCGCCAAGATCCTGGTCGAGACCTGTACCGATATCGCCGACGAGCTCTATCTGGGCGCCGTGGTCGACCGTGGCACCCGCCGCGTGGTCTTCATGGCCTCCACCGAGGGCGGTGTCGAGATCGAGAAGGTCGCCGAGGAGACCCCCGAGAAGATTCTCAAGGCCGAGATCGATCCGCTGGTGGGTGCACAGCCCTACCAGGCGCGTGAGCTGGCCTTTGCCCTGGGCCTGAAGGGTGACCAGGTCAAGCAGTTCACCAAGATCTTCCTGGGCCTCTCCAAGATGTTCCACGACAAGGATCTGGCGCTGCTCGAGATCAACCCGCTGGTGATCACCGACGAGGGCAACCTGCACTGTCTCGACGCCAAGATCGGCCTGGACGGCAACGCCCTCTACCGCCATCCGGACCTGCAGGCCATGCGTGACCCCTCCCAGGAGGACGAGCGTGAGGCCGAGGCCGCGGCGTGGGAACTCAACTACGTGGCCCTCGACGGCAATATCGGCTGCATGGTCAACGGTGCCGGCCTGGCGATGGGTACCATGGACATCGTCAACCTGCACGGCGGCAGCCCGGCCAACTTCCTTGACGTTGGCGGCGGCGCCACCAAGGAGCGCGTGGCCGAGGCCTTCAAGCTGATCCTCTCCGACGACAACGTCAAGGCCGTGCTGGTCAACATCTTCGGCGGTATCGTGCGCTGCGACATGATCGCCGAGGGCATCATCGGTGCCGTCGAGCAGGTCGGTGTCAATGTGCCGGTCGTGGTGCGTCTGGAAGGTACCAACGCCGAACTGGGCGCCGAGAAGCTGGCATCCAGCGGACTCAACATCATCGCTGCCGAGAGCCTCACCGATGCGGCTCAGCAGGTAGTCAAGGCAGCGGAGGGCAAGTAATGAGCATCCTGATCGACAAGAGCACCAAGGTCATCTGCCAGGGCTTCACCGGTGGCCAGGGGACCTTCCACTCCGAGCAGGCCATCGCCTACGGTACCCAGATGGTCGGCGGCGTGACCCCGGGCAAGGGCGGCCAGGAGCACCTCGGTCTGCCGGTGTTCAACACCGTCAAGGAAGCCGTGGAGAAGACCGGCGCCGAGGCCAGCGTGATCTACGTGCCGGCCCCGTTCTGCAAGGATTCGATCCTCGAGGCTGCCAACGCCGGCATCAAGCTGATCGTGTGCATCACCGAAGGCATCCCGACCCTCGACATGCTCGATGTCAAGGTCAAGTGTGACGAGCTGGGCGTGCGCCTGATCGGCCCCAACTGCCCGGGCGTTATTACTCCCGGCGAGACCAAGATCGGCATCATGCCGGGCCATATCCACAAGCCCGGTCGGGTCGGCATCGTGTCGCGTTCCGGCACCCTGACCTACGAGGCGGTCAAGCAGACCACCGATCACGGCTTCGGCCAGTCCACCTGCGTGGGCATCGGCGGCGACCCGATCCCGGGCTCCAGCTTCATCGACATCCTCGAGATGTTCGAGAAGGACCCGGCCACCGAGGCGATCGTGATGATCGGCGAGATCGGCGGTACCGCCGAGGAAGAGGCGGCCGCCTACATCAAGGCCAACGTCTCCAAGCCGGTGGTCTCCTACATTGCCGGCGTCACCGCGCCTCCCGGCAAGCGCATGGGCCACGCCGGTGCCATCATCTCCGGTGGCACGGGTACCGCGGACGAGAAGTTCGCCGCCCTGGAAGATGCCGGTGTCAAGACCGTGCGCTCCCTGGCTCAGATCGGCGACGCGCTGAAGGAAGTGACCGGCTGGTAAGTCGGGCTCGTCAGCAAGCGATGTAAAAAGGGCGCCTTCGGGCGCCCTTTTTTTGTGGCACTTTTCATGGCGAGGGGCTGGGGAGTCTATGCCTCGGCGAGGCAGCAGCGGTCGCGCCCCTGGCGCTTGGCGGCCAGTAGGGCCCGGTCAGCACGCTCGATGGCGGTCTGATACCCCTCGCCGGGCTGCCATTCGGCGATGCCGGCGCTGGCGGTGATAAGGACCGGGGTGTTCCCGTCATCGGCTGTCAGCCCGAGGCGTCGCAGCTGCTCGGTGAGTCGTCTCACCAGGGGGTGGGCATGGTCACTCGGCGTATCCGGCAGCACCAGCAGGAACTCCTCGCCGCCCCAGCGCCCGCAGAGGTCATGTTGCCGTAGCGAGCTCTCCAGATACTTGGCCAGGGTGACAAGGACCCGGTCGCCGGTGGCGTGCCCATGGCGGTCGTTGATGACCTTGAAGTGATCGATGTCCAGCATCACCAGGCTGGCGGTGCGGCGCTGGCGGGCCACATCGGCGGTCATACCTTCCAGCCGTTCATGCAGGCAGCGTCGGTTGGCCAGGCCGGTCAGGGGGTCCAGGCGCGAGACATCCTTGAGTGCCTGGTTGCGCTCGTGCAACAGGTCCTGGAAGCGGTCGGCGATATACGACAGCTTGTGCTGACGTCGGCGCTGGCGCTCCAGCTGCTCTCGCGTCTCCTGAAGGTCCTGCTGGGCCCCCTTCTGGAAACCGTCGGCGATGGTGACCAGCCGTTCCAGCCGCTCCTGTTGTGCCAGGTGGCGCCGATAGAGGCGCTGGAGCGCCGAATGCAGCCTGTGGCCCCGGTACTCCTCCGTCGCCAACAGGTCTGCCACCTCCTCAAGCAGCTCCCGCTCGCGTTGGCTCACGTGGAGACTTCCAGGGCACGAATGGCGAAGGGATAGCTGCAATCCTCCTTGAACTCCTCGGCGAGCTCGGCGATGCGGTCGTTACGGGCATCGTAGTGCCACACGACCTCGACCCGACGCCCCTCCTGGTAGGCCTCCTCGAGAAGGTCGAAGATATCCATCATGACCTTTACCGAACTGGTGTTGAGATAGACCAGCTCGAGGCAGAGTTCGAGAGGGCGTGACTCCTGGGCGAGATAGGCCTCGACCCAGCCGATCACCGGGCCGAACAGTTCATAGGAGTTCTCCGGATAGGAGTCTCCCTGCATGCAGAGGCGTCCCTCCTGCCAGTCACTCTGGATGGCGGGGGTGGACACGCTACCCGCCAGGTTCAGGTCCTGGTTCATGATCTCTCTCCCTTTAGATGGTCGCCGTCAGGCTGAAGAAGCTTCGGCCTGAGGATAGTGGCTGCAGAGACGCGACCAGCGGGCGGGTCGACTTGCGTGCCATGTCGATCAGCCCCAGGCCCGCACCGCTGTCGGCCGACTCGTCGCGGGGGCGTCGCAGCTGCTGCTTGTAGGCACGCTTGAGAGCCGCCGCATCCAGTGGGGCCAGGCTCTCCACGGCCTCGACCAGGTGTTGGCCGTCGGCGTCTTCCACCAGGTTGCCTGCCGATACCTGATAGCGGCCTTCGCTGTCTCTCGCCACGGCGATGGTCGCGGTTGCCTCCTCTTCGCCATATTCGCGGCGGGTGGCATAGTGACGGATATTCTGGGTCATCTCGATATAGACGGCGAAGACATCCATGGCCGCCGATGGTGCCGCAGACTGATGGTTCAGGTAGTTGCGCAGCGCGTGCCCGATCTCCTCGATCAGGCTGCGTGAGATGGGGCCGTTGAAGCACAGCATGATGCGCTGCTGAAGATAGTTGTTACGCAAGGTCAGAAGGTCCATGGCCTCTCCGCGTATGAGGTTGGTGGTAATGCTGTGATCAGGTATCCGCTGGCTCGGCCGGCATGAAGCGAAAGCATAGCAGGGTAATGTCGTCGCGCTGGGGATGCTGGCCACGATAGGCATCGAGCTCCGCTTCGTAGCGGGCGATCTGCTGGTCAAGCGGGGCGGTGGCATGGCGCTTGAGCATCTGCTCGAAGCGGGCATTGCCAAAACCGAAGCCATGCTCGCCCCCCGCCTGGTCGAGGAAGCCATCTGAGCAGAGGGAGTAGGTCCAGTGATCATGCAGCGGCATAATGCGATTCTCGTAGGTCATCGCGCGCCTCTGACCCAGGGCGCGGCGGCCGCCGGGGTAGATCGCCAGCTCCTCACCGTCGCTGGCATAGAGAGACATCTTGGCGCCGGCGAACGTCAGCTGTCCGCCGTCGCGCTCGATCCAGACCAGGCCGATATCCATGTTGGTGGCGATGGAGGCGGGCAGGCTCTCGTGATGCAGCGTCTCGCGATTCTGGCGGTGAGTCTCGTTGAGGATAGCCGCCGGGTCGTCGGCTCCCACCTTGAGGATGGCGTGGTCGATGATCGCTCGAGCCAGCATGGTCATCAGCGACCCCGGCACACCATGCCCGGCACAGTCGACTACCCCCATCAGATAGCCCCCATCGGTGGCATGAAAGATATAGAAGTCACCGCCGACCTGGTCTCGCGGTCGCCACAGAAGCGCATGGCGGTCGGCCAGGTGGCGTGCCAGTTGTCGGTCGGGAAGGATGGCGCGCTGGATGATGCTGGCATACTCAAGAGAGGCGTCGATCTGGCGGCGGGCCGCGGTCATCCGCGCATTGCTGGACTCCAGGGCCTGGGTTCGCTGGCGAACCTTCTCCTCCAGTTCGCGAGTGTGACGCTGTATCTGACCTGCCATATGCGAGAAGGCCCTCGACAGCTCGCCGATTTCGTCGCTGCGCTCGGTTGGCAGGCGGCTGTCGTAGTCGCCGCTGGCGATGGCCTGGGCCGAATGCTGTAGCCGGCGCAGGGGAGCGAGAACAAGGCGTTCGATGCCATAGGCGAATCCCGCCAGCAGGATCAGGAAAACCAGCAGCAGGGCACTCGCCAGGGGCAGAAACCAGCGGCTGTCGATAAGCGGGGCGCTCTTCAGATCCAGGGCCGTCACTACCAGCCACTTGAGCTCTGGGATATAGCCTAGCGTGATCAGGCGCGGTGCACCCTCGAGCTCGGCTTCCAGGGTGGCTACCGTGCCGGGATATCGCTGCACATCGGCGATTGACGCCTCCAGCCGGTTGCGCTGGGCGTCGTTGCCGAGCATCGCCTGCAGGTGGGGGGCGTCATCGTTGAGGTCGGTCAGTGCGCCGGAGCTCAGCGCCAGCTGGCTGCGGTCGGGGTGGGCCTGAATGGCGCCCCGGGCATCGATGATAAGCGGCGTCAGGCCGGGGGCGCTGCTGCGCATGAACTCGTCGAGGAAGCGGCTCAGGTCGAGGCCGCCGCCGGCCAGACCCAGCGGCCGGTCGCCATCCATGATCTTGACGTTGAACCAGACCTTGGCCAGCCCTAGCTTGGCGTCGAGGTTGACATTGATGTTGTAGCTGTCGCCGCCGGCCATGGTCGCGAAGTACCAGGCGTTGTCGGGATCGTCGGGAACGACCCGGTAGCGAGGAAGGCGGCTCTGAGGGGCAAGGCCGTCATTGTAGTAATAGTTGCCGGTCTCGTGGTTGACGATGAAGTAGGCGTCACCACTGAACTGCTGGCGAAACCCTCTGGCCTCGCGGAAGAAGCGGTCACGGCGTGCCGCATGGTCCGGCTCGCTGAGCCATTCTCGGGTCACTACCGAGTCGGCGAAGCGTCGGGAGAGAGCCAGCTCACGGGAAACGGGGGTCAGAATCTTCTGCATGTGCAGAAGGGTGTACTGCTCGGCGTAGCGTGTGGCGAAGTGGTGGCGGACATTGTCGAGAGCCAGCCAGCCGATCAGAAGGGCTGGAATCAGGGCCAGCAGGCAGGCCAGCAGCAGGCTCAGGGTGGACTGTCCGCGCAGTCCCCAGCGATAGGCCATGGGGTTTCCCTTGCGTCGATCCCGAAGCGGCCAGGCATGACCGGCTTATTCGGAACCCTTGTTCTTCATTGTTGGATAAACAATGCCACAATTGCCGTCGTTCGACGACCCTCGACGCGGGAGGGAGCAGGGCGATCGCCATGGAGCAATCGGCATGGCAATCGCCTGCGAGCTTGCGTGCTTCTTGGGGAGAGGCGAGATTACTCGGCCGGGCGCGCCACCAGCGAGCGGGTCTCCTCGCGGGCCTCGATCAGCGCCACGCGAACGTGATCGCCTAGCTTGTAGCGCTCCTCGCTCTCGATCTGGATACGTCCTTCCTTGTCGTCGATGGCGACCTTGGTGCGCTCACTGTGCATCATCGGTGCCGGCACGAAGGCGGTGGCGCCGTTGGCCGTCAGGCGCACGCGCATGCCGCCGCGGTTGATCTGGATGATCTCGGCGTCAAAGGTCTCCTGGGACTCGGCGGCCGGTGTCAGGTAGCGCACGTAGAGCCAGTCCTTGACGTCACGCTCGGCCATCCGGTTGAGACGGCGCCGCTCGGTGAGCTGCTCGGTGAGCTCGAGGCTCGCCTCGGCCGGTGCCTGCTCCCCCTTGAGTACCCGCTTGATCAGGCGATGGTTGACCATGTCGCCATACTTGCGGATCGGAGAGGTCCAGGTGGCGTAGGCGGGGAGGCCCAGGCCGAAGTGCGGACCGGGCTTGGCCGACATGCTGGTGAAGCCCTGGAAGCGGCGCAGGCGGGCGTCGAGCCAGGCGTCATCGCGGCCTTCCAGCTCACGCTTGAGCTCCCTGTAGCGGGGCAGCTCGGTAAGCGCCTCGCGCTCCACGGCGATTTCCTGGCTGGCCAGGAACTCCTGGGCGGCCTCGGCCTTGTCATCCTCGAAGGCGCGGTGCACGTTGAAGATACCGTGGCCGATATGCTCCGACAGCAGATCGGCACAGCAGGCGTTGGCGGCGATCATCGACTCTTCGATCATGCGATTGGCGATACGCCGTTCCTCGGTGCGGATATCCAGCACATTGCCGGCACTGTCCAGATCGAAGACGAAGTCGGGGCGATCCTTGAACACCAGGGCGTGCTCGGCACGCCAGGCACTGCGTGCCTCGGTGAGGTCGCGCAGCGCCTTGAGCTGCTCGCCGATCGCGTCTGCCGGCGCCCACTCGCCCTGGCCCTCGAGCCAGTCGGATACCCGGTCGTAGGCCAGTCGGGCATGCGACATCGCGGTGGCGGCGAAGAAACGGTAGTCGCCCAGGCTGCCATCGGCGTGCACGGTCAGCGTGCAGGCCAGCACGGGGCGCTCCTTGTCCTCCCACAACGAGCAGAGGTCGTCGGCCAGCTGTTCGGGCAGCATGGTGACGTTCTGGCCCGGCAGGTAGACGGTGAAGGCACGGGTGCGTGCCTCGAGGTCGGCGGCATGCCCCTCCTCGACGTAGGCGGTGGGGTCGGCGATGGCCACGCTGAGGTCCCAGCCGCCCTCCGCACGTGGCACGATGCGCAGCGCATCGTCCATGTCGCGGGTCTTCTCGCCGTCGATGGTGAAGAACGGCTCGGCGGTCAGGTCCACTCGCTCGAGGCCCTCGTCCCGCAGCGGCCAGTCGTCACCGGCGTCCGGGCACTCCTGCTCCAGGGCGTGGCGGGCGAGGGTCACGCGCCACGGCACGGCCGGGTCATCGGCCTTGGCCACCAGTTCGTCGATCTGGGTGAAGAAGCCGCGGTCGTCGGCCTTAAGGGGGTGGCGTACCAGACGTGCCACCACCCAGTCGGCATCGCCGATGGTGCTCTCATCGAGGCTGCGCTTGATGCGGGCCTTGAGGACATTCTTGATGGAGGGGTGGTCCGGCACCACGGCCAGCCGGCCATCGCGCTTCTGGACCCGGGCGATAAAGCGCTCCAGTCCCTGTTCGATGAGGGTGTCGGGCTCGACGCTCTTCTTCTCGCCCTCCTCATGAAGCACCGCTGCCACGCGATCGCCATGCAGCACCTGCTTCATGGCGGGGGGCGGTACGAAGTAGGAGTCGCCCTCATCGGTTTCGAGAAAGCCGAAGCCCTTCTCGGTGGCCTTGATCACGCCCTCGACACGAGGGGTGGTGGAGCGAATCTGTTGCTTGAGCTGGGCAAGCAAGGCGTTGTTCTGCAGCATGATCACGAACGTGTGGCGGGGGTAGGCTGGCCACTATACGGATTCCCGATCGCCGCGCCAAACGTGGCGCGAGGGCGCGCCATGAATCAGTGGCTTGGCGCACTTCACGGGTGCCGATAACGCAGGACGGCGCCTGCTGGCGCCGTCATCTGGCTCGTCCAGGGGGCTCAACTTACCGTGATCACCGAGCACTCGGCGGCGTGAGCCACCTTGTGGGAGACGCTGCCGACCACGAAGCCCTTGAGGTCACTGAGGCCGCGGCTGCCCATCACAATGGCGTCGACGCCTCGCTTGTGTGACTCGCTGAGGATGGCGCGGGCCGGGTCGCCCTGGGTGATCATCGTCTCGACGTTGGAGATGCCGGCATCGCGGGCGGCCTGCTCGGCGCGCTCCACGATCTTGCGACCGGCTGCCTCGAGCTCCTCGTCGGTGGCCTTGAGGTCGACGGCGCCGATGCCCCACACCAGCAACGTATCGTGGGCGAGCTTTTCGGGGATATGCAGCAGGACTAGCTTGGCCTCACTCTGCTGTGCCAGCTGGCAGGCCACGGCGAGCGCCTGCTGGGCGTGCTTGGAGCCATCGACGGGAACCAGGATGGAGGTGTACACGGTGAGACTCCTTATTGGTCAGGGGCTATCTCGAGCCTAGTCGCTTTCCCTGCCGGGGTCATGTGCGATGGTGCGCGGTGGGCTTAACCTTGACCTGTATCAGGTCCGGCACGCTCTCCCTCCGCTTCGAGGCGACGCAGCTGCTGCCATAGCTCTCGGCGCAGATCCGCCAGGCGCGGGGCCTGCTCATCGTCGAAGGGCAGCGGACGAACCAGGCGCTGGGTGCGCAGCCCTAGGCGCGCACTGGTCAGGCCGATGCCAAGCCCCTGGGCAGCCCGTGTGGAGAGGCGCCCGGCCAGGTTCATCGAGAGCATCTCCATGCCGGCCTCACCGGCCATCTCGGTGGCGCCGGCGAAGGCCATCTGGCGCAGCACATCACGCAGCAGGCGCAGGCGGGCGGCATAACCCAGCTCCAGGCCGTAGAGGCGACACAGGCGGTCGACCATCGCCAGGCTGCGCCAGGCCACCAGCGACATGTCCACCAGGGTGAGCGGGCTGACCGCCACCATGACCGCGGTCTCGCCGGACATGCGCGAAACCAAGCGGCGGGCCGCCCGGTCGCGTGGTGCCAGCAGGTGATGGTCGAGCAGGGTATGCAGTTCGGTCGCGCCGTGATGGGGTTGTCGCGCCGTCTGGAAGGCCTGCCAGTGCGGGTGGTCGGTATCCAGGTTCAGTGCGCGGCGCAGGGCATCGGCGGTCGCATCGGCCTCGCCGCGGGTGGCCGTGTCGAGGCCGCCCAGGCGCTTGCGCAGCCGGTCATGACGCCGCAGGCGGCGCAATCGCCATAGCTCGCGGCCGAGGGCGCTTGCGCCGAGGCCCAGGGCGATCAGCAGCAGCAGGCTCCAGGCGCTGGCCAGCCAGTCCCCGCCGATGCCGGCGGCATACAAGGTGGTGCCGGCCTCGACGGCCCCCAGCCCCAGGGTGCCGCCAAGCAGCACCAGCAGCCCCCAGCGGCGCTTGCGGGGGCGCCCGAGGCTGGCTTCCAGCACCGGCCCGGCTGGCTCATGGCTCGTTGTCAGCGCCTGGCTCGGCAGGTCGTGGGCATAGGCCTCGGGTGGGCGCGGATCCCTTGGTGTGGAGGATGGGGCCGGCTCCTCGAGGGAGAAACGCCGTCCGGGGCGGGGGTCATGGGGCGTGCTCACGTCAGCTTGTCTCCGATCAGCCAGTCGAGGGCGGCATCCATGCGGATATGAGGCAGGGCACCATCTTCCATGGGCAACGGGCGGAAGGCCGGGAAGTCGAAGCCCTGACGCGCCCAGAAGGCGTCGTCGGGAAGTCGCTCCGGCACCTCGCCGGGGTAGATCAGCAGCGGTCCGCCATCGAGACCGGTGCCGCGCAGCGCCGGGGTGTGCCGCCCCTGGCTCTCGACCTCGCGCGACTCGCTGGCACGAACCGCCGCCAGTGACAGGGCGCGTACGGGGACATCGGCATAGCGCAGATCCTTGAGGGGCTCGGCCAGCAGGGCCTCGAGCAGTGCCACCAGGCGAGGGTGCTGTTCGGGCGTCACATGATCCGCCTTGGTTGCGGCGATGGCCAGACGGTCGATGCGCGGGGCGAACAGCCGCGAGAGCAGGCTGCGCTGGCCGTAATCGAAGCTCTGCATCAGGTTGGCGAGTGCCCGGGAGAGGTCCTGGAAACGCTCGGGACCGGCATTCAGCGCTCCCAGCAGATCGACCAGCACGATCTGACGATCGAAACGCCGGAAATGTTCGCGATAGAAGGGGCGCACCACATGCTGCTGATAGTAGCGGAAGCGCTGCGCCAGGGTGGCGTAGTTGCTCGACTCGGGCAGGCTGGCCAGCAGCGCGGGATCCGTGTCGCAAACCCCGGGCAGCGGGAAGAACTGCAGGACCGGCGCACCGGACAGGTCCCCGGGAAGCAGGAAGCGACCGGGTTGCAGATCGGCGAAGCCCGCCTCCCGGGCGCTGCGCAGTCCGGCGGCGAAGAGCTCACTGATCTCGGCCAGCTGCGCCTCGTCGGCTTCGGCGGCGAGGTCGAGTCTGGCGACCGCGGCCTGCCAGTCAGCGAAGTGGGCAGCTCGCTGGTTGCCTTCCAGGGTGTGTTGTCGCGCACACCAGCCCGGATAGTCCAGGCCCAGCAGCGGCAGGTCGAGGAGCCATTCGCCCGGGTAGTCGAAGAGGTCCAGGGTCAGCTGGCGGGAGTCGCCCCCCAGCAGGCCGGGGCGTGCCGGACGGTAGCGGATGGTTAGGCGCAGTTCGCTGATGCCGCGGGTCGGCTCCGGCCAGCGTGGCGGGGTCGCCGAGAGTGCCGCCATGGCCTGGTCGTAGGGAAAGCGTGGCACTCCCAGGTCCTGCTGGCTGACACGCCGGGCCCCCAGCAGGCGGCCCTCCCTGGCGGCGGGCAGCAGGTCCAGGCGTGCCTCCAGGCCGGCATGACGCAGCTGGTTGACCAGGGAGGTGAGAAAGGCGGTCTTGCCGGCGCGGGAGAGGCCGGTGACGGCCAGCCGCAGCTGGCGGTCGCGGCCGCGTTCCAGCAGGTCCTGTAGCTCACGGGTGAAGGGCTGGCGCATGCGGGGGCTCCGTCAGCCGGCAACAAGGCCGTAGAGGGTCGGTGAAGCGGCCAGCAGGAATCCCGCGCCGGCGATGATGCGTCCCGGCCACAGGTGGCGGCTGTAATGAGCCAGGCTCAGGCCCCCCAGGCAGATCAGCATGCCGAGGATATTGAACAGATAGGTGATCATCGACCAGAGAGGGTCGGGATTCATGCGATAACGCTCCTCGCTTGTGGTGTCACGTCGGGGATGGTATCAGGAGAGTCGGGCAAGCGGCAGCGCAGCAATCAAGGATGGCTTATGAAGACGACCCAAGATGAGGTGCTGACGTTCTGGTTCGATGAACTCAAGCCGGCTCAGTGGTTCCGCAAGGATTCGCGTCTGGATGCCGAGATCGCCAGGCGCTTCGGTGCCTGTCTGGCCGCGGCCTGTCGTGGCGAGCTGTGGCGCTGGCGAGAGACGCCGGCGGGTCGACTCGGCGAGATCATCGTGCTCGACCAGTTCTCGCGCAATATTCATCGCGACACCCCGGCGGCTTTCGCTGCCGATCCCATGGCGCTGGTACTCGCGCAGGAAGCGGTGGCTTGCGGCGACGATGCCGAGCTGCCGCCCAAGAGGCGAGCGTTCCTGTATATGCCCTTCATGCATAGCGAGTCGGCGGTGATCCACGAGCAGGCAGCATGGCTGTTCGATCAGCCGGGCCTCGAGAGGCACTTGGGTGTCGAGCATCGTCATCGCGAGATCATTCTGCGCTTCGGGCGTTATCCCCACCGCAATGCCATCCTGGGCCGCGACTCTACCCCCGAGGAGCTGGAGTTTCTGGCGCAACCGGGCTCTTCCTTCTAGCGTCTTTACACTGGCGCCACATCACACTCACCACTCATTATTCATCACGACAGATACGGGAGGCATCATGGGAATTATCGCCTGGTTGATTATCGGTGGCCTGGCCGGCTGGATCGCCGGTCATATCATGCGGGGAGGGGGCTTCGGTCTTCTCGGGAACATTGGCGTCGGTGTGGTCGGCGCGGTGATCGGCGGCTTTATCTTCAAGCAGATCCTCGGCATGGGTACCGGCGGGTTTCTGGGGTCGCTGTTCAGTGCCGTGGTCGGCGCGCTGATCCTGCTATGGATCATCAGCAAGGTGAAGAAGAGGTAGCGAAGGTCGAACAGGACTAAAGTTTACACTAACGTTTTTTACACTAATGGGCGCCGTTATTGTTGACAGTAACGGCGCCCATTTGCGTCTAAAACTACCTCATCTTGATGGAATGGTCGGGTTTTGTGTTTTCCTGTCGACAACATGGCCGTTGTCGGCAAGGGCGGTGCTGACCCAAAGTCGTATGTTCGCAACTGCAGCATGCACGTAAAACCTCTTGGGCATAACAACAACGATACAAGGACTCAACGCGATATAACCAGAATTCATGAGGATACCTCGGTGCTGCTGAAACGCGAACACGGTGACGAACACCCCTACTGGCCGCTGGGCCCCTTCAAGCTCCGCTTGCCCTTCATCCACTTCCGCTGGGAAATTCCCGAGACCATTCAGGCGCTGGTGATGTTTGTCATCGCCATGGGCATGATTCCGCTGCTCGAGCAGTATCTGGGGCTGCCCTATGAGGTGGCACTGGCTTACGTGGTAGTGTGCGGGGTTGGCTTCATGTTGCCACCTCTGCTGGGCGTGCCCTTTATAGCCGGCTGGATTACTCCCGCGATTCCGGTGGTTCTGCTATTTCTCAGCGACTTCACTCCCGGGCCAGAGGCGATTCGCGCCATGGTCGCGCTGCAGCTGGTGGTGACTGCCATCTTCCTGATCATGGCGGTTACCCGGCTCGGCTCGAAGCTGGTCAATAACGTGCCGGACTCCATCAAGGCGGGCATCCTGCTGGGTGCCGGCATTGCGGCCATCAGCGGGGAGATCAGCGAAGGAGGGCGGCTCTACAGCACGCCCATCTCGCTGGGAATCGGTGGGCTGGTGACCCTCTATGTGCTGTTTTCGCTCTCCTTTCGTGACCTGACCGAGAAGTATCGCTGGGCGCGTAACATCGCTTCGTACGGCATGGTACCCGGCATGCTGGTGACCATGGCCATCGGCTGGGGGGTGGCGGAATATCCGTTGCCGGCGGTGGAGTGGGGCGTGGCCGTACCGGACTTCAGTGGCATCTGGGCCTATCTGCCCTTCACGGTTGGCCTGCCCGGCGTCGAGCTGCTGCTGGCCGCCGTGCCCACCGCGATCATTGCCTATATCATCGCCTTCGGTGACATCATCGTCGGCCAGAGCCTGATCAAGCGTGTCGATCACCTGCGACCCGACGAGAAGATCGAGGTCAATGTCGACCGTGTTCACCTGATCACCGGTTTGCGCAATCTGATGCATTCGCTGCTGGCACCCTACCCGGGCCTGGCCGGCCCGCTGTTCACCGGGGCCATGGCCACCGTGGCCGAGCGTTACCGTTATGGCCGCAAGGCGATGGATACCATCTATGGCGGGGCTTCGGTGTTCTGGATCGTCGGCTTCCTGGCCCTGTTCATGCTGCCTCTGATCACCCTGTTCCGGCCAGTGTTGCCCATCGCATTGTCCATTACCCTGCTGATTACCGGCTATCTGTGTATCGCCGTGGCGGTGGAGCAGATCAAGAACGCTACTGCCATGGGAGTGGCCGGCATCATGGGGGTGGTGTTGGCTACTCATGGTGCCGCCTGGGGACTGGGCGTGGGCCTGGTGCTCTACTTCCTGGTCGAGCATCGCCTGCGCGGCGCCCGTGAGGTCGAGGAGCAGGAGCCGATCCATGTAGAAGAGGACATGGCGGTAGAAAGCGACGGGGTCGATCCCGTCGAGCGCTGACGGCAGGGGCGTCATGCACAACGACCACGGGCCGCCTCTGAGCGGCCCGTGGTCGTTGAGGAGCGGCGACCGGCGGGTCAGGGCAGGTGATCGATAAAGCGATCAGGGACATCGCTGATCGCCGCATCGACCCCCCACTGCCATTGATGGGTGAAGGCGGTCGGGTCGTTGGGGGTATAGCAGAGCAGGGCGTAGCCATCCCCCTTGATCGCTTCGGCCGCTCGACGACTCAGCCGACGCCAGTCGGCATGGATGCTGTAGGCCTCGAGCCCGGCGCAGCGCTTCTGCCAGCCGCGACCGACCCCCTCGAAGAGGACACCCAGCGCCAGCCGCGAAGCGGGCGCCAGCCGGCGCGCTTGGCTCAGGGCCTGGTCATTGAAGGAGGAGACGATCAGCCGTTCCGGGGGCAGGGCCTCGAGGGTGGCCGGAAGCGACGCCTTGACCAGCGCTTCGGCATTGCGCCCACGGTTGACCTTGAGCTCCAGGTTGAGGCCCATCCCCAGCTCGTCGATCAGTGTCAGCATCTCGTCCAGGGTGGCGATACGCTCGCCACGGAAGGCATCGGAGAACCAGCCCCCCACGTCGAGCCGCCGAGCGGCGGGCAGGTCAAGATCGGCAAGCCTGCCGCGGGCATCGGAGCAGCGCCGGATCCCGGCGTCATGCCAGATCACCGGGGTGCCATCGCCCAGCAACTGAACGTCAAGCTCGACCCAGCTACAGCCGGCGTTATGGGCGGCGCGCACGGCGACTAGCGTATTCTCGGGGGCTCGAGAAGAGAGGCCGCGGTGGGCTATCAGGCGGGGAAGTGAGATATCGGGGTGGAGCATCAGCCATCGTCCTGGTCAGCGAAGCGCCGTCACCGGCGGTGAAATAGCCGCCCTAGCGTATCGTCATCCTCCTGTTCTGGATATATGGTCTGGATAGGGTTTGGTCTGGATAGGGTCTGGTCGGGATATGGTAGGCTGCGCCACTTTCGATGCAGCCAGATTCGATGCAGCCAGAGCGCCGCCGCCGGTGCAGGAGAGTGAGATGAGAGTCGTGAATATCAACAACCCCCACCAGCGCGAGGCGTGCCTGGCGCGGCTCTGCGCCGAGGCCTATGGCCATGAGGCTGGCCTTCGCCCCCTGGCCACCTTTGCCGGCACCCTGGCGGTGCTGGTCGAACAGGAGGCGGCCAGGGTGCTGGCGCTGGTGGATGATCAGGCGCGCCCCGTCGCGCTGGCCCTGCTGGTACTTGACGAGCATGGCAGCAGCATGACCGTGATGCTGCTGGCCGAGCTCGACCAACAGAGCGTGACGCGGCCGGCCGAACGCCTGGTCGCCGAGCTGGCGCTCAAGGCGCCCCTGCGCGTCGATACCCAGGACGATGAGCAGAAGAGACGCTTCAGCGAAGCGGGGATCTCACGCTGGCTGGACGGCGGGGCCGGTGTGCATATCGGCCTGGGACCCAAGCATCCCGCCACCTCGCTGGAGGACCTGCCACAGGCGCTGGCCTTCGACGAGGCCTCGGTGATCCAGTCCTTCAAACAGGACCGTCAACAGTTCGATGACTACAAGGCGCGCTTTATCCGCGGCCTGGAAGCCTTTCCCGCCACCCTTTGAAGGGGCACGACTTGACCGCAGGAGGCCTTGGCGCTTGACTGGTGGGTTCATCCAGTAGCCAGCAAAGGAAAACAGCGACATGGCCAAGCGTATCCAGTTGTCTCGTACCGGCGGCTCCGAGGTCCTCGAGCTTGTCGACGTCGCCCCGGCGGACCCCGGTCCCGGCGAGGTAAGGGTCGCCAACCGGGCCGTCGGCCTGAACTTCATCGACATCTACTTCCGTACCGGCCTCTATCCGGCACCCGCGCTACCCACCGGCCTCGGCACCGAGGCGGCCGGGGTGGTTGACGCGGTGGGCGAGGGCGTGACGCACCTTCGGGAGGGCGATCGCGTCGCCTACGCCCAGGGACCCCTGGGCGCCTATGCCGAGCTGCATACCCTGCCTGCCGACAAGGTGGTGGTGTTGCCCGAGGGCATCGACTTCGAAACCGCCGCGGCCAGCATGCTGAAGGGACTGACCGTGCAGTACCTGATGCGTCAGACCCACCGCCTCGAGGCCGGTGAGACCATCCTCTGGCACGCCGCCGCCGGCGGCGTGGGCTCCATCGCCTGTCAGTGGGCCAGGGCGCTGGGGGTGAAGCTGATCGGCACGGTGAGCTCGCCGGAGAAGGCGGCACTCGCCGAGCAGAATGGTGCCTGGGCGACCATCGATTACACCCGGGAGAACGTGGTCGAACGGGTGCGCGAACTCACCGATGGTGCCATGTGTGATGTGGTCTACGACTCGGTGGGCAAGGACACCTGGGAGATATCGCTGGACTGCCTCAAGCCGCGCTCGCTGATGGTCAGCTTCGGCAACGCCTCGGGGGCCGTGGAGGGCGTCAATCTCGGCATCCTCAACCAGAAGGGGTCGCTCTTCACCACCCGACCCAGCCTCAACGGCTACGCCGATACCCGCGAGCGTCTCGAGATGATGGCCGCCGAGCTGTTCGAGATGCTCAAGAGCGGCAAGGTCAAGGTCGATATCGCCCAGCGCTACCCGCTGGCCGAGGCCGGCAAGGCCCAGGACGCCCTGCAGGGGCGCCAGACCACCGGTTCCACCATCCTGATTCCCTGAACGGCTTCCTGCCTAAGGCGCGAGCTGCACCTACAGCGACTCGCTGAGCTCGCCGATCAACTGCTCGCGCCGCTTCAGCGAGGCGAGCCCCGCATCGCCGAGTCGGTTCGCCACCTCGCAGAGCAGCCCCTCGGCCAGCAGCATGAAGGCGCACATGCTGTTGCTGAAGAAGAGGCTGTGGTCGGGCACCGGAAAGACGTGGTGCGCCACCCGGGCGAGCGGTGAGCCCCGAGAGTCGGTCAGGGCGATGACGCGCACGCCCTGGCGCGCCGCTACCTCCGCCGTTGCCAGCACGCTGGGGGTGTAGGGAAAGCAGCTTGCCACCACCAGCACGTCCCCCGCCTCGAGCTGGGCCAGGGCGTCCGCCACACCGTGGCGAACGGCGTCCAGCGGTGCGGCATCGGCGCGCAGCATGCCCAGGCCATAGGCCAGGAAGGAGGCCAGCGAGGCGAACTGGCGCATGCCGTGAACCCGCACGCGCTTCGCTTCCACCAGCAGCCCTGCCGCCTCGGTGAAGGCCTCACCATCGATCCCCGCCACCGTGTCGGCGATATTGGCGCTCTCCTGGCGGCCCAGGCGGGCCAGCCGGGCGAGGGCATCGTCATCTCCCTCGCTGTCCAGCAGGCGCGAGACCTGATCGCTATAGAAGCTCTTGCCCTCGGTGATGTGGCGGCGAAACACCGCCTGCAGGCCGGCGAAGCCGTCGAATCCCAGCCGCTGGGCCAGTCGCGACAGGGTCGAGGGGCTGACGCCCAGCCGTTCGGCCAGTTCGCTGATCGACGAGACCGCGGCCTGCTGGGGTGCTGTGACCATCGCCGCGAGTACCCGACGCGAGCGCTTGCCCAGCCGCACCGCCCCCTCGCCCTGCTCGAGGGTGGCAAGCAGCTGCTCGAGATCATCGAGGGTGTCCGGTCGTTGGGAGGAGGGGGAGCTCATGAAGGGCATCGGCTTGTAGTGACTGAAGCGCGCATTGTAGCCATCGTCGTTCTTGGCGTCAGTATGGGGTCGAATCTGTTTGCAAATATATTTCCGTTTAATCAGAATGGCTCTTGAATTTGCACATCCTACGAGAGGATCGCATGAGCCACGTCTTCCACCGTCACCTGAAGCAGGCCTACCCGACCGCCGTGGGCGGCGAGGGTCCCTACCTGATCGACGCCCAAGGCAAGCGCTACCTGGACGCCTGCGGCGGCGCCGCGGTCTCCTGCCTGGGCCACAGCGAGGCCGAGGTGATCGAGGCGGTGCGGGACCAGGTGGGCCGACTCGCCTATGCCCACAGCTCCTTCTTCACCACCGAGCCGATGGAGGAGTTGGCCGACTTCCTGGTCGAGCGGGCGCCGGCGGGCCTCTCCTCGGTATACTTCGTCTCCGGCGGCTCCGAGGCGGTGGAAGCGGCCCTGAAGCTTGCCCGCCAGTACTTCATCGAGCGCGGCGAGCCCCAGCGCAAGCACCTGATCGCCCGGCGCCAGAGCTATCACGGCAACACCCTGGGCGCGCTCGCCACCGGCGGCAACGCCTGGCGCCGGCAGCAGTTCGAGCCGCTGCTGGTGGAGGTGAGCCACGTCAGCCCCTGCTACGCCTATCGCGACCAGGCCCCCGGTGAGACCCCGGCGGCCTACGGCGAGCGCCTTGCCACGGAACTCGAGGCCGAGGTCCAGCGCCTGGGGCCGGAGAACGTGATGGCCTTCGTCGCCGAGCCGGTGGTCGGTGCGACCCTGGGCGCGGTGCCCGCGGTGCCGGGCTACTTCAGGCGGGTGCGTGAGATCTGCGATCGTCACGGCATCCTGCTGATCCTCGACGAGGTGATGTGCGGCATGGGCCGCACCGGCACCCTCTTCGCCGCCGAGCAGGAGGGCGTGACGGCGGACCTGGTGACCATCGCCAAGGGCCTCGGGGCCGGCTACCAGCCGATCGGCGCTACCCTGGTCAGCGAGCGGATCCGCGCGGCCATCGCCGAGGGCTCGGGCTTCTTCCAGCACGGCCACACCTACATCGGCCACGCCACCGCCTGCGCCGCCGCCCTGGCGGTGCAGCGCACCATCGAGGCGCGCGGCCTGCTCGAGCGGGTCGTGAGTCTGGGCGAGGGGCTCCAGCAGCGCCTCGAGGCGCGCTTCGGCGACCATCCCCACGTCGGCGATATCCGCGGCCGGGGGCTCTTCCGCGGCCTTGAGCTGGTCGCCGAGCGTGACGCCAAGATGCCCTTCGACCCCGAGCGCAAGCTGCACGCGGCGGTCAAGCGCGCCGCCATGGACGAGGGCCTGATGTGCTACCCGATGGGCGGCACCCTGGACGGCCGCCGGGGCGATCATATCCTGCTGGCCCCGCCCTTCATCCTCGACGACGCCCACCTGGACGAGATCGTCGACAAGCTCGACGCCTCGCTAACGCGCGTCCTCACCCACTCGTAATGGAGCCCCGCCCGATGTCGATCGACTCCCGCCTCTCTCCCCTGGACGAGGCCGCCATGGCCCCCGAGCAGCGCCGCGTTCTGGACGCCATCCTGAGCGGCCCGCGCGGCAATCTGGATGGCCCCTTCCTGGCCTGGATCCACAGCCCGGAGCTGGCCGACCACGCCCAGCGCCTCGGCGCCTTCTGCCGCTACGGCACGCGCCTGGAGCTGCGGCTCACCGAGCTCGCGATCCTCGTCACCGCGGCCTGGTGGCGGTCCCAGGCCGAGTGGCAGATCCACGCGCCCATCGCCCGCGACGCGGGGCTCGATGAGGCGGTGATCGAGGCCCTGCGGGCGGGCCGCGAGCCCGCCTTCGAGCGCGACGACGAGGCGCTGGTGTATCGCCTCGGCACGACCCTCTACACCACTCGGCGCGTCGACGAGGCGCTCTACGCCGAGGCGGTGGCCGCCTTCGGCGAGCCGGCGGTGGTCGAGCTGGTGGGGGTCTTCGGCTACTACGCCCTGGTAGCCATGACCCTCAACGTCTTCGAGGTGCGCCGGGGCAGTGAGCCTCTGCCGTTCGCCGAGCCGTAATGGGCGACCGTCATCCCGGAGGACGTGATCCTTCGCAAGAACAAGGACAAGAATCCGACCCTGCCCGCACCGACTGATGCCCGTCTGCCCCTGGTAGCCAGGCGAGAGGCGATGGGGCGGCCTCGAACGGTAGAAAACACTTGTCGCCAGGGCGCCTGACTGGCGATGCTGTGGACATCCGATCTCACAGGGAGGTGCACCGATGGCCGACAGCACCCTGATCTTCCTCGTCCTCGGCGCGACCCTGGCAGCCTTTGTCTGGGGGCGCTTTCGCTATGATCTGGTGGCGATGGCCGCGCTGCTGGGCTCGGTGGTGCTGGGCCTGGTTCCCGGCGATCAGGCCTTCCAGGGCTTCGGCCATCCGGCGGTGATTACGGTTGCCGCTGTCCTCGTCCTCAGCCGGGGGTTCGAACGCTCTGGCGTGGTGGACCTGATTGCCAAGCAGCTCCTCAAGGTGGGCGAGCGCCTCTTCCTGCAGTTGCTGGTGCTGGTGGGCACGGTCGTGGTGCTTTCCGGCGTCATGAACAACGTGGGAGCGCTCGCACTGCTGCTGCCGGTGGCCATGCGCATGGCGCGCGAACACGATATTTCCCCCTCGCTGTTGCTGATGCCCCTGGCGTTCGGGTCGCTGCTGGGCGGACTGACCACCCTGATCGGCACCCCGCCCAATATCATTATCGCCAGCTACCGTGGCGGCGTGACCGGCGAGAGCTTCGGCATGTTCTCCTTCTCGCCGGTAGGCGTGGCGGTGGCCCTGGCGGGATTGATCTTCATTCTCCTGGTCGGCTGGCGCCTGGTGCCCCAGCGCGCGGGCAAGGCCTCCACGGAGGCCATGTTCGACACCGCCAACTATCTGGTCGAATTGCGTGTCGGTGAAGACTCCCAGGCCAGGGGGCTGACCCTGCGTGAGCTGCAGCAGAAGCTGAAGGAGGCGGTGCCGGTGCTGGCGGTGGTGCGCGACGAGAAGCGCCGCGCCGGCCATGCCTTCTTCGGGGTGTTGAGAGAGGGGGATATCCTGCTGATGGAGGCGGGGCCCGAGGAGATGAAGCTGCTGGAGGACAAGGCGGGGCTGCGTCTGGGCAAGGAGGCCGAAGAGGGGCAGGAGAAAGAAGAGGGACACGATAGCGAGGAAGCAGAGGAGAAGGGCACTGGGGAGGCCGCGCCGGAGCATGCCCCTGCTGTCTTGGAGGATGACAGCAAGCGCAACAGTGTGGACAGGAAGACCAGCGGAAAATCGGACAGGGAGTACAAGGGGGTTGATACCGAAGGGTTGCAGCTGGTCGAGGCCGTCGTGCGCAACGACTCGAAGATGATCAACCGCACGGTGGCACAGCTGCGACTGCAGAACCAGTTCAGCCTGCATCTGGTCGCCGTTGCTCGGGATGGCGGTCGCCTCAGGCAGCGCCTGCACGAGATCCGCTTTCGTGCCGGGGATGTGCTGTTGCTGCAGGGCGATGAGAGCGAGCTGGCCGAGAGTCTGTCGACCCTGGGCTGCCTGCCGCTGGCTAGCCGCAATCTGACCCTGGGGCAGCCGCGCATGCTGCTGGTATCGCTCGCCATCTTCGCCGCCGCCATCCTGGCCATGCTGCTCGATCTTCTGCCGGCGGCGGTGGCGCTCTCCACGGCGGCTCTGGTCTCGCTGCTGGTCGGCGTGCTGCCGCTGCGCGAGGGCTATCAGGCGATCGATGGACCGGTGATCGTGCTGCTCGGGGCGATGATTCCGGTGGGCGAAGCGCTGGAGACCAGCGGCGGGGCGACCCTCATCGCCGAGGCGATGCTCGCCTGGGGCAGCGACTGGCCGGTGGTGGTCACGCTGGTGGCGCTCTTCCTGCTCGCCATGGTGCTTTCCAATATCGTCAACAATGCCGCCGCGGCGCTGTTGATGGCGCCGATCGCCGCGAGTCTGGCGTCGGGCTTCGGAACCTCGGTGGACCCCTTCCTGATGGTGGTGGCGGTAAGCGCCTCCTGTGCCTTCCTGACCCCCATCGGCCACCAGTCCAATACCCTGGTGATGGGACCCGGTGGTTATCGCTTCAGTGACTACTGGCGGCTGGGGTTGCCGCTTTCGCTGGTGGTGATGGCCGTGACCGTGCCGATGATCCTGCTGGTCTGGCCCTTGTAGGAACGGGGTGCAAGGAACGAGGGGCGAGGTGCGAGAGAAGCAAGGAGTGGGTGGGAAACAGGAAGCCGGGGGCGTGGTACAGGCAGCGGTAGGCGAACAACCAAGGAGAGACGGACCGCTGCCCGAGGCCGAACGAAAATGCCCCGGCATTGGCCGGGGCATGCGACGGAGAGGTAGATGAGCGTCAGGCGGTGTTATGGCGCAGTACCTTGGACTTGTCGGTCACGAAGGCGTCGTACTCGAAGTCGTCCACGGTCAGCAGCTCCAGTACCCGGGCCTCGCGCTCGCGCATAAAGGCGCCATCCTCCTGTGAAATGATCCCCTGGGCCAGGCCGGCCTCGACCCGCTGCTCCGGATGCAGGGCATCGGCGGCAAGCTCGCCCTTGGCGTAGGCCTTGTTGAGCGTGCGGTAGAGATCCTCGGCGCGCTCCTGGGTGGCCAGCAGGGCGTTGTAGCGGGCCAGGAAGTTGGCCTCGGGACCATCGTCGCTGCTCCAGGTATTGGCCAGCAGTTTCGTGCGCAGGGCGCTGTCGTGGGAAACCGCCTGGGCGATGCGGCGTGCCAGGTCATCGTGGGGGCGCTTGAAGCGCTTGCCCCGTGGCATCACCACCCGCCGCAGTACACCGGCGAGGGCACGGTTGGGCAGGTTGTCGAACAGCTCATCCAGGGCCTGCTCAGCACGGCCCAACAGTAGCTGACAGCTATAGTGAAGCAGGGCCTCCTCGCCCTCGACCCTGTCACCCTCGTGCCACTGCTTGATCACCATGGAGGCGAGGTAGAGGTTGGAGAGCACATCGCCCAGTCGTGCGGAGAGCATTTCACGCAGCTTGAGGGTTGCACCGAGGCTGGCCATGGCGGCATCGGCGCAGAGTCCGAAGCCGGCGGAGAGTCGGGCGATCTCCTGGGCGTAGCGGGCGGCTTCGCCATCGAAGGGCACCACCGGCTTGCCGATGCCCAGCCCCTGGGTGAAGGCGCGGGCGGCGTTGCCGAAGATCAGGCCGGCATGGCCGAAGAAGGCGCGATCGAAGGCCTGGATATCATCGGCATCCTTGGCGGCCAGCTCCTCGAGGACATAAGGATGGCAGCGGATGGCGCCCTGGCCGAAGATCATCAGGTTGCGGGTCATGATATTGGCGCCCTCCACGGTGATCGCCACCGGGTTGGCGCTATAGCCGATCCCCAGATAGTTGCGCGGGCCCAGGGTCACCGCCTTGCCGCCATGGATATCCATGGCATCGCCGAGGATCACCCGCTGAAACTCGGTGAGCTGGCTCTTGAGGATCGCCGAGGGGACCGCCGGCTTCTCGCCACGATCGATGGTGTTGGCGGTCTGGTAGACCGCGGCCTGGGCGATATAGCCCAGTGCCGTCATGCGGGCCAGCGGCTCCTGAACGCCCTCCATCTCGGCCACGGGCACATTGAACTGACGACGGATGCGGGCGAAGCCACCGCTCCAGCCGATGGCGTAACGTGCGGTGCCGGTGGCACCGGAGGGCAGGGTGATACAGCGACCCACCGAGAGGCACTCCACCAGCATGCGCCAGCCCTGGCCGATCATCGCCTCGCCGCCGATGATGGTATCCAGGGGCACGAAGACATCCTTGCCGCGGATCGGACCATTCAGGAAGGGGCTGCCGATGGGGTGGTGCCGGCGGCCGATCTCCATGCCCTCGGTATCGCGAGGGATCAGTGCCAGGGTGATGCCGCGATCCTCTTCCTCGCCAAGCAGATGGTCCGGGTCGAAGAGGCGGAAGGCCAGGCCCACCACGGTGGCGATGGGTGCCAGGGTGATCCAGCGCTTCTCGAAGTTGAGGCGCAGGCCGATCACCTCCTCGCCATCGATCACCTGCTTGCAGACCACGCCGGTATCGGGCAGCGAGGTCGCATCACTGCCGGCGCGAGGGCCGGTCAGGCCGAAGCAGGGTATCTCACGGCCGTCGGCCAGGCGGGGCAGGTAGTGGTTCTTCTGCTCGTCGGTGCCGTACTTCAGCAGCAGCTCACCCGGCCCCAGGGAGTTGGGCACGCCAACGGTGACCATCAGGGTCTCGTTGATCGACAGCTTCTGCAGCACCAACGACTGGGCCTTGGCCGAGAAGCCGAGGCCGCCGTACTCCTTGGGAATGATCATCCCGAAGTAGCGCTCCTGCTTGAGGTGATCCCACAGCTCCTGGGGCAGGTCGGCCCGCTCCTTGGCGATATCCCAGGCATTGCACATGCCGGCCGCCACCGAGCACTGCTTGTCGAGGAAGGCCTGCTCCTCCTCGCTCAGCCCCTCGTCGGTGTAGTCGAGCAGGGCCTGCCAGTTCGGCTTGCCGGTGAAGAGCTCGCCGTCCCAGGCGACGCTGCCGGCCTCCAGCGCCACGCGCTCGGTCTCGGAGACCCTGGGCGAGACCTTCTTGAACATGGTAAACAGGCGAGGGGTCAACCACTTGCCGCGCAGGGCCGGCAGCCCGGCGGCGGCCACGCCTGCGGCGCCAAGCAGCAGCAGGATGCCGAGCACGGGGGAGGCGACGAGCAGGCTGGCCAGGCCGGTGATGGCGAGTACCGCCAGGGCGGGCAGGGCGCCCGCCTCGCGGCGCATCACCGCCAGCAGGCCGACGATGGCCACGATCAGCAGGATCAGGGTGAGCATAGAGTGACTCCGATGAGGGTAGGCGATGAAAGATCGAACAGACGTTTGAATTCTTCCAGATTAGCTTAGATGTGTGCAACCGGCCAGCGGCACGACTCTTGGCCAGGGCCTTGAAGAGGCGCGAGAGGGACCGTCGCCGGACAAGCTTCGAACGTGGCAGCCATCCGGGACTGTGTGCATCCAAAAAAGCGCCCCGCGCTGCAGTTGCAGGGCGGGGCGCAGTGGTGCGGCAGCGGTATCCTCAGTCGAGTCGGCGCTGGGGCTCGCCGCGTGCTGGGGTGTCGCCCGCCACGTAGTAGGGGGCATCGCTGCGCGGCAACGGCTCGCGGCCGCGGATGCGATCGGCGATCTTCTCGGCGAGCATGATGGTCGGCGCATTGAGGTTGCCGGTCGGGATCTGCGGGAAGAGCGAGGCATCCACGACGCGTAGGCCCTCGACCCCATGCACCCGGCCCTGGCCGTCCACCACGGCGTCGTCGCCATCGCCCATGCGGCAGCTGCCGCAGGGGTGGTAGGCGGTCTCGGCATTGGCGCGCACGAAGGCATCCAGCTCGGCATCGCTCTGCACCTCGGGGCCGGGTGAGATCTCGCGGCCACGATAGGCGTCGAAGGCGGGCTGAGCGATGATCTCGCGGGTCAGGCGAATGGCGTCGCGAAACTCCTGCCAGTCCTCCTCCTTCGACATGTAGTTGAACAGGATGCTCGGCGCGGCCTTGGGGTCACGGGAGGTCAGGCGGATGCGTCCGCGGCTCTTGGAGCGCATGGAGCCCACATGGGCCTGGAAGCCGTGGGCCTGCACCGCGCTCTTGCCGTTATAGCTGATGGCAATCGGCAGGAAGTGGTACTGCAGGTTGGGCCAGGCCTGCTGGTCATTGCTGCGGATGAAGCCGGCGGCCTCGAACTGGTTGCTGGCGCCGACCCCGCGGCCGAGGAACAGCCACTCGGCGCCGATCTTCGGCTGGTTCCACCACTTCAGGGCCGGGTAGAGAGAGATTGGCTGAGTGCACTCGTACTGGATATACATCTCCAGATGATCCTGGAGATGGGCGCCGACATTGTCGTTGATATGCACCGGGGCAATGCCGAACTCCTCCAGAACATCGGCGGGGCCGACGCCCGAGCGCTGCAGGATCTGTGGCGAGGCGATGGCGCCGCCACACAGCAATACCTCGCGGCGGGCGCGCACCCGCTGTTCCTGGCCACGCCTGCGGTAGCGCACGCCGACCGCACGCTTGCTCTCGAATTCGATGATGTCGGTCATGGCGCGGGTCTCGATGGTCAGGTTCGAGCGTCCCTTGGCCTGGTCAAGATAGCCCCGGGCGGTGGAGGCACGTCGCCCCCTGGGCGTGACGAAGCGGTCCATGGGGCCGAAGCCCTCCTGCTGGTAGCCGTTGACGTCGTCGGTCTCGGGGTAGCCGGCCTGCTTGCCCGCCTCGATAAAGGTGCGATAGAGCGGGTTGTTGTCCGCTTTCGGGGTCGTGACACTCACCGGCCCGTCGCCGCCATGGTAGTCATTGGGGCCGATATCGCGACTCTCGGACTTGCGGAAGTAGGGCAGGCAGTCCGCATAGGTCCAGTCATCGAGTCCCGGCGTCTTGGCCCAATGGTCGTAGTCCAGGGCGTTGCCACGGATATAGCACATGCCATTGATCAGTGATGAGCCTCCCAGACCCTTGCCACGGCCGCACTCCATGCGCCGGCCGTCCATATGGGGCTCGGGGTCGGTCTCGAAGGCCCAGTTGTTGAGCGTGCCCTGGAGAGGGTAGGCCAGGGCCGCCGGCATCTGGGTACGGAAGTCGAGGCGATAGTCGGGGCCGCCGGCCTCGAGCAGCAGCACCGAGACGTCGGCGTCCTCGGTCAGGCGGGTGGCCAGCACATTGCCGGCGGAACCGGCGCCGATGATGACGTAGTCGAATTCGCGGATCTGGGTCATGGGGTCTCCTTAGAACACCGACTCGAAGGGGCCCATCTCCACCTGCACCGACTTGGTCTGGGTGTAGTGGGCCAGGGTCTCGAGGCCGTTCTCGCGGCCCACGCCGGACTGCTTGTAGCCGCCCACCGGCATCTCGGCGGGGGAGTCGCCCCAGGTGTTGATCCAGCAGATGCCCGCCTCCAGGCGATGGATCACCCGATGGGCACGGTTAAGGCTCTCGGTGAAGAGACCGGCTGCCAGCCCGTAGTGGGTATCGTTGGCGCGGCGAATGACCTCCTCCTCGTCATCGAAGGTGAGGAGCGCCATCACCGGGCCGAAGATCTCCTCACGCACGAGGCGCATCTCGTCGGTGCAGTCGGTGAATACCGTGGGAGCCGCCCAGGCCCCCCTGGACCACGCGACACCGGCCTGCTCATCCTTGTCCCAGCGCTCCCCGCCGGCCAGCAGGGTGGCACCCTCCTGCTGACCCAGCTCGATATAGGAGAGCACCTTGGCCTGGTGCTCGAAGCTCACCAGCGGGCCGAAGTTGATGCTTGGGTCCAGCGGGTCGCCGGCCTTGATGCGTGCCACCCGTGCCTTGAGCCTCGCCTCGAAGTCGGCCTTCACCGAGCGCTCGACGAAGACCCGGGTACCGTTGGTGCAGACCTGACCGCTGGAGTAGAAGTTGGCCATCATGGCGGCATCGGCGGCGCGGTCGAGGTCGGCATCGGCGAACACGATCAGCGGCGACTTGCCGCCCAGCTCCATGGTCACCTCCTTGAGGGTCGAGCCACCGGCGGCCGCCATCACCTTCTTGCCGGTGCCCACCTCGCCGGTAAAGGAGACCTTGGCGATCTCCGGATGCTCGGTGAGCATGGCGCCCACCCGGCCGTCGCCGTGCACCACATTGAAGACTCCGTCGGGCAGCCCGGCCTCGGTCAGGATCTCGGCCAGCTTCATGGCGGTGAGTGGGGTCACCTCGCTGGGCTTGAAGACCACGGCATTGCCGGCGGCCAGGGCCGGTGCGGCCTTCCAGCAGGCGATCTGGATGGGGTAGTTCCAGGCACCGATGGCGCCGATCACCCCCAGCGGCTCGCGGCGGGTATAGACGAAGGAGTCCTCGCGCAGCGGGATCTGGGTGCCCTCGATGGCGGCGGCCAGGCCGGCGTAGTACTCCAGGGCGTCGGCACCGGTGACGATGTCCACCGCCGCGGTTTCGCTGATCGGCTTGCCGGTATTGCGGGTCTCGAGCTCGGCGAGCTCATCATTCCGCTCCCTTAACAGCGCCACGGCGCGCTGCAGGATGCGGCCTCGCTGCATGCCGCTCATCGCCGCCCACTCGCGCTGACCGCGTTTGGCGGCGGCCACGGCGGCATCCACATCGGCGCTGGCGGCCTGCTGCACTCGGGCCAGCAGGCTGCCATCGAAGGGGTTGTGCACCTCGAAGCTGGCGCCTGAGGTGGCATCGGCGGTATGCCCGTCGATATAGAGGGGCAGGGCAGTTGAATCGGTCATGAGTCTCTCCTCAGCGAGCGTCGATGGCGGTGGCAGAGTCGGAAGCGGCAACTGAGTCGGAAGCGGCAAGTAGCCTGTCGAGGGTGGCGAGTGCCGCACGGCGGGCGCCTTCGGCATCCAGGCCCTCCGGTGTGAGTGCCCCGCGCAGCCAGAGGCCGTCGATCACCGCCGCCAGGGTACGCGATGCCAGACGCGCCTCGTCGAGCGGCATCAGACGGCGGAACTGGGCGCACAGGTTCGAGTATAGGCGTCGGTCGTTGACCTGCTGCAGGCGCGCAAGGCGTGGCTTGTGCATGCTGCTGGCCCAGAAGGCCAGCCAGGTCTTGGCCACCGGGTCGGTCACCTGGCTGCGGTCGAAATTGCCCTCGATGATGGCTTCCAGTCGGGCTCGAGGGGTGTCGTTGCGCAGCTTGCGCCGGCAGGCGGCCACGGCCTCGCCCAGGTCACTGAGGATCTGTCGCATGGTGGCCTCGAGCAGGCCATCCTTGCCACCGAAGTAATGGCTGATGATGCCGGCCGATACCCCGGCGTGTCGCGCAATACGCGCCACGGTGGCGTCGGCAAGGCCGACCTCATCGATGGCCGCCATGGTTGCCTTGATCAGCTGCTGGCGGCGGATGGGTTCCATTCCGACCTTGGGCATTCTCGAGCCCTCCCTTGTCCGGATGACTTGCCACCACACCGGTATGTGCGGTTAGGATAGTGCCAGCTTGCCAGTTTTTTATTGAACGTTCAATCAATAAAGGGTTGGCAGACGCCGACTATACTCAAGTCCCTTCACGGAGGTAATTTCATGAACGTATCTCGCATTTCCCGCCGTTCCAGTCGCCATATGAGCCTTGGTCTGGGTGCCGCCGCGCTGGTGATGGGCGCCACCCCGGTGCTTGCTCAGGAATCCGAAAGCTGCGAGACGCTGCGCTTCGCCGAAGTGGGCTGGACCGACATTACCGCTACCACCGCTCTGGCCACCGAGGTGTTCGAAGCGCTGGACTATGAGACCCGTATCGACACCGTTTCCGTGCCCATCGCCTATCAGGGCATGAAGAATGGTGACTTCGATATCTTCCTGGGCAACTGGATGCCCTCCATGGCATCGATCAGCAACCCCTATGTCGAGGAGGGTAGCGTCGACCGTCTGCGTGCCAACCTCGAAGGCGCCAAGTACACCCTGGCGGTGCCGCAGTATGTGTACGATGCCGGCGTCACCTCGCTGGCCGACCTGGACCAGCATGCCGACAAGTTCGACAGCAGCATCCATGGCATCGAGGCCGGCAACGACGGCAATCAGATGATCCAGCAGATGATCGATGACGACGCCTTTGGCCTGGGTGACTGGCAACTTATCGATTCCAGCGAGGCGGGCATGCTCTCCGAGTTGGGCGCCCGGGTGCCGGACGAGAACTGGATGGTGTTCCTGGGCTGGGAGCCGCACCCGATGAACACCAACTTTGATATGGCCTACCTGGAGGGAGCCGACGATTACTTCGGTCCCGACCTGGGAGGGGCCACGATCTATACCAACACTCGTGATGGTCTCGTCGAGGAGTGTGGCAATGTGGCGACCCTGCTGGACAATCTCGTGTTCACCCTCGAGATGGAGAGCCAGCTGATGGGGGAGATCATGGAGGAGGGCAAGGACCCCCGTGACGCCGCCCGTGACTATCTGCAGGCCAACCCGGAAGTGCTCGACGCCTGGCTCGAGGGTGTCGAGACCCGCGACGGCGAGGACGGCCTGGCCGCCGTTCGCGAAGCGCTCGAGATCGAGTCCTGAAATGTCGCCGCTGGACTTGCCAAACGGCGAGTCCATGTGCATAATGCGTCTCCATTGCGCGGCCGAGGTCGCGCAATCTAGTGGAAAGGCTACGTAGCTCAGCTGGTTAGAGCACATCACTCATAATGATGGGGTCCCCTGTTCGAATCAGGGCGTAGCCACCAGGACATTTCAGCGCCCGCCCGACATTCGTCGGGCGGGCGCTGTGCGTTAGAACGGGTTGCCACAGGAATCCTCGCGGAGGTCCTTGACCTTGCTGGGGGAATCCGTATACTACGCACCGTGTTCGACGCCGTTCCCCGATAGCTCAGTTGGTAGAGCAAATGACTGTTAATCATTGGGTCGCAGGTTCGAGTCCTGCTCGGGGAGCCAACACGGCAACACAGCGATGCGACACGATTCCTCGATAGCTCAGTTGGTAGAGCAAGTGACTGTTAATCACTGGGTCGCAGGTTCGAGTCCTGCTCGAGGAGCCAATCGCTCGGCATCGCCACCTCAGGTTATTCCCGGATAGCTCAGTTGGTAGAGCAAGTGACTGTTAATCACTGGGTCGCAGGTTCGAGTCCTGCTCCGGGAGCCATCTCGTATCTCCAGCGTCATCCTCTCCAGCGTCACCCTTTTCAATTTCGCCCTCTCTAGCTTCACCCTCTCTAGCTTCGTTTTCTCTAGCTTTACCTGATTTCTGCGTACGGTAATGATCACCGAGTTTTATACCGGTGCTTCTGCATGTCTATAAGTCTCTGTGCCAGTTTCTGGGTGAGTTTCTGGGTGAGTTACTGAGTGAGTTTACGTGCGCCTGTACGGCGCTCATCATGGGGGTTGTCACGGCGGGTCGCATGCAATGAAAGAAGCCGTCGCCCCGGGGCGACGGCCTCTTTCATGGTGGGGAAAGGCTCACTCTCGGTGGGCGAAGCGGTAGTTGCTCTCGAGCTGGGAATGGTCGAGCAGGATGTGCGCGGCCTCCAGCACTTGAACCTGCTCCACCGGCTCTTCCTCTTCCTTTTCCTGGTCGCTGTCGTCCTCTTCGCCGCGGGCGTCGATCCACTCCTCCAGGGGCTCCAGGCCGAGTGCCTCGCGACGCTGATTCTCCAGGGCGAGCTGCTCGGCCTCGAGTGCCTCGGTCTCTGCCTGGCGGAGTTCGCGGTTGAGGCTGACGCTGGTCGTCTCCTCGCGCATCCGGCGGTTCAGTTCGGCCTGCTGCTCGAGGTAGACGAAGTTGGGGTGGGTGTCGGCGCGCTCGCGATGGCGGGCCCGCAGCGTCTCCAGGAAGCGCCATGGCTCGCCGTATTCGCGGTACTGCACCGAGCGGACGGTATCCCAGTCCAGGGCGTTGTCGAGGCTGCTCTCGCCGATCAACTCGGGGTCGACCAGGCTCGGGAAGATGATATCGGGTTCTACGCCGCGGTGCTGGGTGCTCTCGCCGGAGATGCGATAGAACTTGGCACGGGTCAGCTTGATCTCGCCATGACTGAGCTCATTGAGGGTCTGTACCGTGCCCTTGCCGAAGGTGGGGGTGCCGACGACCAGGCCGCGCCCATAGTCCTGGATGGCGCCGGCGAAGATCTCCGAGGCGGAGGCCGATAGCCGGTTGACCAGCACCGTCAGGGGCCCATCGTAGACGGCACCGGTTTCGGTATCGCCGTAGAGACTGATGCGTCCGCGTGCATCCCGTACCTGAACGGTCGGGCCGCGATCGATAAATAGCCCGATCAGGGAGTTGGCCTCCTGCAGGGCGCCGCCACCATTGTTGCGCAGGTCGAGGACGATACCTTCGACGCCCTGGTTCTGCAGTGTCTCGATCTCCTTGGCCACGTCGCGGGTGGTGCTGCGATAGTTATCTTCGCCAGCCTGCCAGGCGTCGAAGTCGACATAGAAGGTAGGCACGGTGATCACGCCAACGCGATGCACGCCATCATCACGCTCAAGCTCCAGCACTTCGCTCTGGGCCGCCTGGTCCTCGAGCTTCACGGTATCCCGGGTGATCCGGACTTCCCTGGAGCGTGTCATGTCCACCGCCTGGGCGGGTACCACGTCGAGGCGCACCACCGAGCCCTTGGGGCCGCGGATCAGCTCCACCACCGAGTCGAGGCGCATGCCCACTACGTTGACCATGTCACCATCTTCCTGGCCGACTCCCACGATGCGGTCGGCGGGCTCAAGCACACCGGCGCGCTCCGCCGGGCCGCCGGGCACCAGGCTTGCGACCTTGACGTATTCGCCGTCGGCCTGGAGCAGTGCGCCGATGCCCTCCAGCGAGAGGCGCATCTGGATATCGAAGGACTCACCCTGGCGGGGGGAGAGGTAGTCGGTGTGGGGGTCGATGCTGCCGGTGACCGCGGCCATCAGCAGGCCGAAGATATCCTCCTCGTTGGTCTGCCGCAGGCGATTGAGCTGGCCCTCATAGCGCTGGCGAAGGTTGCTCTCAACCTGTTCGTCGTCCTGGCCACTGATTACCAGGGTCAGGGCGGCGTTCTTGAGGCGGCGCGTCCACAGTTCATCCAGAGCCTGGGGGCTCTCCGCCCAGGGGACATCCTCGCGGTCCAGCTCCAGGCGCTGATCTCCTTCATAGGTAAAGTCGAGGCCCTGGTCGAGGTGCTCGAGTAGCCACTCGAAGCGTGCTTCGGCGCGCTCATGGTAGCGCTGATAGAGTGCGAAGAAGGGGGCCAGCTCGCCATCGAGCAGGGCGTCATCGAGCTGCTCTTCCAGAGGGCGAAATTCCGCCACGTCCTGCTCGGTCAGGAAGGCGCGCTGACTGTCGAGCACATCGAGATAGCGCTCGAAGGCTCGGCGTGACCAGCTGTCGTCCAGGCTCACGTCGGCGTAGTGACCATAACGCAGCGCTTCGGCCATCTCGGTGGCGGCCCGGCGCTGGGCGTCGGTGGGTTCTGGCTGTGCCAGGGCGACGCCGGTGGCCAGCAGCAGGGCTGCCAACAAGGCCATGGATCGTCCCATATGGGCAAGCGGGCTCATCAATGAAGCACTCCCGGTTTGATGTACACTCAATTCCTTGACCGTTATCCGGCTCGCGAGTTGCGCGGGACGGCAGTCCATTGTAGCAGCTTACCCGCTGTGCCCATCATCTACACTTTTGCCCAGCCCTAGAGGAACTCATGCTCTCTCAGGATGATCTGCTTACGCGGCTTCTCGACTTCCTGCACCGCTCGCCCACCCCCTGGCATGCCACCGCCAATATGGCGGCTCGCCTCGAATCCGCCGGTTTCCGCCGCCTGGACGAGCGCGAGGCCTGGTCGTTGACGCCGGGCGAACGGGTCTATGTAACGCGCAACGACTCCTCCATCATTGCCCTGCAGTTGCCCGAGACGCGGCTCGAGGCGCTGCGCATGATCGGAGCCCATACCGATAGCCCCGGGTTGCGACTCAAGCCCAATGCCGCCCAGACCGCCGCCGGCTGGCTGCAGCTCGGCGTCGAGGTCTATGGGGGAGCCCTGTTGGCGCCCTGGTTCGACCGTGAACTGGGGCTCGCCGGCCGGGTGCATGTTCGCTATCCCGATGGCCGTCTCGAGGGGCGCCTGCTGCATGTCGACCGACCAGTGGCGATCATTCCCAGTCTGGCCATCCATCTCGATCGCGAGGCCAACAGCGGTCGTGCGCTGAACGCTCAGACCCAGATGGCGCCGGTGCTGTTGCAGGGCGGTGAGGAGGGCGACCTGCCGCGGCTGCTCAAGGAGTGGATCTCAGAGCAGCATGCCATCGAGGCATTCGAGCTGCTCGACTTCGAGCTGGGCTTTCATGACATGCAGCCGCCTGCGCGGGTGGGGGTCAAGGGCGAGCTGATTGCCAGTGCTCGGCTCGACAACCTGCTCTCCTGCTTTATCGGCCTGGAGGCGCTGCTGGCCAGTGACGGCAAGCAGGGTGTCGTGCTGGTAGCCAACGACCATGAGGAGGTCGGTAGCGCCAGCGCCTGTGGCGCCCAGGGGCCTTTTCTGGGAGATGTGCTGCGCCGGGTTCACGAGCGGCTCGGCGACGGCAGCGAGGAGGGCTTCATTCGGCTGATCCAGGCTTCGCGGATGATCTCCTGCGACAACGCGCATGCTCTGCATCCCAATTTCCAGGACAAGCACGATGCGGCCCATGGTCCCGCACTCAACGGCGGACCGGTGATCAAGGTCAATGCCAGTCAGCGCTACGCCACCAACAGTGCGACGGCGGCGCTGTTTCGCGACCTCTGTCGCGAGGCCGAGGTGCCCGTTCAGAGCTTCGTGACGCGTGCCGACATGGGGTGTGGCAGCACCATCGGGCCGATCACCGCCACCGAGCTCGGTGTGCCGACCCTCGATGTGGGGGTGCCGCAGTGGGCCATGCACTCGATCCGTGAGACCGCGGGAAGCGAAGATGTGGCCCATCTGACCCGGGTGCTGGCTGCCTTCTGCAACCGCCCCGAGCTGGCCTGAGCACACAAAAAACCCGGCGCCGATGGCGCCGGGTTGCGTGATTCTGGTGGCTACGCCCTGACTCGAACAGGGGACCCCATCATTATGAGTGATGTGCTCTAACCAACTGAGCTACGTAGCCAGCGGCGCGTACTCTATCCAGCGTTGTCCCCTCTGTCAACTGTCTGATATGGAAGGCGTGCCAAGGCTTGACACTTGGCCGTGTGGCCTATAATATGCGCGCCATCTCGACGAGACGAGACATTGCGTCCCATTCGTCTAGTGGTCCAGGACACCGCCCTTTCACGGCGGGAACAGGGGTTCGAACCCCCTATGGGACGCCACTCGACTCGTCAGATAACCGGAATGCGGGAATAGCTCAGTGGTAGAGCATCGCCTTGCCAAGGCGAGGGTCGGGAGTTCGAATCTCCTTTCCCGCTCCAACGGTGCGGTAAGAGAGCCAAGGCTCGGGTCAGGATCTGGTACGCCAGCCCGGCTGACGGCAGCCCCGTCGAATCTCTTTCCCGCTCCAACTTCTGAAAAGAAGATACAGCGTCCCATTCGTCTAGTGGTCTAGGACACCGCCCTTTCACGGCGGGAACAGGGGTTCGAACCCCCTATGGGACGCCACTTCTTCGACTGCAACAGTGAGTCGTCGAGGTAGAAGTAGAACGAGAAGTGCGAGACAGGCGGGAATAGCTCAGTGGTAGAGCATCGCCTTGCCAAGGCGAGGGTCGGGAGTTCGAATCTCCTTTCCCGCTCCATGCGTCCCATTCGTCTAGTGGTCCAGGACACCGCCCTTTCACGGCGGGAACAGGGGTTCGAACCCCCTATGGGACGCCAACTCGCTCTCGTTGCACCGACAGTAGTACCGATATCAAGCGGGAATAGCTCAGTGGTAGAGCATCGCCTTGCCAAGGCGAGGGTCGGGAGTTCGAATCTCCTTTCCCGCTCCAATCGGTTCCCCCCCCCCCCTTAATTCTGATTCTAAGCTTCTGAGCATAAGCTAAGGCGCCAGCCTGGCTGATGATGCTTGTCGTTTTTCGTATTTCACTCCAGAAGACTCCCTTGTTTCCCCGGTCAGGCCAGGGCTCACGTCATGAGCCGGAATGCCGGCCCGGCTGTTGCTGTCCTTACGAATGCGCTATGGTGCTTCACTAGACACGGGGTGCGGTCGTGGCCGCTGAGAAAATACCCGTCGAACCTGATCCAGTTCACACTGGCGAAGGGATGTCGGCCGGCTCCAGCGCGGCGCCCTTTGCCGCGTACCAAGGAGTCGTCATGGCCGTTTCCTCTCTCTCCATCGACCAGCAGGCCATCGACCAGCAGGTCGTGCTTGTCACCGGCGGTGCTCGTGGGCTCGGCGCTCATCTGACCCGAGCCTTTCTCGGGCAGGGCGCCCGGGTGGTGGTGAACTATTTCCAGAGTCGCGATGCCGCCGAGGCACTGGTGAAGGAGGCGCCGCAGCGGGTGCTGGCCGTCCAGGCCGACGTGCGTGACGCCGAGGCGATCGAGTCGCTGTTCGAGCAGGCTCGTGAGCATTTCGGCACGCCGATTACCACCGTGGTCAATAATGCCCTGCCCGCGTTCTCCTTTAACGGCGACGCGCGTCCCGACGCCGATGCCCTGGACTGGTCGCAGCTTCAGCAGCAGCTTGAGGGTGTCAACCGGGGAGCGCTGAACACCATCCAGGCGGCGCTGGCCGGCATGCGCGAGCAGGGAGGTGGGCGCATCGTCAATATCGGCACCAATCTGTTCCAGAACCCCGTCGTGCCGTACCACGACTATACCGCCGGCAAGGCCGCGCTGCTCTCGCTGACCCGCACGCTCGCCAACGACCTGGGGCCCGACAACATCACCGTGAACATGATCTCCGGCGGGCTGCTGCGCACCACCGATGCGTCCAGCGCGACCCCGGAGGCGGTCTTCGACCTGATCGCGCAGAACACCCCCCTGCGGCGTGTGACCACCCCGGAGGAGTTTGCCGACGCGGCGCTGTTCTTCGCCTCACCCTGGTCCAGGGCGGTCACCGGTCAGAATCTGATCGTCGACGGTGGACTGGTGAAAGGGTGATGAAGGCACGCAATCCCGGCGAGAAGCTGCACCTCAATCTGTTCGTGATGGGCAATGGCCACCATCGCGCGGCATGGCGCCATCCCGACTCCTGCGCCGAGCGCCTTGGCGATATCGCCTACTATGAATCCCTGGCCCGCATCGCCGAGCGCGGCAAGCTGGATGCGCTGTTCTTCGCCGACGGCATGAGTGTCGGTAGCGTGGAAGATGGCTTCCACTGGCACCTCGAGCCGCTGACCGCACTCTCCGCCATGAGCCGTGCCACTCGGCGGGTCGGGCTGATCAGCACGATCTCGAGCACCTTCTACACGCCCTTCCACGCCGCCAGGCTGGTGGGCTCGCTGGATCATATCTCCGGCGGGCGAGTGGGCTGGAATGTGGTGACCTCGATGTTCGACAGCGAGGCGCGCAACCACGGCTATACGGCCATGCCACCGCATGCCGAGCGCTATGCGCGTGCCGAGGAGTTTGTGCAGACGGTGCTGGCGCTGTGGGACAGCTGGTCCGACGATGCCATCGAGCGCGATCGTAAGGGCCGCTATGCCGATCCCGACAAGGTGCGCCAGATTGACCATCACGGTGAGCACTTCCTGGTCGATGGGCCCCTCAACCTGCCGCGTCCTCCCCAGGGCAACCCGGTACTGGTGCAGGCGGGTGCTTCTTCCCAGGGGCGCGATCTGGCGGCGCGCTACGCCGAGGCGATCTATGCGGTCGCCTACGACCTGGAGGCCGCCCAGGCTTATTATCGGGATATCAAGTCGCGGGTGGCGGCGGCCGGGCGCACCGCGCCGGTGCCTATCCTGCCGGGGCTCGTCACCTATGTAGGCGCTACCATGGAGGAGGCTCGTGCCAAGCAGCGGGAGCTGGACGACTGTCTGCCGGTGGAGGCCTCGCTGCGCCAGCTGGGATTGTTTATCGAGCAGGACTGCAGTGACTGGGAGCTGGATGCCCCGGTGCCGTCACTACCGCCGCTGGCCGAGTTTCGTGGTCCCCAGGGGCGCTATGCCACCATCCTGCGCATCATCGAGACCGAGCAGCCCACCCTGCGCGAGCTGCTGGGGCGGCTCGCCGCCGGCGGCGGCCACTGCACCATGATCGGTACCCCGGAGAGCATCGCCGACGAGATGGAGCGCTGGTTCCACGGCCGCGGCGCGGACGGCTTCAACCTGATGCCGCCGTCGCTGCCCTCCGGGATCGAGGACTTCGTGGATCAGGTGGTGCCGGAACTGCAGCGTCGCGGACTCTTCCGGGAAGAGTACGAAGCGGCGACGCTGCGGGGGCATTTCGGCCTCGAGAGGCCGGCGGGCTGAAGCTCCTGGTGATCCGTTCACGTTGGCGGTTCCCCACAATAAACAACGCCCCTTTCGAGGGGCGTTGTGCGTTCTGGTGCGAAAGGCGCTTACCCCTCGAAGCGTCGGGTGCCGGCGCTCAGTGCCGCAAAGTCGAAGCGTTGCTTCGCCGGCAGCAGCGCCAGGAGTGCCAGGCCCGCCACGACCGGCACGAAGGTGGCGAGCAGGAAGGACTCCATCAGGGTGTTCAAGGCGTCGCCCGGAACCGGGAAGAGGGTGAGTCCGGCGACCAGGCCGCTGAGCGTGGCCAGTACCGCGGCGCGGCCGTCGAAGCGGCGATTGAACAGCCCGAAGAATACCGGGAAGGCCGCCGCGCAGCAGAGCAGGTCGGCCAGCAGGAACAGGTAGAGCACGCTGTAGCCCTGGGCGGCCACGAAGGTCACCGGCAGCGCCAGCAGCAGGATCAGCCAGCGCGACAGCCGCATCAGCCGCTGGCCGCTGGCGTCAGGCAGCAGCCGTCCGCCATCCACGGCGATCATGCTCGAGGCGGCGCTGATGGTGGTGTCGGCGCTGCTCATGACCAGCGCCAGGCCCAGGAAGATCAGGCCCACGGCGAACCAGCCGGGAATATCGGCGAGCAGCACGCTGAACAGCGCGACCGAGCCGTCACCGGGCAGACCCAGCCCCACGAACGCCAGGCCAAACAGCCCCATCACGAAGATCATCGGGGCGCTCAACAGGCCGCCGAGCAGAAAGCCAAGGCCCACGGCGCGGTTGCTCTGCGCCGCGTAGACCCGCTGCCAGTTGCCTTGATAGAAGAGTCCGGTCAGCATCACGGCCAGGAAGAAGGTAAGGCCGGCCTTGAGCCCCCCCAGGTCGGTGATATCCAGCAGTTGCGGCGCCGCCGACTCGAGTCCGGCGAGGGTGGGGCCGACGCCGCCGGCGGCCTGCCAGCCGACGATCAGCAGCACGGCGAGCAGCGGCATGATCACGATCATTTGCACCTTGTCGGTAAAGATCGAGGCACGCAGTCCGCCATACAGGGTGTAGAGCAGGGTGGCCGCCATTACCACCGAGCTGGTCGCCCACAGCGGGACCGGCGCCAGCAGCGCGACCATCTTGGCGATGGCGGTGATTCCCGCGGCCAGGGAGATGAACAGGTAGAACAGCATGATGACCAGGGTGAAGGCGTACATGGGGCGCCCGTAGCGGCTCATCACGAACTCGGTCAGCGAGTGGCCGCCCGGCGAGAGCTCGCGCAGGCGCCGCCCCAGGGGAATCATCACCAGCCGGGGCGCCAGCGAGCCCAGCGCATAGCCGGCAATGGCACCCAGGCCGCCCCAGGTGGCCGCCTGGGCGGGGCCGAACAGGATCCAGGTGCCCAGCGTCGAGGCCATCAGGGTCAGCACCGTGGCGGTGGCCCCCTGGCTGTTGCGGGCGATGATGAAGTCTTCGAGGCTCTCGTTGTGGCGGCGTGCATAGAGCAGGCCCGGCACGGCGAACAGCACGGAGAAGGCGATGAGCCACCAGAAGGCGTGGGCGGTCGACAGCATGACGTACTCCCTAGCGTGGATAGGCCCGGTACGATGCCGAGCGTCGCTACGAGAGGACGCAGTTGCGTTGGGTGAGAAGCATGGCCGGATGGCACTTCCTTCCCTTCGCCGGCATTATCCGGATCAGGTTCGAAGGGTCACCGGGCGTGTCATCTGCGTACGCTGCCGGAATCTCAGTCCACAAGGACTCCCCCAGGAATGCGACCCAGCTTAGGGGGCCGGTGTCACGGGGTCAACATGGCGCGAATACCCGCTTGAATCGGTAAGGTATCGCCCTCATATCGTTAGCAGCATAGTTGTTGCGGAATCCGTCGTTGCGCTAGTCGTTGCGGAAGCCCCGCTATCGAACACCGAATCGTTTCAAGGATTGCACATGGCCGAACCGGCTCTGTCCATCCGTGGCCTGACCAAGGTTTACGGCAATGGCTTCCAGGCCCTGAAGGGCATCGACCTCGATGTCGCGGAAGGGGACTTCTTCGCGCTGCTCGGACCCAATGGGGCCGGCAAGTCCACCACACTGGGCGTGGTCTGCTCGCTGGTGCAGAAGAGCGACGGCAAGGTGTCGATCTTCGGCATCGATATCGACCGTGACTTCGCTCGCGCCAAGTACCACCTGGGCGTGGTGCCCCAGGAGTTCAACTTCAACCAGTTCGAGAAGGTCATCGATATCGTGCTGGCCCAGGCCGGCTACTACGGCATGTCGCGGCGCGAGGCCCTGCCGCGGGCCGAGGAGCTGCTGCGTGACCTGGGCCTGTGGGACAAGCGCAACGGCAATGCCCGCATGCTCTCCGGCGGCATGAAGCGGCGCCTGATGATCGCCCGTGCCCTGATGCATCGCCCCAGGCTGTTGATCCTCGATGAGCCTACCGCCGGCGTGGATATCGAGCTGCGCCGCAGCATGTGGGAGTACATGCGCCGCATCAATCGTGAGGAGGGCACCACCATCATCCTCACGACCCACTACCTGGAGGAGGCCGAGAGCCTGTGTCGCAACGTGGCGATCATCAACCACGGTGAGATCATTCGCAATACCAGCGTGCGCGACCTGCTGATGGAGCTGGATACCGAGACCTTCCTGTTCGATCTGGCCCATGCGATGGATGAGGTGCCGGAGGTGCCCGGCTTCGAGGTCAGCCAGTCGGAGCCCGCCCAGCTCGCCGTGGCGGTCCATCGTGGCCAGCGCCTCAATGACATCTTCGGGGCGCTCTCCGAGCGTGGCATTGAGGTGGTCTCCATGCGCAACCGCGCCAACCGCCTGGAGGAGATGTTCGTCTCCATGGTGGAGCAGGGCAACGAGGCCCTGGACCAGAAAGCTGCCGCCAAGGACAAGGAGGCCAGCGCATGAATCCCTATCAGATCGCGATCGCCCTGTGGACTCTGGTGATCAAGGAGATCAAGCGTTTCACGCGTATCTGGCCGCAGACCCTGTTGCCGCCCTCGATCACCATGACCATGTACTTCATCATCTTCGGCAACCTGATCGGTTCGCGCATCGGCGAGATGGATGGCTACAGCTACATGGACTTCATCGTCCCCGGGCTGATCATGATGGCGGTGATCACCAACAGCTACTCCAACGTCGCCTCCTCCTTCTTCTCCAACAAGTTTCAGCGCAGCGTGGAGGAGATGATGGTGTCGCCGATGCCCAACTGGGTGATTCTCTCCGGCTTCGTGCTCGGCGGCATGACCCGGGGCCTTGGGGTCGGCCTGATCGTCACGGTCGTGTCACTGTTCTTCACCCGCCTGAGCGTGGCGCACCCGGTGCTGACCGTGCTGGTGGTGGTGCTGACCGCGGCGCTGTTCGCCATCGGCGGCTTTATCAACGCCCTGCTGGGCAAGAAGTTCGATGATATCTCCATCGTGCCGACCTTTATCCTGACACCGCTGACCTATCTGGGCGGGGTCTTCTACTCCATCTCGCTGCTGCCGGAGTTCTGGCAGGGCGTGTCGATGCTCAATCCCATCCTCTACATGGTCAACGTCTTCCGCTACGGCTTCCTCGGTGTCTCGGATATCCCGGTGGGCTGGGCCCTGGCCGCGATCTTCACCTTTATCGTGGTGCTGTTCGGCGTGGCCCTGTGGATGCTGGAGCGTGGCAAGGGGATCCGTTCATGAACCATCGTCCCGAAACCCTCGCGGATGCCCCGCTGGGGCGTGAGTCCGCCTATCCCGAGCACTACGATGCCTCGCTGCTCTATGCCATACCGCGTGCCGCCAACCGGGCGCCACTGGGGATCGAGGAGGGGGCTCTGCCCTTCGTCGGCGAGGACGAGTGGCACGCTTTCGAGGTCAGCTGGCTGAACGCGCGCGGCAAGCCGGTGGTGGCCGTGGCACGTTTTCGTCTGCCTGCGGACTCACCCCATCTGATCGAGTCCAAGTCCTGGAAGCTCTACCTTAACGGCTTCAACCAGAGCCGCTTCGAGAGTCGTGAGGCGGTCATCGAGACGCTGGAGCGCGACCTGGCGCATGTCGCCGGGGCCGCGGTCTCCGTCGAGCTGTTCGGCGTCGACGACGAGGCGCTGATGCCGCGCCGCCTTCCCGGCGAGTGCCTGGACGAGCTGGATATCGAGATCGACGACTATACGCCCAGCGCCGAGCACCTGGTGGTGGGGGAGGAGATCGTCGAGGAGACCCTGCACTCGCACCTGCTCAAGTCCAACTGCCCGGTTACCGGCCAGCCCGACTGGGGCAGTGTGCTGATTCGCTACCGCGGCCCCAGGCTCGACCGCGAGGAGCTGTTGCGCTACCTGATCGGCTATCGCCAGCATCAGGACTTCCACGAGCACTGCGTGGAGCACATCTTCACCGATCTGATGGCCCGCGCACGTCCCGAGCGGCTGCTGGTATTGGCACGCTATGTACGCCGTGGTGGGCTCGATATCAGCCCCTGGCGGGCGACACCGGGGGAGCGCCCCCCGGAACCGCTTAGGCTCGCGCGTCAATAGGTGCCGCCGCCCCACTCGCACGACAGGCGAGCGGGGCGCTGCTAGAGTGGCGAGAACCATTTAGAGTAGCGGGAACTGTTCTCGTATCAAGATTGCCAAGGGAGAGTTAATGATGGACGCGATATCGCTGCTGCATGAACGCAGCTCCATGGGCAAGCTGATGGGACCACCGCCCAACGCCGAACAGCTCGAGGCCATCTATCGAGCGGCCCTGCGGGCACCGGACCACAAGGAGCTGCGTCCCTGGCGCTTTATCGAGTTTTCCGGCGAGGGCCTGGAGCGGCTGGGCGAGCTGTTCGCCGAGGCGGAGTATCGTGAGGACCCCCATGTCGGAGATACCGCCCTGAACGCCGCCCGCAAGAAGCCGCTGCGTGCTCCCATGGTGATTGCGGTGATCGCCAAGGTCACCCCGGAGGTGCCCAAGGTACCCAAGGTGGAGCAGGTGATCTCGGCCGGCTGTGCCGCCCACGCCATCCTGCTTGCCGCCCATGCCCAGGGCCTTGGCGCCATGTGGCGCAGCGGCAAGTACGCCTTCGACCCTGTGGTACGCAAGGGGCTGGGGCTGAACGAGGACGACGAGGTGGTGGCCTTTATCTATCTCGGCACCCTGGGTGGCCGCCACAAGCCCATCGCCCAGCATGATATCGACGACTTCGTCGAGCACTGGCGCTGAGATGCGTGACATCGGCGTTCCCCACCCGCGACTCCCCCTGCCGCCCCAGGGCGGCGAGGATGACCTTGGCGAATTCCTCGCCTGGCTAGGCGAGGCGATTCCGCTGGTTCGACAGCTGGGCATCCGCGAGATGCGCCGCGAGGGCGACCGGCTCGACTGGGAGCTGGCGCTTATTCCCAACCTCAATGACAAGGGCACCGGTTTCGGTGGCTCCCTCGCCGCCCAGACCACCCTGCTGGGCTGGTGCTGGACCACCCTCTGGCTGCGACGTCGCGGCCTCGCCAGGGATGTGGTGGTGGCCGAGGCCACCCAGCGTTTCCTGGCACCGGTGACCGGCGATTATCGTCTGGAGTGTCTGCCCGAGGCGGAGGAGGGGCCCGAGCACCTCGCCGCAAGGCTCGATGAGAAGGGGCGCGGGCGTATCGCCCTGGTGCAGCGACTCTGGTGTGGTGAGACCCTGTGCCTTGAGGCACGCGGCGACTATGCGGTGCTGGCCGAACGCGCCTGAGACAGCGCACGGCGAGAACGACATGATCGGCCTTCGTAACGAAGGCCGATCTTTTTTCCCCTGGCGACGGTTAATTCACCTCCCAGGTAGCCGAAGACCTAGAGCTTGACCAGCATCTTGCCCTGGTTGCGCCCGGTGAACAGGGCCAGGAAGGCATCCGGGGTGCTCTCCAGGCCATCCATGACGGTTTCCTGGTAGTCGATCTCGCCGCTGGCGACCCGGGGGGCGAACTCGCTCAGGAAGTCGCCGTGATGCTCCCAGTGATCGAAGACGATAAAGCCCTGCATGCGCGCGCGGCGAATCAGCAGCATCGCCAGGTTGGCCGGTCCGGCGGCGGGGCCTTCGGCGTTGTAGCGTGAGATCATGCCGCAGATGGCGATGCGGGCGCCGACCCTGAGGTTATCCAGCGCCGCTTCCAGGCAGTCTCCACCGACGTTCTCGTAGTAGACGTCGAAGCCCTCCGGGCAGGCGTCCTTGAGCGCCTCGCTCAGCTGGCGAGCATCCTTGCCACGGTAGCTGATCGCCTTGATACCGTGGGATTCGAGCCACTCCAGCTTCTTGGGATCCCCGGCGATGCCGACCACGGTGCCGCCCTTGGCCTTGGCCAGCTGCACCGCGAGAGAGCCCACCGCGCCGCCGGCGGCGCTGACCAGGACGTTGTCTCCCTCCTGCATGTCGGCGATTACGTTGAGTCCGACCCAGGCGGTAGTGCCCGGCATGCCCAGCACACCCAGGTAGGCCTGGGGGGGCACATCGAAGGTCGGCAGCGGCTCGACCTGGTCACCGGGTAGCTGGGCGATATCGCGCCAGCCGCCCATATGGCGAACCCTGTCGCCCTCCTTGAAGCGCGAATCCCGGGACTCGATGACCTCGCCCACGGCGGCGCCTTCCAGCGGCTTGCCGAGCGTGAAGGGTTCGATATAGGTGGTGATGCCATCCATGCGGCCACGCATGTAGGGATCGACGGAGAGCCAGGTGTTGCGAATGCGCACCTCACCCTCCTGCAGGGCGGGTAGCTCCGCCGCCTCGAGCTGGAACAGCTCGCGGTCGGGCATGCCCTCGGGGTGTTCGTGAATGGTGAAATAGCGGCTGTGCATGGAGCCTCCTTCGAGTTCAGTGATCTCTGCAGGCATCGGAGCGTTCGGTTCGACGCCCGTCGCCTGGCAGCGATGCGTTTGGTTGTCAACGGTGAGCCTAGGCTACGCCATCCGAGTGATATCACGCCAATGCAAGTTGCTTAAATGCAATATGCGTTAAGCTGATATCATTGCCATTGAAAATCTGGCTTCCATCACCAAGGCATGCGCTCCCATGCACCTCGCCGATCTCGCTCGTCACGACCTGAATGCCCTGGTGACCCTTCATGCGCTGCTGGACTCCCGCAGTGTCACCCGGGCCGCCCAGCGTCTCAACCTGAGCCAGCCTGCGGTCTCGCGGACCCTGTCGCGGCTGCGCCTGGCCTTCGATGACCCACTGTTCGTGCGCACTCACCGCGGGCTGCGCCCCACGGCGAGGGCCGAGGCGCTGGGGCCGCCCCTGGCGCGTTTGCTGGAAGAGCTGGGGGCCCTGCTGGCGCCACCGGAGTTCGACCCGGCCAGCACCACTCGACGCTTTCAGCTGGCGACCACCGACTATGGCATGCACGCCTTCCTGGCGCCTCAGTGGCAGGCCCTGAAGCGGCAGGCGCCCCATCTGCGGCTGGATATCCAGGCCTATAGCGGCAGCATCGAGCAGCGGCTCGACGAGGGCGGCCCCGAGCTTGCGCTCTGCGTGCTCGGTGACCAGGTGCCGGCCAATGTGCATGGCCGTGAGCTTGGTCGCGACCATTTCGTCTGCGTGATGCGCGAGGCGCATCCACTGGCCCGTGAGCCGGAAGCAGCCTTTACGCTTGAGGCGTTTCTGGAAGCGGATCACCAACTGATCAGCATGGGCGGCGATGATCGTGGGGCGGTGGATCTGGCGCTGGCCCGGCAAGGCCTGAGCCGTCGAGTGAGCCTGCGTCAGCCGCACTTCCTGGCGAGCTTCTCGGCCACCCAACACAGTGACCTGCTGCTGTGCGTGCCGGGCTGCCTCGCCGCCAGCGTGCTCGAGCATTGGCCGCTGACACTGCGGCGGCTGCCCCTCGAGGTGGCTTCCTTCTCCTACTGGCTGGTATGGCACGAGCGCCACCATGGGGATGCCGGCCACGCCTGGCTGCGACAGACCCTGTTCGAAGGTCTCGAGACCCGTTATCACACGCTTCGCCGCCGGCTGCCCGCGGTGTGAGCCGACGCCGGCCATGTAGGAAAGAGGACCTACAGACGCGCCTTGAGCCAGTCGATGGCGTGAGTGGCGCGAGCCGTGAGCGGCCATTCGGCGCGATGCAGAAGCCATAGCGAATCCACCACCCTGGGCAGGTCCTCGACGACCCGGATCGCCTCGGGGCGCGCGAATGCCTGACGCGCGAAGCGAGGCAGGACGCTGAATCCTAGCCCTGCGGCGACCGGGTCGAGAATCAGCCCGATCTGATTGGTAAACCCCCGGCAGGGCAGTTGGCCGATTCCCGGGTTACCCGGGAAGCAGCGACTCAGGAGCCGAGTGGCCATGTCGTGTCCGTCGGGGTGATCGATGAAGCCAAGCCGCACCAGATCCGCCCAGCCCTCGACTCGCTCCCCGGCCGGGACCACCAGCTCGAGGGCTTCCCGCGCGAAGAGCGACACCGACAGGCGAGAGTCCTCGGGCTGCTGGGTGGCGAGCCCGAACTCGGCACGCTTGTCGAGCACGCTCGCGATGACCTCGCCGGTCGGACCGAAGCGATGGCGAATGGTAAGGCCGGGCGCTTCGCCCTGCAGGGCCAGTAGATGGGGGTAGATCGCCAGGCCGATGCTGCCGGGCGTGATAAGGCTGAGATCGCCCTGGGTGGCGTCATCACCGGCCAGGCGCTGTTGCAGGCGCTGGTCGGCGGCGTGCATCTCTCGCTGATAGTCGAGCAGGGCATGGCCCGCGGGGGTCAGCTCCAGCTGCCTCGGCTGGCGCAGCAGTAGCGGCCCGAGTCGCGTTTCCAGGTGCTTGATATGTTGGCTGACCGCGGCCTGGGTCAGGTCCAGGCGCTCGGCCGCTCGGGTGAAGTTGCCAAGCTCGACCACGGTTTCGAAGGTGCGAAGCCACTGAGGTTGAAGCATAAGTATCTTTTATCGCGAGGATAAGAGGGTGGTGGTTTTTATTATGACCTGCGCCACCTAGCATGGCCAACGTCATATTCCGGACGACCAACAGGAGTCTTCGTCATGAGTCAGCCCTATCCCCGCACCTTCTCGCATATCGGCATTTCGGTACCCGATGTCGAGGCGGCCGTCGCGTTCTACACCGAGGTTCTCGGCTGGTACGTGATCATGGAGCCCACCACCATCGTCGAGGACGACTCCGCCATCGGCACGATGTGCAGTGATGTCTTCGGGCCGGGCTGGGAGTCGTTCCGCATCGCTCACCTGTCGACCGGCGACCGGGTCGGCGTCGAGCTGTTCGAGTTCAAGGATCAGCAAGCTCCCGAGAACAACTTCGAGTACTGGAAGACCGGCATCTTCCACTTCTGTATCCAGGACCCCGACGTGGAAGGGCTCGCCGAACGCATTGTCGCGGCCGGTGGCAAGCAGCGCATGCCGGTCAGGGAGTACTTCCCCGGCGAGAAGCCGTTCCGCATGGTCTATATGGAAGACCCCTTCGGCAATATTCTCGAGATCTATAGCCACAGCTATGAGCTGACCTACTCCGCCGGGGCCTACGCTTCCTGAGGCTGGCCGAAGCGGCAGCCGAGCTGTCACCCAGCCCCGTGGCCGCCGGTGAGACGCCGGCAGGACCAATTCCCGGCTACTCTGGAGGTACGGCATCGTCCCCGCGGCGAGTCGCCAAGCCATAAGAGGGTGTCCGGGCCATGGAGCAGATTCAGTTCGTGCCGCTGCTGATGGGGGAGGTCGAACAGTACCTTCGTGGGCTGGTCGAGGCCGGCCCGCGGCTGTTGGCCGCCGTGGTGCTGATTCTGGTGACCTGGGGGATGGCGCGGCTGCTTGGCGCTCTGGTGAGTCGACTGGCGCGAAGGGCGCGCCTGAGACGCAACCTGATCGATGTGCTGGCCATGCTGACCCATCTGGCGGTCTGGCTGATCGGGCTGCTGGTTGCGATCACTCTCGTCTTTCCCACGGTCACCCCGGCCAAGGCGTTAACCACGCTGGGCCTGGGCTCCCTGGCCGTGGGCTTCGCCTTCAAGGATATCTTCGAGAACTTCCTGGCCGGTCTGCTGATCCTGTGGCGCGAACCGTTCAAGATCGGCGATCACATCGCCGTGGAGGAGCATGAGGTCGAGGGGCTGGTTGAGCTGATCACCGTGCGCGACAGCCATATTCGGCGCACCGATGGCCAGCGCATCGTGGTGCCCAATGCCCTGCTGTTCGAGAACCCGGTCATCGTGCGCACCGACCGCGATGTGAGGCGCACCTCGATCATCGTCGGCATCGCCTACGATGAGGACGTCGATACCGCCCGGGAGGTGATCGGGGACGCGGTGCGCCATGTCGACTCGGTGCGTGATGATGTGCGCGATATCCAGGTCTTCGCCAAGGCCTTTGGCGAGAGCTCGGTCGACTTCGAGGTGACCTGGTGGACCGGCTCCAAGCCGGTGGATATTCGCTCCTCTCGAGACCAGGTGGTCGCCGCGATCAAGCGTGCTCTCGACGAGCACGGCATCGAGATCCCATTTCCCTACCGCACGTTGGTGTTCAAGCCTGGCTCACCGCTACCAATCGCTTCTGCCCAGCCGGAGGAGGGGGAGTGAGGGTGGCTGTCCGGCGTCCTGTGCAACTTTCTTGCTCTGTGACACTGATATCTGAGACTGCATGATGATCGGCTGGAGACCAACGCAACTCGGAAGGACCCAGTGTCCATGGGAAGGGGCAATTGGGAGCCTGATCTTCTCGCCTATCAGATCGGCTCGCGACCCTCGCGGCACTGGAAGTGCGGCTACTTCCTGCCATCCAGAGGCAGCCACTCGTACCAGCCATCCGCCGGCACCAGGCAGCGATGATCGGCGAATGCCCCGCGGAAGTGGTTGGAGGTGGCCACCTTCTCGACGGTGGCGTTGATGGGCTCGGGCGTCTTCTCCTTCGCCCAGTGCGGCCGGTAGCCCCACCACACATCGTCCATCACCAGCTTCGCGTCATCAAAGGGATGACGCACCACAGTGATCCAGGTGCCCGGCGCCACATTGTAGCGCGGCGTCAGTTCACCCGGCTCCAGCGGTAGGCGCAAGGCCTGCGAGAGCTTGGGGTATGTGCTATAGACAGCAAATCGTCCACACATTGAAAATCAATTGAGCAATTACAAGAAATCTAAGAAGGTTAAGATTTTACTATAAATCACGCTTAGCACAGCATACCTTTCATCCGCCAAGTATATAACCCCACCAATGGGGACGAAAGATATAACAATAAACAAGACAAAAGTTACAAACAAAAGATTGCTTTGCCTATCGACATTTTTCAAAGTTTTAGACAAAACAAGCCTCAAACTCTTAGGATAGCCTAAAAGCTTTTCTTTCAACTGCTCAAAAACAACATCAAAACTCGCCCTCAACCTTGAAACAATGATCCACTGATTAACAACCATACACAATATGATTGTTGAGACCATGAAAAGGCCAAGTGAAATAACGGAAAACTGAAATTTATCTTCAGACTTAGAAAGGTAAGGAAGCGCAGCCAACGAAACTGGCAAAGCCAAAAGCTTTCCAGCTATATCACCAAGCGATGAACTCAGCTTTGTGGAGTACTCCACCTCTGCATTAGCAACTTCAACGCGGATCTTATCAAACGAAAATCCGTGAACATAAGATTGAAGATTTTTCCAATAGCCAAGAATAATCTGATCCCAGTGTTTTACGACCGAAAGCAGTGAATCAGATTCAAGACCATGCTGACTCAACACATCCGCAAGAGAAAGCTGAAATATCATCCTCCTTTCTTCAATGTGGAGCTTGCCTTCATGCTTGGGATCAACAAGCGCTTCAACCAGCTTCACATGCCTCAAATGGTAACCAATCACTTCAGAAGTGAGCTTTGTCTTAACGACAAAGGTTTTAGGAGCCCTTCCTTCAGTAGATGGGATTGCAAAGAAAAGGTTGTTGTAATAGGGCGAAGATTCATCATCTACGCTAACAGAAAGTTCAGCAAGCCAATTAATCAAACAGCAAATATCCCGAAGCCTTTCAAAGCTTTCATTGGAATCATCATCAAAAGGTGACCAATTCTCTTCAATCAAATAAAAACTATCAGGCAAAACTCCTTTACTAACTCCGCTAAACCTTTCAACAAGCTCGCCAATATTATTATAAAACGCAGCTTGCCCACCTCCAGGAAGAGAAAACTCAAAATCCACAAAGGAAGCATTCTTGGTATGGATATCAATATACCCATACTGTTCCGGCAATCGTTCAGCTCGATCAATCATGCTGATTGCATGGTCATCAACTGTGCCGGAGTACTCGAACACTCCGTGATTTATGGGAGGCCGCCCAACACACCTGTATAGCTCAACTACAATGTCAAACATACATGCTAATCTCTTTCCCTGATCTCTTTATTTATCTTTCTCACAAGACCCTCAGGAACATTAGAAAGAACTAACTTACCATTTTCTTCATCGTACCATACATCAGCAGCGGGTGTATCCCCCAGCGCTGCTTTTTCAAATTGAACATCCCACCTTGTGGCCTTGCCCTTAATACGAACCCTCTGATTTAATGCCGGAGCATTAACAGTGAACTCATCAGGAACTTTATTCTCTTCATCGTTCAAACTCCCTAGCAGATCTTCATGATGCCTTTGAACATCTTGGGCATTATCAGCAGGTATAGCTTGCACAGCACCACGACATATCTCGTCTAATACAGCAGGCTCACCTTCACCTAACTTTCTTTTAAGATAAGCAACCACATTTTCTTTAGCTCTTTGCCTATGAGGCCGCAAGTCTGCATTAGCACGAAAGTACGAATCCACTAAATCAATGGCACTTCTGGTGGCCCGAGCCGATGCAATCCCCTTTGTGCATCCAAGAGCTACAACAAAATAACCTGAGGCCTCTTTATCACCCTTACTAATAAAGCATAGGTAGGTCCTATCAACCTCTACTTCACCATCATCCTGATGTTCCTCACCCTTAACTTGGTGAAGTTTATTAAGATTGATATTCGCAGCTTGATGTATCTTGCTTAGATCTATCTCTGAAACACCAATAGGCACCAAGTTATCATCTAGCCTAAGACCATCTCTCTGCTTGATGCTTGCAATAAGAATAAAAGGAATATTGTTTTGCTTATACAGGGAGACTAAGACATGTCCCCCTGTAGCCAAGAACTCCTCCCTTGCCTGCCTAGCGAGCTCATCCAAAGCCAAATGAGAGAGAGACAAAAATTCATTTGAATCCTCTAAGTTATCAAGATACTGAACCGTGGCTTCAGGAAACCGCCCTTGCCTTCCATCTTCGGCAAACTGCCCCCAGACAACATTATTTCCAGGCTTTCCTAACAAACTATTCAAAGTTTCCACGAGGGAAATAACTGAATCCATTTGTGAGTCAAGCAACTCTTCCTTCTTAACTTCATCGTTAATTACATTTGTCTGAGGCTCTTTTGAAAAGCTATGAATAACAGCATGAACAAGCTCAAACATAACCGCTCCCTGACGTAACTAATTGTTATAACCTAGAAAGCTTGCCAATCCGAATCTCAACCGCCCCAAGATCTCCACGTCCTTCATGTCCTGCGGCTTGATCAATTCCTTCTCATAGCGCGGGTTGTCGCTGATCAGCAGCCAGGCGCCACCGGCCACGCGCTGCACGCCCTTGATGCGCCGCTCGCCGTGTACGAGCAGCAGGAACACGTTCAAGGTACGCCATCGACGCTCCTGGGTGCCGACACCAGTGCTTGCCTGCACGTGTCGTGAATACATTCGAACAGAAAGCTGGCATACCAATCTTAGGCCTAGTGTTGCTCATAACACTTAGGTCGACACTACCTGAGAGAGGTACTGCCTATCATGCCTGAATTAGGAGGTGACCGACCAAGGTGGGTGACAGCAACCTTGAGAAAAAGGAAGGCGTGGGGGGTAGAAGAGGGACACACTGTCCAACAGTATCCTGAGAAGGCCAGTGGAAGCCAGGCACAAAGTATGGGCTGGAGTATGGGCTGTGAGGGTATAGAAAAAGAAAAAGCCGCTGAAATCAGCGGCTTATCTATATTCGGTGGCGGAGGGGGAGGGATTCGAACCCTCGAAGCCTTTCGACTTACACACTTTCCAGGCGTGCTCCTTCGACCACTCGGACACCCCTCCGTATTGTGGTTCTCACGCCGGGGCGGTTGGCCCTTTCGCGTCAGAACGGCGCACATAGTATCGACCTAAGTGCGCGAATGCAAGCGGTTTCCTGTGATTTGCCTGAACCCCCTCCGGTGATGGGTCTGTGTGCTGCCCCCGGGGTACGCCTGAGGGCGAGGCTTCGTTATGCTGGGGGCGAATCCATGACAGGAAAGTCCCATGACCTTACGCCCCGTGCTCGCCGGCCTGCTGCTGGCACTGCCTTTGTCCGCCCTGGCCGAGACGCCCAATATCGTGCCGGGGGAGTGGGAGTTCACCAGTACCACCTCGGTCTCCGGTGATCTGCCGTTCCCTGACCAGACCGAGACGTCCCGCGAGTGCATCGCCCAGGGCGATCTCAATGATCCCGACTTCCAGATGATCGAGGAGGAGGAGAACTGCGAGCTGATCGAACACAATGTGGGCGTCGATGGCATGGACTACCGCATGGTCTGCCAGGCCGAGGGTGGCCAGGCGGATATCGTCGGCCATATGGATTTTCTGGGTGAGACCACCGAGGGCCGCGTCGAAGTGACCGTTCAGTCGCCGCAGGTGGGCGAGATGGAGATGGTCACCGAGGTCGAGGGTCGGCGGGTCGGCGACTGCTGATTCCGTTGCCTTACTACGCCTGAACGCAAGACGGCCACCCTGGGGTGGCCGTCTTGCCTTGCGCGGGTTCACGGTCCTTCCGGGGCGGCCTCCATTTCTCGCTCCAGGCGTTTGGTAACGTCGCCGGGCGAACCGGTACGCCGCGCCAGCAGGTCGTAGGCCACCGGTACCACGAACAGGGTGAACAGGGTGGCGGCTGCCAGGCCACAGAGGATGACGATGCCGATCACCAGGCGCGTCTCGGCACCGGCACCGCTGGAGATGATCAGCGGTATGGCGCCGGCCATGGTGGTAACGGCGGTCATCACGATGGGGCGCAGGCGGGTCACCGAGGCCTCCACCAGCGCCTCGTGGAAGGCCCAGCCCTGATCGCGCAGCTGGTTGGCGAACTCCACGATCAGGATGCCGTTCTTGGCGGCGAGCCCCACCAGCATCACCAGCCCCACCTGGCTGTAGATGTTCAGTGACTGGCCGGTGACGTAGAGCCCCAGTAGAGCGCCGCAGATGGCCAGGGGCACGCTGAGCATGATCACGAAGGGGTGCACGAAGCTCTCGAACTGTCCGGCGAGCACCAGGAAGACCACTAGAATGCCCAGTCCCAGCAGGAAGCCGGTGGCGTCACTCGCCTCCTGGAAGTCGCGAGAGGCGCCCTTGACGTCGGTCTGGGCCTCGGGGGGCAGCAGCTCGCGAACCGTCTCCTCCAGATAGCTCAGCGCCTCCCCCAGCGGATAGCCGTCGGCGAGGTCCGCCTCGAGGGTGATGGCACGCAGCCGGTTGAAGCGATTCAGGGTGCTGGGACCGGCGAAGTCGCTCAGGCTCACCAGGCTGGCCAGGGGGATCAGCTCGCCGCTGCGCTGTGAGCGCACCCGCAGGCTCTCCAGGCTTTGCGGACTGGGCCGTGCGCCGGGCTCACCCTCGAGAATGACGTCGTACTCCTCGCCGTCATCGATATAGCGAGTGGCGGTGCGCCCCCCCAGCAGGGTCTCCAGGGTGCGCCCGATCTCGGTGACGGTGACCCCGAGCTCGGCGGCCCGCTGGTAGTCGATATCGACCTGGAGCTGGGGCTGGGTCTCTTCATAGTCGCTGTCCAGCCCGGTGAGGCGGGGGTTGTCCTCGCGGATATGGGCGAAGAGGGTGTCGCGCCAGGCCTCGAGCTCCTCGTAGCTGCCGCCACCGAGCACGAACTGCACGGGCTTCTCGACGCTGACCCCGAAGCCCTGACGCATCACCGGGAAGGCACGCACGCCGGGCAGGTCGGCCAACTTGCCACGAACCTCGGCCATGATCGTCCAGGCGGAACGGCGGCTGTCCCAGTCGGCCAGGTTGATGATGACGAAGCCGCTGTTGAAATTCTCGATATTGCCCCAGCCGAGTGGCGCGCGCACCAGCACGCGATCGACCTCGCCATCCTCGATCATCGGCAGCAGTCGCGCCTCGATCTCGTTCATGTAGTCGAGCATGTAGTCGTAGGTGGCACCGGGTGGACCATTGACCAGTACCCAGAAGTTGCCGCGGTCCTCCTTGGGGGTGTACTCGTTGGGCAACTTGGCATTGAGCCAGAGCATGCCGCCGATCACCGCGACGAGCAGTGCCATCACCAGCAGGCGTAGCTTGAGGGCGCGCTCGAGCAGGCGGCGATAGATGCAGCGGGAGTGCTCCAGCGCCCACTGCACGCCCCGGGCGAGGCGGCCCTCGTGCAGGCTGGTCGTGAGGAGCTTGGATGCCATCATCGGCGTCAGGGTCAACGCCAGCAGGCTGGAGATGGCCACCGCGGCGGCAAGGGTCAGGGCGAACTCCGAGAAGAGCCGGCCGATATCGCCCTGCAGAAAGCTCAGCGGCACGAAGACAGCGATCAGTACCAGGGTGGTGGCGATCACCGCGAAGGCAATCTGGCGGGTACCGCGAAACGCCGCCACCAGCGGGGTCTCGCCATGATCATGCATGCGCCGATGGATGTTCTCCAGCACCACGATGGCGTCATCGACGATCAGGCCGATGGCCAGCACCAGGGCCAGCAGGGTGAGCAGATTGATGGTGAAGCCCATCATGGCCAGGGCACCGAAGGTGCCGATCAGGGCGATGGGTACGGTCACCGCGGGGATCAGGGTGGTGCGCAGATTGCCCAGGAACAGGAAGATCGCCACCACTACCAGGCCCATGGCGATAAACAGGGTCTGCACCACCTGGGAGATGGCCCCCTCGACGAACACCGAGGCGTCGAAGTTGAGCGCCAGGGTCATGCCCTCGGGCAGTTTCGGCTGCTGGCGCGCCACCTCGGCCTGTACCTCGCGGGAGATCTCCAGCACGTTGGCGGTGGACTGCTTGACCATGCCCAGTCCCACCAGTGGCGTGCCGTTACCGCGGAAGATGGTGCGTTCCTCCACGGCGCCGATCTCCACCCGGGCCACGTCACCCAGGCGCACCAGATAGCCGTTGTCGGCCTTGTCCAGCACCAGGCTACGGAAGTCCTCCGGGGTCGCGAAGCCGCGTGGCAGACGAACGATGAACTGTCGCTCGCTGGACTCGAGGGAGCCGCCGGGGAGCTCGACGTTATCGGCACGCAGCGCATCCTCGATGTCACCGGCGGTGAGGCCCCGGGCGGCCATGGCATCCGCATCCAGCCACACCCGCATGGCGTACTCGCGGCCGCCGCCGATGATGACGCGCGAGACCCCCGGCTGGATGGAGAAGCGGTCCACCAGGTAGCGGTTGGCGTAATCGGTGAGCTCGGCCATGGTGTAGCCCTCACCGGAGAGCGACAGCCAGATCACGACCTGGGAGCTGGAGTCGGCCTTCTCCACCTCGGGTGGGTCGGCCTCGTCGGGCAGATTGCCGGCGGCGTCGGAGATGCGGTCGCGGATATCGTTGGCAGCCGAGTCGATATCCCGGTCGAGGCCGAACTCGATATTGATGCTGGAACGCCCATCCCGGCTCGAGGAGGATATCACCTCGATACCGGAGACCCCGGCGATGCGATCCTCCAGCACCTGGGTGATACGTGCCTCCACCACGCTGGCCGAGGCGCCGGGGTAGCCGGTGTTGACGCTGACGATGGGTGGATCGATGGTGGGGTACTCCTGCAGCGGCAAACGCTGAAGAGCGAGCAGGCCGAAGGCCACGATCAGGGCGGCCAGCACCGTGGCCAGCACCGGCCGCTGAACGGAGAGATCGGAGAGGCGCATCAGCCGCTGGCCCCCGCCGCATCACGGTCTCGACGCAACAGCTCGGACACGCTGGTGGTGTCATCGAGAATGCCCAGCAGGCGGGTCGGCTGGCCGTCGCGCACTCGTTCGGTTCCGTGGGCCACCACCAGCTGCCCCGCCTTCAGGCCGGCGAGAATTTCGACCTCCCCCTTGCGGCGGGCACCGATGGTGACCTCGCGACGCGTCACGCGATGCTCGTCATCCGGGGTCAGGGTCATCACGAACTGGCGGCGCCCCTCGGGGATCAGCGCCGACTCGGGGATCACCAGAGCCTGGCGTGCCTTACGCTGTACCACCACGTTCATCAACATCCCGGGGCGCAGCTTGCCCTCGGGATTGTCGATCAACGCCCGCACGGTCACACTGCGGCTCACCGGGTCGACCCGGGTGCCGATGCTGGCGATCTCGGCGCCGAAGACGGTGTCCGGATAGGCGGCGCTGGTGGCGCTCAGGGTCAGCCCCGGAGAGATCTCGCCCAGCGTCAGCTCCGGCAGGGTGAAGTCGAGCTTCATCACGTCGAGCTTGTCCAGGGTCACAAGCTCGGTACCCGGGGAGACCAGGGTACCCACGCTGACGTTGCGAAAGCCCACACGACCGCTGAAGGGAGCCCGCAGACGGTAGTCGCTGAGTCGTGCCTCCAGGGCCTGGATCTCGGCCTCGACCTGGCGCAGGCGCGAGCGGGCATCCTCCAGGTCTCCCCGTGGGGCCAGATTGCGCTGCTGCAGCTGGGTCAGGCGATTGACCGCATTGCGACGCTCCTCCCGTAACGCCTGGGCGGCGCGCAGGTCGGCCTGGGCCTCGTCATCGGCCAGGCGAACCAGCAGCTGACCCGCCTCGACCTCCTCGCCATCGCGGAAGTTGAGCTGTGCCACGGTGTCGGTCACCGTGGCCGAGAGCGTGACGCTCTCATCGGCGCGCAGGGTTCCCAGCGACGCCAGTGGGTCGGACCAGGCGTCCAGGTGCGCTTCGGCGGCGATCACCGCCGTGGGCTGCTGCGCCTGTAGCGGTGAGGCCACCATCAGCAGCAGACCCGACAGCAGGGGCAGTAAACGAAGGAGGGAGCGTAGCGGCATGGAGGCAATCTTGTCGGTAGGCGGTGGTCGGGCAACGGTCAACGGCGTTATCGAATAGCTTACTCGGGCGTGGCCATGAGAGTGTGGCAACTTTTCACAACTCGCTTTTCACAACCCGCTATTCACAAGCCAGCGTGTCGCCCAAGGGAGTCAAATGTACAAGGCTTGTACACCACTGGCCACTCTCGGCGCCCGGCGATGGGGCTGCTAGAATGCGCGCCTCGCCGCAGGCGGTACGGGCAATGGCCGAGAGGAGAGCAGGGTGACATACGATGTAGTGGTGATCGGCGCCGGCGCCGCTGGGCTGATGTGTGCCCTGAATGCCGGTTATGCGGGGCGGCGGGTGCTGGTGGTGGACCATGCCAACAAGGCCGGCAAGAAGATCCTGATGTCCGGTGGGGGGCGTTGCAACTTCACCAACCTCAACTCCACACCGGCCAACTTCTTTTCGGGCAATCCCCACTTCTGCATCTCGGCGCTCAAGCGTTATCGGCCCGAGCACTTTCTGGAGCTGGTCGAGCGCCACGGGGTCGAGTATGTCGAGAAGGCCCCGGGGCAGCTGTTCTGCGCCGATTCCGCCAAGGAGATCCTGCGCGTGCTGCTGACCGAGTGCGACTGGGCGGGAGTGGAGATCCGCCTGAAGACGAGTATCGACTCGGTGGAGCGCCTGGGGGAGGGCGTTCGCCTGGCGACCTCCGCCGGCACGTTCGATGCCGGGGCGCTGGTGGTGGCCAGCGGTGGTCTCTCGATTCCCACCATGGGGGCCAGCGGCTTCGGCTACGAGATCGCCCGCCAGTTCGGGCTGGAGGTGACCGACACCCGCCCCGCGCTGGTGCCCTTCACCCTGACATCACACTGGAAGGCGCGAGCGGAGGCGCTGGCGGGGGTGAGCTGCGAGGTGGAGACCCGTTGCCGTGAAGGGCGCTATCGCGAGCCCATGCTGTTTACCCACCGCGGCCTGTCGGGACCGGCCATGCTGCAGGTCTCCAGTCACTGGCAGCCTGGTGACGAGATCGTGATCGATCTGCTGCCCGGCGAAGACGCCTTCGCCGCGCTGTGTGCGGCGCGCCAGGAGACGCCGAAGCGGCGCCTCTCTACCTGGCTGGGCGAGCGCCTGCCCAGGCGTCTCGCCCAGGCGCTGGTCGAGTGGCAGAACGATGATGGCGTGCTGGCCGAGTGTGGCAATGCGCGACTGCAGGGGTGGGCCGAGGCGCTTAATCGCTGGCGCCTCAAGCCCGCCGGCACCGAAGGGTGGCGCACCGCCGAGGTGACCCTGGGTGGGGTGGATACCAGTGCGGTATCCTCACGGGACTTTGCGGTGGCGGGGTTGCCTCAGCTGCGCTTCATCGGGGAAGTGCTGGATGTGACCGGCGAGCTGGGAGGCCACAACTTCCAATGGGCCTGGGCCAGCGGTGTGGCCTGCGGATCAAGCCTCTAGCGCTGCAGAACGCTGCCGTCGTCATCTAGCAGGGGGTAGCTGCCCTGCTCGTCGTGGTCCTCGGGGCCGACCAGCGCCGGCGTGAACACGCACAGCACCGTCATGCCCTTCTCGCTGCTGAGAATATGCTGCTGATTCTTGTCCAGCGCATACATCACGCCGGGCTCCAGGTCCCATTTTCCGCCCTCGGTCAGATCTTCTATCTGGCCACGACCCTCGATGCAGATCACGCTCTCCTTGTGGTTGCGATACCACATGTGAAGAGCCTGGCCGGGCTTGATGGTGGTCTCGTGGAGCGAATGCCCCATGCCATCCTTGCGCAGGGTGTAGCGTCGGCTGATGAATTTCTCCTCGTCGATGGCGTTGTCTTCGGCATCCTTATGGGTACGAATGATCATGGTGCGCCTCCTGTGACGATGCTGGGCGGTGGTAGCCGGGACTTCCTGCGAGCGATTCAGACCTCCTGAGAGGGGTCGGGAATCGAAGGGAAGCGTGGTGGATGGGCTTCCATGAAGGCATGGCTGGCGCGCAGCACACGGATATCGTCGAACTTGCCGCCGGCCAGCTGGAAACCTACCGGCAGTCCGGCGTCGGTGAAGCCGCAGGGGATCGACGCCGCCGGCTGCTGGCTGAGATTGAAAGGGTAGGAGAAGGGGGCCCACTCCTCCCAGTCGCGCATGTCGCTGCCGGGAGGGACCTGATGGTTCACCTCGAAGGGCGGGATGGCCACCGAGGGCGTCATCAGCAGGTGGTAGCGCTGATTGAAGTGCTCCAGCTGCTCGGTGAGACGCGCACGGTCGGCCAGGGCGCGGAACAGGTCCACCGCCGACCACTCCTCGGCACGGCGCGCGTTCTCGACCAATCCCGGGTCCAGCTGCTGACGCTGTGTTTCGTCGCACTGAGACCACAGCTCCAGCGATGCCGTGAACCACAGGCGGCGAAAGATATCGATTGGCGATTCGAAACCGGGGTGGATTTCAGTGACCTCGGCCCCCAGCGCCTCGAGCTTCTCGGCGGCCTCGCGCACCCGCTGAGCGATCTGCGGATCGACCTTGGCATAGCCGAGATCGGGCGAATAAGCGATTCGCAACCCCTTGAGGCTCTTGTCGAGGTCCACCCCCCAGTCCTCGGGCTGACCACGTGTGGCGTAGGGGTCGCGGTAATCGTAACGACCAATCGCGTTGAGCATATGCACGGCATCCCGCACGGTACGGGTGAGCGGCCCGATATGCGACAGGGTCGGCTCCTTGGCGGGTGGCCACTGGGGCGTCCAGCCGAAGGTAGGCTTGAAGCCGAAGACCCCGGTGAAGGCCGCCGGGATGCGGATGGAGCCCCCGGAGTCGCCCCCCTGGTGCAGCACTCCCATGTTGAGAGCGGCGGCGACCGCCGCACCGCCCGAGGAGCCCCCGGGGGTGAGCCGAGTATCCCAGGGGTTACAGGTGGCGCCAAAGACGCGATTGTCGGTCACCGCCTTCCAGCCGAACTCGGGGGTGTTGGTCTTGCCCAGCAGCACCGCCCCGGCTTCGCGCAGTCGCGCTGTCGGCGGTGCGTCGTGCTCACAGGGAGCGTCGGAGGTGGTGAGCGAGCCTTCGCGCGACGGCATGCCAGCCACGTCGGTGAGATCCTTCAGCGTGACCGGTATGCCATCCAGCTTGCCCAGGGGCCGACCCTGGCCCCAGCGTCTTGCCGAGGCCTTGGCGGCACGCTCGGCGCCCTCGCTGTCGACATGGGTGAAGGCGTTGACCTGATCATTGAAGCGCTGGATGCGCTCCAGGGCGGCACGTGTGGCCTCCAGTGGGGAGGCCTTGCCGGTGCGGTAGAGTTCGATCAGCTGGTCGGCCGTCATCAGGCCGAGGTCGGTGTCTTGCATGGTTAGCGCCTTCCTATCAGCATGCCGATGATGACCCCGAAAGCGGCACCGATGCCGAGGCTGGTCCAGGGGTTATCGTGAACGTAGCGGTCGCTGACATCGAGGCGGTGCTCCACGGTGTCGCGGGCCTCCCCGTAGAGGCGCTCACCGCGGGACTCCAGGCGCTCGCGGGTCTCCTTGAGACGCTTCTCGGCGCGATCGCGAAGCGCCTTGATATTGCTGCGGGAGTCGTCGGCGGTGGCACCGATCAGCTCCTCGATGGTCTGCGTCAGCTGATGCAGGTCCTCCCTGAGCTGGGCGGTGGACTCTTGGGTACGCGACTGGGCGTTGGACTCTTGGGTACGCGACTGGCCGGTCGACTTGGCGGTGCTGCGGGAGCGCGATTTCTGCTCTCCCTGTTCGCGCGTGCCCCGGGATCGAGTATTGGGTTGTTGTGCCATCGAGCTCTTCCCTGTGACGGTGAGTTCAGCTCCAGCATAGCAGGCATAGAGCAGCTTAAAAGGGGGCTGGCGTAAGCGATCACCCCCGGGATTACCCAGCCGCTGGCCGCCTTCGGCATCTCGCGGCATCATGAAACCGTTAGTCTGAACGGAGACCTGGACGATGAAGAAAGTGCTGTTGGTGGCCCTGCTGGCCTTGGCGGGCCTCACCTGGCTCGAGGGGCAGCTGGAGTGGCGCGGCAGTGCAGAGCTCCCTGCCGTGGAACAGCGCCTGCCGGGGCAGGCGCAGATCGAGGCGACGCTAAGGTTGATCGAGCGTGGCGGTCCCTTTCCCCACGACCAGGATGGCACGACCTTCTTCAATCGCGAGGGCAGGCTGCCGAAGGAGCCGCGGGGCTACTATCGCGAATACACCGTGGACACGCCGGGCCTCTCCCACCGTGGAGCGCGGCGTATCGTGACCGGCGGCAAGCCTCCCGAGGTCTTCTACTACACCGATGACCACTATGACTCGTTTCGGGTACTGGAGGATCGACGTTGAGCACAACGAGCGAGAGCGAGACCCTGGCACGCTATCTGAGCGATCCCGCCCACGCCGGGGTGTATCGTCTGGAAGCGGCGCGGATCGAGGCGCCTGTCGAGTCAGTGAACGAGAAGAGAGGGGCTGTTGCAGGGGTCGAGTGGCGCCGGCTTCCGGCGGCACCCTACTGGAGTCGCGAGGCGCTGCTCGATGGCCTGGCGGCGAGCCTGGCCTTTCCCGACCACTTCGGGCGTAACTGGGATGCCGCCTGGGACTGCCTGACGGAGCTTGGCTGGGGCGAGGAGCGGGCCTTGGTGGTGTTGGTGCCCGCGGCACCCGCCGATGAGGCCGCCATGGCGGCCTTCGTCGAGTTGATGCAGGATGCCGCCGAGCACTGGGCAGCCCGCGGTCATGCGCTGGTTACGGTGATTGTCGGCGAGACGCCGGTCTCAGCCGCGCTACAGACAGTGTCGGAATGGCCACTGGGGCCAGGCGCGAAGTGAATCATCGAGGGTAATGACTGCGACGCGCTAGCTCAGCAGTCGACGCAGGCGGTTGATCAGCAGGGCGCTGGCGGTCGCACGGCGACCATAGCGTATTAGTCGACTATGATTCTTGCCGATCCCCAGCATCAGCACTCCCCCGATGGCATAGAGGGGGACCTTGAAGCGCATCAGCGCATGCCAGCCGCTGTCGATCGACTCGGCGGCGGTGTGCCAGCGGTTGGCCGCGACCAGAATGTCCACCCGCTGCTGTTCGATGCGTGCCTCCAGCTCGGCCTTGCGTTGAGCTCGGCTGAGCGGCGCCTCGTTGTCAGCTGTCATCGTCAGCCCTCCTTGCGTTCCTGCTCCAGCAGCTCACGGTCAGTGGCGAGGTGCTTGAGGGTGCTGGCCAGCAGGGTGCGCCTGCGCGCCAGCTGCATGACTCGCAGGCATAGCAGCAGGCCGCTGGAGAGCAAGACCCCCGCGCTGACGGCGATGGCGGTCAAGCGGTAGCTGTCCCAGAAGAACACGATCACCAGGGTGGTGAGTACCGCGATGCCGAGCAGCAACAGGATCAGTGCCAGTCCCGCGAGCAGCAGCATGCCGACCAGGCGGGCGCGCTCCTCTTCCAGCTCCAGCACGGCGAGACGCAGGCGCGTCTCGCCGCTGGCCAGCAGGCTGCCCAGCAGGCGCCTGCCGGCAGTAAAGATACGCTGAGCCGGTCCTTGGCTGGATGCCATCAGCGCCGCCCGAGCAGCATGCCGATCACGAGGCCTACGCCGGCGCCGATGCCGATGCTGGTCCAGGGGTTCTCGCGGACATAACGGTCACAGGCATCGACCTGATGGTCGAGGGTCTCCCGGGCATCACCGTAGAGGCGTTCGCCGCGAGCCTCGAGTCGATCGCGGGTCTCCTTGAGCCGCTTCTCCGCACGTTCGCGCAGCTCCTTGATATTGCCGCGCGAATCATCGGCGGTGGCACTGACCATCTCCTCGATGGTCTGGGTGAGGTGCTGCAGATCTTCCTTGAGTTGCGCGTTGGTTACCTGATTACGATTTGCCATTCGAGTCTTCCTGTGACGGTGGGTGACAGGTCCAGCATAGCAGCCGGCATGAGGCTTGGCAGTCTCCCGGCCCGTAAGGCCTGCAGGGCTAGCGCAGCATGCCGCTATTGGGAGAGAACAGCGGATTGAGGCTGAACCCCAGGCTGAGGCGTTGAGTGTCCTGATCATAGTCGATCAGGCTCTCGCCGTAGCCATGGTAGTACTGTACATGGGCACGGACTCTGCTGTCGAAGAGCGGCCAGGAGTAGTCGAGCTGCCCCCCCATATGGCCGGCTCCGGGGTTGCCGCGCAGCAGCAGGCTGAGCTCGTCCTCATCGAAACGGCGGGCGATAGTGATGTCGCCATAGCCCATGTAGCGCTCGATATCGGGGTTGTCATCATCCCCGGTAGTTTCCGGCAGGCGGTAGTGCGGTGCCAGGCTTACCGCCCAGTTGCCACGCTGAAAGACCGTCTCCAGATAGAGGCGATTCCAGCTGCGCGACAGCTCGTTGGAGCGGCCGTTGGACTGATGATTGATGGCCACACGGTTGCGTATATTTGCCCAGCCAAGCATCTGCCAGTCGTTGTCGAAGCTGAGAAACACCTCGGGCTCATAGTTGGTCTCGCGGAACGGCGAGGAGTCGTCGGTGTTATAGGCCTGCCACCAGCTGCGCTGGGTATAGGCGAAGTAGAGATCACCGGTTTTACCGAACAGTCCTTCGGAAAGGGCGACCTTGGCGCTGAACTGAAACTTCAGCTCGCTGCGCTCCATGCCGTCCTCGCCCGTAAGGTTCGCATAGGAGTCGTGATTGGGCTTTCGATTGTAGGTGAGCGGAAACAGGTAGTTGCGCCGGTAAGCGGTGATGGCATAGGGGTTGCGGTTCGAGGCCTGCTCCAGCTGACGACGGCCGGCGGCCTCGGCCACGGCAACATCGGCCGGGGCTAGCTGCTCCTGGGGCCAGACGAACTCCCGTGCGTCCGGTATGGCATCGACTGGCTGGGCATCCATGGCGTCGAGCCTGGCCTGCACTGCAGCGGCCTCGGTGTGAAGCTCGGCCAGGCGAGCCTCCAGCTCGGCGCGGCTGGTCGCGTCCGGTGCCGCCTGGGCCGTGCCGACGATCAATAGAGCCTGACAGGCAAGGGCGGCGGTGCGAATCGGCGGGCGCATGGTGGTTATCCAGGGTAAAAGGGGCTGGATGATTGTTCTACCACGCCCGGAAGACAAGTCAACCGCACTGGAGAATCGCGATTGCCTTGCCGAGGGTGGGGGCACAGAATCGACAGCCAGGAAAACGCAACGGGAGAGGGGCGTGAGAACGGCAACAGCGGGAAGTGCCAGGCGGGGCAGAGGATATCCAGCGGTCTGCAGGTTACTGGGATGGATTCTGCTGGGGTGCATGCTGCTGGCCATGACGTGGCCGGCACTGGCTCAGCAGAAGCCACTGCCCGAGCGTGCCGCCGTGGAGGAGCAGCTGACGGCTTTGGAAGAGGGTGCCGGCGAGGCTGCCCCTTCGGGTGAAGAACAGGCCACGATCGAGCTTCTCAACGCCACACTCGCCGACCTCGATGCCCTGGACGAGGTCGAGAAGCGCCGTGAAGCACTAGAGACGCGAGTGGATCAAGCGCCCGAGGTTCTGTTGCGCCTGGAACGTGAGCTGGAAGATGAGGCCGCGACCGGCCGAACCACCGCCGCCGAGCTGGATGAGCTCTCTCTCGAGGAACTGGAAGCGCGTCAGCAGCGGGCGGTCGTGGAGCTGCAGCGCCTTCAGGATCGCCTCGCCGAGGTCAACGCTCAGCTGCTGACGGCCCAGACCCTGCCTGAGCGTGCTCAGCAAGCCATCGCCGAGGCCATGCGTCGGGTCGAGCAGGCGAGACGCGATCTCGACGAGCTGGATGTCAATGATATTCCCGCAGATGACCCCAGGCGCTGGCGACGCCAGGTGGCTCGTGCCCTGGCCGAGGCGCGGCTGCTCTATCATCAGCGCGAGCTGGGTACCAACAGCCGCCTGCGCGACCTGGATCAGCAGCGCCAGGAGCTCCTGACGCGTCAGCAGTCGCGTCGTGAGGCGCAGCTTGCGGTATTGCAGAATGTCATCGAGCGCAAGCGGCGCATGGCATCCGAGCAGGCCATCGCCGATGCGGTAAGAGACGACCCGCTGCTGGAGGAGGGGCACCCGGTACTGGTGAGCGCCCAGCAGGTGAACCGTGCCCTCAGTCAGGAACTGTTGCGAGCCAATGATCGCAGCAGCGTGCTGGTGCGCGATAACCTTACGCTGCGCAGTCAGCTTGACCAGGTGCGCCAGCTCGAGCGCAGCCTCACCGAGCAGATCGAGGCGATCCGCGGCTCGACCCTGCTGGCGCGAATCCTGCGTGAACAGCGTCGAGCCCTGCCTCAGGTCACCACGCGGCGCGACCTGCAGGATGAGATCGCTGACCTGCGTCTGCGTCAGTTCGATCTGGCGAATCAGCGCGACCAGCTGCGCGAGGGGGAGCGCCTGGCTCGGCAGCGCCTGGAGGAGGCCGGGGTGGCGAGCAGTGAAGCTCTGATCGACTCCCTGAAACGGCTGTATCAGTCGCGTCGGGAGCTGGTCGATCGTCTCGAACAGACCTACGGCAGCCTGCTGAGTTCGGCCATCGAGCTGCAGTTGAACCAGCAACAGCTCCGAGAGACGACCCAAGGGCTGCGTGCCACCATCGACGAACAGCTGTTCTGGGTCGCCAGCACGCGCCCGCTGGGGCTCGCCTGGCTGCGCCAGCTGCCCGACAATCTTGCCCTGGAGTGGCGAGATGGCGAATGGCGGCAGGCCCTGCCCACCACCTGGAGTCTCCCCACGGTGGGCGCCCTGACGGGCCTGCTGCCCCTGCTGCTGGCGGCTGCCCTGCTATGGAGGCGCCGGCGCATCCAGGCGCGCCTGGCCGAGCTGCATGAGCAGATCGGGCGACTGCGCAGCGATACCCAACTGCATACGCCGCTGGCGATATTGCTCAATGCGCTGATGGCCGCACCGGGACCGTTGCTGTTGGCGGCGGCCAGCCTGGCACTGCTGCTGGGTGGGGATGATACCGCCCAGGCACTGGGCAAGGCCGGGCTGGAGATCTCCCTGGCCTGGGGGGTAGTGGCCTGGTCGCGTCGCCTGCTGGTATCCGATGGTGTGGCCACGACCCACTTCCACTGGCCGGCGGACTACGCCTTGCGCCTCTATCGTCAGATGGGCTGGCTGGGACTCACCCTGGTGCCGGTGCTGGGGATCGCCACCCTGGCCCGTGAGTCGGAGTTTGGCCTGAGCAATCGTCCGGTGGCGCTGGGACTGCTGTTGCTGGGACTGCTGGTAATGAGTGTGAAGCTGACGCAGCTGATCATGGCCCATGCGCCGTTCTTCGGGGTCAAGCTGTTTCGCCTGGTGCTGGGACTGGCGATGGCGGGGGTGCCACTGATCCTGATCGGGCTGGTGTTGGGCGGGTTCGAGTATACCGCGCTTAGCCTGATTGGACGCTTCGTGGTCACGCTCTATCTGCTCGGGCTATGGGTTCTGGTCGAAGCCTCGGTGGTGCGAGGGCTGGCGGTGGCGGCGCGCCGCCTGGCGTTTCGTCGCGCCCTGGCCCGCCGCCGTGCCGAGGGAAAGGAGGGGGCAGAGGGCGGCCCCGAGGTTGTCGAGGAGCCGCCCCTGGACATGGAGCAGATCAATCAGCAATCGCTGCGACTCTCCAAGTTGATCCTGTTGATCGGCTTCGTGTTGCTGTTCTACCTGGTGTGGGCCGACCTGCTGACCGTGCTGGGTTATCTGGAGAAGGTGGCGATCTGGGGCGGGGAAGGCGACGACCTGGTTACCGACGCCTTGACGGTTGCGGACGTCTTCACCGCTTTGCTTATCGTGGCGCTGACCATGATGCTGGCACGCAACCTGCCGGGGTTGCTGGAGGTCAGTGTGCTGTCGCGTCTTGAGCTCAAGCAGGGTAGCGCCTACGCCATCACCTCGCTGCTCTCCTACACCATCATCGGGACCGGTCTGGTGTCGTTTCTGGGGACCCTGGGGGTCTCCTGGGACAAGCTGCAGTGGCTGGTGGCGGCGCTGGGCGTGGGGCTCGGTTTCGGGCTGCAGGAGATCTTCGCCAACTTCGTCTCGGGGTTGATCATTCTCTTCGAGCGACCCGTGCGCATCGGCGATACCGTGACCCTGGGCAACCTTACCGGGACGGTGAGTCGTATCCGCATTCGCGCCACCACGGTGACCGACTTCGACAACAAGGAGATCATCATCCCCAACAAGACCTTCGTCACCGACCAGCTGATCAACTGGTCGCTCTCGGATACCGTCACTCGTGTGGTGCTGACCTACGGCGTGGCCTACGGCTCAAAGCCTCGCCTGGTGCACCGCCTGCTGCGTCAGGCCGCCCAGGAGAGCGCACGCGTGCTGGCCGACCCGGAGCCCCAGGTCTTCTTCATGGCCTATGGTGCGAGCACCCTCGACTTCGAACTGCGTATCTTCGTCAACGCCCTGGGGGATCGTCTATTCGCCACCGACGAAATCAATTCGCGGGTGGGCGAGCTGTTTGCCGAACACGATATCGAGATCGCCTTCAATCAGCTCGATGTTCGACTGCATCGTGCCGTCGATGGCGTGGAGCGCAGGGTCGAGCGCCGAGACGCCGCCGGGCCGGCCGAAGGCCATCCGGCCCCCGGGACCTACGGTGATCCGGGGGACATCGAGACGGGGGATGCCGATGGTGCGGGCGAGGGTGGCCTGGATGGGGAGGGGGATGGTGGCCGCTGAACTTCCTGATAGCGGTACTCAGCCGCGTATGGCGTAAAGCAGGAACTCGCGGTTGCCGTCACCGCCCCGTATCGGGCTCTCCTGCCAGTGCTGGATGACCAGGTTGGCATCGCGACAGCACTGGCGGATGCGTGCCTCGACCTCGGCATAGCGTGCGGTGTCGCGAACCAGCCCCTGGGAATCGACACCGCCGGGGCCTACTTCGAACTGGGGCTTGACCAGGCTGACCAGGCGGCCACCCGTGGCCAGCAGAGTGGCGAGCTCGGTCAGGATCAGTGTCTGGGAGATAAAGGAGACATCCATCACGGCCAGGTCCGGTGCACCGCCTCCCTGGGCGGCCAGGGTTTTCGCCAGTCGCGCATCCTTGGCCATGGCGCGGGCATTCAGCCCTTCCAGGCAGGTGACCCTGGGGTCATCGCGCAAGCTGGGGTCGAGCTGGTCATGCCCCACCTCGATGCCGATCACGTGTCGCGCACCATGGACCAGGGCGCAGTCGGTGAACCCGCCGGTGGACTGCCCCACATCCAGCACCAGCTGTCCCTCCAGTTGGAGCTCCAGCGCCTGAAGGACCGCTTCCAACTTGAGCCCTGCCCGGGACACATAGCGCTCCTCCGGATCATCCGTCACCGACAGCCGGGTATCATCCGCCAGCTTCTCCCCCGGTTTGGTCAGCACTCGGTCGGAGTCGGCCAGGCTCACCCGGCCATGGCGAATCAGTCGCTGGGCGCGGGTGCGTGAACGGGCCAGGCCCTGAGTGACGAGCAGCAGGTCGAGGCGAGGCATGGGGGCTCCTGGCGGGAAAAGGGCGCCATTATAGCCAGCGGAGAGTTTCCGTTGTAGCGACGGGAGAGCCGCCGTTCTTTAGGCGAGTGCTGGGTGAGCGGCTTCTCCATTGACCATGCCGGCATCACGGCGAGCTGCCCGGTCCCTCGGCGGCTTGCAGATCGGTCGGTGGGATGCGGTCGGCCCCCCAGCTGCGATAGAGGTAGTCGGCGACCCGGTCCAGTTCACTCTGGCTGACCTCGGCCAGTTCGCCGCGCTCCAGCGGATCGTAATGGAAGATATAAAGCCGCGAGGCGAACTGATCGAAGGGCAGGGAGGACTCGCCAAAGCGCTCGCCGTGGTCGGCGGTGCTGACCTGGATGCCGTCACCCCAGTCCTGTCCGCTGTCATTGTTGGGGTTGAAGAAGTAGACCCGCATCACCTCGGAGGGGTCGAGGTTGACCCGCAATATGGTGATGGCATGCCAGCCGATGAAGCGGGCCGCGCTATCGGTGACCGCAATGCCGGCTGGCTGAGGGTGAATCAGCGGCTGGTTACCGTTGTAGTAGGGGTGATAGCTGGCATAGAAGTGCCGCAGGAAGGAGTCCAGGTCCTGAATCTGGCCGGTGGCCACATCGACATTGATGCGAAAACCACGTCCCGACCACCAGCCGTGGAACTCGGGGTTGACCCAGCGGTGGGGGTCACCCTCGCGGCCGATGCAGCGTCGCCCCATCTCGGCATAGATGCGGTCCAGATGCGGCACCACGATCAACGACACCGGATCGAGGTCTAGGGGCAGTGTCTGGGCAACGCCTGACATGCTGGCCATCGAGGAGAGCGGCATGCCCTCGAAGTGAATGATGATCTCGTCGTCGCGGGCCGCCCAGGCCACCATCTGCAGCAGGTAGTCGGGATCGTTGTAGGCCCAGATCGAGAGGGCGCGGGCCGATTGGCAGGTCGGGTTGTTGCCCTGGCCGATGCCCAGCGGCTGGCCGAGCATGCACAGCACACCCTCGAGCAGCCTAGCCCGCGGCGAGACGGCCTCGCCGAAGGCCAGGTTGAGTCGGGCCTTGGACCACTCCGAGAGCGACAGGCTCAGCTGTCGCCACATGGCTGGTGCGACCGGGGGTTGATAGAGAATGCCGCGCTCGAGCATCAAGGCCAGGCCGTAGGCGGCCTGGGGGGTGGCGGAGTGCACACCACCGCGAATCAACGCCGAAACAAGCTCACGATAGCAGAGCAGGCAGTCCCGCCCGGTGGAGGAAAGCCCCAGTGCTTCCGCCAGCAGATGATCGTTATGGTCCAGCAGATGGCGCAGCAGCACGGGGTGATAAGCGGAGACCAGGCCCGTGTCATGCATGGCCCGAGCGAACCCAGTGGCTTCACCCTGAAGCGCCGTCGCATCCATGCTGGCCAGTCGCTCACGGTACACCTCCAGGCCGGGGTCCTCGCGACAGGCGCGGGTAGGGCCAAACAGCGAGCTGACCAGACGGTCGGCTCCCTGGCCGCTGGCGCCCAGATCGATTGTCGGGTCGGCCTGGCAGATGGCGATCTGGGTGATCATCTGCTTGACCGGCTCGACCTGGATCGGGCGCTGCTCGAGGATCCGCCAGATCTCGGCGATCAGGCGATCGATGATATGTTCATAGCCGATACGCTCGGCAAGATGGCGAAACAGGTGGCGGGGCACCTGGGCGAGTCGGCCCTGGGTCTCGCGTTCGGCTTCGCTGGGGGCGCCGAACAGCAGCCACAGATTGATGGCCATCGTCTGGGTCAGGTAGTGGTGCGCCTGTTCCGCGGAGACCACGGGATGAAGATACTCGCCCTTGGCTACCGCCAGCAGGCGCAGCTCACTGAGTGTCTCGATCACCACCACGTTGGGATCGGCACTCTTCAATGCATGAGTGGTGAGGGTAGGAATCAGATACTGAGGGGTCTCCCAGTCGGAGCCGTCGAAGACGCCGGCCTGCTCCAGCCTCTGGGCGCGTGCCTCGACGGCGGCGGCACCGCCCTCCTGAAGCAGCACGCGGCGCGCGGTATCGAGCACCCGGGGCAGCTTGCCTGGCTTGGCGAAGTCGCGCGCTTCTTCCAGTAGGGTGGTTGCCGCGTCGAGCTTCTCCAGCAGAAGCTGAAGCTTGGTATCATCGGGTGGCGTGGTGTCGCCACCCGCTTGGGTGTCGTCATGCGTTGTCACGCTGACTCCTTGTCGTCAGGTCGTCATGGCTTACCATGACGCCTAGATCGTGCGAAGAAATCAAGCCAACGCCCTGATGGAGACCTCAGCTCATACATAGAAATCGAGCTCCTCCAGGCTCTTGAGCAGCTCCTTCATGCGTGCCGCTTCGTCGCCCTTGAAGTAGACCAGCCCCCAGTGCGTGCCGAAGGCGGTGCGCTTGGTGACCGTTTCCTCCAGCGGCGGCGTGAGCTCGTGGGATTCGAAGTAGGGGTCGTCCTCGACCTCTTCGGGAATCTCCAGCTTGCTGACCACGCGAAGCCGCGGGTATACCCCGAAGCAGCCGGCGTAACCATCGGCATCCTCGACCTCTCTGGGGAAGAACTCGGCGACCTCTTCCGACGTGCTCTTGGGATCGAACACCAGCATCGAGGCCTGGTAGGCATTGAAGCCGTAGACGCGCTCGAGCAGCTCGAAGACCTTGAAGCCCGGCGGACGGTAGGCCACCTCGCCGAAGTACATCTCGCCGTCGTTGGTGACGAAGTACTCTGGGTGGATCAGGCCAAATTCGATATCGAAGGCCTTGATCAACTTTTCGATCTGAGCGGTGATCTGGGGGCGGTACTTCTCCAGTTCCGGCGAGGCCGGCACAAATACCGAATAGCCCAGGGTCACGTACTCGGAGATATTGAGGAAGACGATCTTGCCGTCATGGATCCACGCCTCGACGGCAAACTCCCATCCATCCAGGTGCGACTCCATCAGCACCGGGAACTCCTCCTCGGGGATGGTATCGACCTCGTCAGGGGTGCGTATCACGCGATGACCCAGGCAACCCGCCTTGTCGAACGCCTTGAGGTGAATGGGGTCATTGGGGTCGCCGTCGAGCTTGAGCAGGGTCTGGTTGACCCGCTTGAGGAAGCGGATGACGTCCTCCTTGTCATGTGCCTCCTCGAAGATGCCGACGCGGATGCCGCCGAGCTGGGCACGGCGCTTCATCAACGCCTTGTCGCGTAGCAGCAGCGACTGCCCGTAGAGACGTGGGTTGTCGAGCAGTACCGAATTGATCGCCCCGGCCCACTCTACGGTCTCCTCGAAGAGCGGGATGGCCACGTTAACGCCCATCTCCTTGAGCGTCTCGGCGATCTCCATGGAGCGATCGTTCAGGCGCTCGAAGTTCCATGGCACGTAAGGAATGTCATGCTTCTGGCAGTACTCCTCCGCCCAGTCGGGCGCCACCACGACGTAGCGTCGGTCGAAGTTCTCTGCGGCTTCGATAGCGTTCAGGCTCCAGCCCAGCAGAGCGATATGCCCCTTGTTCGGATCCTTCTTCATGTGGCGCCTCCTGTTATTCGCGATGGTGACTCCTACCTGTCATGCCGTATAGTGATAATTACGGCATTCACTAAGTAAGGGTAGTCTTCATGCTACAGCATGCAGCGTTGGCCAACATCCCGAACGCGGCCGTCACGCATCCTTGCCTGCGCCAGGTGTGGCTGTTATAGTGCGCATCCACTCGGCAAGACGTTGATCGATAACGTCAAACAGGTCGAGTTGGCATCGCCATGATGTCGTGCTGTGGTGGCCCCGTCGGTCCTCCCGCAACGCTAAACCGCAAACCCCGCCAGGCCCGGAAGGGAGCAACGGTAGTGGTGGACGCGTGTGCCGGGATGTGGCTGTCGGGGCCGCCTCCATTTCGGGCGTCCGAACCGCCTCGGCATGGTGCTTTGGCCCCCCTGGCCGCCTGCCTGTTTTCCATCCCCCTTGTCTTCCCTTCTTTTCTTCGATTATCCGGTCTCTTCAACGCTGCCTGTCGTTTGGCTGCCATCCCCGGCGGAGCTGATGAACGGTCGTTCGTTGGAAGGTCGTATTGGCCGCGGCCGCGAAGCGCGCTAAGGTGCAGCCTCGGCCTTTCCGAGGCCGTTCATTCGCTTCTCTATCGCAACAATTCATCAATACGAATAACTCATCAATACGAAGAAGAGGGAACATCATGATGCGGCGTCGAATTCTCTCCGCGGTGCTGGGCTCCATGCTGGTGGCCGGGGTGGCCCAGGCAGAGACCGTCAACCTGGGCATCACCCAGATCGTCGAGCATCCGGCCCTGGATGCCAGCCGCCAGGGAGCGCTGGATGAGCTCGCCGAGCGCGGCTATGTGGAGGGCGATAACCTCGAGGTCGACTTCCAGAACGCCCAGGGCGACACCTCCATCGCTGCTCAGATCGCGCGCAAGTTCGCCGGTGATCGCCCGGACCTGGTGCTGGCGATCAGCACGCCTTCGGCCCAGGCCGCGGCCTCGGCACTGCAAGATGATACCCCCATCGTCTTCACCGCCGTCACCGACCCGCTGATCGCCAAGCTGGTAAACGACATGGAGGCGCCCGGCGCCAATATCACCGGGGTGGTGGATGCGCCCCCCCTGCAGGCGCAGTTGCAGCTGATCCGCGACATGTTCCCCGAGGCCAAGCGGCTGGGAGTGGTCTATAACCCCGGTGAGGCAAACTCCGTCTCCCAGGCCGAGAAGCTCAATGCGATGGCGCCGGAGCTGGGTTTCGAGCTGGTCGAGGTGACCGCCTCACGCACCTCCGAGGTGATGGGTGCCGCCCGCAGCCTGGCCGGTCGCGCCGATGCCATCTACGTGCCGGTGGACAACACCGTGGTCTCGGCCCTGGAGAGCGTGCTCAAGGTCGGCTACGACGCCGATATTCCGGTATTCACCGGCGACAACTCCTCCGTCGAGCGTGGCGCCCTGGCTTCGCTGGGCTTCAGCTACTACGACATGGGGCGCCAGACCGGCGCGATGATCGCCGACATCCTGGGTGGCGAGAAGGCCGGTGATCTGCCGGTGGGCACCGTCGAGAAGCTCGAGCTGATCCTGAACCGAGATGCCGCCGAGCAGATCGGCTACGAGATCCCGGCCGAGTTCGAGGAGCAGGCGGTCGAGATCTTCGAGTAATGAGTCTAATAGCCTTTCTGGGGGCCATCGAACTTGGCCTGATCTTCGGTTTCGTGGCGCTTGGTGTCTACCTCTCCTTCCGCGTTCTGGACTTTCCCGACCTGACCGTCGACGGCAGCTTCCCCCTGGGGGCTGCCGTGGCGGCGGTATGGATCGTGGGCGGCGGCAACCCCTGGGTGGGAACCGCCCTGGCGGTGGTCGCCGGTGCCATGGCCGGCACGGTGACCGCCTGGATGGCGGTGAAGCTCAAGATCCTCAATCTGCTGGCCTCGATCCTGTCGATGATCGCGCTCTACTCGATCAACCTGCGGGTGATGGGGAGACCCAATATCGCGCTGCTGACCGATGACACCATCTTCACGCCGCTGGAGTCGCTGCCGTTCAGCCGCTATGTCGTCTTTCCGCTGGCGATCCTCGCCGGCCTGGCGGTGGTGACGGTCCTGCTCAACCGCTTCCTCAACAGCGAGGTGGGGCTGGCCATGCGTGCCACTGGTGAGAACGCGCGCATGGCCTCGGGCAACGGCATCAACACTTCGGTGATGGTGCTCTCCGGCATGGCACTCTCAAACGCCCTGGTGGCGCTGGGAGGTGCGCTCTTCGCTCAGAGCCAAGGCAGCGCCGACGTGACCATGGGGGTGGGTACCATCGTGGTGGGCCTGGCGGCGGTCATCGGCGGTCAGTCGCTGATCCCCGGGCGCACCATCCTGATGGCTACCCTGGCGTGCATCTTCGGCTCCATCCTCTATCGCCTGATGGTGGCGGTGGCACTCAATGCCGACTTCATCGGCCTCAAGGCTCAGGATCTCAACCTGGTGACGGCTCTGCTGGTCGGCTTCGCGCTGGTGCTGCCGCGGTTCAAACGCAAGAGGCGTGTCGCATGATCGAACTTCAGGATATCCACGTCACCTTCAACCCCGGCACGCCGCTTGAGAATCACGTGCTCAAGGGGATCGACCTGGTCATCGATGAGGGGGAGTTCGTCACCGTGATCGGTGGCAATGGCGCCGGCAAGTCGACGCTGCTCAATGTGCTGGCCGGGGAGGTCATCGCCCAGCCGGGGCGGGTACTGATCGGCGGGCGCGACGTCACTCGGTTGTCGGCTTTCAAGCGTGCCGACCTGGTGGCGCGCGTCTACCAGGATCCGCTGGCCGGCACCTGCGGCACTCTGACCCTCGAGGAGAACATGGCGCTGGCCTTCGCTCGTGGGCGGCGCCGGCGACTGGGGCGTGCCCTGGATGGAGGCCTGCGCAGCCGCCTGCGCGACAACCTGGCGCGTCTGGGACTGGGGCTGGAGGATCGCCTCCACGACAGCATCGGCCTGCTCTCCGGCGGGCAGCGCCAGGCGGTCAGCCTGCTGATGGCGGCACTGCAGCCCATGGAGATTCTGCTTCTCGACGAGCATACCGCGGCCCTGGACCCGAGAATCGCCAGCTTCGTGCTGGAGCTCTCTGCCGACATCATCCGCGAGCAGCGCCTCACCGCGCTGATGGTCACCCACAGCATGCGCCAGGCGCTGGATGTGGGTCACCGTACCATCATGATGGATCAGGGCGAGGTGGCATTCGATGTCAAGGGCGAACAGCGGGCCGGGCTTCAGGTGCCCGACCTGCTCAAACTATTCGAGCGTGCCCGCGGTGAGCAGGTCGACGACGATTCGCTGCTGCTGGGGTGAAGGGGAGGTGTCATGCGTATCTATCACTCTGAAATGAGCAAGGCGCGTCGCGCCCGGACCGAGCTCGATGGCGGCCAGCTGGTGCCGCCCTGGGAGTGCCCGGAGCGGGTCGACATGATCCTTGAGGGCCTGCGCAAGGCGGGATTCACCGAGGTAGTCGAGCCAGCCGAGCACGGCCTGGCACCGGTGCTGGCGGTTCACGATGCCGACTACGTCGACTTTCTGGCGACCTGCTGGGACGACTGGCAGGCGCTGGGGCGCGAAGGGGAGGCGATCGCCTGGATCTGGCCGACTCGCACCATGCCGGGGCGGCGAATCCCCAGCTGTGTCGACGGGCGCCTGGGTCACTATGCCCTGGGGGCGGACACTTCGATCTGCGGTGGCACCTTCGAGGCGGCACAGGCCAGCAAGGATGTGGCGCTCTCGGCTCTGGACCATGTGCTGGCCACAGGCGAGCCGGCCTTCGGCCTGTGTCGTCCGCCGGGGCATCATGCCGCCGTCGATCAGTTCGGCGGCTACTGCTTCTTCAACAATGCTGCGGTGGCCGCTCAACGGGCGCTGGATGCGGGGTTGTCGCGAGTCGCCATTCTCGATGTGGACTTCCACCACGGCAACGGCACCCAGCAGATCTTCGAGCAGCGTAGCGATGTGCTGTTCGTGTCGATTCACGGCGACCCCATGACCTGCTTCCCCTACTTCATGGGGCACGCCGACGAAGTGGGGGAGGGTGAGGGGGCGGGCTATACCGTCAATTATCCTCTGCCGGAGGGCACGGGTGCCGAGGTATGGTTCCATGTGCTCGAGGCCGCCAAGGAGCGCATCCGTGAAACGGGCTGTGAGCTGCTGATCGTGTCGCTCGGGGTGGACACCTTCGAGAACGACCCGATCAGCGCCTTCAAGCTGAGCAGCGACGACTTCACCGAGATGGGACGCCGCCTGGGGGCCCTGGGCCTGCCGACCCTGTTGTTGATGGAGGGCGGTTATGCGGTGGAGGAGATCGGTGTCAACGTGGCCAATGTGCTGAGTGGCATGACGTCTGGGGCTGTCGAGCGGGGTTAAGCCCGCTCGGTCTGTGCCTGCCGGCCGTGCTGGCGCTGCTGGACCTGCATGGCGTCCATGCGTGACTTGAGGGCGCTCTGGGTGGCCTGCAGCGCCTCGGCCCGTATTTCCGCCTTGGTGGCGCGTTGCAGGGCCTCCTGGGCGTGATTCTGGGCCTCCTGTCTGGCACGTTCTGCGGTATCCAGGCGCGCCTTCTGCTCGGCGCGCATCTCGGTGATCTCCTGGCGCTGGCGGGCACGCTCCTCCTGCACCTCCTTCTTGAGCAGGGTGATTTGCTCGATCTTCTCATGTGCCTGCTCGAGGGCGCCATCGCGCTGGCTTTCGGCCACCGCCTGGGCGCGCTCGGCCTTGATGCGCTCCTCCTCGCTGGCGCGGGCCCCGCGTTCGGCGGTCAGGCGCGCCTGCTGTGCCTCCTCCAGTTGTTCGCGCAGCAGGGCCAGCTGCTGGCGCTGCTCGGCGAGTGTCTGCTGGGCCTTATGGGCCAGCTGCCGTTCACGCTCCAGCTTGTCGCGCAGGCGGTCTCGCTCGGCCAGCAGGGTACTGGCGCGCTCATCGGCCATCTGCCCGGCGCGTTCGGTGGCCTCGAGCCGTTGTGCCAGTTCGTGGTTACGCCTTTCGAGGGCCTCGCCGGCCTCGGCCAGGGTCGTGGCGTCGGCGCGCGACTCATCGGCCAGGCGTCGACCCTCGTTCAGCCCCGTGTTGGCATGGGTCGCCAACTCGCGCTCCAGGGCGTCGATCAAAGCTGCGGGAAGACGCGGAGCCGAGGGCTCGGGCACGCTGCGGGTATCACGCCAGGCGCTGAGGTGGCGCTGGACGATATTGGGCGAGCCGGTGCCGAGCAGTTCCAGCACCCGTTTCAGGGTGGGTTCGGCGCCGCGATGCTCGAGGTTTTCCGCCGCGGCGGCGACCTGCTCGTAGGTAAGCGATGAGGTGGTGTGTACGCTATCGCGAGATGGGTTCATGGCATCGTCGTCCCTGTAATGATCCATTAGGGCCACACTAGCACAGCCCCACGGCTTCGGGCAGCGCGGCTCGCTTTCCGCGGCGCCCCCTGGACGCTAGAATGAGCGCTTCATGCCGGCGTTGCCGGCCTCCGTTTTCCCGCAAGGATATCGCGCCGCATGAGCTATCAGGTTCTGGCCCGCAAGTGGCGACCGCGCACCTTCCATGAACTGGTCGGTCAGGAACATGTCCAGCGTGCGCTGGTCAATGCGCTGGATCAGGGGCGGCTGCACCACGCCTACCTGTTTACCGGCACCCGCGGTGTGGGCAAGACCACCCTGGCGCGAATACTCGCCAAGTGTCTCAACTGTACCGCCGGCGGCCGAGGTGACGAGGGGGTGACGTCCACTCCCTGTGGCGAGTGTGACAGCTGTCTGGCCATCGACGAGGGGCGCTTTGTCGACCTGATTGAGGTGGATGCCGCCTCGCGTACCAAGGTGGAGGATACCCGCGAGCTGCTCGATAACGTGCAGTATGCGCCGACTCAGGGACGCTACAAGGTGTACCTGATCGATGAGGTACACATGCTCTCCACCAGCAGCTTCAACGCACTGCTCAAGACGCTGGAGGAGCCACCGCCCCATGTGAAGTTCCTGCTGGCCACCACCGATCCGCAGAAGCTGCCTCCTACGGTGCTGTCACGCTGCCTGCAGTTCACCCTCAAGCATATGCCCCTGGAGCGCATCGTCGACCACCTCGGCAAGGTGCTCGCGGCCGAGTCGGTGCCCTTCGAGGAGAGCGCCCTGTGGTTGCTCGGGCGGGCCGCCGAGGGGTCCATGCGTGATGCCATGAGCCTGACCGACCAGGCCATCGCCTTCGGCCAGGGCCGGGTCGAGCATGCCGACGTGGCAGCCATGCTGGGTACCCTGGATCAGCATCATGTGCTGGCCCTGGTCGAGGCGCTGGCCGATGTGGATGCCGCTCGGCTGCTCACCGAAGTGGGCAACCTGGCCGAGCATGCCCCGGACTTCGCCGGCGTGCTCGACGAGGTGACCGGCGTGCTGCATCGGCTGGCCATCGCCCAGATGGTGCCCGAGGCCCTGGACAACGCCCAGGGCGATCGCGAGGCGCTGCTGGCTCTCGCCTCGCGATTTACCGCCGAGGATGTGCAGCTCTATTACCAGATCGGCATCCAGGGGCGTGGCGACATGGCCAGTGCGCCGGATCTACGTACCGCGCTCGAGATGACCCTGCTGCGCATGCTGGCCTTCCGTCCCCAGGGTGTGCCGAAGCCGGCGTCGACGCCACTGCCGCTGCGCGGCAACTCCGAGGGTGGCACGCCCCACGGGGGCGACGCCCCGCCTGCCGGTAGTCAGGAGTCGGGGAGCAAGTCCGAGGGCGCGACACCGTCATCCGCGCCCTCCACAGCCCCGGCTCCCGAGGCGCCTCGCCATCCTTCGCCATCGAGTGAGCCCCCTGCCGAGTCGTCGGCACCACCGCCGCCATGGGTCGAGGCAGAGCCTGCGTCTGCACCGAACCCCTCTGCGGCATCGGAGGCGCCGTCACCGGCAGGGCCCCCAGTGTCATCTTCCTCTTTCGGGGAGGAAAGGCCATCTGCGGTCACGCGGCCGGCCGAGTCTCACTCGATGGAACAGGAGGCGACCCCATCAGGCGATGCGGAACCGGAGCCGGAGCCGGTCTCGGTTCCCGTTGCCGAGGAACCCGACTCGGCAGCGGTGTCAAACGATGAACCCGCCCCGGCAGCGGTGTCAGACGAGACGAATGGTCATTTCAGCCACTCGGCCTGGCTGGCGTGCTTCGAGACGCTGGGTCTGGGTGGGCTGACGCGCAATCTGGCCGCTGGCTGTGTGGTGGAAGAGGATGATGGCGAGCGTCTGCGGTTGCGCCTCGACCCGACGCTCTCCGCCATGCGCGCCGAGATCCATATCGAGCGCATGCAGCAGGCCCTGGCCGAGCATGGCATCACGCGGCGGCTGGAGGTCGAGGAGGGCGAGATCCCGGCGAGTGTCGAGACTCCTCGTCAGCAGGCCGAGCGTCTGGCCGCGCAGCGTCACGCCAGGGCGGTTGAGGCGCTGGGGAGTGACCCCCATGTACAGCAACTTCAGCGGGCCTTCGGAGCCCGCCTGATCGAGTCCACGGTGAAACCCGCCGGCGACCTACACTAGACGACTATTTACATCATTAGATGACAAGAGAGGACACACCATGTTCAACAAGGGTGGAATGGGCAATATCATGAAGCAGGCCCAGGAGATGCAGGAGAAGATGCAGCGGGTCCAGGAGGAGATCGCTCGTGCCGAGGTGCTGGGCGAGGCGGGGGCAGGCATGGTCAAGGTCACCATGAACGGCCGCCATGACGTCAGCAAGGTGGATATCGATCCCAGCGTCATGGAAGAGGACAAGGAGCTGCTGGAGGATCTGCTGGCTGCTGCGGTGAATGATGCCGTTCGCAAGGTCGAGGCCAACTCCAAGGCCAAGATGTCCGAAGTTACCGATGGCATGAATCTGCCGGCCGGTTTCAAGATGCCGTTCTGATGAGCTTCTCCCCCCTCATCGAGCAACTGATGGAGTCGCTGCGGGTGCTGCCCGGCGTGGGGCCCAAGACCGCCCAGCGCATGGCCATGCACCTGCTGGAACGCGATCGTGACGGCGGCCGGCGGCTCTCCACGGTGCTCGACGACGCCCTGGCAAGAGTCGGCTACTGCCGGCGCTGTCGAACGCTCACCGAGGACGATGTGTGCCAGCTGTGCGAGAGTCCACGACGTGACGACGACCTGCTCTGCGTGGTGGAGTCGCCCGCCGACCAGCTCGCCATCGAGGAAGCCGGCGGCTATCGCGGCCGCTACTTCGTGCTGCATGGCCACCTTTCGCCCCTGGACGGCATCGGTCCCGAGGATCTGGGGCTCGACCGGCTCGAGGCCAGAGTCGGCGAGGAGGGAGTCGAGGAGGTCATCCTGGCCACCAACCCCACGGTCGAGGGGGAGGCCACGGCCCACTATATCGCCGCGCAGCTCACCGCCCACGGGGTTCGCCTGTCGCGCCTCGCGTACGGCGTGCCGATGGGCGGCGAGCTGGAGTATGTCGACGGTGGCACCCTGAGTCGCGCCTTCAATGGTCGCCTGCCGTTCCGGAGCGAGTGAGCCTGCGCTCGGTTGCTCCACCCCATTCAACACTGCCGGAACCCTGATGCCCCTGACCCCCGAGATACACTGGATCGATACCCCCGAGGCGCTGGATGCCGCCTGTGAGGCGGTGAGTAATGACGATGTCATCGCCCTGGATACCGAGTTCTTTCGCGAGAACACCTTCTACCCGGTACCGGCTCTGATTCAATTTTCCGCCGGCGGCGTGGCCTGGCTGGTGGATCCCCAGGCCGTGACATGTACCGCCGCCTTCCGACGTCTGCTGGCCGAAGGGCCGCTCAAGCTGCTGCACGCCGCCAGCGAGGACCTGGAGGTCTTCACGTGCTGGGCCGGTGTGACGCCGCGCCCGCTGGTGGATACCCAGGTCGCCCAGGGGCTGTTGGGCGACAATCCCGGCATGGGTTATCAGAAGCTGGTGGAGCACTGGGTCGGCGAGATCCTGCCCAAGGATGAGACCCGCTCCGATTGGCTGGTGCGTCCGCTCTCGGAGACCCAGCTGCAGTATGCCGCCCTTGATGTGGTCTATCTGGTGCAGGTATGGGAGCAGCAGCGCCTCGAGCTCGAGCGGCTGGGGCGTAGCGAGTGGCTTCAGGCCGATGGTGAGGCGATGCTGGCCCAGGCCGAGCGCAGCGTCGAGGCCGATGGGCAGTGGTATCTGCGTCAGCGTCAGCTGTGGCGCCTGGCGCCGCGCCAGATCGAGGCCTACCGGCGGATGACCATCTGGCGCGAAGGCGAAGCCCGCGCTCGCAACCTGCCCAGGGGCTGGCTGGTGCATGACCGAGTGTTGTTCGCGATCGCCGAGGTGATGCCCCGGAATCGCCATGAGCTGGCGCGGATCGAAGGTGTCAAGCCGAGTCTGGTCAAGCGCGACGGCGACACCCTGCTGGCACTGGTGGCCGAGGCGCAGCAGCTCGATGCTAGCGAGCTCCCGGGCGAGCTGCCATCGCCCATGGAGCCTGAGTTCAAGCGTGGCATCAAGACGTTGAAGAAGGTGGTGAATGCCGAGGCCGAGGCGCTGGGTGTGGCCCCTGAGGTACTGATGCGTCGCCGTGACCTGGAGGCCCTGCTGGTGGCCCACCTGGAAAAGAGTGACCCGCCGCTGCCGACGGGGTGGCGCGGTGAACGCCTGAACACGGGGCTGATAAAGGCCCTGGAGGAACTACCGAGATGAGTGATGACCGGATGTCCGGCGACCGCCTGCTGTGCCAGGTATTCAAGAGTTCGCGCAAGGACGAAATGTATCTCTATGTCGACAAGCGCGAGGGTACGGAGCGCGTTCCTGGCCCCCTGCTCGAGCGTTTCGGCAAGCCGGTACCGGCCATGACGCTGATCCTCAGCCCCGAGAAACGGTTGGGGCGCGCCAGTGCTGTGGAGGTGATGCAGGCGATCCGTGACAACGGCTTCTATCTGCAGATGCCCCCAGCCAAGGAGGAGTATCTTCTGGATCTTTATCGCACTCCAACTCAGGCGCGTTACTGACCCAATGTGCCCGGCATCGGGCGCGACAAACAGTATCGCGCCCGACGACGCACGAACTCCGTTCAACCCAGGGGAGCCGGGGGCAGGCCGAAGAGGAGGTCCTACGCCAGGAAAGGCTTTGGTAGCGTACAGGGAGGTATTCACAGCGTCTCCTCCCAGGCCAGCCGCCGGTTCAGCCCCGAGATGCCTGCTGTTCAGCAGGGTGACTGGAAGATGCCATGCGAGAACGTTTCTGGGAGCACTACCCCCTCGAAGAGCTGACCGCCGAGGAGTGGGAGGCGCTCTGCGACGGGTGCGGTCAGTGCTGCCTGCTAAAGTTCCAGGATGACGAGACCGGCGAGTTGGCGGTACTCAACCTGGCCTGTGAGCTGCTGGATATCCAGAGCTGTCGCTGCAGCGACTATCCCAACCGCCTGGAGCGGGTGCCGGAGTGCACCCGGCTGACACCGGAGCGAGTGGACGAATTTCGCTGGTTACCGCGCTCCTGCGCCTATCGTCGGGTCGCCGAGGGCCGCAAACTGGCCGCCTGGCACCCGCTGCTCAGCGGTGACCCGGAACGCGTTCATCGCAAGGGCGTCAGCGTACGCAGCTTTGCGGTCAGCAGCAGAGGTGTCTCCGAGGAGTACTACGAGGACCATATCATCGCGATTCTGCCCATCGACGGCTGACATCGCCAGCCCACCCCTCCCTTCAGCGAGGATGCTGCCTTCATTGCATGCTTGCGACGCCTCGCCGATGGGCGTTCAGGCCCCGTCACCTTGCACCCTCGATTTATGCGCTCGTTATATGGCGGCGACCACCGCCGGGAACTATCCTTGATATGTGTAACAGTTTGTTTTAGGCATGGGCATATTTGCCCAACGCATGACGCCGCTTATTGAGAGGTGCGGGGTCGGGGGGATCGAACATGAAAGGTTTCAGGAAACTAGCGTTGGTCATGGCGGTGGGTGCCCTGGCCTCGTCCGGCGTTGCGGCGCAATCCTCTTCGTGGAGCGGCGATCCGCTCAGTGATGATGAGATGGCGGAGATGTTCAATGACCTCATGAACGAGGGCCGCGTGCTCGACAATCAGGAGATGGCGCAGCTGCAGTCGTGGCTGCCGACGCGGTTAAGCCCCGAGCAGTTGTTGCTGCTCTACCCGCCGAGCGCTGGAGACCAGGAAACGGATATGTCTGGCGCTCGCGACGGAGGTGAGGGCGTGTTGGTTGCCAGCAACGACGGCAGCGATGACGGAACGGATGACGGCTCCGATGATGGATCGGATGACGGCTCCGACGATGGATCGGATGACGGCTCCGACGATGGAACGGACGACGGCTCCGACGATGGAACGGACGACGGCTCCGACGATGGGTCGGACGACGGCTCTGATGATGGAACGGACGACGGCTCCGATGATGGATCGGACGACGGCTCCGATGATGGGTCCGATGGCGGCACCGATGGTGGGGGCGGAGGTGGTGGTCCCGGCGGTGGCTCAGGTGGTGGTTCTGGCGGCGGCTCGGGTGGCGGTTCCGGCGGCGGCTCGGGTGGTGGTTCCGGCGGTGGCTCGGGTGGCGGTTCCGGCGGCGGCTCGGGTGGCGGTTCCGGCGGCGGCTCGGGTGGTGGTTCCGGCGGTGGCTCGGGTGGCGGTTCCGGCGGCGGCTCGGGTGGCGGTTCCGGCGGCGGCTCGGGTGGCGGTTCCGGCGGTGGCTCGGGTGGCGGTTCCGGCGGCGGCTCGGGTGGCGGCTCGGGTGGCGGTTCCGGCGGCGGCTCGGGTGGCGGCTCGGGTGGCGGTTCCGGCGGCGGCTCGGGTGGTGGCCCCGGCGGTGGATCGCGTGGCGGTTGATTGCGCGCCACTTACCTCACAAGCCTGTTACAGGGACCCGGCCTCGGCCGGGTCCTCGCCGTCACGGCACTGTCATCAAGCATCAAGCAGCAAGGCATCATGCCTCCTGATCTGCCAGTCGCAGCGCCCAGAGAATAAAGGCGTCCTGGCGGGCGCCATCATGCCACGCCTTGAAGCGCCCGGAGGCGCCACCGTGGCCGGCGGTCATATCGGAACGCAGCAGCACCGGTCCGCGAGCGCTGCCCAGCTCGGTGAGTCGGGCATAGAGCTTGGCCGGCTCCCAGTAGGGGACTCGGGTGTCGTGCCAGCTGCCCTGCAGGAACAGTGCGGGGTAGGGGGCCGCGGCGAGGTTGTCCAGTGGTGAATAGTCGGCGATGCGGCGACGGACAGCGGCGTCCGCCGGGTTGCCCCACTCGGTATATTCGGCGGTGGTCAGTGGCAGGTCCGGGTTCTCCATGGTGCGCAGCACGTCCACGAAGGGTACGTCGAGCACTGCCGCACAGAATGCCTGCGGCGCCAGGTTGAGACTGGCGCCCACCAGCAGGCCGCCGGCGCTGGCCCCATAGGCGGCGATACGCTCGCCGTCGCTGATGCCATGCTCCACCAGGGCGTCACGTGCCGCCAGGAAATCGTGGAAGCTGTTGGCCTTGTGTGCCAGCTTGCCGGCCAGGTACCAGGGTTCGCCGCGGTCACCGCCGCCCCGGACATGGGCCACGGCGAAGGCCACGCCCCGGGAGAGCAGCTCCAGTCGGGCTACCGAGAACCAGGGGTCGAGTACCTCTCCGTAGGCGCCGTAACCGTAGAGCAGGGTCGGAAGTGGATGACCGACACGGTCGGCCGGCATGACCACCGAAACAGGGATGCGTTCCCCGTCGTGGGAGGTGGCCCACAGCCGTTCACACGCGAGGTGCTCGGGCCTGAGGTCGCCGTGCACGGGCTGCTGCTTGAGCAGGCGACGCTCTCCGCTGTCCAGGTCGTGCTCCACCCAGCTTACCGGCAATATGAAGGACTCCTCGCACAGGCGCAGGCGACGACCATCGAAGTGGGGGGCATCACCCAGTGCCAGGCTGCAGGGTGTCTCCGGTAGTGGCAGGCGCTCGTCCCGGGTAGTGAGATGTTCGGAGTTGAACTCCAGGACCCGCAGGTGTACCTGGGCCTCGTCATGGTCGCGCTCGGTGACCACGACTCCCCAACTGAAGGCATCAACCCCCTCCAGGGTGTGGTGGTCGCGATGGGGAATCAGCGGCTGCCAGCGCTGAGCATCGGCGGCTACCTCTAGAGATGACTCGGCCAGCCGGTCGAGTCGAAAATGGGGGGCGCCACGGTTGTGCAGCAGGTAGAAGTGGCCGGGGCGGTGCTCCAGCGCGAGTTCCACGCCGCTCTCGCGGGGGCGGAAGCAGCGCGGGGGGGTGGCCGGTGCCCGGGCCGGTATCAAGTGGCACTCGCTGGTATCCTTGGAGGCGCTCTCCAGTACCAACCACTCCCGGGAGCGTGTCTTGCCCAGTCCCAGCCAGAACTCGGGGTCCTCCTCGCGCAGGACCAGAGCTGGTTCGTCCGCAACACCCTCGCGCAATCCCAGGCGCCATATGCTCTCGGGGCGCTGGGTCGCATCATGGCGGGTGAACAGCAGGGTGGCGTTGTCCTCGGCCCAGCTCAGCTCGGCACCGATATCCTCCAGCAGGCGTACGGGTGCTCCATCGGGCAGCCGGGCCAGGAAGAGGTCGAATCTCTCGTCACCGGTGGTGTCCTCGGTCCACGCCAGCCAGCCCTCGTCCGGTGACAGGGCCATGTCGCCGAGTTCGAGGAAGTCGTGGGCCGCGGCACGCGCTTCCAGGTCAAGGAAGGGGGCGGCGCGGTCGGGCTCGCCGTTGGGGTGTCGCCACCACACCGGGTAGTCGGCGTCGGCCGCGGTTTCGCTCCAGTAGGTGTGGTGGTCCAGCGGGGTGCGCAGGCCATGCACGGCAAGCTCGCGACGCGCGAGGTGGCCGTGGTAGAGCCGTTCGACCAGCGACTCCAGGGGACTGAACCAGGCATCGCACTCGGCATTGGCGGCCTCAAGGAAGTCGGTGACCCCCGAGTCCTCGCGCTGCTCCAGCCAGTGCCACTCGGGGTCTTCTGGACGGCGGAAGTGGGAGACCGGGGAAGCAGTGGAGTGCTCAAGGCGCTGTGGCGGCTGTGCTTTCATGGCGCGGGATGTACCATACTCGGATAAGTGAAAAGTGAGGTGGCAATGCCTATTACCGAATCGATGAGCCTACTATGGCTGAGCTACGGCGTCTTGTCGCTGGTGATACTGCTCACCGGCTACCTGGGGCTGGCCTTCCTGCCAAGACTGCTGAGGCTGCCGATCACCTGGCTGGTGGCCGGTGTGATGTGGATGCCAGCGCGTTTTCAGCTCCCGCTGCTCGAGGAGGGGGATGTCTACACCGGCTTTGCACCGGCGGTGGTCGTGGCGACGGTGGCCTTTCTCGAGCGTAACAGCGAGGCGCTGATGCCGGCCCTTGTCCTGACGCTTCTGGGTGCCGGGCTGGGGGTGGTCTTCGGGCTGCTGCTGTGGTGGCGTGGCAGGCGCACCAGCAAGCCGGTCAACCGGAACAAGAATGAGAACAAGGCGGCTGATGGGCCGCGTGGTGCCGTGCGGCGGGAGCCGGTTGTCGGCCAGGGGTGATCGTCGAACCAGGGTGATCTAATAAGGAGGCCGGGATGGCCAGCAGAGTCCGGGACAGGGCAGGGCGCATGGGCACCCGGCTGGTGCTCACCTTCCTGTGCGCACTGGCTCCCGCCGTGCTGGCACAGCCGGTCGAGGACCGCCCCGAGGTACGAGTGATCATCGACGTGTCGGGCAGCATGCGCGCCAACGATCCGGATCGTCTCAGGGTCAGCGCCCTCGAACTGCTGGTGTCGTTGATGCCGGAAGGCACCTCTGCCGGTGTCTGGACCTTCGGCGAGACGGTGGCCAACCCATTGCCGTCGGGTGAGGTGAATGTCGACTGGCGCCGACGGGCTCAGGCGCTGGGTCCTGCGCTGGCGGGTGTGCAACCCTATACCGATATCGAAGCCGCGGTGCGCCGCGCCGCGGCGCCTGCTGCCGATGGCTGGCGCCACCTGGTCCTGCTGACCGATGGTGTCATCGATCTGCCCCCAGCGCGAGGCTCCAAGCCCGAGGTGGATGCGGCCTCGCGTCGAGAACTTCTCGACGAGCTGGCGGTGGAGCTTGCCGATTCCGGGGTGGTCGTGCACGCCATCGCCTTCTCCGATCAGGCCGATATGGCCCTGGTGGAGTCGCTTTCCCGTACCACCGGTGGTCTGCCTGCTCCGGTCGCCTCTCCCGAGAGTCTGCTCGTCGCCTTTCTGGATATCGTCGAGCGCATCTTCCCCACCGACCGTATTCCTCTGGAGGGGGGGCGCTTTCATATAGAGCCGGGCATCGAGACCTTCTCGGCGCTGCTCTTCCACGCCCCCGATGCCGAGCCGCTGGTGCTGGTGGGGCCGCAAGGCCGCGAGTATCGCGCCACCACACCGCCACCAGGGGGGCGCTGGAAGGTGGAGCCGCGCTTCGACCTGCTGAGGGTGCCCGACCCCACACCCGGCGAGTGGCGTGTCGAGGGTGAGGTTGCCGAGCAGAGTCGCATCGGCGTCACGTCGGCGCTGGCCCTGCGTACCGGAGTGCTGCCGGCCACGGCCTTCCTGGGCTTTCCATTGCCGGTAGAGGCCTGGCTCGAGCGGAATGGCGTGCCCTACACAGACGAGCTCGAAGGGCTCTCGTTGCGTGCCGACCTCGCCGCTGCCGATGGTGAGGTGCGGGGCACGACGCGACTCGCCCGCGACGGTGAACGCTTTCGTGGCGAGCTGCCAGCCCCTACCCTGCCGGGGAGTGCGCGTCTGGTGATCACGGCCGAGGCCGAGGGGATGGTCCGTCAGCGCAGCCAGGCGATCAACCTGCTGGCCCCACTCGAGGCGAGCCATCAGCCCGAATCGCGGCGCGTAGTGCTGACCGCTCGCCATCCCGAGCTGGCTCATCATAATACGCGCCCCTGGGCGGAGCTGGCGGGTGAGCACCTCGAGATCGAGCCCCGGGGCGAGCGCCGCTGGATGATCGCCCTGCCCGAACTGGATGACAGCGTCAGTCGCCCCCTGAAGCTGGGCGCCGAGGTGCGCCTTCAGGCCCAGACCCATGAGCTGCGTCTGCCCCCCCTGATGCTGTTTGCCGAGTCTGCCACCGGCCTCGACCTGGCCAGCGGGCGCGGCGAGTTCTCGGCCGAGCGTTTCCACCAGGATCTGGCCGCCGGTCGTGGTAAAGACCCTGACCCTGGTGGTGTCGTCGAGCGATTTATCGGGGCTATCAATCAGGGGGTTGCGTCCGGGGTAGAACATTGGCGCACCAGCTGGCAGCCGCGGCTATCGGGGCTGGCCGCCAGGCCGTTGGTCTGGGCGCTGGTCGCCGGTGCTGTTCTGATAGTGATACTGCTGTTCTTGTTACGCGGTCGTCGCCAGCGGCGGCGTCCTGCCCATCGGGAGGATCCCCATGTGTGAATTGTTGGGCATGAGTGCCAATGTGCCGACCGATATCTGCTTCAGCTTTACCGGTTTCCTGCACCGGGGTGGGGGCACCGGGCCGCATCGCGACGGCTGGGGGATCGCCTTTTACGAAGAGGGCGGCTACCGCGACTTTCGCGACCCGCACCCCTCGGTGCGCTCGCCCATCGCACGCCTGATCTGTGACTATCCGATCAAGTCTCATATCGTGATCAGCCATATTCGCCAGGCCAATGTGGGGCAGGTACGGCTCGCCAATACCCACCCGTTCGTCCGCGAGATGTGGGGACAGCCATGGTGCTACGCCCATAACGGTCAGCTCGAGGGGTGGCAGTCTCTGCCTCTCTCCTTCTATAGCCCGGTAGGAGGGACCGACAGCGAGCACGCCTTCTGCTGGTTGCTGGGCGAGCTGCGCCGCGACTTCCCGCGGCGTCCCGAGACCGCAGAGCAGCGCCAGGCCTTGTGGCGCTTGCTCCATGAGCTCTGCGAACGGCTCCGGGGGTTGGGGGTATTCAATCTGCTGCTGGCCGATGGTGACTATCTGTACACCTACTGCTCCACCAAGCTGGCCCATATCACCCGGCGCGCCCCCTTTGGCAGTGCGAGCCTCTCGGATGCCGAACTGACGGTGAATTTCGCCGAACATACCACCAGCCGCGATATTGTCTCGGTGATTGCCACCGAGCCGCTGACCGATAACGAGGCCTGGGAGCGGATGGCGCCCGGTGAGCTGCTGGTGTGGCGAGATGGTCAGATACAAGCCCGTTTTGGCCAACGCGAGGAGGCACGGGACGCGCCAGGTCAAGAATCTAAACAAGGGTTTTAATCAATCGTTTTACAGCGCGGCAGGCACGGTAGTAAGGTAGCCTCGGGACAACAAGAAGCGTCGATGTCATATCGTCGATACTGCGGAGACACGTGATGAGTGAACATGCCCACGCCCCCATTCTCGAAGGCCCCGAGCTCAGCGGCATGGAGGCGTACCGGTCGGTCACCGACATCTTCCACGCGGCGGTGGGCAAATATGCCGAAAAGCCCGCCTTTAGTTGCATGGGGCAGACGCTGAGCTTCGCCGACCTGGAGCGTCTCTCCGGTGACTTCGCGGCCTGGCTGCAGCATGAGACCACCCTGCAGCCAGGTGATCGCATCGCCATTCAGCTTCCCAACCTGCTGCAGTTTCCGGTGGCGGTGTTCGGTGCCATGCGTGCCGGCCTGGTGGTGGTCAACACCAATCCGCTCTATACCGAACGCGAGATGGCCCACCAGTTCAAGGACTCAGGCGCCAAGGCGATCGTGATACTCGCCAACATGGCAAGCAAGCTCGAGAATATCCTCGATCGTACCGATATCCAGCACGTGGTGGTGACCGAACTTGCGGATCTGCATGGCTTTCCCAAGCGACCGCTGATCAACCTGGCGGTCAAGCACCTCAAGAAGCTGGTGCCGGCCTATCGGCTTCCCGGCCACACGCCACTGCGCCAGGCCCTAAAGGTGGGAAGCGCCCAACAGCATCGCGAAGTGGAGCGCGAGCTCGATGATGTGGCGGCACTGCAGTATACCGGGGGGACCACGGGCCTGGCCAAGGGCACCATGCTGACCCATCGCAATCTGGTGGCGAACATGATCCAGGCCGGTCAGGCCATCGGCCCGGGTCTCGAACATGGCAAGGAGGTGGTGATCGCGCCGCTGCCGGTCTATCACATCTATACCTTTACGGTGAACTGCCTGTTTCTGATGGAGACCGGCAATCACTCACTGTTGATCACCAACCCGAGGGATCTGCCGGGCTTCGTGAAGGAGCTGCGCAAGGTACCCTTTACCGCCTTTATCGGTCTCAACACCCTGTTCAATGCCCTGTGCAACCGCGAGGATTTCCGCTCTCTGGACTTCTCCCGCCTGCGTTTGACCATCTCCGGGGGCATGGCCCTGACCAGGTCGGTGGCCGAACGCTGGAAGGAGGTTACCGGCTGCGAGATTGCCGAAGGCTATGGGCTTACCGAGACCTCACCGGTGGTCAGCTTCAACCCCGTCGACGCGATACAGCTGGGGACCATCGGCAAACCGGTTGCGGGTACTCGGGTCAAGGTGGTGGATGCCGATGGCAATGACCTGGCCTTCGGCGAGCCGGGTGAGCTCTGTGTTCAGGGTCCTCAGGTCATGAAGGGATACTGGAACCGTGATGACGAGACCGCTCAGGTGATCGATGCACAGGGCTGGTTCCATACCGGGGATATTGCCGTGCTACAGGAAGATGGCTATATCCGCATCGTCGACCGCAAGAAGGACATGATTCTGGTCTCGGGCTTCAACGTCTATCCCAACGAGATCGAGGACGTGGTGGCGCAGCATCCCGATGTGCTGGAGGCGGCGGCGGTGGGGGTGCCCGATGCTGCCAGCGGCGAGACGATCAAGCTGTTCGTGGTGCCCCGTGGCAGCGCCGAGATCGACCCGGAGGCGTTGCGCGCCTGGTGCAAGAAGCAGCTCACCGGCTACAAGGTGCCGCGGGTCGTCGAGGTGCGCGACGAGCTGCCAAAGACCAATGTGGGCAAGGTGCTGCGCCGCCAGCTCCGGGACGAGGAGCGGGAGAAGGCCGGCACGGCCGGCTAGTGCCACTTGGAAGGGCGTCGTAATTAGCATGCGGCGATAGCGAAAGGCGCCGGGGATAGGTCTGAGAGGGGGTCCGAGGACCAGGGAAGGCCGAGGTAGCGTACAAGGAGGTATTTACAGCGCCCCCTCGAAGGCCTGTCGCCGGGAAAGCCTTGAGCGGTGTGGGCATCTGCGATCGCCCTGGTGAGCCACACTCATCGATTGGCCGCCGCTGCGGCCGCGGCGTTACAATAGGGCGCCCGCGTCGGAGTCTCCGGCGCGGGCTTTGTTGTCATCCCTTGGTACCAGCCCCTAGTTGCCAGTCCTTACCGGAGTCGCCGTGCCCGACGAGACCCCTGCCATCACCTTACAAAGCCTGTCCGATGCCGAGCGACTGCGCCAGTTGCGCCTCGGACTGGATAGCGTGCTGTTGCGCGACCACCCGAACCTGGAAAAGCGCCTCAAGGGGCTGTCGCGTCGCCTGAAGGAGGGCAAGCCGGTGGATCGCGGCCTGGCCGAGGTGGAAAAGGCCATGGCGCGTTCTCGCGGCCTGGTGGAGCGCCGTACGGCCCGGCCGGTCACGCTCAACTACCCGCCCGAGCTGCCGGTGGTAGAGCGTCGCGAGGATATCCTGGCGGCGCTTCGCGACCATCAGGTGGTAGTGGTGGCCGGCGAGACCGGCTCCGGCAAGACCACCCAGCTGCCCAAGCTCTGCCTGGAGCTTGGGCTGGGACGACGCGGACTGGTTGGCCATACCCAGCCACGCCGGCTGGCCGCCCGCTCGGTCGCCACACGCCTGGCCGAGGAGCTCGAGACACCGCTCGGCGAGCAGGTGGGCTACCAGGTGCGCTTCACCGACCAGAGCGGCGATGACACCCTGGTCAAGCTGATGACCGACGGTATCCTGCTGGCCGAGACACGACACGACCCGGACCTGCGCCGTTACGAGGCGATCATCATCGACGAGGCCCACGAGCGCAGCCTCAATATCGACTTTCTGCTCGGCTATCTGCGCCGGCTGCTGCCGCGGCGTCCCGACCTCAAGGTGATCATCACCTCGGCGACCATCGATGTGGAGCGCTTCGCCGCACACTTCGCCCTGCCAGGTGCCGAGGGAGAGGCGACACCCGCGCCGGTGGTGGAGGTCTCGGGGCGCACCTACCCGGTCGAGGTGCGCTACCGACCGCTGGTGCGCGAGGCCGATGACGAAGAGGACCGCACCCTGCAGGAGGGGATCCTCCACGCCGTGGAGGAGATCGAGCATATCGAGCGCGAGAAGGGGTGGCGTCATGGCCCCCGTGATGTGCTGGTGTTTCTGCCCGGTGAGCGCGAAATCCGTGAAACCGCTGACACCCTGCGCCGTGCCGATCTGCGTGGCACCGAGGTCCTGCCGCTCTATGCGCGGCTCTCCAATGCCGAACAGAATCGGGTCTTCGCCCCCCATGCCGGTCGACGAATCGTGCTCTCCACCAACGTCGCCGAGACCTCGCTGACCGTGCCGGGCATCCGTTATGTGATCGATCCCGGCCTGGTGCGCATCAGCCGCTACAGCTACCGTTCCAAGATCCAGCGCCTGCCGGTGGAGCCGGTCAGTCAGGCCAGCGCCAATCAGCGCAAGGGGCGCTGCGGGCGTATTGCCGAGGGTGTATGCATTCGCCTCTATGACGAGGAGGACTTCCTTGCTCGTCCCGAGTTTACCGATCCCGAGATCCGGCGTACCAATCTGGCCTCGGTGATCCTCTCGATGCTGTCGCTCAAGCTTGGCAGTATCGAGGCGTTCCCCTTCGTCGACCCGCCGGATGCGCGCTTCATCACCGACGGTTTCAAGCTGCTGTTCGAGCTGGGCGCGGTCGACCAGGAAAGCCGCCTGACCCCCATCGGGCGCAAGCTGGCCCGACTGCCCATCGACCCGCGTCTGGCGCGCATGGTGCTGGCCGGTGCCGAGCAGGGCGGGCTGCGTGATGTGCTGATCGTGGTGGCGGGTCTGGCGGTGCAGGACCCCCGTGACCGCCCGGCGGACAAGCGCCAGGCCGCGGACCAGGCTCACCGTCGCTGGCAGGATCCCGAGTCCGACTTCATGGCGCTGCTCAATCTCTGGCACGGTTTCGAGGCCGCTCGGGAAGAGCTCTCCGGCAACCGTCTCCGGCGCTGGTGCAAGGAGCGCTACATCAACTACCTGCGCATGCGCGAGTGGCAGGATACCTTCCGTCAGCTGCGCCAGCTGCTGCGCGACATGCAGATCGAGGTGCCGCCGCCGGCGCCGCTCCCCGTGGCCGAGGAGGGTGAGCCCAGCGAGGCCACCCGTGAGGCGCGGCGTCAGAGCAGCGTGGCGCTGCATCGCGCGCTGCTGCCGGGGCTGCTCTCCCACCTGGGACTGCTTACCGAGAATCGCGACTATCTGGGGGCGCGCAATCGCAAGTTCGTTATCCACCCGGGGTCGGGATTGGCCAAGAAGTCGCCCAAGTGGCTGATGGCCTTCGAGCTGGTGGAGACCACGCGGCTCTTTGCCCGCACCGTGGCGAAGATCGACCCACGCTGGATCGAACCCGTGGCCGGCCATCTGGTCAAGCGCAGCTACGCCGACCCGCACTGGGAAATGAAGCGGGCCCAGGTGGTCGCCAGCGAGCAGGTCACCCTCTTCGGCCTGCCCATCGTCAGTGGCAGGCGAGTGCACTATGGGCCCATCGCACCGGCCGAGGCCCGGGAGCTGTTTATCCGCCGGGCTCTGGTGGAGGGAGAGTTCAGGACCCGTGGGGAGTTCTTTACCCACAACCGGGCGCTGATCGAGGAGGTCGAGGATCTCGAGGATCGTGCGCGCAAGCGCGATATCCTGGTCGACGAGGAGAGCCTGTTTGCCTTCTACGATGAGCGCATCCCCGCCGAGATCCATCACGGCAAGGGCTTCGAGGCCTGGCGCAGCAAGGCCGAGCGCGATGATCCCGGCATCCTCAAGTTCGACCGGGATGCCCTGCTGGCGCGGGAGGCCAGCGAGGTCACCGCCAGCGACTATCCGGATGCGCTCTCGCTCAATGGGGTGCGCTACCCTCTCGACTACCACTTCGAACCTGGAGCGGTGGACGACGGGGTCACCCTTACCGTGCCCGCGGCGATGCTGCCACAGCTGCCGCTGGCACGGCTGGAGTGGCTGGTGCCGGGCCTGCTGCGCGAGAAGTGCATCGCCCTGATGAAGTCGCTGCCCAAGTCGGTGCGCCGCCAGGTGGTGCCGATCCCCGACTGGGTCGATGCCGCCCTGGAGGCCATGGTTCCCGATGATACGCCGCTGACTGAGGCGCTGGGCGAGTTCCTGCGCCGCAGAACCGGCGTGCGGGTGCATCCCGATGATTGGCGCCTGGATCAACTCGACCCTCACCTGGTGATGAACCTGCGGGTGGTGGATCACGCCGGTGAGCTCCTGGGGCAGGGGCGCGATGCTCGTGAACTGGAGCGGCGCTTCGAGGCGGCCGCGGGTGAGGGCGCCCGGGCCCTGGCACGACAGGCCAGTGTGGCCGATGACCTGGAAGGCCTGCCCGCTGAGGGGCTTCCCGAGTCTCGGGTGACCACTCAGGCGGGCATTCGCGTCGAGGCCTTCCCGGCGCTGGTGCCCAGGGGGGATGCCTTCAGGGTGGAGCTCTTCGATCATCCCGACAAGGCACGCCAGGCGCATCGCGGTGGCATCGTGACGCTGGCCATGCGCGAGCTGCCCCAGGTCGTGCGCGAGATCGAGCGGCTCAAGGGGATGGAGACCTGTGCGCTGCTGTTTGCCAAGGTGGGCAGCCGTCGTCAGTTCGCCGATGATCTGGTGCGAGCGGTGTTCGCCAGCACGCTGGCGGTGGAGCCGCTGCCGCGCTCCAGCGCCGACTTCGAGGCGCGCCTGGCACAACATCGGGAAGCGCTGCTGCCCGAGGCCAGGCGGCGCCTGGCTATCGTCGAGGATGCCCTGAAGGGCCATCTGGCCGTGACCAAGGCGCTGAAAGGCAACCTGAATCTGGCCCTGGCCCTGGTCTACTCTGATCTAAAGGCACAGATGACTCGTCTGGTGCACCCCGGTTTTATCAGTGAGGCAGGCGAGTGGCTGGAAGCGTACCCTCGCTATATGGAGGCGGCACTGATTCGTCTGGAGAAGGCCGCACGGGAGCGCAATCGTGACCAGATGCATATGCAACAGGTTCAGGAGCTCGAGGCGCGGTTAGCCGCGCGGCTCGAGAGCGAGCGCCGCGGCGGCATGGTGCCGCCCGAGCTTGATGAATTTCGCTGGTGGATCGAGGAGCTGCGCGTCTCACTCTTCGCCCAGCAGCTAGGCACCGCCTTCCCCGTATCCGCGAAGCGGCTCGAGAAGCGCTGGGCAGAGATTACCGGGCGCGGATGAGCGCCCCGTCACAATGGTTGTCGCGGTGACCCTGGCGGTCGCGGCCGCCGCAAGGAGAATGCATGAATCAAGTGGTGATAACCGGCACGGGACTCTATACGCCCGAGCACAGCATCGACAACGACGCCCTGGTGGCCTCGTTCAATGCCTGGGTAGATGCCGAGAATACGCGCCGTGAACGGGCCGGCGACGAGGAGCGCCTGGCGCACTCGAGCAGTGAATTTATCGTCAAGGCGTCGGGCATCCACAGCCGCCATGTGCTCGATGCCGAGGGCATCCTCGATCCCGAGCGCATGCGCCCCAGGCTTCGTGAGCGTGACAACGAGGAGCCCTCGATCCAGTGCGAGATGGGCGCCAGGGCCGCCCGCGAGGCCCTGGAGCGCGCCGGCCTTTCGGCTGATGCAATCGATCTGGTCATCGTCGGCTGCTCCAATCTGGAGCGTCCCTATCCGGCGCTGGCCGTGGAGCTGCAGGCCGAGCTGGGGGCCGGTGGTTATGCGTTCGACATGAACGTTGCCTGTTCCTCGGCTACCTTCGCCATCGAGACGGCAGCCAACGCCATCCGCGCCGGCAGTGCCAGTCGTGCCCTGGTGATCAACCCCGAGATCTGCTCGGCGCACCTCAACTTCCGGGATCGCGACAGTCACTTCATCTTCGGTGATGCCTGCACGGCGATCGTGCTGGAGCGTGACGACCTGGCCACTGCCACGGAGCGCTTCGAGATCCTCGGCACCCGTCTGGTGACACGCTTCTCCAATGCGATCCGCAACAATGCCGGCTTCCTGAATCGCGTGACCGATGCCGATCCGTTGGCCGTGGACAAGCTCTTCGTGCAGGAGGGGCGGCGGGTCTTCAAGGAGGTGTGCCCGATGGTGGCGACGCTGATCCGTGATCATCTGCAGAGCCTTGGTCTGGGTGGCGATGACCTGGCTCGCATGTGGCTGCACCAGGCCAACCGGCATATGAACGATCTGATCGCTCGCCGCGTGCTGGGGCGTGACCCCGATGAGCATGAGGCGCCGGTGATCCTCGACCGCTATGCCAATACGAGTTCGGCAGGCTCGATCATCGCCTTCCATCTGCATCGGGATGATCTGACCGTCGGCGACAATGGCGTGATCTGCTCGTTCGGTGCCGGCTACAGTGCCGGCAGCGTGGTGGTTCGGCGCGTCTGATACCAGAAATTCAGGGAGATGATGATGAGCGATGCCAAGGGGCACGAAAAACGGGTATGGCGTGGAGTGCTGGTGCTGGCTGTTGCCGGGCTATTGGCCGGATGCGCGAGCGCTGGCACGCAGCAGGAGCGTCATCCCGATGACCCCTGGGAAGGCTTCAACCGCAAGGTGTTCGCCTTCAATGATGTGCTGGACCGTTATGCGCTCAAGCCGGTGGCACGGGCCTACCGCTTCGTTACGCCGGACCCGGTGGAGACCGGCGTGGGTAATGTCTTCTCCAACCTGGGTGAGCCGCGTACCGTGCTCAACAGCCTGCTGCAGGGCAAGCCACGCAACGCCAGTGTTGCCACGGCGCGCTTTCTGATCAACACCACGGTGGGAGTGGGGGGGCTGTGGGACGTCGCCAGTCGCCTGGAGGTCACCGGCAGGGAGGAGGACTTCGGCCAGACCCTCGGCGTCTGGGGGTGGGAGGAGTCGCGCTACCTGGTACTGCCGCTGTTCGGTCCGAGCACCGTGCGTGATACTGGTGGCCGACCCGTGGACATGTACTCCTACCCGACGACCTATATCGAGGATGACGAAACACGCCTGGGGCTGACGGCGCTGCGTCTCGTCGACAAGCGTGCGGGTCTGCTCGATCAGGAGGCGCTGATCCAGGGGGATCGCTACAGCTTTGTGCGTGATGCCTGGCTGCAGCAGCGTCGTTTTGAGGTCAGTGATGGAGAGTTGGGAGACGACCCCTTTGCCAGCGACGAATTCAATTTCGACGATGGTGATTTCGACGACGCCTTTGCCGACTGAGGCCTGATCATGGAACGTCCCAAGCAGCTGATCGGCGTGATCGATGAGCCGGGCCCGGCACGTGATGCGCTGGCCGAGACCATCGCCCGGGATGGCCTGGCGGTGGTGGCCGTCGCCGACAGCGAGGCACTGCCGCCCGAGGTGGCGCTGGCGGTGGCCCATGTGCGGGCCGTGCCGGCCGCCGACTGGCCAGCGCTATGCGAGAGCCTACCGACCCTGGTGGTCAGCGATAGCCGCGATGCCCCGGATCTGCTCTCGGCGGTGGATGCGGGGCTGGTGGACTATATCGTGGAGCCGCGTCGCCACGGTCAGCTGCTGCGACGCATGATCCGCAAGGCGATCCGGCTGCATGATCTAGAGGAGGCACGTCGCCGCGACAAGCTGCGTCTGGAGGAGCTCAACGAGACTCTCGAGACCCATCTGGCGATGTTGCGTCTCGACCAGCAGGCCGGCGGCCAGATCCAGCGCAAGCTGCTGCCGCCGAGGCCCCAGTCCCTGGGTGGCGTCACCTGTGACTACTGGTTTGCTCCCTATCTCTACCTCTCGGGAGATTTCCTCGACTTCCATCTTCTCGACGAGCGCTATCTGCTGTTCTACTTCGCTGATGTGTCGGGGCATGGGGCGTCATCGGCCTTCGTCACGGTGCTGCTCAAGTATCTGGCCAATCGATGGCAGACCGAATGGGATGGTGCGCACCCTGAGGCGCTGCCGGCACGCTGGCTGGCTGACCTCAACAAGGAATTGCTGGATACCGGCATCGGCAAGCACGCCACCCTGTTTGTGGGTATCATTGACCTCGAGCGTCGCTATCTGCACTATTCGCTGGGCGCGCAGCTGCCCATGCCGCTGCTGGTGGTGGATGGCAAGGTCACCAGCCTGGCGGGCGAGGGCATGCCGGTCGGACTCTTTCCGGGCGCCGACTACCCGACCCTGGGTTGTTCGCTACCGGAACGCTTTCACCTGTGGCTCTGTTCGGATGGCGTTCTGGAGTGCCTGCCGGGCGATACCCTCGACTCGCGGCTGATGGAGCTCGAGCGGCAGGTTCAGACCAGCGCGACGCTGGCGGATCTGAAGGCCAATCTGGCCCTTGACCCCGCGCCGGGCGATGAGACATTGCCCGACGACCTGACGATCATGATGTTGAGCGGATTTGGCCATGCTGATTCATGAAGGGCGCATCAAGGCGGCATTCGATGCCGGCGTATTCGTCCTCAAGCTGTGCGGTGACGTACGGCTGACACTCTGCGCTACCCTGGACCGTCAGGCCCAGCAGCTGGCGAGCACCCCAGGTCTCGAGTCGTTGATCATCGACCTGCGTGACGCCAGCAACGTGGACTCCACCGCGCTGGGCTTTCTGGCCAAGGTGGCCATGGCCGTCCAGGGGCGGCTGGCGGAGCGACCCACCATCGTGGTCGACAATCCCGACGTTCAGCGCATGCTGGATGTGATGGGTTTCTCGCGTTTCTTCACCATGGTGGAGTCGCCCATCACCGAGGTCTGTGAACTCTGCGATCTGCCCGAGATCCCCACCGATGTCGAGGAGACCCGGCGACGGATCCTCGAGGCGCATCGCATCCTGATGCGCATGAACGAGCACAACCGTGAGGAGTTCCAGCCCCTCGTGGAGATGCTCGAGGCTCAGGAAGACGCCTCCCGCCATCAGTGAGGGAAGAAACCAGTGCTAATGGTAGATAGCTCTACTCGGGGCTGATCTGGCGGCAAGCCCCGGAGCGCCGGACCGACGAGGAGGGGCTGTCAATACCTCCCTGTACGCTACCTCGGCCGTCCCTGGTCCTCGGACCTCCTCTTCGGCTTGCCCCCAGCGCCCCGCATGCACCGTAACGAGTAGAAGCCTGCAGGCTAGCCCCTTCTTAGCTCACTTAGCAGGCTTTCGAGCTTTCGCTGGTCCTCCATGAACTTGCGAATTCCCTCGGCCAGCTTCTCGGTGGCCATGGCATCCTCGTTGAATGCCCAGCGAAACTCGGCCTCGTCCAGTGGTTCCGGGGGGCGGGTCTCGGCGCCCTGGGGCGTCAGTCGACGCTCGAGATGGCCCTGGGACTCGGCAAGCTCGGCGAGCAGGGCCGGGGAGATGGTCAGGCGGTCGCAGCCCGCCAGGGCGAGAATCTCGCCGCTGTTGCGGAAGCTGGCGCCCATCACGATGGTCTGATAGCCGTGGCCCTTGTAGTGCTCATAGATGCGTTTCACCGAGCGAACACCGGGGTCGTTGTCGCCGCTGAAGTCGGCCTCGGGCTGTTGTGCCTTGTGCCAGTCCAGGATGCGCCCCACGAAGGGTGAGATCAGGGTGACGCCCGCGTCGGCGCAGGCCTGCGCCTGGGTGAAGCTGAACAGCAGCGTGAGGTTGGTGTGGATGCCCTCTCGCTCCAGTTGGCGTGCAGCGCGGATGCCCTCCCAGGTGGCGGCAACCTTGATCAGGATGCGTTCGGGACCCACGCCATGACGCGCGTAGCGTTCGATTAGCGAGTGGGCTCGCGCCAGGGTGGCGTCGGTATCGAAGGAGAGGCGAGCGCTCACCTCGGTGGACACGTAGCCAGGCACCAGTTCGCTGATCTCGCTGCCGATCTCTACCGCCACCGCGTCCAGGGCGTCATCGAGATCGATGGCCGAACGAGCGATCTCGCCGAGGCGCTGGCGGCGCGCATCCTGCTGGGCCGCCTGCAGGATCAGCGAGGGGTTGGTGGTGGCATCGCTGGGCTGGAAGCGGCGGATGGCCTCGATGTCGCCGGTGTCGGCGACTACCGTGGTCATTTCCTTGAGTTGTGATAGAAGATCGTCGGCCATTGGGTGCTCCTCCTTGAAGTAGATTCCCACTCTAGCAAGCTAGCCGGGGAGCGAACAGATCCGGCAGGCCGCGGCGTTATCGGTTATTATTTGCAGGCTATTTAACCCTTTCATGCTTTCCGCGAGGAGTCGCCTTGACGCTCAACGCCCGCCGCCTGGCATTGCTGGTTGCGGCCAATACCGCGCTTGCACCCTTCGCCATCGATGCCTACCTGCCGGCAATGGCCGCCCTGGCCGAGGATATCGGCGCCAGCATTCATCATACCGAACTGTCGCTGTCGGCCTTTCTGGCCGGTTTTGCCCTGGGCCAGCTGATCTTCGGGCCCGTCTCCGATCGGGTGGGGCGCAAGCCGGTGCTGCTCGGTGGCCTGGTGGTGTTCCTGCTCGCCAGCCTGGTAATCACCACCGTGGGATCGCTGCCTGAACTGCTGGCGTGGCGCTTCGTCCAGGCCCTGGGCGGTGGCGCTACCGTGGTCAACTCGGCGGCCATCGTGCGCGACTGCTTCCAGGGGCGTGAGGCAGCCAAGGTGATGTCGACCATGGCCATCATCATGCTGATGGCGCCGCTGGCGGCGCCGGTGGTCGGCAGTGCATTGCTCTATCTGGGCGACTGGTGGTTGATCTTCGTGTTCCTGGCCGTTTACGCGGGCTTCCTGATGTGGCTGCTGGGTACGCGCCTTCCCGAGACTCGGGCCCCCGGTCGCTTCGCGACCACGCCACGACAGGTGCTGGGCAACTACGTGTCGGTGCTGCGCGACCGCCGTGCCATGGGTTTTATTGCCGCCGCGTCGATGACATTCGCCGGTCTGTTTGCCTTCGTCACCGCCTCGCCGTTTCTCTATCTGGAGCACTTCGGCCTGACGCCCTCTCTCTATCCGTTGGTATTTGGCGTCAACGTGGTGATCATGGTGGCCGCCAACCGCCTCAATATCCGTCTGCTGAGGTGGTATACGCCGCTGCAGAACCTGCGCCTGGGTCTCGGGATTCAACTGGTGGCGGGTCTTGGGCTGGCGCTGGTGGTGGCCACGGGACTGGAGTCGCTGGCCACCATGGTGCCGCTGATCATGCTGTTTGCCGGCACCATCGGTCTGGTGGCGCCCAATGCGATTACCTCGCTGCTCGATCGTTTCCCGCACATGAGTGCCACGGCGGCTGCCCTGCAGGGCAGCATCCAGTTCTCCTGCGGTGCACTGGCCGGGGTCCTGGTCGGAGCCTTCGAGATCGACAGTGCCTGGCCCATGGTGGGCACCATGCTCGGGGCGACGCTGCTGGCGAACCTGGGTATTCGTGTGCTGGCAGGCACGGCAGAGCCGGAGCCGCAGGCTCATGGCTGAGCAGTTCTGGCCTGGTAGTTTCGATATGAGCGGCGCCACCTGGCTGGGCTGTGCCCTGGTGCTGGCGCTCGGGGCCTTCGTGCAGCGTGCCACAGGCTTCGGCCTGGCGGTGGTGGGGGCCCCTCTGCTGTTGCTGCTGGAACCACGCCTGGTGCCGGTGGTGCTGGTGCTGTTCGGCTTTACCGTCTCGCTGTTGACCCTGCGTCACTACCACCATGAGGTACGCCTTGGCGAGATAGGCGCGGCCCTGGTGGGGCGATTGCCCGGCAATGGGTTGGGCGCCTGGCTGCTGCTGGCCGCCCCGATGGCAGTACTGGAAAAGCTGATCGCCGCCAGCGTGCTGTTTACCGTCGTGGTGACGCTGTTCCGCCTGCGCCTGCCGGTCAACCGCGGCACCCTGTTCGGCGCCGGCGTGGTATCCGGCCTCTTCGGCACGGTGGCGGCCATCGGTGGGCCACCGATGGTGTTGCTGCTGCATGGGTTTTCACCCGATCGCCTGCGTGGAACCCTCTCGGCCTTCTTCGTGGTCACCTCGTTGATGACCCTGGCCACCCTGGCGCTGGTCGGGCAGGTCTCGGCCTGGCAGCTGGGCATGGCCCTCAGCTTTATCCCGGCGGTGCTGTTCGGCACCTGGCTGGCCAACCGCGTCGCCCACCGCGTCGATCGCCGCCTGCTGCAGGGCGCCTCGTTGTCACTCTGCACTCTGGCGGCGCTGGGGCTGCTGCTCTAGCGAAGCAGGGCTATCGCAGTTATCGACAGGGTGATAATGGGAGGCGCCGGGGACAGGTCGGAGAGGGGGGCCGGGGCCTGTCGCCGGAATAGCCTTGAACGGCCCTGCCTCCACGATAGTTCTGTCTAGCGAGAACCATGGGGTGCGTGGATTCTCTGATGGGCCCAGCGATGTCATAAAGCTGTCATCTGTGTGGGGCAAGGTGTGTGTCGCGAAGGTTGCACACCGTACCCATCAGGAGATCGCTCCATGAATCGCATCCTCACCAGCCGCACACTCAAGACCACGGCGATCGCCGCCGCCGTCATGGGCATGGCCACCGTGGCCCATGCCCGTGACCAGATTCGCATCGTCGGCTCCAGCACCGTTTATCCGTTCGCCAGCTACGTGACCGAAGAATTCGGCGCGGTGACCGAGTTTCCGACACCGGTCATCGAGTCCACCGGTTCCGGTGGCGGCATTCGTCTGTTCTGCAATGGGGTGGGCGAGGGGACGCCGGATATCTCCAATGCCTCGCGTCGCATCAAGGCCGCCGAGCTCGAGCGCTGCATCGACAATGGCGTGACCGATGTGACCGAGGTCAAGATCGGCTCGGACGGCATCGTCTTCGCCCAGTCCAGTACCAACGAGGGTGTCGACCTGACCCTGGAGCAGCTGTTCCTGGCCGTCGCCGCCAAGGTGCCCGGACAGGGTGACAAACAGGGCGAGCTGGTCGACAACCCGTACCAGAAGTGGAGCGATATCGACGCCTCCCTGCCGGAGCGCGAGATCTCCATCTATGGTCCGCCGAGCACCTCCGGTACCCGTGATGCCTTCGAGGAGCTGGTCATGGAGGCCGTCTCCGAAGAGATCGATGTCTATGGCGGCGAAGGCTATACCGATATCCGTGCCGATGGCGCCTATATCGATGCCGGCGAGAACGACAACCTGATCGTTCAGCGCCTCACCGAGGACACCGTCGCCTTCGGTATCTTCGGCTACTCCTTCCTGGTAGAGAACCCCAACGCCCTGATCGCCGCGGATATTGACGGTGTCGAGGCCGAGCCCGAGGCGATCAGCGCCGGCGACTACCCCATCGCGCGCTCGCTGTTCTTCTACGTCAAGAACCAGCACGCCGACGCCGTACCCCCGCTGTATGAGTACGTCGACATGTTCGTCTCCGAGATGATGATCGGTGAGGGTGGTTATCTGGGTGATCTGGGGCTGATCCCGCTGCCCGAGGGGGAGCGCGAGCAGACCCGCGAGAAGGTCGCCAACCGCGCCGCACTGCAGGTCGCCGATCTGTAAGGGAGCAGTACTCGGGCAAGGATGCCTGACCCGGCCGGCAGCCCTGGTTGCCGGCCGCTGCACCTTCCGACAGCCCGACTGTCGATGAAAGCCATCGAGAGATCCCTATGCAGACCGATCAACTTCTTTCCCTGTTCGGCGGCGTGTTGCTGCTGCTGGGTCTGATCGCCTTCTTCCTGGGGCGTGCCAAGGCCGCGCGGGTGCGCGCCGGTGGCACGACCATGCATGCACAGCCTGACCAGTATGCCTGGTTTGCGGTGCTCGCCACCGCCGGTCCGGCCATCGCGGTAAGCGCGGTGGGGGCCTTCCTGTTGCTGTTGCTGGAGGTCGAGATTCCCGAACTCGGCCTGCTGGCCGGCAGCCTGGCGGTGGCCGCCATCGGGCTGGGGTTGGGGATGCGTCAGGTAAGGCCCGACTTCCATGCCCGCAAGGCGATCGAACGGGTGATTCGTGGTGCGCTGCTCACCGCGGCGCTGATCTCCATCCTGACCACCTTCGGCATCCTGATCTCCATCGTCTTCGAGGCCCTGCGTTTCTTCCAGATGCACAGCTTCTGGGAGTTCATCACCGGCACGGTCTGGAATCCCGGGGCGAGTTTCCTGGCCGCCGCCGGGCGTGCCGAGGAGGGCGCCAGCGCCGCCCAGTTCGGCTCGCTGCCGCTATTCGCCGGCACCTTCATGATTACCGCCATCGCCATGCTGGTCGCCATTCCCGTTGGCCTGCTGGCGGCGATCTACATGGCCGAGTTCGCCCCCAGGGGGGTGAGGACCCTGGCCAAGCCGACCCTGGAGGTGTTGGCCGGCATCCCCACCGTGGTCTACGGCTTCTTCGCTGCCATCACCGTGGCGCCGATCATCGTCTCCATCGCCAATGCCTTCGGCCTGGACGCCGCCTTCAACAACGCCGTGGCGCCGGGGATCGTGATGGGCATCATGATCATTCCCTTTATCTCATCGCTCTCCGACGACGTGATCAATTCGGTGCCCGACAGCATGCGCCAGGGGGCACTGGCGCTGGGCATGACCAAGGGCGAGACCATTCGCGACGTGGTCCTCCCCGCGGCGCTGCCTGGGATCATCTCCGCCTCGCTGCTGGCGGTCTCCCGGGCGCTGGGCGAGACCATGATCGTGGTGATGGCGGCGGGCATGCGCCCCAACCTTACCGCCAACCCCTTCGAGGACATGACCACGGTGACGGTACGCATCGTCGCCGCGCTGACTGGTGACCTGGAGTTCGAGAGCGCCGAGACCCTCTCGGCTTTCGCCCTGGGACTGGTGCTGTTCGCCGTCACCCTGAGCCTGAATCTGGTCTCGGTGCTGATGATCCGTCGCTTCCGCGAGAAGTATCGCGTCAATAACCTGTAACGCCGAGGAATCGCCGAGATGAGTCAAACCTTCGACGAGATCAGCGCCCAGCTGCGCCGCCGCCATCGACGCTCGGCGCGGCTCAAGTGGGTCTCCATGGGCGCCCTGGGGCTGGCCGGCCTGTTCCTCCTGTGGTTCTTCTCCGACATGCTGAGCAAGGGGCTGCCGGCCTTTCAGCAGGCGCAGATCCAGGTGGAGATCGACTACAACGAGGATGCCGCCCGCATGGGGCGGGCCGCCCTCGACCGTGACCTGTCACGCCTGGTGAGCCGCACCTTCGAGCGCATGATACCCGTGCAGATGCGCGAGAACCCCGAGCTGCTGGGCAGCAAGGAGACGCGCTGGGTGCTGGCCGACAGCGAGGTCGACCAGTACCTCAAGGGGCACCGTCACAAGCTCAACGACGCCCAGCGGGCCCTGGTTGACGAGCTGGAGGCCGAGGGACGGGTCGAGCTGCGCTTCAATACCACCTTCTTCACCACCGGCGACTCCAAGATGCCGGAGGCCTCGGGCATCCTTTCCGCCGCGGTCGGCACCATCATGACCATGCTGGTGACCCTGGCCATCGCCTTTCCGATCGGGGTGATGACGGCGGTCTATCTCGAGGAGTTCGCGCCCGACAACCGATTCACCCAGTTGATCGAGATCAATATCAATAACCTGGCGGCAATCCCCTCGATCCTGTTCGGGCTGCTGGGGCTGGCGATCTTCATCAACTTCTTCGGAGTGCCGCGCTCCTCGCCGCTGGTGGGCGGCATGACCCTGGCGCTGATGACCCTGCCGGTGATCATCATCGCCACCCGCACGGCGCTGCGCAGCGTGCCGGACGCCATCCGTCACGCGGCCTTCGGCGTGGGCTGCTCGCGATGGCAGGTGGTCCGCGACCATGTGCTGCCGCTGGCCATGCCCGGCATCATGACCGGCTCCATCATCGGTCTGGCCCAGGCCATGGGAGAGACCGCACCGTTGATCATCGTCGGCATGGTGGCCTTTATCCCCGATGTCTCGGCCTCCTTTACAGAGGCCGCCACGGTGCTGCCTGCACAGGTGTTCACCTGGGCAGGGGAGCCCGAGAAGGCCTTCGTCGAGAAGACCGCCGGGGGCATCCTGGTACTGCTGGCCATCCTGATCTTCCTGAATGCCACCGCCGTCATCCTGCGCAAGAAATTCGAGCGTCGCTGGTAAACCGGCGCGCCATGGAGACCACCGATATGACTTTCCAAGCCAATCCCCGTCACCTTGCCGGTTCCACACCCCGGGTGGGGCAGCCCCATACCCGCAACGAGGACGCCTGCCATGACCTCAGCATCCGCGTGCGTGACCTCAACCTCTGGTACGGTGAGAGTCAGGCGCTCAAGGGCCTCGATATCGACCTGTTCCAGAAGAACATCACCGCGTTGATCGGCCCCTCCGGCTGTGGCAAGTCGACTTTCCTGCGCTGTCTCAACCGCATGAACGACCTGATACCCGGTGTGCGCATCGAGGGTCTGGTGGAGATGGATGGGCGTGACGTCAACCAGGTGAAGATGGACGAGGTGGCGCTACGCCGCCGGGTGGGCATGGTATTCCAGAAGCCCAATCCCTTCCCCAAGTCGATCTATGAGAACATCGCCTATGCCCCGCGCATGCACGACCTGGTCAGCCGCAAGCCGGAGCAGGACGAACTGGTGGAGAAGGCACTGCGCGATGCCGGCCTGTGGGAGGAGGTCAAGGACAAGTTGCATCAGCCCGGCACCTCGCTCTCCGGCGGCCAGCAGCAGCGCTTGTGCATCGCTCGAGCCATCGCCGTGCAGCCCGACGTGATCCTGATGGATGAGCCCACCTCGGCGCTTGACCCGATCTCCACCGCCACCATCGAGGACCTGATGGACCGCCTCAAGGAGCAGTTCACCATCATCACGGTGACCCACAACATGCAGCAGGCGGCACGCGTGGCGGACTACACGGCCTTCTTCCACCTCGGCGAGATCATCGAGTACAACGATACCAGGACGATGTTTGCCAACCCTGCCACCAAGAAGGCCGAGGACTACATCACCGGCCGCTATGGCTGAGGGGACGTCAGAGGCTGGATATCGGAGATTGAGCAGCATCACGGGGAGGCTTTGGCCTTCCCGTCGTCGTCAGTGCGTGTCATGCGATTGACATCGCGGCGGTTTATATATGGAATTTCAGATATCAGTTTCCTCCGGCGAGAGAGCATCATGACCCTACGAATCGGCATCAACGGCTTCGGGCGCATCGGTCGCCTGGTGCTGCGCAGTCTCTGGCCCCGTGTGGAGGCCGGTGAGGTGGAGCTTGTCCACCTCAACGACCCGGGCGGTGACGCCGCGACCTTCGCTCATCTGCTGGAGTTCGACTCGGTCCATGGTCAGTGGTCGCCGGGGCAGGGGATTCAGGCGGAATCCGAGGCGCTGGTGATCGACGGCCGACGGATTACCTTCGGTGCCAGCAAGGCGCCTGAAGAGAGCGACTGGTCGAGCTGTCGGGTGGTCATCGAGTGCTCCGGCAAGCTCAGGACGAAGGAGGCCCTGCAGGCCTATCTCGACCAGGGCGTCGAGCGGGTGGTGGTCAGCGCACCGGTCAAGGCGGAGGGTGTGCTCAATGTGGTGGTGGGCGTCAATGATCATCAGTACGACCCCGGTGTGCATCGCATCGTTACCGCGGCGAGCTGCACCACCAACTGTCTGGCACCGGTGATCAAGGTGGTCCACGAGACCTTCGGTATTCGTCACGGCTCGATGACCACGGTGCACGATATCACTAATACCCAGGTCATCCTCGATACCCCTAGCTCGCCGAGCAGCCCGGACCTGCGCCGCTCGCGAGCCTGCGGCATGAGCCTGATTCCCACCACCACCGGTTCGGCCAAGGCGATCACCGCCATCTTCCCCGAACTCGAGGGCAAGCTGAACGGCCATGCGGTGCGTGTGCCGCTGGCCAATGCCTCGCTCACCGACATGGTGTTTGAGCTCGCTCGTGAGGTGACGGTGGAGGAGGTCAATGCGGCGCTGGAGGCCGCCGCCGAGGGCGAGCTCGCCGGCATTCTGGGCTTTGAAAGGCGCCCGCTGGTCTCCATCGACTACCGCACCGACCCCCGCAGCTCGATCATCGATGCGCTCTCGACCATGGTCATCAACGGCACCCAGCTCAAGCTCTACGCCTGGTACGACAACGAGTGGGGCTACGCCAACCGCACCGCAGAGCTGGTCCTCAGGGTAGGCACCCAGCGGGTGGGACGTGGCTGATTCCCTCGCCTCTCGCGTCAAGGTACTGCCCTTCGCGGTGCGTCAGTACCTGTTGATCACCGGTAACTACTGGGCCTTCACCCTCACCGACGGCGCGCTGCGCATGCTGGTGGTGCTTCATTTTCACCAGCTGGGCTACTCGCCGCTGGAAGTGGCGCTGCTGTTTCTCTTCTACGAGGCCTTCGGGGTGGTCACCAATCTGGTGGGGGGCTGGCTGGGCGCGCGCCTGGGACTCAATCGCATCATGAACCTGGGGCTCGGCCTGCAGATCCTGGCCCTGACCATGCTGATGGTGCCTGCCACGGCGCTAAGCGTGCCCTGGGTGATGACGGCCCAGGCGCTCTCAGGAGTCGCCAAGGATCTCAACAAGATGAGCGCCAAGAGCGCGGTCAAGGTGCTGGTGCCCGGGGAGAGCGTCAGCGCCGGCAGTGCCCTCTACCGCTGGGTGGCGATCCTTACCGGCTCCAAGAATGCGCTGAAGGGTGCCGGCTTCTTTCTGGGCGGTGCACTGCTGACGCTGATCGGTTTTCGAGCCGCGGTGCTGGTGATGGCGTTGATGCTCTGCGGGGTACTGATGTTGTCACTCTGGCGGCTTACCGCCGATCTGGGCCGTCAGACTCGCAAGCCGAAGTTCCGCGAGGTGTTCTCCTCCTCAAGGGCCGTCAATGTGCTCTCGGCGGCCCGGCTCTGCCTCTTTGCCTCCCGGGATGTATGGTTCGTGGTGGCCCTGCCGGTGTTTCTCTTCGAGCAACACGGCTGGAGTCACTGGACGGTGGGCGGGCTGTTGGCGATATGGGTCATCGGCTATGGCGGGGTTCAGACCCAGGCGCCACGGCTGACCGGCCTGGTCAAGGGCGGGGCGCGAGGCGTTACGGTCTTCTGGGCTCTCGCCCTGGCCGGACTGCCGGCCCTGCTGGCGCTGTTGCCACTGGCCGAGGTGGGTTGGCTGGTGGCGGGCCTGCTGGCCTTCGGCGTGCTGTTCGCCGTGAACTCCAGCTGGCACAGCTACTTGATCGTCCACTATGCGCGCGCCGATGGCGTCTCCATGGACGTGGGCTTCTACTACATGGCCAATGCCATGGGGCGCCTCGCCGGCACCCTGCTCTCCGGCTGGGTCTACCAAGCCTATGGCCTGGCCGCCTGCCTGTGGATCTCGGCGGCCCTGGTGGTGGCCAGCGCCCTGATGGCCCTGGCCCTGCCCAGGGGAGCGCGAGCCTGAACTTGGCTCGGGCCTTGGCGTAGAATGGTCGAGAGCCTCGACAAGGAACCCCCGATGACGCTGGACCCGCTGCGCCTGTTCAAGTGCCTGAGTGATGAGACGCGCCTGATGCTCACCCTGCTGATCCTGCGCGAAGGGGAGCTGTGTGTCTGCGAGATGACCCATGCCCTGGAAGCCTCGCAACCCAAGGTCTCCCGTCATCTCGCTCAGTTGCGCCACTGCGGACTGCTCAACGACCGACGTGAGGGCCAGTGGGTCTACTACGGCCTGGCACCGGCACTGCCCCAGTGGGCGGCGGCCGCACTGGAGGCCGCCGCCGAAGGGCACGCAGGCGCCCTTGCCACCTTGCAGGAGCGCCTGGCGCGCATGGGCAACCGCCCGGAGCGGCGAGCGGCACTGTGCTGATTAGTCTTGGCGTCTCTCGGCATCGCCCACAGGTACGGTAGTGGCCTATGCCTCGTCCTCGGGGAAGTGGTGCCGGGTCTTGTTGGCGATGCGCACGAGGGCCAGCATTAGCGGCACCTCCACCAGCACGCCGACCACCGTGGCGAGGACCGCGCCGGACTGCAGGCCGAACAGAGCGATGGCGGCGGCGACGGCCAGCTCGAAGAAGTTGCTGGCGCCGATCATCGCCCCTGGGGCAGCCACGCTATGGGGCACTCGCCACGCCTTGGCCCAGCCGTAGGCGATGAAGAAGATCAGGAAGGTTTGAAGGATCAGCGGGATGGCGATCAGCACGATATGCAGCGGCGCCCCGAGGATCACCTCGCCCTGGAAGGCGAACAGCAGCACCAGGGTCACGATAAGGCCAATCGGTGTCACCGGGCCGATACGTTTCATAAAGACGTTGTCATACCACTCGTCGCCGCGGCGGGCGATCAAGGCGCGCCGGGTCACGACGCCCGCGGTAAGCGGGATCACGATATAGAGCACCACCGACAGCGCTACGGTGTCCCAGGGTACCTGGATATTGGAGACCCCGAGCAGAAAGACCACGATGGGCGCGAAGGCGAACAGCATGATCAGGTCGTTGAGGGCGACCTGAACCAGGGTGTAGGCGGCGTCGCCCCGGGTCAGGGTGCTCCACACGAAGACCATGGCGGTGCAGGGGGCCGCCCCCAGTAGTATGGCCCCGGCCAGGTACTGGCTGGCCAGAGGTTCCGGGATCAAAGGACGGAAAACCACCATCAGAAAGAACCAGGCGATGGCAAACATGGTGAAGGGCTTGATCAGCCAGTTCACTGTGGTGGTGATGATCAGCCCCTTGGGCTGGCGGCGCACACCGAGCACCGCCGAGAAGTCGATTTGGGCCATCATCGGAAAGATCATCGCCCAGATCAGGATGGCTACGGGGATCGATACCTGGGCGACTTCGAAGCGTGACAGCGTCTCAGGCACCGCCGGGACGAGCTGGCCGAGCAGCACCCCGACGATGATGGCCAGCGCCACCCAAAGGGATAGGAAGCGCTCGAATAGCCCCATGCCGTCTGCGATGCTGGGTGATGGGGCGTGTGGTTGCTGGGTCATGGCGTGGCTCCTGTCAGACGGCGCGTCTCTTTGAATGCCATGGGCACCGGGAGTCGGTGACTCAGTGCAGCCCGTTGGCTTTGGCTCTGCTCTCGTTGATAATATATGGAATTTCATATATTCCCAATGCGGCGGGTAATCAGCCGCCCTTGATGGCGTCGATATTGTTACTCTGGAGGTCGCCTTGGTCGGATACCCTTCACTGAGTCTGGTGCGTGTCGGCGTCGGTACCCTCATCGAGGCAAGCCTCGACATCGCCCCTGGCGAGATCCACTGTCTCACGGGCCCCAGCGGCTCCGGCAAGAGCCGCCTGCTGCGTGCCGTGGCTGACCTTGAGCCCCACGCCGGTGAGGTGTGGCTTGGCGATATTGCCCAGTCATCATTGCCGGCTCATGCGTGGCGGGGGCGGGTGATGCTGGTGCCTGCAGAGAGCCAGTGGTGGGCGGAGCGGGTGGGCGAGCATATGCTCCGGCCCAGTGACACGGACCTGGAGGCGTTGGGCTTTACCCCAGAAGTGCTGGACTGGCAGGTGGCGCGGCTCTCCTCCGGGGAGAAGCAGCGCCTGGCGCTGCTGCGGGCGGTCTGGCGTGAGCCGGCAACTCTGCTACTCGACGAGCCCACCGCCAACCTGGACGACGCCACCACCCGGCGGGTTGAGACCTGGTTGATTCAGCGCATCCGGGACCGGGGCTGGCCGGTGATCTGGGTCGCCCACGACCCTGACCAGATCGCCCGGGTGGCACAACGCCACTGGCGCATCGCGGGCAGCGAGCTGATAGAGGTGACGGCATGGATGTGATTGCGCTTGGCTGGTGGCAGCTGGCCCTGGCGGCCCTGCTGGTGGTGGCGCTGGCCGGCTGTACGGCCATTGCCCGGCTGGGCATGGGCAAGAGCCTGATCATCGCCGCAACACGTACCATCATTCAGCTTGCACTGGTCGGCCTGGTGCTGGAGGCGCTGTTCGCCTCGGCACGTCTGCACTGGGTGGCGTTGATGGCGCTCGCCATGCTCCTGATCGCCGGGCGCGAGGTGACGGCGCGCCAACAGCGCCGTCTGCTGAACGGCTGGACCTTCGGTATTGGCACCGTGGCGATGTTCCTCTCCTCCTTCACGGTCACCGTGCTTACCCTGACCCTGATCATCGGTCCGGAGCCCTGGTACCGGCCCCAGTACGCCATCCCGCTGCTCGGCATGATGCTCGGCAACACCATGACCGGTGTAGCACTGGCACTGGACCGGCTCACCGATACTGCCTGGCGCCAGCGAGCCGTGATCGAGAACCGTCTGATGCTCGGGGAGCCCTGGCAGCTGGCGGTCGGCGATATTCGCCGCGAGGCGATGCGCAGCGGCCTGATGCCGATGATCAACGCCATGGCCGCCGCCGGGGTGGTCAGCCTGCCGGGGATGATGACTGGTCAGATACTGGCCGGCACGTCGCCGGCGCTGGCGGTGAAGTACCAGATTCTGGTGATGTTCACCATCACGCTGGGTACCGGCTTCGGCACCCTGGCCGCGGTGGCAGCGGGAAGTCGCCGGTTATTCGATGACCGTCAGCGACTGCGCCTGGATCGCCTGTCTCGCCCCAGGGGATAGCCACTCTATGGGCTGCTGGTCATCGAGCGGCTCGATGCGATCATAGTGAAGACACTGGGTTCAGTATGTAGTCCGTGGCGAGAGTTTTGGGTATTCCGTCTTTGATAGACGTCAGCTGGTGCAGGTCTTTCGCCGCCATACCTCTTTCCACTGCCAACCCTCTTTTGTTAGGTAGGCAGTGAGCGCGGGAACAAGAGGCAACGTTTCAAGATGATCCAGTATGTCACTATGGGATTTGTCGAAGCCCACAAAGCCCAGCTTGTCGTCGACATGGGTTGTGACTCTGGCACTCCGCCTCGTGCTTACTTTTCCTGAGGAAGAGGCGAGAAAGTCATCCAGTGTTGCGATGGCCGAAGTGACTTCAAATCGGGTCATGCAAGATAGAGAGGAACACCCAAAGTTCACTACCTGTAGGGAAATATATAGTTTGGTGAGGGAGACGGGAAGAGCTTCTTTTACGTTTGAAGTATGGTAGTAATGAAGGATAGGGTAGGCGTGTTGCTGTTGCCCGATCTCGGTAATATCTTCGAGTATATTTTCCAGCTTGTTGCCGAGAATGGAAAAATCTCCGGAGCCACGAGTATTCTCCAATATCTCTATTGGGGTCTCTCCTAGTCGGCTGACCATGAGGGCTAATTTTCGCTTTTTGACGACAGAAGAAACGATCGATAACCAGTAAGTGATGGCCAGGGTGAACAATGTGAATCCATTGATGGCACAGAGGATAGACGCCAGTTTCCATGGCGTCTGCAGTGGTGTGTAGTCGCCATACCCAAGCGTAGTCAGGGTATACCCGACGAAGTAGGCACGCTCGGCCAGGCTGGCCGGTTGGTAAGTGGTACTGTTCACGACGGAATAAGGGTTGCCGGTGAAGATCAGCCACCAGCCGGACCAGAACAAGAGAACCCAGCTCAGTAGCAGTAGCAGGACCAAGGTGGGGCCTGGTGCTCGTAATAGCAGGGGCATGTCAAGAGAATAGCCAAGCCGTCTCGCTACTCCCCATACACCTCCGGAAACTCCTCTCGTGATGGGACCGGCACCTGCCAGGGAAAGGGTCGACTTGCACAGGTCATATAGCGTCACCAGCACGATCGTAATACCCGCAATTAGCAGCGCAATATTGGTCATTAGCTTCGCCTTATCTGATAGATGAGTCCTGGGCTGTCACTTTTTGAGTTTAATCAGCAACCCATAGGCTGTCATGTCATCGCTACGTGGTCGTTGGTGACTGGCGAAGCTTTTCAAGTCGGGTGTCCGTTGGTCCCCCATCAGATTGATATCATCACCCGCTCCATCACCCCTGGAGGACGCCATTGAGGCGGCCAACGACCTGCTGGCCGGAAGGGTTCGTGGGCGTGTGGTAGTGGCCCTGTCAGGGTAAGGTAGCCAGCGGGCGACATGAATGTCGCCCGCTTGTCCTTAATCGATCAGCTCGACGGCCACCGCCGTGGCTTCACCGCCGCCGATGCAAAGGCTGGCGATGCCGCGCTTGCCACCCTTGGTGCGCAGGGCGTGGATCAGGGTCGCGATGATACGCGAGCCGGTGGAGCCGATGGGGTGGCCCTGGGCGCAGGCACCGCCGAAGACGTTGACCTTGTCATGGGGGATATCGAGTCCGTCCATGGCCAGCAGGGTGACCACGGCGAAGGCCTCGTTGATCTCGAACAGGTCGACGTCGTCCACGCTCCAGTCGAGCTTCTTCATCAGCTTGTCGATGGCGCCCACCGGGGCGATGGTGAACTCACTGGGGTGCTGGGAGTGGGTGCTGTGGCCCAGCATGCGTGCCAGAGGCTTGGCGGCAAGCCGCTCGGCGGCGGCACCGCTTGCCAGGATCAAGGCCGATGCGCCATCGGAGATGGAACTGGCGTTGGCCGCCGTGATGGTGCCCTCCTTGGCGAAGGCGGGGCGCAGTGAACGGATCTTGTCGAGCTTGGCCTGGAAGGGCTGCTCATCATGGCTGACCACGCTTTCGCCCTTGCGGCTGGTGACGGTGACCGGTGCCATCTCGGCATCCAGGTGGCCGGCGTTGGTCGCCTCCATGGCACGCTCCAGCGAGGCGATGGCGAAGTCGTCGAGGCGCTCGCGGCTGTAGTCGCGCTGGGTGGCGATATCCTGGGCGAACACGCCCATCAGCTTGCCGGTCTCGGCATCCTCGAGGCCGTCGAGGAACATGTGATCCTTCAGTTCGCCATGCCCCAGGCGATACCCGGCGCGGGCCTTGGGCAGCACATGCGGGGCGTTGGACATGGACTCCATGCCGCCGGCCAGGGCGACCTCGGCGCTACCCGCGCGAATCAGATCATGGGCCAGCATGGTGGCCTTCATGCCCGAGCCACACAGCTTGTTGATGGTGGTGGCACCGATGGCATCGGGGATGCCCGCCTGGCGCATGGCCTGACGCGCGGGCCCCTGCTTGACGCCGGCCGGCAGCACGCACCCCATGATGCCCTCATCGATGCTCTCGGCGTCGATGCCGGCGCGTTCGATGGCGGCGCGGATGGCCACGGCACCGAGCTCGGGAGCGGTGAGGCTGGAGAGGCTGCCAAGCATGCCGCCCATGGGGGTGCGAGCGGCGGAGAGGAAGACGATATCGTTGGAGTGGCTCATGATGGTTCTCCCGATGTGGAGAGCGGTACCCGATGGGGCCGCGTTGTAATGGTCGTTATGGCTGTGATGGTCGTTATGGTTGTAGGTTGCCCTGTGTCACGTTGACCGACTGGCGGGGCTGTGGTTCTCTCACATTCAACCAAGCAAGCGCTAGTGTGAATGCCGATGAATGTAATGAATGCGTCCCCACGCCGCAAGGAGTTGACCCGCCTGGCCGCCCAGTTGTTCGTCCAGGAGGGCTTCGATCGTACCACGGTGCGTATGCTGGCCCAGGAGATGGGCATCAAGTCCGGTAGCCTCTTTCACCATTTCCGCGACAAGCAGGAGATCCTGGCCGCGGTAATCGAAGAGGGCACCGAGAATGCCCTGGTCATCGCTCGAGACGCGCTTGCCCGCTGTGACAGCAGTGCCTCGGCACGCTTGCATGCCATGGCGCGTGCCCACCTCGAGACCCTGCTCACCGATCGCAATGCCCATGTGGTTGCCCTCTACGAGTGGCGCCGACTCGACACCGAGGCGCGTGCCCATCTGAGCCACCTGCGCGACGCCTACGAGGCGCTGTGGGAAGAGGTGATCGACGAGGCGCTGGCAGAAGACCTGGTCCACGGTGATCGCTTCCTGGTCTCCCGTTTCGTGATGGGGGCGCTCAACTGGACGGTACGCTGGTATGACCCGGAAGGCACGCGTACCCCCGACGAACTGGCCGATGAGCTGGTGGCCATGATCACTCACTCGGCCTCAACTCGTTGAATTCGGCGCCTGTTCGGCGCCGCCTCGACCATCGTCTAGGCGCTTCTCTCTGCTCCTGCTCTTGTTCTGTGCGGTCCGACTCGCTAGGTTAGACCTAGCGCTTGTTAGGTTTACGCTTACGTTAACTGCTAACCATAACAATCACAAAACAACCCATGAGGACAGCCCATGAGCACGCAAGCCAGCCTGCCCAACTACCGTGACTACCTGGAGCGATTCTCCATCGATGACGTCATCGCCCGCCTGGACGACCATCACGATGGCAAGTTCAACGCCTTCGAGTCCTGCTGTGGTCGCCACCTTCGAGCCGGGCGGGGCGACGTTCTGGCCCTGGTCCATGAGGACACCCAGGGCAACGTCAACCGGATGACCTACGCCGAGCTCGAGGCCGAAAGCGCCAGGCTCGCCGGCTGGTTCGCCGAGCGTGGCCTCGGCGTGGGGGACCGCATCGCCTGCATGCTGCCACGCTCGCCTCAGCTACTGGTCGCCATACTGGCCACCTGGCGGATCGGTGCTGTCTATCAGCCACTCTTCACCGCCTTCGGCCCCGACTCCGTCGACTACCGCCTGGGGCGCGCCGATACCAAGCTGGTCATAACCGATCATGCCAATCGTTATAAGTTCGACGGCTTGAGCCAGTGCCCTCCGGTGCTGGCGGTGGGAGGCCCCAGCAGCGAGCATGCCGACGATCTAGACTGGCACCAGGCGCTGGCTAATGCACCGGTCGAGACCCAGCCGCCGCGCCTGGAGCGCGAGGCGCCTTTCCTGCAGATGTTTACCTCCGGCACCGTGGGCAAGCCCAAGGGCGTGGCCGTCCCGCTCGCCGCGATGCCAGCCTTCGCGCTCTACATGGAGCTGGCCGTCGGGCTGCGTGACAGCGACCGTTTCTGGAACATGGCCGATCCGGGCTGGGCCTACGGCCTCTACTACGCCATCACCGGACCGCTGCTGCTGGGTGTGACCACGCATTTCTGTGAGGCCGGCTTTACGGCCGAAGGCGCCCTGGCCTTCATGCGCCGTCACCGGCTTACCAACTTCGCCGCTGCCCCCACCGCCTATCGCCTGATGAAGGCTTCCGGCCTGTTCGATGATGCCCATGAGACTCTCGAGCTACGCGCGGCCAGCTCTGCCGGCGAGCCGCTCAATACCGAGGTGGTGAACTGGGTGGAGCGCTCCCTGGGGTGCCCGGTAACGGACCACTATGGTCAGACCGAAACCGGCATGACCTGCAACAACCATCAGGCCCTCGAGCATCCCAAGCATGCCGGTGGCATGGGGGTACCCATGCCCGGCTATCGCCTGGCGATCCTCGATGCCGAGTACAACGAGCTGCCGCCGGGCGAGCCGGGGGTGCTGGCGGTGGATATCAAGAACTCTCCGGCCTTCTTCTTCCCCGGTTATACCTGGCAGGAGAAGCACCCCTTCGCCGAGGGCTACTACCTGACCGGTGACGTGGTGGTCCGCAACGAGGATGGCACCTTCCAGTTCGCCGGCCGCGATGACGATATCATCACCACCGCCGGCTATCGGGTTGGGCCGACCGATGTCGAGAATAGTGTCATGACGCACCCGGCGGTGGCCGAATCGGCCGCCGTGGGCCAGCCTGATGAGATCCGCGGCGAGATCATCAAGTCCTATGTGGTGCTGCGCGATGGCTTTGAACCGAGCGATGTCCTGGCCGACGAGATCCGTCAGCAGGTCCGCGAGCGCCTCTCGACCCACGCCTTCCCGCGGGTGGTCGAGTTTGTGGATGAGCTGCCCAAGACACCGAGTGGCAAGATCCAACGCTTCAAGCTGCGTGCCGATGCCGTCGACAAGGCCGCAAGCGAGTAATTCGAGGAGTTCCTATGCAGATCAAAGACAGCACCTTCCTGATTACCGGGGCCGCCTCCGGGCTGGGTGCGGCCACCGCCGAACGCCTGGTGGCCGCGGGTGGCCGCGTGGTGCTCTGTGACCTGAGCGATGCCGTGCATGACCATGCCGAGCGCCTGGGGGAAGCGGCCCGGGCGGTGCGTGGCGATGTCACCTCGGGAGAGGAGATCCAGGCCGCGGTGGATGCCGCCGTCGAACTCGGTGGTGAGGGCGGTCTTGCGGGAGTTGTGCACTGTGCCGGTGTCGTCAGTGTGGGCAAGCTGGTCGACCGCGAGGGCAACCCTGCCGACCTGGAGGCCTATAACCGTGCGATCCAGATCAACCTGGTGGGAACCTTCAACGTGATGCGCCTGGCCGCCGCCGCCATGTCGAAGAATGCACCGGGCGAGGATGGCGAGCGTGGGGTGATCATCAATACCGCCTCCATCGCCGCCTTCGACGGTCAGGTGGGGCAGTGCGCCTACAGCGCCTCCAAGGCTGGGGTGGTAGGCATGAGCCTGCCGGCAGCGCGCGAACTCTCGCGTCACGGCGTCAGGGTCATGGCCATTGCCCCGGGGGTCTTCGAGACCCCCATGATGAGCGAAATTCCCGATGAGGCCGCCCAGGCCCTGGCGGCCGCCGTGCCTTTCCCCAAGCGCCTCGGCCGGCCCGAGGAGTTTGCCCGCATGGCCGAGCAGATCATCACCAATACCATGCTCAATGGCGAGGTGATTCGCCTCGACGGCGGGATTCGCATGCAGTGACCGGGCGTCGCCTGGAGCTGTAAGCCATAAGCTATCAGCTCTAGAAAATGCCCGCGGTGCCGTTGAATAGCACCCCGAAGGCTGGACACTCTATCCAACCTTCGGGGTGTTTTCTCTTTCGGGGTGTTTTCTCTTTCGAGGTGGGGCTCTTTCGGGGGGGGCATGGGGAGTGGCAGCAGAGCCCGTGTCGTTCGAGTTTTCAATCGAACGCTTGACTCTCGGTCGTGTGACAGCTAATTTCAAACACATGTTTGAAAGCGGTTGCCATTGCCTACCTGCAACTGACAACTGGCGCCACTCTTGTGGTTCACCGAGACATTGGAGAGTTCGAGATGCCCGACTATCAGGCCCCCCTGCGTGACCTTCGTTTCGTGATGGATGAGATGCTGGACTACCCGGGCCACTATGCTCGCCTGCCCGGTGGGGAAGAGGCGACGCCCGACGTGGTCGCCGCCATCCTGGAGGAGGGGGCGCGCTTCTCACGCGAGGTGTTGTTGCCACTGAATCAGAGTGGCGATCGCGAGGGCTGCCTGCTGGAGGGTGGCGAGGTGAAGGCCCCCAGGGGGTTCAAGGAGGCCTATGCCCAGTATGTCGAGGGTGGCTGGCCGAGCCTGGCCGCCGACCCCGCCCATGGTGGTCAGGGGTTGCCTCACTCGCTGGCCATGGTGCTCAACGAAATGGTCTGCTCCACCAACCTGGCCTGGGGCATGTACCCGGGGCTCTCCCATGGCGCCGCCGACGCGCTGCGTCATCACGGAACCGAGGAGCAGCAGGCCACCTATCTCACCAAGCTGGTGGAGGGCACCTGGACCGGCACCATGTGCCTGACCGAGCCTCACTGTGGCACCGATCTGGGCCTGATCAAGACCCGTGCGATGCCCAATGACGATGGCAGCTACGCGGTGACGGGCACCAAGATCTTTATCTCCGCCGGTGAACATGACCTGGCCGAGAATATCGTCCATCTGGTGCTGGCCAAGCTGCCCGACGCGCCCGAAGGCTCCAAAGGCATCTCGCTGTTTGTGGTGCCGAAGTATTTACCCAATGAGCACCTGCCCGATAGCGACGGCAACCCCGGTGAGCGCAACGGCGTCACTTGCGGCTCCCTGGAACACAAGATGGGTATCCATGGCAACGCGACCTGCGTGATGAACTTCGACTCGGCGAAGGGCTTTCTGATCGGGGCACCCAACAAGGGCCTGGCCTGCATGTTCACCATGATGAACGCTGCCCGCATCGGGGTCGGCATCCAGGGGCTGGGCCTCACCGAGGCCAGCTTCCAGAACTCGCTGGCCTATGCTCGCGATCGCCTGCAGATGCGTGCACTCTCCGGTGCCAAGGCGCCCGAGAAGGTCGCCGACCCGATCATCGTTCATCCGGATGTGCGGCGCATGCTGCTGACCCAGAAGGCTTTCGCCGAGGGCGGCCGGATGCTGGTGCTGTATACCGCCCAGATGATCGATATCGTCGAGCAGGGCACCGATGCCGACGAGAAGGCGCGGGCCGAGACCCTGCTGGGCCTGCTGACGCCTATCGTCAAGGCATTCCTTACCGAGGTGGGCTTCGAGGCGACCAACGAAGGCGTGCAGGTCTTCGGTGGGCACGGCTTCATTCAGGAGTGGGGCATGGAGCAGCTGGTGCGCGATGCGCGCATCACTCGCCTCTATGAGGGCACGACCGGTATCCAGGCCCTCGACCTGCTGGGTCGCAAGGTGCTGATGAGCCAGGGCGAGAGCCTCAAGGCCTTTACCAGGGAGATCCACAAGTTCTGCCAGGCCGAGGAGGGCAACAGCGAGCTCGCCGAGTTCGTCCGCCCGTTGGCCAAGCTCAACCAGGAGTGGGGCGAGATGACCATGGCAATCGGCATGAAGGCGATGGCCGATCGAGAGGAGGTGGGGGCGGCCAGCGTCGACTATCTGATGTATTCAGGTTACGTGACCCTGGCCTACCTGTTCGCCCGTGCCGCCCGGCAGGCTCGCGCCGCACTTGCCGAGGGCACCGACGAGGCCGCCTTCTACCGGGCCAAGCTGGATACCGCGCGCTTCTTCTATCAGCGCCTGCTGCCGCGCACCCGTGCCCACAAGGGCGCGCTCGAGGCTGGAGCCGAGCCGCTGATGGCCATCAGCGCCGAAGATTTCGGACTCGGCTTCGAGATCTGACGCCAGATTTCCCTGGCAACAACGATCGATGGGCGGCGAGGGCAACCTCGCCGCCTTTCTTGTGATGAACCTTTCTTGATGGGACTGCTGGTGCCGGCGGGGCTGGGCAGGCATCATGCGTGATATACACGTCGTATCGACGCGCGCCCAGGGCGCCGGGAGGCCAGCATGACCCGTTCCACCCGCCTGCAGGCGCTCATTCGGCTCCTGCGCCATCGCCAGGAGCCGATGCCTGGCTCCGCCCTTGCCGAGGCCCTGGGGATCTCGCTGCGCACCCTCTACCAGGAGGTTGCCGTGCTGCGCGCGGTGGGGGTCGAGGTGGTCAATGAACCCGGCCAGGGCTATCTATTGCCCCCAGAGGTCGTGCTGCCACCACCGGCCCTGCAGGAACCCCAAGGGGTCGGACAGGGTGAAGGGGGCTCACCCCAGGCGAAGGCCGCGGAGCTGATCTTCTATACCAACCCGCTGTCGCGTGGCGGCATCGTGCACTGGATGCTGGAAGAGCTCGGCATCAACTACCGCACGGTCACGCTGGAGTACGGCAACGCCATGAAGTCGCTGGAGTACCTCGCCATCAATCCGCTTGGCAAGGTACCCGCCATCCGCCACGGCGGCACCGTGGTGACCGAGGCCGCGGCGATCTGCGCCTATCTGGCCGATGCCTTCCCCGAGGCTGGACTGGCCCCGCCGCCCGCCGCGCGGGGTGACTACTACCGTTGGCTGTTTCTTGCCGCCGGTCCACTGGAGAGCGCCATCGCTCTCAACGACCTGGGCGTCATGCCCACCCCGGAGCAGGCGATGCGCCTGGGCAGCGGCGACTATTACTCGCTGGTGGATACCCTAGCCGGTGCCGTGGCGGGCAAGCCCTTTATCGCCGGTGACGCCTTCAGCGCGGCGGATGTCTATGTGGGCTCGCACATCGGCTGGGGCATGCACTTCGGTACACTCCCTCGCCGCCCCGAGTTCGAGATCTATTGGGATGGCCTGCGCGAGCGGCCGGCCCAACGGCGCTGCGAGGCCTTTATCGAGCGGGTAATGGCTGGAGGTACCTGACTTCCCTCAGGCGCCATGCAGGCGGCGGTGCAGGGAGCGGATCCGCTCGGCGAAGGCCGGTACTGGCCCCTCGACCACGGCGTCCGGCACCACCTGCTCGATGGGCAGTGGCGCCACCGGCGCCGGCGCAACGCCCATCTCCTCGAGCCAGCCGATCAGCTGCTCGGAAGAGCTGGCGTAGACGATGCGCCCCAGCCCCACCCAGCCATGGGCCGCCGCGCACATGGGACAGTGCTCGCCGGAGGTATAGACGGTCGCCCCGGCGCGCTGCTCGGGTGTGAGGTGCTCCGCCGCCCAGCGGGCCAGAAAGAATTCGGGGTGCTGGGTGGCGTCGCCGCCGGCCACATGGTTGTGGTCCTCGGCCAGCACCTCGCCCTCTGCACTCACCAGCACCGAGCCGAATGGCTCATCGCCCGCTTCCAGTCCCTTCTCCGCCAGCGCCACGCAGCGCTCCAGATGAATCATATCGGTGGCATCGATCATCGTTGGGTCTCCAGTGGTGAAAGGGCCTCCAGCATAGGAAGCCTCGCCGCGGTTTGCATCCTCCGAGTCCATCGCCGGGCAGAGCCAGGTCTGGGCCGGCCGGAGCGCTGCGGTAAGGTAGCCAGTCCTGTTACCAAACAGCGCGTAAAGCATCGCCCAACCGGGCGGTGATATAAGCGCGCACCGCCACGCGGTGCTCGGTTGAAATCCTGAACGTTGCCTGATATTTATACAGAATGACTAAGCGCGCCTACAAAGAACGGTTGTATCCCACGCCCGAGCAAGCGGTGTTGCTGACGCACTCGTTTGGTTGCGTGCGTTTTGTCTGGAATAATACACTGGCCTACCGCTCCGAGGCGTATCAGCAGCGCGGCGAGTCGATATCACATTCCACAGCGGAAAAGCGACTGGTGGCCCTCAAGGCGGAATATCCGTGGCTCAAGGACGTGTCTAGCGTCATCCTGCAACAAGCCCTCCGCGATCAAAAAGCCGCCTTCGATAACTTCTTCAACCCTAAGCTCAAGGCACGCTATCCACGCTTCAAACGCAAGGATGGCCGCCAATCCATTCGGCTGACCAAAGCGGCGTTTCGCTATCGGGATGGCGAGATCACCATCGCCAAGACGACGACGCCGTTGCCGATCCGCTGGAGCCGGCCTCTGCCCAGCGCCCCGTCCAGCGTGACGATTTCACGCGACCGGGCAGGCCGCTACTTCATCAGTTGCCTGTGCGAGTTCACGCCGGACGTGCTGCCGGTGACGCCGAAGATGACGGGGATCGACCTGGGGCTGACCGACCTTTTCATCACCAGCGAGGGGATGAAGTCAGGCAATCCGCGCCATCTGAAGCGCCACGAAGCGAAGCTGGCGTACCTGCAACGCCGGTTGGCGAAAAAGCAGAAAGGCTCGCGCAACCGGAACAAGCTGCGCCAGAAGGTGGCGCGGCTGCATGCCAAAATCGCGGATTGTCGCCGCGACGCCATTCACAAGGCGACCCGCACGCTCGTCAACGAAAACCAAGTGCTGTGTGTCGAGTCGCTAAACATCACCGGAATGCTCAAGAACCACTCCCTGGCCAAGGCCATCAGCGATGCCGGCTGGGGCGAGTTCGTGGGCCAGCTTGAGTACAAGGCCGAATGGGCGGGACGGCAAGTGGTGAAAGTGAGCCAGTGGCTGCCCAGCAGCAAGATGTGCCACGGCTGCGGGCACAAGGTTGAAAAGCTGCCGCTGTCGCGGCGCCATTGGCACTGTGACGGCTGTGGCCGCGCCATCGACCGCGACATCAACGCGGCCAGGAATATCCGAACCGCCGGGCTGGCGGGGTTAGCCTGTGGAGCGACCGGAGCGGGGGCAGCGGCTTAGCCGCTGCCTAGTGACGGCGTGTCGAAGCAGGAAGGTTCTCGGGGTGACCCAAGAACCCTCGCCCGACAGGGCGGGGAGTGTCAGCAGAACTCGTCCAGCATCAGCAGCAGGGTGGCTCCCACGGCGGCGAGTAACAGGGCGTTGCGGACCCAGCGAATGCCACGGGTCAGGGAGTGCAACCATCCGTAAGCATCGGCGTTCTCGACCGTCTCCTCCCTTTCCTGCCTCGCCATTATGGAGCCGGGCGACAGCCGCCCCCTCAGCCAGTCGATCAGCGTCCGGGCGCTGGCGGTGACCGCCAGCAGCCTGTCCAGCGCCGCGGAGAGCGCCGTCAGCAGCAGGGCGACATAAAGGAGTGCGCCGATGCCCAGCAGCGGAGCCACCTCCGCTTCCCATCCCGGTGATATCTGAAACCCCGGTAATGCCGAGCGCACCACCGTGACGATACCGACCACGACTCCCAGCGCCTCCTGCAGATGGGAGAGCAGCCCCAGCAGCAGCAGGGTGAGCTCCATGGTGGCCAGCCAGCCCTGCCGGGCGGCATCGCTGAGCCACAGGCCGGCCCGACGCAGCAGGGTTCGCAGGACGATCGGCAGCGCGAAGATCGCCGCGACGCTCAGGGCCAGGAGCAGCAGGTCTCGCGCCTCTCCGGGCTCGAGCCCGAGGATCAGCGTCAGACTCACCGTGCTGACCAGGGCCAGTCTGACCCAGCGCACAGGGTGCCAGGGGGTGTGGGTGCCTTCCCGACGATCGCGCAGGCCGCTGCCCAGCGCACCGAAGGCGAAGGCCACCACCGGGGCGCCCAGGTTGGCACTGCTCCAGGCCAGGAGGACTCCGCTAGTCTCCACGATGGCGGCCATGCATATCACGCCGGCGACCCCGCGTCGCCGATGGCACCAGCCGGCCAGCAGGGCCGCCAGCGGGAGAGCGAGTCTGCTGCCCACGGGAGCGAGCTGTCGGAGCAGGTCGCCATGCTCTCCCGCCTGTATAACGAGAAAATGCCAGGCCGGATACCCGCCCCATAGCATCAGCAGCAGCGCACAAGTCCCAAGTGGCCTGGCCGGCAGCGGCGTGATGGGCCCCTGCGCCTCATGGAGCTCGCGTTGGTATCGCCCGGCCAGAAAGCAGGCCGCCCCGGTCAGGAAGTCGGCGGGGGTGTCGAGCCGGTAGCCAATCCGCCTGGGTAGCTCCAGCAGCGTCCCATCGAGCAGGGCCAGGGCGAGCCCCGCGGCGGTGGCCAAGGCCAGAGGGCCCAGCACCGGCAGTGTCGGGGCCCGGGCACTGCCGAGCAGAAACAGCAGGAAGAACAGCGCTGGCAGTAGACGGATCGAGACACCGATATCGACGCCATTGTCGAGCCCCTCCCTGGCCACGACCAGATGCAGCGGAAGCAGGAGAAGCGCGGCAAGGAAGCCGAAGCCCGGCCGGAAGCGATCGGCGAGGTCCGGCACCCTCCATCCGGACGCCAGCATGGCGGCAAGCGCGATGGCGACCAGATAGAGGCCAGGCTCGGCGGGAAAGCCGCCAACCGGTAGATAGAGTCCGAAGGGAAGCAGCGATCCACCGACCACTACCATGCCGACTCCCCGCCAGCCATGGCGGTCGCCGGCGAAGGCTGCCAGTGGCACACAGGCGAGGGCGGCATGGAAGTACAGGACATCGATCAGGAGCCACTGGAAGGAGAGCAGCATAAGGCCAGGAAGCAGCCAGTAGGGGCTTGTCATCATCGCCTCCCCCGGGACCCGGTCGGCTCGCCTCGGTCGCCTGCCCACGGCAGGTCAAGAGCGAAAGGTCCGCTCCTTCAATATAGTGAGCGCAAGGCCGTCACGTCGCCGCCACCGGCTGGGGGGATCACTGACGGGTCGGGGAAACTGTCTGCCGTGGTGAGCCTGACTCCTTCACTTCCGGTGTCGGTCCGGGACGGCATGCAGCCACCGCCCGCCACAGGCGTTCTGCTAAGATGGCCGGCCCAGACCGGATGCTTCTGCCAGGAGTGGCTCGCTCACCATGATCCCCGACCGTCTTCCCCCGCTCGACAGCATCGCCGCGGAGCGTGCCGTGCGACGCCTCGACCAATTGACCAAGCCCCCGGGTAGCCTGGGGCGCCTGGAGCGTCTGGCCGTGGAGTTGGCGGCCATCCAGGGGGAGTCACTCCCCCAGGTTGCGCCCCCCGCCATGCTGGTGTTTGCCGCCGACCACGGGGTGGCCGCCGAGGGGGTGTCGGCCTTTCCCCAGGAAGTGACCGTACAGATGGTGGCCAACTTCACCGCCGGTGGGGCCGCCATCAATGTTTTCGCCCGACAGCACGCGGCGCACCTTGAGGTCATCGATGTGGGGGTGGCCACTCCCTTGCCCGATGGCGCGGCCCGTCATCCGCGCCTGGTGAACGAGAAGGTCCGTCTCGGCACCGCCAACATGCTGGAAAACGACGCCATGACACGGGACGAGGCCCTGCAGGCCATGGCGGCAGGGGCGCGCGCCGCCAAGCGTGCCGCCTCGGCCGGCAGTCGCTGCCTGATCATCGGCGAGATGGGCATCGCCAATACCACGGCGAGTAGTGCCTTGTTGGCCGTGCTGACCGGCGGTCCTGTGGCCGGGCTGGTCGGAAACGGTACCGGTCTCGATGCCAGCGGTGTGGCCCATAAGCGGTCGGTGATCGAGCGCGCCCTGGCGGCACGTCGGCCGGATCGCAACGACCCGCTGGGGGCTCTGGCCGCGGTGGGGGGGCTGGAGATTGCCGCCATGGCCGGGGCCTTTCTGGGCGGCGCCGAACAGCGCCTGCCGCTGCTGGTGGATGGCTTTATCGCCACCGTGGCGGCGCTGGTGGGGCGTCGGCTGTGCCCCGGCTTGCGAGAGTATCTGATCTTCGGTCACCGCTCCCAGGAGCCGGGGCACGAACTGGCGCTGAAGGCCCTCGATGCCCGGCCGCTACTCGACTTCGGGCTGCGCCTCGGCGAAGGCACCGGCGCCGCCCTGGCCTTTCCGCTGCTGGACTCGGCGTGTCGCTTGCTGTCGGAGATGGCCACCTTCGACGATGCCGGTATCGGCGCTGGGTCATGATGTCGGAGACTATCCAGCTCGGCTTTGGGCCAGGGCTGACCCTGGCCGTCGATGAGGAGTGCGTGCACCTTGCCAGCCCTCAGCCACTCTGGACGCTGAGCAGCGCCCTGGTGGGTGGTGGCTTCGGCTGGCGCCACCATTTCTGCAACTTTCATGTAGACAAGGACTACGCTGGCCACGAACCGACCGGGGACCTGGCGAGGTGGCTCACGGCGCGCGGTATCCCGCTGGAGAGGAGCCTGGCCATGATGACCGCGGTGCGACTCGAACATCTGACGCTGGTCGAAGGCGAGGGAGTACTGGTGGCGGTGACCGCAGGGGCAGGCAATGCCGTGGATATCACCGCCCCCCTGGCCGGCGACCCTCGACCGGTGGGTACCATCAACACCCTGGTGCTTATCGATGGGTGCCTCAGCGACAGCGCCATGGTCAACGCCTGCCTGTCTGCCAGCGAAGCCAAGGTACGTGCCCTTCAATCGCTGGAGGTGCTCGATCCCCACAGCGGCACGCCGGCAAGTGGTACCTCCACCGACTGCCTGGCGATCGCCGCGACCCAGCAGGGCGCGGTGTCTCCCTACGCCGGGTCCGGTACGCGTCTGGGGCGCGAGCTGGGCCAGGCGATATATCGGGCCACCCGAGAGTCGCTACTCGCCCCCCGGGAGTGGCGGCGTGGTGCCAAGGAACGGGCGGTGTTCCATGGCTGAGCCGCTATCGCTTGCACTGCTCGGCCTGGTGCTGGCCGCCGTGGGCGTCGACCTGCTGATCGGCGATCCGCGTCGCCTGCCGCATCCGGTGGTGGGCATGGGCAGGGTGATCGCTCGCCTGGAAGGCGGCTGGAACCATGGCAGCCGGGTGAGTCGTCGGTGCAAGGGGGCCTTGATGACGGCGCTGGTGGTACTGGGCAGCGGGGGACTGGCCTGGTCGGCCATCACGCTACTGGCACGTGTTCACCCCTGGCTGGGCTGGCTCGCCGAGGGGTGGCTGCTGGCCAGCTGTCTGGCGATCAAGGGCCTGCGCGACGCCGCCCTCGCCGTCGCGGCGCCCCTGACGGGTGGCGATCTGCCCGGCGCTCGTCGGGCACTCTCCATGATCGTCGGGCGCGATACCGCCGAACTGGATGAGGCCGACATCGCCCGTGGCACGGTGGAAACCGTGGCCGAAAACAGCGTGGATGGCATTACTTCCCCGCTGTTCTTTGCCCTGCTGGGCGGTGCGCCTCTGGCGCTGGCCTACAAGGCGATCAACACCCTCGACTCCATGGTGGGCCATCGCAGCGCACGCTATCTCGACTTTGGCTGGGCCTCGGCCAGGCTCGACGATCTGGCCAACTGGCTGCCGGCACGTCTGACCGCCCTGACGCTATGGCTCGGCGCGCGACTGAGCGATGGGCGGCGGACCCGGGGAGCGCTGGCCGCCACCCGCCGGGAAGCGCCGCGCCACCTTAGCCCCAACAGCGGCTGGCCCGAGGCCATGGTGGCCCATCTGCTGGGCGTGCAGCTCGGCGGTAACAACCACTACCTCGGCGAACTCTCAGCGCGGGTTCGGCTCGGCTCCCCCCATGAGGCCCTCGGTGCCCGGCATATCCCGGCAGCGGTTCGCTTGATGCATGGCGGTTGGGTCGTCTTTCTGGCGTTGCTGGCCCTGGTCACTCTGTTGAAGGAGGTGCTGACATGAGTTCGAAGGAGTGGCCGCTCCACGGCGGTCAAGCGGCGCCCTTGCTGGCTCGCTTCGGGCTGGCCGACGACACGCCGGTGCTGGATGCCAGCGCCAATCTCAATCCCCTGGGGCCGCCGACCTGGCTCCCCAACTGGGTGTCGGCTCGTCTGCAGGGGGAGGGCGAGGCACTGGCCCGCTATCCCGATCCCGACTATCGCGAGGCGCGTGAGTCGATCGCCGCTCGAGAAGGGGTGACATCCGAGCAGATACTGCTGACCAACGGTGGCGCCGAGGCGATCTTTCTGGCCGTTGCCCTCCATGCCCGGGAGTTCCCTGCCGCTCCCGTAGCCATCGTCGAGCCCACCTTCGCCGAGTATGCACGAGCCTGCGCGGCCCATGGCCTGCCAGCCACTCGCCTGACTCTCGAGCCGCCGGACTTTCGCCTCGACCCGGAGGCGGTGGTCGCCGCCCTGGGCGAGGCGCGGCTACTCTTCCTGTGCCGGCCCAACAACCCCACCGGCACCCTGGCGACGAAAGCCTCGGTGGAGCGGCTACTCGAACTCACCGCGGAGCGCGGCTGTCGCGTGGTGGTGGACGAGGCCTTTATCGATTTCGTGGGCAACGAGACGGGAAGGCCGACGGGGGGGGAGGCGTTGACGCCACTGCTGACCCGCTTCGAGCACCTGATCCTGCTGCGCTCGTTGACCAAGCACTTTACCCTGCCGGGGTTGCGCCTGGGCTATCTGCTGGCCGACCGCGAGACGGTGCGCCATGCCGCCGGCTGTCAGCCCGCCTGGAGCGTCAATGGCCTGGCGGCGGCACTGGTGGCGCCGCTGCTCGCCGACCGCGACTTCGCCAATTGCACCGAAGCCTGGCTCGCCACCGAGCGGCCGCGGTTGCAGGTGGGGCTCGGTGCCCTGGGCCTGGAGGTGATCCCCAGTAGGGCCAACTTCTTCCTGATGCGTCACCCCAGGGGGCGCGAGGCGACGCGCCAACTGTTGCCGGCGCTGCTGCGCCGCGGTGTGCTGGTGCGTCATACCGAGTCCTTCCCGGGCCTCGACGGCGGCTGGTTGCGTCTGGCCCTGGGCGATGCCACGACCAATGCGCGCCTGCTGGCGGCCCTGGCCGAGGTGTTGCGGGAAGCCGAGGAGGGCGGGTCATGATCGCCTTCGTCGGTGGTGGGGCGCGCTCCGGCAAGAGTCGTCATGCCGAGGCGCTGGCCGGCGCCTTGCATCAATCCCGCCGTGGCGAGCTCGTCTATCTCGCCACGGCCCAGGCCACGGACGCCGAGATGGCCGCGCGAATTGCGCGCCATCGTCACGAGCGCGGCACCGGTTGGCGCACCCTTGAGACGCCCCTGGCGCTGGACACGGCCCTTGCCGAGGTGGCCGAGGGAGATAGCGTGCTGCTGGATTGCCTGACCCTCTGGGCCAGCCAGTGGCTCTATGCCAGTGGCGGCCAGGAGGCCGATGGTGAGGCGATGCTGGCCCGGGTGATCCAGATGGCCCGCACGCGCGATATCGCCCTGGTGGTGGTCTCCAACGACCTCAACGAGGATCTGCCACCAGCCGATGCCGAGACCTGGCGCTACCTGGCCTTTCTCCAGCGACTGCATCGCCGGCTGGCGCGAGAGGCCGACCGGGTGATCGAGGTGGTGGCCGGCATGGCACTCGAGTGGAAAGCCATCGACGGCCAGGCTGACGGGGAATGCAGCGCGGAGACGAGACGATGAAGGAGGCCCTCCATGGGCTGGTGCTGGCCCTGCAGTTTCTGACTCGAATTCCTATGCCTGTTGCCTGCCCGTGGCATGCCGGCACCTGTCGCTGGGCGTTGCGCTGCTATCCCCTGGTGGGCCTGCTGATCGGCGCGGCCCTGGCGGTGGTGGCCGCTCTCGGGGTGGGACTTCCCACCCCGCTGCTGACGCTGACCCTGCTTAGCCTGTGGGTGGCGCTCAGCGGGGGGCTACATCTCGATGGCGTAATGGATCTGGCCGATGCACTGGGCAGCAATGCGTCCCTGGAGCGGCGCTGGGCGATCATGAAGGATAGCCAGGTGGGCAGCTTCGCCATTCTCGCCCTCGTCTTCCTGCTGGCCTGGAAGGGAGTACTGCTGTGGGCGCTGCTCGACGCCGGGGTCAGCCCCTGGCTATGGGTGGCACTGCCGGCCCTGGCCCGCTTCGGCGCCCTGGTGCTGTTGCGCCTGGCGCCCCTGGCACGGCGCGAAGGGTTGGCCTGGACCTGGCGGCAACACCTGAGGCATCGCGACCTGGCGCTATCGCTGCTGCCGTTGCTGAGCATCTTCGGCTTCGTGCCCGGTGGGGTCTGGCTGCTGGGTGCTCTGCTGGTCTTTCTATGCCTCTATGGCCTGTTCATGGTCAGGGCCTTTTCCGGCATCAACGGCGATATCGTTGGTGCCGCCATCGAGGGAGGAGAACTATGGCTGCTGCTCGTCGCCTGGAGCTGGTGGTGGTTCGGCATGGCGTGACGCGCTGGAATCTTGAACGACGCTACCAGGGGCAGCGCGACATCCCGCTTCTGCTGCCCGATGCCGTGCCTGACATGGAGCGATTGCGTGAACATCTGGCGGACACCGAGTTCGATGCCATCCACTCCAGTGACTTGGCCCGCTGCCGACAGACGCTGGCCCATGTTCAGCCGGGCCGCGACGCCTCGGCGCTGTTCGACCCGCGCCTGCGCGAACTCGATTTCGGCGACTATGAGGGTTGTACCTGGGACGAGCTCAAGGACGATCCGCACTATCGGGCATGGATCGATAGTGCGGGCATGCAGGCACCGCCCGGCGGTGAGTCGTCCGATGCACTCTGGAGCAGGCTCTCTGCCTGGCTAGAGGGTGTACTTGCACAGGCGGGTGATCGACAGCGCGTGTTGGCGGTCAGCCACGGCGGCGTGATTCGCGAGCTGCGCCGTCGTCTGGAGGCCGTCGACTTCTGGGAGGGCGTGGTGGGCCAGGCCCAGGGGCGTCACTTCACGTTTATCCATCATGAGGGAGGCTGGCGATGCAGTGCTTCATCGGCGGTGCCTGTTCAGGGCGACGCGAACTAGTCAGCAAGCGCTTTCCGGCGGCGCACTGGGAGCGGCTGGCGCTGGGGCAGACCGTAGGTGCCAGGCCCTACGATCTCTCACCAGGGTCTGTTCTGGTGGTCACCGGCTGGGCCGGCTGGCTCACTACCGCCCTGGCCGAAGATGGCGACGACGGTGTACGGCAAGGCTGGCGTGCCATGCTGGAGGCACTGGTGGCGCTGGAAACCCGGGGGCTGGAGGTTGTACTGATTCTTGATGAGATGGGGCGCGGCATCGTGCCCATGGCGCCCGAAGCTCGCCGGCTGCGGGATCTCAACGGCTGGTTGGTCCAGGAGGTCGCGTCACGCTGCTCGGCGGTGTGGTATGTGCGACATGGCCTGGCCAGGCGACTGGACAGCGGAGAGTAGCGACCAAGGCGTCGCCGATGGCGGTAACGTTCAAGGCTGTTCCGGCGACAGGCCTCCGAGGGGGCGCTACGAGTACTTCCTTGTAGGCTACCTCGGCCCTGCGGCGCTCTCGCGTCCCGCTTCGCTTGCAGGTCCGGTGCTGGCCATCCATGGCCAGCCCGTTCGGAGCAGTGCTCCTCACCCCTGGTCCTCGGACCCCCTCTCCGGCCTGTCCCCGGCGCCTTTCACTATCAGTCTGGTGGTAACTGCGATTATCCTCCAAGGCGCCGCCCCCGCGTTGACGCTTCTGATGGGGATTGGTAGCTTACGCGCACTCTCAGGTGCTGGCGGAGTGAATGCCGCCAGGTAAACGGGAAGTCGGTCCATTCCGACGCTGCCCCCGCAACGGTGATCGAGTCAAGAACCGCCACTACCTTCAAGGGTATGCCACTGTGCCCATCGGCATGGGAAGGCGGCGGTTCTGCAGGGTCGTTGGCATCACGCCAGCCCCTCGCTCGTCAGCCCGGAGACCGGCCCGAGAGCGCATGCCGGACCGCGGAGGGTGGTCAACAGGCAGGGCCTCGACCGCACGCATCCACGCCGTCTCCCTTCCTTCCGTCCCTCTGCACCGGCCCTAAAAAAGCAGTATGACACCGTGCGGGTGAGTACGGTGAGCAAGGGATAGAGATGAACACGACACACGCAACCCGTGGCCTGGCGACCTTCGCACTGGCCGCACTCCCCTTGGCCGTGCAGGCCGTAGACACCCAGAACGCCGATACCGGCGAGACTCTGGTGCTCAACCCCATGGTGGTTACAGCAGCTCTGGCGCCGCGCACCGCCGACGAGAGCCTCGCCTCGGTGACGCTGCTGGATGAGGCCACCTTACGCCGACAGGACCCCACCAGCTTGACCGATCTCTTCCGCGGCCAGCCGGGGGTGGATGTTAGTTCCTATGGCAGCTTCGGCAAGGGTAGCAGCGTCTCCATTCGCGGCACCTCCAGCAACCAAAGCCTGCTGATGATCGACGGTATTCGCCTGCGTTCGGCGACAACCGGGGCACCGGCCTGGGAATTTCTTGATCCGCGCATGTTCGAGCGTGCCGAGATCGTGCGCGGTCCCCGCGGCAGTCTGTATGGCGCCGATGCCATGGGTGGGGTGATTCAGCTGTTTACGCCCGAGGGTGAAGAGGGCGAGGTGACACCGCGCATCTCCTTCGGCGGCGGCTCCTTCGATACCCAGCGTTACAGTGCCAGCCTCTCCGGCGCCGATGGCGGTACTCGTTATTACTTTGGTGCCAGCCGTTTCGATACCGAGGGAGCCCCGGTGCGCCGCGATGGTGATGACAAGGGTTATGACAATACCAGTGGCCTGGTGCGGCTCTCTCACACCTATGAGAATGGTGCCGAGGTAGGCATCCTGACACTGCGGGCCCGAGGCAATACCGAGTTTGATGGTGGCGAGAGCGACTATGTTCAACAGGTCACTGGACTCTATGGCGAGCTGCCAGTCACCGAGCAATGGGAAAGTCGACTGACGTTGAGCGAATCGCGTGATGAGCTCGATACCTTCAATACTGACTACCCATCTATCATCAATACACGAACGCAGACGGCGCGCTGGGAAAACAGTCTAAATTTGTCATCACACCAATTGATTCTCGGCGCTGAGTATAGTGAAGACAAGGTGTCGGGTACCACTGACTATCTGGTCGATAGCCGTGATAACAAGGCTGTCTTTGCCCAGGGTCTTATGGATTTTTCGCCTCTGGCCGTTCAAGCCAGCTTGCGTCATGATGATAACGAGGCCTACGGCGATGAGGTGACTGGCAGTCTGGCGCTGGGTTATGCTCTCGATGATCAGCATACGCTGCGTGCCAGTTATGGCACCGCCTTTCGTGCCCCCACCTTCAACGATCTCTATTACCCTCCTGCCAGCTCGAGTAATCCGAATCTGGAAGCTGAGACTTCCGAGACTATTGAGCTCGGATTTCGTGGGCAATATGACGCCTGGTTCTGGGATCTCGCCGCCTATCAGACTAACGTCGATGAGCTGATTGCGTTGGATGTCAATTACCGGCCGTTCAATGTCGACAAGGCTCGGATTCGTGGCGCGGAGCTTGCGGCTGGTACGGAAATGGGTAACTGGATCCTGCAGGCGGCACTCACCTATACCGATCCCGAAGATCGTGATAGCGGCGACCGGTTGCCGCGGCGGGCTACCCAGAGCCTGCGTTTCGACGTCGATCGCGAGCTGGGCGATTGGTCACTGGGCGGCTCCTGGATTGCACAAAATCACCGTTATAACGACGCCGGCAACGATGCTCGTCTGCCTGGCTACGGTATCGTCAATCTGCGTGCCGGCTGGGAGTTTGCACCGATGTGGTCGGCACGCCTGACCCTCGAAAACGCTCTGGATAAGGAGGTCGTTACTGCTCAAGGAGCAGATTTTGATCCGGTCACTTGGGAGAGTATACCGTTTAACTATATCAACGCCGGCCGTGCGGCCTTCCTGAGCGTGCACTTCGGGCCGTGATCACGAGACGGCTTTCTCGGCTATTGTTGGCCGGTCTTGTGTTGGCCGGCCTTGCGCTGCTGCCCCTGGCGGCGGCCCAGGCCCGGGCCGACATATGCGCGGTCGATGCCCTGGATCGCGAGGTGTGCCTGGAGCGGCCCGCCTCGCGCATCGCCGCGCTGTCACCGGGTGCCACCGAGCTCGCCTTCGCCGCCGGCGCGGGTGAGCGGGTGGTTGCGGCGGTCGAGTACAGCGACTATCCGCCCGAGGCCCTCAAGATTCCTCGAGTCGGCAGTCATGGCCGCCTCGATCTGGAGCGCCTGCTGGCGCTCACCCCGGACCTGGTGATTGGCTGGGTCACCGGCAATCCCGCCGAACAGCTCGAGCGCCTGGAGGCGTTGGGCATGGCGGTGTTCTATATCGAGCCACGCAACTTCGACGAAATAAGTGCCACGATCGAGCAGTTGGCCCGCTTCGCCGATATCCAGGAGGCGGGCGAGGCAGAGGCCGAGCGTTTCCGCCGGGAGATGGCTTCGCTGGCCGAGCGGTATGCCCAGGCCAAGCCGGTCTCGGTCTTTTATCAGGTGTGGGACCAGCCGCTGATGACCATCAACAACAGGCACTGGATCGGTCAGGTGCTGCGGCTGTGTGGTGGTATCAATGTCTTCGGCGACCTCGAGCGCCTGGCACCTCGTCTCGATGAGGAGGCGCTACTGGCGGCGAACCCCGAGGTGATCCTCGCCGGTGGCAGGGGGGAGGATAACCGAGACTGGCTGGCACATTGGCGAGGCTATCCATCACTGACGGCGGTTGCCCAGGACAATCTCTTCTTCGTACCGCCCTCGCTGATCCAGCGCCCGACGCCCCGTCTCCTGGAAGGCGCCAGCATGGTCTGTGATCAGTTAGATCGGGCTCGGGCACGGCGAGAGGGGGAGAAGTGATCGCGCTGCTTCGCCCCCTGGCATTGCTGACTCTCGCCGCACTGGCGGCACTGGTGCTTTCCGTGGCGCTGGGTAGCGTAACGCTACCGCCTGGCGACGTTCTGGCGGCCCTGAGCGGGCGTGGCGAAGGGCTCGCGCGCACCTTGATCCTCGAGTTGCGCCTGCCTCGCTCGCTTGCCGCCTTTGCGGTGGGCGGGCTGCTCGCCGTGGCCGGGGCGCTGATGCAGGTGCTGCTACGCAACCCTCTCGCCGATCCTTATGTGCTGGGGCTCTCCGGAGGAGCCGCGGTGGGGGCGCTGATGGCCATGCTGGTGGGCGTGGGAGGACTGTTGATCTCGGGCTCCGCCTTCGTGGGGGCCCTGATCTCGACTCTGCTGGTGTTCGGCCTGGCCCATGGTCGTGGCGGCTGGACACCTTCAAGGTTACTGCTGACCGGCGTGGTGGTGGCGGCCGGTTGGGGGGCGGTGATCACACTGATGCTCTCGGTCAGCCCCGTCGAACGCCTGCCCGGGATGCTCTACTGGCTAATGGGTGATCTCGCTCATGCCGGCTCACCCTGGCCGCTGTTGACGCTGCTGCTGGGCGCTTGCCTGCTGGTGGTGCCCCTGGGGCGCCACCTTAATGTCTTGGCGCGGGGCCCCTTGCAGGCCGCCGCCCTGGGGGTGGCGGTGCGACGCCTTGAGTGGGGGCTCTTTCTGACGGCAAGCCTGTTGACGGCGGCGGCGGTGACCGGTGCCGGCAGCATCGGCTTCGTGGGTCTGGTCGTGCCGCATATGCTGCGTCTGGCGCTGGGTAATGATCAGCGCCTGATCCTGCCCGCCTGTGCGCTGGCCGGGGGCACCCTGTTGCTGGTCGCCGATACCCTTGCCCGCACCGTGATTGCGCCGGAGCAGCTGCCGGTGGGGGTGATCACCGCGCTGCTCGGCGTTCCCACCTTCCTCTACCTGCTCTATCGAGGCTCCTGATGGTTGATCCAGTGACACCGCCGCTGGTGGCCCGCCATCTGGTGATCGATGTGCCAGGGCGCACCGACGGTGAGGCTCTTGACCTCCGGGTCGAGCCGGGGCAGGTCTGGGGCGTGCTGGGGCCCAATGGTGCCGGCAAGACCACTTTGCTGCATACCCTGGCGGGGCTGCGCCCGCCTCGCGCCGGTGAGGTGCTTCTGGGAGAGGCGCCGCTTGCCTCGCTGCGTCGTCGTGAGGTGGCCAGGCGGCTGGGGCTGGTGTTTCAGGAGCGCCACGACGGCTTTCCCTCCACGGTGCTCGAAACGGCGCTGATCGGCCGCCATCCCTGGCTTTCGCCCTGGCAGATGGAGGATGGCGAGGATCTCCGCCTGGCCGAGGCGGCGCTCGAACGACTCGATGTGGCCCATCTGGGCGAGCGCCTGGTGAGCACCCTTTCGGGGGGCGAGCGTCAGCGACTGGCCATCGCCACGGTATTGACCCAGGCACCGGCGATCTGGCTCGCCGATGAGCCCACCAATCATCTCGACCTGCATCATCAGACGGCGGTAATGGCCCTGCTTAACGAGCTGGCCGGTGAAGGGCGTGCGGTGATGATGTGCCTGCATGATCTCAACCTGGCCGCACGCTGGTGCGACCATCTGTTGCTGCTCTACCCGGATGGACGAGCGTGCTGGGGCCCGGCGCAGGAGATGCTGGTTCCCGAGGCGCTGGAGCGCCTGTACGGTCAGCGGCTGGCGAGTGCGGAGATCGATGGAGCCCCTGTCTTCGTGCCGGCGCGCTGATTCGTTGGCGTTGGCGCCGAGGTATCTTGTTACAGTGTGACTCTGTCGATAAAGCGGCGGAAGTACATCTCCAGGCGCAGGGTGAGTGCCCAGCGGTGCTCGTAGTCCACGTCGCGGGGGAAGTGCAGGGAGGGCGCGATGTCCAGGAAGGTGAAGCCCTTGTGGATATCGCGACGAAAGCGCAGCTGCAGATAGCTGTCCTCGATGGTGGTATGGGAGAGGCTTTCGCCCAGCACCACGGCGGAGTAGCGCAGTACGCTGCGACTATTGATGCGCTGGTTCAGCTCGGCGGCCTGACTGAACTCCAGGGTGTCGACCTCTTCGCGCCACTGGGCGTTACTGATGAAGCGCAGATGGCGCTTCTCATCTATCGGACGGCCGAGATCCCAGCGGGTGCGCGCCGAGTAGCCGTCCTTGTTGAACCAGGAGAAACGGTTATCGCTATGCAGCTTCCAGGGTCCGTCATTTAGGGTCCAGAGCCGCTGGGTGGTGATGCGGGCATAGGGGTCGAGAGGCAGGCGAACCTTGATCCCGGCGCCGAGCTCGGTATCCCACTCCCGGGTCCTGTCTCCCTTCCCCAGGTGGCGTAGTCCCACCAGCACATCCTCGATGCTGTTGGCCTGGTTATCGGTCAGTGCAGACTCCTGTTCGCCGAGAGTGCCGCGCGTTTCATCCGGCTCGCTCTCGATGATCAGGCGCAGGCGCTCCTCGGTGGTGGGCAGATCGAGGCGAAAGCGGGCGCTCAGGTCATGGTCGAACGCCTCGCCCTCCTTCCAGGCGTTTTCCTGGCTGATGCGCAGGTAGGAGTCGGAGTCCACCGTCAGGGCATCGGTGGTACCGAAGAACCCATCGATGCTGCGCGATGTGCCGTCGACCCAGTCGGTCATGGTGGCATGGAAGGGGCCGATACGTTTCTCGGCCCATTCCGGGAGGTCGCTGTCATCATCGGACATCGGGGCAGCGGCATGGGCGGCCAGGCTGAGACTGGCGGTCAGAGCGATCAGCGCCTTCTTCATCTTGTTGATCTCGCGTCGGTTCCGTCGTACGCAGAGTCTATCTGAACCAGCCCTTCATGACTTCGGTAATCTGTCGGATTTGTGCCTCCGAAGTGACATAGGCGGGCATGGTGTAGAGCCAGCGGCCGATGGGGCGCAGCCAGATGCCCTGTTCACGCGCCCAGTCCGCTACGCCGTCCAGGGCGGCTGCGTCGTGAGTCTCAATCACCGCGGTGGCGCCGAGTACGCGTACATCCGCTACCGCTGGGTGTTCGGTCAGGCGCATGTCCTCGAGCAGTTCCTGGCGCAGCACATCGCTGAGGAGAGCGATACGCCCCATATAATCCTCCTCTTCGAATACTGCCAGGCTTTCCAGCGCGACCGCGCAGGCCAGCGGGTTGCCCATGAAGGTGGGGCCATGCATGAAGGCGTGTTCGGGCGAGTCGCCCACGAAGGTGTCATGCACTCGGGTGGTGGCCAGTGTCGCCGCATGGCCCAGATAGCCTCCCGTGAGTCCCTTTGATAGCACCATCATGTCCGGGGTGACGTCGGCGTGGTCGGCGGCGAACATTCGGCCGGTGCGACCGAAGCCCGTGGCCACTTCATCGAATATCAGCAGCACGTCGAACTCGTCGCATAACTCTCGAGCCCCACGAAGGTAATGCGGCGAGGTCATGTTCAGCCCGCCAGCGGCCTGCAGCAGTGGTTCAACCAGGAGGGCGGCGATCTCCTGGTGATGATGTTCCAGTACGTTGCGCAGGGCGGCCAGGTCCGCCGCTACCGCTTCGGGGTCGGCATCGAAGGGGGCCTCTGGTGCCGGGGCGAAGTGGTGGCGGGGTAGGTAGCCGGCGAAAAGGGAGTGCATGCCCTCTTCGGGATCGCACACCGCCATGCAGCCTGCGGTGTCGCCGTGGTAGGCCTTCATCAGTGAGAGCATTCGGTGTTTACCGCTCCTGCCGCGCAGCTGATGGAACTGAATGGCCATCTTCATGGCCACCTCCATGCCTACCGAGCCACTGTCGGAGAAGAACACATGGTTGAGCCCCCTGGGGGTGATGCGTACCAGCTCGCGTGCCAGGCGGTCGGCGGGATCGTGGGTCAGGCCTCCGAGCATCACATGACAGAGCGTATCGGCCTGCTGCTGGATGGCCTTGACCAGTCGCGGGTGGCGATAGCCATGAATCATGCACCACCAGGAGCAGGTGGCGTCGAGCAGGGTCTCGCCGCTCTCCAGCCGGAAGCTCGGGCCTTCGCCGCCGACTACCTTGGGTGCCGGTTGCTGGGTCTTGAGATGGGCATAGGGGTGCCAGACGGGGGGTGAGTCGAGTGAGCTAGACATCAGCAGGATCCAGGGCCGTTATGGTCGGGAACGTTGTGAAGAGGAACGACAGACACGCGGAAACTCCGTACATCTCGTTGGAGATGACGGGGGTGTTGGCGTTGGATGCTTGGGGGACTACTGGGGGAGAAGATGGTGCGGATGGGGAGACTTGAACTCACTACGCCAACCGGCACCATGAAAACCTCTTTAATCAGTAGCTTGAGGGTTAGTGTTCACTAACCCCGTGTGTGGGAAGTGTGACACCCAACAGTGAGTGGGTTGGTGAGCCTCATCTTAGCGGCGGTTCACCGCATCGGCAAGCTGTAATCTTTTCGATTCACCTCTGGTTTACAGTGAACGGCCTTGCCAAAAGACTGGCGGCGTTCGCGTAGCGACTTCCTGCTGCTGACTACACCCCCTGCATGAGTGACTTTCGTTAGTCTGCTGAGTAGGCTCACAGGATAACGATTTGTAGAGCTCCAACGGAGCCAGCACGCAGGGAGCACGCACCTCATGGCATTCGATCAGACCTACTGTATGGAAATTCTCACCGCTGCCACCCGGCCTGATGCCGACAGCGGTGAGTTCATCTACGCCTTCCTCGACGCCTATGGCTTCCCCAAGGCCACCATCACCCAGGTCCGCAACGGTGGACAGCGCAACGTAGCTAGCCGCAAGGAGGAGGGCCACGTTGCGCTCAAGAACTGGCTCTACTTCATGCCGGTGCGCCAGGGCGAAAGCATCCACGAGGCGTTGCAGGTGCTGGCCGACGAGGATGAGCCTGCCCGGCACAAGTGCCGCTTCCTGGTGGTGACGGACTTTCGCGAGCTGACGGCGCTGGACACCAAGACCGATGAGCGTCTGGAGGTCGGCTTCGGCGAGCTGGCCACCCAATACCTCTTCTTTGCCCCGATGGCGGGTCTGGAGCGCACTAAGCACTTCGAGGAGGCGTCTGCTGACCTCAAGGCGGCGGCCAAGATGGGGCGGCTGTTCGATCGTCTGAAGGAGGTCAACGAGTTCAGCACGCCGGAGCAGCTGCACGCGCTCAACGTCTTCCTGACCCGTCTGCTGTTCTGCTACTTCGCCGAGGATACCGGGATCTTCCCGAAGAACGCCTTCACTAAGGTCATCACCGAGGCCAGCGGTGAGAACGGGGAGGGGCTGCCTGATCTGCTGGCCCAGCTATTCCGCGTGATGAATCAGCCCGAGGATGAGCGACCGGCTGATTTGCCTACCCACGTTGCTCAGTTCCCCTACGTCAACGGTGGCCTGTTTCGGGACACCCTTCCTGTGCCCGATATTCGTGGCAAGGGCCGGCGGATGATGATCGAGTGCGGTCAGCTCGCCTGGGAAGCGGTGAACCCCGACATCTTCGGCTCGATGTTCCAGGCGGTCGTGGACGAGGAGAGCCGTGACGCCCTGGGACAGCACTATACCTCTGTGCCGAACATCATGAAGGTGATCCGCCCGCTGTTCCTCGACAAGCTCTATGCCGAGCTGCATAAGTCGAAGGGGAGTCGGAAGAAGCTGGAAGCGCTGCTGGAGCGCCTGACGCGGATTCGCGTATTCGATCCTGCGATGGGGTCAGGTAACTTCCTGATCATCTCCTACAAGGAGTTGCGCCGCCTGGAGATGGCAGTGTTCCGGGCGCTACAGGAGGTCTCCGGCCAGCAAGAGATGTTCATGAGTGGGATTCGGCTCAGTCAGTTCTACGGCATCGAGATCGACGACTTTGCGCATGAGGTGGCGCAGCTCTCGTTGTGGCTGGCTGAGCACCAGATGAATGTGTTGTTTTCTTCTGAGTTTGGGCATTCAGAACCACTGTTACCACTTAAGGATTCGGGTAACCTAGTGTTGGGTAATGGGCTCCGCATCGATTGGACGCGACTATGCCCTATAAATGAAGATGATGAGGTTTATGTTTGTGGGAATCCTCCGTTTCGAGGTTCCAATTATCGATCTGAAGATCAAAATTCAGATATGGACTATGTTTTCTCATCATTTAAGTCTTATCGGAGGCTGGATTACGTAGCCTGCTTTATTTGGAAGGGGGCGGGTTATGTTTCATCAGGGGCTGAGGTTTCTTTTGTTGCAACAAACTCGGTTTTTCAAGGTGAGCAGGTTGCTATGCTGTGGCCAAGTGTCCTCGCACTTGGTGTAAAAATAAATTTCGCCTATCAATCTTTTCCCTGGAAGAATAACGCCAGTAGCAACGCTGCTGTCCATGTTTCAATTGTGTCGTTGACTAAAATGTATGGGAAAAGAAAAATATATAAGAAAGTGGGAGAGGAGTGGAGAGTATTAAATGTTGGCAATATATCTCCATATTTGTTGGAGGGCGACGATACAGTAGTTTCTGGAAGGTCTTTCCCGTTGGTGAGAAACTGTCCCCCTATGCTTTCAGGGAACAAGCCCACAGACGGCGGGAATCTGATACTCACCACTGATGAGAAAGAAGTTTTAATTAAAAGAGACCCCCGGGTAGAGAAGTATATATTGCAGTTTGTTGGGTCGGAGGAATATCTGAAAGGTAGAGAGCGGTGGTGCCTTTGGTTGAGAGGTCATGATGTCGAGGAAGTGAGTGAGATTCCTGATATCAGGTCCAGAGTTGAAGCAGTAAGGGATATGCGGCTTAATAGTAAGGGAGAGGGGGCTAGGAAGTCAGCTTCTACGCCGCATTTGTTCTGGTTTATATCTCATCCTGAGGAGGGTGGATATATTTTGGTCCCCTATACGACTAGCTCTAGAAGAAAGTATGTGCCCAATGGTTTTTTTGATAATAGCGTAATTGCAAGTAATCTTGTTAATATTGTCCCGGGCGGCACCTTGTATGAGTTTGGGGTTTTGTCGACCGAGCTTCACATGGACTGGATGCGCCTTGTTGGCAGCAAGCTGAAGAGTGATTACAGATACTCAGCAAGACTTGTCTACAATACTTTCCCCTGGCCCGATGCCTCCGAGCGACAGCGTCAGGAGATCGAGCAGCTGGGCCGTTCAGTGATCCTTGCCCGTGCCGCACATCCCGACAAGACCATGGCGCAGCTCTACGACCCTGACAAGATGCCCGAGAACCTGCTGGAGGCCCATCAGGCGCTGGATCGGGCCGTGGAGAGGCTCTACCGCGACCGTCCGTTCCGCGATACCGCCGAGCGTCAGGAGTATCTGCTGGCCCGCTACGAGGAGTTGATCGAGGCCGAGAAGGCGGCCAAGGTTGGAGGAAACAAGAAACCCCGCAAAGCCACCACCACGGAGGGCTAAGGCATGGCGGAACTGATCAAGGTCGAATACGAGCGCACGGGTAAGAGCGCCACCAGCAACGCGCTGGGGATGCGCGAGATGCAGGCGCGAGCCTACGAGAAGCGCGACAGCCAGTATCTGCTGCTCAAGGCGCCTCCGGCATCCGGCAAGTCGCGGGCGCTGATGTTCCTGGCCCTCCACAAGCTCAACCGCCTGGGGCTTCGCAAGGCCATCGTGGCGGTGCCTGAGATGTCTATCGGGGCGTCGTTCAAGGACACCGATCTCACGTCGCACGGCTTCGACTGGGACTGGCATGTTGATGACCGCAATGACTTGTGTCGAGCAGGCAATGACAGTGGCAAGGTGGATGCTTTCATTCGCTTCCTGGCCGACCCCAACGACCGCACCCTGGTTTGCACCCACGCTACCCTGCGCTACGCCTTTGCCAAGCTGAAGTCGTCGGACTTCGATGACTGCTTGGTGGCTATCGACGAGTTCCACCATGTGTCGGTCGATGAAAGCAATAGACTCGGCGGACTGATCGACGATCTGATGCGGGGCTCTAATGCGCATATCGTCGCCATGACCGGCAGCTATTTCCGTGGCGATGCCGCTCCGATCCTCCTGCCTGACGATGAAGCCCGCTTCGACAAGGTGACCTACACCTACTACGAGCAGCTCAACGGATACCGTTATCTGAAGTCCTTGGGGATCGGGTATCACTTCTATCAAGGGCGCTATATCGACGCGATCCGTGAGGTTCTGGACGCCAGCAAGAAGACCATCGTTCACATTCCCAACGTGAACAGCGGTGAGAGCACCAAGGACAAATACGGCGAGGTCGACCATTTGCTCGACGCCCTGGGCGATGTGGAGGTGCAGGATAGCCGAACGGGTATCGTCACCGTGCGTCACCCCAGCGGTAAGCTGCTGAAGGTCGCCGATCTCGTCACTGATACGCCTATTCGTCGCGACGTGCAGGAATACCTGCGCAACGTCACCAAGCCCGAAGACGTCGACATCATCATCGCCCTGGGCATGGCCAAGGAGGGCTTCGACTGGCCCTTCTGTGAGCATGTGCTGACCATCGGCTACCGCAACTCGATGACCGAGATCGTCCAGATCATTGGGCGTGCGACTCGTGATAGCGAAGGCAAGACCCACGCACAGTTCACCAACCTGATCGCCCAGCCCGATGCCGACGACGATGATGTGAAGGTGAGCGTCAACAATCTGCTCAAGGCCATAACTGTCTCGCTGCTGATGGAGCAGGTGTTGGCCCCCAGCGTGTCGTTCAAGCCGCGCTCCCGTATGCGTGAAGGCGAGAAGGCCGAACCGGGCACCGTGATCATCGAAGATATCCAAGCGCCGGTCTCCGACAAAGTGATGGGCATCCTGGAGTCCGGTGGGCAGGAGGACATCATCGCCGCGCTGCTCCAGAAGCCCGAGGTAGCCTCTGCGGCGGTGACGGATACCACTGAGCCCGAGGTCATCAACGAGGTAGAGCTGCCCAAGGTCATCGAGCGGCTGCACCCCGACCTCGACGAGAACGAGCGCGAGGTGCTGCGGGAGACGGTGTTGACCACCATGGGTGCGCGCTCCACGGGCGGCCTGTTCAACGAGGAAGACCTGCCTGAGGGTGCCGTGATCCATGAGCCCAACCAGGTCTACGGCACTGATGAGAACGGCGTGCCGGTCGATCCAGGTGCTGCACCTGATGGCCGCGATCTCGGCGATGACGGCAATGATGGTGAGCCCAAGGGCAATCGACAGTTCCTCAAGATCGGCGAGAAGTTCGTCAACATCGAGCACCTCAACATCGACCTGATCAACCAGATCAACCCCTTCCAGGGCGCCTACGAGATCCTTTCCAAGGCGCTGACGGCGCCTGTGCTCAAGACCATCCAGGACACCGTGGTCGGCAACCGCACCCAGATGACCGAGGAAGAGGCGGTGGTGCTGTGGCCGAAGATTCAGGAGTTTGCCGAGAAGCATGGACGCGCACCATCGGTTCATAGTGATGACCACATGGAGGTGCGCTACGCCGAGGCGCTGGCCTATATCCAGAAGAAGAAACGTGAGCGGATGAGGGGGGCGTCGGCATGATCCGCACTCGTCGAGAACCGCCCAAGCGCCGCACGCTGGATGACATCTTCGCCGAGCCCGACGAGCTGGGTCTCCTGAAGGTGGCCCCGCCCAGGTCATCGGCGCCGAGTGCCGATCAGCGATTGGTGGCGACCCTCCAGGGCATCGAGGCTTTTGTGAATGAGCAGGGTCGCGAACCGCAAGTAGACGCCAGTGACCTTACTGAAGCCACGCTAGCCGTCCAGTTAGCCGCTCTGAGAAGCGATCCCGCTAAGGTTGAGGGATTGGCTGACTGGGATACGCTCGGCCTCCTGGGGGGCTCTTCGGGCGATTCTGAAGTGGGTAATGATGCGCGTGATGAGCAGCTTGTAACGACCGTGAGAGCTGGAGAGGAGGGTAGTAGCCCTGGACCCGAGCCCACCTCGCCTTCACCCGAGAAGACGGCTCTCTCCCCCGATAGCGTCACCTCGTTAGACGACATCTGGGCAAGCGACCCTTTTGGCTTGCTGAGCGGCGGCGATGAGAGCGTCGAGTCAATCTTCGACCTGACCCATGTGCCCGAGACCACCAGCCGGGACATGCCAGATGATATTGCCCAGCGCACACCCTGTGATGACTTCTATCGCTTCGAGAGCCTGTTTGATGAGCTTAGGGACGAGCTGCGAAAGGGTGATGCTGAAGCCGTCCCCTTCGAGAAAGAGTCTCAGATCGACAAGGGCGATGCCTTCATCGTCTACGGAATGACATGCCTGGTGGATGAGGTAGGAGACGACGAGGGCGAGCAGGGGCGTTACAACCCTCGTCTGCGGGTGGTGTTCGACAACGGCACAGAGTCCAATCTGCTGCTGCGTTCTCTGGCTAGAGCCCTCTACAAGGATGAGCTTGGCCGCCGCATCCTTCGTCGTGACAGCACCTTCGATGCCATGCAGGGCATCACCCACCACGACAAGCGCACCGGCCTGATCTACATCCTGCGCTCCCTGAGCCAGGACCCGGCGCTTCGAGGCATCCGTAACCTCTACAAGATTGGCTACACCGAGAAGGAGGTGGAGCAGCGTATCGCCGGAGCTGAACGTCAGCAGACTTATCTGGAAGCACCTGTGCAAATCGTGACGACTTTCGAGTGCTACAACCTCGACCCGCGCCGCTTCGAGCGTCTGGTCCACGCCATGCTGCATCACCAGCGCGTCAACGTGTTGCTGCACAGCCGCGATGGAGGCACCTATCGACCGCGTGAGTGGTTCGACGTGGAGCTGGATACGGCTAGGGAGGTCGTTCGACGGATCGTGGATGGGACGATTGCACAGTATCGGATAGATAATACAACGGGGCGACTTGCCGAAAAGCAATAGTCTAAATTCAATGAGGTAAGCGTAATGTCTATAAATAGACGAGGTAAAAAAGGGATGTCGGATGTGGAGCGGTTGCTATCCCAGTTGAGTGTGCTTAAGAAGAAGTTGTCAAGTTGTAAAAGTGAAGTGTCGAGAAATAATACGATGATTAAGATTTATGAGGTCGAGAGAAAGTTGAAGGTTGCCAAAGGTAATGTGAAATCTGGTCTGGCCAATAGGGGGGTGAGGATTGTTAGAGGTGGTAGCCCAGGGCTAGGTAGAAGATGATATTCGAATAATAAATTGGAGTCTTCTGGATGCTGGTATAACGTGGTTGGTAACGTGTTAATAGCAATAAGCTGCCTCGTGAATACGCCAGTAAACGGAGTGTGCAGTGCTTCACGCTGACATTGCCGAGCACCTGATTCAGCAGATCAAACAAGGTGCTGGTCGCTGGGAAATGCCTTGGCACAAGGGGCTGCCTGAACCCTTCAATGGCGTGACCGGCAAGAAGTTTCGCGGTCAGAACGCGGTTGTGCTTTGGGCTGAGGGCATGCGCCGAGGTTATCGGTCCAGTGAATGGGCGACGCTTCGTCAGTGGAACCTGGCGGGTGGGCGTGTCCGGCGTGGCGCCAAAGGCGTGAGGCTGATCCGGCCGCGAATGCACCGGCAGGCCGATGTATTCGGTGGCGAGAGCGAGAACGCTCAGGGCTTCAAGACCTATCACGTGTTCAACTATGAGGAGGTCAACGGCGTCGACCATGAGCACCCCGACCTCTTTGCCCAGGGGGGCGCGTTCGCTCAGCCCAACGCTGAGGCTGAAAAGATTGTGGCATCATCCGGAGCCGTCATCAGGTTCGGCGGAGACAGGGCATTTTACTCGTATGGCCCGGATACCATCACGATGCCACCTCGGGTATCGTTCAAGTCCACCGCTGATTCGACGGCCAACGAGAACTTCTACGCAACTCTGTTGCACGAACTCATCCATTGGACATGGCAACCGGCTCGCTGCAACCGGAAACGAGAGTTCGATGACACAGGCGACTCATACGCCTTTGAGGAGCTGGTGGCAGAGCTTGGCGCCGCCATCCTGACGACACGTCTCAATCAACTGCCGGCCCCGCGCCAACAGCATGCGGCTTACTTGCAGAGCTGGCTGCGAGTCCTTTCTAGCGACTTCTCGTATTTCTACAAGGCCATGCGGCTTGCCCAGGACGCGTCAGACTGGCTGTGTCGGCGGGCAGGGCTGCTGGACTACCTGTCCACGGCTGATGAAGTTGATAACGCAGTAGAGGATACGAGAAGCGATGTCTGTGAGGGCATCTTGGTGGCGTGGGCGCCATCCGGCATCGGTTTCGTCCGTCTCGGCAACGCTGGCATCAGGTGCGGGAGGTGCGGCCATATTTTCGCCGTGACGCTGACGCGATACGAGGACCAAGCCGCCTGTGATCAATGCGGCGTTCTCAACCAAGTCGAAATCAGATGGGAAAATTCAGCTATGTGAGCACGCTTCTCAAGCCCGTATATAACTGGTTTCCCATCTGCTTTGCCTGCCCTTTATCAGGGAGAAGATATTACTGGCTTTCTTGAACTTCGGTATCCAGTTGTGGTAGACGACCAGTCTCTGCTGAAGCTGTGCCTACCTCTAGCTTGGCACGTTCAACGATCTCAGCGGGCAGCTCCTTCTTGACCGCAACACCAAGCTCCTGGAATTCGGTAGCCTGTTTGATCAAGTTGCCCTTTCCGTTGACCAACTGCCCAAGCGCTTTGTCATAGCTAGTGCGCGCACCATCAAGTTTTTTGCCTACGTCCTGCATGCTCTCGAGGAAAGTCGCCAGCTTGTTGTAAAAGCGCTCTGCCTTTCGAGCGAGTTCAGCGCTGTGGCGGCTCTGGTTCTCAAAACGCCAGAGTTGGCTCACGATGTTCAAGCTCGTGAGCAGGGTAGTGGGCGTGGCCACCAGCACATTGCGTTCGATAGCACGCTGGTAGAGGGTCGAGTCGTGCCGCAGAGCCTCGATGTAGGCGGACTCCATCGGGATAAACATGACAACGACCTCGGGTGAATTGAGACCAGGCAAATCATAGTAGTGCTTGTCCGCCAGTTCTTCGATCCGAGAGCTCACTGCTCGTGCGTGGTTGGCCAGGGCCTGCTGGCGGGACAGGTCGTCTTCGGCGTTGACAAAGTCCATGTAGGCGACAAGCGATGTCTTTGCGTCGATGACCATATGCCTACCCTGCGGAAGATAGATCACCGCATCCGGGCGACGCTTACCATCTTCAGTGTCAAAGCTCCTCTCACGTTGATAGTCCTCGCCAGGTCGCAGGCCGGCGCTGTCCAGCACGTTCTCAAGCATCAGTTCGCCCCAGTTGCCCTGGACCTTCTTCTGGCCCTTGAGCGCCTCCGTGAGCTGGGCTGCCTGGTCGGTGATATCGCGATTGAGCTGCTGGAGATGCTTCAGTTCGGTGCGTAGGCTTGCACGTTGTTCTGTCTCTTGCGTGTGCAGGGTCTCGACCTTCTCACGAAAGCCCTTGATTTCACTTTGAAAAGGCTTAAGAAGCTCTTGGAGATTGCGCTCTGAGAGCGATGAGAAAGCCTTGCCTTTTTGGTCCAAAAGCTCGTTGGCGAGGTTCTCAAATTCCACCTTGAGCTGCTGCTTGCTTTCCTCCATCCACTGGAGCTGGCGGGCGAACTGGGCCTCTTTCTCCTCGGTGCGGGTCATGAGCTCACCGTGGGCCTTTTTCAGCGCATGATGAGCCTCCTGAACTTCGTGCAGGTGCTTCTGTGCTTCATCCCGTTGGTTTTTGGCTTCCTGTAAGTTGGCTGTCGTGCTCTTCAGGTCAGATTGAGCGCTGCCGAGCGCTTCGCGTGTCTGAGCGAGGACTTTTTGTGCGTCGTCGATCCGCTGCTGGGCATTCTGCTGATACTGACGAAGTTCGGTCTCGGCGGCTTCAAGCCGTTCCTGGGTGTCTTGAAGCGTCTTCGCGCGTGATTCGAGTCTGGACTCGCGGTCGCTCAGCGTGGCTTTCAGGCGGCTCACCTCCTCTCCCAGCGCTTCCTTTGCCGACTGCTCCTGTTTCATGGCGTCGCGCACGTCGTCGAGCTGGGACTGCATGCTTGCCTGTTGCTGACGGGCAGACGTTTGCTGTGTCTCAAGCTCACGTTTGGCCCCAGAGAGCGCCTCTGTATTGGTGGCTTCTTGGAGTCGAAGTGACTGATTTAAAGCTTTTTCTTCCTCTAGCGATGCCGCTAAGCCTTGAGAGCGCTGACGTTCTTCAGACAGACTTTGCTGGACGGCTTCCATCGCCTGCTTTGCTTCTTGCGCTTCCAGCTCTCTTTCATGCAGGTCAGAGCGATGGGCCTCTTGCTCTCGCCGGACTTGCGAGATACGGCTCTGCTGAACAGCGTAGGTAAACAGAACCCCCACAAGAAATGCCACTGCGCCTACTGCAATTGTGATAATTTCAGGATTTGACATCAGGACTCCCTTCCTTTGATGAATAATTTTTCTTTACAAGCACGCCACTTGAGCTAATTTCACTTCCAGCCTGGTGCTTGGTTGTGTTGGTTACCTACTGCCCCGGCTGGCTAAGCATCTAGAGCTAAGGTTATTGGAGCATGTATCGCACCATCCAGTCGCCGACTTCACCCGGCTCATCAGCCGCGATCTGCATCGTGATGGCTGTCAGGTCGCACAAAGCCTGGTCTGACACGGCATTGAGGTCATCCAGCCCAACCCAGAGTTCATCGCCATTCGGGTGAGCATCCAAGGCATCAGCCAATCGCTGACCGAACACCTGATCGAGGATTTGCCGTTGGGACGGCCCGACCGTCTTCACTGTGGGGTAGTCATTGATCTCGGCGAGCAGTGCCTCACGCAGTGTTCCGAGATAGCTACGAACTTCAGAGGGTGGGCGAGTTACTAGATAGCCGACCTCCAGGCGAATTGACTGAGGGGCGGTCAGCTCGTCGAACACGGCAGCACGGCAAAGCTCCGGCGGGCTGTTCTCGAACAGGCCCTGGGCAACCTTGAGGTGAGTGCGTATCTTGTTGCTGTTTAGGCGCATCAAGCCCTTCATGGCCATCTCTTGAAACCATGCCGCCGAATAGTTCATGCCGAACTCACGAGCCTGGGCCGAGTTCTCCAGATTTAAGGCAGGGAGGATAGCGATCATCTCCTCCATGAAGGTGCCGACGACAGCATCATTGCCCCAGAGCTTCGTCATGTGGTCGTGGTAGACGTCATAGTGGGAAGGAGGTAAGTCAAAGTTACGAAGGGCGGTCGTGACCATCTCATCGCTCTGGAGAATCCTAGTCAGCTCGGCTTGGAAACGTGCCTCATCGAAAGCATGAGCAACATACTTTGTTTGAATGTTAAGGCCGAGGGTGTCCTCCGAAGTGAGGACAGCGCCGTCTAGCATTATCACGGATGCGAGTATGCACATGCCGGCTACTGTTTTCCTGAGTTTGACTCCCATGCCTCCTCCCTATGCGTCTTGTTCGCTGCTCATCAGCGATATTTTAACGATGACTTTGTTTGGCGCCTCCTTGAGAACCTTACACGTTTTGCTTAACTCAACCTAGCCGGTGAGTGGTAGGCCAAAGTCTAGGGGCGCCCTGCTTCGTGGTTGCACTGTCCTTGCTATGCGTATCTTTTTACGAAAGCTTGCAGAGGCCATTGAGAAGGCGTCTCAGTGGTAAAGCATGAAAACTTGCTCAGAACGCTAGCAACCAGAGTATCCAGACGAACAGGATGATCGGCGAGAGCGTGAAGAGCATGAAGGCGATCCGGCCCAGCAGGCCGATGAACTTGTCGATGCTGGCACAGAACTCGAGAAACCACATCGTTTCGCCCTCCAGGTGATCCGCTCTTAGTATCAGTATTGCACCCGCTCAGCGCCGAAGCCACTTTGAGACTGCTGTCTTCGGGTCTTGCGTGTAACCAAGAAATTTGATCCGCATCGGAGCACTAATTTTTTCCTTTCGCCGCATTCTCATCGATTACACTGTGCATTAGTAAAGTATGCGGGAGGCTAGAATGACGGGTAGACGTATTGAAAGCGAAACCGAGGTGGGTTTTGAGGAATATGAGTTGGAAGTCGGCACATACGATGTCCGGATGTCGACAGGGATCATAGCGACAGCAGGTCCTTCAGACTTGGGGAGCTTCCTTGATCAGCCGCTCTACTCAAGTCACATGCAGCTCAATATCGCGGCGAAGATTGTTTTTCCGTTTCAGCAAAGTGATATGGAGTGTGGAGTTTATTTTCACAGCGTAGGTGTTGATGACGAATGGTCAAGGTTGCGGGTCTCTGATGTGCAGCGCAGGGGCGAAAATGGTAAACCGAACTACATAGAGCGGGGTGCCGAGTGGGTGCCAGAGCTTGATTCTCCCCGCTCAATCGGATATTTCGATATTGAGCCAGAGGGTGGCGCTTTTGTGAATGTGTATCTTCCATTCTACCTCGTGCAAGAGTTCCGCACCGCCTTATCTTTCGGGCATGCCAAGCGAATCTTCGTGGGTGTTCAGAACACGGGCTTGGATCGGCTGATACAGCATATTATTTACAGCACTCCGGGGCTATATGAGGTATGAATGTCGCATAAGCGCTTCCCGCTCACGGCAGCCTGAGCGGGACTTGCTCTGCATCGCGCTAGGATGCGCCTTAGAGGCGTTATAGGGCCCGTATAATGCCCCGCTATCCCTCAGCGCCTACGTCGCTCAGAAGGGCGTCTCCGGGCGTTATGAGAGGTGGCTTGAGAGGTAAAAGGCAACGTGATGGCAAGACCGGACCTATACTACGGTAAGTCAGGTCATCGATAGGGGCGGTGATGAGTGACATCATGGAGTTCCTGCTGTTGGGATCGCCGGTCTTCTTCATGGCGTTGCTGACGCTTGCCGGTGGTATATGGGTAACGCGTCGGCATAAGACTCATGACGTTGTTCATCGCCGTAAGTAGTGCAACACTCCGGGCGATACGTGTGTTCCATAAATCGCCTTGTTTATTTCTAAAGGTTATTAAAGCCTGTTGGCTGCATGCTACTGAGGTCTAAGGAGGGGGCGCTATGAGAGACCCCTTGGAAATGCTGCTGATCGCCTCACCGATGATCGTCTTCGCGGTCGGCACGCTGATCGCAGCCATCTGGGTGACGCGACGCCGCAAGCACCGAGATGGCTCCTGCGGCCGCAACAACTAGCTCGTTCATCCCGTCGCCTTGAAGCCACTCATTCCCAGACTCGCCTCAAGCGGGCAATGGCATCAGTAGTAGTAGTGGTGGACTGAAGTTGATCTGATGCGTCAGCTCGCTCTGTCGCACTTGTCGTGCGCTATATCTCGTCGGAGAGCGCCCCAGGGGCGTTCTGACGTTCGAGTAGTGTCGTGCTATTCCTCGACGTCCACGACGCTCACAGGGGCGTTTCCGAGCGTTCTGGAGCGAGCTGGACGAGAGGGTGGGGGAAGCTGTCAGTTCCTCTTTGCTGGTGGCCGCGACACCGATGCTTTCTGGTTGCTGAGCAGACTCGGCTACCGTCAGCGCCGAGGTCATGTCAGCAGCGCACGGTTGCCAGGCTATATCGTTCCAAATTGGAACAATGGGGGTGGTCATGAGCTCACCAGCGTGTTCTGAAATCAGCTCACAGAGCTCTGACAGGCCTTCCTGGCGGATAAATGTCACAGCCTCATCATCCGGCATGTCTACGTCGAAATCGTCAGGCAGGGGGCTGTGGCGCGGATACAGGCCATGTAGCGCATCGACTTCCAGCATGAGCCGATCGTAGTCAGCTTCCGAGAGCTGCTGTGCCTCCCACTGCTGTCGCGCCTGGAGAATGCTCTCAGAGACGTTCTGGTCGTATTCATACTCGCTGGGCTCAGCTGACTTGAGCTCCTTGTCCCAAGCAGCTTCTGCGGCAAGGACAGCACGCTCGTAGTCACGTTCCGAGGGGTCAGCAGCCAGATCACGCTGAGCTGCGAGATAGTCGTTGAGATCAGCATCACCTTCTTCGTATTGCCAATCATAAGCAGGCGAACTATTTCGGAAGTCCCCCCAAGCCATCAGGTCGTCGATCTCCGAGGCCTGCAACTCATAGCGAAGGTCGTCTTCAGGATCTATCTTCGCCGGTATCCAACCACGGTAGAGGTAGGTCATGGACTGGTGGAGTGTGAGTTGGGACAGGTCAACCTTGTTGGACCTCAAGCGCTGCTGCCTGGTCCTGGCCGCTGTGTAGAGCTTCTTGGCTTGTCCTCGGATTCCCCGACTGGCGTAGATGCGTCCCCTTCCGGGGTCCATGTATCTGCTTGGCTTGTCGAGTGTCTTTGACATGTAGTCAGCAATGCCAATGTCGATAGGGGCGAGGCGGAATTTTCTGAGACCGTCAGCGTTGGTGAAGACCTGTCGCTTGATTGATGGTTTCGTCCAGGTTCTGATCCGCTGCTTGTAGCTGAACTGCACTCGGTATCCAGAGGCAGTCGGAGCCTTGTCTTGCTTGAAGCAATCCCTGATCGCTGACTCGTCATCCTCGTGGTATGCGACAAGACAGTGGGAGTGGAGGTTACCTTCATGATCTTCCAGAACGCAGAACCACTGAGCGTCGACGCCACGCTTACGAAGGCGCTTGTTGATCAGGTCTGCGTAATAGGTCGCCGCCGCACGCGCCGCCGCACACGCTATCCTGTTCGTTACCTCATCTGAGAAGTTGACAGTGATGAACGCCAGCTTCCAACCAGCTGTGCTCTCTACTAGGTTGAACAGCGTCTTGTAGTAGAAGCGGAGGTCCAGCGACATGCTGTATCCGTCGAAGTCCACACGCAGAGGCTTCAGGTCCCAGTCTCTTAGATACATAGACTCTATAGGGAGTGATACTGGACTAAGCTGCTGGCCGATAGCGTTCGACAGGTCCCAAATCCGCACGCGCTCTGCGTTTGTGCGATTTTTTGGCTGCTTTTTTTTGCTCTCCAGGGGTGCATAAACTGCATGTGTGGAAGGCGTGAGTGATGTTTCAGTCATGCTATAATTTCACTTGTGTCACAGGTGCCGCGCTCTTCTCTAGAGGGCGGCTTTTTTCTCTTTATCAGAACAGCTGCTGAGCGTAACGCGTTACTATGGGTGATTGGTTGTAACTTGTTACGCCACCTTGTCCGCTGTGGATCGAAAGGTTTACGCTGCGATCCATGCCGGATATTTTCCGGTTTTCTGGGTCATTAGCGCATGGTGTAAACTGATCCATCGATAATAATATGATCCGAGGTAAAGTGCCATATAAGGATTGGGGGTAGTGCGATGGGAGCTTTCATTGGTTACTTGCGCGTGAGCACCGACGATCAGACGACTTCGGCGCAGCGGCATCAAATCGAGTCCAGGTATAAGGTTGATCGCTGGTTTAGCGACGACGCGGTATCGGGAGCAACAAAGGCAAAGCGCCGAGATGGCTTCAGTCAGCTCCTGAGCTACATCCGTGAAGGGGATACGTTGATTGTCTATGCGATTGATCGTCTCGGTAGGGATACTGTTGACGTGCTGGAGACGGTCGAGAGGCTGCGTGTCGAAGGTGTCGCGATCGTATCTATAAGGGAAGGCTTCGAGCTGGGCACGCCGATCGGCAAGGCGATGCTGACGATGCTTGCCGCGATCGGTGAGCTTGAGCGCAGCAACATCAAGGCCCGTCAGATGGCCGGCATTATGAAAGCGAGGGCAGAGGGGCGTCGGCTAGGGCGAGCGAAAACAATCGATGACCGTGCTGTTGCGCTCTGGCGCTTTGAGAACAACGAAACGATCACTCGCACCGCACAGCACTTCGGCATCTCCACGCCGTCGGTCAAGCGGGCTTGGCGTCGAGCACGAGAGGAGGGCTGGCTTGATGAGGGACTGCGCCGGGCCAGCTGATTGTCATCAGTCGCCTGTATAAGGTAACTAGCAGGAACGTGACGCGAATAGGCGGCACTGCCCAGGGCGAAAGCGATGTTTTCTAGGGCTTTGCTGCTCGTGCTGAACTTCAGCGTCAAAAACGCTCTCCGTGCGCATTCAGAGGCATTTTAGAGCATCCACTAGGGGCAGGTATGCGGTGGGCGAAAAGCGTCATAGAGCGCAATCCTGCGGCTTCTGCGTGAAGTCTCTGAAGTCAGGGGGCAGCTGATGCAGGGGAATTCCGAGGTGCTGGGAGGTAGGCTGTGAACCCGAGGTCTATCACTGATGCACAGAAAAAGCCGAGGTTGGAGTAGAAGTCCAACTTCTCTATTTTCTCATTATTCTTTTCTAATATTATGTTTTTTTTGGTTTTTCCTTTGGAGGATTTCTTTAAGGCAAAGCTCCCCCTTATGCAAACCGCTCGGTGAGCGGTTGTGCATAAGAGGTTTGCCACCTTAAAACCCCCTCGAGCTGAAAGAGTGAAGTTACCGAACAAGTCCTCGGATGAGGTGTGGTTCTCTGTCGTAATCAGACCCCGGAGACTCTGCATCACGATTTCACGGTAACTCCAGGGTCTTTCTGGTCCTCAGCCACTGGAGAAGGCTCATCCGATCACACCTCGGATGAAAGGTTGACATGGTCAGGCTGCTCACGCCCCCCCGGAATTATGGTTTGACCGAGGTTTCAGGATAACCATGCCGCACTGCGTCAGAAACACGCTATGGGGTTAAGTGCTTCAGGCTCCCCCCACATCGTTGCGACTCCCGTCTGACGACTCGGATGTTGCCATCACGAGCACTCCTCGGGAATGCCGGGCTATGTCGCTCTCACTTTCACCCGCGGGTGAGGAACCTACTCCAGTCGTCGACGAGCTTTTTGCGCTCTAGTGCTACGTTGAGCGTGGTATTGCAGTCTGTGCGCTTGGAGTTCGACGGTTTCGGTTCAGCACCCTCTACTCTCACAGACCCAGCCATACGGGTCACCGACCTGTCCGTGAGGAACTCTACATCTCCACACTGTGATTTTGTCATGTTGTCTTTGGATTGACAATAGCTAATGGAGTGGTAGTGGTATGAAGCTGGGGAACACTGTAGGTTCTCGCCAAGCGTAACGGTCGGTCATGTCCTACAGCGAGTCAGGGCTCTCACTGATACGGATCTAGCAGTTGTGGTCTATATTTTGACTGACGCCAGTAAATCGCGACTCTTTGTCTCGTAACGCGTCATACCATTGGGCCAAGGACGGCCCTGCATTGTTCTGTCAGCCTCCTGGGGGCTGGCAGAGCAGTGCTACTGTTCTTATACTTGCATTCGAGGTGGCGAGCGTAGTATCGAGGCTGACACTCGTGAACCACAGCCATCTCACTTCTGAATAGCGGGCGCCCGGAGCATAGCATCGGTGGCCAAGGAAACGGGCCTACGATCACTACCTCTGGGGCGCACCCCCAACTTCCTGGTCAATATGCCCTCGGCTCTCGGCAGCGCTATGTAGGTCGAGCCTTTCCCGATTGTGCCTGTAGCGATATACGGTAACAGCCGCGGCTCATGGGCTCGGCATGCAGGCAGAGCCTTTCCCGAATTTTGATATCCAAGGTTTGCCAGGTTGGCGGCGGCGTTGGCATTGGCGGCATTCCGACCTGTGGCAGTTATCCTCTACGCTCCACCCTCGGCATGACTACGCTGTCTATTTGACCTCATGGTCATCAGCTCTGCGAGCTGGGGAATAATTGCTTTTTCTGGCGTGCAGCCCTCACCCACGACTTCGTCTGCGCTGGTGCGCTTACGGTTAAGGACCCCCAAAATCGTCGCCTGAGCGGCATAGACGTTAGGTGATTCCACCATGGCGTCTAACATCCGTCTGGCTTCCTGGGAGCCGCTGGTGCCCTCTGAGAGGTATACCAAGGTCTCGCCAAACAAGCGTGCTGGATGTAGCAGGTCTCAGCTCGCTGAGCCACGTGTCAATTTGCTCGTTTCCAAGGAAGCTGCTAGGTATGTCGGATCTGAGGCTGATGTATGCTGCCAGATACGATATGCACTGTATCTGGTAGCCGGTTTGCCAGCTGTTCCGGAGTGAGCCTGATTCAGGTCTGGGAGTATTAGTGCCTGACAGCCTGGTTGGGAAGAGACCGTCTTTCCGGATTTGCTTACAACGTGTCTCGGTTTGACCTGATGCCCTGAGAGAGTGTCTCTATATCGCTCAGCAATGCTCTCTGCGCGATTTTATTCAGCAGAATATAGTCTGCATATAGATCGTGCTTGAATCGTCTCAGGAGCGATTCTGGAGCGTTTTAAGAGCTCTTATACTGTGACGATCCGTTGATGTTGCGAATCTCTAAAAAAACATACGTGTTTGTATGTAAATGCCGGTCTGCTGAAGCTCTTGGCCTTTTTTTGTTGGTCATTTGGGTCCTTATATTAGCGAAAATGTGACTTTTTTTGAGTGTTCTGCCACTGAGTTGTGATGGACGATGTGAGCTCCACATGATCTGAATGGAGTGTCACATGGTAAGTCGTGTAGCTGAAATCATCATAAGCCGTCAGAGCGAGCTCGGTGTTTCAAATGCGAAGCTGGCATTAGCCTGTGGGTATGAAAATTTCAATGTTATCGCGATGATGCGAAAGGGTAGAACGAAATTCCCACTGGAGAAGATCGGTCTTATCGCCAATGCACTTCAGCTTGACCCAGTGTGGTTACTCCGCGTGGCGATGAGCGAGTATTCGCCCGGGAAGCTGACCGCGATTGAGTCAATCGTCGGGCCGCTGGTGACGAAGAATGAGCTACAGCTTCTTGAACGCTGGCGACAAGCTACTCATGGGGAAGATCCCGAGCTTTCGGAGCCTGTGAAGCGGGGGATGTTGGAGGTTGTCAAATTAGCCAAAGGGACGGCTCAAGACAGGTCATGATGTAAAGCCTGGCCGAAGTCTTTGAGAGGCTTCGGCCGGCATTCTGGTTAGTTTTTCACGGCGAGCTTCTTGGGCTTGGGGCATCTCGATTGTAGGCCATCGATGTGCTCATGTAATCCCGATGGGATTGTTTGCCACATCGGGTCTAGCACGAAATCGATTCCTTCTCTGCGTGCGATCTTGGCTGCGGGGACAAAGTCGGCGTCACCAGCGATCAGCACGATCTGGTCGACCTGTTTCTTCAGGGTTAGGGAGGTGACGTCGACACCGATTCTCATATCAACACCTTTCTGCCGTATGTCGATTTGAACATCGTTCTCGCCGATGTCATCAAACTTGATTTTCCCCTTCAGAAGCTCTCGGATGACCTGTGGCTTGATGGTCCATTGGGCATCGTCTGATAGGTGACCAAGTCGCACCGCGAGCTTCCGCTTGCCGAGGAGTTCGGCGTGCAGTTCTGAGCGGAAGATTGCTTCATTCGTCTTCGAGAAATCGATCGCCATCTTGGTAATCGGGTTGTGCATCTTCTTGGTCAGAGGAGGGCAGTCGTAGAAGAAGATGCGATAGAGGTCTCGGCGAGGTTGCTTGCCCTTGCCGCCATTGCCGTCATGCAGGTGACTGACAGCCCAGCGGTGCAGACAATCAGCCGCCCGCTTCGCATCGTAGGCGTTCTCGGGCTCTATCCTGCGGAAGCGCTTGATGAAGTAGGCGCCGTCTACGAGTATCGCTGTTGGCACGTTCCGTTCTCCAGAAACGAAAACGCCCCAGGGCTCGGCACATCCCGGGATGGGAGGGATGGCTTACTGCCAGGGGCGTGGATGCCCGAATCATAGGATCGGGGGTGGTGAGTGTCAAGATCGCCTGAGCCGCGCCCTAGGCGTTCGGCGGCTCTGATCGTTGCAGGTTAGAGCTCGCCAGCTGGGCCGAAACCCGATTGGCGAGCAACCTCCCGAGAGGATAGTGCTGTCGGGAATGGCGATCTCGGTGACTCAGCTGAGTGAGTCAGTCCGGAGCTATCCGGGGTCTTCTCCCAGGTCCAGGTCTGACTGCCCTGCCTCTTCTAGGTCCGCCTGCCGTTGCAGGTGCGGAATTTTTTCTTGCCACTCACGCAGAACGCGGCCTGCCTCGCTTGCCTTACGGCGCTCGAGCTCGATGAGCTCTGACTTTGTCGTGTGCATCAGCACCTCCGACTAGAGTTGCAGTGCACATGCAGTGGGAGGCGAGGGAGCGCCAGGCGATCCTGCTCAGGCAGCTTCGGAGACCATCTATCGCCCCCGAGAGACTGTTTACAGTTTCGACCTTCGGCACTACAGTTACCCCCGTAGGTAGATAGCCAATCTGAACCAGCGGGTAGGTGCATCAATGGCGCGGCAACGCCGCATCGACCATGGTTCGGGATACCTCCTCCCAATCAGCATGCTGCTGCTGTTGGACACTGAAGGGCTCTGCGGGTCACTCTTGATCTGCCGGGCCCTCGCTGTGTAGGTGCAACCTACAATGCCAATCGTAACTGATAAATAGAGTTCGTCACCCTTGAAATACGATATGTTGTGGTATAGGGCTCAGTTTGGGTGTGCATGTGGGCGGCTGAGTGTTTAATCAGCTTGTCCCAGAGTAGCGAGTGGCTCTCACTTGCTACACGCTTTGATTCCCCACTTGTTCTTGAATGACTCCCAACTGATAGAGCCGAGGTCTACCTCGGGGTAGGTCACCGCCTCTACGATGTCGCGTAGAAACGCCAGATGCTGTCCTCGGCCATAACGAGAGGTCATCGGCCCGTTTGCGTGACCCAGAATCCAGCTGATGTCGTCGTCCCGGATGGTCTCGCCGTCCGGTAGCTTCCCGCGTCGTGCCACATCGGCAAAGGTATGCCGAAACGAGTGGAACGAGATGCTCGTGCGATCACCCCGTTGGTCAGGTCGACAGGCGATGCCACGACGGTCAAGGTAGCCATATCTGAAGCGTGGCTTGCCATTGCGGTCTACCCCATTCGGCCCACCCTTGAACCATTCGGTGATCTTCTTGCCCTTGGGCTGTGCGCCTCGGCAATACTGGTCGAAGAGCCCGATTGGGGCTGCTGGGTGCTTTCTCCGCTCGTCGACGTAGCCCAACAGGCCGATGGTGGTCAGCATAGAGTGGATGGGGACGCGGCGCCTGGAGCTCTTCGTCTTCAGCTTCTTGCCACTGCCGTCACTGGAGGTATCGGTGGTGATGTCGAAGAACCAGATCCCGTCCTCGTTCTTGATGTCGCCCAGCTCCATCTGAATGATCTCGCCAAGCCGTGCGCCCGTCAGCAGGGCGATCAAGGGTGTCCAGAACTTCGCCGCATCGTAGAGGGGCTCTCTGGCGTTGGCCTTGGGGAAAAAGCCCTCACCATAGCTTGCACCGGGGAATATGCGTTGTAACTCCTCGGTGCTGAATGGCACCTTGTCGATGTCGCTGCCGCCTCGGCGTTGCTTGGTGTCGATGACGTCAGCGGGATTCGAAGTGATCCAACCGTATTTGACCGCATGTGCCAGGACCTTCTTGAGGGCAAGGAGACGCGTCTTGGTCGCCTGGACGCCTGTCGTTGGTCGACCGTGCGTTGTTCGGCACATCGTGGCAGCGACCTTGGCATCGACGTTCTTCGGGTAGTTGCGGCAGTGCTGCTCGGCTTCCCGGCACTCAGGGATGCCGATGTCGTGGATATCCCGACCTTCGAAGTAGAACTTCCAGAAAGCGGCGTCCCGAGACTCCTTGTCGAGAGTGCTTTCACTTAGCCTTCCGTCGTATTCCCGATCGCGGCGATATTGCTCTAGGTAGTCGTCAGCAACCTCGGCAAACGTCTTGCGAGACGGAGTGGTTGAGCCGGAGGGCTCTACCACCGGCTTTGCGCGTTCTGTGACGGGAGGACCAAACCGGCGATCGATGTCGTCCATGAAGTCTCTGACTGCGGCCCGGTCGGTTTCAGGGCACCCGGAGTCGGATTCGAACTCCTGACCGCGGTAGACGCTCTTCATGTAGTGGAAGACAAGCCCCTCTTCCGCCATGTCGATGGGATCGCGCGACGGCTGAGCGAGCCATGAAGCCGGCTTTGCGACTGTGGGGCGCTCTGAGGGCGCTGTGTGGCGGAGTGCTGGTGCGGTATGGTTCTGGTCGTTTGCGCGTCGTATGAGCGCATTAAGGGCGGCCAGCGCGCCCTGATCGGTCTTGAGCTCGTCCACTGACTGATCGTTCCTCAAGGCATCGAAGAAATCCTGGAAGGTCAGCCAGGTCTTCATTGCACGGCGCTTGGCTGTGGCCTTGCAGGCGGTTCCGAGACTTTGCCTTACCTCACGCTTTCCCCCGAGTCTGTGTCGTAGGTCGAGAGGGATCACGATCCGGGCGTAGAAGGTCGTCCGGTGTCGGCTCCGAGTCAGGTAGCTGCCGTAGGCCATGGGAGACTCCAAATGTCGCACCGAAGTGTGACACCTTCCACAGCAGTAAGCCTTTCTGACTCAAGGGGTTAGGATTCATGCAGTCTCGGGTTGAGACTGGTGCGGATGGGGAGACTTGAACTCCCACGCCCTGAGGCACCAGAACCTAAATCTGGCGTGTCTACCAATTCCACCACATCCGCACGGATAGGCTGGCGTGGTATTTTACGGACGCACACGGACAAGTCAATGATCATCGGGCAACTCCAGGTGGTCGGCAGCCGCCACGGCCAGTGCAGGCGGGTCGCAGGCCGGCAGGTGCGGAACGACACCCAGGCAGCGGGCGTCCAGCGTTCTCGCCAGCGTTGCCAGGTTGTCGCGATAAAGACCTTCGTCGTTGCCGAATGCGGGATCGACGAGGCTGCCGGCCCAGCCGGCCAGCCGCAGACCGTCGGCGCGTATTGCCTCGGCCGTCAATCGTGCGTGACTGATGCAGCCGAGCCGGAGGCCAACCACCAGAATCACCGGTAGCGCCAGCTGCGTTGCCAGGCCGGAGAGGTCCTCCCGGGCATTCAGCGGCACCCGCCAGCCACCGGCGCCCTCCAGCAGGGTGAGGTCCCGACCCAGGCCCAGCCTTTCGCGCATGCTCTCGCTCAAGGCGTCGAGCGTGAGCGTGACACCCGCATCTCGAGCGGCGAGGTGAGGCGCTATCGCCGGCGAAAAGGCGTGGGGATTGACCGTGGCATAGGACACCGCGGGGTGGCTGCAGGCCTGTAATGCCAGGGCGTCGGTATTGCGCAGGCCCGCATCGGTGGGCTCACTGCCTGAGGCTACGGGCTTGAGGCCCAGGGTCGTTAGTCCCTTGCGGCGTGCCAGGGCCAGCAAGCCAGACGTGACCAGGGTCTTGCCGGCGTCGGTATCCGTGCCGGTGACAAGGTAGGCGGCCATATTAGCGTTCGAGCTCCAGCGTCAGTAGGTGATAGGTGACGGGCAGCCCCTCGGGTTCACGCAGGGCTTCGAACCGTTGTGAGGCGCGAACAAGGTCGGCCCGGGTCAGATGGCCCCTGGGGCGTGAGGCCTGGGCACCGATGCCCTTGATGGAGGCCATTACCGCGGTCATGTCGGGATAATGGAATCTTGGCCGACTTACCTTGACCGCGACGCGACGAAAACCCGCCAGGCAGGCGGCCTTGCGATAGTGTTCGGGGCTGCGAAAGTCGAGCAGGGCGGCGTGACGACCGGGCCGCTTCCAGGCGTAGCCCACTTCGCTCAGGGTCTCGGGGCCGAGGGTGTTGATCAGGGCGCGACCGCCGGGGCGCAGCGTGCGATGCAGCTCGACCATCACGGCGTCGAGGTCGGGGCACCATTGAACGGCCAGGTTGGAGAACACCAGCTCCAGGCTGGCATCGGGCAGTGGTAGTGCGCCGGCATCACCGCAGACCCAGTGCACCTTGTCGCCTCGCTCTCGTTGGGCGACTTCCAGCATTCCCGGGGCGATATCGAGGCCGATGACGCGGGCGTCGGGTGCATAATCATCGGCCAGTCGCTGGCTCCAGCTACCCGGGCCGCACCCGAGATCGAGGATATGCATTGCTCCCCGGGGTAGCCTGGCCCAGAGGGTTTCGCCCATGTCCTGCTGTGCCGCCGCCAGACGCTCGTAATCATCGGCGGCGCGTGAAAAGGCATGGGATACCCGCTGTTGCCAGCCGCCGGATGCCACCGTGGGAGTCAAGTCTGGTGAATTCATGGCTGGTGAATTCATGGCAGCACCTCGAGATTGGCCGCGCTCCTACTCCCAAGGCACTCCCGGGAGAGTTCAATCAGAGTCGTCACCAGGGTGTTTGGACGTGACAGCATGGGGCAGTGGCCGGCCCCGTCGATGGTGCGATCGGCATCTTGCCGTCGTGTCGCGGGCAGCAGTGGGTCGTCGGTTCCAGACAGGAGGCGCATCGGGCAGGGTGGCTCGGCCAGGGGGCGACTGTTGTCGAGCTCGGCAAGCCATTGCAGCCCGGCGGCAAGGGTAGCCAAATCGGGGGGAGGGCCCTCCCCGAGCAGGTCGAGAAGGTGTCGGTAAGCGTCCCGGGGAGACGCCTCCCCGCGCAGCATCCAGCGTCGAAAATGTGCCAGGGTCGCGTTCGGGTCTCGAGTGAAGGCACGGCGGAAGCGGCCAAGCTCCTGCTGTGTCACCCCCTCTGGGTGGCAAAAGCGTGGGCCCATGCCGATCTGGATCAGCCCCCGGGGCGGGGGAAGCGCAGTCGACGCAAGGCCGAGCAGGGTGGTTGCCAGCAGCCCCCCCAGGGACCAGCCAACCCAGACGGCGTCTCGGGGGAGGTCGTCGATAAACGTCCCGGCAAGGGCCTCCAGGTCTGCAGGATGCTCAAGGGCCGGCTGGGCCCCGTAGCCCGGCCAGTCTGGCGTCTCGATGGTGATCCCGGCAGGCCACAGGTTTGCCAGGGGCTGCCAGACTCGCGCATCGATACCCCAGCCGGAAAGTAACACCAGGCGGGTCATGACAGGGGTTCCCCATTGGCCATGACACTCCTCTTCTGGCATTCGGCAAGGGCATCGATCAGGGCGTCTATATCATCGTCGGTGTGGTCGGCGGAGAGGGTAATACGCAACCGAGCCTTCCCGCGTGGCACGGTAGGCTCGCGAATGGCGCCGACATTGATGCCACGTTCGGCGAGCCGTGTGGCCCAGGCCATGGTCGTTGTGTTGTCGCCGAGCACGATTGGCTGAATCGGTGTGGCGCTGGCCATCAGCGGTAGCCCGAGCTCGCTTGCTGCCGCGCGGAAGCGGGCAATCAGGGCATGCAGACGCGCGTGCCGTTCCGGCTCTTCAGCAAGGATATCCAGGGCTGCCAGGGTGGCGGCCGCCACCCCGGGTGGTTGAGCCGTTGTGTAGATGTAGGGGCGCGCGAACTGGGTCAGGTGCTCGATCAGAGCCTCGCTCCCCGCGACGAAGGCCCCGGCGGTGCCAAGCCCCTTGCCCAAGGTGCCGACCAGCACGGCTACCTCATCGACGCCGTAGTTGCGGCCCACGCAGCCGTCGCCTCGCTCGCCCAGCACGCCCATGCCGTGGGCATCGTCGATCATCAGCCAGGCAGCGTGGCGACGAGCGGTGGCCGCCAGGCCGGGAATATCGGCAATGTCGCCATCCATGCTGAAGACACCGTCGCTCACCACCAGCCTGGGGTGGTCGGCCTGGCTGCGCGCCAGTAGTCGCTCGAGGTCGGAGAGGTCGGCATGGTGGAAACGACGCGAACAGGCCCCGGCCAGCCTGGCGCCATCCAGCAGTGAGGCGTGGTTGAGGCGGTCCTGAAAGACCCGGGTATGCGGGTCACAGAGCGACTGGAGCACACCCAGGTTGGCCATGTAGCCGGTGGAGAAGAGCAGCGCCCGGGGCCGACCGGTGAGCTCGGCGAGACGACACTCCAGGGTCTCGTGAACCGCCAGGTGGCCGTTGACCATGTGCGAGGCTCGGGCCCCGCCTCCGTAATGACGTGCTCCCTCGGCCATGGCCTCGGCCAGGCGCGGGTCCCGAGAGAGGCCCAGGTAGTCATTGCCGGCAAAGTCACGCAGCCGACTCGTCGGCCGACGTGTCGTGCGGTGTCGCCACAGACCGCTAGCGCGGCACGCGCGGGCGCGTTCGGAAAGGCGGCTTGTCCAGTCGTGCTGGGTCATGGCTCAACGCTTGTCGCATCGTAGGCCAGCTCGCCGACCCGAGCGGCGGCCCGGTGTGCCGACTGCTGGACAAGGTCGGCCTCCACGCTTGCCTGAATCCAGTCGTCGTCGGCACAGGTTTCCCTGCGCTCCGGGTGCAGGCCGAGCCGGGAGAACAGGGCCCTGTCGCGCTCCGCCTGAGGATTGGCGGTAGTCAACAGCCGATCACCATAGAAGATGGAGTTGGCGCCGGCCAGGAAGGCCAGGGCCTGGGTCGAGTCATCCATCTGCTCGCGTCCCGCGGAGAGGCGCACATGGCTTTGCGGCATCAGGATGCGCGCCACGGCGATGGCACGAATGAACTCGATGGGGTCGAGATCCTCGACATCTTCCAGAGGGGTGCCGGGGACCTTGATCAACATGTTGATTGGCACCGACTCCGGATGCGGCTCAAGGCGTACCAGCTGCTGGAGCAGGGCGGCTCGGTCGCGGGGAGCCTCACCCATGCCCAGAATCCCCCCAGAGCAGACCTTCATGCCTGCCTCACGGACCTGAGCGAGCGTATCCAGACGATCGGCGTAGGTTCGCGTGGTGATGATCTCCCCGTAGTAGTCGGGAGAGGTATCGAGGTTATGGTTGTAGTAGTCGAGCCCTGCCCGGGCGAGCCGCGCGGCCTGGTCGCCATCGATCATTCCCAGGGTCATGCAGGTCTCGAGCCCCAGCGCCTTGACCCGGCGGACCATCTCCAGCACCACCTCGAGATCCTTCTCGCGGGGGCTCTTCCAGGCCGCTCCCATGCAGAAGCGGCTGGCCCCGGCGGCCTTTGCCGCCTGGGCCTCCTCCACGACCCTCTCGATCTCCAACAGCTTCTCCTTGCCAAGTCCGGTGTTGTAATGGCCGGACTGAGGACAGTATTTGCAGTCCTCGGGGCAGGCGCCGGTCTTGATCGAAAGCAGGGTGGAGACCTGAACGGCGTTGGGGTCGAAGTGGGCGCGATGTACCTGCTGGGCACGATAGAGCAGGTCATTGAAGGGCAGTGCGAACAGGGCCTCGATCTCATCGAGACGCCAGTCGTGGCGTATCTCGGTCGGTGCGGCTAGGGTCTGGGAATCGGCTGTACAGGCTTGCGACGCTTGAGACATGGGGGGAGTCGCCTTTGGTCAACTTGGTTCGTATAGAAAAGTTGACGAACAGCTTACGGGCCGGGCTCGAGATGTCAACCCGCGCAAAATCATTGGTTGACAGCGCCCTGCGTCGAGCCCTGCCGGGCCGCTGTGCCTTCTGCCTAGCACCGGCTCTCGATGCTCAGCCCTGGTGTCGCGACTGCTTCGAGACACTGCCCTGGAATCTGCCCGCCTGTCCTGTCTGCGCCGAGCCACAGCCCGGGGCCTGCCAGGCGCGCCGTTGTGGTACTTGCCTGCGACGCGCTCCTGCCTTCGTGCGTGCTCGGGTACCACTGCGCTATAGCGAGGAGGTAGCCTGGCTGGTACGGCGCTTCAAGTTTCGGGCCTCGCCGAGGGCCGGGATGGTGCTGCTGGCGTTGCTGGAGGCGTCGCTCACCGAGGAGGCGCGGGCCTGGCCCCAGGTACTGGTACCGGTGCCACTGCATGCCAGCCGTGCCCGTGGCCGAGGTTTCGATCAGGCAGAGTGGCTGGCGAAGCGTCTGGCCTTGCGACTGAGGGTGCCGTTGCGTCATGGCACTCGTCTGCGAGATACGCCCAGTCAGCGTGGGCTCGATCGCCAACAGCGCCGGACCAACCTGCGGCGCGGATTTCGCGTGGAGGGGCCCCTGCCATCTCGAGTGGTGCTGCTCGACGATGTCATGACCACCGGGGCGACCCTGGAGGCGCTGGCCCTGGCCTGCCTGGCCGCCGGGGCCGAAGAGGTCGAGGCCTGGGCGATAGCCCGCACGCCGCTGGGGGAAACATGAGTCAGGCCTGGTAGAGTAGGAGTTTTCTGGAGGATGGACCATGGACGCCGATCATCACCCCTTCTCCACGCTGTCGCCGGCTCGGGTCGTGGCGGCCATCGAGTCGCTGGGGTTCTGGCTGCCCGGTGAGCCCTTTGCGCTGAACAGCTACGAGAACCGAGTCTACTTGGTTCATGATGACGAGCGTCGTCGCTGGGTGGCGAAGTTCTATCGACCAGAGCGCTGGAGCGACGCGTGCATTCAGGAAGAGCACGACTTCCTCGCCGAACTCGCGTCAGCAGGCGTGGCGGTGGCCGCACCGTGGCGTGATGAGGATGGGCGCAGCCTGCTGTATGCCGAAGGGTTTCGCTTTGCGCTCTTTCCACAGCTCCCCGGCCAGGCCCCGGAGCTGGAGAATCCCGACCATCTGTTTGCCCTGGGCGAGCTGATCGGCAGCGTGCATTCGGTGGGGGAGCGTGCCCCCTTCAAGCAGCGAGGTGTGTTGGATCTGGACGCGATGGTGATCGATGCCCGCGAGCGGGTGCTCGCCGGCCCCTGGCTGAACCAACGACAGCGTCAGGCCTACGAGCGGGTCACGTCGGCACTGCACGAGGCGCTGGTGGAGTATCGCTGGAGCCCGGAGCGGCAGATACGGGTCCATGGTGACTGCCACATCGGGAATATTCTGGGCCGCGACGACCACTTCGCGCTGGTGGACTTCGACGACTGCCTGATGGCCCCGGCAGTGCAGGACCTGTGGATGCTGATCACCGCACAGTCGCCCGAAGAGCGGCATATGCAGCTCTCGGAAGTGATCGAAGGCTATGAGCAGCAGCGTGAGTTCGACCGCCGTGAACTGGCCCTGAGCGAGCCGTTACGGACCCTGCGGCTGCTGCGCTACAGTGCCTGGCTGGTATCACGCTGGGAGGATCCGGCCTTTCCGACCGCCTTCCCCTGGGTGGCCGATAATGGCTACTGGGAGTCGCATATCAGAACGCTGGAGCAGCAGCGCCTGGCGCTGGATAGCGCGCCGCGCTGGCTGGCATAAGGCCAAGGGCCTGGTCCTGTCGCAGGACGACAAGGCCAGGCCCTTTCAAAACCAGGCCCTTGCAAAACCAGGCCCTTGCAAAAAGAAGTGCAGATCAGGGTTGCGAGTCGTCGGGATCGGGTTGATCGGCGGGGATTGGGTTGGCGACACCGTTACCTTCGGCCTGACGCCGTTCGATATTGATCTGCTCGGAGGGGTTCTCCTGCTCCTCGATGGCCAGGTCGCTGGCCAGCTGGAGTTCGAAGCCGTGCTCCGGAGAGAGCTCGCAGCGGCCATCCTGACAGGCGTCAATGCCGAACTTGCCGTCGCTGCCGTAGGCCGCCGCGGAGATCTCGCCGCTGTAGATATGGCTGTCACTGCCTTCGGTATCGATACAGGTGACGCTGGAGGTGGTGATGCGGATGCGCTCACCATCGAGCTGCGCGTCGCCGACCATCACGCAGTAATCGGGCACCTGATGGCTCCCGCTGCCGTTGGCCACCGGCCGCAGCAGGACGTCGTCATGGCGGGGTGTGTCGGGGTCGAGGCTCAATGACTCGACAACCTGCACTTCCAGGCGAGCATCGGCAGGCAGTTCCAGGGTGGCGGCGAAGGCCAGGGAGGGGGCCAGCAGCAGGCCCAGCAGCAGGGATGTCTTGGTCATGTCGGGCTCTCGCGGAAAGGTCTGCACAGCATGAAAACCTGCATACTATCACAGCCTGATGCATCGACTCATTGACCTTGTCGGGGTGCGGCAGCATGTCGCGAGCCGAGCAGGGGGCAGGGACAGCGAGAAAGTGGCGGCGAAGTGCCGAACCGGGAGGGCGGGCTGATAGACTATAGGCTCGGGATGATAGAATCTTTTACATCTAAAAGATTCTGTATATATATTGCATATGAAACGCGGCAACCAGCGACGACTTGACGGAGCCCCCCATGACAGAAGAGCTCGCCAACCACTATCGGCAGATTATCCTTGCACTGGGCGAGGACCCCGAAAGGGAAGGGCTGCGTGATACGCCAAAGCGGGCCGCCAAGGCCATGCAGTTTCTCAACCACGGCTATCTTCAGTCGCTGGAGGAGATCGTCAATGGCGCCGTCTTCGAGTCGGAGACCGACGAGATGGTATTGGTCAAGGACATCGAGCTCTACTCCATGTGCGAGCATCACCTGCTGCCCTTTATCGGCAAGTGCCATATCGCCTACCTGCCCGATGGCAAGGTGCTGGGCCTCTCCAAGTTTGCGCGTATCGTCGACATGTTCGCTCGGCGCATGCAGATCCAGGAGAGCCTCACCCGCCAGATCGCCGAGGCCGTGCAGGAGGTGACCGGCGCTCGTGGCGTGGCGGTGGTGGTCGAGGCCCGTCACCTCTGCATGATGATGCGTGGCGTCGAGAAGCAGAACTCCAGCATGACCTCTTCGGTGATGCTCGGTGGCTTCCGCGAGAATCCAGCGACCCGTCAGGAGTTTCTGACCCTGATCAACGGGCGTTGATTCGTCTCGGGGCCACGACTCGCATCTATTTCCCTGGCGCACTATTGAGGAGAGCCGGCCATGCCGTTGCACGCCATCGATGACCAGCACTTCGACCATGGTCTGGCGACCATTCGCATCAAGAACCTCCGCCTGCGCACCCATATCGGCATCAAGGAGGAGGAGATTGCCAATCGCCAGGATGTGGTGATCAACGCGGTAATACGCTATCGCGCCGACAAGGCGGTGGCGTTCAATCATATCGAGCAGGCGCTGAACTACCGCACCATCACCAAGCAGGTGATCGCCCATGTCGAGGAGAACCGTTTCCTGCTGCTCGAGCGCATGACCCGCGAGGTGCTCGACCTGATCATGTCTCACGAACAGGTGTTGACGGCCCAGGTCGAGATCGACAAGCCCCATGCCCTGCGCTTCGCCGACTCGGTTTCCATCACCCTGTCCGAGAGTCGCAAGCCCCGTTGATTTCGCCGTGGGAATCGATGTGGCCAGGGCTATCGTAGATGGCAGTAACGCTCAAGGCTGTTCCGGCGACAGGCCTCCGAGGGGGCGCTACGAGTACTTCCTTGTAGGCTACCTCGGCCATCCCTGGTCCTCGGACCCCCTCTCCGACCTGTCCCCGGCGCCTTTCACTATCAGTCTGACGGTAACTACGATTACCTGAAAAGGTGGCCCCGTCACTTGGAGTGTCGGGGTCTTTGCGCTTAGCATGAGGTCAAACTGACCAGTGCCGCAATGCGGCAGGAGAACGTCATGGAAGCCCTCAAGGAAACGCAACTCTACTGCCCCTTCGCCTATATCGATGGCAGTTGGGTGGCCGCCGACAGCGGTGAGCAGATTCAGGTGATCAACCCGGCCACCGGTGAGGCCGTGGGCGATGTGCCGCGCCTGGGGCGTGCAGAGACCGAGCGGGCCATTGATGCCGCTTATGCCGCGCTGCCGGCCTGGAGGGCGCTGAGTGCCCTGGAGCGCGCCGATATCCTGATGAAGTGGCATGACCTGATGCTGGAGCATCAGAATGACCTGGCAATGATCATGACCCATGAGCAGGGCAAGCCGCTCAAGGAGGCCGCCGGTGAGATCGCCTATGCGGCCAGCTTCCTGCGCTGGTTCGCCGAGGAGGCCCGGCGTGTCTATGGCGAAACCATCCCTCCAGCCAAGGGCAACCAGCGTATCGTGGTCACCAAGCAGCCCGTCGGAGTGGTGGGGGCCATCACCCCCTGGAACTTCCCGGCGGCCATGATTACCCGCAAGGCCGGGGCGGCATTGGCCGCAGGCTGCACCATCGTCTGCAAGCCGGCCAGCCAGACGCCGTTCTCTGCCACCGCTCTGGCCCTGCTGGCCGAGCGCGCCGGTGTCCCGCGCGGGGTGTTCAACGTGGTGCCGGGCCGTGCCAGCGAGATTGCCGCCGCCATGACCGAGTCGCCGCTGGTGCGCAAGATCACCTTCACCGGCTCTACCGAGGTGGGGCGCGACCTGATGGCCAACGCCGCTCAGCATATCCAGAAGATCTCCCTCGAACTGGGCGGTAATGCGCCCTTCATCGTCTTCGAGGATGCCGACCTGGACGCCGCGGTAGAGGGCGCCATGGCGGCCAAGTTCCGCAATGCCGGCCAGACCTGCGTCTGCACCAACCGCTTCTTGGTACAGTCCAGCGTGGTCAATGCCTTCTGCGAAAAGCTTGCCGTGGCCATGAACAGCGAGCTCAAGGTCGGCGATGGGACCCAGCCCGATATCAATATCGGCCCCTTGATCGACCACAAGGCGGTTGCCAAGGTCAGCGAGCACGTCCAGGACGCCGTGGACAAGGGGGCAGAGCTGTTGCTGGGGGGCCACCCGCACCCGCTGGGAGGCAACTTCTTCACGCCGACCCTGATCAGCTTCGCCACCGAGCAGATGCAGGTGGCTCGAGAAGAGACCTTCGGCCCGCTGGCGGCGGTGTTCCCCTTCGATGACGAAGAGAGTGCCGTGGAGATGGCCAATGACACCGAGTATGGCCTCGCCGCCTACTTCTACTCCCGCGATCTGGGTCGCGTATGGCGTGTCGCCGACGCCCTGGAGTACGGGATGGTGGGGATCAACACCGGGCTGATTTCCAACGCCGCCGCGCCCTTCGGTGGTGTCAAGGAGTCTGGACTCGGTCGCGAGGGTGGCCACCAGGGGCTGGAAGAGTTCCTTGAGACCAAGTACCTCTGTATTGATCTCGGCTGACCGGGCTTCGCCCGAAGCCGTAAGCTTTGCGCCTTAAGCTGTAAGAAGCGAAAACCCCGTCGGCCATGGCCGACGGGGTTTTCTGATTATGGCGGCTGTTTACGCTGTGCTTACAGCCGCCGCAGGCGCTTAGTGCCTGAAGTGGCGCATGCCGGTAAACACCATGGCGATGCCGGCCTCGTTGGCGGCGTCGATCACTTCCTGGTCGCGCATGGAGCCGCCGGGCTGGATCACCGCGGCGATGCCGGCGGCGGCGGCGGCATCGATGCCATCACGGAACGGGAAGAAGGCGTCGCTGGCCATCACCGAGCCGGGAACCGAGAGGCCCTCGTCGGCGGCCTTGATGCCGGCGATCCTGGCCGAGTAGACGCGGCTCATCTGGCCGGCTCCCACGCCGATGGTCTGGCCATCCTTGGCATAGACGATGGCGTTGGACTTGACGTACTTGGCCACCTTCCAGGCGAACGCCAGATCGCGCAGTTCCTGCTCGGTCGGCACCCGCTCGCTGACCACGGTGAGCTCGTCGCGCCCGACCATGCCGAGGTCGCGGTCCTGGACCAGCAGGCCGCCCGTGACGCGCTTGAAGTCGTGGGCATGGCCGCGCTCGCCGGGCCAGCTGGCGCTTACGTCGAGTAGACGTACGTTCTGCTTCTCGGCAACGATGCTGGCGGCCTCGTCGTCGACCCCCGGGGCGATGATCACCTCGACGAACTGGCGGTCGATGATGGCGCGCGCGGTGTCGGCGTCCAGTGGCACGTTGAAGGCGATGATGCCGCCGAAGGCGCTGGTGGGGTCGGTGGCGAATGCCTTGTCATAGGCTTCCAGGGCGCTGGCGCCAACCGCCACGCCGCAAGGGTTGGCATGCTTTACGATCACGCAGGCGGTATCGGTGAAGGCCTTCACGCACTCGAAGGCGGCGTCGGTATCGGCGACGTTGTTGAACGAGAGCGCCTTGCCATTGAGCTGTACGGCGGTGGCCACGCTGGGCTCGCTGGCGTCGCTCTCGACATAGAAGGCCGCCTTCTGGTGCGGGTTCTCGCCGTAGCGCATGGCCTGCTTCTTCTCGAACTGCAGGTTGTAGGTGCGCGGGAAGCCATCCTCGCCACCCTGCACTCGCTGGCCGAGATAGTCGGCGATGGCGGCATCGTAGCCCGCGGTGTGCTCGAAGGCCTTGACGGCCAGGTCGAAGCGGGTCGCTTCCGATACCTTGCCATCCTGGGAGGCGATCTCGCCCAGCACCCGGGCATAGTCGGCGGCATCGACCACGATGCTGGTGTGGGCGTGGTTCTTGGCGCAGGCACGCACCATGGTGGGGCCGCCGATATCGATGTTCTCGATGGCGTCCGTGAGGGTGCAGTCAGGCTTGGCCACCGTCTGGGCGAAGGGATAGAGATTGACCACCACCATGTCGATAGGCGTGATGTCATGCTCGGCCATCACTGCATCGTCCTGACCACGACGGCCGAGGATGCCACCGTGGATCTTCGGATGCAGGGTCTTGACGCGACCGTCCATGATCTCGGGGAAGCCGGTGTGTTCGGACACCTCGATGACCGCGATACCGTTCTCCTGGAGCAGGCGGAAGGTGCCACCGGTGGAGAGCAGTTCGACGCCGTGCTCGCTGAGTCCACGAGCGAAGTCGACGATGCCGGTCTTGTCGGAAACGCTGATCAGGGCACGGCGTACCGGGAGGGAGGAGGCTTGGGCCATGGGGACACTCTCTTGACGTCTGGGGCGGTGGGTGGAGGATGCGAAGGGGGGGCGGGTCGTGAGACGCACCGCAGGGAGCCAGAGGCTCCCTGCGTCATATCAGGTCATATTGCTTGAGCTTCTTGCGCAGCGTGCCGCGATTGAGGCCGAGCATCTCGGCGGCGCGGGTCTGGTTGCCCTGAGTGTGCTCAAGCACCGAGGCGAGCAGCGGGGCCTCGACCTCGGCCATCACCATGGCATAGAGCCCGGTAACCTCGCCGCCATCCAGGTGAGCGAAATAGCGGCGCATGGAGAGCTCAACCGCTTCACGCAGCGGCTGCTGGCCACCTGCCGGTGCGGACAACTCGGTGCTGGCATCCTGCGACGGGTGACCGGTTGAAAACTGTGGGTCGGAGGGAAGGGCTTGACTGGTCATGCGGCTCGTATTCCTTTCGCGGTCGCGCCCTGCTCGTCCGGCGCAGTGGCGGGCGAGGGGGCATGACCAAAGAGGTCGTCGATAAAACGATGCTGGTCGGCACGGCTTTCGAGACGGTTGAAGCGTCCCTTCAGTTCACGTCGCTGTCCCTCGTTGAGGCGGGTATCGCCGGCCAGATACCAGCCGACGTGCTTGCGTGCGATGCGCACCCCCATGAAGTCGCCATAGAAGTCATGCAGCGCATTCAGGTGGTGGCGCAGCACGCTTGCGCGTTCGTCATCGCCGGGCGGGGGCAGGCAGACCCCATGGCGCAGGTAGTGGTCGATCTCGCGGAAGATCCAGGGGTTGCCCTGGGCACCCCGGCCGATCATAACCGCGTCAGCGCCAGTATAGTCGAGGACAGCGGCGGCCTTCTCGGGGGAGTCAATATCGCCATTGGCGAATACCGGGATCTTCACCGCCGCCTTGATGGCCGCGATGGTGTCGTATTCGGCGTAACCGGAGTAACGCTGCTGGCGATGGCGACCGTGTACCGCCAATGCCTGGATGCCGGCCTCTTCGGCCAGGCGTGCCACCCGCAGTCCGTTGTTGGTCTCGGCACACCAGCCGGTACGGATCTTCAGCGTGACCGGGATATCCACCGCCCCCACCACCGCCGTCAGGATCTCGGCCACCAACGCCTCGTCGCGAAGCAGGGCGGAACCGGCGGCCTTGTTGCAGACCTTCTTGGCCGGGCAGCCCATGTTGATATCGATGATCTCGGCACCCTGGTCGGCATTGAAGCGGGCGGCCTCGGCAAGCATGGCGGCATCGCCGCCGGCGATCTGCACGTTGCGCGGCCCCGGCTCGCCCCGATGGTCCATGCGCAGCTGTGACTTGCGGGTATGCCACAGGCTGGGGTCCGAGGTGACCATCTCGCCCACCACCATGCCGGCGCCCAGCTGCCGACACAGCTGCCGGAACGGGCGGTCGGTGACGCCGGCCATCGGTGCCAGGATCGTTCGATTCGGCAGCGTATGGTGGGCGATGCGGGGCTGTGACTGACTGGCGTCGAACATGGCTCGGGGAAGTGAAGGCTAGAGGGGGGCATATCATACGCCCCCCGCCGGGCAGGGTGAAGTGGTGGTGAGGCGAGCCTAGGCCGGGCGGCGGCCGGTCAGGCGAACCCACCCTTCGCGGGTGACCGGTTCATCCATTCGCAGGCCCTGCTCGTGATAGGCCTGCAGCACCTGTTCGGCCTGGCCCTCGAGGATGCCTGAGAGCGCCAGGCGACCCCCGGGTGCGACATGCCCTGCAATCATCGGCGCCATCTCGACCAGTGGTCCGGCGAGGATATTGGCCACCACCACGGGGAATGTCTCTGCGTCGTCGAGCTGTTCGGGGTAGCAGAGGTGCAGGGCCTGCTCCTGCACCCCGTTACGTTCGGCGTTGTCGCGACTCGCCGTCAGCGCCTGGGGATCGATGTCGGTCGCGACCGCCTGCCTGGCCCCTAGCTTGAGGGCGGCGATGGCCAGGATGCCTGAGCCGGTACCGATATCGAGCACCGTCTGACCCTCCAGGGTCTCGCAGATGGCGAGGGCATCAAGCCACGCCAGGCAGAGGGCGGTCGTGGGGTGCGTGCCGGTGCCGAAGGCGAGCCCCGGGTCGAGATGCAGGTTGACCGCACCGGGCTCGGGCGGCGTGTGCCAGCTGGGCACGATCCACAGCCGCTCACCCATCTGCAGCGGCACGAAGTCCTCCATCCACTCGCGCTCCCAGTCGCGATCGGCGAGCAGCTCCACGGAGATCTCCGGGCAGGGGTCCTCGGTCTGCTCGGCGGCCCAGGCCTGCTGGACCCGTTCAAGCATGGCGTCGACGCCCTCGAGGTCGTCGTATAGTCCGGTAAGCACCGTCTCGTGCCACAGCGGGGTGCTGCCTCGCTCGGGCTCGAAGACGGGGTCATCGTGGGCGTCCTGCAGGGTAATGGCGGTGGCACCCTCGGCGAGCAGCAGCTCCTCGAGGGTCTCGGCCTGTTCCGGGGCGACGTGGGCCTTGAGTTGCAGCCAGGGCATGGGATCTCCGATAAGCAGGGGGAAGCGCAAGCGGGGCGGCCGAGGCCGCCCCGCTGAATACCGAAGCCGGGAAGGTTAGAGGCCCAGCTTCTTCTCCAGATAGTGGATATTGACGCCGCCCTTTCGGAAGTCGCCATCACGCACCAGATCCTTGTGCAGATCGGTGTTGGTCTTGATGCCTTCCACCAGCAGCTCGTCCAGGGCAACCCGCATGCGAGTCAGTGCGGTTTCACGGTCGCTGCCCCAGGTGATCAGCTTGCCGATCAGGGAGTCGTAGTGGGGTGGCACCGAGTAGCCGGTATAGAGATGAGAGTCCATGCGCACGCCGATACCGCCCGGAGGGTGAAAGAGGGTCACCTTGCCGGGGGAGGGGATGAAGGTGCGCGGGTCCTCGGCGCAGATGCGGCACTCGAAGGCGTGGCCGTTGAGAGTGACATCCTCCTGGCGGATTGAGAGCGGCAGACCGGAAGCGATGCGCAGCTGCTCCCTGATGATATCCACGCCGGTGACCATCTCGGTGATCGGATGCTCTACCTGAACGCGGGTATTCATCTCGATGAAGAAGAACTGGCCATCCTCGTAGAGAAACTCGAAGGTGCCGGCGCCGCGATAGCCGATGGTGATACACGCCTGGCGACATGCCTCGAGCACTTCCGCGCGGGCCGTGGGGTCGAGCATGGGGGCCGGCGCTTCCTCGATCACCTTCTGATGACGGCGCTGTAGTGAGCAGTCGCGGTCGTAGAGGTGGATGGCGTTGCCCTGGCCGTCGGCCAGCACCTGCACTTCCACGTGGCGCGGGTTCTGGAGGAACTTCTCCATGTAGACGGTGCCGTCACCGAAGGCCGAGTGGGCCTCGGTGCGGGTCACGGTGACGGCCGAGAGCAGGTGAGCCTCGGTGTGTACCACACGCATGCCGCGACCACCGCCGCCGGCAGCGGCCTTGATGATCACCGGGTAGCCGATGCGGCGTGCGGTGGCCAGAATCTGGCCATCGTCATCCTCGGGCAGGGGGCCATCGGAGCCGGGCACGGTGGGGACGCCAGCCTTCTTCATCGACTCGATGGCGCTGACCTTGTCGCCCATCAGGCGGATGGTCTCGGCCGTGGGACCGATGAAGGTAAAGCCGGAGCGCTCCACCTGTTCGGCGAAGTTGGCATTCTCGGCGAGAAAGCCGTAGCCGGGGTGGATGGCGCTGCTGTCGGTGACCTCGGCGGCACTGATCAGTGCCGGAATGTTGAGGTAGGACTGGGCCGAGGAGGCCGGCCCTATGCACACGACCTCGTCGGCCAGGCGCACGTGCATCAGCTCACGGTCGGCCTTGGAGTGGACCGCCACCGTTCTGATACCCAGCTCCTTGCAGGCACGCAGGATGCGCAGGGCGATCTCGCCGCGGTTGGCAATAAGAACCTTGTCCAGCATGATGGGTCCGCCAGTATCGAGTGAATGACCAGTATCGGTTATTTGAGAGGGAGCGGGGCTCAGGCGATCACGACCAGAGGCTGGTCATACTCCACCGGCTCGCCGTCCTCGACCAGGATGGCCTCGACCACGCCGTCACGCTCGGCCTCGATCTGGTTCATCATCTTCATGGCCTCGACGATACACACCGTTTCGCCCTTCTTGACCTGGGAGCCGACTTCGACGAAAGCCTTGGCGCCTGGAGCCGGTGAGCGGTAGAAGGTACCCACCATGGGCGAGTTGATGGCCTGACCCTGGAAGCTGGGGCCCTCGGCGGCAGCCGGCTCGGCACTCTCGGCGGGTGCCGGTGCGGCGGCGGGAGCGGGCTGTGCCGCAGGCGCATAGGCTTGAGGCATGTTGGGCTGCCAGCTCACACCATTGGGATGACGGCTGATACGGACCGACTCCTCGCCCTCCTGGATCTCGATTTCGCTGATGTTCGATTCTTCCAGCAGCTCGATCAGCTTCTTGACCTTGCGGATATCCATGACGTTCGTCCCGATCGGTTGGGTGCGGTGAATGGCCGTTGGCCCGGCGCTGTCAACCCGGGCCAAGTTTCATTAGATCGCGGCAAGATGGCGACTCTTCCGCCTCTACGGACCATGAAAAGAGGATAGCGGCGGAGTTTGCCGAAAAACCCGAGCGATGTCCAGTACCGTTGAAAACGCTGTTCGAACGGGCGTTTCAAGGCACCTTTCCTCGCTGCTTCCCTGGTCAAGACAGCGGTTCAGGCGTCGCTTTCGCTGTCGAGCCAGTTACGCACACTGTTCAGGTGGCTGGTGAGCTCCCCGGCATTCGGTGCGCCCAGGATGCGAGCCTCGCGGATCTCCTCGCCTGCACGGAAGAATAGCAGGCTGGGAGGCCCGAAGAGCTCGAAACGCTCCAGAAGTTCGCGACTGGTGGCGTCGCTGTCGGTGACGTCGACATTGATGCGAGCGAACTCCGAGAGCGGCTCTGCCACCCGTGGGTCCGGGTAGACCCGGCGCTCGAGCTGCTTGCAGGAGATGCACCAGTCGGCAGTGAAGTGAACGAAGGCGGCCTGCTCATCCGGTACCGAAGCGAGAGCCTGATGTAGCTGATCGAGCCTCTCCACCGTGATGATTTCCTGTGGCGCGGAGGTGCCTGCAGCGGGCGACGAGTTCACGCCGCCGGTCAGTGGCGCCAGGGGGCGCAGCGGGTCGCTGGCGCCGCTGGCGGCACCGAGAACCAGCACCACCCCCCAGGCGAGCATCAACAGCCCCAGGGCCTGGCGTGCTCGTGCCCACCCCTGGGGAAGGTTGGTGGACATGGCGCCAAGCGCCACCGCGGTGCCGACGGCCAGGCCGGCCCAAAGCAGCAACACCAGCGTGGCCGGCAGCAGGCGTTCGACCAGCCAGATCGCCACCCCCAGCAGCAGGATGCCGAAGGCTATCTTGACGCCGTTCATCCAGGCACCGCTACGGGGCAGCAGGGTGGTGCCGAAGGTGCCCACCAGCAGCAGGGGAACGCCCATGCCCAGCCCCAGGGCGAGCAGGGCGGCCCCGCCCAGCAACGCATCACCGGTGGTGGAGATGAAGACCAGGGCGCCGGCCAGCGGAGCTGTGACACAGGGGGATACCACGAGAACCGACAGCGCCCCGGTCAGCGCCAGGCCGGCGGGGCCGCTCTGCTGGGCGCGGGCCTGACAGGCGTCGATGCGACCGGCCAGCCGGGGTGAGAGGCGCAGGTCGAAGGCGCCGAACATGGCCAGGGCGAAAATCGTGAAGAGTACCGCAAAGGTGATCAGTACCGGGGCGGATTGCAGTTGCGCCTGGAGATTCAGCCCGGCTCCGAACAGCCCCATCAGCACCCCGACCAGGGCGTAGGTGAGTGCCATGCCCCCGACATAGCTGGCCGAGAGGGCGAACGCGCGCGGCCGACTCGGGTTCTGCCCGACGATGATGGAGGAGAGGATCGGCACCATGGGCAGTACGCAGGGCGTGAAGGTCAGCCCCAGGCCGGCGAGGAAGAATAGTCCCAGTGCCAGCGGCAGGCTGGCCTCGGCCATCAGGGCCTGAAAGCGGCCATCCTCGCTCTGGGGGGCGGTGGGTGCTGTGGAGGAGGCGTTGCCACCTTCATCCTTGGCAGAGCCGGAGCCGGCATTCGATGCTTGCCAGCCGGCAAAGGCGGCGGGTGCCTGCTGCTCGGCGGCGTCCAGGTCAACATGTTCCGGGGGGTAGCAGAGGCCGGCATCGGCGCAGCCCTGAAAGGTCACCGTGACGGGGATCACGCCGCTGACCTCCTCCTCGAGGGGAACCTCGAAGACCACCCTGTCGCGGAATGTGTAGACGTCACCGAGGAACTCGTCGCTGGTGAAGGTGCCTTCGGGGATATCGGGCTCACCCAGTGCTACCGCATCGCTCTTTACCGCGAACTGATGGCGATAGAGATAGTGCTCCTCTTCCGCCTCCATGCCGATATAGAGGATCTCGCCATCATGCCAGGCGCTGGGCTGAAAGGCCTCCAGCACCGGCAGAAACTCCGAGTCATCGTTGGAGAACCACTGTCCCTGGGCGGCGATCGGCAGCAGCAACAGCAGCAGGGCAGTCAGAGCAAGGCGTTGAATGCGGATCACGAAAGTCCTGTCCTTGGTTGGTAGTGTGGCTGGCGATCAGACCTCGCTTGCCGTGTGGGGTTCCAAGGCGTGCCCTGTCGTGACGATGCATCCAGCAGGGCTTTCGCATCAGGGGCCTGTAGTCCGGGCAAGGTCGAGCTGACCGCTTGTGCTGGTCGGGTGCTAGGATAACGCAAGGGGAGGGCGTGTCTTCATCGAGGAGCGTGGTATCTGGTGTGCCACGTTGTCGCACGCTCCATGTCTCATATGGGAAAGTCTCGTATAGGAAAGGAACCTGCACATGGCTTGGATGGGCAGCAGCGACGCCAAGCGTCGCAAGAAGATCGAAGCGCTGGAGCGGCCCGACTACGGGTGGATCTGGAAACCGTTGCTGGCACTGCTGGTGATCTATCTGGTGGTGACGCTGGCGCTCGGGATCTGGTGGAGTCGCACACCGGCGCCGCACAGCGTCGAGCGGGTGCCCATGGAGCGTCGCGGTGATGCCGGCAGCGAGCCCGCCGCCAGAGGGGTGGTAACGGTCGCGACCCTGGCCTCCATCGTCGAGACGCTCTACGACAAGCCTGGCGGCTATCTGCGTAATGACCGGCTCCCGCCCGGTCTGTGGCTGGACAACATGCCGAGCTGGGAGCAGGGCGTGCTGAACCAGGCCAAGAACCTGGCGCGGGCGCTGCCCTCGATGAATCCGGGCGAGGTCGAGCATCTCGAGCAGGCGGTTCGCGGCTTGGCGGGCGACGGTCTCGACTGGTATCGACCCGCCACCGAGGATCGCCTGATGTCGGCGGTGACTGCCCTGGACCGCCAGCTGATGGCATTGAGCGGCATGGAGGCCGAAGGCTTCGTGCCCGGAGCGGGGCTGCGCCGCTGGCTCGCCGATGTTCGCGTAGATCTCGACGACCTGTCGTTGCGACTGGCCTCGGGTGCCGGGGGTCATCAGTTGCTGCAGGAGCTCGCCATCGATGGCGAGGCGCTCCCCGAGGGCACCCCCTGGTATCGGGTCGACAACGTCTTCTTCGAGGCGCGCGGCACTGGTTGGGCGCTGGTGCAGATGCTGGAGGGGGTGCAGCGTGATCAGGCCGATGTGCTGGGGGCGGCTGAGGTAGTCGAGCAGTGGGAGCGGCTGCGGGCTGAGCTTGCCATGACCCAGCGTCGCCTGTGGAGCCCGGTGGTGATGAGCGGCCAGGGTTTCGGTCCCTTTGCCAATCATACGCTGGTGATGGCACATCACATCAGCCGGGCCCGCGACCTGGTCGAGTCGATCATCACTCGTCTTGCCGAGAGTGCCGAGCAGGAGGTGGCCGGAGAGGCAGTCCAGCAAGCACCCGCCAGCGAACCTGAGGTACTCGATGTGGAGCGCAACGCCCAGCCTGAGCAGGAAGCTGCCGACCAACAGGAGGTCGAGCAGGGGACTGAGCAGGGGGCCGAGCAAGATCAGACGCCCAGTCTGGACGACCAGGTGGGGTCGGAAACGCAAGAGGGTCAGGCTGCCGAGCAGTGAACTTGCTTACTTGACAGGGTTTCCAATGCCCATCAAACGCAGCGGGCCGCCTCTAGGGCGGCCCGCTGCGTTTATGCTCAACACTCATGACCCGGAGGGCAGAGTGCAGAGGTCTGGAGTGCTTTCTGAATCAGGCCTTGTGATAGGCGTCGGATGCCTTCTCGATGGCCTTGCGGGCTGCCTCGGCGCCCTCCCAGGACTCCACCTTGACCCACTTGCCCTTCTCGAGATCCTTGTAGTTCTCGAAGAAGTGGGCGATCTGCTGGCGCAGCAGCTCGGGCAGGTCGGTCACCTCCTGAACGTCGTCATAGAGGCTGGACAGCTTTTGATGCGGCACGCACACCAGCTTGGCGTCCTCGCCCGCTTCGTCGGTCATGTTGAGGATACCTACCGGACGGGCGCGAATGATGCTGCCGGGCTGGACAGGGCAAGGGGTAACCACCAGGGCGTCCAGGGCATCACCGTCGTCGGCCAGGGTGTGCGGGATGAAGCCGTAGTTGGCCGGATAGAACATCGGGGTGGCCATGAAGCGGTCGACCAGCAGGGCGCTCATGTCCTTGTCGATCTCGTACTTGACCGGCGCGTGGTTGGCCGGAATCTCGATCGCCACATAAATGTCGTTCGGGAGCTCCTTGCCGGCGGGGATATTATCGAAGTTCATCGTCGCTTCCTTGGGTTGGTAAAAGAAGGGGGTGGTAGAAGAGGTGGTTGGCAGAAGATATTGGCGCGTCGTCTGGAAGAAAAAATCCGCAAAATTATACGGGCCAGCCCGACCGAATACCAATTCGACATAGGTGCCGGCGCCCTTTTCGGTGCTCAGAAGGTGTCATTATGGTCATGCTGTTGCACCCGTGCCGGGCCACGGCGTGTATCATGGCCGCGCATGATTCATCGGGTAAGGAGAGGCGAGTGTCACCCGCGCAGCTGTCATTGAGTTTTGGTCAGGCCTTCGTGGCGCCGGATCGCCGGCGGCACCGCAGCTCCATGTCGGTATGCCTACCCGAGCCCCCTCAGCTCAACGCCAAGGGTGCCTGCGCGCTTATCAGCGATGCGACCCAGCGCAACAGCATGGCCAAGCAGGCTGGCGATCTCAGTGTGCGCAGCTTCCTGAGCGACTACTACTCCACCCCCGACCACTGGGACATCAAGACCTCGGCTACTCGCGTGCTGCTTGCGCTCAATGCCTGGACCTATAGCCAGAGTCGTCAGGTGACGGACGGCAGTTACGTCACCTCGCTGTCGGCGCTGGTGCTGCGCGGCACCGAGGGCCATCTCTTCCATATGGGAGACACCCTGGTGTTCCGGCTACGCGGGGCGGAGTTCGAGCAGCTTACGCGAGACCATGTCACCGACCTGGGGGGGTATCGCTACCCCTCGCGTGCGCTGGGCATGGATAACAGCATCGATATCGATTACGTCCGCTTTCCGGTCAAGCAGGGGGACCTCTTCCTGTTCACCACCCAGGCGGTGCTGGGCACCCTGATGCCATCCGAGTATGTGCAGTTGATCCGCCAGGACGCCAGTGATCTGCATGCCGCCTGCGACCGGCTGGCCGAGGCGGCGGTGGAGCGTGCCCAGTCCCGCGGTTACGGGGCCGATCAGTTCTGCTTTCAGCTGCTGCGTATCGATGAGCTTCCCGAGGAGCAGTCGGACAACCCGGCGAAGGTGTATGGCGAACTGCCGATTCCGCCCGAGCTCTCGCCCGGGGACCGCCTCGAGGGGCTGGAGGTGCAGGCCGTGCTGTCGCGTACCGCCCAGTCACGTGTCTACCGGGTGAGCGACCTCCAGAGCGGGCGTGTGATGGTGATGAAGGCGCCGAGCCCCGAACTCTCCCTGCGCAATATCTATCTGGAGCACTTCTTGCTGCAGCAGTGGGTGGTGGAGCGCGTCAAGTCGCCCTTCGTGGCGCGCATCATGGAGCCGTCGCGGCCACGGCGCTACCTCTACTACCTGATGGATCATGTGGAGGGCGAGACGCTGGCCGACTGGGCGCGACGCCACCCCCAGGCAAGCCTTGCCCAGCGCCTGGATATCGCCAACCAGCTGGGCAAGGCGGTGCAGGCTCTGCATCATCGGGAGCTGCTGCATCAGCTGATTCATCCCGGCAACGTGCTGATCGATCCTCATGGGAAGGTGGTGTTGACCGATTTCAGCGCCTGCCGGAGGCGTGACGGGGCGGGGCTCAAGGATGCCCACGAACTGTTGCGTCAGGTCGGGCTCACCGAACACAGCGCTCCCGAGTATGCGCTGGGTGACGGGATCGGTCGGCGCAGTGACCAGTACTCCTATGCCTCCACGGTCTACTGGCTGTTGACCGGTGAGTTGCCTTATGTGGTGCCCCCCAACCGCCTGCTGCGGCATACCGACCTCGAACAGCTGGCCTATCGCAGCGCGCGGCAGCGTAACCCCGAGGTCCCCCAGGCACTCGACGAGGCGTTGCGTAGGGCACTGGATCCCCAGCGAGCGCTACGCTATCGACGCATGTCGGAGTTCCTGCGTGAGTTGCGCCAGCCGCTGGCAACTCTGCACCGCGAACCGGAGGTGCTCGGCACCCCGAGGAGATCCCGGGATGCCGGCCAGTTCTGGCAGGGGGTGGCCGCGATACTGCTGTTGCTGCTGGTGCTTTCCTGGTTGCTGCGATAGCGGCGGCCACCGCCACCACTGATACGCGATGGCTTGTATCGCCCGATAAATTGGGCTCCTACGTCACGGTCTGGCTCTACTGTCTTGTAGGAGCGCAATTTATTGAGCGATGGTTTGCATCGCGCGATAGGGTTTATCGCGCGACCTTATTTAAAGCTCGAAGTCGGGCAGCTTGCGCTCGACGCGGTGCTTGGCAAGCTTTGCCACCCGGGGCAGGCCGTTATCGAATGGGGGGAAGTCCTCGCCCTGAATCAATGGCAGCAGGTAGTCACGGCAGGCTTGGGTGATGCCGAAGCCATTCTCGCTGATGTAGTCGCGGGGCATGAACTTCTCGCGGTTGGCGATCTCGGCGAGCGGGGCCGGCTCGATGCGCCACTGGTAGGGTGCCTCGGAGACCCGCTTGATGGCCGGCATCATCGCATTCTTGCCCTCGATGGCCAGTTCCACCGCCGCCTCGCCGACGGCGTAGGCTTGCTCCACGTCGGTCGCGGAGGCCAGGTGGCGGGCGGCGCGCTGCAGATAATCGGCCACCGCCCAGTGATACTTGTAGCCCAGGTCCTGCTTGACCATGCCGGCCAGGGTCGGCGCCACGCCGCCCAGCTGACGATGGCCGAAGGCGTCGGTGTTGCCGGCATCGGCCAGGAAGGTGCCATCCTCGTAGCGCGCCCCCTCGGAAACCACGATCACGCAGTAGCCGTACGTCTTGACGGCATGGTCGACGCGAGCCATCACCGCCTCGCGGTCGAAGGCGATCTCGGGGAAGATCACCAGGTGGGGCGGCTCACCCTCGCCCTGGCCGGCCAGGGCGCCGGCGGCGGCGATCCAGCCGGCATGGCGACCCATCACCTCGAGCACGAAGACCTTGGTGGAAGTCGCGCACATGGAGGCGATGTCGAGGGAGGCCTCCAGGGTTGAGGTGGCAATATACTTGGCCACGCTGCCGAAGCCCGGCGAGTTGTCGGTGATCGGCAGGTCGTTGTCCACGGTCTTGGGCACGTGAATCGCGGTGAGCGGGTAGCCGAGCTTCTCGGAGAGCTGCGAGACCTTGAGGCAGGTGTCGGCACTGTCGCCGCCACCGTTGTAGAAGAAGTAGCGGATATCGTGGGCGCGGAACACCTCGATCAGCCGCTCATACTGGGCGCGGTGGGTCTCGATGTCCTTGAGCTTGTAGCGGCAGGAGCCGAACGCGCCGCCCGGTGTGTGGCGCAGTGCGGCGATCGCCTCGTCTGACTCTCGACTGACGTCGATCAGCTCCTCGGTGAGGGCGCCAATGATGCCGTTGTGGCCGGCATAGACCTTGCCGATCTGGTCGGGATGACGGCGGCAGGCCTCGATCACGCCACAGGCGCTGGCGTTGATCACGGCGGTGACGCCGCCGGACTGGGCGTAGAAGGCGTTATGGGCCATGGGGCTATTCTGCTCCTGGTCGTCGCTACTGTTGGGATGGAAGAGGGTGAAGGTGGAGGGGATTCTAGCCGAAACCCCCTTGCCCTGCACCCGAGAGGTATCGCAGAAAGCTTGGCAGCTCGGAAGCTCGGGGCTGGTCTGGCGACAAGCCTACGAGGAGGCGCTGTGAACCCCTCCCTGGGCGCTACCGACGCCTTCCCTGGCGTAGGACCTCCTCTTCGGCTTGCCCCCAGCGCCCCTCGGTTCTGGTAACTGCGACAGCCCTGCCTGCACCCGGTAGAGCTGGAGGGGCTCGTCGGGGGCATGCTAGTCTCGCCTCTCCTCGCGCCTTGGCTGGCGCACTCATCGGACCCATGCTGGAGCGAGTTCCATGCACCTTCATATCCTTGGTATCTGTGGCACCTTCATGGGCAGCCTGGCGCTGTTGGCGCGCGAGCTGGGCCACACGGTCAGTGGCTCGGATGCGGGGGTCTACCCCCCCATGAGCACCCAGCTGGAGGAGGCTGGTATCGCGCTGTGTGAGGGGTACTCGCCCGCCAATCTTGAGCCACGCCCCGACTTGGTGGTGATCGGCAATGCGCTGTCGCGGGGCAACCCCGAAGTGGAGGCGGTGCTCGATGCCGGTCTGCCCTACGTCTCGGGCCCCCAGTGGTTGGCCGAGCATGTGCTGCCCGGGCGGCGGGTGATCGCCGTGGCGGGTACCCATGGCAAGACCACCACAGCGAGCCTTGTCGCCTGGCTGCTGGAGTCGGCGGGGCTTGCGCCGGGGTTTCTGATTGGAGGCGTGCCGCGCAACTTCGGTGTCTCGGCGCGCCTCGGCGCCGCGGATGCGCCCTTCGTGGTGGAGGCCGACGAGTACGACACCGCCTTCTTCGACAAGCGCTCCAAGTTTGTTCATTACCGCCCCAGTATCGCCGTGTTGGGCAATCTGGAGTTTGATCATGCGGATATCTTTGACGATATCGCCGCGATCGAGCGTCAGTTCCACCATCTGGTGCGCACGGTGCCGGGCAGAGGAGTGCTGTTGGTAGGCGACGGTGAACCGGCCCTGGAGCGTGTGCTGAGCATGGGGGTCTGGAGCCCGGTGGTGCGCTTCGGCGAGTCCCCCACGAGCGCCTGGCGGCTCGAGCTTGAGCGTGATGACGCCTCTCGCTTTCGGGTCATCCACCAGGATGCCGAGGCCAACGAGGATGCGGTGGTCGACTGGGCCTTGACCGGCCTCTACAACGCCCGCAACGCCCAGGCAGCGCTCGCCGCTGCCCATGCCTGTGGGGTGAGCCTGGTGCGGGGGGCCGCCGCCCTGGCGCGCTTCGAGTCCCCGCGGCGACGCCAGGAGGTGCGGGGAGAGGTGGCCAATATCCAGGTGATCGACGACTTCGCCCACCACCCCACGGCGATCGCTGCCACGTTACAGGGATTACGCGCCGCTACCGCCCGGGGTCGGCTGCTGGCGGTGATCGAGCCTCGCTCCAATACCATGCGCCTGGGTACCCTGCGTGACCGCCTGGCCGCGAGCGTGTCCGACGCCGATGTGGCCTTCTGGTATCGACCGGAGGGGTTGGACTGGCCCCTGGAGCCCATTATCGCGGAGAGTCCGATACCGGCGCGACTCGAACAGGACCTGGAGTCGCTGGTATCGGCGCTGGTCGCCGAGGCGAGGCCCTATGATCGGATCGTGGTGATGTCCAACGGCGGTTTCGGCGGTATTCACGAGAAGTTGCTGGCAGCACTGGAGGCGGCTCATGGCTGAGGAGTTTGCTTCGCCGGTCACGGTGGCGCTGACCGGCGCCTCCGGTGCGCAGTACGGACTGCGCTTGATCGACGCCCTGGTGGCGGCGAATCATGAGGTGTGGGTGATGATCTCCAAGGCGGCTCATCTGGTGATCGCCACCGAGACCGATATCGAGTTGCCCGCCCGGCCCGAGCGGCTGGCCGAGAGTCTCGTCGAACGCAGCGGGGCGCGGCCGGGGCAGATTCGCTGCTTCGGCCGCGAGGACTGGATGGCCCCGGTGGCCTCCGGTTCCGGCGCTCCCTCGGCCATGGTGATCTGTCCCTGCTCGACCGGCACTCTCTCGGCGGTGGCCACCGGGGCGAGCAACAACCTGATCGAGCGGGCCGCCGACGTGGCACTCAAGGAGAGGCGCACCCTGGTGCTGGTGCCGCGCGAGGCGCCGCTTTCGGCGATCCATCTCCAGCACATGCTCGACCTCACCCGCCAGGGGGTGGTGGTGTTGCCAGCCGCGCCGGGGTTCTATCACCGCCCTCAGTCGATCGACGACCTGATCGACTTTATCGTCGCGCGCATCCTCAACCAGCTAGGGATAGAACACCGCTTGATGCCGCGCTGGGGAGAGCCGGGCCACTCGGTGCCTGGCCACTAGGCGCACGGTACTTGCCCGCTCGGTTGCTTGGCCCTTTATCGCCTGAAACAGCCGTGACATGGAGGTCTCTCGCATGATCAATCCGGGTTTGCTGTCGGTATTCCTGCCGACCTTCTTTCTCGTCTCCCTGACGCCCGGGATGTGTATGACCCTGGCCATGGTGCTGGGCATGACGCAGGGCGTTCGCCGCAGCCTGTGGATGATGGCCGGGGAGCTGGTCGGTGTGGGGGTGGTGGCCGCGGCGGCGGGCGTTGGCGTGGCGGCCTTGATGCTTCGTCAACCGGAGCTCTTTGCGCTGTTCAAGTGGCTCGGGGGTGCCTACCTGGCCTACCTGGGTATCATGATGTGGCGCTCCCGTGGGCGCATGGCGATCCCCGAGGAGGGGATGGAGGTGGCGCCCGCCGGCCGCGGTCAGCTGGCCATGCAAGGGTTCGTGACCGCCGTGGCCAACCCCAAGGGATGGGCCTTCTTCGTGGCGCTGCTGCCCCCGTTTCTCGACGCCGGACGGCCGCTGGCCGGCCAGCTCGTCGTGCTGGTGGCGCTGATACTGATTATCGAGTTCATCTGCCTGCTGCTCTACGCCACCGGCGGCAGCCGACTGCGTCGTCTGCTGGCGCACGGTGGCAGCGTGCGACTGCTCAACCGTATCGCCGGCACCCTGATGGTCGGGGTGGGGATATGGCTGGCGCTGGGCTAACCAGGACTTCGTCCGGGAGCTGGAAGAGAGCCTGCTTCGCAGGCTTAAGCTTGAAGCTGGAAGAAAACTCTTGACCCCAATAGCGGCGGGCTCATGCTGTCTTCCAGCTTCCAGCTTCCAGCTTCCAGCTTCCAGCTTCCAGCTTACAGCTCCGGGCAAAGCCCGGTCAGATAGGCGGCAACCAGGCGATTCGTGCCGCCGCCAGGCCGAGAGAAGCGACGGCTAGCCGGAGCCACGGGCAGGGAGCAAGGGCGGGACGTGCTCGGGCCTGCCAGGAGAGCTGCACCAGGGCGCAGACGACCAACCCCAGCAGGGCACCGCCGACCAGGTCGCTGAACCAGTGCACGCCGATCATCAGCCGTGAAAGCGCCATCAGTGTCACGGCGAGCGTCGCCGCCCAGTAGGCCCAGTGGCGCCAGGCGGGGGCGAGCTCCCGGGCGGCGAAGGCGGCCGCCAGGCCGAACAGTACCACGGCGCCGGAGGTGTGAGCGCTGGGGTAGGAAAAGGAGTCGGCGAGATGGGCCGGGGTATCGGGCCGCGGCCGCGCGAACAGTGCCTTGCCCACGACATTGAGCAGTGAGATGCCGAGCAGTCCCGCGGTAACGTGCCAGAGGGCATCCAGACGCCGCCGCCACAGCAGCCACACGCCCCAGGGCAGGGCGAGTGCCACCACGCCAAGCAGGTCGCCGAAGCGTGCCAGCCCCTGGCCGACGAGGACCAGGGACGGGGTGGCGATCGCCTCGAATAGCATCTGGATCTGGCGGTCGACGGGCAGCGGGCCCTGCAAGCCATGTTGCAGGACATGCAGAGTCCAGCCAGACACGCCGCCCAACGCCAGAATCAGCAGCAGCAGGCTGCCCAGGGGAACCTCTCCGTCGCTGCTCTGGCGCAGCCACAGATTGCGCAGCACCGGATGGCGCCGAGCCAGACCGGCGCTAAACCGATAGGCGCGGCCATCCCGGCTGGCGTGGTGGCGTAGCCAGGAGAACGTCACTACCAGAGCAAGCAGCATCACGCCCAGCAGTGTCAGCGGCTGGTGGAGGGCCGGGGGCACCTCGAGCAACTGATCCCAGGTCCGTCCCAGGAGGTAGCCTGGCAGCACATAGGCCGGTGCCCACAGTGCCGCGGAGGCCAGGTTGGCCCAGAGAAAGGTGCGTGGAGGCATGTGCAGCATGCCGGCAATTAGCGGCACGATAGGCCTGACGGGGCCCACGAAGCGGCCCAGGAACACCGACAGCACCCCCTGGCGCTGGAAGAAGCGAGCCCCCCGGGCGAGAAACTCGGGGTGGCGTGAGAACGGCCAGCACCGGGTGACGCGTTCACGCTGGGTATAACCGAGTACGAAGCTGGCGCTGTCACCCGCTACCGCGCCGATAAAGGCGGCAAGTAGTGGGGCCGGCAGCGCCAGCTCCTGGTGGCCGGCCATGGAGGCAGCGGCGGTAATCAGCAGCACGCCGGGCACCAGAACCCCCACCACGGCCAGTGACTCCAGCATGGCGATGCAGGCAATAATCAACAGCAGCACACCCGGTGACGGCGTGAGCTGGCTCAGCAGCTGAGCAAGGTTCATGGCAAGAGGTCATCCCTGTCGAGGCCGTCTGGTTGTCAGCAATCGGCGAGGCGCTGGGTGGTGGTCTCCAGTCGACGCTTGAATTCCCTGAAGGGCTCCCCCGCAGGGTGTGAGCAGATGGCGCCACGAATCTCAATGCCGCCGGTATCGTGCAGCGTGGCGACAGACGCGGCTTCCTCGATACGCTGTCGTACCAGCAGAGCTCCGTTCTCGCTGGTGCCGGGCATCACCAGCCAGAAGTCGGCGTCCCCGATGCGTCCCAGCAGATCGTGATCACGGCTATGTTCGCTCACTGTCCTGCAGAAGGCATTCAGCAGTGCCTGTCGAGCGAGGCCTCCGAACTGCTCCCCGGCCATCTCCAGCTGCGGAAGGTGCAGCACGGCCACGGCAAGTCGCTGATCGAGGAGGTCGGCACGCTCCGCCTCGCTCTCCAACCGTTCGAGCAGCGGCGCTGCCTTCAGGGCGGCACACTCCTGGTCTCGGGGATCGGTGGCGAGCCATAACGCATGATGATGGCGTATGCCCCAGGGGGCTAACCCAGCGGCAGCGACCAGCGCCACATAGCCCAGCGCCTGGGGGGCCGGTGGGGTGAGGTCGGCCAGCAGCAGCCAGATCGGTGCCAGCACCAGGTTGAGCAGGGTGGCCTGGCCAAGTGGCAGCAGCAGCAGGGTCAGCATCGGGGGAAGTCCCAGCCACAGCAGTGGGGGGGAATCGTCCTGCGGCAGACTGGTGGCGACCAGCAGGTAGCTGCAGGCCAGTACCAGGTAGGCCGATAGGCGTGCCGTCTCCTGCTGTCCAAGTCGCATCAGGGCAGCGGTCAATACCAGTGGTGCAAACAGGGCCGGCAGAAGAATTCGCGTGTAGTCACCGACCAGGTAGTACCACACTGCCTGACCAAACAGCAGCACGGCCCCCAGTGCAAAGAGGCACGCCAGCAGGCGTGGCGTATCAGGCGTCAGCATTGGTCGTCGTCCCTGGCGTAGAGATGAAAGGCGGTTGCTGCCGTTCCAGGGCGCGCAGCTCCTCTGCGAGCGAACGGGCATGCGGCAGAGCGACGACCCGCGCTCGTTCCACCTCGCTCAGGTGTTCAAGCAGCCGTCGGCGACGTGGTTCCGCCTGAGTAGCGTCGCGACTGATCAGCAGCGCTCCTAGGGTGCGCTTGTCGAGGCGATAGCAGTGCTCGAAGCCCCGGGTCATCTCGCACAGTTGCTGCGCCACACTCCATAGATGACGGCGTCGCGTTCGTACCAGCACGAGCTCGGTGTGGGTGCCGTCGCGCTGAGCACGACCCTCCTCTCGGGCCAGATCACCGGCCAGCCTGGCTCGGGGCCAGAGCCGCTCGCCCGGCACCAGGCTGACCCGACCCCTGGCCTGGGCGAACAGTGGGGTCAGCCGGCGCGTGCGAACGAGCCCGAGTACCAGCATCGGGATAAGCACCAGACCGGTCATCATGGCCTGCTCGATGGGCAGCTGTCGCGCCACCCAGGCCAGGGAGAGTGTCGCCAGCATAAGGTTGAGGACGGCCATCCAGGTCGGTTGAGGCAGGATGATCAGGGCGGCCCAGGCCCAGAGCCAGTAGGGGTAGCGGTCGGCCGAGGACCATAGCAGGGCACCGAGCAACAGGCTCGGCAGGAGTTGCCAGGGGATCAGCGGTGGACGACGGTGGCTGAACTCCACCAGGCCGGCGCTGATGGCGAGCCAGGCAGCGGTCAGGCCCAGCAGCATGGCCTCCGAGTGATCGTGGGCATAGGGCACCATCAGTGCCGGAAGCAGCGCCGCCAGGAGCAGGTTGAGACGCAGCAGGCTGACTTTGTACATGTTCTGCATGGTGGCTTACTATGACTCCCTAATCCGCAACGTGCCCATCGCGCGCCAGTATAGCGCCGTATCGGTTCGTTCAGGCCACGCTCACAGGAGACACTTTCTGGCATGACAGCTCAAGTCCAGCGTGACGGCGCCGCCGCTGCAGGCGCCGAGGAGATCCGCGACATCGATGCCTACATGACTGGCCTCGGCCAGTCGGCCCGCAAGGCCGCCGCGATCCTGCGTCGTACGCCCACCGGCCCCAAGAATGCCGCGCTGCTGGCCATGGCCGAGAGTCTGGAGGCGTCGCGTGAGGAGGTGCTGTCGGCCAATGCTCGTGATCTCGCGCGCGGGCGGGAGACCGGCCTGGACGATGCCCTGCTCGATCGACTTGCACTGGACGATCAGCGTGTCAATGCCATGATCGAGGGGTTGCGCCAGGTGGCCGCGCTCCCTGACCCGGTGGGTGAGATCGATGGCCTGCGTGCGCGTCCCAGCGGTATCCAGGTCGGCCAGATGCGTGTCCCCCTGGGGGTGATCGGTATCATCTACGAGTCGCGCCCCAATGTCACCCTGGAAGCGGCCAGCCTGTGTCTCAAGTCGGGCAATGCCGCCATCCTGCGCGGTGGTTCCGAGGCGCGTGACTCCAATGCCGCCATTGCGGCCTGCATCCGTGAGGGGCTGGCTGCTGCGGGGCTGCCCGACGGGGCCGTGCAGGTGGTGGCCACCACCGATCGTGCCGCCGTGGGCCGCCTGATCGCGATGCCCGAGTTTGTCGATGTGATCATTCCACGAGGCGGCAAGTCGCTGATCGAACGCATCTCTCGTGAGGCTCGCGTGCCGGTGATCAAGCACCTCGATGGTGTCTGCCATGTCTATCTGGATGCAACGGCGGATCCCGACAAGGCCCTGGCGATCGCGGTGAACGCCAAGACCCACCGCTACGGCACCTGCAATACCATGGAGACGCTGCTGGTGGATGCCCCCCTGGCCGAGTCGCTGTTGCCGAAGCTGGCGGCGGCCTACGCCGAGCATGGCGTCGAGCTGCGGGGGTGCGAACGTACCCGCGAGCTACTTCCGGAAGTTGCGGTGGCCGACGAGGCGGATTGGCAAACCGAATATCTGGCTCCGGTGCTGGCGATTCGCGTGGTCGATGGAATCGAGACCGCCATGGCGCATATCGAGCGCTACAGTTCCCACCACACCGATGCCATCGTCACCGAGTCCTGGAGTCTCGCACGGCGCTTCATGGCCGAGGTCGACTCCAGTTCGGTGATGGTCAACGCCTCGACCCGCTTCGCCGATGGCTTCGAGTATGGCCTTGGGGCGGAGATCGGCATCTCGACCGACAAGCTGCACGCCCGCGGCCCGGTGGGTCTCGAGGGGCTCACGACACGCAAGTACGTGGTACTGGGCGACGGTCAGGTTCGCCAGTGAGCGAGTGGCACTCCTCGGGGCAGGGCGGTCGCCCGGCGCGCATCGCCATGCTGGGCGGTACCTTCGACCCGGTACATCTGGGGCACATGCGCAGCGCGGTCGAGCTACGTGAAGCGCTGGGGCTCGATCGCGTCCACCTGATCCCTGCCAAGGCGCCGCCGCTGCGTGGCGAGCCGAGCGTATCACCGGCCGAGCGTCTGACACTGTTGCGACTGGGTATCGGCGATACGCCGGGGCTGTTCGCCGACGGCCGCGAGCTGGGGCGCGAGGGCCCCTCCTACAGCGCCGATACGCTGGCATCACTGCGTGAAGAGCTCGGCAGCGAGGCGCGGCTGGTCATGGCGCTGGGCCATGACGCCTTCCTGCGCCTGGCCGAGTGGCATGAGCCCCAGCGCTTGTTCGAGCTGGCCCACCTGGTGGTGGTAGACCGCCCCGACTATCAGGCGGCGCTGCCGGTGGCACTGCGCGAGCTGATTGCCGGGCGCGAAAGTACGGATGTCGAGTCCCTGATGGCGCGTCCGGCCGGCGGCCTGCTCCGCCTGCGGCTGCCCTCCCGGATGGCGATCTCGGCGACGGAGCTGCGTCGGCGTCTCGCCGGCGGGCTCAGCGTTCGCTATCTGCTGCCCGAGGCGGTGGAGGCGCGCATCACCGCCCACGACCTCTATCGTCAGGAGTGAGGGAAGGTCGACCCAGAAGAAAAGTCGACTGAACGAACCCTGTCAGACGATGGTCAAGGCGTTACAATGGTTATTCAACGACAGCCTACAGAAGACCCTATGCATAACGATGCTCTCAAGACTCTGGCGGTGGACGCGCTGGAAGAACTCAAGGCCAAGGATATTGTTCAGCTGGATGTTTCACGGCTTACCAGCGTGACTGACCTGATGATCATCGCCAGCGGTACCTCGACCCGTCACGTGGCAGCGCTGGCTCAGCGGGTCGTGGAGCGTGCCAAGGAGCAGGGCCTTCAGCCCCGCGGCGTCGAGGGTGAAGCCGGTGCCGACTGGGTGCTGGTCGACCTGGGCAGCCTGGTGGTCCATGTGATGCTGCCCGAGACTCGCCAGCTCTATGACTTGGAGCGACTCTGGGCCGACCTGCCCAGCGATCTGGAGCGTGAAAGCGAGCTTTCCGGCACATGAGGGTGCGCTTGCTGGCGGTGGGTACGCGCATGCCCGCCTGGGTCACCGAGGGTGTCGAAGAGTACCGCAAGCGGCTGCCGAGGGACTTCTCCCTGCAGGTGGAGGAGATCCCGCCCGGGCAGCGCGGCAAGAATGCCGACCTGGCGCGCGCCATGGCGAGCGAGGCCGAGCGGATTCGGGCCAAGCTGCGTGGTGATGAGCATGTGGTCGCCCTGGAGGTGGGCGGCAAGGCATGGAGCACCGAACGGCTGGCCGAGCAGGCCGAAGCCTGGCGCCTGGCCGGCCGTGATGTCGCCCTGCTGGTCGGCGGTCCCGATGGCCTGGCACCGGAGCTCTCCGCCGCGGCCGACCAGCGCTGGTCGCTGTCGCCGCTGACGCTGCCTCACCCCCTGGTCCGCATCCTGCTAGCCGAACAGCTCTATCGCGCCTGGACGCTGATGGTTGGTCATCCCTACCATCGCTGAGTCGACGACTCGCCCACCGGAAATTCCATGCGCAAGCCACGTCACAACCTCAAGAGCCCCGAGCAGGAGCTACGCATCTTTCGGGTGCGTGCGCTGCTTGCGCTGCTGGTGGTGTTTGCCCTGACCGGTCTGCTGATGGGCCGCCTGGCCTATCTTCAGATCGTGCAGCACGAGGTCTACACCACTCGTTCCGAGAAGAATCGGGTGAGAGTCGAGCCACTGCCACCGACTCGGGGCCTGATCTACGACCGCAACGGCGAGCTGCTGGCCGAGAACCGGCCCACCTACAACCTCACGCTGGTGCGTGAGCGGGCCGAGGATCTCGATGCCACCCTGACTCGGCTGGTGGAGATTCTCGAGCTCTCGCCCGAGGAGGTGGAGGCCTTCCGAGTGCGCTCGCGCCAGCGTCAGCGCCCCTATCAGCCCGCCCTGTTGATGAGCGACCTCGACGAGGGGCAGATCGCACGACTGGCGGTCAATCGCCACCTGCTGCCCGGGGTCGAGGTGGAGGCACAGCTGCTGCGCTACTATCCCGATGCCGAGGTGATGGCCCATGCCCTGGGCTATGTGGGGCGCATCAATGCCGAGGAGCTCGAGCGCCTGGATGCGGGGCGCTATGCGGGGACCCATTTTATCGGCAAGACCGGCGTCGAGCGCTTCTACGAGGACGAGCTGCATGGCGAGTCCGGCCTGCGCAAGGTGGAGACCAACGCCAGGGGCCGAGTGCTCCGCGAACTCGGCCGCACCGACCCCACGCCCGGCAAGGACCTGACCCTGACGTTGGACAAGAAGTTGCAGCATCTGGCCTTTGACCTGCTCGATGGTCGGCGGGGGGCCATCGTCGCCATCGAGCCCGCCACCGGCGGCATCCTGGCGATGGTCTCGGCCCCGGGCTACGACACCAACCAGTTCGTTACCGGCATCGACGTGACCTCATATCGCGGGTTGCAGGAGGACCTGGACCTGCCGCTCTACAACCGTGCGATTCGTGGTCACTATCCTCCCGGCTCGACCATCAAGCCCTTCCTGGCTCTGGCAGGCCTTGCTGAAGGCGTGATCACGCCCGACCAGACCATCTATGACCCTGGCTATTTCCAGCTGCCCAATGACAAGAGACGCTACCGAAACTGGCTGCGCTGGGGGCATGGCCGGGTCGATCTTGAACGCTCCATCGCCGTTTCCAACAACACCTACTACTACACCCTGGCGCACGAGCTGGGCATCGACCGCATCCATGCCAACATGACCAGCTTCGGTTTCGGCACGCGGGTCGGTCACGACATCTTCGGTGAGAGCCGTGCCTTGATGCCTTCCCGGGAGTGGAAGCAGGAGCGTTACAACCAGCCCTGGTACCCGGGAGAAACGCTGTCGGTGGGCATCGGCCAGGGCTATTGGCAGGTCACGCCACTACAGCTGGCCACCGCTACCGCGGTGCTGGCCAATCGTGGCGAGTGGGTCAAGCCACGCCTGGCCATGCGTCTCGGCGATGAAGCGCTACCGTCCCCCCTGGCGGAGACGCCTCAGGATATCGATCTGGGCAATGAGGCGTGGTGGGATCGCGTCTTCTCCGGCATGGAGAAGGTGATCTCCGGTCGTGAGGGAACCGCACGGCGGACGGGAGTGGGGCTCGAGTATCGCATGGGGGGCAAGTCGGGCACCGCCCAGGTCTTCTCGCTGGGGCAGGACCAGAAATATAACGCCGACGAGCTGGCCGAGCGGCTGCGTGACCATGCCCTGTTCATGGCCTTCGCGCCGGTCGAGGCGCCACGGATCGCGGTGGCGGTGATCGTCGAGAATGCCGGTGGCGGCAGTACGCATGCCGCTCATCTGGCCCGGGCGATGACCGATGCCTGGCTGCTGGACGATGAGGAGCCCGATGTGGAGCAGATCCGCGAAGAGCTGGAGGGGTAGTATGGGAGGAGTGGCATGAACGTTTGGCAAGGAACCGGCTCATGGCGCTGAGCGGGCTGTCGCGCCCCTGGCGCCCACATCCGATCAAGGCACCGGCCAGCGGCATGTCGCGCCGCCGCGGGTTCTGGGAGCGGGTGCATCTGGACCCCTGGCTGCTGGGCATGCTGCTGTTGCTGATGGGAGCCGGCCTGATAGTGATGTACAGCGCCAGTGGTCAGCGTATCGATACGGTGATTTCCCAGGGAGTCCGCTACTGCGTGGCGCTGGGCGTAATGGTGGTGATCGCGCAGTTCAGCTCGGCGACACTGATGCGCTGGGCGCTGCCGGCCTATCTGCTCGGTGTGGCGATGCTGATAGCGGTGGAGCTGGTGGGGGACATGGGCATGGGGGCCCAGCGCTGGCTGGTGATTCCAGGCGTGATTCGCTTCCAGCCCTCCGAGCTGATGAAGCTGGCGATGCCGTTGATGGTGGCCGCCTACCTGAGTCGCCGTGAGCTACCGCCCAGGCTCCGGGATCTTGCGGTGTGCGCGTTGATCATCGGAGTCCCGGTGGTGTTGATCGCCAAGCAACCCGATCTCGGCACCTCGCTGCTGGTGGCTATCGCGGCGGTCTTTGTGGTGCTGTTGGCGGGGCTCTCCTGGCGCATCATCGGTCTGCTCGCCGCCCTGGTCGCGGCGGCGCTGCCCCTTCTGTGGATGAACATGCATGACTATCAGCGCCGGCGCGTGCTGACCTTTCTCGAACCCAACAGCGACCCCTTGGGGGCGGGCTGGAACATCATCCAGTCCACCACCGCCATCGGCAGCGGTGGTGTACTGGGTAAGGGCTGGCTGGAAGGGACCCAGTCCCAGCTCGAGTTCCTGCCCGAGCGGCATACCGACTTTATCGTTGCGGTGCTGGGTGAGGAGTTCGGCCTGGTGGGCATGCTGGCCTTCCTGCTGCTCTACCTGCTGATCGTCTGTCGGGGGCTGTGGCTCGCTGCCGAGGCTCAGGAGACCTTCGGCCGCCTCTTGGCCGGCAGTATCATACTGACCTTCTTCATCTATGTGTTCGTCAACGTCGGCATGGTCAGCGGTATCCTGCCGGTGGTCGGCGTGCCGCTGCCGCTGGTCAGCTATGGCGGCACCTCCAGCGTGACCTTGATGGCCGGTTTCGGTATTCTCATGGCCATTCATGCCCACCGCCGGCTGCTGCCTCGCTGACCGCGGCTGGGTCAGGTATCGACACGGGAGAGCGTACATGACGTCGTCATGCATTCATGGAAGGAAGAAGCGCCTGGCGACGGTGGCCTGTGCCGCCTTGCTGGCCAGTTCGACACTGGCGGCACAGGAGTTTGCTCCCGATCATCATGACGGGGCCCGGCAGCTGGTCAATGAGCTGGCCGGTGAGGGAATCGAGCGTGCCTGGCTGGAGAGTGCCATGCAGCAGGCAAGCTACCGTCAGGAGGTTCTCGACGCCATGTCGGGGGCCGCCGAGCGACGCCTGCGCTGGGACGAGTATCGGGCGATCTTCCTGGATGACGAGCGTATCGAGGCCGGCGTCGCCTTTATTAAAGCGCACCCCGAGGCTTTCGCCCGAGCCGAGGAGGAGTATGGGGTTCCCGAGGAGATCATCGCCGCCATCCTCGGGGTGGAGACTCGCTACGGACGCATCACCGGCAAACATCGTGTGCTCGACTCCCTTTCCACCCTGGCCTTCCACCACCCGCGACGCGGCGACTTCTTCCGTGGCGAACTGGCGGCCTTCCTGGAGATCGCCTACCAGCAGCAGGTCCCGCCGCAGGAGCCCCTCGGCTCCTATGCCGGTGCCATGGGCTATCCCCAGTTCATCCCTACCAGTTATCGCGCCTATGCCGTCGACTTCGACGACGATGGCCTGCGCGACCTCTGGAACAACCCGGTGGATGCCATCGGCAGCGTGGCCAACTACTTTGCCGAGCACGGCTGGCAGGCCGGTGAGTCGGTACTGTACGCGGCCGAGGGCCCCGCGCAGCCTCCCGAGAGCATCGACTTCAACCGCGCGGCGCGGCGCCCCGCGGTGAGTGCGGATGCGCTGCGCCAGGCCGGCATCGAGGTTCCCATGGCGCTGGCCGATGAGCGTCTTTTGATGCCGGTGGCGCTGGAGGAGGGAGAGGGCAACTGGCGCTATGTGCTGGGAGACGTCAACTTCTATGTGATTACCCGCTACAACCACAGTCATCTTTACGCCATGGCGGCAATGGAGCTGGCCGAGGCCATCGCGGCTTCCCGTGACCTCGGGGCTGGCTGGCACCAGGCGGTGGATGTCGATGACGAGGAGGTGCGTTGATGATGCTACGCTGGCTGCCCATCGCCCTTGCCATCACCCTGGCCGGCTGTGCCGGCAGTGGTGGGCACAAACCGACCGGTACGGGTCAGGCCGACACGGTGTCTCAGGCAGGGCGCTATGCCATGACGGGTGATGCCTATCCCGAGGAGCCGCCGGACGTCAGCCGGGTGCCCGATGCGCAGCCTCGCCATGAGCCGCACTCGCGCGGCGGCAACCGGCCTACCTATGAGGTGTGGGGCAAGACCTACCATGTGTTGCCTGACGCCAGTGGTTACGTGAAGCAGGGAACGGCCTCCTGGTATGGGAAGAAGTTCCATGGCTATGCCACGTCCAATGGCGAGATCTACGACATGTACAAGATGTCGGCGGCCCATCGCTCATTGCCGCTGCCGACCTATGCCCGGGTGACCAGCCTGGACAATGGCCGCTCGGTGATCGTCAGGGTCAATGACCGTGGACCCTTCCACAGTGAGCGCGAGATCGACCTCTCCTATGCGGCGGCGGCGCGTCTGGACATTCTCGACAACGGCACCGGCCGGGTGCGAGTCGAGGCCATCGACGTCGACCGCTGGCTTGCCGAGAACGGCACCGAGAGGGCGACTGAGAGCGCTGCTGATGAGCGGCAGGGTCTCGCTCAGCCGGCGACGACTCCGCCGGTGGCCTCTGTGCCTGGCCAGGCGTCTAACATCCAGGATCAGCCCCCGGAAGGCCGCCCGCTGGATGGCCGCTCCACTGAGCGCCCGCTCTATCTGCAGGTGGCGGCGCTGGGCTCTGCTACCAATGCCCAGGCCCTGCGTGCCCGGCTCGAGCGCGAACTGACGCAGCCGGTTCGTGTGGCCGGGGGCTCGGGGGTCCATCGCGTGCAGGTGGGCCCCATTGCACGTCCCGACCAGCTCGAGTCACTGCGCCAGGCGCTGCGGCGTGCCGGCTTCAGCGATAGCTTTATTGTCAAGGGGGCCGAGTAATCGGCCCCAATCCCTTTCCAGAATGACCTGACGAGAGTCACCCATGAAAGAGCTGTTTTCCCTACGATGTGGCCGTCTGCTAGCAGTGCTGCTGGCCAGTCTGACACTGTTCGTCACCGCTCCTGTCGTGGCACAGGAGGTCCCGGCTCCTCGGCCCCAGACACTGATACCCTCGCCACCCCAGCTGGCGGCGAGCGGCTGGATCCTGATGGATGCCGACAGTGGGCGAATCCTGGCCGAACATAACTCGGACGAGCGCCTGCCGCCCGCCAGCCTCACCAAGTTGATGACCGCCTATCTAGTCGAGCGTGAGCTCGATCGCGGTAACATCAGCATGGACGATCGGGTGCCGGTCAGCGAGAACGCCTGGCGCACCGGTGGCTCGAAGATGTTTATCGAGGTGGGCACCGAAGTCTCAATCCGTGACCTGCTCTACGGCATCATCATCCAGTCGGGCAATGACGCCAGCGTTGCCGTGGCCGAGTACCTTGCCGGTGGCGAGGCGCCCTTTGCGGATCTGATGAATCAGCATGCTGACCGCCTGGGGATGACCAATACCAACTTCCGCAACGCCACCGGCCTGCCAGCCGAAGATCACTACTCCACGGCCCGCGACCTGGCCCAGCTCTCGCGCCACATCATTCAGGACTACCCGGAACACTACAAGATTTACGCCGAGAAGTACTTCACCTACAGCGATATCCGTCAGCCCAATCGCAACCGCCTGCTGTGGCGTGACCCCAGCGTCGATGGACTCAAGACGGGGCATACCGAGGAGGCGGGCTACTGCCTGGTCGCCTCGGCCAAGCGTGACGACATGCGGCTGATCTCGGTGGTGATGGGGGCCAACTCCGAGGAGGCGCGGGCCCAGGAGACCCAGAAGCTGATCAGCTATGGTTTCCGCTACTTCGAGACCCTCAAGCTCTATGACCGCGGCTCGGTGTTGAACACCCCGCGCGTGTGGGGGGGAGAGATCAACGAGCTGCGCGTCGGCGTCGACAGCGATGTGGTGATGACCGTGCCGCGGGCGAGAAACGATGAGCTTACCGCCAAGCTGGACATCCAGGCCGATATCGAGGCGCCGGTCCAGCAGGGGGATCGGGTCGGCACTCTGGAGGTGCGTCTGGGTGCCGAACTGGTCGGCGAGCGCCCCCTGGTGGCCCTGGAGACGGTCGAGGAGGGTGGCTTTATCAAGAAGCTGATCGACCAGGTGCAGCGCTTCTTCTCCAACCTGATCGGTGGCTGGTTCGGCTGATCACCTGTGTTGCCCAGCCCAGTCGACGCGGAGCAAGCCCAGGGGGCTTGCTCCGCGTCGTTTAGGAGATGTAAGTACCGCTCAAGGCTGTTCCGGCGACAGGCCTTCGAGGGGGCGCTACGAGTACTTCCTTGTAGGCTACCTCGGCCATCCCTGGTCCTCGGACCCCCTCTCCGACCTGTCCCCGGCGCCTTTCACTATTGCCCTATCGGTAACTGCGATGGCCATGTCGTTTAGGCCCTTTAATTGGTCACCCGGACAGGGCTTGAGTAAAATGGTCGCCTATTCACGATTCTCTGGAACCCGCATGAACGACAAGTCGCTGCGCGATCTGCGTCGCCCCAGCCAGCCGGTCTCCGGCAAGCCACCCAAGATCACCTTTCCGTGCGACTACTCGGTGAAGGTCGTCGGGGATGCCGCCGATGACTTCGCGGCGGTGGTGTGTCAGATCACCTGCCGTCATGACCCCGAATTCGATGCCACCAGCGTACAGGTGATCGATAGCCGCAATGGCCGCTTCCAGTCGGTTCGGCTCACCATCACCGCCACCAGCGAAGCTCAGCTGAAGGCGTTGTTCGAGGAGCTCAAGGCGACCGGCCGCGTGCATATGGTGGTGTGATGAGCGATCAAGCCGCGCATCCTCCGATCGAACTGCACCGCCTGGGTCGCCGCCCCTACGAGCCCGTATGGTGCTCGATGCGCGAGCTGACCGACCAGCGCGATGCCGCCACGCCGGATCAATTCTGGCTGGTCGAGCACGACCCCGTGTTTACCCAGGGCAAGGCGGGAAAACCTGAGCACCTGCTGTTGCCCGGTGATATCCCGGTTGTGCAGACCGACCGTGGTGGTCAGGTGACCTACCACGGCCCGGGCCAGGTGGTGCTCTACCCCTTGATCGATGTGCGCCGGGCCGGACTGGGTGTGCGAGACCTGGTCACCGCCCTGGAAGACGCGGTGATTACCATGCTCGCCGAGTATGGGGTCGAGGCGCGGGCGCGCCCCGATGCTCCCGGAGTCTATGTAGAGCAGCCGGGCATGGGGGAGGCCAAGATCGCCTCGCTGGGCTTGCGCATTCGCCGCGGTGGCAGCTTCCATGGAGTAGCGCTTAACATCGACGGCGATCTGTCACCTTTTCAGCGCATCAACCCCTGTGGCTATGCCGGCATGCGGATGACGCGCCTGGCCGATCTGGTCGATGAGTGCCCCGGAGTGGAGGCGGCGGGCGAGCACCTGGCACGTTGCCTGGCACGGCAGCTGGGGCGGGAGCTTCAAAACGACGAGGCGTAAGGGGCGAAGGCCAGAGCTATCGCAGTTGCCGGAATCAAGGGGCGCTGGGGACAAACCGAAGAGGAGGTCCGAGGACCAGGGACGGCTGAGGTAGCGTACAGGGAGGTATTTACAGCGCCTCCTCGGAGGTTTGTCGCCAGGTCAGCCCCGGGCTACCGAACTGCCAGACTATCTGCGGAAGCCCTGGGGCGAGGATGTGTTATCCCACGTTGATTGCGTCGATGCGGTTGGCATCCGGCGCCTGGCCGGGCACCTCGGCGGGCGCCGCCAGCCCCAGGTTGTTCTTCTCGAATACCCGGTCGGCGCGATAGCTGGAGCGCACCAGCGGCCCCGCTGCCACCTCCATAAAGCCCTTCTCGAGCCCCAGGCGACGATAGCGGTCGAACTCCTCGGGACTGACCCAGCGCTCCACCGGCAGGTGGTTGCGGGTAGGGCGCAGGTACTGGCCTAGGGTGACGATATCCACGCCGATGGCTCGCAGGTCGTCGAAGGTGGCCAGGATCTCCTCGTCACTCTCGCCCAGGCCCAGCATAAGGCTGGTCTTGGTCAGTACGCGAGGGTTGTGAGCCTTGGCGTGAGCCAGTACATCCAGCGTCTTGCGGTAACCGGCACGTGGATCACGCACCCGCTCGGTCAGGCGCTCCACGGTCTCTACGTTCTGCGCGAACACCTCCAGACCCGAGTCGACGACCCGCTCGATGGCGGAGTGAACGCCGTCGAAGTCGGGGGTCAGCGCCTCGACCACCACCTCCGGGGTGTTGGTCTTGATGGCCTGGATGCAGGCGGCGTAGTGGGTGGCGCCACCATCGTCGAGATCGTCACGGTCCACCGAGGTCAGCACCACGTAGCGCAGCCCCATCAGCTCCACCGACTTGGCGGTGTTGGACGGCTCCTCGGCATCCAGCCAGCCGCCAGGGTTGCCGGTGTCCACGGCACAGAAGCGGCAGGCACGGGTGCACACCGAACCCATCAGCATGATGGTAGCGGTGCCGTTGCTCCAGCACTCCCCCATATTGGGGCAGTGGGATTCGGCGCACACCGTGCTCAGGCGATGTTCGTTGACGTTGCGCTTGACGGCCTCGAAGCGTTCGCCGCCGGGAATCTGGGCACGCAGCCACTTGGGCTTGCGACCCGCTGCTACGCCGCCCTCATTGCGCTCGTTATGCTCGCGGCGCTGCTTGATGCCGTCCTTGATGGCGGCAAAACCGTGCTCGGTGCGAAACTTCTGGCCGCTGGAAATGGTGGTTTTCGGGGTGCTGTCGCTCATAGGGTGTGAACCCCTCCGCTCGGCGTCTGTCGGGCCGACGTGGCCGCGGTGCCCCTTTAGGGGCTTGGTCCGGCCTGGCCCGCCTTGGCGCTTGGGTTGCTGGTAACGGGGGCCAATTTACCATAGCTGCGCGCTTGCGGCATGGTATTGGCTTACGCGTGGCAAGCTGCCGCAGTCGCTTTTTACCTTCCGAAACGCGTCAAAACTCGTCGTCACCACTCAATTGGGTTATATTGCAGTGCAACAACGTCGGATGGCCGACCCAGAATTTCCCACTCCCTGACCGCCAACACCAGGAGGTCACATGATGACCCTTCCGATACCCTCGGCGCCGGACGACGCGCTTTCCCTTGTCGACCCGTTCGGCTTCGGGCGTGCCGCCGGCCGCTACTGGCTCGATGCGTTCGAGCGCAGCGTGCTTTTCCTGGACGTGATGCGCCAGCGTGGCAACCAGTACCTGGAACATATCGAGCAGACCAATCTCAGCGTGCTGGGCTTCGATTCCGAAGTGCTGATGGACGGTCGCGACCTGCCTCGTCCGGTCAATTACGAGCTTCTGCGTATCCTGCCCCCTGCCGGGCAGCCCACGGATCTGCAGATGCGTCCCTTCGTGGTGGTGGACCCCCGTGCCGGTCACGGACCAGGCATCGGTGGATTCAAGCCCGATAGCGAGATCGGTGTGGCGCTGCGTGCCGGCCATCCCTGCTACTTTATCGGCTTCCTGCCCTACCCGGTGCCCGGTCAGCAGGTCGAGGACGTGGTGGAGGCGGAGATCGCCTTCCTGCGACACATCAACGAGCGCCATGCCGAACTCTCCGAGAAGCCCATGGTGGTGGGCAACTGCCAGGCAGGTTGGCAGCTGATGATGGCCGCCTCCCTGGAGCCGGATCTGTTCGGTCCGATTCTGACGGCCGGCGCGCCGCTCTCCTACTGGGCGGGCGAGCGCGGCAAGGCCCCCATGCGATACTCCGGCGGAATGGCCGGTGGCAGCTGGATGACCTCGTTGCTCAGCGATCTGGGCAATGGCCAGTTCGATGGTGCCTGGCTGGTGCAGAACTTCGAGAACCTCAATCCGGCCAACACCTTCTGGGCGAAGCAGTATCGTCTCTATTCCCAGGTGGATACCGAAGCCGAGCGTTACCTCGAGTTCGAACGCTGGTGGGGTGGTCATGTGGTGCTGGGGGGCGACGAGATCCAGTATATCGTCGACAACCTGTTCATCGGCAATCGGCTCTCCACCGCCCAGCTGGTGACCTCCGATGGCCGGCGTATCGACCTGCGCAACCTGCGCTCACCGGTCGTGGTGTTCTGCTCCCAGGGTGATGACATCACGCCACCACCGCAGGCACTGGGCTGGGTGCGTGACCTCTACGAGGGCAGCGACGATATCCTCGCCAATGAGCAGACCATCGTCTACTGCATTCACGACACCACCGGTCACCTCGGCATCTTCGTTTCCGGCAGTGTGTCGCGCAAGGAGCACACCGAGTTCACCGCCAACATGGATTATATCGATGTGCTGCCCCCTGGCCTCTACGAGACCACGGTCACGGAGGCTGAGGAGCGCGACGATAGCGAGCTGATCGAGCGGGACTATCTGCTCGAGTTCACGCCTCGCAGCGTGGAGGAGCTCGACAAGGTGGTCAAGCCAAGCCTCGAGGACGACACCCGCTTCGCGACCGTGGCGCGGATCTCCGAGATCAATCTGGGCCTCTATCGGTTCTTCGTTCAGCCCTGGGTGCGCGCCATGGCGACGCCCGAGTCGGCTCACTGGATGCGTCGCCTGCACCCCAGTCGCCTGGGTTACCGCCTGCTCTCGGATCGTAATCCGTTGATGGCCTCGATTCCCGTTCTGGCCGAACATATCCGTGCCGATCGCCACGCACTGGAAGAGGCCAACCTCTTTCGGGTGCTGGAGACGATCGCCTCGGATCAGATCACCCGTGGCCTCAATGCCTGGCGTGACCTGCGCGACGGCAGTGTGGAGCGGCTGTTCCTGGATATCTATGGGCAGCCGCTGCTACAGGCGCTGGTCGGGTTGGGAGGCGATGCCCACGTCCACCGTCGCCGCCCGGGTGCCGAGCCCGAGCATCGTCGCTTCGTCGAGCGCCGCCGTGCCGAACTTGCCGAGCGTATCGCCGAGGGTGGCAGTCACGAGGCGATTATCCGGGCCCTGATCTACGTGCTGGGAGGGGCGGCCTCCACGGATGAGCGCAACTTCAAGCGGATGCGGGCCTCGCACGCCGAGCTCGAGCCGAAGCTCTCGCTGGCGGACTTCAAGTGCCTGATGCGTGAGCAGTTCTTTATTCTCAAGCTGGATCGTGAGGCGGCGATCGAGGCGTTGCCGAGGCTGCTCGAGGGACAGAGCGGCGAGCAGATCGCGGCTCATCTCGATCATATCGAGCATGTGCTGGCGGCCAGTGGCGAGCTCTCCGAAGCATCGGCGGAGCGCATGGCACGCGTGAGCAAGCTCTTCGAGCGCGCCATCGACCATGCCCCACGGATCGAAGCGGAGTCCCGCGCCGAGGCCGAAGCCTGGGTGGGCGAGCAGGCCCAGGCCCAGCACCAGGCCTACCGTGAGCTGAAGGAGATCATGGAGGCCCAGGCAGCGTCGAAGGTCTCGCCCCGGAGCGAGGGCGCCAAGCCAGAGGCCGCCAAGCCTGAAGCGGCCAAGCCTGAAGCCGCCAAGACCGAAGCGGGCAAGACTGAAGCCGCCAAGACCGAAGCCGCCAATACCGAAACGGCCAAGTCTGAAACGGGCAAGCCCGCTGGCAAGCAGGCTCCATCGCGCCGCCGTGGCGCCGCCGCCCGCCGCAAGCCGAAAGGTGGGAAGGGCTCTCGCTGATCGGTGATCCTGCCCAGGTGATGCCCCCGCTGCCTCGTGCAACGGGGGCATCGTCGTTAGTGGAGAGGCTTGCCCGAGGCGGGTCAGCGGTCTAGGGTCAGAGAGCCGGCCCGGTGTGCCACTGGCGTGATGCCTGGTGCTGGGGTAGGGTAAGCGCATTTTTCAGACGCCCAGGCAGGGCGGCAGGAATTCGCCAGGCACGGCACCGCGCCCGTGTCACCGACACTGAGTGGAGCACTATGGGCAAGTCACTGGTCATCGTCGAGTCGCCGGCCAAGGCGAAGACGATCAACAAGTATCTCGGCAGCGACTTCATCGTGAAGTCGAGTGTGGGTCATATCCGCGATCTGCCGACCAGCGGCTCGGGCAAGACATCCTCCGATCCCAAGGAGCGTGCTCGTCAGGCCGCCGCCACTCGCAAGATGTCGCCGGAAGAGAAGGCAGAGCATCGGCGTCGGAAGGCCCAGGCTCAGCTGATTCGCCGCATGGGGATCGACCCCGAGGATGGCTGGAAGGCCAACTACGAGATACTGCCCGGCAAGGAGAAGGTCGTTGCCGAGCTCAAGAAGCTCGCCGAGAAGGCCGATGCCGTCTATCTCGCCACCGACCTTGACCGCGAGGGTGAGGCGATCGCCTGGCACCTGCGCGAGACCATCGGCGGCGACGATGCACGCTACAAGCGAGTGGTGTTCAACGAGATCACCAAGAATGCCATCCAGGAGGCGTTCGAGGATCCCGGTAGCCTCAATATTCCGCGGGTCGAGGCCCAGCAAGCGCGGCGTTTCCTCGACCGGGTGGTAGGTTTCATGCTCTCGCCGCTGCTGTGGGCCAAGGTGGCTCGCGGGCTCTCGGCGGGGCGCGTGCAGTCGGTGGCCATGCGCCTGATCGTCGAGCGCGAGCGCGAGATTCGCGCCTTCGTGCCCGAGGAGTTCTGGGACGTTCATGCCGATCTGACGGCCGACAGCGGCGAGTCGGTGCGCTTCGAGCTGGTGCGCCAGAACGGCAAGGCCTTCCGGCCCACCTCCGAGGCCGAGACCCTGGAGCGCATCGCGGCGCTGCGCAAGGCCTCCCTTGCCATCACCGCCCGGGACGACAAGCCGACCCGCTCGAAACCCAACGCCCCCTTTATCACCTCGACCCTGCAGCAGGCCGCCAGCGGCCGCCTGGGCTTCTCGGTGAAGAAGACCATGACCCTGGCCCAGCGCCTCTACGAGGCGGGCTATATCACCTACATGCGTACCGACTCCACCAACCTCTCGAAGGATGCCGTGGAGAGCGTGCGCGACTTTATCGGCAGCGAATATGGTTCACGCTACCTGCCGGAGTCCCCGCTTCGCTACTCCAGCAAGGAGGGTGCCCAGGAGGCCCACGAGGCGATCCGGCCCTCCGAGGTAGGCCGTCGTGCCACCGACCTGTCCGGCATGGAGCGTGATGCCGAGCGCCTCTACGAGCTGATCTGGCGCCAGTTCGTGGCCTGCCAGATGACGCCGGCCGAGTATCTCTCCAGCGTCCTGACCGTGGAGGCCGATGGCTATGAGCTGCGTGCCAAGGGGCGGGTGCTGAAGTTCGACGGCTATACCCGGGTAATGAAGCCCATGGGCCGCAAGGAAGAGGACCAGTCACTGCCGGACCTCGCCCAGGGCACCAGCATGACCCTGGAGGCGCTCGATCCTCGCCAGCATTTCACCAAGCCACCGGCGCGCTACACCGAGGCGAGCCTGGTCAAGGAGCTCGAGAAGCGTGGCATCGGTCGCCCCTCCACCTACGCGGCGATCATCTCCACCATCCAGGACCGCGGCTACGTCAAGCTGGAGAACCGTCGCTTCTATGCCGAGAAGCTGGGCGATATCGTGACCGAGCGCCTCAAGGAGTCCTTCCCCGATCTGATGGACTACTCCTTTACCGCGCGCATGGAGGATGGCCTCGACGAGGTGGCTGAGGGCGAGCGCAACTGGCAGGCGCTGCTCGATGCCTTCTATGCCGAGTTCAAGAAGGAGCTCGAGGTGGCGGAGAGCGAGGAGGGCATGCGTCCCAACCAGCCGGTGCCTACCGATATCGACTGCCCGACCTGCGGGCGCAAGATGCAGATCCGCACGGCGTCCACCGGGGTCTTCCTGGGTTGCTCCGGCTATAACCTGCCGCCCAAGGAGCGCTGCAAGACCACCATCGACCTGCTGCCGGGGGAAGAGGCGGTAGCCGCCGATGCCGACGAGGCCGCCGAGACCGATGCCCTGCGCGCCAAGCATCGCTGTGCGAAGTGCGGCACCGCCATGGACAGCTACCTGATCGACGAGACGCGCAAACTGCATATCTGCGGCAACAGCCCGGATTGTGACGGCTACGAGATCGAGCAGGGCAAGTTCCGCATCAAGGGCTACGACGGCCCCACCATCGAGTGCGACAAGTGCGGCAGCGAGATGCAGCTCAAGAGCGGACGCTTCGGAAAGTACTTCGGCTGTACCAACAGCGAGTGCAAGAACACTCGCAAGCTGTTGAGAAGCGGCGAGGTGGCACCGCCCAAGATGGACCCCATCGACATGCCGGAGCTGGCCTGCCAGAAGGTCGATGACCACTATGTGCTGCGGGACGGCGCCAGTGGCCTGTTTCTGGCCGCCAGCAAGTTCCCCAAGAACCGCGAGACTCGCCCGCCTCTGGTCAAGGAGCTCAAGGCTCATGCCGAGGAACTGCCCGACAAGTACCGCTATCTCCTCGACGCCCCGAGCGAGGATCCGGATGGCCGGCCCGCCCAGATCCGCTTCTCGCGCAAGGCCAAGGAGCAGTTCGTGATGACCGACGAAAACGGCAAGGCCACCGGCTGGAAGGCCACCTATGACGGCAGCAAGTGGCAGGTGGAGGACAAGCGCAAGTGAACCCAGGCGCTCGTACCAATCAGCTGCTCTATCAGGCCGAACTGCTGTTGCAGGTTCCCGCCGGCGATGACGAGCACGCCGAGGCCCGTCGCATGGCGGCAGAGGAGGGCGCCCTGGCCCTGACCGAGTTGGCGCTTCAGGCGCTGCTTCGAGAGGTGACCGAGCATGCACGCCTGTCCAGTTACGACTGGCGTGAGCTGCTCGGCCCCGAGGGGGCCGGCATTGCCGAACTGCAGCGCCTGCGCGAGCTGGCTGCCCGGGAGGGCAGCTGGCTTCACTGGCTCATCGCCAGGCTGGCAGCGTTGCATGGCGATGAGGGTGCCGCCCGCCGTGGACGTGGCGGCGCTGGCCTGATCGCCGTGGGTGGCTCCGCCGAACTGGGGCAGGCGCTCGACGACTGCCTGCGCCAGGCCAAGGCCGAAATCGCCGCGCTGCGCCAGACCAGCCAGGAGTGGTAGGCCGGGTGGAACGCCTGGCCATCTTCGTCGACGTTCAGAACGTCTACTACACCTCCCGTCAGGCCTTCGGTCGCCATTTCGACTACAACGCCTTCTGGGCCCGCTTCGCCGCCGGCCACGAGATAGTGGTGGCCAACGCCTACGCGGTAGAGCGCGGCGACCCTCGTCAGCACCGCTTCCAGGCGATCCTGCGTGCCATCGGCTTCAATGTGAAGCTCAAGCCCTTTATCCAGCGCCGTGATGGCTCGGCCAAGGGGGACTGGGATGTCGGGATCACCCTCGATGCCATGGAGGCGGGACCGCTGGTCGACCATGTGGTGCTGGTCTCCGGCGACGGCGACTTCGACCTGCTGGTGAGCCGGCTGCGTGAGCGTTACAGAGTGAGGGTCACGGTCGTCGGGGTAGCCTCCCTTAGCGCCGACTCCCTGATTCGCGCGGCCAGTGACTTCGTGCCTATCGAAGGGGCCCTGCTGCTTTAGCCGTATCAGCCCTAGCCGTCTCAGCCATCAGAGTCGACTACATCACCATTCGTTGATGCCCGGCAAGGCGCCGGTCCGCCAGCTTGGCTACGCTTGAGATATCAGCCCATCGCAAGTGGTTGGCATGGCACACCGGCAGGATCGGCTCCATTGCATGCTGTCCGCGCCACTGGCGTCGTCCTGTCGATGAAGTGCGGTGGGTCGTGGTCCACGGAGGAGGTTGCCATGAACGACCAGATTCTTTCGCCCAAGATGCTCGGTTACTGGAGCGATGAGGATATCGCGCAAGCCACGGACGAGCCGGGGATCTACTGCATCTATCGTGCGGCCGAAGACCCGGAAACCGGCAATATGGAGGTGCAGGAGCTGCTCTATGTCGGCGAAAGCGGCAGTGCGCGTTACGGCATCCAGCACGGTGAGGCTCGCCCACGCTGGGAGTCGAACCTGCAGCCCGGTGAGGCGCTGTGGTACTCTATCGGCCCCTGTGGAAGGGCCAATCGCGAGCGCCTCATGGCGGCTCTGATCCATGCCCACAAGCCGCGTTATAACAACGATAGCCCCTATCTGGAGCGCTTCCCCTTCGACCGCACCACCGTGCATCTCTACGGCCAGAAGGACAAGCTGCAGGCCATCTTCACTGTCGAGCGACTCGACTAAGCGAGGCCCAGCGCGCCCGGCTCGAGTCTTTCGTTGGAAGGGTGCACTGGGTAGTCACCATGGCTAGCGCCGTGACCGTCAGGTAGATAGCGAAAGGCGCCGGGGACAGGTCGGAGAGGGGGTCCGAGGACCAGGGACGGCCGAGGTAGCGTACAGGGAGGTATTTACAGCGCCCCCTCGAAGGCCTGTCGCCGGAACAGCCTTGAGCGGTGCTGCCATCTGCAATAGCTCCGGGGCAGTAACGCGTTGCACTGTGAGACGCGCCGATAATCGGTACAATCGCGCCCCCACTCTGCTTCGAACGGACGCTTGCCTTGATCTCTACCGCCAATATCACCATGCAATTCGGGGCCAGGCCCCTGTTCGAGAATGTCTCCATCAAGTTCGGCAATGGTAACCGCTACGGTTTGATCGGTGCCAACGGCTGCGGCAAGTCCACCTTCATGAAGATCCTCGGCGGTGACCTGGAGCCCTCTTCGGGCCAGGTGATGGTCGAGGCCGGTGCACGGCTCGGCAAGCTGCGCCAGGACCAGTTCGCCTTCGAGGAGGAGCGGGTCATCGACACCGTGGTCATGGGCAACAGCGAGTTGTGGCAGGTGGCCGCCGAGCGCGAGCGCATCTATTCGCTGCCCGAGATGACCGAGCAGGATGGCATGGATGTGGCGGATCTCGAGGTCCGCTTCGCCGAACTCGACGGTTACACCGCCGAATCCCGAGCCGGCGAGCTGCTGCTTGGGCTGGGTATTCCGCTCCATCAGCACACTGGCCCCATGAGCGAAATCGCCCCCGGCTGGAAGCTGCGCGTGCTGCTGGCTCAGGCGCTGTTCGCCGACCCCGATGTGCTGCTGCTCGACGAGCCCACCAACCACCTGGACATCAACACCATCCGCTGGCTGGAGGGCATTCTCACGGCGCGCAACAGCACCATGGTGATCATTTCCCACGACCGCCACTTCCTCAACAGCGTCTGCACCCATATGGCGGACCTGGACTATGGCGAGATCCGCCTCTTTCCCGGCAACTACGATGAGTACATGACCGCCGCGACCGCCGCCCGCGAGCGTCAGTACGCCGACAACGCCAAGAAAAAGGCGCAGATCGCCGATCTGCAGGCCTTCGTCAGCCGTTTCTCGGCCAACGCTTCGAAGGCCAAGCAGGCCACATCCCGGGCGCGCCAGATCGAGAAGATCAAGCTCGAGGAGATCAAGCCGTCGAGTCGGGTCAGCCCGTTCATTCGTTTCGTGCCGGCGAAGAAGATCCACCGCAATGCGGTCAACGTCGAGGGGCTCACCCAGGGTTTCGGTGACGAGGCCCCGCTGTTCGAAGGGTTCGGCATGACCGTCGAGGCCGGCGAGCGCATCGCCATCATCGGGCCCAATGGCATCGGCAAGACGACCCTGCTGCGTACCCTGGCCGGTGAGCTGGCGCCCCAGGCCGGCAGCGTCAAGTGGACCGACAGCGCCGACCTCGGGGTCTTCGCCCAGGATCATGCCGATGACTTCGCCAACGAAGCAACGCTGTTCGAGTGGATGGCCCAGTGGACCGACGGTGGCGAGCAGGAGGTGCGTGGCGCCCTGGGCAGGATGCTGTTCTCCAGCGACGATATTGGCAAGTCGGTCAGCGTCATCTCAGGCGGCGAGCAGGGCAGAATGCTATTTGGCAAACTGGCCCTGACGAGCCCCAATGTGCTGTTGATGGATGAGCCCACCAACCATCTGGACATGGAATCCATCGAGGCGCTCAACCTGGCCCTGGAGAACTATGCCGGCACGCTGATCTTCGTCAGTCACGATCGTGAATTTGTCTCGTCGCTGGCGACGCGTATCCTCGATATGAGTGATAAGGGGATAACCGACTTCAGCGGTGGCTACGACGACTATCTGAGAAGTCAAGGATTATATGCCTGAGCATGACCGCCGAATGGTTGTCGCAAATTGGCTACGATAAGGGGGAGGTATCCCGCCGGCCTGTCGCCGGAACAGCCTTGAGTGGTGCTGTCAGCCGACGGCAGCGCCTGACAGAGCGCCTGCTGGTGCGCTATAAAGGGTCTAGCCGCATTGTCGCGTAACTATCGCGACGCTTTCGCCAAGCTGTCGCCAAACCCCGACAATGCTCGATAGCCGTTTCACGCGTTGCCAAACTACGAGTTGATAAACTGCTAGTTGTTAGATCACGAGTTGTTAAATCACGAGTTATTAAACCACGTGTTGCCAAACCAAGAGTCGCCAAACGATGTCTTCACTCTCCCGTCGACGCTTCAGTCGACTCGTTCTCGCAAGCCCCTTGGCGCTGCTCGGAATCGAGTCGGCCAGGGCCAATCTGATCGAGACACAGCTCTCCCGGGCGCACCTTCCCCGTCATGGTGAGGAGGTCTGGGTACTGGTGGATGACCGTGAGGCGAAGCTGATCGTCTACCGAGGCAATCGCGAGCTGGCCCACTTCTCGCCGATCTCGCTGGGGCGGGGTGGTGCCAGGCCGATGCGTCTGCAGGGCAGTGGTGCGACTCCCAAGGGCGAGTTTCGCGTCAACCGCTTTAATCACGAGAGTGACTGGCACCTGTTCATCGGGTTGGATTATCCGACCCCCGCCCATGCTCGGGTGGCGCTGGATGAAGGCATCTATACCCAGCAGGACTACGACGACTACTTCCGTTACTACCGGCTCAATGGTCATCCACCCCAGGAAACGGCGCTGGGTGGCTACATTGGCCTGCACGGTGTCGGCAAGGGTGACCCCGAGATTCATCGCCAGTTTCACTGGACCCAGGGGTGTGTGGCGGTGACGGACAGGCAGATCGAGCAACTGTCTGGTTTGATCGACATTGGCACACGCGTCGTGATCCGCTAGGCTGGTACATGCGCAAGGGACGTTGAAAGCGATGGACAAGCGCTGTGTCGTGTAATAAAACAGCGCTGACTTCAGTGCCCCTGGCACAAGTCGCTTACGACGCGCCTGCATGTCGCAGGCAAGACACCTGATTTCAGGTTTCTTTCAATGCACTACCAAGGAAGATCAAGGAGAACACCATGACTCTGAAGACCACCCTGAAGCTGACCGCCGCTGCCGCATCTCTGGCTGTCCTGGCTGGCTGTGCTTCCACCAGTGCTCTGGAAGAGGTTCGCATGACCGCTGAGTCTGCCCAGGCCGACGCTGCCGAAGCTCGCAGCATCGCTGTTCAGGCACAGAACACTGCCAACCAGGCCCAGCGTGACGCCCAGGCGGCTCTGCAGATGTCCGAGCAGAACCGTGACGAGATGAACCGCATGTTCAGCCGCTCCATGCAGAAGTAAGACTGCTGGAGTGCTGGCATCGCCCTCGGGCGATGGCGGTTCTGCAAAACAGAAAGACCCCGCCTAGGCGGGGTCTTTCTGTTTTTAGAGGCCTTTTCTAGAAGCTTCTTCTAAAGGCTTCCTGCTTCTGCTCCGCTGTGCTCGCCTGGCGTCACGGCATGACGCCAGGCGTGGCACATCAACGTACGACGGCGATGGCCTCGTAGAGGTTGCGCGGCCCGGAGGGTGCCGGTGTGGGCGCCTCCTCGGCCGTCTTGAGCAGCGAGATCGCCTGTCCGTCGGAGGACTCCACCAGCGCGCGAAGGCGCTTGTAGTCTACCGGCGGCTGCTCGTCACCGAAGACATGGGCCAGCTTGTCGATGGCAAACATCAGCGGCTCGAACCCTTCCCGATTCTCCTCCAGCGCGGGGTAGGACTGAGCCAGCAGCTCGCCATCTTCCGTCCAGCCGGCCTTGAAGGGCTGGTCGATGATATTGACCCGGGTGCCGCTGGGCACGCGCTCATAGAGAGACTCGATATCCTCGGGGAACATGCGAATGCAACCACGGCTCACGCGCATGCCGACCCCCTCGGGCTTGTTGGTGCCGTGGATCAGGTAGCTGGGGATGCCCAGCAGAATGGCGTGGCGCCCCAACGGATTGTCGGGTCCGGCCGGCACGATGGAGGGTGCCGGCTCACCGCGCGCGGCAGCCTCGCGGCGCATCGAGGCGGGTGGCGACCAGGCGGGATCCTTGACCTTGATGGTGGTCTTGGTCACGCCGACCGGTGTCGAGAACTCCTCACGGCCAACGCTGATCGGATAGGTCTCCACCACGCCGGACTTGGAGTAGTAGTAGAGGCGCAGCTCCGAGAGGTTGATCACGATGCCCTGGCGCTCGGCATCGGGAAGCACCCGGCGTGCCGGGATGGTGACCTCGGTATCGGCATAGGGGGCCCAGATGCTGACATCCGGGTTGGCCATGCGGATCTCTTCGTAGCCGACGTTGTGCTCACGGGCGATATCGATCAGGGTGTCACCCTCCTCGACGATCACCGTATAGCTTTCGCCAATGACGCTGCCGTCCTCGGGTAGCGCATAGTGGCCGCGTGGCAGTTCATGCACCTCGTCGTAGGTGGGGGTGGCCGCCTGTGCGCCGGTGGCGAGCAGGGCGCCAAGCCCAATCGCCATGGCACGGCGAACGCCGCGGCTGGTCAGTGTCAGGGTACTCATCAGGGTCGTTGAACTCCCGGGGCTTTGGGGACACCGGTGACTCCTGTAACCGGTGTCGGTGGGCGGTGAGATGGGGCGTATGATAACAGTATAGAGGGCAGGTGCGAGGGGTAAGGTTCGAGGGTCGAGCCCCTCGTTCCTCGTCCCCCTTATGCCGCCTGCGCCTTGCGGTTCAGCGTCTCGAGCAGTTGCTCCACGGCCTGGAACCGTGCCTCCTCGTTCTCCATGGAGGCCTCGAAGCGCAAGGTGTCGGCACCATCCAGGCGATAGCGGCCCGGCTCACGCTGGATCAGCTCCACCAGGGTCAAGGGGTCGACACCGGTGTGGGCGCCGAAGATGACGCGTCCCCGCTCGGGACCGGCCTCTAGGCGGGTGATGCCCAGGCGCTCGGCGCGCTGGCGCAGCCGGGTCTGGCGCAGCAGGGTCTTCACCGGTCCCGGCAACAGGCCGAAGCGGTCGATCATCTCCACCTGGAGTTCCTTGAGCTGCGCCTCATCGTTGGCGCTGGCGATGCGCTTGTACATCACCAGGCGCTGCTGCACATCGTGCAGGTAGTCGTCGGGGATCAGGGCCGGCAGATTGAGGCTGATCTCGACGCCCTCGTCCAGGGGAGCCTCGATATTGGGGGTCTTGCCGGCGCGAATGGCCGACACGGCGCGGTCGAGCATCTCCATATAGAGGCCATAGCCGATCGCCTCCATCTGCCCGCTCTGCTCGTCGCCGAGCAGCTCGCCGGCGCCGCGAATCTCCATGTCGTGGCTGGCCAGTGTAAAGCCGGCACCGAGGTCCTCGGCGGCGCCGATCGCCTCCAGGCGCTTGATCGCATCGCGGGTCATCGCCTTCGGCGGCGGGGTCAGCAGGTAGGCATAGGCCTGGTGGTGACTGCGGCCGACCCGGCCGCGCAGCTGATGGAGCTGGGCCAGGCCGAACTTGTCGGCGCGCTCGATCAGGATGGTATTGGCGCTGGGCACGTCGATGCCGGTCTCGATGATGGTGGAGCAGACCAGCACATTGAAGCGCTTGTGGTAGAAGTCAGACATCACCCGCTCCAGGGCACGCTCGGGCAACTGGCCATGGGCCACCCCGACCCGGGCCTCGGGTACCAGCTCGCGCACCGTCTCGGCGGCGGTCTCGATGGTCTTGACTTCATTGTGGAGGAAGTAGACCTGCCCGCCGCGGAGGATTTCGCGCAGGATCGCCTCCTTGAGTACCGCCTCCTCGCGGCGCTGCACGAAGGTCTTGACCGACAGGCGACGCGCCGGGGGCGTGGCGATGATCGAGAGGTCGCGAATGCCGCTCATCGCCATATTGAGGGTGCGCGGGATCGGCGTGGCGGTCATGGTCAGGATGTCCACCTCCGCACGCAGGCTCTTCAGGCGCTCCTTCTGGGCCACCCCGAAGCGGTGCTCCTCGTCGATGATCAGCAGGCCCATCTTCGGCAGCTGCATGGACTTCGAGAGCAGCTTGTGGGTGCCGATGACGATATCCGCCTGGCCCTCCTCGATGCGCTTCAGTGTCTCGGACTGGCCCTTGCCGGCGGTGAAGCGCGAGATCAGCTCGATATTGACCGCGGTATCGGCGAAGCGGTCGCGGAAGTTCTCGTAGTGCTGGCGGGCCAGCAGGGTGGTCGGCACCAGCACCACCACCTGGCGGCCGGAGTGCACCGCCAGGAAGGCGGCGCGCATGGCCACCTCGGTCTTGCCGAAGCCCACGTCACCGCATATCACGCGGTCCATGGGGCGGGGGGCGGTCATGTCACCGATCACGGCCTCGATGGCGGCGCGCTGGTCGGGTGTCTCCTCGAAGGGGAAGGCGGCCGCGAAACGCGAGTATTCGGTATCGGGCAGCGAGCAGGCGAAGCCCTCCCGTGCCTCGCGGCGAGCGTAGATATCCAGCAGCTCGGCGGCGGAGTCGCGGATCTTCTCGGCGGCCTTCTTCCTGGCCTTCTCCCACTGCTCGGAGCCCAATCGATGCAGCGGGGCGAGCTCATCATCGGCGCCCGCGTAGCGCGATATCAGATGCAGGTTGTCGACCGGCACATAGAGCCGGGCGCCATCGGCGTACTCCAGGGTGACGAACTCGGCGGCCTGGCCACCGGCCTCCAGGGCCTCCAGACCACGGTAGCGGCCCACACCATGAGCCTGGTGGACGACCGGGACGCCGGGGCGCAGCTCGGAGAGATGGCGAATGGCCAGCTCGTCGGCATCGGTAGCCTTCTCGCGGCGGCGACTCTGGCGCACCACCTCGCCATAGAGCTCGGCCTCGCTGATCACCGCCACGCCAGGCTCGGTCAGCCACAGGCCCGCCTCGAGCTCGCCCTCGGTAATGGCGATGGGCGCGTCACCGGCGAGGAAGTCGGCAAAGCTCTCGACGTGGGGCAACTCCAGGCGCAGGGGGGCCAGGGCCTCCTCCAGGGCTTCCCGGCGGCCGCGCGACTCCGCCACGAACAGCACGCGGGTATCGCCACGCTGCGCCAGGAAGTCGGCCAGGGGGGCCAGCGGCTCCCTGGCCCGGGCATTGATGCCGACACTGGGCGGTGCCTGGGTGGCAGGGGCGAGGGCGTGGCGATGGTCGCTCTCTTCGGTCAGTTCGACTCGAGGGTGGCGCTTGATCGCCGCGAATAGCTCGGCCACCGGCACGAAGGCGCGATGGGGCGGCAGCAGCGGACGGGTCGGGTCGACCCCGAGGTTATCGTAGCGGCTCTCGATGGAGGACCAGTGGTGTTCCGCGGCGGCCAGGCACTCCGGCATCAGCGCGACGCGTGTTCCCTCGGCGAGATGCTCGAAGAGCGTCGCCGTCTCCTCGAAAAACAGCGGCAGATACTGCTCGAGTCCGGGGGAGGGGATGCCCTTGAGGGCGTCCACATAGAGCGGGCACTGGCGCGGGTCGACATCGAACAGCGTCTCGAAGCCCTCGCGGAAACAGGCGATGGCGCCGCGGGAGAGTGAATACTCGTGAGCCGGCAGCAGCTCGATGCGCTCGACCTTCTCGGCACTGCGCTGGGTGTCCGGGTCGAAGGTGCGCAGGGTGTCGATCTCGTCATCGAACAGGTCGATGCGCAGGGGCGCCTCCACCCCCATCGGGAAGAGATCGACAAGGGCGCCGCGCAGGGCATACTCGCCGGGTTCATAGACCGTCTCCACGGCGCGGTAGCCGGCCCGGGAGAGGGCATCGCGAAAGCCCTCGCGGTCCAGTGTCTGTCCCACCTCCAGGGTCATCACCCGCCCGGCGATATACTCGACCGGTGCCAGACGCTGCATCAGGGTGTTGATCGGCACCAGCACGATGCCGCGCTCGCCGTCCTGCAGCCGGCGCAGGGTACGCAGCCGCGAGGAGACGATGTCCTGATGGGGGGAGAAGCTGTCGTAGGGCAGGGTTTCCCAGTCGGGGAAGGGCAGTACCGGCACCTGGCTGAAGAAGCGCAGCTCGCTCTCGAGGCGCAGGGCCTGGGCGGTGTCGGCGGTAATCACCAGCAGGGGCGCATCGTTGGCCAGGTGGGCAAGGGCCAGGGCGGCAGCGCTGCCGTGGGGCATCTGCCAGTAGCGTGTCTCGCGTAGCCCCTGGGGGCGCGGTGGATCGAGCGGAGAGAAAGTTGGCATGGTCTCGTGTTGGGCTGTCGACGGGCGCGGCCCGACGGATCCTGGGTGGCGCTTCGCGGGTGCTCATCATACCAGCCCTCTTGGGGCCTTGTAGTCAAGCGCCGGTTTCTGTAATCCGCCTACAACGGCTGCGACCATCCAGCGATTGCCGCCGGGCCCCGGCCCCGGGATAATGGCCGTGAAACCCTTCGAATCCACCAGTGAGGCCTCACGTGAGTCAGCACCCCTCCGATACCGTCTTTCAGCAGTGGCACGACAATCAGGCGCTAGTTGAGCAGATGATCCCGATGATCGGTAGCCTCTACCGTCATAACAACGTGGTTACGACTCTTTACGGGCGGTCGCAGTTCAATCGTAGCGTGATTCGTATTCTGAAGGATCACCGCTTCGTACGGAAGGTGGAGGGCACCGAGCTCTCCGTGGAGGACACCTACCCGCTGGTCAAGGCGATGACCGAGCTCAACCTGGGCCCGGCTCATGTCGATATCGGCAAGCTGGGTGTTGCCTTCAAGAAGCAGGGCGGTGGCGACGCCGTGGCCTTCCTGCGCGAGGAGCTCGCCGAGATCGTCGATGCCCACGACCCGGACGCCGGCAACGGTGAGCCCAAGGACGTCGTCCTCTACGGCTTCGGTCGTATCGGTCGCATCCTCGCCCGGGTGCTGGTGGAGAAGGCCGGCGGCGGCAACCTGCTGCGCCTGCGCGCCATCGTCGTGCGCGGCCGCGGCGATATCGCCAAGGACCTCGAGAAGCGGGCAAGCCTGCTGCGTCGTGACTCCGTTCACGGCCCCTTCGACGGCACCATCAGCGTCGATGCCGAGGCACGCACCATTACCGCCAACGGCAATGTCATCCAGGTGATCTACGCCGACGCGCCGACCGATGTCGACTACACCGAATACGGTATCGACAACGCCGTGGTGGTCGACAACACCGGTATCTGGCGTGACGAGGCGGGCCTCGGTCAGCACCTGCAGTGCAAGGGTGTGGCCAAGGCGCTGCTCACCGCGCCGGGCAAGGGCGATATCAAGAACATCGTCTACGGCATCAACGATGGCGACCTGAGCGATGAGGATCGCATCATCTCCGCCGCGTCCTGCACCACCAACGCCATCGTGCCGGTGCTCAAGGTGCTCAACGACGAGTTCGGCGTCGAGCATGGTCATGTCGAGACGGTGCACAGCTACACCAACGACCAGAACCTGATCGACAACTACCACAAGGGTGACCGTCGTGGGCGCAGTGCGCCGCTCAACATGGTGCTGACCGAGACCGGTGCCGCCAAGGCGGTGGCCAAGGCGCTGCCGGAGTTCGACGGCAAGCTGACCGGCAACGCCATTCGCGTACCGACCCCCAATGTCTCCATGGCGATCCTCAACCTGCGCCTGGAGAAAGAGACCGATGCCGCCGCGCTCAATGACTACCTGCGCGGAATGTCACTGAACTCTCCGTTCCAGAAGCAGATCGACTTCGTCGACTCTTCCGAGGTGGTCTCCACCGACTTCGTCGGTAACCGCCACGCCGGTATCGTCGATGCCAAGGCGACCATCGCCAATGGCAAGAACGCCGTTCTCTACGTCTGGTACGACAACGAGTTCGGCTACAGCTGCCAGGTGATTCGTCTCCTGCAGCACATGTCCAACGTCAGCTTCCTCAAGCTGCCGCGCGCCAAGGCGTAACGTCGACAGCCACCCGCACAGTCGGGAGTGATGCCCAGGGGTAGGGAGAGAAATCTTCCTGCCCCTTTCTGTATTGGTGGTCTGGCCGGAAAACGTCGCATGCCGCCGTCTGCGACAATCTTACCCTTGCTTCAAGTCACCCCTTGCGACCTTCGCTCAGGTGGTCATCCCGTTGCCTTGTCTTTATAATGCGGTGGATTTTTCGGGTGGGCAGGGCGTGTCTCTGGCCCCTTTTCCTCTTATATCCGATCCATCAACTGGGCGAGACTATGATCGAAGTCAAGAAAGGCCTGGATCTCCCCATCACGGGAGCGCCCGAGCAGCGTATCGAGGATGCGCGGCCGGTGCGCCACGTGGCGGTCCTGGGCACCGACTATGTCGGCATGAAGCCGACCATGGAGGTCAAGGAGGGAGATACCGTCAAGCTTGGCCAGCTGCTCTTCACCGACAAGAAGATCGATGGCGTGCGTTTCACGGCGCCGGCAGCCGGCAAGGTGATCGAGATCAACCGCGGGGAGAAGCGTCGCCTTCTCTCGGTGGTAATCGAGGTTGCCGAGTCCGAGGAAGCCGTCGAGTTCACCGCGCATGGTCGCGACTCGCTGGCCGGTCTGGAGCGACAGACCGTGGTCGACCAGCTGGTCGAGTCGGGGCTGTGGACCGCTCTGCGGACCCGTCCCTACTCGCGTACGCCGGCCATCGACGGTGTGCCCGCCGATATCTTCGTCACCGCCATCGATACCCATCCGCTGGCGGCCCATCCGGCCAAGGTGATCAACGAGCAGCCCCAGGCCTTCGAGGATGGCCTCAAGGTGCTGACCCGCCTCACCGAGGGCAAGGTCTACCTGTGCAGCGGCCCGGACAGCAGCATCCCCGGCGGCAACATCGACGGCGTATCGCCCCAGACCTTCGCCGGGCCGCATCCGGCCGGCCTGGTGGGCACGCATATTCATCATCTCTCGCCCGTCGCCCTGCACAAGCGTGTGTGGCACATCGGCTACCAGGACGTCACCGCCTTCGGCAAGCTGTTCGTCGAGGGCAAGCTGGACGTCAGCCGGGTACTGGCCGTGGGTGGCCCCCGCGCCGAGAAGCCGCGGATGCTGCGTACCCGCATCGGTGCCAACACCGATGAACTGCTCAAGGGGGAAGTGATCGAACCGGATGACACCCGCGTCATCTCCGGTTCGGTGTTTTCCGGCTTCACCTGCGAAGGCAGCCTGCGCTACCTGGGTCGCTTCCATAATCAGGTCAGCCTGCTCGAGGAAGGCAACAAGCGTGCCTTCATGGGCTGGATCTCGCCGGGCAAGAATCGCCATTCGGTGATGGGCATCTATCTCTCGAAGCTGACCGGCCTCAAGGACTATGCCCCGACCACCTCGACCAACGGCTCCGAGCGCGCCATGGTGCCGGTGGGTGCCTACGAGAAGGTGATGCCGCTGGATATCATGCCCACACAGCTGCTGCGCTCGCTGATCGTCGGCGATATCGAGACCGCCATGCAGCTCGGGTGTCTGGAGCTGGATGAGGAGGACCTCGCGCTGTGCACCTATGTGTGCCCCGGCAAGTATGAGTACGGTCCCATCCTGCGTGACAACCTCACCACGATCGAGAAAGAGGCCTGATGATGGGTATTCGACAGACACTCGACAATCTCGAGCCGCACTTCCACAAGGGCGGCAAATACGAGAAGTTCTACCCGCTCTATGAAGCGGTGGACACCATCTTCTATGCGCCGCCCAGTGTCGCCAAGACCACGGCCCATGTGCGCGATGGCGTCGACCTCAAGCGCATCATGATCACGGTCTGGCTGTGCACCTTCCCGGCGATGTTCTTCGGCATGTGGAACGCCGGCTGGCAGGCCAACGTGGCCATCGCCGACGGCTACGGCTCCATGGCCGGCTGGCGCGAGGCGATCCTGATGGTGCTGGCCTCGGGCCACAACCCCGATAGCCTGTGGGCCAACTTCGTGCTGGGCGCCACCTACTTCCTGCCGATCTACCTGGTCACCTTCGTGGTCGGTGGTTTCTGGGAAGTGCTGTTCGCCATCAAGCGTGGCCACGAGGTCAACGAGGGCTTCTTCGTCACTTCCGTGCTCTATGCGCTGATCCTGCCGGCCACCATCCCGCTGTGGCAGGTGGCGCTGGGCATCACCTTCGGTGTGGTGATCGGCAAGGAGATCTTCGGCGGCACCGGCAAGAACTTCCTCAACCCGGCACTGACCGGCCGCGCCTTCCTCTACTTCGCCTATCCGGCGCAGATCTCCGGTGACGCGGTATGGGTGGCAGCCGATGGCTTCACCGGGGCTACCGCCCTGTCGGTCGCCTTCCAGGACGGCATGAGCGCGTTGACCGAGCAATTCAGCTGGTGGGATGCATTCCTGGGCTTCATCCCCGGCTCGGTGGGTGAGACCTCGACCCTGGCGATCCTGATCGGCGCGGTCGTGCTGCTATGGACGGGCATTGCCTCCTGGCGGATCATGCTGGGTGTCTTCCTGGGTATGGTGGCGACCAGCGCGCTGTTCAACCTGGTCGGCTCCGACTCCAACCCGATGTTCGCCATGTCCTGGTACTGGCACCTGGTGCTGGGCGGCTTCGCCTTCGGCATGGTGTTCATGGCCACCGACCCGGTCTCTGCTTCCATGACCAACCAGGGTCGACTGATCTTCGGCGCCCTGATCGGCGTCATGACCGTGCTGATTCGCGTCGTGAACCCGGCCTTCCCCGAAGGCATCATGCTGGCGATCCTGTTCGCCAACCTGTTCGCGCCGCTCATCGACCATATCTTTGTTCAGGCCAACATCAAGCGCCGACTCAAGCGCACCGGTGTGCCGGCCGAGGAGACTGCCTGATGGCACAGAGCAACAACTCCATCAAGAAGATCCTGACGGTGGCGTTCGCACTCTGCATCGTGTGTTCGGTCATCGTCTCTACCGCCGCGGTGGCACTGCGCTCCAAGCAGCAGTTCAACCAGGAGCTGGATCGCAAGACCAACATCCTCAACGTTGCCGACCTCTACGAGCCCGGCATGGATGTCAACGAGACCTTCGAATCCAGCATCACGCCGCGCGTGGTCAACCTGGAGACCGGCGAGTACTCCGAGGAGCATGATCCGGCCACCTACAACGCCTTCGAGGCGCGTCGTGACCCGGCCGCTTCACGGACCCTCTCCGGCGAGAAGGACCCGGCGGGGCTGACCCGTGTCGAGACCTACTCCACCGTCTACCTGGTCGGCAACCCGGATGATCCCGAGCAGATCATCCTGCCGATCCGTGGCCAGGGCCTGTGGGGCCTGATGCGCGGCTTCCTGGCCGTGGAAGGGGACGGCAACACCATCGTCGGCATTACTTACTACGAGCACGCCGAGACTCCGGGTCTGGGTGGCGAGGTGAACAACCCGCGCTGGCAGGCTCAGTGGGAAGGCAAGGAGATCTTCGACGCGGCCGATGCCGTCGCGCCGGCGATCCACCTGGCCAAGGGCGGCGCCAGCGGCGAGAACGAGGTGGATGCCCTCTCTGGTGCGACCCTGACCAGCAACGGCGTCACCAATATGCTGCAGTTCTGGCTGAGCCCCGAGGGCTTCGGTGACTACCTGGCCAAGTTCCGTTCCGGCGTTAGCCAGGACGAGGCCCAGGGCGCCGACGTTGAACTCGAAACGGAAGGAGCCTGATCATGTCGGAAGCTACCCCGAAAGGCGTCCTGACGACGCCGCTGTTCAAGAATAACCCCATCGCGCTTCAGGTACTGGGCATCTGCTCGGCCCTGGCGGTGACGACCAGCATGAGCGTATCGCTGGTCATGACTTGCGCGGTGATCTTCGTGACGGCCTTCTCGAACCTGTTCGTGTCGCTGATCCGTCATCATATCCCGTCCTCCATCCGCATCATCGTGCAGATGACCATCATCGCCTCGCTGGTGATCGTGGTCGATCAGATCCTCAAGGCGTACGCCTACGAGATGTCCAAGCAGCTCTCGGTGTTCGTCGGTCTGATCATCACCAACTGCATCGTGATGGGGCGTGCCGAAGGCTTCGCCATGCAGAACAGCCCGAAGCTCTCCTTCCTGGATGGCATCGGCAACGGCCTGGGCTACGGCTTTATCCTGATGACCGTCGGCTTTATCCGCGAGCTGTTCGGCGCCGGCAGCGTGTTCGGCTTCACCGTGCTCGAAACCGTGCAGAACGGTGGTTGGTACGTGCCCAACGGCCTGCTGCTGCTGCCGCCGTCGGCGTTCTTCATCATCGGCCTGATCATCTGGGTGCTGCGCAGCCTCAATCCGGAGCAGGTCGAGGAGAACGAGTTCAAGATCAAGGCCAACACCGAACCGAAGGAGGCGGTGTAACATGGAACATTATCTGAGCCTATTCGTTGCCTCGGTCTTCGTCGAGAACCTGGCACTGGCGTTCTTCCTCGGCATGTGTACCTTTATCGCCGTGTCCAAGAAGGTCTCCGCGGCCTTCGGTCTGGGCATCGCGGTGATCGTGGTACTGACCATCTCCGTGCCGGTCAACAACCTGGTCTACACCTTCCTGCTTTCGGAAGGCGCCCTGACCTGGACCGGCATCAGCGGGGCCGAGAACATCGACCTCTCCTTCCTGGGCCTGCTCAGCTACATCGGCGTCATCGCCGCGCTGGTGCAGATCCTGGAGATGTTCCTCGACAAGTACGTGCCGGCACTCTACAACGCCCTGGGCGTGTTCCTGCCGCTGATCACCGTGAACTGTGCCATCCTGGGTGGCGTGCTGTTCATGGTCGAGCGTAACTACAACTTCGGTGAAGCCGTGGTCTACGGTTTCGGCTCCGGGGTTGGCTGGGCACTGGCCATCACGGCCCTGGCCGGTATCCGCGAGAAGCTCAAGTACAGCGACGTTCCCGGCTCCCTGCAGGGTCTGGGCATCACCTTTATCACGGTGGGCCTGATGTCGCTGGGCTTCATGTCCTTCTCCGGCATCCAACTCTGAAGCAGGTCGTCCTTGCCCGGCACCGAGAGGTGCCGGGTACCAGGCAACGAAAGCAATAGGAAACCGACATGGTTGATACATCACTTATCTTGCTCGGCGTGGTCATGTTCACCGTGGTCGTCATCGGCCTGGTGCTGATCATCCTGGCCGCCCGCAGCAGGCTGGTCAGCACCGGTGACGTGCAGATCGAGGTCAACGATGATCCCGAGAACACCATCACCACCCAGGCCGGGGGCAAGCTGCTCAATACCCTGGCCGCCAATGGCATCTTCCTCTCGTCCGCGTGTGGCGGCGGTGGCTCCTGTGCCCAGTGCAAGTGCCGCGTGGAGGAGGGCGGTGGCGCCATCCTGCCCACCGAAGAGTCTCACTTCACCATGCGCGAGAAGAAGGAGGGCTGGCGTCTCTCCTGCCAGGTGCCGGTGAAGCAGGACATGAAGATCGAGGTGCCCGAGGAGGTCTTCGGCGTCAAGAAGTGGGAATGCGAGGTCATCGAGAACCCCAACGTCGCCACCTTCATCAAGGAGCTCAACCTCAAGCTGCCCGAGGGCGAGGAAGTCGCTTTCCGCGCCGGTGGTTATGTGCAGCTGGTGGCACCGCCCTACGATATCGCCTTCAAGGACTTCGATATCGAGGAGGAGTACCGCGGTGACTGGGAGAAGTTCGGGCTGTTCGACATCTCCCACAAGAGCAACGAGGAAGTCATCCGCGCCTACTCCATGGCGAACTACCCGGAAGAGAAGGGCATCCTCAAGTTCAACATCCGTATCGCCACCCCGCCGCCCAACACCGACCACCCGCCCGGCCTGATGTCGACCTACGTCTTCAGCCTCAAGGCTGGCGACAAGGTCACCGTGATGGGGCCCTTCGGCGAGTTCTTCGCCAAGGACACCGACGCCGAGATGGTCTTCGTCGGTGGTGGTGCCGGCATGGCGCCGATGCGCAGCCATATCTTTGACCAGCTCAAGCGCCTCGACTCCAAGCGCAAGATTACCTTCTGGTACGGTGCGCGCTCCTGGCGCGAGACCTTCTACAACGAAGAGTATGACAAGCTGGCCGAGGAGCACGACAACTTCGAGTGGCACCTGGCGCTCTCCGACCCGCAGCCCGAGGACAACTGGGAAGGCCCCACTGGCTTTATCCATAACGTCCTCTACGAGAACTACCTCAAGGACCATCCGGCTCCCGAGGACTGCGAGTACTACATGTGTGGGCCGCCCATGATGAACGCCTCCGTGATCAAGCTGCTGCTCGATCTCGGGGTGGAGCCCGAGAACATCCTGCTGGACGACTTCGGCGGATGATCCCACCCGCCGTCAGGCGACAAGGAGGGCCGGCCAGAAGGTCGGCCCTCGTTGTATGAAGAATAAGTTCTCTGAATCAGGGGCGCTGGGGACAAGCCGAAGAGGAGGTCCTACGCCAGGGAAGGCGTCGGTAGCGTACAGGGAGGTATTTACAGCGCCTCCTCGTCGGTCCGGCGCTCCGGGGTTTGTCGCCAGGTTAGCCCCGAGCTGCTGAACCAACAACCTGCGGTAACTCTAATGATATCGGGCAGGTATAGCTGGAACGTGAGGCGACTTGCACTGTCTGCTGTGTATGACCAAATGCTACCGGGTGAATCGCCCAGCCGATGATGGCAGGGCACCACCCAAGGAGAGATCCTGATGACTATCTGGCTTATTGCCCTGGCCTTCATGCTGCTGATCATGGCGGCCATGGCCGTCGGCGTGATCATGGGCCGCAAGCCCATCGCCGGCTCCTGCGGCGGACTCAACCAGCTCGGCCTCAAGGATGGCTGCGAGATCTGCGGTGGCAAGGACGAGGTCTGTGAAGAGGAAAACCGCAAGCGCGGCAGCGCCCGCCGGCGCAGCGACGAGAGCCGCGGTGCCGACCTGGGGTACGACGCCACCCGTCGCTGAGCCCCGCGCATCCTTTAGCCTCTTCCTTACCTGCAGCGCCAGAGCTTCTCTGGCAATTGCGACATTGAAACGACAAGCGCCGATCCGCAAGGGGCGGCGCTTGTCGTTTATGGGGGTCGTTTATGGGCGTCGTTTTGTCGAGCGGGCAAGGCGGCGGCAGCTTTTTCATCGAGCAGAGATGAGATTTTTCATATCCCCGCATGGGCGACTGATAAACATCCATTCCGAAAAGCATGAGGAAAATAGTGTGTGAAACTATGGGCAAAACTGTGTAATCTTATGTGAACAGAACGATTTAATTTGTAGCCCTTATGGAAGGTCAGGCTTGTATGGCCCGGCGGCCCGAGGCGTGGAAATACTAGGTTTACGCCTGTAATGAGGTGAGGTATCGGGGACGGCCTGGGGCAACTCCCGGGCGGTAGCGTGGAAGTGAAAATAGCGCCTCTGCAGTTAAACCCTTGTAGTTATGCCTCAACAGCTACGTCTCTGCAGCTACGCCACAACAGCTAAGCCTCTGACATGGTCATTCTTGCCCGGTGGCTAACGAAACCAGGGGCTGGCGAAACCAGGGGCTAACGTAATCAGGGTCTAACGAAAAAAGTGTGACAAAGGGACAGTATCATGCAATTGCAACGCTCAAAGGTGCTCGTTACCGGTGCGGATGGATTCATCGGGTCACACTTGACAGAGACGCTTGTGTCGATGGGGGTAGAGGTCAAGGCCCTGGCTCTATACAACTCCTTTAACAGCTGGGGATGGCTGGATTCAGCCCCGAGCAGCGTTAAGGAGAATATCGAGGTCATTTCCGGCGATATTCGTGACCCCCACGGTGTTCGCAAGGCGATGGAGGGTTGTGATGTCGTGCTGCATCTCGCCTCCCTGATTGCCATTCCCTACTCGTACCACTCACCGGCAACCTACGTCGATACCAATATCACGGGTACGTTGAACGTTCTGCAGGCAGCACGCGATCTGGGGGTGTCGAAGGTCGTGCACACCTCGACCAGCGAGGTCTATGGCACGGCGCGGTATGTGCCCATCGATGAGGAGCACCCCCTCCAGGGGCAGTCGCCATACTCTGCCTCCAAGATCGGGGCCGATCAGATCGCGCTCTCCTTCTACCGCTCGTTCTCGACTCCCGTGACGGTGATTCGGCCCTTCAATACCTATGGCCCCAGGCAGTCGGCCAGGGCCGTGATTCCTACCATCATCACGCAGATAGCTTCCGGGCAGCGAGACCTCAAGCTCGGTGCCCTGCACCCCACCCGCGACTTCAGCTATGTCGACGACACCGTGGCCGGATTCATCAGGATGGCTGAGTGCGACGACGTGCTCGGAGAGGTGGTGAACATCGGTAGCGGCTTCGAGATCAGCATCGAGGATACGGTCAGGCTTATCGCCGACATCATGGGGGTGGAGGTGCGTATCCATACCGATGACGTCAGGTTGCGGCCAGAAGCCAGCGAGGTCGAACGTCTGTGGGCGAAAACGGAAAAGGCCGAGCACTACTTGGGACATGTTCCGGCCTATGGTGGTGTCGATGGCTTGCGTCGAGGGCTCGGCAAGACCATCGACTGGTTTACCACCCCGGGCAATCTGGCGCACTACAAGACCCACACCTACAACATCTGACCTGACGATGATTCAACAAACAACAAGATGGTAATCGCCATGTCCGATTTCATCATTGTGGGGGGCGGCGGCCATGGCCGCGTTGTGCATGAAGTGCTCGAAGCGTTGGGCCATCGAGTAACAGGCTATACCGACCTCGAGCCCGTGGAACATGCCAAGGCCTCGTATATGGGGCCAGATAGTGCCCTGCTTGAAGCGCCACTGTTGTCCGTTCGAGACCTTGCCCTGGGCATCGGCAAGGTGGGAACGGGTCATGCCAGGATGGCAGTTCTGGGGCGGTTAGCGTTACGCGGTTACCGCTTTCCCACCATTCAGGCAAGGGGCGCGATCGTGCACCAGGACGTCATCATCGGCATGGGAACCCAGATCATGGATGGTGCCGTTGTGGTGACAGGGAGTCGGCTCGGACGGGGCTGCATCATCAATACCCGTGCCTCGGTCGACCATGATTGCCGTCTCGGTGACAACGTGCACGTGGCACCCGGGGCGGTACTCTGCGGCGATGTGACGGTCGGTGACAATGGCATGATAGGGGCGGGTGCAACGCTTGTTCCTGGCATCAGGCTATGTGCGGACTGCGTCGTCGGTGCCGGCGCCACCGTCGTTCGCAGCATCGAGCAGCCCGGCATCTATGTGGGTACACCGGCCAGGAGAATCCAATGAACAGAGCGCCAACCTTCATCATCGCCGAAGCCGGCGTCAACCATAATGGCGATCTGCAGATGGCCCTGGAGCTGGTCGACGCCGCCAAGGAGAGTGGCGCCGATGCGGTAAAGTTCCAGTCCTTCAAGGCCGACCGGCTGGTCACGCGTCAGGCGCACAAGGCCGCCTATCAGAAGCAGTCGGTGCCGGGGGAGGACACGCAGTACGCGATGCTGAAGGCCCTGGAAATGTCGGAGGCCGATTTCCGCTGCATTCACGCCCACTGCGAGACGCGTGGGATCGAATTCCTGGCAAGCCCCTTCGACGAAGAGAGCGCCGCGTTTCTCGACGCCCTGGCCATGCGCACCTACAAGATACCCTCCGGTGAGATCACCAATCTGCCGCTGCTCAAGCATATTGCGGCCTACGGCAAGCCGGTGATCCTCTCGACGGGCATGTGTCATCTCGCCGAGGTCGAGGGAGCGTTGACGACCCTGGACGCAGCAGGCGCGGGAGCCGTCTCCCTTCTTCACTGCGTCACCCAATACCCGGCACCTCACGATGAGATCAACCTGTCGGCGATGACGACCCTGGCCCGAGCATTCGGCAGAGAAGTGGGATACTCGGACCATACCGCCGGTATCGAGATCCCCATTGCGGCCGTTGCCATGGGCGCCAGAATCATCGAAAAACACTTTACCCTCGATACCGCTCTGCCGGGCCCCGACCACGCGGCGTCACTGCCACCCGCGGAGTTCAGGCGCATGGTGCAGGCGGTCCGCCATGTGGAGCAGGCCATCGGCGACGGTATCAAGCGGCCCGCTCCCTGTGAGATCGCCAATATCGGCAGTGTGCGCAAGTCCATCGTGGCGGCGTACACGATTGCCGAAGGCGAGGTGATTACTACTCGGCATCTCACCCTCAAGCGGCCAGGCACCGGGGTGTCACCGATGCTTCTCGATGTTGTCGTCGGGCGTCGTGCGTTACGCACGATCGAGGTCGACCAGCTGATCGAGTGGGGGGACCTGGCATGACCGCAAGACGCCTTATGACCGCAAGACGACTATGGGTACTGACCTCGACCCGTGCCGATTTCGGGCTGCTCTACTGGCTGCTGCGTGAGATCGATAACGATCCAGATCTGGAGCTGATGCTGGCCGTCACGGGCACCCACCTGTCACCGGAGTTCGGCATGACGGTGCAGGACATCGAGAAAACCGGACTACCCATCCACCGGCGCATGGAGATCCTGCTCTCATCGGATACCCGAACGGCCATGACCACGGCCATGGGGCTTGCCATGCTGGAGTGTGGACAAGCCCTCGCCGCCGACCGACCCGATATGGTCGTGCTTCTCGGCGACAGATTCGAGATTGTTCCCGTCGCATTGGCGGCGGTGGCGCATGGTATCCCTGTGGCCCACCTACATGGAGGGGAGACCAGCAGCGGGGCGGTTGACGAGTACTTCCGGCATGCCGTCACCAAGTTGGCCAGCTTCCACTTTCCGGCGACCGAAGCCTACCGGCGGCGAATCATTCAGATGGGGGAGGATCCCGCCAGGGTGTTCAACCTGGGGGCGCCGGGCCTGGATCATCTGCATCACAGTGAAAGCATCGGGCGAAGTGCACTGTTCGACACCCTGGGCCTCGACCCGGAACGCCCCACCGCCCTGGTGACCTATCACCCCGTTACAGGCGATACCCATGGCGATGCCCGTGGCGAGGTGACAGCACTTCTGGAAGCGCTGGCCTCATTCGAGGGACTGCAGTGCGTCTTTACCAAGGCCAATGCCGACACCCAGGGCAGGGCCATCAATGCGCAACTCCAGGCCTGGTGCGAGGCCAACCCGCAGCAGGGCCGCCTCTTCGACAACCTGGGCCAGCGGCTCTACCACGGTTGCCTGCGCCATCTCGATCTGGTGGTCGGCAACTCCTCCAGCGGCCTGGTCGAGGCGCCATCATTTCGCCGACCGGTGGTGAATGTAGGAAAACGCCAGCAAGGGCGCATCGCGGCAGCCAACGTGATCTCCACGAGCAATGATGCCGAGGCGATTCGGGAGGGGATTCGCCGTGCGTTGGATGCTGACTTCAAGGACGGATTACTCGACATGCACAACCCATACGACCGCTTCGGCGATGGCAGTACCTCCAGGCGCATCAAGGACATGCTGGCCACCGTCGAACTCACTCCGCAACTGCTGCAGAAGCGGTTCCATGACATCAGCATTGGCGAGTAAGGCGTGCAGGCCACAAGAGGGCAATGACCATGTTTGAATCACTGCTGATCGGTAAGCCACGCAAGATACTGGACGCACTGCATCAACTGGAAGAGACGGAGTGCAAGATCCTCTATGTCATCGATGATGCGGATCGATTCGCGGGCACCCTCACCGATGGGGATATAAGACGCTGGATCCTCGGTGGCGGTGACATGGATGGCAACGTCGGTGATGTCTACAACTCAACACCTTACTACGTCAAGGCCGACTATCAGCTCGCCGAGGTCAAACAACGGATGCGGGAAGGGCATTACACTTCCGTACCGGTGATCGATGATGAGCACAATATCGTCGATGTGCTGTTCTGGGAGCAGGTCTTCAACAACGGCGAGAAAAAGCTCCCCACACAGCCGCTGACATTACCCGTGGTAGTGATGGCAGGAGGCAAGGGAACGCGATTGGCTCCCTTTACCAGCGTGCTGCCCAAGCCTCTGATCCCCGTTGGGGACAAGACGGCCATTGAGCTTATCATGGGTTCATTCGCCGAGTGTGGCGTTAACGACTTTTATGTATCCGTCAACTACAAGTCGAAGATGATACAGGCCTACTTTGAAGAGCTGGAGCCTGACTATAAGGTAAACTACCTCTATGAGGACAAGCCACTTGGCACTGGCGGTGCACTCCATGCGTTAGCGGGAAAGTTGCAGGGTGATCTGGTCGTTACCAACTGCGATGTAATCATCAAGACGGATTACGCCAGTCTGGTGGAACATCACCATAATGAGAACAACGATATCACTATGGTGGTTTCTGTTCGCAATTACGATATCCCCTATGGGATCTGCGACATCGTCGACAATGGACAGTTATGCGCCATGCGCGAGAAGCCTCACTACAACTTCATGGTGAACACCGGCATGTATGTATTGCGCTCCTCCGTGCTGGATCTGGTCCCCAGGGATGAGTTCTATCACCTGACCGACCTGATCGAGGAGGTCAAGGCGCGTGGCGGACGAGTCGGCGTTTTTCCCATCAGCGACAAGGCGTGGCTGGACACCGGTGAGTGGCAACAGTACTGCGAAACCATGTCGCGCCTGGGCTGAAACACTTGAGCTGATCATTTGTGCTGAAACTCTCGCTCTGAAGTGTGTGACTATGCGACATCGCGGAATAGTGGCAACTTTCCGCATCTGCCCCACATCTGCTCCACCCCTGAATAGTAAGGGACCCGCCATGATAACCGGTAACAGAGTGATTGCGGTTGTGCCCGCCCGTGGGGGCAGCAAGTCCGTACCCGGCAAGAATATTCGCTCCTTGGCAGGCAAGCCCCTGATCGGCTGGTCCATCGAGGCGGCCCGAGCGGTAGAGGAGATCGATCGCATCATCGTATCGACCGACGATGATGCGATCGCCGAAGTCGCGGAGTGTTTTGGTGCTGAGGTCTACCGTCGACCAGATCACCTGGCGACGGATGATGCACTGGTCATCGATGCCCTGCGAGACCTCTACGCTACCCTTCGCCGGGAAGGTGAGCCCGCCGATATCATGATCCTGCTCGAGCCCACCTGTCCGCTGCGTGCCAACGAAGACATTCACCAGTGCCTGGTACGGATGGTGGAAGATCACCTCGACTCGGTAGCGACCTTCAAGCAGGCCGATCTTAATCCACATCGTGCCTGGCGGCTCGATGGCACGTCGCCTAGCCCCTTTATCGAGGGGGCGAACCCCTGGCGTCCCCGTCAGGAACTGCCCTCGGCCTACCAGCTCAACGGTGCCGTTTACGTCTTCTACCCCGGTCGTCTTTTCGAAGAGGAAGGGCAGAGTTTGCTCTATGGGCGGCGTGGCGCCGTCATCATGCCTGCTGAACGCTCCATCGATATCGATAATCAGATGGACTTCGCCATTGCTTCGTTGATGAGGGAGAACATGCAATGAAAGATATCGTACTGATCACCGGGGCAACGGGCGGAGTAGGTGCCTCACTCTGCCATCATCTTTGCGAGGAGTTTGAAGTGTTGGCCCTGGCCAGAAGCCAACGCAAGCTATCGAAGCTGGTAGAACAACTCCCTGCAGTGACACCCATTGTCGCTGATATGGAGTCAAGTTCAGGCTTGCAGGGAGTGCTTGACGCCATATCCACGCGTTACGGCTATATCCCCTACATCATCAACAATGCCGGTGTTAACTTACCCGCCTCGCTCACCGAGCTCACAGATGAAGCGCTATCGGAGTCGCTGCAGGTCAACGCCCTGGCGCCCCTAGGCATCATGCGACACTTTCTACCGTTAATGCATGAGCATGACTTCGGGCGCATCATCAATATTACCTCCGGGGCGCCCTTCAATTGCTTCGCCGGTTATGGGGCTTATAGTGCCTCCAAGGCCGCCCTGAATGCCCTGACGATAACAGCGGCAAATGAGTATGCAAGTCGCAACATCAAGATCAATTTGATGAGTCCGGGCCCGGTGCGCAGTGGGATGGCACCTGCCGCAGATCTGGACCCCTCTGTTTGCCATCCCACGATCGACTACCTGCTGCGACTGGGCAAGGATGGCCCCACGGGGCGTTTCTTCTGGCTGGGACATGAAATCCCATTACTTCCGGATCACGAAGGAATCGATTGGCTGCAGGGTAGGGCACCAGAGAAGTATAGGATCAACGGGGATCAGGCTGAGCTTCAACAAGAGACGTCCCGACAAGAGACGCTTCAACATGAAGAGAAGGCCAGATGACGATACGCACTGGTATCATCGGCCTCAGCGAAGGGAACGGCCACCCGTTCTCCTTCTCGTCAATCATCAATGGCTACGCTGGCAGTGGCCTGGTGGAAGCAGGCTGGGCGGGCATTCATGATTATCTGAGTCGACGCCACCCCGCCGATTTCGGCGTTGGTAATCTTCGTGTGACACATGCCTGGACACAGAGCGAAGCCATTACCATGGCGCTGTGCCATACCGCATCAATCCCGCATGGTGTTTCATCACCCGATGCCATGCTTGGCGAGGTCGATGCAGTAATCATCGCCCGTGACGACCCCGAGAGCCATCTCCACCTGGCCAGGCCGTTCCTCGAAGCGGGACTGCCGGTATTTATCGACAAGCCTCTGACCCTGAATCAGCACGAACTGCAAGCGTTCAGTCCCTATCTTGAATCGGGCCGACTGATGTCCTGCTCGGCCATGCGCTATGCGATGGAGCTGGACGAGTTGCGCTATCGCCTGAACGATCATGGCAAGCTCTCGCTGGTGCGGGGAACCGTCATCAATGGCTGGGAAAAATATGGCATCCACCTGTTGGAGGCCATCCTTTCGCTATTGCCATCGCGGCCGGTCTCGGTGGAACCGCTAAACCTTGGTCATGAGTCGGTGCTGATACGCCTCGCCGACGATACGCCGATCATCATCGATGCCCTGGGTGACTCCCCTGTGGTCTTCAAGGTGGACGTGATGGGGAAGAAAAAAATCTCCCATCACACCATCTCCGATAACTTCAGCATGTTTCGTCGGGCGCTCTGGGAGTTCTCGCGCATGATCGAGACTGGAACGCCCGGCATAGCCCCCGACGATACCCGAGACACAATCCGAACCCTTATTGCAGGCAGTCAGGCCCTGCGCGAAGGGCGCAAATGCTATCTGGATGCGCTGTGAGTCACTCAGTTGGCAGAACACACCAGCGCCAATTCCTTGAGACTCTATTCTGGAGACACTATGAAGCTGCAACAAGATCGAAGGGAGCCGCAATATCGAGGGAATCCACAATATCGAGGGCTGTTCGATCTAACAGGCAGGGTAGCACTGGTGACCGGAGGCGTGGGCATCCTCGGGCGGGAGTTCTGTCGAGTGCTCGCCGAGTTCGGGGCGAACGTTGTGGTCTGCGACCTCAATGGTGAAGCGGCTGCACGCTACGCAGAAGAGCTGAGTGACACCACCGGGCGCCGCTGTGAGGGCCATACCTGTGACGTCGCCGACGAGGCCGCGGTCATCGACGTCGTCGATAGAGTCGTCAGCTCCTATGGCGGTATCGATATCCTGCACAACAATGCTGCCAGCAAGTCTGATGACCTGGAGGCATTCTTTGCTCCCAGCGAGGAGTACAGCCTTGCCGAATGGCAGCACATCATGCGCGTCAATCTGGATGGTCTCTTTCTGGTATCACGCACCGTGGGGAGGCAGATGATCAGCCAGGGGCGTGGTGGCAGCATCATTCACACCGGTTCTATCTACGGCCATCTCGGCGCCGATGCGCGCATCTACGAGGGGGCGGAGTACCTCGGCCTACAGATTAATACGCCAGCGGTGTATGCCGCCTCCAAGGCCGGTGTGGCCGGCTTGGCACGCTACCTGGCGACCCAGTGGGCCGTACATGGCATTCGGGTCAATACCCTGGTGCCCGGGGGTGTCGAGAGCGGCCAGAATGACGAGTTCGTCAAGCGGTACTCTGAAAGGATCCCCCTTCGACGCATGGCTCGCCATGAGGACATGGTAGGACCGTTGATCTATCTGGCGTCGGATGCCTCTCGTTACGTCACTGGTCAGGAACTGTTCATCGACGGTGGGTTGAGTGCCTGGTGAACGACCGATCTCCAAGGAGCAGGACAATGCAGAACCTTACCATCGTCATGTATCACTACGTCAGGCCACTTGCCGGTTCTCGCTACCCCGAGCTGAAGGCCCTGGAGCTGGATAATTTCCGTGGTCAGCTAGCCCATATCGAGAGGAACTACACGGTCATCGACATGGAGCAGCTGATCGCCGCGGTCGGTCCCGAGGCGGTGCCATTACCGGAAAATCCGCTACTGCTTACCTTCGACGATGGCTACATGGACCATATCGACCACGTCCTGCCGTTGCTCAACGCTCGCGGCTGGCAAGGCAGCTTCTTCCCCCCGGCCTGTTCGGTCATCGATCGGCGGGTGCTGGATGTCAACAAGTTGCACTTCGTTCTGGCCAGCGTTGCCGATCCCGAAACCCTGGTCAGGTATGTCTTCAGCGCCATGGATGAAGCGCGGGAAGACCACGGCCTGGAGCGGAATGAAGCGATGTTTGCTCGAATCGCTCATGACAGCCGCTACGACGATCCCGCCACCACCTTCGTCAAGCGTGCCCTGCAGAGGGAGCTGCCCGAGGCATTTCGCAAGTCACTGGTCGACAGCCTGTTCAGCCGGTATGTCTCCAGTGACGAACAGGACTTCGCCGCAGAGCTCTACATGGGCGAGAGGGAGCTGACCCACCTGCTCGATGCCGGCATGTTTATCGGCAGCCATGGCTGCCAGCACTACTGGCTCAACAGCCTCGAACGCGATGCCCAGATCCAGGAGATCGACAATAGCCTGGCGTTCCTGGAGCGCCTTGGAGTTCCCAGGAAGGATTGGGTCATGTGTTATCCCTATGGCGGCTATGACGAATCGCTACTCGGCATTCTTCGCTCTCGCGGCTGTGCGGTCGGCCTGACCACCGAGGTGAAGGTCGCCAACCTGGCAGATTGCGACCCCCTGACACTGCCACGCCTGGATACCAATGACCTGCCGATGTCGGCAGGCACCCCTCGCCGTCAGTCGCATATCGCCACACCTGAACCCTGAACTCAAGCACCTGAACTCAGAAAATAAGCGCCACTAAATTCTGCACACAAGCGTTAACCTGAAGCCAATGGCATGGAACGCAGTAGCCTCAATCATTCACACGATACCCGTAAGTTACGGATTTTGGAGAGTAGCATGAAGAAGAAGCTGGTTTGCCTGCCGGTGGAAGTCTTTAAAAGAGAGTTTGATGCCAAGGTTTTCTTGGGGGTAAAGGCAGTCGAGCGTGGTTATCAGGTTGTGATAGGGCATCATAAGGACCCCGTGTTGCTCAAGACGCCGGTTGGGTTTTATTTGTACAAGGACCATGGCAGGGGATCCGTGCGGCTGGTCAATAAATGGTATCAAGATGATTGTGTCGTAGCAGCGCTTGATGAAGAGGGGTTAATAAGAAAGTCCGATAATTTGTATAAGCAGTCCCGTGTAAATGACCAAGCGATCAGCAAGCTAGAGGTAGTATTTGCATGGGGAGATGACCAGAAAGCCCTGCTGCAAAGATGTGGTGTCGAGAAGAAAATCGTCGTTTCAGGTAATCCTCGCTTTGATTTGCTCTATCTTCAGAATAACGCTAGGGGATTCCGTGATGGTAAAGTTGCAAGCAAGAGAAAGGTGCTTGTCAATACACGGTTTGGCTCTATCAACAGCGCAATAGGAGAACAGTATGTCGAAAACATGAGGAACTGCGGAGAACTGGATACTGAAGATGATGTGAGGGAGTGGGAAAACTTCAAAAAAAATGAAAGGATTATTTTTGACGAATTTATCAACCTTATAGATATGCTCGGTGGTGAAGAGGAGCTGGACGTAATAGTTCGTCCGCATCCTGAAGAACTGAAGGATACCTATGAAAAAGTTGCAGAAAAACACCCCAATATAGTCGTCGACTTTGAATCCAGTCTCGTCGATCACTTGGCCTGGTGCGATGTCCTGATACATGATGGTTGTACTACCGCTATTGAAGGAAAGGCGATGGGCAAGGAGGTGCTGGGGCTGAGGCCACCTTGGGTTGATTACGACTACGGCACTCTCGCCAATCAGTTCTCTATCAACTTTGAGACGCCACGAGCACTGGTTGCCTACCTGAAAAAGCCCTGGAAACGGGAAGAAAGAGGCGAAGGTCTGGACCTCGCGGCCAGTAAGATCGCAAACTTCAGCTCGGGCGACTCCTTCAAGAAAATCCTCGATACCATTGATGGTTATGAAATACCAGAGGTGAAGCTCGTTGACTCCAGCAGCTGTAGAAGCAAGAAGGAGTTTTCCCACAAGGCGGCGCTTGCTCTATATAAATGGTTTCCTGTTAAGTCGGTGTTCAAGTCAGAGTTTCTAGGGCTGGATAAATTTCTCGACTTGAGAAAGACCTACGATAAGTATGATAGAGCGTACCCTAGAATCACGTTAAATGAAATCAATGCTTCTATCGAGAAGGCCTGTCGGCTATCGGGCGATACACACCTCCTGAGCAAGATTGAGGTGGAAGTGCTTTCCCATAAATCCTTTAGGTTAAGTATTAATTAAATAGTATGAATAACTGGACCTGCCTTCGGCAGGTCAGATTCTGCACTCAGAATTTTCGGTCAAGTGATGATTGGAGTGGATGATCATATTTTTTGAATTCAGGTAATTGAGTTTAGGTGGAGTGGTGAATTCCACCTCACCGAAATTCAAGCATTAGAAAAACCATCGTTGCGAACAGGGAAAATAGTGTTCTGCCACGCCTCGAAATTGTTACTTTATGTAATATTGTGTTTTTTTAATAGGGCTGAACACTTACAAAGGGTTCGAACCTCGAACCTCGAACCTCGAACCTCGAACCTCGAACCTCGGATCACAGAACCTGCCGTTGAGGTGCCTTCAGCGCCACCGAGATCAACGATCTGCCAATGCAGCCATGGGTTACACAGATGAGCGCCAAACCAACGCCTAGCCAGAAAAGCAAAGAAGCTGACCTGAGACGGTTGGCAGGCCTGTTGATCGACCATAAGTGGGCCATTCTCGGGTTCGCCCTGCTGTGTACCCTGGGCAGTCTTGTCTTCGCGCTTCTGACAACACCGATCTATCAGGGGGATGCCCTGGTCCAGGTGGAACAGCGCTCCTCGGTCAGTCCGCTGGGCGATCTTGCGAACATCATGGGGGATAGCTCTCTTCAAGGCGATAGTAGCAACAGCACGGCCGCTGAAGTGCAGATTCTCAAATCGCGCATGGTGCTTGGCCAGGTGGTGGATCGCATTGGCCTCGACACGCTGGTCCAGCCCAAGCGGTTGCCTCTGGTGGGAGGCTTCATACAACGCCATGAGATTCCCCGGCCGGGTATTCTGACAGGTCGGCTAGAGCTTACCGGGTGGCTGCCTGACACCCTGGCGCTACCAGAGCCGCTGAGGGAGAGCGAGATGCTACCTGCCATGCTCAAGGGCAGCATCGGCATCCCGGACATCTTCAAGGGCTCGATCCCTGTCCCTGACGTCCTGGGAGGGCGCTCCTCGGTCTGGGGTGGCGAACACCTACGCATCGGTCTCTTCGAGGTGACCGATCAGCGCCTGCTGGGCCAGCCGCTGACACTCAAGGCCGGAGACGAGGGCGACTATAGCCTCACACTTGATGGGGAGAGCTATCAGAAGCTCGGTTCGGCACGAGTTGGTGAACTGGCAAATTTCGCCAATGGCGCCATCCGGCTGCGTGTAGCGGAGCTTCAGGCTCCCGAGGGGGCCGAGTTTATCCTGATCAAGCGATCCCGCCTGCAGGCCATTCGCGATCTCGCGGCGCGCCTGTCGGTGAGCGAAAAGGGGGGGAGTTCCGGCCGTTCCAGCACCGGCATATTGCGTTTGTCGCTGGTTGGCCCGAACCCTGAGGCGATTCGCCGTTCGCTGGATGCCGTGGCCGAAACCTTTCTGACCCAGAACGTTGAGCGTCAGTCGGCGGAGGCCGAGCAGAGTCTTGCCTTTCTCAATGAGCAGGCCCCAAAACTGCGCGACAACCTGGCTGCCGCAGAGGAGAGCCTGAACCGCTATCGTGTCGAACAGGACAGTGTCGACCTGAACTCGGAGGCCCAGGCCGTCATCCAGCAGTTTGTTGAGCTGGACAGTCGCCTCAGCGAACTGGAGTTCCAGGAAGCCGAGATGGCGCAGCGATATACATCCTCGCATCCCACCTATCAGGCATTGCTGCGCCAGAAGCGTCAACTGCAAGCACGACGAGCCGAGCTTGACGAGCGAGTGGATCAGCTGCCCGAAGCCCAGCAAGAGGTAGTGCGACGTACGCGTGATGTGGAGGTCAATCAAGCCATCTATGTCAGCATGCTCAACAAGATGCAGGAGCTGCAGGTGGCACGTGCCGGCACGGTGGGCAATGTGCGCATCATCGACGATGCCGTGGTGGCGGAACAGCCGATCCAGCCACGCAAGCCGCTTATCGTGGCACTGGCCACCGTGCTCGGCGGCCTGTTTATGTCAGGCGTGGTCCTGGTACGTGGTTTGCTCAACACGGGCATCGAAGCCCCCGACGAGCTCGAGGAGGTCGGTCTTGCGGTCTACGCGACCATACCGCTCTCCGATGAACAGACGAAGCTTATCAAGCGTTTCAAGCAGCGTAGCGGTCGAAGTTCCCGCGAGTTGGTCCATGGCGTTCTCGCCGAACGGGCACCAACGGATACCTCAATGGAAGCGCTACGCGGGCTGCGTACCAGTCTTCACTTTGCCATGCTCGATGCCTCCGATAACCGACTGATGATCACCGGGCCCAGTCCGGGCATCGGCAAGAGTTTCGTGGCACTCAACCTGGGAGCCGTCTGCGCCCAGGCCGGCCAGCGAGTGCTGGTGGTCGATGCCGACATGCGCAAGGGGCACTTGCATACCGCCCTGGGGGGCAAGAGCGATGGAGGCTTGTCCGAGCTGCTTAGCGGCCGCCGCGACCTGATCGGTGTGATTCGTCCCAGCGGTATCCCAGGCCTCGACTATGTGGCGCGGGGTATCGCTCCGCCCAACCCCTCGGAGCTGCTGATGAATGAAGAGTTCACCCTCTTCCTGATGAAAGTCAGCGACCGCTACGATCTGGTGATCATTGATACGCCACCGACGCTGGCGGTGACCGATGCCGCTCTGATCGGGGCGCAGTGCGGCACCACGCTGATGGTGGCCCGCTATCAGGTCAACCCGGTACGCGAGGTCCAACTGGCCCGGCGGCGGCTGGAAAATGGGGGCGTCACAGTAAAAGGAGCGGTGCTTAATGCCATGGAGCGTAAGGCCGCCACCAGCTACTCCTACGGCTATTACCAGTACGCCTATACATAAAAAAGAGGATGCTATGGATAGGATGATGAAGCTGCTGGAAGATCTGACACCGCTTAACCGCGTGATCTGCTCCAGCGACTATGACAGAACCATTCAATATATGAAGAGGCTGCTGCCGTTTCGGGAAATCACTTATTCGGCGGGTAACGACTACAACGGATGGGTCATTCCCCCCAGCTGGGACGTGACACGAGCGCAAATCGCCTACCAGGGTGAGATTATCTATGATGGCTGCCATCACCCCATGGCGGTGATGGCTCTCTCGGCACCCTTCGAGGGGAGGGTAAGCAGGGAGGAGTTGCGTCGACACCTTCACTATGATCATCGGTATCCCGAAGCGATTCCCTTTCACTTCAGGCAGCTGTTTCGTAGTTATGAGCGTGACTGGGGCTTCTGTGTGCCCAGGAACTTCTACGATAGCCTCGAGGAGGGCGAATACGATGTTCTAATCGAGACCTCGGAGGGGCCCGGCACCCTGCGTGTACTCGACTACACCCTCGAGGGCCGCTCATCGAACACCATCGTCTTTGGCGCCAACCTGGACCACCCGGGCGTCGCCAACGATGGCCTGGCGGGAGTGGCGGTAGGCGTGGCGCTTTTCGAGAAGCTGCGCCAGTCAGGGAAACAGTATAATTTCAGTTATCGATTGGTGCTGGCACCCGGCATCATTGGCAACGAATACTATCTCGGCCATCTGGATGCATCGGAGCGCGATAGGATGCTGGAAGGGGTGATGCTGGAAATGCTCGGCTCTCCGACCGAGCTCAACCTTCAGTTCTCTCGCCAGCAGCAGGCAAATATCGAACAGACGCTGGTTCATGCGCTGGAGAGCAAGGGGGCTCGTCATCGTACCGGTGAGTTTGCCAGTGCATTGATCAACGACGAATACATCTGGGAAGCCTATGGTATTCCCATGGCGTCCTTGTCACGCTTTCCCTATCCCGAATACCACACCGACCTCGACAACTATGAACTGATGGATCGTCAGGCCCTTGAAGAGGCCGTCGACGTACTGGTCGAGGCGATCGAGGAGCTGGAGTCGAGTGCGATTGTCAGCAAGCGGTTTGTTGGCAACATCTGCCTCTCCAATCGCAGGTATGACCTCTATATCGATCCGGGGCAGGTCGCTTTCGGCGATATACCGGATGCCGAGCGGCGAGGGCTACGCAAGTTGATGGAGCTTGTTCCCACACTCGACCGGCCAACCAGCATCGCCCTGCTGGCCAAGCGCGTTGGCCTCTCCGCCGGCACAGTAGAAGACTATCTCGAGAAGTGGGCCGAGCATGGCCTGGTGGAGCTGGTCACATCCAGGGAAACGGCCGCGTCGCCCTGCTAGCGTCGCGAGGCCACGCCCCAGTCTTCATGGGCTGGATGCCATCGAGTGGATATCAACAAGGCACGATCCGACTATGCTCGCCAACATCAAAGAGCTTTACTCGCTGTTAACCCGGCAACAGCGCAAGAGACTGCTGCGGCTGCAACTGCTGGTCGTGGTCATGGCCTTTGCCGAAGTCGCGGGTGTGATGTCCGTCGGACCCTTCATGGCCCTGGTGGGTGACTTGAGCTATCTGCAGGGAAGCGGTGTGCTGGCCAATCTCTACCGGATGACCGGCATGAGCCAGGAGAGCTTCCTCTTCTGGTTGGGGAACGGTGTATTGATAGCTCTGGCCGTGGCAGCCGGCGTCTCGATCTTCACCGTATGGCGCCTGTCGCTCTATGGACATCAGGTAGGGGCCGAACTCAGTATGCGGCTCTACCGACGCTATATGCAGCAGCCCTGGTTGTTCCACGCCAGTGGCAGCAGCAGCGACCTGACCAACAAGATTGCCCAGGAGTGCAATCGGGTGACAGAGAGCATCCTGGCACCCCTGATGCAGATGAACGCCAAGCTGGTGATGGCCACGTTCATGGTCATTACGGTGTTCAGCTTCAACCCATTGGTGGCGCTGGCCGGGGTTACCATCTTCGGCCTGGCATATCTGGTGCTCTACCGGGTGGTGCGGAGAAAACTGGTGTCCAATGGCAGGGTGGTCACCCTTGCGCAGGCCGAGCGATTCAATCTGATGCAGGAGGGGTTCGGCGGCATCAAGGATGTCCTGCTGCTGGGCCGGCAGAAGGTCTTCAACGACCGGTTCGAAAAGGCCAGCCGACGCTATGGCCGTGCCCAGGGGACTACCAAGGCGCTGGCCATGGCGCCGCGTTACGCCATGGAGCTGGTAGCGTTTGGTGCCGTTATCTTTCTCGTGCTCTTTCTGCTGAAGGCGCACTCAGGAAACCTGACGGCGATACTGCCTCTCGTCTCGGTCTATGCATTGGCAAGCTTCAAACTGTTGCCAGCCTTCCAGCAGATCTACACCAGCATCTCGACCATACGTGGCAATCTTTCGGCCTTCGATGCCATACGTGACGACCTTTATGCAAGCCAGGAGGGGCGCCAGGGCGAGAACAGCCTATTGCCGGCGACAGGCATCATCTCGCCGCAGGAGACAATCTCCTTGGCAGATGTACATTTCCGCTACCCCAGCAAGGAAGAGAAGGTCCTGAAAGGCCTGTCGCTGACTATTCCTGCCAAGAAGGTCATCGGGCTGGTGGGGCCTTCCGGCTCCGGCAAGTCGACGGTGATTGACATGCTGCTGGGGTTGATCCGACCCGACAGCGGCGAGTTTCTGATTGATGGGAAACCTTTGACGCAGGAGGGCACTCGCGCCTGGCAGAACAACCTGGGACTCGTTCCTCAAGCCATCTTTCTGGCGGATGCCAGCATACGCGAGAACATCGCCTTCGGCCTGCCACCGGAAGAGATCGACGAGGCGCGTATCAAACGGGCCGCCAGAATGGCCCAGCTGGATGAGTTTCTCAAGCACCTCCCCAGGGGGCTGGATACCCGGGTGGGCGAGCGTGGCATTCAGCTTTCAGGAGGCCAGCGGCAGCGGATCGGTATCGCCCGTGCGCTTTATGACGACGCTGAAGTGCTGGTGCTGGATGAGGCGACCAGTTCCCTGGATGGCATCACGGAGAAGCGGGTCATGGATACCATTCATGAGTTCTCCAGCAACAAGACCATCATCATCATTGCCCACCGCCTGGCCACCGTGAAGCAATGCGACTGCATCTACCTTATCAAGCAGGGCGAGGTCGCCGATCAAGGAAGCTATAACGATCTGGTGGAAAGGAATGCTCTGTTCAAGCATATGACAGAGCATGCCTGAAACCGAGCCGGCCATTAGGAAGCCGTATTATCGGCCGGGTGACAGGAATCGCATCACGCTGACTCGATGACAACAGACTCGATGATTAGCGAACCGATGACAACAACAGGGGCGGGCATGGTCTCTTTCGAAAACAATCGACAGGCGGGGCCGATCACGCTGTTTCTTCCCTCCCTCAATGGAGGCGGTGCAGAGCGCGTGTTCGTCAACCTGGCCAATGAGTTCACCCGTCTTACGGAGCGCCCCATCCATCTCGTCCTGGCGCGAGGAGGCAGCGCTTACAGCAACCAGGTGTCGCCAGCGGTAAGAGTGGTGGATCTTGGCAAGCGCCGGACCACTCATGCCTTGCCCGCTCTCGTCGGTTATATCAGAAAAGAACGGCCAAGCGTCATTCTGTCGACGATGGCCGACGCCAATGTGGTGGCATTGCTTGCCCGTTCGCTCGCCGGTGGGCGCTGTCGTGTGCTTATCCGTGAGGCCAACGTGTTTTCCATGCAAGGCGCGGGGGTTCGCGAGAAGGTCCGGGCGAGGCTGATGAGCCTTCTTTACCCGCGCGCCGATGCCATGGTCGTGATTGCGACAGACATACTGGATTCACTGCACGCGGCTGGCATCAATACATGTGACAAAAAGCTCTTTATCGGCAATCCGGTCAGACCCACGGAGCACACGGTCGAGGACACCGAGTTGCCCGAGATACTGTGCGGTAGGGAATACCTCTGTGCCATGGGACGACTGGTACCCCAGAAGGGCTTCGATGTCCTGATCGAGGCATTTTCCCGGTTGAATGACAAAACACTGCACCTCGCCATCCTGGGGGATGGACCACTCATGGAAGCACTGGTAGTAAAGGCGCAGAAGGCGAACGTTGCTGACCGCATCCATTTTCTGGGGTTTACGCAGCATCCCGAGAACATCCTTCAGCACTCGCGCCTGTTCGTGTCGTCATCGCGTTGGGAGGGGTTTCCCAACGCGATCATGGAGGCGCTTTCGGCTGGTACCCCCGTTGTGGCGACCTCGTGCCCAGGGGCATCAGGCCTGATCCTCGAGAACGGGCGGCATGGCTATCTGGTGCCGCCAGACGATTCGGCACGGCTTGCCGAGGCCATCGACGAATCACTGGTTAAGCCTGCCGGCACACGCAGAGCCCGTAAGGCACGCTGTGCGGACTTTTCACCCCAACTTATCGCCACCCGCTATCTGGAAGAGATGCGAGCGATCGAAAGCTCCGGTATGACCCCAGTGGCAACAGGGCGGAGCGAGAGTGGAGTAGGGAGGTGAACATGAGTCATGCCCACTCCTTTAGTTTGTACTCGAGCTCATTCAAGTCGATTTCGATCGCCATAGTTTCCCTCGCCTTCGCACTCTTTGCGGTTTCGTTCGAGTCGATTGAGATCACCGATCGTTCCCGCTATGTTGTACATATTGCTGCTGCTGACGTCATACTGTTTCGTTACCTCCCCGAAGGGCTTACCGCTTATCTGGTTAATGAGCCCCTGTGGAAATTCATGAACTATGCCTTGAACCTGGCCTTCGATGACCCCCTTGATGCAATCAAGTTCTATGTGTTTATTGCTTCGTTCGTCAGCGCCTATATCGTATTAAGCCACGATTCCCGTTACTTCCTTCTGCTTCTTGCCTTCATTTTGTTGCCTCAGTTTCTCAAGAATTACATAGCCCACCTGCGACAGGGAGTGGCGATCAGTGTCTTCCTGCTAGGGTGGTTCGGGTTCTCGGGAAAGCGGCGGATTTTCATTATCATGCTGACCCCCTTTATACATGCATCCTTCTTCTTTTTCATGTTTATCCTGGCGACACAGAAGTTGCTCTCATATATCAATATCACTATCGCACCAAGGATGATTCTTTACTTTATCATCATCACGGGAATGAGCCTTGCCGCTCTGGTTATCGCCGAGGCACTGGGAGCCCGGCAGACCAGCTATGAGTATTTCGGTGCTGATATTTCGGGCAAGGGGTTCGTGTTTTGGCTCGCGATATTTTCACTATTTGCCTCACAAGGTGGGGCTTTTATCCAAAAGAATCTTCTTGCCATGAGTGTGCTGTTGTTCTACCTGGTGTCCTACACCTTCCTGCCAGTGGCCGCCAGGGTCTTCGAGAGTGGCATTATTCTGGTGCTACTCGCCTCACTCTCCCTGTCGCCTGGTCGCTTTCTGCTGTTTCTGCCGGCATTCTTCTTGTTTTTCTTTATGCAATGGCTTCCTCGCATTGGCGTTGAGGGCCTGGGATGGATGGGAACATTCTGATGAAAATTTTTCACCTGATTACCATACTGGAAGATGGCGGGGCGGAGGCGGTGCTTTACCGGCTGTGCGCCAATGACAGGAAGAACCAGCATATCGTGATCTCCATGCAGGGCCGTGGAAAGTATGGCCCCATGCTCGAAGCGGCGGGTGTTGAGGTTCACTGCCTGCATATGCCCGCCGGACGTCTTACCTGGTCAGGGGTAACGGGCCTGTTCAGTCTGCTGAAACGCGAGCGGCCTGATCTCCTTCAGACATGGATGTACCATGCCGATCTGGTGGGCGGCATCATCGGCCGCCTGGCCGGAGTCAAGCATATCTACTGGAACATACGTCACTCGGATCTGGCGCCCGGCGATGCCAAGCGCGCAACGATCCTGGTGGCAAAGCTCTGTGCGCGCTTGAGTGGCCTTATCCCACAGCGGATCATCTGCTGTGCTTCCAAGGCTCAAAGCGTGCACAGGGCGCTGGGATACCGAGCGGCGAAGTTCACCATTATCGGCAATGGCTATGACCTCTCCATCTTCCGACGAGATCCAAGTCAACGAGAGGCTCTGAGGGAAGAACTCGGTCTGGCTCAGGATGCACTGGTGCTGGGCATGGTAGGACGCTTCAATGAGCAGAAAGATCATGCCACCCTGATAAAAAGCCTGCAGCGCCTTCGAGATCAGGGAGTCGAGTTTACTTGCCTGCTGGTCGGCAAGCAGATGACGGCCGATAACCCGACGCTTGCGGCCTGGATCGACGAGAATGGGCTACGCGACTATATTCGGCTCCTCGGCCAGCGAACGGATATTCCCGCGGTCATGAATGCCCTCGATATTCATCTTCTATCCAGTTCGTCGGAGGCCTTTCCCAATGTGCTCGCCGAGGCCATGGCCTGCGGCACGCCCTGTGTGACTACCGATGTGGGGGATGCTGCCGAGATCGTTGCGGATATCGGTCGCGTGGTGCCGCCGCGTCAACCGGCGGCCATCGCGGCTGCGCTTCAAGAGCTAATCGAAGAGTGCCGGTCGAAACCCCAGCGCTGGCAACAGCGCCAGGCGGCCGCGGTTGCACGCATCGCTGATTGCTTCTCCCTGGCCTCCATGATCGCGAACTATGACCGAGTGTGGCATGAGGGCAGTAGGGGCGTCGAAGACACGACCACCAGCACGAGTTTTCTGCAGTAATCATTACAGGTTTCTTGTCCCCTACGATGCTAGTTTCCTCCTTGTTGGCTTTTGTATTTTTTTGCTTGTTCAATGCGTCAATTTCTATTTTTAGCAGCAGGGTGTTTCCGATTGCTAAGTAATTGTGAGCGATCTTTATCAATAAAATCATGCTTCACATTACTGTTGCAGAGCGCCTACTATTCAAGTGAGTCGTAGATTTTTAACTTGTTTAGATAGGTGTTTTCTATATAAAAAGCTTCGTGGATAAATAATAACAATATAGAGAGCGATTAAATATATAGAATAGTCGCATGTAACGGTAATCACACGGCGTGTCTCGTCGGCACACAACAGGCCAGGCAAGCCGGGGGCAGAGCAATGCAGAAGACAGTGGCAGCGCTGGCTATTCCGTATGACGGCATCAAGCAGTGGCAGGCCGATGCACTGGAGAGTGTGGCGCGCTATCTGCAGGTCTCGCAGTTGATGCGAGTAAAATGCGCAGGCCAGCCGCCTCGTTGTCACCCCGTTGGCTATCGCCTGATGTGCGCACTATATCGTCGGGGCGATGAATTAAAGCCAGTGCACCTGCCTATTGCTCATCTCGCTCAGCGCAGCGTTTCACTGGAGCAGGGGAGAGCAACCAGCCGCCTGCCGGACGCTGAGGTCGAGCTCCTGCATCAGCAGGGCGTCGAGTGGATCATCAACTTCGGCGTGCCTCTCGAGCCGCCTCCCGGCATCGATATCATCAGCTATCAAACGAATGCTCCCTTGCACGAGAGCGAGGGGCTGCCAGGCTTTCACGCGCTTCGCCACAACGCCGAGCGCATCGAGATTTGTATCGAGCGTCATGCCAAGAGTGCCCCAGAGCGAGGCGTGCTAGCGCGAGGTTACTCCCGGGTCCACGGCGACTCCCTGGTGCGAACGCTTGGCGAGTTCTATCGGAGTGCCGCCTTGCTGCTCAAGCCGGCGCTGGAGAGTCTACGCAGCAGAGGCGGCCACGATATCGCCGAGGCGCTGCAAGGCTCTGACCCAGACCCTGTCATCCCCGATAACTTGACGGTTGCATCCGTCGTCATCAAGGCCTCGAGCCGTTACTTTCGCGGGCTCCTCCATCAAACGCTGATGGAGCAGCACAGGAATAGCATCTCCACCCGGTTCGATAACCTGCAAGAGCTAACCAGTCTCAGCATCCGCCCCGGTGTACTGGCGCACACGGGCGGTTCCCTGCGTGACAATGTCGGTCCCCCTCGCCCTATATCCCTACCGGGTCACGATGCGCATACCAGCCTTTCAGGCACAGCGAGAGCGAGCAAGTGCCGTGGGCGAGGCATGCTCCAGGGCGAGGCATTTCGGGCGAGAGGCGTGCCCGATGGCACCCTGTTCTGGCATGGCGGCGTCTTCTATCTGTTCGCCAACGATGATGAGGGCGCGTCAGAGCACTGTCTCAACCTCTATTACAGCCATGAGCTGAGGGGCCCCTATGTCGTCCATCCCAGGTCCCCCATCGTGATCGACCCCTGTTCGGCGTGGATGGGGGGCAGGATCCATGTCGATGAAGGCCGGCTCTATCGTTTTGGTCGGGATACCTGCCGAGGCGACGGTGGAGGATTGACGGTGAGTGAGATCCTGACCTTGTCGCCGCAGGAGTACCGTGAGCAGAGGGTAGGCAAGCTTGCCTTCAGCGATGCGTTCGGCCCCCAGTCTATCGATATCCATGGCGATCGGGTCGAGATGCACTTCTTTACCGAGCAGGTCGCGCTCTTCGCCGGCTACCGTCGGCTTATGACGCGCCTGCTGCATCGGTTCACGCAAAACGAGAAGGGTGATGGCCTTACGGCGGCGAAAGAATACATCGGTCGCAATGCGTTGCAAGAGGGCAGTATCCAGGACCTGGCGGAAGGCGACGACACTGGTGCCATCGCCAAATCATTTATCGCAGAATCACCCATCGCCGAATCACGGATAGCCTGAGCCGAGCTCCTCCCAGTAGCGTCCGAGCTGACGCTCCTCGGTCAAGGGGTAGAGCGCATAGCGCCGGTTCAGCCTTGCTCCCCCGTCACGGGTGAGGGGCTGCCAGGAGAGATTGGCCCATTTACGGCTGGAGCGCGTGAAGAAAGCATCCAGCGGGATCGAGACATATAGTCCCTTGTCGAAGTCGCCTTCACCGAAGTCGTCGCCGGCATCGGTCCAGGTCGCCCAACCGCCAACCCTGACACCCGAGTCGAACTCCCGCGACAGATCCACCGTAGTGCCGTAGTCACCGGCCAGGTAGCGCCCCACGCTGACCTTGGCGAGAACATCCTCCACGCCGGTTTCCATATAGGCGCTCAGATGGCCCGTCCAGGTATCGTAGTCGCGCATCTCGAAATCCTGACTGAAATCGCGCTGACGCACCCAGTTCATATCGGCCCCCACGGCGATGGGGCTGTTGAAGGGGCGATAGAGCAGTTCGCCTCCAACACCGGCGAACATCATCTCCAGAAGCCCACCGTAGCCCATGACGTACCAGTCCTTGCCCAGCTGTCCGCTATGGGTGTACTGCAGGTTCTCGATGCCCACATCCGATTCGGCGAGGTAGTCACCGATGAAGGTGCGTACGCGAGGTAGTTCCGACTGGCCGCGATAGTCGTAGTTATCCAGGTTGTCGGCGGCGGTCAACGCCAGCGTGCCCGACAGCCAGGCATTTGGGGCGGTATGGTACTCCGCGCCGGCCACCGCCATCAGGCGGTAAAGATAGCCGTCCGGGCCACCCAGGTTCTGGTCGAGGCGTGGGCCCAGCCGCCAGTCGAAGCGCCGCGGCTCACCGCGGTAGAGGGGCATGCCGTCATTGTCCAGATTGGCATGGTCGGTGTGTGAATAGTTGGTGTGTGAATAGTTGGTATGGGCATAGATGCCGTGCCGATGCTGGGCCTCGTGCTCGCTGGAGCGTGTCGCAGCGACCAGAGCCTCTCGCTGGTGGACGTCCTCGCGCAGGTCCATGCCACGGTTTTGCCACTGAAAGTGGAAGCGTTCGACCTCCTCGTCCGCCTGGGCATGCAGGATACGCCCAGCACGCCCTTCACTCTCTGCGAGTGAGCGGTAAGTCTCGGGCTCAGCCACCACACGCAAGGCCTTCCCCTGCTGGGAGATGCTGGCCACTCGCATGCCCGCATTCTCCTCGAGCTCCTGGGCCACCTCGGTCCAGTTCTCGCGTGGCGCGGCATCGATATTGGCCGGCGGCGGGTCGTGCTTGACCTGGCTAAGCCCGGCCAGGTCGATATTGTAGCTGAGGCCTGCCATGGCGGTATTGCCGCGCTGCCAGCCGCCGCGCAGCTCGAGATTATCGGTCAGTGCCAATCGCGCACCGATATTAAAGCGAGAGTCCTGCTCCTGATCGCTATCGAGGGGCTCGTTGGTGTAGTCGTTGCCCTCGTATTCGAGTTGCAGCACCAGGGGTTGCCAGGGCGTCTGGTATTCGATGCCACCGAACAGGGCCATGGGCCCCCGGAAGAATGCATCCACGGCGAACTCACCGCCGCGATCGCCGCCGGCCCGTCGTGGGCGAGTGTCAAAGCTATCGGAGACCCAGCCCAGGGGCGAATCGACGTCAGAAGCATTGCCCAAATACCCCCAGCCCATGCCCAGGCTGAAATCCAGGTCATACCAGCGCTTGCTGGCCACCAGGTATTCGGCGCCAAACAGTGTGGTGCCGCCCAGGTCGCGAAAGCCCAGCGCCAGCTCCGGCCAGTAACGGTTCTCCTCCAGCAGCCGCAGCTTCAGGTCGAAGCCCTTGTCGAGGAAGGTGCGATCCCCGGCGATCGCCTCGCCGTATAGCCGGTCCTCGATCTCTACATAGCGAAAACCGCCCTCAAGCCACTCTGCGGGTTGCAAGAAGATGCTGTAGCGCCGGAAGGGCTCGGTGCGGCTGGCGGCGATCGACATGCTTCCCACGGGCGCCATGCGCGCCGTGGGAGTCTGCATCAGACCGACGCCGCCGAAGTCACTCTGGCCGGCGCCCAGCTTGCCGGCCAGACCATCTGCCTGGGCCGACATTGCTTGCGTCAGCACTGCCGCTCCACCGAGCAGCACGACAGTCAGCAGGCGAGCGTGGCGTGAAGGGGCGTGTCGTGACGTGACCAGCGTTGACGTGTGTCTCATGGCACATTCCGTATGCGGCAATCGTCGCCGGGCAGGCGCGAGGCCAACAGCTCCGGCAGATGCGTGTTGATCAGATCGGCTTCATGGGTGGTGCCGGGGAAGGGCAGGGCGCCGCGCAGGCCTTGGCGAGTCGGCAGCTCCAGCACCACGCGTGAACCCGGCACCAGCGGCGTATGCTGGTGGTTCCAGGCGGCCACGCCGCGCCGATGAATTTGCCCCATGGGGGTAATCAAGGCGGCATGGTCGACGTTGTCGGCGGCCGCGGATGAAAGCGTTTCGATGGCCGCTGACAGAGACAGCTCCGGCACCCAATCGATTCGCGTCACCCCGTCACGACTCCACAACTCGACCCACTGCGGGCGGCTGCAAACGCCCAGCTGAGCGATACGCGAAAGAGGCGGATTATTGCGCAGGTGGGCGCCCAGCCATGGCAGATCCATGCGGCCGGGGGTGCGCGCCTCCGCGAGGGGCCATTCGGCGAGCTCACGGCGCCAGGCCATCAAGGCCGCAGCGCCCTTGGTGTCACCGGCGACCCGCGCGCTTACCGCCAGCGTGGCAAGCTCGCCAACCATCCGTTCACGACGCTCCCCCAGCTTGGAGGCGGTATCATGGCGCAGGGCGAACGCCTGCTGCCACGCCACCGGGCCAGGGTGCGCCTGCTGCCACCACAACCAGGCATCGATCAGTGTTTCGGTATCGGCGGCTTGGGTATCGGCGGCTTTACTAGCGATGGCCTTGCTAGCTGTCTCGCTATCCGTGGGTTGCGCCATGGCGCCCGTTGCCGCCGCTCCCAGCCAAAGGGTAGCCAGCAGGGCGCTCGCCAGACGTGTGGCGCAGCCGGTCTTATATTGCTTCATCGGTTCCCTGATCCCCGGTGGTTGGCCTGCTTCGTGACCTGTTTCTAAGCGTGTATGGCGTGGCGACACTGAAGCCTGAACAGGATGGCGACGCGGTCGCACATCGGGCTTGCGAGAAGCCAGTGGTGTGGCGTGTGGGGGGCGTTACCACCAGGCACGGGCAACCTCCCAGCGAATCCTCGGGCCATCGGGCCATGCCACGCCGTCGCCGGCCCACAGGCGTCGCGTCTCGGCATCGCGCCACAGCCGCGTGCGGGTCTGGCTGCCATCCTCCCAGGCCAGCTGCATGGTGCAGGGCTCCAGCGAGCGTGGCCCGAGTGACAGGTCACGCGGGGATGACTGATCACAGCTCAGGGTGCCCTGGGCGGCCAATTGGCGCGGCAGGCCGTCGGCGGCTTGCCAGCGGCGCTCGATGCGGAATGGTTCTGGCGATGCCTGGCGCCAGGGTACGAAGTCCGCCACCTGGGGAGAGTTGCCATCCAGCGGCAGGTAGCGGGTATCCAGCAGGTCCTGAGAGAGCCCCGCGGTAGCCTGCAGACCCTCATGGTAGAGCACCAGCATGCCCTGATGACCGGTGGGCCAGTAGCTGGCCGGGCCGGCCAGGGCCGCCAGCACCACCATCCCGGCGCGATCCTCGGTATCCACCACCAGGGTGGCGTATTCGAGCGACTCGGCGCGCTCGGCGGCACTGCTCTCGTCAGGGAGCAAGGAAGTGATGGCACTACCCAGCGGTGAGGCTCCACCGTTGGCACAGCCGGTCAACCCTGCAAGCAGGGCCACGCCCAAAAGACGCAGCCTCGGCCGGAATGAGTGAACAAGGCGGCTTGGTATCATGCGCATCGACCTAGAAGGTGCCGGTGGTGCCAGTGGTACCCGTGGTGCCGGTGGTACCCGTGCCTGAGCCACTGCCGGAATCATCACCGGCGGTCGCCGCCACGGCAATACCCAGCCCCGCCACAATACCGATGCTGGTCAGTGCTACCGTGGAGAGACCGGTGGCGGAGGCAAACCCGGCAAAACCACCGGCACCGGCACCAGCTCCAGCACCAGCTCCTGCGCTGGCACCCGAGGCGGCACCGCTGCCACCCGCCGACTCGGTCCCCTGAGCCAGAGAAAGTGGGGCAGTCAGCATGCCGGCGATGGCTATCAATGCAATCTGCTTCTTCATGGTGAGCTCCAATGGTCAACTTGGATACGAATCGTAACGTTATGCGTCACTAGAGTATAGCCCGCAAGACTTGTCTTGTGCCTCCCGTTCCCCGCCCCTAGCCCCCTCGCTCCTCGCTCTTCGTACCCCGTTCTTCGCCCCATGCATGTAAGAGATTGCCGACAATAGTCGCATCTGGGCTGGTGTGCTGGTTCGCCAAGCCAGGTTTGTGTAGCATACCCGACGATTTTCACGGCACTGCCTTCCCAAGAATAAAGCCGCAGTTCAACTATCAGCGGTTCCGGTGTTTTGGAGCCTCGTCCAACGGTTCCGGTGTGCTGGAGCCTCGTCTCGATCTCGTCTGTGTGACGAGTCGACGCCTGAAGTGTAGCCACCCAGCGAGACATCGTGCCGGCCTCGGGGATGTGCCATGTCACCCTGAGGCGGTAGCGTGCCCCGAGGGGAGTGTTTCTTGTAGCCAGATAGCTTGACCTAGTCTATGGTGTGTTTTTTTGGTTACACTTGATTACATGGCCGATCTAGGCGACCTGTCCAGGCGCAAAAAATTGGCTCAACACGAACTGGCGTGAAGCTGTTCGGCAGTGAGTGATCGGCAGTGAGCGATTAGGTAGCGAAACCCCAGTGGGTAGAGGAGCATCCCTCCTCCCCACAGGTTTCACGCCAGTCTGCGATGAATCTAAAAATTGCTGAGAGATGTTATGCCGGCCTCGGGGATGCGCCAGTCACCCCGGGGCGGTAGCGTGCCCGGAAGGGCAGGGCGGGTGGTGAGGCCAATGGCCAGCGTGCCGCCTTAGGTTTGGATTTGTTAAAGCGTGGCTTGGGTTCAGGCGCAGTTCCTGGTCACGCATGCCCTCTGATCACAAACTCAGTCTGCAAGCTCATCCTACGAGCTAAGCCTACAACCTCAGCCCACAACCTCAGCCCACATCTTCTGTTCACATTTGGTTACATGGTGTAACCTTGTGGCAGCATCACCACGATTTACCGAACCATCAGTCAAGCAACGGACGAACAACAGTCGAACAGCAGAGGTCGTTACGCATGCGCCGAATTCGCCGATTCACCCAGTCCCTGGCCCTGTCGGGCACCGTTCTGCTTACCGGCTGCTCCCTGGCGCCGGGTGGGCATATCGATTACGACGCCGAAATCGCACCGATCGATGACCTGGTCGAGATCCAGCCGATTACCCCGGCGCTGGTCGCCAATTATCGTCAAACGGTCAGTCGTGTAACGCCGATGCCGAATGATCTGCGTCAGGCGATCGACAACTACCAGTATCATGTCGGCCCCGGCGATGTGCTCACCATCATCGTCTACGATCACCCCGAGCTGACCATTCCCGCCGGTAGCGAGCGTAGCCCCGAGCAGGCCGGTAACAAGGTGCGCCGTGATGGCACCATCTTCTACCCCTACATCGGTCGAGTTAAGGTGGCGGGGCGTACCCTGGATGAGATCCGCAACGAGCTCGCGCGGCGCCTGGCCGGCTACCTCGCCGAGCCTCAGGTCGATGTGCGTATCGCCTCCTACAACGCCAAGAAGGTCTACGTCAGCGGGTCGGTGCAGGAGCCCGGTGCCTTGCCGATCACTAATATGCCCATGACCCTGCTGGATGCCATAAGCCAGGCCGGCGGCGCCCAGCCCGATGCCAACTGGCATGAGGTGATCCTGACCCGTGATGGGGTGGAAGAGCGTATCTCGCTGTATGCGCTGACGCGCCAGGGTGACCACAGCCAGAACCGTCTGCTGCGCGACGGCGACGTGCTCCATGTGCCCAGCGCTGCCAACCAGGGCGTGGCGGTGATGGGGCAGGTGCGCAGGCCCGGTAACCTTGAACTCGGCAACGAGCGGCTGTCACTCACCGATGCCATCTCGCGAAGCGGTGGCGTCAATGAGGAGAGCGCCGAGCCGACCGGCATCTTCGTTATCCGCACCAATGATGTGCAGCAGGCAGACAAGTTGGCCACCGTCTTCCAGCTCGATATCAGCAACGCCGTCTCCTTCAGCATGGGCAACCACTTCGAGCTGCAGCCCCAGGATGTGGTCTACGTGACCACCGCGCCGGTAGCCCGCTGGAACCGCGTGATCAGCCTGTTGCTGCCTTCACTGGTGTTGCCGGGTAATGTGGCCTCCAGTGCTAGCGATGTTCGCGATCTGTAAATCGGATAGCGAATATTGGTGACTGTTAAACTCAAGGTGTAAGTCAAACGAGGATATCGCCGCTACCATGTTTCAGCGCATCCTGGTGGTATGTACCGGCAACATCTGCCGCAGCCCGGTCGCCGCCGCCATGCTGGCGCGGCACCTGCCGCAGCGCGAAATCGCCTCTGCCGGGCTGGGTGCCCTGGAAGGGCATGGCGTGGCGTCTCAGGCACAATGCCTGGCCGAAGCCGACGGGCTTGATGTCAACGCCCATAGTGCCCGCCAGCTCACGCGCGAGATGCTCAGCGCCCATGATCTGATACTGGTCATGAGCGAAGGCCAGCGTCGTGCGGTGGGCGAGCTGGCGCCGGAGGCGTTGGGCAAGACCCTGCTACTGGGGCGCTGGCTCGACCAGGGCAAGGGTCGCGATATCCCCGATCCCTACCGCAAGAGTGATGAGGCCTTCGCCCACGTGCACCGTTTGCTTACCGACGCCACCGCCGCCTGGGCCCAGCGAATCTGACCGCAGCCCGGGCAGCGGTGCGCCGCGCCTTGCATTCCCCGTTCACTCGTATATTCATCAAGGCTCCCATGACCGAGAACACACCCAACACCCCACCAAGCGACGAGATCGACCTCGGTCGGCTCTTCGGGCTGCTGCTGGATCACAAGTGGATGATCCTGTTTATCACCCTGCTGTTCACCGTGGGCGGCGTGGTCTATGCATTGATCGCCACCCCCGTCTACCAGAGTGATGCACTGGTTCAGGTGGAGCAGCGCTCGTCGCTGAGCCCGCTGGGGGACCTCGCCAATGTCATGGGCGATGCGGTGGGGCCCACACCTGAGAGCAACACCGCCGCCGAGGTGCAGATCCTGCAGTCGCGCATGGTGCTCGGGCAGGTAGTGGAGCGCACCGATCTGGATAACGTGGTGAGGCCCAATAGCGTGCCGCTGGTCGGCGATTTCATCCTCCGCAAGGGAATCGAGCGACCCGAGCTGTTCAAGGGCAACGCCTATGTATGGGGTAACGAGTTTCTTACCCTGGGACGCCTCGAGGTCGCCGGCCCGCTGCTCGGCGTACCGCTGACCGTGACCGCCCTCGACAAGGGACGCTATCGCCTGACTCTGATGGACAAGGAGGCCCCTCGTGAGCTGGGTGAGGCGCGCGTGGGTGAGCTTGCCAGCTTCGAGGAGGGTCAGATTCAGCTGCGCCTCGCCGAGCTTCAGGCCGCACCGGGGGCCGAGTTCACCGTGCTCAAGCGCTCGCGCAATGCCGCCATCCGCGATCTAGGGCGGCGCCTCAGTGTCAGCGAAGTGGGCGGTGGCCGCAGCGCCAGCACCGGCATGCTGCGCCTGACCCTGACCGGCACCGACCGCCAGGAGATCAGCAAGCGCCTCGATAGTGTTGCCGAGACCTTCCTGCGCCAGAACGTCGAGCGCCAGTCGGCCGAGGCCGAGCGCAGCCTGGATTTCCTCGAGCAGCAGGCACCCAAGGTGCGCGATGATCTTGCCGCGGCCGAGAAGCGGCTTAGCCAGTACCGGGTGGAGCAGGATAGCGTCGACCTCACCTCCGAGGCTCAGGCCGCAATCCAGCAGTTCGTGGAACTCGATAGCCGACTGAGCGAGCTGGAGTTCCAGGAAGCGGAGATGGCCCAGCGCTACACCACCAGCCACCCCAACTATCAGGCGTTGCTGCGCCAAAAGAACCAGCTTCAGGAGCGTCGTGCCGAGCTCAACCAGCGGGTCGAGCGTCTGCCCGCTTCCCAGCAGGAGGTGGTGCGTCGCACCCGTGATGTGGAGGTCTCCCAGGCCATCTACGTCAATATGCTCAACAAGATGCAGGAACTGCAGATCGCCCGGGCCGGTACCGTGGGCAACGTTCGCATCATCGACAGCGCCCAGGCCGGCGAGTTTCCCATCGCACCCAAGCGCCCGCTGATCGTGGTGCTGGCCACCCTGCTCGGCGGCATGCTGGCGGTGGGCATCGTGCTGGTGCGCGGGCTGCTCAATCGTGGTGTGGAATCTCCCGATCAGATCGAGGATGCCGGGCTGCCGGTTTATGCCACCGTGCCGCTCTCCGATGAGCAACGCAAGCTCGTTCGCCGCATCAAGGGCTCACGCAAGAGCGGCTCCCGCGAAATCGTCAGTGGCGTGCTGGCCGAGCGTGCCCCGGCGGATACCGCCACCGAGGCGATGCGCGGCCTGCGCACCAGCCTGCACTTCGCCATGCTCGAGGCCACCGATAACCGCCTGGTGATCACCGGGCCCAGCCCCGGCATCGGCAAGAGCTTTGTCACCATCAACCTCGGGGCCATCTGTGCCCAGGCTGGTCAGCGGGTGCTGGTGATCGATGCCGATATGCGCAAGGGCCATGTCCATCATTCGTTCAATGAAAAGAGCGAAGGCGGGCTCTCGGAGCTACTGAGTGGCCGCCTGACTATCGATGGAGCGATTCGCTCGACCGAAATCGACGGGCTGGACTATATGTCACGCGGTGTGTCCCCGCCCAACCCCTCTGAATTGTTGATGACGGCCACCTTCACCGACCTGCTCGAAGAGGCCAGCCGTCGCTATGACCTGGTGATCCTCGATACGCCGCCGGTGCTGGCGGTGACCGATGCGGTGCTGATCGGTGCACAGAGCGGCACCACGCTGATGGTGGCCCGCTTCCAGGCCAACCCCATTCGCGAGCTGCAGATCGCCCGCAAGCGGCTGGAGACCGGCGGGGTCACCGTCAAGGGTGCCATCCTCAACGCCATGGAGCGCAAGGCCGCCGCCAGCTATGGCTATGGGTACTACCAGTACTCGTACAAGTAAGTAATTTTCTACTACTTGAAGGGACCCTTGCTCATATGTTCGAACGACGAGCGGGGTGGGTCACATAGAGAAAAGTGACCAGGAAAAGCAGCATAACAATTTGTTACAAAGTGGCAGGATAAGAAGGAGAGTACAACATTCGGTGACCTGAGGTCACAGCAGACGTCAAAGGGCGCAAGGGGCCGAACATGGCAAAGAGTCTCGTGGATGGGGAACAGCAACCCCGAGCGGTAGGCGAAGCCCCCGAATCCATGATCAACATGGCTCGGGAAGGCGCTCCCTCGATCTCCAGCTTCGGTCCTCCATCCATGGTGAACCACGCCAGAGTTAGCCAGGTGGCAGCGCGGGGCCAAGACCAGCTTCAGGCAAGCGAAGCCACCCTAGCCCAGGCCCAGGCAAGCGAAGCCACGCTAGATCGGGACCAGCCAAGCCAGGCCAGGCTAGACGAAGCCGGCCCAGCACAGGGGGGCTGGCCCCGCCAGTCTGGCAAACCGGTTCGCCACTTTCGTCAGGTTCAGCCCAGCGATGAAGACAGCGACATGGATCGTCGCCGCCGCCACGCCAGCCTTCACCAGCGGTTATTGCATAGCTGGCGCGTTCAGCGCCTGGTGGGGCTGCTGGTGGCCGTCGTGCTGCCCGCTGGTCTCCTTTGGGGCTGGGGCTTCTGGCAACAGGCGACAAGCGCACAGTGGGTGGCGCTGGGTGGCGCCATCGCCGCCTGCTTGGTGCCTCTCATGGCCGTGCAACACCTCTCGCAGTTGCCCGGCACCCGTGCTCATCAGCTGGTCATTCCGGCATTGAGCGTCTGCTACGGCGTGTTATGGGGTGGGCTGGAGCTGCTGGCTGTTCCCCATGATGGTTGGCACTTGCTCTTCAGCTATGTGGTAGCGGCGATCGTCCTCAGCGCGGCCTACCTGTTGACGGAACCGCACCGACGGCTGCATTACGCCGTGGTGCCCCACGGTCGAGCCCGTGAACTTAGCCAGCACACCACGGCGGAGTGGCACGTGCTGGAGTCTCCCAGCCTGGAGGGCCTGCATGTTGATGGCGTGGTGGCCGACCTGCGTTGCGGCCTTTCGGAGCCCTGGCAGCGCTTTCTCTCCGACTGCACCCTGCATCGCATTCCGGTCTACCACGCCAGCAGCACCTTTGAAACGCTGACCGGGCGAGTCTCGTTGCAGGATAATCGCATGGGCAACCTGCAGCCCGACGAGGGCTACGAGATCCTCAAGCGATTTCTCGATGTGGTGGGGGTGCTGCTGCTGCTGCCGCTACTGCTGCCGATCATGGCGGTAACCGCCGTGGCCATTCGCCTGGAGACCCCGGGGCCGGTGTTCTTCACACAGCCGCGCATGGGACTTCACTTCCGGCCTTTTACCGTCTTCAAGTTTCGTAGCATGTATATCGATCGCAAAGGTGACGGCTTCACCCAGGATGGCCACGACCCGCGTATTACCCGGGTAGGGCGGGTGATTCGCAAGTACCGCATCGATGAGTTGCCTCAGGTATTCAATGTGCTCAAGGGCGACATGAGCCTGATTGGCCCACGCCCGGAGTCGATGGATCTCTCGACCTGGTACCGCGACGATGTTCCCTTCTTTCACTATCGCCATGTGGTGCGCCCGGGAATCTCCGGCTGGGCCCAGGTGGAGCAGGGCTACGCGGCGGAGGTCGATGGCATGAACCGCAAGCTGGAGTACGATTTCTACTACATAAAGCACTTCTCGTTCTGGCTCGATGTGCTGATCGTGATCCGCACCCTACGCACCATCTTTACCGGCTTTGGTTCACGATGAAGCAAGAGTATTGACCCCAAAATATTGATCCCGGATAGACAAAAGGCACTCATGAAGATTCTTGTGACAGGCAACGCCGGTTTTATCGGCTTCCACACCGCCAAACGCCTCCTAGAGCGCGGCGACAGCGTGGTCGGCTTCGATGTGGTCAACGACTACTACGACCCCGCCATCAAGGAGGCTCGCCTGGCGGAGCTGGACGCCACCGCCTCGCGCACCGGTGCCGACTACACCTTTATCCGTAAGGACCTGGCCGATACTCAAGCGGTGGATGAGGCCTTCAAGGCCCACAAGCCCGATCGGGTTATCCACCTGGCTGCCCAGGCCGGCGTGCGTTACTCCCTGGAGAACCCCCACGCTTATGTGCAGAGCAATCTGGTGGCGTTTACCAATATCCTCGAGGCATGCCGGCATCACAAGGTGGAGCACCTTACCTACGCCAGCACCAGCAGCGTATATGGCGCCAACACCAGCATGCCGTTTTCCGAGCATGAAGGGGTCAACCACCCGCTGCAGTTCTACGCCGCCACCAAGAAGGCCAACGAACTGATGGCCCATAGCTACAGCCATCTTTTCCAGCTTCCCACCACCGGGCTGCGCTTCTTCACCGTTTACGGCCCATGGGGCCGGCCCGATATGGCGCTATTCCTGTTCACCAGGAAGACGCTCGCCGGCGAGCCAATCCCGGTGTTCAACCACGGCAACCACACCCGGGACTTCACCTATGTGGATGACATCGTCGAAGGGGTGATTCGCGCAAGCGACGATATCGCCGCCCCCAACCCCGAGTGGAGCAGCGACAGCCCCGACCCGGCCACCAGCAACGCCCCCTACCGGATCTTCAATATCGGCAACAACGACCCGGTAAAGCTCTCCGCCTATATCGAGGCCATCGAAGAGGCGCTGGGCAAGCCGGCCATCAAGGAGCTGCTGCCGTTGCAGCCCGGTGATGTACCCGATACCTACGCCGATTCAAGCGAACTCGAGCGTGCCGTAGGCTACAAGCCCGCTACCCCCGTAAAGCAGGGTGTCGCCAACTTTGTTGCCTGGTACCGAGACTACTACAAGGTTTAAACACTCCTTATCGCTAAACGTCAACAATCCGAACTGTAAAAGCTCAGCTTGCTGCGGCGACCGCAATGGCTATTTCGCGCCGGGTCAGACACCGGCCAGGGATGGCCGGGGGTCTGACCCAAGCTGCCTACCGTCTTGGCCATGGAAAACGCATGAAAAACGGCGCTACGATGGGCTTTGTAGCGCTTTACCAGTAGGGCTAATGTGGTCATCTAGCGGCTTTTGCGCATGGATGATCCAATGCTGACACCGTCGCTAATGCACCATTTATCGATCGATACTGACTTCCGCCAGGCGTGGAAAGTGCAACATCAGCTATCCGACATCCTCTTTTTGACCGTCTGTGCGGTGATCTGTGGTGCAGAAGGATGGGACGAAATCGAAGATTTTGGCCACGCGAAGCTCGATTTTCTTCGCCAGTACGGCGATTTTGAAGCTGGTGCCCCAAGCCACGACACCTTGGCCAGGGTGATGGCTCTGGTCAATGCCGAGCAGCTGCAATGTGCGTTCGCCGAGTGGATGAAGGCCTGCCATGACGTGAGTGAGGGCGCAGTGGTGGCCATCGATGGCAAGACGTTGCGCGGCTCGTATTGCCGTGGCAAGAACAAGGGTGCCATCCACATGGTCAGTGCCTTCAGCGCGGCCAATGGCGTTGTGCTGGGGCAGGTCAAGACGGCACAAAAATCCAACGAGATTACGGCGATTCCTGAGCTCCTAAAGCTGCTCAATCTGCAAGGCTGCCTGGTAACGATCGATGCCATGGGTTGCCAGAAAAAGATCGCCACTCAGGTCCTACAGAAGGGTGCTGATTATCTGTTGTCAGTGAAGGGAAATCAGCCGGCCTTGGCTGACGCCTTCGAAAGAGCGTTCCCCATAGCTAAGGTGGCGAATTTTGAGGGGGATGCCTATGTCACAGATGAGAAGAACCGAGGCCGGCAAGAGACGCGCTATCACATCGTGAGTGAGCTTTCCGAGGAATTTCAGGAGCTTAGCTATGAATGGCCAGGCCTAAAAACGGTGGGAGTGGTGATGAGCTTCCGCCAAGAGGGTGATGAAGCCCCTGAGGAGCCGATGATCCGCTACTACATCAGCTCAGCTGATCTCAGCGCTAAAAAGCTCGCCGAAGCGGCCCGGCAGCACTGGCACATTGAGGCAAAACTTCACTGGTCCTTGGACGTGGCGCTTCGTGAGGATGCCTGCAAAATCCATCGCGGACAGGCGGCAGAAAACCTCGCCAGGGTCCGGCATATTGCACTGAATTACTTGAAAGGGGAGAAGTCTTTCAAGGGCGGAGTTCGGCAAAAACAGAAGAAAGCGGCGCTGGATGATACCTATCTGGCAGACATTCTCGCGGTGTAGGTTTTTTCATGCGTTTTCCCTGAGGCCAACTTCATCGCCATGATCTACCTGATTGGCAGCCCGGTGGGCCGCCTGTTCGACCAGGCCAAATCCACATGAAACGACGAAGAACCGTTTTTTCATGCGTTTTCCCTGGGCGATCAGCACGTCTTCCTGCTCGGTAGTGAGCGTGGCCAGTAGGTTGTGGCGTGTATGCGGCCGGTCATGGACATCGTCGCGGTATCGCCAGCGGCGTATGGTCGAGTCGGATACGCCATACTGACGGGCCAACTCGCTATCCGTGATGCTGGAGGGTGCTGCCTGGATCTCGGCACGGATTTTCGGTGTCGTGGTCGCTTGCTTATGCAGCTTGATGTCCATGAACCTGCTCCCGGATGAATTGCTGTAGAAGCTCTCTGGCTGCCAGCAAAGGATAACTCCTATAGCTCATTTGATCATCCGGGACCCTACACGTACGGTCCAAAGGGCTGCGGTTATTCTATGAATCCAGGCATGGATCGATCAGCGCTCCTATGAGTGAGGCGGGTTCAGTGACTATCCATCTGCAAGTGACAGAAATCAAAGAGAACTAATTTCAGTGAGTCTCAAGCGACAAGCTATCACCGGAGTGAAATGGAGTTTTGTACAGCAACTTAGCGTACAGATAATTAACTTCGGTGTACAAGTAATTCTAGCAAGGCTGCTGACACCCGAAATGTTCGGTTTGATTGCTATGGTCATCGTTTTCGTATCTATCGGGGCGACGCTGATGGACAGTGGTATGACCAGCTCTCTCATCCGCACCAAAACGCCAGAGCAAAAAGATTATTCCACTGTGTTCGTAACCAACTTGATTGTAAGTTGTTCTGTTTATGGATTGGTCTTCATAGCTGCGCCTTATATCGCAGCCTTTTACAAACAGGCCGTTCTAACCGACATAGTCCGTGTGCTAGCATTAAGCTTTGTTATCCGTTCATTCGTTGCTGTGCATGTTGCAAAACTTACAAAGGAAATGAACTTCAAGCTCCAAATGCAGCTGCAAATCCCATCGGCGATTATTGGGGGGGGTGTTGGTGTAAGCATGGCCTACACAGGGTATGAAGTATGGAGCCTAGTGTGGCTTAATCTCGCGCAAGCATTGGTGTTTACTGTCCAGAACTGGCTTTTCATTCCCTGGAAGCCGTCGTTGGTTTTCGATAAAGAAAAATTCAAACACCACTTTCGGTTCGGTTACAAGTTAACCTTGGCTAGTCTTATCGATACCATATTCAACGACGTCTATCGAATTGTGATCGGAAAATTTTACTCTCCTGTTCAGGTGGGGTACTTTCATCAAGCCGAAATGTTGCGATTGTTTCCTGTGCAGCAGCTTAGTGCTGTGCTGGGAAAGGTTACTTACCCATACTTTTCTAATATAAATAGCGATGCTTCCCTAAAAAGCGCATACAAAAAAACCATGAAACTGGTAATATCTGTCACTTTCCCTGTCATGTTAGTGTTGATACTGCTAGCCGAAGAGTTGATTCGTTTTTTATTAGGTGAAAAATGGTTGCCTGCCGCTCCTTATCTTCAAATATTAGCAACGGCATCCATTATACGCCCTGTTAGTGTATATAACTTGAATATATTGAAAGTAAAAGGACGAAGCGATCTGCTACTCATTATTGAAGTTGTTAAAAAAGCTTTAGGGGTCTGTTTTTTAGCGGCTGGTCTGGCTTATGGTGTAATGGGCATAGTTGTCTCCTTAGTTCTTTTCTCTTTTTCTTCATATATAATAAACTCGAGTGTTAGTGGAAGTATAATTAATTATCCACTATGGGCGCAACTGAAAGACATGCAGGTTGTTGTGGTGGTTGGTCTTGCAGTTTATTTATTTATATACTCTATTAAAGGTGCGCTAGGAAGTTTTAATTATCCTGATTTTTTGTTGATTATAGTGTTTGGAATGCTAACTTTAATGCTGTGCGCAAGCCTTAGTGTTTTTTTCGATAAAGACTTGAAAAGAATTGTCTGGAGCTTAAGAAAATAAGCTTTCTTAATACTATTAATAAAAAAACGTTCAACAAATTCAATCAAATGGCAGCCACTAAGGCCAAACGCAACACATGGCTCATTAGGTACGGTGTTGTCATAAAGCACTGCTATCGCCATCTTGATCTTACCCAGCATTGGTGGACACCGATCTAAGCGACCATTCGAGCTTCGAAGGTCTCCGGGCTGATCATCCTGATAGCACTGTGCCGGCGCTGCCGGTTGTAATCCAACTCAATGTACTCGACCACTTAGCGAGGCATGGGTTCCTGGGTTACGAATCGCTCGCCGTGAATGGCTTCGACCTTGAGGCTGTGAAAGAAGCTCCCGGCGCAGGCCTTGTCGTAGCAGTTGCCCTTGGCGCTCATGCTGCACTGTAATGACCCCCTGATTTTTTCACACCCTACGCGGCTAATGCCGGGTGTGCTCGGGGTGCCATATAGCCCAACGACTGATGTGGCCGCACTTCGTTGTAGTACCGGATCCAGCGGCCGATCACCGCTCGGGCCTGGCCCAACGATTCGAACCGATGTTGCCAGATGCACTCTTCCTTTAAGGAGCGGAAGAAGCGCTCGACGAGCCCGTTCTGTTCTGGTGTATACGGCGTCGTGAACTCCTGCGTCAGCCCATAGGCCTTCACCGTGCCCGTGTAGTGCCGGCTACTGAAGACCAAGCCGTAGTACCTACGGAACATTCTGGTTAGCGGCAGCCATCGTGGCCAAAGAGATCCTTGTGTGACCCACATCATCACAAGGAGACCGACGATGGCTGCCTCCACTCAGCTTATGCCAGACACCGTGTATGTCGCGATCGATATTGCCAAGCGTTACCACGATGTACTTGTTTGCTGGCCCGATGGTCAGGGAAAATGCATGAAAAACCGCTCTACGACGGGCTTCGTAGCGCTTTACCAGTAGGAGCTTATGTGGTCATCTAGCAGCTTTTGCTCATGGATGATCCGATGCTGACACCGTCTCTTATGCACCATTTATCGATTGTTCCCGACTTCCGCCAGGCGTGGAAAGTGCAGCATCAGTTGTCAGACATCTTGTTCCTGACCGTCTGTGCGGTGATCTGTGGTGCTGAAGGTTGGGACGAGATAGAGGATTTTGGCCATGCGAAGCTCGATTTTCTGCGACAGTACGGCGATTTTGAAGCTGGCGTCCCAAGCCACGACACCTTGGCCAGGGTGATGGCTCTGGTCAATGCCGAGCAGCTGCAATGTGCGTTCGCCGAGTGGATGAAGGCCTGCCATGACGTGAGTGAGGGCGCAGTGGTGGCCATCGATGGCAAGACGTTGCGCGGCTCGTATTGCCGTGGCAAGAACAAGGGTGCCATCCACATGGTCAGTGCCTTCAGCGCGGCCAATGGCGTTGTGCTGGGGCAGGTCAAGACGGCACAAAAATCCAACGAGATTACGGCGATTCCTGAGCTCCTAAGGCTGCTCAATCTGCAAGGCTGCCTGGTAACGATCGATGCCATGGGTTGCCAGAAAAAGATCGCCACTCAGGTCCTACAGAAGGGTGCTGATTATCTGTTGTCAGTGAAGGGAAATCAGCCGGCCTTGGCTGACGCCTTCGAAAGAGCGTTCCCCATAGCTAAGGTGGCGAATTTTGAGGGGGATGCCTATGTCACAGATGAGAAGAACCGAGGCCGGCAAGAGACGCGCTATCACATTGTGAGTGAGCTTTCCGAGGAATTTCAGGAGCTTAGCTATGAATGGCCAGGCTTAAAAACGGTGGGAGTGGTGATGAGCTTCCGCCAAGAGGGTGATGAAGCCCCTGAGGAGCCGATGATCCGCTACTACATCAGCTCAGCCGATCTCAGCGCTAAAAAGCTCGCCGAGGCGGCCCGCCAGCATTGGTATGTCGAGAATAAGCTCCCCCCCACTGTCACGCTAGTTGGAGTATCAGCGGCTGTTAGACTCTGAACCATATGGGGCGTGATGAGGTTCCGATGAAGTACTCCGACGAGCGCCGGGAAGCCATCCTCAAGAAGCTGCTCCCACCGCACAACCGCACGGTGGCAGAAGTGGCCCAGGAAGAAGGCATCTCCGCTGCGACACTGTACAACTGGCGCAAGAAGGCTCGGCAAGCAGGCCGTTTGCTACCTGACCAGAGCGATGATCCCGAAGGCTGGAGCTCGCAGGACAAGTTCCACGCCGTTCTGGAGACAGCGGCCCTCAGCGAGGCTGAGCGTGCTGAATACTGCCGGCAGCGTGGCCTCTATCCCGAGCAGGTCCAGCGCTGGCGTGCGAGCTGTGAAGGCGCTAACGACCGAAGTGATGCCGCCACTAAGCAGCAGAGTGAGGCACGCAAGGCGGAGCGCCAGGAGAACAAGGAACTCAAGCGCGAGCTCCGCCGCAAGGAGGCCGCGCTGGCGGAAACCGCTGCACTACTGACATTGCGAAAAAAGGCCCGAGCGATCTGGGGGGACGAGGACGAATGATCAGCACTTCAGATCGCCAGGACGCCATACAGCTGATCGATGAGGCCCGCGCCGAAGGAGCCCGCCTGCAAGCCGCGTGTGCAGAACTCGGCATCGGTACCAACACGTATCGCCGCTGGGTGCGGGGTGATCAGGATCGCCGGCCTCAAGCGGTGAGGCCTGTCCCGCGCCATGCCCTATCGCCGGAGGAACGTCAGCAGGTGCTGGAGATTTGTCATCGTCCTGAGTTCGCCAGCCTGCCGCCCGGGCAGATCGTGCCGCGGCTGCTGGACGAAGAAGGCCGCTACGTGGCGTCAGAGTCCAGCTACTATCGCATCCTCCGGGAGCATGGTGAGCAGCACCACCGTGGCCGCGCTCGCGCTCCACGTCCCAAGGGCGACCCTCAACGGCACCGCGTGACACGCCCCAATGCCTGCTGGAGTTGGGACGTGACCTACTTGCCAACCCGTGTACGAGGGCAGTTCTACTACCTGTACATGATCGTCGATATCTACAGCCGCAAGATCGTCGATGCCGAGGTCTTCGATCAGGAGTCCATGGCCAACAGCAGCGAGGTAATCCAGCGTGCCGTACTGCGGGAAGGCTGCATCAACCAGCCACTGGTATTACACGCTGATAGTAATACTACAGATACCAGATCTAATTGGATTAGACCGGTTCTTAAAAACCAAGCTAACCTTTGCAAGTCTGGTGTCGTTGAGACTCTGAGGTTGCCTGACTCACACGCCGATAGACTGACACCCATGTCCTTCCATTGACCCGTCGGCACCTCAGATTTTTCGACGACGAGGGTTCACCTCTCGTCGATGCCTGTGACCCAAGAAGGGCCTGACTGCCTGTCTCGTTACTGTCTTGTCCATGCTATCGATCACGGTGAAATGTCATTGCTACGATTGCCGATAGTGTGAGGGCGTGACAATGAATAAGAAGACAAGTTTCGAAGAAGCCGTGGTCATTGGAGGTGTTGATACCCACAAGGACTTTCATGTGGCGGCTGTTGTCAATGAACAAGACCATGTCCTTGGGAGTGCCAGCTTTCCTTCGACAAGGCACGGCCACACGTTGCTGCTGAATTGGATACGCTCCTTCGGCAATATTGATCGAGTGGGCGTGGAATGTACCGGCACATATGGCGCCGGACTGATGCGATACCTTCAGCAGGCAGGCGTTACCATTCTGGAGGTCACGAAGCCCGATAAGTTGTCACGCCATAAGAGAGGCAAGGATGACACGATCGACGCTGAGAACGCGGCGCATACGGCCTATGCCGGTATCCGTACTGTCACGCCCAAGACCCGCGACGGTATGGTTGAAGCCTTGCGGGTTCTCAAGGTGTGCCGCAAGATGGCGGTTGCAGCTCGCCGTGTGGCATTGCAGATGATACAGACGCAGATCGTATCAGCGCCCGACGCTCTTCGTGACCCACTGCGGAAAATGACCCGAATGAAGCTCATTCGCACCCTTACCGCCTGGCGCCCTGAGCTCGATGGATATCGCGATGTGACGACGGCTTATCGTATTGCATTAAAATCCCTGGCGAGGCGCTACCTGGAGCTGAGTGACGAGGTTGCTGACCTGGATGTGATGATCGCGGCCATCATCGACGAACTGGCACCGGAGCTTATTTCTCGTACAGGTGTTGGGTATGAGTCAGCAGCTCAGCTCCTGATTACTGCCGGAGACAACCCAGAACGCCTCCACTCGGAGAGTAGCTTTTCCGCGTTGTGTGGCGTGAGCCCGATCCCCGCATCGTCAGGAATGCGGCAGCGCCATCGCCTCAACAGAGGAGGCGATAGAGCGGCCAATAGTGCCTTGCACATCATCGCAATTGGCAGGCTTAGGGTAGACCCAAAGACCCAGGACTATGCACAGCGCCGGTTGACGGAAGGCCTGTCAAAGATGGAAATACTTCGCTGCCTGAAGCGATACATTGCGCGTGAGGTTTACTACATCCTGCGTAGGCGAGGCCGGGAAATCAGCCAAACACAAATTGCTTGAATGTTTTACTTGACACTTAGAAGGGCGTCAATGGCTCCGCCATGAAAGGCTCGACGCTTCAGGCGACGCTGCAGCGGTTAAACATCACCCCGTCGTACAGCCGCCCTCGGGTCTCCAATGACAACGCCTTCTCGGAGTCGCTGTTCAGGACCTGCAAGTACCGGCCCGACTACCCGATGGACGGCTACGAGAGCCTGTTAGCGGCGCAGCAGTGGGTGACGCGCTTCGTGCAGTGGTACAACCACGAACACCGCCACAGCGCCATACGGTTCGTCACCCCAGGTGAGCGGCATGCCGGCCTGGATAACGAGGTGCTGGCAAGGCGAGACGCCATCTATGCCGAGGCGAAACGGCAGCATCCCGGGCGGTGGAGCAGTGCCACCCGCAACTGGACACCGCGCCGGTCGGTCTGGCTGAACCCCGACCAGGAAGACCCGCTGGTTCAAAAGGATCAGCGATTAGAAGCCGCCTGATTCCAGGTTCCAACAAGCTTGACAGTCATCGCTCCATTGGTCTTTAGACGTCGCTCTCCGTGAGGATGCCTGCAAAATCCATCGCGGACAGACGGCAGAAAATCTCGCCAGGGTCCGGCATATCGCGCTGAATTACCTGAAAGGTGAGAAGTCTTTCAAGGGTGGAATTCGGCGAAAACAGAAGAAAGCCGCGCTGGACGAGACGTACCTTGCCGACGTTCTCGCGGTGTAGGTTTTTTCATGCGTTTTCCCTGAGGCCAACTTCATCGCCATGATCTACCTGATTGGCAGCCCGGTGGGCCGCCTGTTCGATCAGGCCAAATCCACATGAAACGACGAAGAACCGTTTTTTCATGCGTTTTCCCTGCTTAACTGACTGGCATTACGCCAGGGTCCGGCATATTGCACTGAATTACTTGAAAGGGGAGAAGTCTTTCAAGGGCGGAATCCGGCGGAAACAGAAGAAAGCGGCGCTGGATGATACCTATCTGGCAGACATTCTCGCGGTGTAGATTTTTTCATGCGTTTTCCCTGAACTTGAGACCGCCGTGTTCAAAGTTGTGAATTCACAGCGTGTGAGCATAGAACCACACTGTTAGTGCTAGTGGGAATTGCTAAAAAAGAGGATAATATGGTTGCTAACCCATTGCGATCAGATATATTGTTTCATGGCTATTATGGTCGTATGAACACAGGGGATGATGCATTCATAGAGGTTGCTTCTTGGGGAGCGTTAAAATATTGGAGAAAATCTAATAATGTATTTTTATGTAATAAGAATAGGCTCCCTTTGACTTGTACTAAAGTTAGAGGTTATCCGCTCAGCATTCCTAAGTCGTATCGTGTTCAGAGTAGATTGTTACTCCAGTTTACCGACTATTTTGTTTCGGCTGGCGGGTCAACCTTAAATAAAAAAATTAGAAAATACGAGATAAAAGACCTAGCTAAAAAAATGAAAGAAAGTAACAGTAATATAAAGCTAGGTGCAATAGGTGTTTCAATTGGGCCTTTTTTTACAGCGGAAGATGAGCTGTCCACTGTTGAATATTTGAAGAGTATTGATTTTTTAGCTGTGCGTGATGAAGAATCTTTTAAATATGCATCTAGCCTTAATCTTCCATATAAAGTAGTCAATTCTTTTGACTTGGCAGCATTGTTACCCAATATATATGGTTTGAAAAATAATGATAAACGAGATAAAAAAGTCATAGGAATAAGTGTGTGCCCTTATGAAAGTGTTGTAAAAAATCATGACATAAAAAGTGAGCATAAAAGAAATGCCAACATGGTGGAGCTGCTCAAACTGCTAGATCGACAAAGTAACATTCATATGAAATTTTTTGTTATCAATGGGGAGGCACGTTTGGGCGATGAAAAGCTAACACGAGAAACTGTTAGTCTTGTTTCACCTAAAAGTTTTGAAATAATCCCTTACTCCAAAAATACATACACTATGTGGAATCAAATAGCCAAATGTGATTTCGTGATTTCCACACGACTTCATGCCGCTATCTTCGCTTGTTTTTCAAATACTCCTTTCATGCTCAATGAGTATCATAGGAAGTGCGCAAATTTCCTAAGTGATATTGATCATGATGAAAGTCTTAGATTGTTCAATAATGAGTATGAACCTAAGGAAAAAGCAAAAAAGATAATAGACATTATCGAAAATAAAGATATATACTCCGAACCAAAAAACCTAGAAAAAATGAAAAAGAAAGCTGAGCTAAACTTTACAGGCGTTGATATTTAAAATGTTCTCTGTTGTCATACCGTTGTATAATAAAGAATTGAGCATCAATGAGACTGTTCAGTCTGTTCTTTGTCAAAGCTATCAGTTGTTTGAGGTTATAATAGTAAATGATGGCTCTACTGATAATAGTGTTAGTGTGGTTGAAGGTATTGAGGACGATAGAGTACGTATAGTACACCAAGATAATCAGGGCGTTTCCACTGCTCGCAATATTGGAATCAAAGAAGCTAAATATGATTGGATAGCTTTTTTAGATGCAGATGATGTATGGGAGCAATATCATCTTGAAGAAATAAGTAAAATGATAAAAAAATTTCCCGATGAAAAAGTTTTCACCACAACATTTAAATACTCAGATGAAAAGCCTATTATTAATCATTCTCACAAAAAATCCATTTATAAGGTAGAAGATTATTTTGATATTGCTTTGAAAGAGAGTATCATTTGTTCAAGCAATGCTGTAATTAATCGGTCATGCTTAGAAAAAGTTGGTATGTTCGATTCTAGAATTCATTATGGTGAAGATTTAGATCTTTGGGCCCGGCTAGCATGTGATTTCCATATTGTAAAATCTAAGTTGGTAACTGCTACCTACAGGATTGATGCGGAGAACAGAGCAGGGTTGGCGAAAAATGTAAAAGCTAGTGTTGCGTATCATATCGATTTAAGAAATGCAAAAACAAAAGAAGAAAGAGAATACTTATTGAAGCTTGTTCTTGAGAGGATGGTTGCATATATCCGAAGATATAAAATAAAAAATTTTTTAATTTTAAAAAAAAGGCACCCAGAGATAAGCTATAAAAATGTTGTTGCTTTTGCTGTTTTTCGAATTATAGATAAAATAATAAAAAATAAATAATCTACCCGTCGTAAAGCCTGTGCAATCAATGTTGAATGACCACGTGGGGTCATATATTAAGTGAATCCCTAGATAAGTGGTTATTCAAAATTAATCGTGTGGTCGACTCCGTAGCCACTGAGTAGTCGATTGACCTCGTTGCAGATATGATAAAACATGAGGTACGCACTCAACGGCAGCTATGCATACTTCATCTACCGTCATAGAATCTCAATCAGGTTCTGCTCCGGTGAGTAAGCAGATAAGTAGTCAAAGTGCACATGGTGCGACATCCACACCATAATCCTCCGTCTGAAGGACTTAAATGCCCCCTAATTTCTCTGCACACCCAGCATTAGTTGCGTAGGGTGTGCAGAAACTAGGGGGTCATTACAATGCTGCGCTGAGCTTCCTCGATCCAGCCTTCGTTCTCAGAAACTATGAGTTCATACTGGCGAGGCACTTCAGCAGCCGTGGTTTTGCACTTTAAAATGCCCATGTCAACGGCTGCTTTGCGCTTCGCGGTCCAGCGTTTGACGGTGGGTTCGTTGCTCATCGCGTCCTCCTGATCGCTGCACTATAGTCTGGAAAGCTCTCAAGGGGGCACGTCACAGAGTACCTTTTTTTGGTTCTTCGTCGTTTCATGTGGATTTGGCCTGATCGAACAGGCGGCCCACCGGGCTGCCAATCAGGTAGATCATGGCGATGAAGTTGGCCTCGTTCCGGTAACCCCGTGCGCGTGACCGAGCCGCCTGAAACAGACCGCTCATGCCTTCCAGTCGTGCGTTCGTCAGTCCCGAAATCCAACGCCTGACCAACGCATCGGCGTGGCGCTCCAACGTCGCCAGGGCTTTTCCCATCGGCTTCAGCAATGGCTTCTCCGAGACCGCCGCCTTCATGACCTTGAGGTAGTTCGTGATGCGCCATCGAGCCGCGCGTGGCGTCGGCGCCTTCTGGATCCAGCGCAGCTTCTCCTTGATCACCCAGGCATCGGACGTGGCGCTCTGATCGGCGAGCAGTTCCTGGAGCGCCGCCAGTTGCTTAGGTGTCAGATTCTCGTTTTCCAGGCTCTTCAGCAGGGCCCAGCGCAGCGACTTGGGGTGCTCCTGCTCGCGGCGCTCTTTCTTGCGCACCTCGTCCAGTCGCTTGGTGAAGGTCTGCACGATATGGAACCAGTCGACCGTGACCTCGGCCTTGGGAAGGTACTCAGCCACGCCGCTGAGGAAGGCTTGTGACATGTCGCAGACGACCTCGACCACGTTGTCCGGATCGCCGCCATGGGCCGCCAGGAAGGCGCTAAAGGCCTCGATGGCATCCTTGCCGTGGCCGGGAACGGCGAAGATCACCGGCTCCTGCTTGCGTTGCATATCAAGGAACACCGTCACATAGCGCTGACCGCGCCGGGACGCGGTTTCGTCCACGCCGACGGTGGCCACGTTGCTCAGATCCAGCTGCCCCAGCATCCGACCGACGTAGTGATGCACGATGCGCCACAGCCGCTTGTCGGAGATCTCCAGCTGTCGGGAGACGGCCAACACCGGCATCTCCTTGACCAGTGACATGGCCGCCTGCTCGAACAGCAGGGTGAAGTCGCTGCCCGGCCTCGCCCAAGGGACCTCGATACGCTTGACGCCATGCTCCGGGCACTTGGTACGCGGCACGCGAGCATGCAGGTAGCAGTGATGCTGGAAGAAGTTCAGGTGCCGCCACGTCTTGTCAGCGAAGTCATGAGCCGGACAGGCCTCGCCGCACTCAGGGCAGGGGTAGAGGCTACCACGCTCGGCCTCGACGTAGAGGTCCAGACGGTGGGGCGATACGGAGGTATCCAGGTGCTGGTCCTTGAGAATCCAGGGCGCTTCCAGGCCCAGGCCGAGGGTCAGAATCTGGGTGCCGTCCATGTCGTACCTCCTGTCGTCGTGGAGGTCATATCCTGGCCCAGCTCAGCCCGGCTTATTCATGAGGGCGGCCTGAAAACAAAGATAGCGGATGATATTCTCTTGAGAAATCAGAACGTTCCGGCAAGAACCTGATTCCAGAGGACCATCCGCTATGGGTGAAAGCGTATCTCCCTGGATTCCGTCCTGCAACGGGTCCATCCGCGTTGAGCTCGACGGCCATCGCACCACCAGCGACAGCGGCGCTCTGCTGCTGCGTGAAGCCCTCGACAACAGCGGCGTGATCGAGGCGCTGGAGGACAACCTGGTCGATCCGCGCCACCCGCTGCGTATCCGCCACTCGCTGGCCAGTCAGCTGCGCACCCTCGTGTTGCAGCGTGCGATGGGATGGATCGACCTCAGCGATACCGATACATTGCGTCGTGACCCGCTCTGGCAACTGGCCTGCAGCGATGCTCGCGGGACGACGCCATTGGCACAAGATCGACCGTCTCAAGCTACGTTGTCGCGGCTGCTGAGCTGCCTCGGGCGCAACGACAATATCGATGCCGTGCACGAAGGTCTGCTGCGGCTGGTGGTCTGGCGCCTGACCGCGCTGCAGAACGGTGAGCGTCCCAAGCATCTGACCCTGGACATCGACGGCCTGCCGATCGAGGTGCATGGCCACCAAGGCGGGTCGGCCTTTCACGGACTTTACGGTGCCCGCATCTACTCGCCGCTGGTCGCCTCGCTGGCCGAAACCGGCGACATGGTGGGCGGCCTGCTGCGCGAGGGCAACGCTGGCCCGGCTGAGAACGCCGATACTTGGATCCCGCATCTGGTGCGGCGACTCAACGAGAGCACGGGGGCCCAGGTGCGCGTGCGCATCGATGCGGGCTTCACCGACAACGCGACGCTGGAAGCCCTGGAAGATCGCAGCATCGAGTATCTGGGCCGGCTGCGCAGCCATACTGGCCTGCAGAAGCTGGCGGCACCGTACCTGAAGCGGCCACGAGGCCGGCCACCCGAACAGCCTCGGGAGTGGTGCCACGACCTTGAGTACCAAGCCGGTTCCTGGCCGGCGCCACGGCGCGTGGTGCTGGTGGTACAGGAACGTCCCGATGATCTGCTGCTGCATGCTTTCTTCCTGGTCACCAACCTCGGCAAGTTTCACTGGCCGCCGGAGAAAATTCTGGCGCTCTACCGCAAGCGCGGCAGCGCCGAGGCGCACATGGGCGAGGTGAAGTCGGCGCTCGACGTGCACCTCTCGTCGACCGATCGCGGCGCCTCCACCGTCCAGGACGTGATGGCACGCAACGAGGTGAGCTTGCTGCTGAGCCTCTATGCCTACCAGGTCCTGCATGGCCTGCGCTGCCTGCTGGAGCGGCAGACCCGGCAAGGCTGGAGCCTCAGCCGGATGCGCGAGCAGGTGCTGAAGGTCGCCGCCACGCTGAGGCTGCACGCTCGGCGCATCACCGTTCATCTGGGTGCCGCCGCCGACAAGTGGTGGCCGACGCTGCTGAAGGGGCTGCCGAAGCTGACCGCACTGAGCTGACGCTTCTGCGAGACCACCACAGCATCAGAAAGCAAGCGACCGGAGAGGCGGGCGGCGATCACGGCTGCTTGGGCGGCCGCAATTGATTCCAAAAAGCTATAAGAAAGCGGGAAAGGGTCCGCATTCTGGCATTACTCAACGACCATTCGCGCTGAAGAAGCCAGTCCTGATGAGCGATGCTGCCAGCCAGCACTTTAAGACCGCCCGATCAGCGCCCTCGTGAATGAGGCGGGCTCAGGGGACGAATTCCACACCCAACGACGAAGAGCCCTTTTTTTGGCTTGAGGAGAGTGCTCTTGTCTTGCCATGTTCCCCCCTACAAGGTGGCAGTATTGCGATGATCAATTGAGCGTAGCCTGCCTTATTATTTCGAATCGGAATGTGAGAAAAAGTGTTAACCATGTTGCTGCTCATAAATGTTTTGTTTTTTTCTTTTATTATATCTTTTGGGGTATTTGATCCGGTTTTTGGGGTAAGGCCTGGGTTTGGGTTAGTTGATTTTTCAGCCGCATCTTTAGTTTTAATTATTTTTATCTATTATCATAGGGTGTTAGTTGAAAAAATAGATAAGAGTGTTGTTTATTTAGCGCTGCTAGTTGTTGCTTTATTTGTATCTTCATCATTTTATGGTTACTCTGATAATGGGAGATATGTTTTTAATTTCAAGTTGTTTGTCATGGTTCTTTTGTATTCTTCTTTATTAGTTCATTTTAAAAAAAATCCTAGGCATATTCATTATAGCCTGTTGTCTTATAGTTTTGGTGTGGTTTCTTTGATAATCATATTGAACACTGCCTTATCATCTGAGATGCTTTTCAACAAAGGACGGTTATGGATATTTGGTGAAAATCCAAATTCTACAAGCGCGCGATTTTCTCTAGCAGCTATTTATCTGGTTTATATTTCAATCTATAACCCTTTAAAATGGCCTTTGATTCGCAGCTTCTCTTTTATTTTGTCACTACCAATAATGTATACTGTTTTACAATCAGGATCCCGCGGGTCAGTCATCTCTTTAGTGTTTAGCCTTATAATACTGCTGTATTTTTCACATATGAAAAAAGTGTATAAAATATTGTTAACTTTAGTTTTAATGGCTGTTGCCCCCAAAGTTCTTGATGTGTTTATTAATTCAGGAAGCATAGCTGATCGTCTTAGTGAAACTTTTAATGAAGGCGGCTTAGGAGCAAGAGAAGAAATTTGGTTACATGCGTTAGATATTTTTTATAATAATCCCATATTTGGAGTTGGGGAAGCTGGTTACTTTAATGAGATGAAAAAAATAGCTGGTAGGGCTGTAGATGCACATAATTTAATAATTTATCTTTTAGCTTCTGGTGGAGTTATATCATTCTTTTTGTTTTCTTTGTTTTATAGAAAACTCCTTGTTAATTCGGTTGTTATATTTAAAAGTCATGATGCTTTGCCTTTTCTTTTGCTATTAAATGTAACCCTAGTTTCTTTGAAAACCGGGGGCGCGCTAACTTACTCCATAATGTGGTTTGTTTTCTCTATTGTCTCTGCTTACCCTCGGCGTGAAGTGCCCCCGCCCAAAGCGGCACAGACTATAGTGCAGCGATCAGGAGGGCAGTATGAGCATCGAACCCACGGTTAAACGCTGGTCCGCCAAGCGCAATACAGTCGTGTTCATGGAGATTCTTAAGGGAAATTCCACGGTTGCTGAAGTGGCTCGGCAATATGAGCTCACCGTTTTTGTGGCCGTATAATGACCCCCTGCTTAAGTAACCGGCAGCTTGACACACCTTCCGCGAAAGTCCCCGGCCGGCCGCATTGAGGTGACCCCCTTCAGAGCTGCACAGGCTTCAGTGCAGCGATCAGTTGAGGAAAATGACGCGGATGTAGTTGATTCGTACCTTGGCCGCATGGCGCCCTGACATAAGTGGCTAACGGGGGGGCACGATAGCTGACCGCATCGCGTTGAAACCCTTCGCTCGCTGCTATCTGGAGCTGCATGACGAGTTCGCGGATCTGGATGTAATGATCAAGACCATCGTCGATGAGCAGGTACCAGAGCTGGTATCGCTAACGGTGGTGGGCTATGAGTTGGCAGCCCAGTTGTCGATCACGGCGGGTGATAATCTGGATCGAATTGGTTCAGAAGCCAGTTTTGCGGGGCTATGTGGCGCCAGTCTCATACCAGTCTCCTAGTACTACAGTCGTAACTGAATAAGCTAAAATGCATGTGGTTGATATGGAAGCGATCACAGGGTGAAGGATGCAAGAACTGGATCTCTCTGTCTCAGCATTGTTGGATGACCTGGCAGATCGGTTAGGCCCGCTCTTTCCGGGTTCGGAAACGCGCGATCGCGCACTACGCTACCTCCAGGGTCTGCTCAGTCAGTGCGAACGTAAGAATAGCTGGCATCTTGCCGAGTGGCTCGGCGATGCCACCCCAGATGGGGTGCAGTACCTGTTGGATCGCGCCCGCTGGGGTGCGGACGCAGCCCGCGATATTCTCCGCCAATGGGTCATCGATTGTAATGACCCCCTAGTTTCTGCACACCCTACGCAACTAATGCTGGGTGTGCCCGGGGTGCCACATAATCGAGAGACTGATGTGGCCGCTCTTCGTTGTAGTATCGGATCCAGCGGTCGATCACTACCCTGGCTTGGCCCAGCGACTCGAAGCGATGGAGCCAGATGCACTCTTCCTTTAAGGAACGGAAGAAGCGCTCGACGAGCCCGTTCTGCTCAGGGGTATACGGCGTCGTGAACTCCTGCGTCAGCCCATACGCCTTCACCGTGCCCGTGTAGTGCCGGCTGCTGAAGACCAGCCCGTTGTCGGAGCGTAGTGCCAGCGGTTGCTGAACGCGTCCCAGCGCTCCCAGCCGTTAGATCAGCGCTTCCTCCAACGCCGCCTCCGCGGTCTTGCTGCTGCCATTGTCCGATAATCGCCAGCCGAGGATCTCACGCGTGCAGCAGTCGATGACCACAGCCAGGCTAGCTCGCCGATCCTTGCCACACCACACGTGGGTGAGATCGGTCGCCCATCGCTCATCAGGCCTCAAGGCGACGGACGGCAGACTCCTGGCTCGCGGGCGGAAGCCCTGCGGCCGCTTGCGCACCTGCCAGCCTTTCAACTGCAGGATGCGTTGTATTGGCTTGCGATTCTCACCCAAAACGCACGCCAGCCGGCGATAGCCATAGGTGGGAAACCGCTCCAGGGTCAGCTTCACCCGTGCCGCCAGATCGTCATTGATGACACGCTGCCGCGGCTTGGGCCGGTAATACAGGCTTCGCCGGGGGAACCCAAGCCACCGGCAGAGCTTAACGAGCGATACCACATGGCCTTCCTAGGCCATTTCCGCCTGCAGCGACCTTACGAGCTCTCGTCCTCGTCGAGCAGGCGGCGCCACTTTTTAGTGCGTAGATCTGCAGATGGGCCTCGCCCAGCGCCTCCTTGGTTTCTCGGAGCTCGAACTCGTACTGCTCACGGATATTCTTGGGACGGGCCTCAGGGAAAATGCATGAAAAACCGCTCTACGACGGGCTTCGTAGCGCTTTACCAGTAGGAGCTTATGTGGTCATCTAGCAGCTTTTGCTCATGGATGATCCGATGCTGACACCGTCTCTTATGCACCATTTATCGATTGTTCCCGACTTCCGCCAGGCGTGGAAAGTGCAGCATCAGTTGTCAGACATCTTGTTCCTGACCGTCTGTGCGGTGATCTGTGGTGCTGAAGGTTGGGACGAGATAGAGGATTTTGGCCATGCGAAGCTCGATTTTCTGCGACAGTACGGCGATTTTGAAGCTGGCGTCCCAAGCCACGACACCTTGGCCAGGGTGATGGCTCTGGTCAATGCCGAGCAGCTGCAATGTGCGTTCGCCGAGTGGATGAAGGCCTGCCATGACGTCACTGATGGAGCAGTGGTGGCCATCGATGGCAAGACCCTGCGCGGCTCGTACTGCCGTGGTAAAGGCAAGGGTGCGATTCCACATGGTCAGCGCCTTCAGCGCCGCGAATGGTGTCGTCTTGGGACAGGTGAAGACGGCACAGAAGTCCAATGAGATTACGGCGATTCCCGAACTGCTCAAGCTATTCAATCTGCAAGGCTGTCTGGTAACGATCGATGCCATGGGATGCCAGAAGAAAATCGCCACTCAGGTCCTGCAGAAGGGGGCTGATTACTTGCTATCGGTGAAGGGCAACCAGCCAGCCCTGGCTGACGCCTTCGAGGCTGCATTCCCGATAGCCAAGGTAGCGAGCTTTGCGGGTGACTCGTATGTCACGGACGAAAAGAACCGCGGCCGACAAGAGACGCGCTATCACATCGTGAGTGAGCTTACCGAAGAATTTCAGGAGCTTAGCTATGAATGGCCAGGCTTGAAAACGGTGGGAGTGGTGATGAGCTTCCGCCAAGAGGGTGACGAAGCCCCTGAAGAGCCGATGATCCGCTACTACATCAGCTCAGCCGATCTCAGCGCTAAAAAGCTCGCTGAAGCGGCCCGCCAGCATTGGTATGTCGAGAATAAGCTCCATTGGTCTTTAGACGTCGCTCTCCGTGAGGATGCCTGCAAAATCCATCGCGGACAGGCGGCAGAAAATCTCGCCAGGGTCCGGCATATCGCGCTGAATTACCTGAAAGGTGAGAAGTCTTTCAAGGGTGGAATTCGGCGAAAACAGAAGAAAGCCGCGCTGGACGAGACGTACCTTGCCGACGTTCTCGCGGTGTAGGTTTTTTCATGCGTTTTCCCTGCCTAGCGTATGGCTCTCGGTGGGACGCGAAGGGGTATTCCAAGCTGTAACCCCTTCGATGCCTGAAACGTTATATCGCGCGAGAGATATACTACGTGCTGCGCCACCGTCACCGAGAGATCGACCAGGCACAAATCGCCACCTGACACATAGAAGGGCGTCCGCGGTAGCCAGTATTGCTCGATCCTATACCAGCCGTTGCTGACCCAGCACGATCTCCGGCGCAGCAAGAGCGCCAAGGGTAACTTCTATGATAATGCCTGCGCGGAGAACGTCTTTCGCAGACTCAAGGCCGAAGCCATTCACGGCGAGCGATTCGCAACCCGGGAAGCCATGCGACGACAGGTGTTCGAGTACATTGAAATGGACTACAACCGGCAGCGCCGGCACAGTGTAGTGGGGGTGATCAGCTTGGAGGCCTTCAAAGCCCGAATGATCGCTCAGATCGATGTCCACAAGTGCTGTGTAGGATAACTCGACGGTTGACCTTCTTCTTGTTCAGATTTTCTGCCTGGGCGAACGAGATCTGCTTCTACTGATGGCTCTGTCAGCTGGTGATAGGTAGGTAAAATTTACCCCGCCAGTGGCAATTAAGCAGTTGCGATGAGATCTGTACAGCGCTTACACAATGGAATCTTATCATATGAGTAAAAGTCTACTGTTACATGCATGGGCTTTAGAGAAAAAGAACGGCCAATATTATTTGCCTTTTAGTCATTGGGCTTACCTAAATCAGATAATTAAATATTACGATGAGGTTGTGCTGCTTTCCGTTTGTAAGCAACTTGATTTTGACGAAAATGAGACTGGCATAGAGATTAGTCAGCTCGGTGAGAGTGAGATTTCCGTATATGAGCTTCCATTTAGCAATGGATATGTCGGCTCGATTCAACATTTTTTCTCATATGTAAAGGGTTATTGGTTAACTCGAAACGTTGATGAGTATTATGCTCGCTATCCTGCCCCTTTTGGTTGGCTCCAAAAAGTTTTTGGGAAAAATAAAAAGCGGATAATACACTTTGTTGGTGATCCAGTTGATGCTGCAAAAAAAAATCCAAATTTCAGCAAAATTAAAAAAACTGTTTTAGTGAAAGGTTTTTATTTTGAAAATTTTTTATACAAGTGGGCTTGTAAAGGGGCTGCTGTATACACAAATGGTAATCACTTGTCTGAGAAGTTGGGTAGAAAAGAAATAAAAGCTACCCCGTTAATATCTTCAACTTTAACAAGTGATGATTTTTATTTTAAAGATAAAAACATCTTGCCTAACAAAGCTAAATTTGTTTATTTAGGATATCTGAGGACTGCAAAAGGTATTGAAACTATTGTGCGTGCTTTCGCGCTATTTAATAATAAAAATCCTGGTAGCTCATTAACTATAATTGGAACTGGTGAAATAGAGAGCTGGTTGAAGAGGGTTGTAAAAGAAGTAAACATTGAAAATGTTCGTTTTCTTGGCCACATAGAAGAACGTAAAAAAATTAACGAAGAGCTAAGGTCTGCTGATATATTTCTTTTCGGCTCCTTATCTGAAGGTTCTCCAAGAGTTATATTAGAAGCAATGGCTAACGGACTCGCAGTCATCAGTACACCAGTAGGAAGTCTGCCAGATATTTTTGAAGATAAAAAAAATATATGCTTCGCGGAGTTTAATGACCCAAATAGTTTTTATGAAAATATGATTTCGCTTTCGCAAGATAGTGAGAGCTATAATAAAATAAGAGCTGATGCCTACAGGAAGTCAAAAAACTTTACTCTAGATAAGTTCATAAAGAGAATTTTCTATGAATAAATTAAGAATTTCTATTCTTTATTCTTGGTTTGTTAGGACAATAACATGCTTTCTCCCCAATCACCCTATCTTTATGAGGCTTAGAGGTTTTCTATATTCGTTAATGATGAGGGAATGCGGTTGTAATTTCCAGGTCTCTTCAACTGTTATTTTAAATTCTCTATCGGGAATGCGAGTGGGAAGTAATGTCTATATAGCGCCAAATAACGTATTTATAACTGATGATATATACATTGAAGATAATGTTATTCTAGGGCCTGGAGGTGTGTATAGCAGTGGTGATCATCAGTTTGATGGCGAGTCATTTAGGTGGCTGCCTTCTAAATCAAAGGGCTCGCTTATCATAAAACAGGGCTCTTGGGTTGCCGCAAATTGTACTATTACAACAGGTGCGATATTGCCTTGCGAATCGGTCTTGGCTGCCGGTTCAGTACTTAATCGACCTATGCATAATGATAGGAAAGTCTATGGAGGTGCTCCAGCTAAGGAAATTGGTGAGGTGAAAATTACTTCATTTTAAATTTGCTTTGAAACTGTAAAAAATAAGGCACCATGTAATGAAAGTTATATATCTTCATCAATATTTCACCACTCCCGAAATGTCTGGCGGCACCCGTTCTTATGAGATGGCTCGCCGTATGGTGGCCGCTGGGCATGAGGTTCACATGGTCACCAGCTACCGTGAGATGAATACTCCTGAAAAGAGTTGGTTCAAAACAGAGGAATCCGGTATTCATGTACACTGGTATCCAGTTCCCTATTCTAACAATATGAGTTTTTTACAACGGATTAAGGCGTTTTTTGACTTTGCCATGGCTGCTCGCAAAAAAGCTGTGAAGCTGGGTGGTGATATTATTTTCGCGAGTAGTACTCCTTTGACTATCGCTTTGCCTGCTGTTCCTGCATCTCGAAAAAACAAGATCCCACTAGTTTTCGAAGTACGAGACTTATGGCCTGAGATGCCCATTGCTGTAGGCGCACTTCAAAATCCCCTTTTAAAGTTTGCAGCCCATAAGTTAGAGCTTTGGGCCTACCGTAACTCCCAAGCAGTTGTGGCTCTTTCTCCCGGCATGAAAGAAGGTGTGGTCCGTACAGGCTTCCCGGCAGAGAAGGTGGCGGTGATTCCCAATGGCTGTGATAATGTAGAATTCCAATTCGATGCTAGCGCAGCAGTAAGATTTCGTAAGGAGCGAAACTGGCTAGGGAGTAGCCCTCTATTTGTATATGCGGGTACCTTCGGTAAGGTTAATGGTGTTGATTATATAATTGATGTCGCAGAACAACTTTTAAAAATAGAGTCAGAAATTAAGATTTTGCTGGTTGGTAGTGGGGCCGAACGTGAAAAAACAATTCAGATGGCTAAGAAAAAAAAGGTTTATGAGAAAAATGTATTTATTGAAGGCGCTATGCCAAAAAGTGAAATTCCTGGTTTATTGAGTGCGGCAACTATGGCATCAAATCTAGTAATTGATTTGCCTGAGGCTAGGGCAAACTCTGCAAATAAGTTCTTCGATACATTAGCATCTGGCACCCCCATTTTTATTAATCATGGTGGATGGATGCATGAACTGGTAAAGTCTACTGGTTGTGGTCTTGCGATGTGGCAGAAATCGCCCGCGGATGTTGCTGTTGAATTAGATTCAAAAATGCAAGATCCTCAGTGGCTAGAAAAAGCAGGACGTGCGGCTCGCCAGCTTGCAGAGGAAAATTTTGACCGGGAAAAGCTAGCGGACGAATTGATACGGGTACTTCAAGCGGTAAAAAATAAATGCCCTGAAAGGGCGGCTTATATTTCACCAGGTTGTTATTGATTTTTATATAACAAATAAATGTTAGGTTTTGGTTTAAAATTTGATATTTAAGAAGGTGCTCTATGATTAAGCGACTTTTCGATTTTTTATCCTCTGCTGTAGGCCTGGTGATTTTCTCCCCACTAATATTAGTTGTAGCTATCAAAATTTATCGAAAGCTTGGCTACCCGGTTTTCTTCCGTCAGGTGCGTCCCGGATTAAATGGCAAACCCTTCGAGATGATTAAGTTTCGCACTATGCTTGATGCCTTAGACAAAAATGGCAATCCTCTGCCGGATGAGGAGCGCATAACGCGTTTTGGAAACATTTTGCGCACTACTAGTCTGGATGAACTGCCACAGCTTTGGAATGTACTTAAAGGAGACATGAGTCTTGTCGGGCCGCGACCACTGTTTATGAAATACTTGCCACTTTATAGTGCTGAACAGTATAGGCGCCACGAAGTTCGACCTGGTGTGACGGGATGGGCCCAGGTAAACGGGCGTAATGCGCTGAGCTGGGGTAAGAAATTCGAAATGGATGTGTGGTATGTCGATAACCACTCGCTAGGACTGGATCTGAAGATCCTGTGGTTAACCATTAAAAAGGTGGTAGCGCGTGATGGTATTTCATCCGAAGGGCATGTGACGGCGGAGCACTTCCGAGGAAACGAGTAGTGAGGCTAGCGATTCTAGGGGCCAGCGGCCACGGCAAGGTAGTTGCCGATACGGCATTACAAGCCGGTTGGAAGGAGGTGGTCTTCTTTGATGATGCTTGGCCGCGGGTTAGTGAAAATGGCGCTTGGTCGGTAGCGGGAGGTACTGCAACACTATTCGATACTGCCAATGATTTTGACGGCGTAGTGGTCGGTATTGGTAATAACGCCACTCGCCTCGCCAAGACTCGCAAATTGCTGGCTTCCGGGGCACCCTTGGTCACCATTATTCATCCCAACGCGGTGGTGAGCGCACAGGCTGAGCTAGGTATCGGCAGTGTGGTATTTGCCGGTGTGGTAATTCAGGCAGATTGCTACGTGGGTATGGCCTGCATCGTCAATACCCGAGCCTCGTTAGATCATGACTGCACGCTGGCCGATGGGGTACATATCTCCCCCGGTGCGGCCCTAGCTGGGTACGTGAAAGTGGGAGAGGGCGCGTGGGTTGGCATTGGTGCTGCGGTAAAGCAACTCGTTAGTATTGGCAGGCATGCCGTAGTAGGTGCCGGCGCAGCCGTAATTAAAGATGTGGCCGCTGGTAGCACTGTAGTTGGTGTGCCCGCCAGGCCGGTGTGAGTAAATAACTCTTCATGCAGCCTGCGGGTCGCCCGCCTTTGGGGTCAGCCCCCGCAATCAGCTAACATTTTCGGCTAGCGATTGCCGTGCTTGACGGTTACAAGTGGGTCTCACCGCACACGCTAGCTTGGTTATCTACCATGGTGGTTTAGATGCTAAACGGACCTTTTTCGCCTTGGCCCTCCTTTACTAATGAAGAGGCCGAGGTTGTGCAGCGGGTGCTGCTCTCCAACCAGGTTAACTACTGGACTGGCCAGGAGGGGCGTGCATTCGAGCGAGAGTTCGCAAAGTATGCCCAAACGGAATACGCCATCGCTGTTTCCAATGGCACTACCGCGCTGGACCTCGCCTTGAAGGGGCTAGGGATAGGAGAGGGCGATGGTCGGGGCCGCGATGAGGTGATCGTCACCTCGCGTACTTTCCTGGCCTCTGCCTCCAGCATCGCTCTCGCCGGGGCGGTGCCGGTATTCGCCGATGTGGATCGTGACTCCCAGAATATTACTGCCGCTACGGTGGCCGAGAAGGTCACTCCCAATACCCGCGCGATACTCGCCGTGCATCTGGCAGGTTGGCCCTGCGAGATGGATGACTTGATGGCGCTGGCCGAGGAGCACAGCCTCTATGTGATCGAGGATTGCGCCCAGGCACATGGCGCTACATATCATGGGCGCAGCGTGGGCAGCATCGGCCATATAGGTTGTTGGTCTTTCTGCCAGGACAAGATCATGACCACCGGCGGGGAAGGGGGCATGGTCACCACAAGCGATGAGGCGCTGTGGGGCAGGATGTGGGCCTACAAGGATCACGGCAAGAGTTGGGAAGCCGTGTACGAGAGAGAACATCCGCCTGGCTTCCGTTGGCTTCACGAAAGCTTCGGCACCAACTGGCGTCTTACCGAGATGCAGGCAGCCATCGGTCGCATTCAGTTGGCTCGCATGCCGCAGTGGAAGGCGGCGCGCCAGGTCAATGCGCAGCGGATTTGGAAGGTGGCAAGCGAGTGCCCCGGGTTACGGGTGCCATTTATTCCCGAGCATATCGAGCATGCGGCCTACAAGTGCTATGTGTTTGTAGAACCGGAGCAGCTGGCTGAGGGCTGGAATCGCGATCGTATCCAGACGGCAATCGTCGAGCGGGGTGTGCCATGTTTCTCGGGCTCCTGCTCCGAGGTCTATCTTGAGAAGGCCTTCGATGGCTTATCGAGTAATCCCGGCTGGCGGCCCGAACACCGCTTGCCCGTGGCGCGCGAGCTGGGTGAGACCAGCCTGATGTTTCTGTGCCACCCCACGCTAACCGAGGCCGAGATCGACAAGACCTGCGAGGTGATTCGTGAGGTGATGGCTGAGGCTATCAGTTAATGGTGGCGTGCACCTCTTTAGTAGACTCTGCCATGCTATCTGCCGCTGGCCGCTCCCGTCCATTGGCTGCCAGGCTAACCAATGTATGAGCTGATCAAGAGTGTTGCGGCGCATTGGTTAATGCCGTTACCAATCATTCTTTCGCTGGTGACGCTCGGACTGTTTCTGGCGTCGCGTCACCGCCGTCTGGGGCTCGGCGTTGTGGGGGGCGGCCTGTTGCTACTGCTGTTGGTCAGTTGGCCGCCGGTGACTGACCGGCTGCTGGCACCGTTGGAACAGTGCTATCCGGCACTGATGGAGTTGCCCAACGATGACTCGCTGGCCGCGGTGGTGGTGTTGGGCGGTGGTTGGCAGCCGGAGGCGCCACGCTCCAGTGTGGGGCGACTTAGCGATAGTTCTGCCATTCGCTTGATGGAGGGAGTTCGCCTTTGGCGTCAGCGCCCTGAATTGCTACTGATGGTTTCCGGTGCCAGCAGTGACTCGACGGTTCCTGCTGTGGCGAAAGGCTATACGACCGCTGCCATGGATCTTGGCGTGCCGGAGGCGCAGCTTCGCCTATTGGATTGGCCCACCGATACCGGCCAGGAGGCCCAGGCGGTGCGGGATGAACTGGGGGAGGGCGCTAGGATAGTACTGGTGACTTCGGCCTCGCATATGCCGCGGGCGATGCGCCACTTCCAGCGGGCGGGTCTCGATCCCGTAGCAGCGCCTACCCACTATCTGACGCAACACACGCCCAGGAGCACGTTGCGTGATTGGGTACCGTCGGCCAGTGAGCTGCGCAAGACCGAGCGTGTGGTATATGAGGCTCTGGGGTTGCTGGCGGTGCGCTGGGAGCAGCCGTAAGCGAGGTTTGCATGGATAGGCCTGGTAGCCAATACCCATCGGCTTTGTTGTCAGGTTCCGGCACCAATCGCCCGGGGACCCGCGCTCTTACAAGGCATCTTCAAGTAAATGTGCGACAAGACTAACGGGCGCCTATCGGCGCCATCGCCCGGGGGGCCGGCCTCCCACAAGGTGGCGAAACCCCCAGTGGGTAGAGGAGTATGCCTCCTATCTACAGGCTTCACGTCACTCTGCGATGAATCTTTTTTTAAGACACAGTTTTCGATCATAGGATGTAACGCATGTTGAATCTGGATAACGTGCGCCTGGGCGTCATTGGCCTGGGCTATGTGGGGCTGCCGCTGGCGGTGGAATTTGGGAAGGTGCTGCCCACCGTGGGGTTCGATATCAATGCCCGGCGCATCGGTGAGCTGCGCGATGGGGTGGATCACACGCTGGAGGTGGAGCCGGAGCTGCTGGCGCAGGCGACACAGCTGTCGTTCTCGAGCGAGCTGGAGGCGCTGCGGGAGTGCAACGTCTATATCGTGACCGTGCCGACCCCCATCGATGCCAGCCGCCGGCCGGATCTCACGCCCCTGGTTCGTGCCAGTGAGACTTTGGGCCAGGTGGTGGGTCAGGGCGATGTGGTGATCTATGAGTCTACCGTCTACCCCGGTGCCACCGAGGAGGCCTGCATCCCGGTGGTGGAGCGGGTGTCTGGGTTGATCTACAACCAGGATTTCTATGCCGGGTATAGCCCGGAGCGGATCAACCCCGGCGACAAGGAGCACCGCGTTACCACCATCAAGAAGGTGACCTCGGGCTCCACGCCGGAGGTGGCCGAGTTCGTGGATGCCCTCTATCGCCGGGTGATCACCGCCGGTACCCACCAGGCGAGCTCCATCGCCGTGGCCGAGGCCGCCAAGGTGATCGAGAACACCCAGCGCGACGTGAATATCGCCCTGATCAACGAGTTGGCGGTGATCTTCAATCGCCTGGGGATCGATACCGAAGAGGTGCTGGAAGCGGCCGGTACCAAATGGAACTTCCTGCCGTTTCGGCCGGGGTTGGTGGGTGGTCACTGCATCGGCGTGGACCCCTACTACCTGACCCACAGGGCTCAGCAGGTTGGCTATCACCCGGAGATGATCCTGGCAGGGCGCCGGCTCAACGATGGCATGGGCGCCTATGTGGCAAGCCAGCTGGTCAAGCAGATGATCAAGCGGCGCATCCATGTGGATGGAGCCCGGGTGCTGGTGCTGGGCCTGGCCTTCAAGGAGAACTGCCCGGATCTGCGCAATACCCGGGTGGTTGATATCCTCAATGAGCTTGCCGAGTACAACGTCCGGGTGGATGTCTTCGACCCCCAGGTCAATGGCGATGAAGCCGAAGCGGAGTACGGTATTCGCCCGGTGGAAACGCCGGAAGAGGGCGCCTATGACGCCACCATCCTGGCCGTGGCTCACCGCGAGTTCTGCGAGCTGGGTGCCGGGGGCATCCGTGCCTGGGGCAAGCCCGAGCAGGTGCTGTACGATCTGAAGTACGCCCTCGACAAGACCCAGGTCGATCTCAGGCTGTAATGATGTAGCAGTTAACGTAGCTGTAGCTGTAGCGTTTCTCACAGCTGTGGCGACTCTCGCACGCCGTGTAAGACATCTCTTACACGGCGTGTCACTTCCGTGGCGTTACTAGCGGCTGAATGCCGGCGCCCTGATTGTTATTATTCCGCGACTTCCCACCTTGCTCACCTCATCCCATGTCTCCTGGATCCTGTGCATCCAGGATTGGGAATGAGAAGGACCGTTCTGTGCTGATAAAGTTGTTTTACCCGCTGTTCCGGCTGCCACGCACCCAGAAGCGCCTGGTGCAGCTGCTGGCGGATGTGGTGCTGATCATCTTCAGCTTCGCCACGGCCATGCTGCTGCGCCTGGATAGCCTGGCCTTCATGGCCCAGCCGGAGGTGTGGCTGGTGCTGCCGGTGATGATTCCGGTGAGCCTGCTGATCTTCATTCGCGTGGGGTTCTACCGCGCGGTGATCCGCTATATGAACCAGAAGGCGGTGAAGGCGGTGCTGGCGGGGGTGGCCGGCTCGGCGATTTCGCTGGCGGTGATCAATGTGCTGCTGAATCTGCCGGTGCCGCGCTCGGTGCCCTTTATCTACGCCATGCTGGCGATGCTGACCATCGGCGGGGTGCGGTTCTTCCTGCGGGCGATCTATCTGCGCGGACAGCTGCGTCACAAGACCCGGGTGCTGATCTACGGTGCCGGTTCGGCGGGTCGTCAGTTGGTGGTGTCGCTGCGTCAGGGGCAGGAGTATGAACCCTGCGCCTTCGTGGATGATGCCCAGGGGCTGCATCGCGCCTTTATCGAAGGGCTGAAGGTCTACCCACCCCAGGCGATACCGAGCCTGATCGAAAACTACGGCATCCAGAAGGTGCTGATGGCCATTCCCAGCAGCAGCCGGGCAAGGCGGCGCGAGATTCTCGAGAGCCTGGAGCCGCTCAGCGTGCCGGTGCAGAGCATCCCCGGCATGAAGGATGTGATCCAGGGCCTGGCCAAGATCAACGAGGTGCGTGACGTGGCGGTGGAGGATCTGCTGGGCCGTGATCCGGTGCCGCCGGATGCCACCCTGATGGGCGCCAATATCCGCGACAAGGTGGTGATGGTGACCGGCGCCGGGGGCTCCATCGGCAGCGAGCTGTGTCGTCAGATCCTGCGTCAGGGGCCGCGTCAGCTGGTCCTGTTGGAGGTCTCGGAGTACAACCTCTACCACGTGGAACAGGACCTGCTGGCCCTTTTGGCACGGGAGGGACTCTCGGTGCCGCTGAAGACGTTGCTGGGCTCGGTGCAGCACCAGGCCCGCCTCGAGGCGGTAATGGCGCACTTCGGCGTGCAGACGGTCTACCATGCGGCGGCCTACAAGCATGTGCCCATGGTGGAGCACAATGTGGTGGAGGGGCTGCTCAACAACGTGATGGGCACCCATGCCTGCGCCGAGGCGGCCATCAACAGTGGGGTCGAGGCCTTCGTACTGGTTTCCACCGACAAGGCGGTGCGTCCGACCAACGTGATGGGCGCCAGCAAGCGGTTGGCCGAGCTGGTATGCCAGGCGCTGGGGGCCGAACAGCATGCCACGCTGTTCTCCATGGTGCGCTTCGGTAATGTGCTGGGCTCCAGCGGCTCGGTGGTTCCGCTGTTCCGTCGCCAGATCGAGGCGGGCGGGCCGATCACCGTGACCCATCCGGATATCACTCGTTACTTCATGACCATCCCAGAGGCCGCTCAGCTGGTCATACAGGCGGGTGCCATGGCGCGTGGCGGCGATGTGTTCGTGCTGGATATGGGCGAGCCGGTCAAGATCGCCGAGCTGGCGGGCCAGATGGTGCGCCTCTCTGGCCTGGAGCCGGCGTTCCCCGACCCCGATGAGATGCTGGAGGGGCAGGATGTCTTCAGGCAGGGCGATATCGATATCGTCTTCACCGGCCTGCGGCCCGGTGAGAAGCTGTATGAAGAGCTGCTGATCGGGGAAGATCCGGGGGAGACCTGTCACACGCGGATCATGACGGCCAACGAGGTCTCGATGCCCTGGGGTGAGATGCGCCAGCTGCTCGAACGCCTGCTGGAGGCCTGTTACCGTTTCGACTATCCGGCACTGCGCGAACTGCTGCTCGAAGCGCCTACCGGTTATCAGCCCAACGATGGCATCGAGGACCTGCTGTGGCAGGCGCAGCAGGCGAGCCTCCAGGAGCAGGAGCAGGAGCAGGAGCGAGGCGACCCGGAGCAGGCAGGCTCGGTCGTGGACATTCGATCAAGGAAACAATCGATGATGTGAGATTTACCTTGATTAACTGGAGCTGATTAATCAAGACACCCGGCCGGGGAGACCCGCGCCGGGTGTCTTGCGTTTTGGGGGCCCAGAAAGCAGGGGGTCATTACAGGGGCCCGTCATCGTTACATGGCGGCGATGGGCACGGCGCCAAAAGATGATTTTTATTCATCTTCATCTTGTTTTTTAGCAGTTTAACTAAAGATCAGAATGGCAACATTATGATTCATATAGACAAATGCTTTCACAGGGTATTGCTTTCTGAGTGACCATAAGACACACTCAGTAACAAAGGTTTACGTTGCTGGGTCGTCGTACCATACTTCCTACTACCTGGCCTCAAGTCACTTGCGGAACGATGGTTGAGCCCGATCATACTGGAGATAAGCATGAACCTAAGGACTGGAAGCGTGGTGTTTGTCTCGGAGCAAAATCCACAGTCAACCCTTTTCATTGAATTTATCAAGAACAATATAAGCTGCTCCATCTCACAACTCTCCCCGAATGAGAAAGCAGACAGCCTTCCGGAAGGCACCGAACTGGTGATCATCGATGCGGGCTACATGGACGAGAGTCTGATGCTGAAGTGGCATGAGTTGGTCATGGAAACGCCGGATGTGCGTATGGCGGCCCTCAATATGCGGGATGAGTCTCATGCGGCAGAATTACTGACGTTCATGCATCTCTCGGGGGTTTTCTACCAGCACGACTCCCTAGAAATGATCTGCAAGGGAATCGATCGGCTTCTCGAGGGGCATCTCTGGATGTCCAGGGCCCTGATGACACGCTTGATCGAGTTCTTCAGAAAGCAGGCGTTGAACTCCTATCGACCCGCCTGTGGGCTTACGCAGCGTGAGCTGGAGATCATCGGCTTGCTGGGGTCGGGGGCAACCAATATGCAGATCGCCGACACCCTCTTTGTCAGTGAGCACACCGTCAAGTCCCACCTGTACAACATCTTCAAGAAAATTGACGTTCATAACAGAACTCAAGCGGTTAACTGGGCCAGACAGAATATCGGGGCCCCGCCTCCGCTGATGAAAATGCATACACGCAGGGGAGAAAAAGGATGCGACAGCGACTCTCTTCAGTAGTGTCTCGCTCTCTGCCGTGTCTCTTTACCCTGGGGGCAATGGTTACCCTGGGGGGAATGGTCGCTGTTAGTTCCCCTGCCCAGGGGCAGGTTGAATCCGGGGGGCTGGCTCAGGGCCAGGGCCTTATCGCCAACCAGGAGGAGGGTGTGGCGGAGGAGCCCGGCCAGGCGGAAGAGGAGTTGAAGCAGCAGTTTCGGCTTGGAGAGCCCGGGATTTCGGGAGTGCTGATCGATCGCACCATCACCATGACGGGCAAGACCTTCTTTCGGCAGTTTAGCCAATTGAGCCTCGCCAGGCCGGTGATTTCGGAGGCCAACCTCGCTGTCTACGAGAGGCCCTCGGCAAGATGGGGAAGTCAGGTCTGGATCACTCTGGATAATCAGGTGGTGTTCGAGGCAACGATGCCTCCGCGGCTCAGTGATATAGATGACTATGTCGAAGTGGCCATCGAGCAGGTGGAACAGCGAGTTATCAGAGAGTCCATCCTTCAGGCGCTTGGCAATGATCCTGATTTAGCTGACGAAGAAATCTAGCTTACGCAGGCTTATCTCGCACAGGTTTATCTCGCACAGGCTAACTCGCTTAGGTGAATGGTATAGGTGAGTGGTAAAGGCGAGTGGTATAGGAGAGTAATAATGAAAGCGAAGCATATCGTATCCGCAGCACTCGTCGCCGGCGTGGCACTCACGGCGAGCCTGGTCCATGCGGGGGAGATGATCTACAGGCCCATCAACCCCTCCTTCGGCGGTGACCCCTTGGTGGGCAACTACCTGTTGGGCAAGGCCCAGGCCCAGGATGACAACACCGATCCCAATGCTCCGGATTTCGGTGGGTTTTCCGAAACCGATCTGTTTCTTCAGGACCTGAGGGCGGGGCTGGTGGAAGATGCCATTACTGATGCCGTGAAAGGTGAGCCAGGGCGCACCAGCGTGATCGACAGCTCCAACCTGAAGATCAGGATTCGCAGCCTGGGTGGGGGTTGAAGTGGTCCCCATCCTTCGGACCACCTGACAGGTCAGCTAAGCTCGGATCGGGACATCATCGGCGTCAGGCCGCC
>NZ_CANMVL010000001.1 GCF_947501415.1 uncultured Halomonas sp. | reverse complement strand
AGCTGGAAGCTGGAAGCTGGAAGCTGGAAGCTGGAAGCTGGAAGCTGGAAGCTGGAAGCTGGAAGCTGGAAGCTGGATAGCAGCCTAATGTGAATCGCCCCCATGGCAAGGCCGTGGGGGCGATTTTTCTTCCAGCTTCAGGCTTCCAGGCGCGAAGCGCCGCTCTTCAGGCTCCTGGCCCGGCGAAGCCGGATCAGGTACGCGGCAGGGTCACACCCCGCTGGCCCATATATTTTCCGCCACGATCCTTGTAGGAGGTCGCACACACCTCGTCGGACTCCAGGAACAGCATCTGGGCCACGCCCTCGTTGGCGTAGATCTTGGCCGGCAGGTTGGTGGTGTTGGAAAACTCCAGGGTGACATGCCCCTCCCACTCGGGCTCCAGCGGGGTCACGTTGACGATGATGCCACAACGGGCATAGGTGGACTTGCCCAGGCAGATGGTCAGCACACTGCGCGGGATGCGGAAGTACTCCACGGTGCGCGCCAGGGCAAAGGAGTTCGGCGGGATCACGCAGACGTCTCCCTTCACATCGACGAAACTCTTGTCGTCGAAGGCCTTGGGATCCACGACCGCCGAATGAATATTGGTGAACACCTTGAACTCGTCGGCACAACGCACATCGTACCCGTAGCTGGACGTTCCGTAGGAGATCACCCGACGCTCGTTCACATAGCGAACCTGATCGGCCTCGAAGGGTTCAATCATCCCCTCCTGCTCGGCCATGCGGCGAATCCAGTTGTCGGACTTGATACTCATCGAAACCTATCCTGCGGCTGTGAAAGTCGGGGGCAGACAGTGCCCGAGGCCGCCATGATAACGGCCCTGGGCACGGGCGTCACGCCGTCCCGCTAGTTCAAGGCTCAGTCGCTGAACGAGATGCTCGGTCCGTCGCTGGTCTTCCCCTGCAGCTGTGCAACTACCTGGCGTGCCATGTCCCGGAAGGTACCGGTCACCTCGCCCTCCGGCTCGGCCACCACCGTGGGCCGGCCACCATCGACCTGCTCGCGGATGGAGAGCGCGAGTGGCAGACGCCCGAGCACACGGGTTTCGTACTCATGGGCGATACGCTCGCCGCCCCCCTCGCCGAAGATCGGCTCCGCATGACCGCAGTTCGAGCAGGTATGCAGCGACATGTTCTCCACCACACCGAGCACCGGCACATTGACCTTGCGGAACATCTCGATGCCCTTGCGAGCGTCCAGCAGCGCGATATCCTGGGGGGTGGTGACGATCACGGCTCCATCCACCGGCACCTTCTGGGCCAGGGTCAACTGAATGTCGCCGGTACCCGGCGGCATGTCGATGAACAGGTAGTCCAGGTCGTCCCAGACGGTCTGATTCATGAGCTGCTGGAAGGCACCCGCCACCATCGGCCCGCGCCACACCATGGGCTCACGGATATCAACCATGAAGGCCATGGACATGGCCTGGATGCCATGGGCCTGGAGCGGGTGCATGGCATTCTCGCCGGCGCCCTGAGGCCGCACGCCTTCGCCCACGCCAAGCATCTGGGCCTGGCTGGGGCCGTGGATATCGGCATCCAGAATGCCCACGCGATAGCCTTCCGCGGCCATGGCCAGGGCCAGGTTCACGGTGACGGTGGACTTGCCCACGCCGCCCTTGCCGGATGCTACGGCGACAATATGCTTGACCCCTTCGATCACGTCCTGCTCCTTCTCTCTTGGATTCATCGCGTCGGCTCGCGGCCGACACGCTGCGTACCATTATACGCCCTGGGGCAAGGCGACCGAACTCGCCATAAACGAACGGCGGGCCTTGCTGGCCCGCCGCCGTTCTCGCGACGCGATATCGCCCTGTCTTACTCCTGCCGGGTAGAGGCCTCGGAGTCCGACTCGGCGCTCGCCGCCGCATCGGTGGATTCACCCTCGCTGCCCTGGCTCGGGGTGTCGCCATCGCCCTGTGGCGCACTACCGGCCTCGGCATCGAGGCCGAGATCGGTCTCGGTGGGGGACGATGCCTCCTCGCCATCCCGGTTCGGGGCGTTACCATCGCCCTGCTGCGCACTTGCGGCTTCGGTGTCCTTGCCGTTTTCACTCTGGTTGGCCGAAGACGATGCCGTCTCGCCGCTCGCGGCGGTTGACGCCTCGCTACTCATCTCCAGCGACTCGAGCTTGCGGCGCCAGGAGGCCAGCTGGGACTCCAGCTCCTGAAGCTGCGTCTCTCGGCTCTCGACCTTGCTCTCCACGTCGGCAAGCTCATCACGTCCGGTGTCGATGGCTAGCTTGGTCTCCTCTAGCTGATGTTGGGCATCCTTGACCGCCTGCTCGGCCGCATCACGCTCCTTGCCCAGAGAATCAAGCTCCTGTGTCAGGGCATCTCGCTCTTCACCAAGCTCCGTCAACCGAGTCTGCAGCTTATCGAGCTCGGCCTTGCTGGACTCGACCTGCTCCTTGAGCGTCGTCTTGTTCTCCTCCAGAGAAGCGATCTCTTCCTTCAGGCCATCCAGGCTGGACTCCGCCTGCTGACGTGCCTCCTCGGCCGCCTGACGCTCCTCCACCGCGGCCTGGCGCGCCTGTTCGGCATCCTGACGCTGGGCCTCGGCCTCCTGGCGGGCACTCTCGGCGGATTCACGTGCCTCTTCGGCGTCACGCCGCGCCTGCTCCACGGTATCGCGCTCCTGCTTCAGCTCCTTCAGGGCCTGCTCAAGCGTCGCCTGTTCCTCTTCGAGGGTCGCGATACGGGTCTCCAGAGCCTGCTGGGACTCCTGCAACTCCTCGAGCCGGCTCTCGGCGCTGGTGATCTCGGCCTGAACGGCTTCCAGGCGCTCCTGCGCCTCGGCCTCACGCGCCTGGACATCGTCCTGAAGGGTCTGACGACGCTGCTCGAGTTCGGCGATCTCGGCCTCAAGCGCCTCGACCTCCTTGCCGGCCTGCCTGTGCTCTTCCAGCTGAGTGCTCAATGCCTGGTTGCGCGACTCAAGCACCGCCATTTCGGCCTCCAGCGTCTCCCGAGCCTCCTTGTGGCTGCCGGCACTGGACTGGGCGATGATCGCCCAGACGATGCCGACGGCTGCCACCCCGGCGAGGCCACGCACGCGATTGTCCTTGAACGGTGATGTCTGATTGATTTCCGACATGGATGCATCCTTTTCGTTATTGATTCAGCCTGGGGGTCGACACCCGCTCGGCACTCGATGGCCGAAGCCAAGCTGTGACCGGTTCTCAAAATTAGCATACAGAGCGGCACCGACCGGGGAAAGGACCTCCGTGTGCCGTCGCCGGGTCTTAGAAGCGCTCGTCGCGACGCAGGTAACGCCATCGCCCAGCAGGCACCGCACCCAATGACACGCCACCAATGCGCAGGCGCCGGCTAGCCACCACGCCCAGGCCCACGGCCCGGCACATCGACTCGAACTGACCCGGGCTCGCCCCCTTGGCGGCGAAGCGTAACCGATTCTCGCTTTGCCAGCTGACCTTGCACGCTGTCAGGCGCTGACCGGGTAGCGTCGAGCCCTCCCTCAATGCCGCCATCCCATGCTCGTCCAGGCTGCCGGTCACATCCACCAGCCACTCCTCCTCCAGCCGCGAGCGCTTCTCCTCGAGGCGTCGGACAACACCACGATCCTGGGTGAACACCAGCAAGCCCGCTTCCTCGGGCCCCAGCAGAAGGCAGGTGACCAGGCCACGAAAGTGCGCCTTCAACACCCCCTTTCCGGCAGGGTCGTCCGACCAGTGGGTGGCCTTGCGAATCACGCGTCTAGCCAGATCCTCTCCCTCGCTGGCGTCCATATCGGCAGGACAGTGGTAGAGCAGCGTCGCCGGCGGAATCTCCCGGGGGGTGGCTCCCGGCAGCAGCGTGATCGCCTGGTCGACGACCTTGAACTGGGGCTCCTCAACGACCCGGCCATCGACGCTCACCCAGCCTCCGGCAATATAGAGCTCGGCCTCGCGGCGTGAGCAGGGCAGCTCACGAGCCAGCCGCTTGGAGAGTCGCTCCCCGCCAACCGTTTCATTCATCGTGGGGCTCTCCCTGGGAATAAGATTCTGTTCGCAAGCTGCCGGGTCAGGCAAGGAAGCGTCACTGCGACTCGCCTGGCCGGCATTTCAGTAAGCCAGCCAGATGCAGTGCCTGGCCCCCTTGCCCGGGCGCTGGGCACGCACCGTGACCGTCTCGACCAGCAGCCCGACCCGCCGCAGGCGCTCGGTGAAGGCCGGATCCTCGCCCGCCGACCACACCGCCAGCACCCCGTCGGGACGCAGCGCCCGCTGGGCGGCGGCCAGCCCCTTCGGCGAGTAGAGCCAGTCATTCTCGCGGCGTGTGAGTCCCTCGGGGCCGTTGTCGACATCAAGCAGGATGGCATCGAAGCCGCCGGGTTCGTCCCGCAGCAGCTCTCCGACATCTCCCACCACGACCCGCGTTCTCGCATCGTTCAGCGGGTGGCCGGCGGCAGCACCCAGCGGCCCCCGGTTCCACTCCACCACGCCGGGCACCAGCTCGGCCACCACGACCTCGGCATCCTCGCCCAGGGCGGCGAGTGCCGCCGCCAGGGTAAAGCCCATTCCTAGCCCACCTACCAGTACCCGGGCGCCGGGACGCTCGGCAACTCGCTCGCAGGCCAGCTCAGCCAGGGCGTCCTCGGAGCCGTGCAGACGGGTGTTCATCAGCTCACCGGGAGAGCCTGCGATGCGAATGGAGAACTCATCGTTACGCTTTAGCAGGCGCAGCCTGGTGCCCTGACCGGGAATGGAAGCGGTGCCGATCTCTTCGAATTTTGCCATGGAGTCTCAGTGTCGATAGAAGGTGGGTGACAGAGTATCAGGGGGAGTCACCGGTAACGGTTCCACCGCATTATGCGGGCTCCGGTAACACCCCGCCATGCGCATTCTCCGCATGGGATGCAGGATCGACACCGAAGTGTCGCGTTGACGACAGATGGCAGAGCGGGCGTATGATGAGGTAATTGCCGCGGATCGCCATGCCGATGACACCCTCCTCTCCTGCACACTCCCCTGCCCTCACTCTGCTTCCGCGGGTCACACGTTTCCTGTGGCGGGTACTCTGCGCCTTCCTGCGCAACCGCGGCGTGCTGCTCGCCGGCGGGGTGGGCTATAACATCCTGCTCTCCATCGTGCCGCTGTTTGCCCTGCTGGTGGTGCTGCTGGCCGAGGTGGTCGACAGGGCGCACCTGCTGGAGGTGCTCTCGATCCAGGCCCGCCACCTGGCACCGGCCCACGCCGAGGTACTGCTGGAAGCGGTACGCGCCCTGCTCGAGTCGCGCGAGGTAATCGGCCTGCTGGGCTTTCCTGTCCTGCTTCTGTTCAGCTCCTTCGCCTTCCGCATGCTCGAGGATGCCCTGGCGATCATCTTCCACGCCCCGGACTCCCAGCACCAGGGGAGGAGCGTCTGGGTCTCGGTACTGCTCCCTTACGCCTTTATGGTGGTACTGGGGGCGGGCCTGCTGGCACTCACCCTGGTGGTCAGCCTGGTCAGCGGCCTCAACACCCTGACACTGGCATTGACGGGACACGGTCTGCCCCTGGCCGGGCTCTCCGAGCCGTTACTCAACCTGACCAGCTTCGTCGGGGTATTCCTGCTGTTCAGCGCCATCTACAAGGTGCTCCCGGTCGTCAGGATCGCCCTGCGTCGTGCCCTGATAGGGGGCTTCGTGGCCGCCCTGCTATGGGAGGGGGTTCGCCTGTTGCTGGTCTACTACTTCGCTAACCTCTCGTTCGTCAACGCCGTCTACGGCTCCCTGGCCACCCTGATCGTGGTGCTGCTGAGCCTGGAGGTCGGCGCGATCATCCTGCTGCTGGGTGCCCAGGTGATCGCCGAGCTGGAGCGCAATGCCCGTCTCGGCCTGCCCTGGCACCTGGATGCTCGTCGCCAGGCCGTCACCCATGTGGATTAATGACCAGCGAGGCGATGCCTGCCGCCGGTGCTAGAAGGTGGATAGCCCCGTCGCCTCCATGACACGGTAGCGCAGACGCTGCCAGAGCGACGCCTTCTCGAAGGCGTCAAACGGCTCGCTGGTGGTACGCTCGGGCGAACTGTTCCAGCGCTCATCGAAGAAGGCCCCGGCATCCTGGAGAGCCGACGTATCGGCCGGCCCCACCAGGCGCACACTGGTCTCGAGGTTGAGATTATCCAGGTTGCGTCGAGTGAAGTTTGCCGAGCCCAGAATCAGCTCGCCCTGACCGCCGCCGGCCGGACGACGCAGCAGTAACTTGGTGTGACACTGCTCGCCATGCGTCACGCACCAGCGCACCTCCACACCCTGCCGATGAAGCTCGAGGGCCACCGGCCGATTGGGAATCCCCCCCTTCTCGATGCCGAAGGCGTCGCGATTGGGATCGAGCAGCACCCTCACCCGCACGCCACGGCTTTTCGCCTGCACCAGTGCCTCAATCACCCCGCGGTGGGCCAGATAGAACACCGCCACATCGAGGCGGTCATCGGGGTCACTGGCCGAAATGGCGGCCAGCAGGGCATCGCGAATCGCGCCCTCGGTCAGCAGCTGCACTTTAGCCCCCGCCGACGGCGGCGGGGATGCCGGGCCGGGTCCGGGGTCGGGCAGGGTGATACCCGACCAGGACGCCACGCTCCGCTCACTGGCCAGCAGGTCCAGCGCTGCTGCCCCCTGGAAGGCCAGCGCCACATTGCCGTGCAGGCTGCTGGCATCATGGGGGTTGGCCGAGGTCACCAGCCCCGCCCACTCTTCACCGCGATCCACCACCAGCGTCTTGCGGTGATTGGCATTGAAGTTGAGCAGGGCCAGATAGCTGCGCAGGGTGACGCGCCCCGGCCCCAGCACATTGGGCAGCCAGCCGCCATCGGCACGATTGCCGAGCCAACGCGGCCCCAGGTGCCATAGCCCGGACCAGAACGGATTGGAAGCACGCAATCGGGCCAGATCGGTCTCGACCACCCGCACCCCTGCCTGACGCAGGCGCTCGAAGTGATCGAGCACGAGGCCGCCGTAGAGGGTGTTGAGCGGGTCGGTGATCACCACGGCATCGAGCTCTGGGTAGTCACGCTTCTGCTCGATCAGCGCCTGGGTCAATTGCGCCGAGAGGGGGCGGAACGCCTCGCCGGCGGCACTCCCGGCAAAGTCGTTGAACAGGAACATGTCTGCCACCACCAGCCGACGTGCCTGCCCGATCAACGCCAGCGCCTCATCGAAGATGGCCTGGTCGAGATGGCGCCTGCCTTGGGCGTCATACCAGGTGCGATCGGCCAGAAAGCGCACCTGTTCGGCGGGCCGCTCGGGATGGGTCACACCCAGCCCGTCGGGGAGTGGCTTGGCGCGCTGCCAGATCCCCATGCCGCCCCACGCCAGCACCAGCACCGCCAGAATCCACAGTCCCATGCGTCGCGTCCTCGTCCTGACCATCTGCCGCCCCCACCGATGATTCACTCTCTGCTGATACTCGGACCAGCATACCCGGGCAGAAGGAAAAGCGCAGTGCGCGAGCCATGGCCCGCTAAAGACAGAGCGGGGCGCCGACCGAGTCGACGCCCCGCTTCGCCACCCCCGGGAAGGCTCAGTCCCCTTCGGGGTTGCCGGACGATGCCGACGCGACCTTCATGCGTCGACGCAGCAGAGGGCCAACGACATAGGGCAGAATCAGCCCCAGACCGGCGAACACCCACAGCCCGATGGCCAGGCCACTATCCCAAAGCACGGTCCAGTCACCATCGGAGATATCCATGGCGTGACGCAGGTTCTTCTCCATCTCGGGGCCCAGCAGCAGGCCGAGGATGATCGGCACCAGCGGAATCTCCAGCTTGCGGAAGAGATAGCCCGCCACGCCGAAGGCCACCATGAAGTAGAGATCGAAGGTGGTGTTGCTGATCGAGTAGATGCCCACGAAGGCGACCATGGTCACGATCGGCAGCAGGAACATCGGCGGCACCGAGAGCAGCTTCACGAAGATCCCCACCAACGGAATGTTCAACAGCAGCAGCAGGAAATTGCCGATCAGCAGTGCCGCGATCACCCCCCAGACGATGTCGGCATTCTGGGTGAACATCAAGGGCCCGGGGGTGATGTTCAGCGAGATCAGCAGTGCCAGCAGTACCGCCGTGGTACCGCTTCCCGGCACCCCCAGCGTCAGCATGGGCACCAGCGCACCGCTGGAGGCCCCGTTGTTGCCGGCTTCGGGGCCGGCCACGCCACGCGGGTCACCCTGGCCGAAATAGCCCTTCTTGCCGACCACCTTCTTCTCCAGGGTATAGCCGATAAAGCTGCCCAGCGACGCCCCAGCCCCCGGGAGCACCCCCGCGATAAACCCCAGCACACCCCCCCTGAGGCTCGACGGAAGGATATTGCGGATATCGGCCCACTTCAGCGACAGCTTGTTGACGACCATCTTTTCCTTGCCGCCGCCGGCCTTCTCCTCGATGAAGAACAGCAACTCGGAGATGGCAAACAGGCCGACGATGGCGATGATGAAGTCCACCCCTTCGTAAAGTTCCAGCACACCGAAGGTATAGCGCTGCACGCCGGTGTTATCGATCCCCACTGTCGCGATCATCAGGCCGATACAGGCCGCCACCACTGTCTTCATGGGGTTCTTGCCGGTGATCCCCCCCAGGGTGGCAAACGCCAGCAGAAACAGCGCGAAATACTCCGCGGGGCCGAAGGTCAAGGCAAACCGCGCCAGCAGCGGCGCCAGCAGGATCAAGCCGATGGTCGCGATCAGGCTACCGATGAACGACGCCACCGCAGAGATCGCCAGCGCCTCGGCGGCTTTGCCCTGGCGGGCCATGGGGTAGCCATCCAGGCAGGTCATCATCGCCGGTTCGTCGCCGGGGATATTGAGCAGGATCGAGGAGATCCGTCCACCATACATGGCCCCGGCGTAGACCGCGGTCAGCATGATCAGTGCCGTTTCGGGCGCCAGCCCCAGGCTGAAGGCCAGCGGGATCAGAATCGCGACCCCGTTGGCCGGCCCCAGGCCCGGCAGGGCACCGATCAGCGTCCCCAGGAAGGCGCCGAGCAGTGCGAACATCAGATTATGCGGCGCCAGGGCTACCCCGAAGCCGTCGATCAGATAGCCGAGGGTCTCCATCAACTCACCTCCAGGAAAGAGAGCAGCCCCAACGGCAAGGCCAGATCGAGGGCAAAGTTGAACAGCAGAAACACGCCCACCCCGGAGGCCGCCCCGGTGATGAAGGCGCGCAGCGGGGCGCTACCCATCCGCCAGCACAGGGTACCCACCGCCAGGGTCGTACTGATGATAAAGCCCAGTGGCTGCAACAGCGCCGCATAAAGCACCAGCACCACCACCGCTATCACCAGCTCCAGGCCGGTGCGACTCCAGGGCCAGGCGTTGTCGGGATCGGGGCGCACGACGAGATAGAGGCTTGCGAGGACCAGCACCACGGAGAGCAGCAGCGGGAAGGTCTCGGGCCCCACCGCCTCGCTGCCACCGAAGGGCGCAGGAAGCTGCGTGGCACCCCAGCCGTACGCGACGGCCAGGGTGATCAGCAGAATGCCGAAGATGCGATCGTTCATGGTACTCACTGGATCAGCCCGATGTCCTTGGAGAGCTGCTCGATATCGGCGATCTGCTCCTTGACGAAGGTCTCGAACTCCTCGGACGTCATATGGAACGGCATCAGGCCATTGCTGACCATCAGCTCCTTCCACTGATCGCTCTCATAGATGGTATCCATGGCCTCGAGCCAGTACTCACGGGACGCGTCGGAGATATCGGCGGGCATATAGAAGCCACGCCAGTTGGGACCCACGGCCTCGATACCCTGCTCGATGGCGGTCGGAATCTGATCGAACTCTCCTGGCAGCCTCTCCTCGGAAAGCACCGCGAGAACCCTGAGATCCCCCGACTCCATGAACCCCTGGGCCTCGGAGATATCGCCGGTAAAGGCATCCACGTGGCCGCCGACCACCTGGGTCATCGCCTCTCCCCCATTGTTGTAGGAGAGGTAGGGAATTCGTGGAAGCTCATCGACACCGGCGGCATCGGCGGCGATCAGTACCTTCAGATGGTCCCAGCCGCCCTTGGCGCTGCCCCCGGCGAACTTGACGCTGCGGGGATCCTCGTCGATCGCCTCCATCAGGGCCGGCAGATCCTGGTACTCGGAGTCCGCGGCGACCGCGATCACGCCGTAGTCGGCGCCAAGTGCCCCGATCCAGTTGACCATGTCGGCGTCCATGCCCGGAAACTGGCCCTGGGCCAGGCGGGTCGTGGTGGCGGTCGAGGCCGCAACCAGCAGCTGCTCGTCACCGGCACGCTTGCTCACCACATGGGCATAGGCCACACCACCGCCGGCCCCCGCCATGTTCAGGGTCTGAACGTTACCGGGCACCAGGTCCAGGTCCTGCAGGACATTGCCAACGCTTCGGCAGGTGAAGTCCCAGCCGCCACCGGGATCCGCGGGCGCGATGCACTCCACCTTGCCCTCGGGTTCGAACGCCATGGCACTTCCGGCGCCGACTGTCAGTGCGGCGACGGCGGCGAGGCTGAGCGACGTCTTGATCAACATGAAGGTGTCCCCTTTATTGTGTCGGGTGAAAGCAAGAGCAGGCGTCTTGCCGGGTACTGTCATCTGGCTTACAATTCTGTAAGGCAGAACCTCATTCTTCAGAGTAGAAACCTAGTGGGCACCACCCGAGGCGTCAACACCGCCCGGGTGGATTGCGACCAAAGTACGACGCCGCCGGGTGCCACCCCGCAACCCCGCTTGGCGGTGTCGTCCCCAAGGAGATTTCGAGTATGGCGCAGGATCGCGTGGAAGCCGTCGAGCGCGCCTTGACGGTACTGGAGGCCTTCGACGGAGAGCGCACCACCATGAGCCTCGCCGAACTGGCCCAGGCCACCGGCTTCTACAAGAGCACCCTGCTGCGGCTACTCGGCTCGCTGGCCCGCTTCGACTACGTGCGCCGCGGTAGCGATGGCCTCTGGCAACTGGGCGACAGCCCCGGGCGGCTGGCACGCCGACAGGCGCCCGCCCAACGACTCGCCGCCCGGGTCCAGCCACTCCTCGATGAGATGGCCAGGGAGCTCGGCGAGACGGCCTCACTGCTGGAGCAGGTCGGAGAGACGGTCGAGTGCCGCCTCGCCTCCCTGCCCGCCACTCCGCTGCGTCATGACCTGCATCCGGGCATGGGGTGGCCCCTGGACCCCAGCATGCCGCCCTGCCTCGCCTTCGCCGGCGGTGTCATGGTCACCCAACCACTGCCCGAACTACCGGGCGTACCCCGGCGCTGGCTGGCCCTCTCGGGGCCGACGGGGCGCCTGAACAGCAACCAGGCCTCCCAGGCCCTGGCCCGGGCCACCGCCAGCCTGGAGTGTCGCCCGGGAGGGGCCGACGCCGAGGAGGTGTCATGAAGCTGCTGCTGGTGGAGGACGATGCCCTGCTGGCCGACTCCCTGCTGGAGCTGTTGCGTGGCGAGGGCCACCGGGTCGATCACCTGAACGACGGCGATACGGCACTGGCGCGCCTGGCGACCGTCGGCCACGGCGTCGACCTGGTGCTGCTCGACCTCAATCTGCCCGGCGCAGGAGGCCTCGAGGTGCTCGAGGCACTGCGCCGCCATGACCGGGAGACACCGGTGCTGATATTGACCGCTCGCGGCGCCGTGGCCGATCGTGTCCGAGGCCTCGATCTGGGCGCCGATGACTATCTGGGAAAACCCTTTGCCCTGGATGAGCTGGAGGCTCGAGTACGGGCCCTGCTGCGTCGCCATGCCCGCACCACTCGCCTGACGCTGGGGCCGCTCGAGCTCGACGCCACCACCCTCGGCTTCACCCTCAGCGGCGAGCCCTTTCCGCTCCCGCCCAGGGAACAGCGGCTGCTGGCCTGCCTGCTTCGCCATGCCGGTGAACCGGTGGAGAAGTCCCGACTCGCCGAGGAGGCCTTCGGCGGTGAACCGATGGGTGACAACGCCATCGAGGTCTATGTGCACCGCCTGCGCAAGCGTCTCCCCACCGAGCAGCTCTCCCTCAGAACGGTACGCGGCCTGGGCTACCTTCTGGAAGCCGAGTCGTGACGCTCACCCACAGCCTGTATGGACGCCTGCTCGCCTGGCTGGCCCTGCCGCTGCTGACACTGGGCGCCCTGCTGCTGCTGCAGGCCTGGCTGGAGGCCAGGGCCACCGCCGACCGTGCCTATGACCGTCTGCTCGACGCCTCCAGCCTGGCCATCGCCGAGCAGGTACAGTGGCAGGATGGGCGGCTCTGGCTCGACCTGCCCCCCGCGGCCCTGGAGATGCTCGCGGGTGATGCCCAGGAGCGTGTCTTCTACAGCCTGGTCGACCAGCAGGGCCGGCACATCACCGGCAATGCCCTGCTGCCTGCCATCGCCGACACCCACGACACCGATGACGCCCTCCTGTTCTATCGTGATATCACCTGGCAGGAGCTGCGCCTGCGCCTGGGGATTCGCCGATCGCACCTCGAGGGCTGGCGCAGCAAGGAGCGGTTCGAGGTCAGGGTTGCCCACACCCGCGAAGGACGTGACGCCCTGCGCCTCGAGCTGCTGCGCGGCAACCTGGCGGGCATCCTGGGCATGGGGGCGCTGGCGATAGCGACCCTGCTGATGGCCGTGCGCGGAGCGCTGAAGCCGCTGACGCGCCTGCGCCAGGCGATCCGTACTCGAGACCCCCGCACGCTGGCCCCACTGGAGCTGGAGCTGCCCCGGGAGCTCGCCGAGCTGCGCGAGGCACTCAATGACCTGCTGGCGCGGATGCGGCGGGTGCGTGCCAACCAGGAGCGTTTCATCGGTGATGCGTCACACCAGTTGCGCACCCCCCTGGCCGGCATCTCGGCGCGTGCGGAGCTGGCCCTGCGCCAGACGCAACCCGAGCAGTGGCACACCGCCCTGACCGCCATTCACGCCGCCGGCGAACGGAGCGCACGGCTCGCCATGCAACTCCTGTCGCTGACCCGTCTCGACAACCCCGAACAGCGCCCCGAGCTCACTCCCCTGGACCTCAACGACTGCGTACGCCAGGCGGTGCGCGCGCACTGGGTGACCTGCCACCAGGCGGGTGTCGACCTCGGTGCCGACTGCCCCGCGTCACCGGTCTTGGTCGCGGCGAGCGACTGGCAGCTCCAGGAAGCCCTGACCAATCTTATCGACAACTCCCGCCGCTATGGCGCTCGCCGCATCACCCTCGGCGTACTGAGCCACCCTCCCCGGCTCTTCATCGAGGATGACGGCCCGGGCATTTCGGCCGAGCAGCGACTGCCGGTATTGCGCCCCTTCTATCGTGGCCGCGACGACGGTGAGGGCTCGGGGCTGGGACTCGCCATCGTCGACGGCATTGCCCGCAAGCATGGCGCGAGACTCTCGCTAAGCGAGGGTGAAGCGGACCGCGGTCTGCGGGTGGAGCTGATATTTCCGGAGACAGCATCGTGAACCGTCATTTACTCGTCCGAGGCTTGTTCCTTGCTCTGATCTACCTGCTGCCATTTCATGCTCACGCCGCCCAGACCCTGCACCTGACCGCAAGGGACGACGCCATACCGCACCCGCCGCTGGTGATTCACGCCGCCCTCGACCTGCCCCAGGCGCGACCGCTGCTGGACGCCTTCCAGCGACGCCACCCAGGGGTCGATATCACCTACCGAAACCTGACGACCCTGGCGCTGAATGAGCGCTTCCTTTTACATCCCGGTGAGGCCGACGTGATGATCTCCTCGGCCATGCCCTGGCAGTTCGCGCTGGCCAACGCCGGCCATGCCCGCCCTCTACGCGCCCATATTCCCGACGACTGGCCGACGTGGGCACACTGGCGTCGCGAGCTGGTCGCCTTCACCTTCGAGCCCATCGTCATGGTCGTGCACCGTGAACTGGCGCAGATCGGTGCCACGCCGCGCAATCATGCCGACCTGCTGGAGCTGCTGGCCACACATCCAGAGGAACTGGCGGGCCGGGTGGCCACCTATGATCCGGCAAGCAGCGGCGCAGGCTATGCCTACGCCATGGAAGAGTCGCGACTCTCGCCGCGCTACTGGGACCTGGTGGCTGCCCTGGGCAACGTCGACGCCCAGCTGGTCGAGACCACCTCGCAGATGCTCGATGGTCTCCAGGATGGCCGCTTACTGATCGGCTATAACCTCCTGGGCAGCTACGCCACTCCCGTCGTCGAGGATGACCCTGACCTCACGCTGATCATCCCCGATGACTACGCCCTGGTGACCCAGCGCCTGGCCTTTGTTCCACGCCAGGCCCCGAATCTGGCCAGCGCCAGCCTGTTCATGGACTTTCTGCTCAGCCCGGAGGGGCAGCGCACCCTGGCAGACGCCACCACCTTGGGCGCCCTCCACCCCGCCATGAGCGGCCCGGGAACCGCCACCCAGTTGCGCGAGCGTTTCGGTGATGCCCTGCGCCCTCCCGATCTGGGGCCCGGCCTGCTCGCCGGCCTCGACAGGCTCAAGCGCCAGGCCCTGCTGGCTCGCTGGCAACGCGAATTTCGGCGAACCCTCGGCAATGCCGAAGAACCCAAAAAAGACGAATAGGCCAAGGAGCGCACGATTTTCGATCAGGGACGCCGCCGAGCGGTCTCCCATCCGGCGGTAACGGCCAGCGAGGGCTCAAACCAGTCAAGGCGATCATGCAGCGCCACCACGCCGCCGACGATGATCAGGGTTGGTGGCTGCAGGCCACCAGCGGCAAGGACTTCCGGCAGCCCCGCAAGATTTCCCCGGTGCACGCGCTGGCGGGCGGTGGAGCCCTGTTCGATCAAGGCCACCGGCGTCTCCTCGGGCAGGCCATGGACGACCAGTTGATGACAGATCTCGGGCAGGCTATGCAGCCCCATATAGAACACCAGGGTCTGCCCGGGACTCGCCAGTGCCGGCCAGTCCAGCTCGGCACTGCCGTTCTTCAGATGACCGGTGATGAAACGTACCGACTGGGCGTGGTCGCGGTGGGTCAGCGGAATACCCGCATAGGCTGCACATCCCGAGGCAGCGGTGATGCCGGGTATCACCTCGAAGTCGATGCCGGCCGCCGCCAGACTCTCGAGCTCCTCGCCGCCACGCCCGAAGATGAAAGGGTCACCGCCCTTGAGTCGCACCACTCGCTTGCCCTGGCGCGCCCACTCCACCAGAGCATGGTTGATCCCGGACTGGGGAAGACTATGATCGGAGCGTGCCTTGCCCACATACAGCCGCCGTGCCAAGGGGTTGGCCATGGCCAGCACTTCGGCGCTCACCAGGCGGTCATGGAGGATCACCTCGGCCGCCTCGAGGTGCCGAAGCGCCTTGATCGTCAACAGCTCCGGGTCGCCGGGTCCGGCACCCACCAGGCTGACATGGCCGGCGGGCCGGGGAGCCCGGTCGGAGGTTAGCGGCGACTCTTGCTTCATATTCCTCAACACTCATAAATTACCCGAACTATATTCCACAAAGTAATTTATGAGGCAGGCATTTTCTACTTATCGTTCGACACAAGCATATAACCGCTAGGAGAAGAGTCCGCCCCCGGAGCCGAGGGCGAACGGCCAGGCAACCGGGAGCCCTGTATCAGTTGTTCAGTTGTTAAGCGAGCGCCTGAGCCGAGGGCTGACCAGCTCACCGACCAGGGCGAGCACCAGCAGCATAGCCAGCAGCCAGGGCCAATGAACCGCGAATTCCACGCTGACGATGCCCAGGGCATCGACGAAGATCAACAGGATGCCAAGCGGGCTGACGTAGCGCACCATGAACAGCCACAGGGCATACCCGGGCGACGCCAGCCCCAGCTCGTCCCGCATGGGCGCGGCACGCAGAACGAAACCCGCCAGCAGTGCCGTGCCCAGGCCGCCCAGCGGCATCAGCCAGCGCGATGTCAGGTAGTCGAGCCAGTCGAATAGGTGGCGGCCCGCCAGCGTCCAGTCCGCTCCAACATTGAAGGACAACATCGCCAGCGTGCTGATGACCCAGAGCACGAGGCCCGCCCCCCAGGCCGCGGCTCGGCGCGAAAGCCCATGACGGTCGCAGAGCCAGGAAACGGTGGCCTCCACCATGGAGATCGACGAGGTCAAGGCCGCCATGGAGAGCATAACGAAGAACAGCACCCCGAACAGGGTGCCCAACGGCATGGACTGAAAGGCCAGGGGCAGGCTCATGAAGATCAGTCCAGGACCCTCGCCGGGATCCATGCCATTGGCGAAGATCGCCGGGAAGATCGCGAGCCCCGCCATCAGCGCCACCAGGGTGTCGGCCACCGCCACCGTCAGCGTGGTACGTGCAATGGAAGCCCCTGCCGGCAGGTAGCTGCCGTAGGTAAGAATGGCACCGGAGGCCAGTGACAGGGTAAAGAAGGCATGGCCCAGCGCCGCCAGCAATCCTTCACTCGAGAGCGAACCGGCGTCGAAGACAAACAGGAAGCGCAGGGCGTCGGTAAAGCCGCCGGAGAAGACGCCGTAGACGATCAGCACCAGCAGCATCACCACCATGCCGGGCATCATCCAGCCAACGCTCCTCTCGATGCCACCCTGGACCCCCTTGCCAACGATGACCGTGGTGATCACCGTCACCAGGGTGCTCCACAGGCCGAGACTCCAGGGACTGGCATTGTTGGCCGCGAAGATGGCCACCATATCGTCGACGCTGCCGGCGGCCAAGCCACCGCTGAGCATCTTCCAGAGATAGGCGAATGACCAGCCGGCCACGACCACATAGAAGCAGAGGATCAGGAAGCCGCAGAGCATCGCCATCCAGCCCAGCAGCGACCAGCTGCTCGACCGCCCCGATTCGGCGGCCGTCCGGCGTATCGCATCGATCGGGCTGCCTCGTCCCCGGCGACCCAGCGCAATCTCGGCCATCATCACGGGCACTCCGACCGCCAGAATGCAGGCCAGGTAGACCAGCACGAAGGCACCGCCACCATACTCGCCGGTCATGTAGGGGAATTTCCAGATATTGCCCAGGCCCACCGCGGAACCGGTTGCCGCCAGCACGAAGCCCCAGCGGCCCAGCCACTGAATCCGGGGTTGCGTCGTCGTCATATCATGCCCATCGCTTGAGGTGTCGCCGCCACGCCGCAAGGCTGTGGCAAAGCCGTGTATTGTGCCGGATTTTTCCCTCGCTGACAGGCTCGACTATGCTCTATACGCGAGACCATGGGATGCGGAGCCAGCCATGACCAGTGACCCTCGAATCAGACCCACCGCCCTCCCCGATACCCGTGCCCGCCGAGTCATCGAACAGCTACTCGACGGCTCGGGCGTCACCCTCAACGGTGACGCGCCTCAAGATCTGCGGATCTATCACCCGGACTTCTTCTCCCGGGTACTGCACCAGGGCACCCTGGGTCTCGGTGAGGCCTATATGGATGGGTGGTGGGAGTGCGAGCGCATCGACGAGATGGCCTATCGACTGCTTCGCCACGGCCTCGGCGATCGTGCCCACACCCCGTCGGAGCGCCTCATGTATCGTCTCCAGTCGGGATTCTTCAATCTGCAGAGCAAGGCTCGCGCCTATATCGTCGGCGAGGCCCACTACGATCTCGGCAACGACCTGTTCGAACGCATGCTCGACCCCACCATGTGCTACTCCTGTGGCTACTGGAAGACGGCAGACTCACTGTACGAGGCGCAGCGCGCCAAGCTCGAGCTTGCCTGCCGCAAGCTCGAACTGGCTCCCGGCATGCGGGTGCTCGATATCGGCTGTGGATGGGGAAGCTTCGCCGAGCATGCCGCACGCCACCACAGCGTCGAGGTCACCGGCATCACCATCTCCCGGGAACAGGCGAGACTGGCCGAGGAGCGCTGCTCCGGGCTGCCGGTGAGCATCGAACTGATGGACTATCGCGACCTGACGGGTCGTTTCGATCGCATCGTCTCCATCGGCATGTTCGAGCATGTAGGCCATCGCAACTACCCCACCTACTTCGCCACCGTGGAACGGCTGCTGGCGGCGGAGGGTCTCTTCCTGCTGCACACCATCGGCTCCAATCACTCCGAGATCAGTGCCGACCCCTGGGTCAACAGGTATATCTTTCCCAATGGCGTGCTGCCCTCGGCGATGCACATCGCCAGTGCCAGCGAACCGCACCTGCTGATGGAGGACTGGCAGAACTTCGGCCCCGACTACGACCGCACCCTGATGGCGTGGCTGGCCAATGTCGACGACCACTGGCACGAAATTGCCGACCGCTACAACGAGCGTACCCGACGGATGTTCCGCTACTACCTCGCGGTGTGCGCCGGCGCCTTCCGGGCACGCCACCTGCAGCTCTGGCAGGTCGCCTTCTCCCGGGACCGCATGGCACGCTATGACGCCCCGAGGTGATTCACCAGCCTTGCCAGGCGTGTCTCCTAGTTCCTCCCTACCATCGGATTCCTGAGAAGCTTTCCGCAGTGGTCGAGGGGACGAGGCGCCTGCCGGGAGGCTATACTTGGCGGCCCGTCAGCACTCGCAGGGAGTGGCACTCAATGGTCCAGCAAACACTCCGGCAAGTCTTCGGCTACGACGATTTTCGTCCCGGCCAGCGGCCAGTGATCGAGGCCGTGATGGCCGGCCGCTCGGCGGCGGCCATCTTCCCCACCGGCTCGGGAAAGTCGCTCTGCTACCAGCTTCCCGCCCTGCACCTGCCCCACCTGACCCTGGTGATCTCGCCGCTGCTGGCGCTGATGCAGGACCAGCTTGCCTTCCTGAACCGCCACGACATTGCCGCTGCCAGCATCGACTCGGGGCAGAGCCGAGATGAGGCCGCGGCGGTGATGGCAGCGGTCGAGCGTGGCGAGATACGCATCCTGATGATCTCGGTGGAACGCCTCAAGAACGAGCGCTTCCGCGCCTTCATTCGCCGAGTGCCGATATCATTGATGGTGGTCGACGAGGCGCACTGTATCTCCGAATGGGGCCACAACTTTCGTCCCGACTACCTCAAGCTGCCCGACTACCAGCGTGAGTTCGCGATTCCCCAGGCGCTGTTGCTCACTGCCACGGCCACCCCCAGGGTCATCGATGACATGTGCGAACGCTTCACCATCGCGGCAGGCGACGTCACCGCGACCGGCTTCTATCGCGAGAACCTGGACCTGGCGGTGGCCCCGGTCCCCGCGGATTCGCGCCATCGGGCGCTGGCGAGCTGGCTGCAGCAACAACGTGTGCAGCAACAACGTGGCGACGGCTCGCCCTTCCCCACCATCATCTACGTCACCCTGCAACAGACCGCCGAGCGCCTGGCCGCCTATCTGGGCAAGGCCGGCATTAGCGCCACCGCCTACCACGCCGGCCTGGATGCCGAGAAACGCGAGGCGATCCAGCGCGACTTCATGTCCGGTCACAGTGACTGCATCGTCGCCACCATCGCCTTCGGCATGGGCATCGACAAGGCCGACATCCGTGCGGTCGTGCACTTCGACCTGCCCAAGTCGATCGAGAACTACAGTCAGGAGATCGGCCGAGCCGGACGCGACGGCAGGCCCTCCAGCTGCCTGATGCTGGCCGGCCACGACACCCTGGGGGTGCTGGAGACCTTCGTCTACGGGGACACCCCGGAGCATCACGGCATCCGCCGCGTCATCGATGAGCTGCGGGGTGCGGGGCCTCACTGGGAGCTGACGCTCAACACCCTCTCCCAGCACGCCAATATACGACCGCTACCGCTCAAGACCCTGCTGGTACAGCTTGAACTGCGTGGCATCATTCGCCCACGACACGCCTATTTCGCCGACTACCGCTTCAAGCTGCTGTGCGAGCCCGAGAACCTGGTGGCCCGCTTCCAGGGCGAACGCCAGGCCTTCGTACAGGCGATCCTCGATGCTTCCCACAAGGCCCGCACCTGGCACGACCTGGACTTCACCCGCCTTGAGGCGCTGGGCCGGGAGCGCGGCCTGGATACCACCCGCAGCCGGGTCATCACCGCGCTTGACTACTTCGTCGACAAGGGCTGGCTCGAGCTGCAGAGCCGCCAGCTCACCGAGGTCTTCGAGGTACTGAGTCCCGATATACCCCCCCAGGCGCTGAGCAACGAGCTCCATGACTACTTTCGCGAGAAGGAAGCCGCCGAGATCGCCCGCCTGCATGCCATGCTCGAACTCTTCGAGAGCGAGCGCTGCCTGAGCCGTCGCCTGGCCGAGTGGTTCGGCGATGACCGGGCCCCCGAGCATTGCGGCCACTGTTCGGCATGCCGTGGCCAACCCGCGCGACTCCCCCAGGGGCCCGAGCGTGAACCGCTGTCGACCCGCCAGCCAGACGCGCTGCTCGGCGAGCTCCGGCAACGCCTGGTTGATCAGGGGGACGATCACCCCGTAACGCCGGACCTGCTGGCACGCTTTCTATGCGGCATCACCACCCCTCTTTTCACCCGGATCAAGGCAAGGCAGCTGCCGGGATTCGGCGCCCTCGAGGGCTACCCCTATGCCGACGTGCGCGACTGGGTCTCGCACCGCCCGGCTTGACGGCCTGGCGCGGGTGCACGACCTTGCGAAGTGAACCATCGTTCCTGGAGGAGACGCCATGAGCCAGCTTTCTCAACAGGCCTGCGAGGCCTGCCGCAGCGACGCGCCACGGGCCACGGAGGAGGAGATCGAGAGGCTCGGCGCCGAGCTGCCCGAGTGGCAGATCGTCGAGCGCGATGGCATCATGAAGCTCGAGCGGGTCTTTGCCTTTTCCGATTTCCAGCAGGCGCTGGCCTTCACCCAGCGTGTCGGCGAGCTCGCCGAACAGGCGAATCATCACCCGGCCCTGCTGACCGAATGGGGCCGGGTCACCGTGACCTGGTGGTCACACAAGATCAAGGGCCTGCACCGCAACGACTTCATTCTTGCCGCCAGAACCGACGAGGTAGCGAAATAAATGTTCGAACACATTGAGCGGGTTCCCGGGGATGCCATCCTCGGTCTGATCGAGGCCTTCAAGAAGGACACCAACCCTCAGAAGGTCGATCTCGGCGTCGGCGTCTACAAGGATGCCCAGGGCACGACCCCGGTAATGCGCGCCGTCAAGGAAGCCGAGGCCCTGCTGCTCAAGAACGAGACCACCAAGACCTACATCGGCTCTCACGGCGCGCCGGCGTACGGCCAGGCGGTGCTGCCCATGGTGCTGGGCGAGGGGTCGCCGGTGCTCGAGGCCGGTCGTGCCAGCGCGACCCAGTCGCCCGGCGGCACCGGCGCCCTGCGGCTGGCGGCGGACTTTATCGCCAACCAGCTGCCCGGCAAGGACGTCTGGGTCAGCGACCCGACCTGGCCCAACCACCTGGGCATCTTCCCGGCCGCCGGCCTGACGCTGCACAAGTACCCCTATGTAGATGCCGAGAACCGACTGGACTTCGACGGCATGCTTGGCGCGCTAAAGCAGATTCCGGAAGGCGACGTGGTACTGCTGCACGCCTGCTGTCATAACCCCACAGGCTTCGACCTGTCCCAGGCCCAGTGGCAGCAGGTGCTGGAAGTCGTTCGCGAGCGCAGTCTGCTGCCGCTGGTCGACTTCGCCTACCAGGGCTTCGGCGAGGGCCTGGACGAGGACGCCTATGGGGTGCGCCTGCTGGCGGAGAACCTCGATGAGGTGATCATCACCAGCTCCTGCTCCAAGAACTTCGGCATCTACTGCGAGCGTACCGGCTGCCTCATCATGGTCGCCCGGAACGCCGAGCAGATGGAGAACGTGCGCTCACAGGTCGCCATCGTGGCCCGCGAAAACTACTCCAACCCGCCGGCCCATGGCGGCGCCATCGTCAGCGAGATCCTGCACTCCGCGGAGCTCGCCGCCCTCTGGCGCGAGGAGCTCACCGAGATGCGTGATCGCATCAACACCCTGCGCCGCGATTTCGTCGAGGCCCTCAAGCCCTACGGCCTGGACGAGAAGTACGCCTGCGTGGCCGAACAGCGCGGCATGTTCAGTTACACCGGCCTGACACCGGAACAGGTCGACCGTCTGCGCGACGAGTTCGGCATCTACATGGTGCGCTCCGGCCGGGCCAACGTGGCCGGCTTCTCCCATGAGAACCTGCCCTACCTGGCCAAGGCGATCGCGGCGGTCAACTGATCGACACCGCCTCAGCCAGTTCAGACGCCCGGGCCCTGCCCGGGCGTCTGCATTTCGGGTAGACTTCGCGCCTTCGATAACCATCGACTCGATAGCCGCCGGGGCCCGGGGCGCCGCGTGGCGTCCGTGGAACGACCGAACTTGACCAGTCAGTCAGATACAGACGAGACTGCTCTTCGGCCCTGTTCCAATAATCCGATAACCCAGAGGCTTCCCCATGGCGGCTCCCCCCGTGCATCACTCGGTCCATTACCCCTGGTACAAGAAGGAGGACACCGACGCCTTCTTCGCCCTGTTCCAGAACAATATCGCCAACTTCGTGATCATCGCCATCACCATGCTCGGCATGGACTTCCCGGCGTCGATCGTCTTCGGCCAGGTCCTGCCCGGTGCCGCCGTGGCGGTGATGGTCGGCAACTTCTACTACGCCTGGAGCGCTGCCCGCCTGGCGCGCAAGGAGAACCGTGCCGATGTCACCGCGCTCTCCTACGGTATCTCCACCCCGGTGATGTTCGTCTTCCTGTTCGGCGTGCTGCTGCCCGCCAAGCAGCTCACCGGCGATGCCGAACTGGCCTGGAAGGTGGCGGTGGCCGCCTGCTTCATCAGCGGGGCGATCGAGGCGATCATCAGCCTGATCGGCCGCTGGGTCCAGCACCATCTACCCCGAGCCGCCATGCTGGGCGCCGTGGCGGGGGTGGCGCTGACCTTCATCGCCGGCGAGATGCTGTTCAAGACCCTGGAGATGCCGGTGATCGGCCTGCTGGTGCTGGCGATCATCATCGTAGGCCTGGTGGCCAGGGTGGCGATGCCTCTGCGACTGCCCACCTCGCTGTTCGCCATCGTGGTGGGGACCGCCATGGCCTACCTGATCGGCGATGCGGGTGGCGAGCGCTTCAGCGATGCCTTCACCCATCTCGGCTTCTATCCGCTACTGCCCAACCTGGCCTGGCTGGAGGGGCTGGGGCTACTGTTCACCGGCATGCTGGCGGTGCTCACCGTGGTGCTGCCCATCACCCTGTACAACGCCATCGAGACCATGAATAACGTCGAGGCCATGGAGGCCGCCGGCGACAAGTATGATGTGCGCGAATGCCAGGCGGTGGACGGCGTGGGCACCATGCTCGGCGCCCTGTTCGGCGGCGTCTTTCCCACCACCGTCTATATCGCCACGGTGGGCGCCAAGTGGATGGGCGCCGGCCGCGGCTACAGCCTTCTCAACGGTGCCGTCTACGCCCTGGCCACCATGTTCGGCCTAATCGCTGCCCTCGCCGCCATCATTCCGGTATCGGTGGTCGCCCCCATCCTGGTATTCGTCGGCATGTCGATGATCGCCACCGCCTTCCAGTCCAATGACACTCGCTACTATCCGGCGGTGGCGCTGGCCATGCTGCCCTACTTTGCCAACTACGTGATGACTCGCTTCAACCGCGCCGCCGAGGAAACCGTGTCCGGCATCTCCAGTGGGGTGGTTCCCCTGGGCCAAGGCGCCATGTTCACGGCAATCCTCCTCGGTGCCATGACCGTGTCGGTGATCGACCACCAGTTCCGCCGCGCCGCCGCCTTCGCCGCCGTGGCCGCGGGTTTCTCCTTCGTGGGGCTGATGCACGCGCCGAAGCTCGCCATCAATGCAGCGGGAGACTACACCCTCGGCTACGTGGTGATGGGCGTCCTGTTCCTCTACTTCGCCTGGCAGGAGCAACGCCAGGCGGCGAACCACCCCGCGGCCCCGGGTCGCTGAGCGTTATCGACGCCCCCAGACGACTCGCCCCGCCATCTGGCGGGGCGAGTCGTTCATGATGGCAAAGGCTCTGGAGGCGATATCACTTCCAGAAGTCGCGAATCGACGCGACCCCCTGAGCCCCGACGGCGCGCGCATGATTGGCATCATGACGTGTCATGCCCCCCAGCGCGAAGACGGGCATGGTGGCACGCTCCACCAGCTCCTGAAAATCATGCCACCCCACTGGCGGCACATCGGGGTGTGACGGCGTGGTACGTAGCGGCGAGAGGGTCACGAAGTCACAACCGAGCCTGCCAGCCTGAACGAGCTGTTCGCGATCATGGGTGGAGGCAGAGAGCCATTTGCCCTCGGCGATGGGGCGGCGCTCCAGCTGCATCAGGCGTTCACTGGTCAGGTGGATACCGTCGGCATCCACTGCCTCGAGCAGCTCGGGGTCGCCGTTGAGCATCAGACGAGCACCATACTGCCGGCAGCGTGCCAGCGCCGATTCCGCGCGAGCCAGGTAGGCAGCCCTGTCCAGCTGCTTGGCGCGCAGCTGCACCAGGCGTACCCCATCCTCCACCAGGGCGCGTTCGAGACGCTCGTCGAACAGCGCCTCATCCTCTTCCACGCCGGTGATTAGGTACTCGGTGGGCAGCATTACCGCGCGCAGGATCGGCAGATTGGCCGCCGGGAAGGGGTAATTGACCAGCTCCTCCATGGGTACCCAGCGCACCGCCTGGCCCTCGCGGCCGAAGGGTTCACCGGAGAAGTCATGGACCTGCCAGACATCCAGCAGGATATGCTTGTCGGGATACTCATGGTGGATGCGGATCAAGGGTTGAGCTCGCCGGATCTCGATGCCCAGCTCCTCGTGAAGCTCGCGCTTGAGCCCACCCAGGCCCGTTTCATAGGGCGCCAGCTTGCCGCCGGGAAACTCCCAGAGGCCACCATGATCGACATTACTGGGACGGCGCGCTATGAGCACCTCGCTGCCATCGGCGCTGATGATGGCCGCCGCCGCCACATGCACCCGTCTCTTTACCATTGCGTTCATTCGCTCTTCCAACGTATCCGCGCACGGCGGCGCGGGGTCTGTGTCTGACCGGATCTCACGGCACTGACCGTGTTCCAGCCTAGCTGCGGTAGTCGGCGTTGATGCTGACATAGTCGTGGGAGAGATCGGTGCTCCATACCGTGGCACTCTCATCGCCGCGATCGAGGGCGATGCGGATCGGGATCTCCTCGCGCGCCATTACCGCGCTACCGGCCTCCTCGGTATAGCTCGGGGCACGCCCACCGCCCTCCACCAGCCGCACGCCACCCAGATCGATGCTTACCCGCGAGACATCGAAGTCGGCGACCGGGGCGCGTCCTACCGCCGCGAGGATGCGCCCCCAGTTGGCATCGGAGGCATGTAACGCGGTCTTGACCAGGGGCGAATTGGCCACGGTAAAGGCCACATCGAGGGCCTCCTTTCGGCTGGTGGCGCCGTCGACCCGGAGGGTGACGAACTTGGTGGCACCCTCACCGTCACGCACGATCGCCTGAGCCAGCTCGATCATCACTTGTTGCAGGCCGGCGCGGAAGGTGGCGAGCGCGCTCTCCCCTTCAATCACCGGGCCTTGCTGGGTGCTGATCAGCACGCAGGCGTCGTTGGTGGAGGTATCCCCATCGACGGTGATGCAGTTGAAGGAGTGGTCCACGGCCTCGCGCAGCAGGCTGTCGAGCAGCGACTGATCGAGGCTAGCATCGGTGGCCACGAAGGCCAGCATGGTCGCCATGTTGGGCTGGATCATCCCCGAACCCTTGGCAATTCCGTTGATGACCACCTTGTCACCCGAGATATCGAGGGTGACACTGGCTCCCTTGGGACGAGTGTCGGTCGTCAGGATGCCCTCGCCGGCCCGGAACCAGCACTCGGCGTCGTCGCCGAGGCTGCCGATCGCGCCCGGCAGGCCGGCAAGCAGCCTCTCCATGGGGAGTGGCTCACCGATCACACCGGTAGAGAAGGGCAGCACGCACCGGGCACTCACCCCGGTCAGCCGGGCCAGTTCGGCGCAGCAGTCACGGGCGTCACGCAGGCCCGGCTCGCCGGTGCCGGCATTGGCGTTACCGGTATTGACCAGCAGATAGCGAGGCACCTCACCGCTAGCCAGGTGCTCCCGGGCCACCGTCACCGGAGCCGCACAGAAGGCATTACGGGTGAAGGCACCCGCCACCCGGGCACCCTCGGGGGCCTCGATCACCACCAGATCCCGACGACCGCTCTTCTTGATCCCCGCCATGGCGGTTCCCAGCCGAAGGCCGGAAATTGCCGGCATCGCGGGAAAGCTCGCATCACCCACTGCCATCGTCTTCTCTCCTGTTGCGTTGGTCGGAGGCAGCTATCAGCTCAGCTTGCCACAGCACTGCTTGTACTTCTTGCCGGATCCACAGGGGCATGGATCGTTGCGCCCCACCTTGGGACCTTCCCGGCGCACCGGACGCCCCTCGGATGCCGGCGCCGCCGCCTCCTGCTCACCCGTGGCGGCGTCGGGCGAGTCATGACGGCTCGCCGCGGTCGCCTTCTCGCGCTCCAGTGCCTCGCGGCGCTGACGCTCCAGCTCCTCGACCTCCTCGGGCCGCCGCACCTGCACATGACTCAGGATCCGTGTCACGTCCGCCTTGATATTGGCCAGAAGGTTCTGGAACAGCTCGAAGGCCTCACGCTTGTACTCCTGCTTGGGGTTCTTCTGCGCATAGCCGCGCAGGTGGATCCCCCGGCGCAGGTGGTCCATGGACTGCAGGTGCTCCTTCCAGCGGGTATCCAGCACCTGCAGCATCACCTGCTTCTCGAAGCGGCGCATCAGCTCGCTACCGGCCTGCTCCACCTTCTCTTCGTAGGCCTCACGGTGCAGGGCCTGCAGGCGCTCGCGCAGCTGTTCCTCATGGAAGCGCTCATCCTCCTCGGACCACTGCACCACGGGGACATCCAGGTTGAACTCCGACTTGAGGTACTCCTGGAGGCCGGCCAGGTCCCACTGTTCGGGCAGACTCTGGGGCGGCACATAGTCGCTGATCGCGAGATCCATGACCTCCTCGCGAATACCCGCTACTGCGGCAGAGACTTGTTCGGCGGCGAGCACTTCGTTGCGTTGCTCGTAGATCACGCTGCGCTGATCGTTGGCCACGTCGTCATACTCGAGCAGCTGCTTGCGGATATCGAAGTTGCGACTCTCGACCTTCTTCTGGGCGCGCTCCACCGCATTTGAGACCATCTTGTGCTCGATCGCCTCACCGTGCTCCAGGCCGAGGGCCTTCATCATGCGCTGTACCCGGTCAGAGCCAAACAGGCGCATCAGGCTGTCTTCCAGTGACAGGAAGAAGCGGGTCGAGCCCGGGTCGCCCTGTCGGCCGGCGCGCCCGCGTAGCTGGTTATCGATGCGGCGCGACTCGTGGCGCTCGGAGCCAATCACGTGCAACCCACCGGCCGCCAACACGGCTTCATGGCGCTGCTGCCACTCGGACTTGAGCTGCTCGACCTGCGCGGCAGTGGGGTTCTCGAGCTTGGCCGCCTCCGCCTCCCAGTTGCCACCGAGAACGATATCGGTGCCACGACCGGCCATGTTGGTGGCGATGGTGATGGCTCCGGGGCGTCCGGCCTGGGCGATGATCTCGGCTTCGCTCTGGTGCTGCTTGGCGTTGAGGACATTGAAGGCGAGGCCTGCCCGCTTCATCAGGTTGGCCAGGTACTCCGAGGTCTCGATGGAGGCGGTACCCACCAGCACCGGCCTGCCCGCCCCGGTCTCGGTCTTGACGTCCTCGATGATCGCCTCGAACTTCTCCTCGGCGGTGAGATAGACCAGATCGTTGAGATCGCGGCGGACCAATGGCTTGTTGGTGGGAATCACCACCACGTCGAGGCCGTAGATCTGACGGAACTCGAAGGCCTCGGTATCGGCGGTGCCCGTCATGCCCGCCAGCTTCTCGTAGAGGCGGAAGTAGTTCTGGAAGGTCGTGGAGGCGAGGGTCTGGCTCTCGCGCTGGACGGTGACCCCCTCCTTGGCCTCCACTGCCTGGTGCAACCCCTCGGACCAGCGCCGGCCGGGCATGGTACGCCCGGTATGCTCGTCGACGATCACCACCTGGCCCTCGCTGACGATATAATCGACGTCGCGATGGTAGAGATGACGGGCGCGCAGGGCCGAGTGCATATGCTGCAGCAGATTGAGGTTCTGAGCGGCATAGAGGGAGTCCTCATCGCCCAGCAGCCCCTGCTCGCGCATCAGCCCCTCGACCTTGTGGTGGCCATTCTCGGTGATCTCGACCTGCTTGTGCTTCTCGTCCAGGATAAAGTCGCCGTCGACCGGGGCATCGGTGTCTTCCGACACTTCCCCCTGAACCAGGTGCACCGCCAGCCGATCGATCACCCGGTAGAGTTCGGTGTTTTCGTCCACCGCTCCCGAGATGATCAGCGGGGTGCGCGCCTCATCGATCAGGATCGAGTCCACCTCATCGACGATGGCGTAGTGCAGGCCGCGCTGGACCTTCTCCTCCAGGGAGAACGCCATGTTGTCCCGCAGATAGTCGAAGCCGAACTCGTTGTTGGTGCCGTAGGTGATGTCGCAGGCGTAGGCGGCACGCTTCTCTTCGGGGGTCTGGCCGGCATAGATGACACCGACGCTGAGTCCGAGATACTCATAGAGAGGACGCATCCACTGGGCATCACGTCGCGCCAGGTAATCGTTGACGGTGACGACATGCACCCCCTTGTCGGGCAGGGCATTGAGATAGACCGCCAGGGTCGCCACCAGGGTCTTGCCCTCCCCGGTCTTCATCTCCGCGATGCGCCCATTGTGAAGCGTCATGCCGCCGATCATCTGAACATCGAAGTGGCGCATGCCCATGACGCGCTTGCCCGCCTCTCGCACCGTGGCGAAGGCCTCGGGCAGCAGGGCATCCAGTGACTCGCCTTCGGCGAGGCGCTCGCGGAAGGCTTCGGTGCGCGCCTTCAAGGCTGCATCATCGAGCCCACCGAGCTCGCTCTCGAGAACATTGACGCGCTCGACCTGGCGGCTCATGCGCTTGACTTCGCGGTCGTTCTTGGAGCCGACGACCTTGCGTAACAGGGAATTGATCATTGAGAGTCCGTCATCTGCGTATGGCATGGCGCCAACCGCCGGTGCGGTCGGCCATATTCAAGAATTCAGCATGTCCACGCAGAGGGAGGGCCGCGGCGGGTCAGGACATCGTGGTCAGCGGTCGCCTGGGTCACTGTCACGGGAGTGGCCGCCGGGGAGCCAGCCGGCAAAAGGGTGGATTGTCGCACCAGGGGCCACCACCCTCGCCTGCGTCGACGAGCCTTGAGCCGCGAGCTGGCACGAATCATGGCGGGCGCGAGAATGCACACCTGCACCAGTCGCTCGGCCTGACGGGCCAGATCCCCCTGGGCAAGGCCCGCGGGCAACAGGCATCCCACCAGCAGGCCCGCCAACCACCAGCGGGCGTGACGCCGCGCTGGAGCGGGCCTGGCGAATACGGCAGGCGAGTGGCTGAGGGTCACGGCCATGCTGTCGAGAAGCTCCCGGCGTGCTAGTCTGACGGGCGCTACCGGCCCATTGCATGTATCGTCTGGCCCGCCTGATGCGGGACGAGAGAGTCAAGCCCATGAGTATAAAGGTTAAGCGCTTTCGCGCCCAGCCCATGTCCCAGCTACTGGGCGGACGCGGCGAGCTCGGCTCATTGATGCGAATGGCGAGAATGATCGATCTCGCCCAGTCGCACCTGCGCGCCCATCTCCCCGAGGAGCTGGCTGAACACCTGCATGTCGGGGGCTTTCGAGACGGCCGACTTACCTTGATTGCCGACGGGGCCGCCTGGTTGACGCGACTTCGCTATGAGCAGCCGCGACTCCTGGAGCTGCTGCACCAGCTGCCGGGCTTCGAGGCAGTGAGCGGATTCACTCTGAAGGTCAGGCCGGTACGTCCGCCCCGGAGACCACTTCGCCAGGTGCGCCACCTGCCAGCCCGCGCCGCCGACGAGATCTCCAGCTGCGCCGCCGACACCGACGACCCGAGACTGCGATGCGCCCTCGAGCGACTGGCCTCCCATGCCGAACGTGAGCCGTAAGCCAGGCCGACTCCCGAAATCAGCGCCCGGCAAGCGAGAAAGGCCCGCCAGATACCTGGCGGGCCTTTCTCCTGATGCTTACCGATAGCCGCTCCCGGCGAATGCCGGAAGATCAGGCCATAGCGGGCGCCGCGAAGGAGATCGGGGCGACCTCGCTTTCTTCCTCGAAGGTGACGATTTCATAACTATCGGGCTGATCCAGCAAGGCGCGGCATAGCTGGTTGTTCAACGCGTGTCCGGACTTCACACCATGGAATTCGCCGATCAGGCTATAGCCCAGCTGATAGAGGTCACCGATGGCATCGAGCACCTTGTGCTTGACGAACTCATCGTCGTAACGCAAACCGCCTTCGTTGACGATCCGGTAGTCGTCGACGACGATGGCGTTATCCAGGCTGCCGCCCAGCGCGAGGTTGTTGGAGCGCAGGTACTCCAGGTCACGCATGAAGCCGAAGGTCCGCGCCCGGGATACCTCCTTGACGAAGGAGGTGGTGGAGAAGTCCACCATCGCGGTCTGGGTCTGGCTCTCGAACACCGGGTGATCGAAGTCGATGGAGAAGCCAACCTTGAAGCCCTTGTGAGGACGGAAGGTCGCCTGCTTGTCGCCATCACTCACCGTCAGCTCTCGCTTGATGCGGATGAACTTCTTGGCGGCATTCTGCTCGCTGATACCGGCAGACTGGATCAGGAACACGAAGGGGCCGGCACTACCATCCATGATCGGCACTTCCGCGGCGCTGAGGTCCACATAGGCGTTGTCGATGCCGAGACCGGCGAACGCCGACATCAAGTGTTCGACGGTGGCGACCTTGGCCCCGTCATGGGTCAGGGCGGTGCACAGGGTGGTATCGGTCACCAGCGCCGCGCGTGCCGGAATCTGCACCTCGGGGTCCAGGTCGGTGCGCACGAAGACGATACCGGTATCCACGGGCGCCGGCCGCAGGGTCATGTAGACCTTCTTGCCGGAGTGCAGGCCGACGCCGGTGGCGCGGATGACGTTCTTCAGGGTGCGTTGTCTGATCATGGGCAGTTGCCAGGCGGTTATCGGATTATCAAACACCGTTCACTATAGCACCAAACGAGCGTTTCAACAAAGAAAGCTCGTTCGGTGCGATACCATGGGTCCGATAGTCTGCCTCAATCGGCCTGGCGACGCAGAAACGCCGGTATATCGAGATAATCATCCAGCTCCTGGGAGCGGCGCTTCTCGGCTCGCGGCTTGGGGGCCTCCTCTGACTCGGCTCGCGGGGCGGCCGCGGTGGCCTGACGGGAAGCGATGCCCGGCTGACTGCGGCGATAGTCGCTGCCCGTCTCGGCACGCTTGGCACCCTCACGGCTCGCCGCCTTCTGCGGCTGACCATCGAGGCCGGCGGCCACCACGGTGACACGCAGTTCATCGGTCATCTCCATATCGATGGAGGTGCCGACCACGATGGTGGCATCCTGTGAGGCGAACTCCTGAACGGTGGCCCCCACGTCGTTGAACTCGCCGATGGAGAGGTCGGGGCCCGCCGTGATATTGACCAGGATACCGCGAGCACCATGCAGGTCGATATCCTCAAGCAGCGGGCTGCGAATGGCCTTCTCGGCCGCCTCGCGGGCACGGTTCTCGCCGGTGGCGCCGCCGGTACCCATCATCGCCATGCCCATCTCGGACATTACGGTGCGCACATCGGCAAAGTCGACGTTGATGATCCCCGGGCTGGTGATCAGCTCGGCGATCCCCTGTACCGCGCCCAGCAGCACGTCGTTGGCGGCGCTGAAGGCGGTCAGCAGGCTGGCACTCTTGCCCAGCACCGACAGCAGCTTCTCGTTGGGGATGGTGATCAGGGAGTCGACATGCTCGGAGAGCTCGCGCATCCCTTCCTCGGCGGCGCGCATGCGCTTGGGTCCCTCGAAGGGGAAGGGCCGTGTCACCACCGCCACGGTGAGGATACCCAGCTCCTTGGCGACCTGAGCAACCACTGGCGCTCCACCGGTGCCCGTACCGCCGCCCATTCCGGCGGTGATGAAGACCATGTCGGCGCCCTCGAGAAGCTCGGCGATGCGTTCACGATCCTCCATCGCCGCCTGACGCCCGACCTCCGGGTTGGCTCCCGCTCCCAACCCCTTGGTAATCTCGTTGCCGAGCTGCAGCACGGTCTTGGCTGCCACCCGCTTGAGGGCCTGGGCATCGGTATTGGCGCAGATGAACTCGACGCCCTCGATGCTGCTCTCGACCATATGATTGACGGCATTGCCACCGCCGCCGCCAACGCCGATCACCTTGATGACCGCGCTGCTTGAGGGTGCGCTATCTACCAGTTCGAACATTTGCCCCGTCTCCTGAACCGCCGCCGGCGATCCTGTCAGAAATTTCCTTTCAACCAGCCCTTTAGCCTCGCCAGCGCCGAGGGACCCTGCCTGTCACCGCGACGAGCGGTCTCCTCGCGCCGGGGCTGTGCGGACATCATGCTGCCCTGTGCCTCACGACCGTGCCCTTGCCGTGTCTCTTGTAGAGCGTAATGTAACAAACCGACTCCGGTCGAATAAATCGGGTTGCGCACCACGTCGGCCAGCCCTCGCACATTCTGGGGGCAGGCGATGCGCACCGGCATATGGAAGATCTCCTCGGCCAGTTCCACCACGCCTTCCATGCGTGCGGTGCCCCCGGTCAGGACCACGCCGGCTGCCACCAGGTCCTCGTAGCCGCTGCGACGCAGCTCATCACGGATCAGGGTGAACAGCTCCTCGTAACGTGGCTCGACCACCTCGGCCAGGGCCTGGCGGGAGAGGTCCCGCGCCGGACGATCACCGACGCTGGGCACCTTGATCATCTCGTCGCTGGCGGCCAGCTGGGTCAGTGCACAAGCGTACTTGACCTTGATCTCTTCGGCGTGCTGGGTCGGTGTGCGCAGCGCCATGGCGATATCGTTGGTGACCTGATCCCCGGCAATCGGTATCACTGCGGTGTAGCGTATCGCACCCTCGGTGAACACGGCGATATCGGTGGTACCACCGCCGATGTCGACCATGCACACGCCAAGCTCACGCTCATCCTCGGTGAGCACCGCCATGCTGGAAGCAAGTTGCTCGAGAATGATGGCATCGACCTCCAGGCCGCAGCGGCGCACGCACTTCTCGATATTCTGCACGGCGTTGAGAGCGGCGGTGACCAGGTGGACGCGGGCCTCGAGACGCACACCGGACATGCCCAGCGGCTCGCGGATGCCACCCTGGGCATCGATGGCGAACTCCTGAGGCAGCACGTGCAGCACTCGCTGCCCCTCGGAAATGGCTCGCGCACGGGCCGAGTCGATCACCCGATCGATATCGGAGGGAGTGACCTCGCGCTCCTTGATCGCGACCACACCGTCGGAGTTCATGGAGCTGATGTGGCTACCGGCGACCCCCACATAGACGGAGTGAATGTCGCAGCCGGCCATCAGTTCCGCCTCTTCCACGGCACGCTGGATGGATTGCACCGTGGATTCGATGTTTATCACCACTCCCTTCTTCATGCCGCGAGAGGGATGCGAGCCGATACCGGCGATCTCGATGCCGCCGTCATCGGTGGGCTGACCCACGATCGCCACCACCTTGGACGTTCCGATATCCAGCCCGACTACCATATTGGACGCGTTGGATGGACCTGCCATGAGTCGGGGAGTCTCCTCGAACCTGGCCCACTCGATGGGCCTGAAACACGAAAATCAACCTGGGGGACAATTATAGGAAAAAGCTAACACCTTCCTCCACCCCGGGACCAAGTAGACCTCCCACGATACGGCGCTTTTGCCGTAAATGAAACAGGCGCATGCCCTTTGCCATGGGTGTTTCACCGGAAAAAGGGATCACCCCTCATCCGTGCCATCCTGACCGAGGGGGTCGACCTCACCATGCCATGCCACCGCGACCCCGTTCGGGTATCGCAGATCGATGTAACGAATATGCGACGCCTGCCGTTCGAGTTGTCGACGCCATGCAGCGGTAAGGCGCGCCAGCCTCCCCTCCCGATCGCCGCGACCCAGCATCACCCAGACACCATCATTGAGCTGGAAGCGCCAGGCGCCTCGCGGCTCAAGACGAAGCTGAGTCAACTCGAGCCCCATCTCGGCGAAGCGCGTGGCGAGGCGCTCATGGTAGGCAAGCACCTCGGCACCGCTGCCCTCCGGGCCGGCGAGATCGGGCAGGCCGCCGGGGGGGGAGACCGAACCGATGGCGAAGGGCTCTCCCCGGGAGTTGAGCAGGGAGTCGTCATTCCAGCGCGCCACCGGCACCTGCTCCACCAGCTCGAGGGTCAGGGCGTTGGGCCACTCCCGGCTGACTCGCGCCTCGGCGATCCAGTCGACCGCCAGGGCCTGCTCGCGCAGCTCGGAGACATTCACCGACAGCCAGGTATGGCCGCGCAGCAGCGGCGACAGCCTGTCTCGCAGATAGTCGGCACTGACATGCTCCAGATCACCGCCGATCGACACCCGCTCGAGGGGCCTGTCGAGCCATAGCCACAAGGCCCTGCCACCGGCGCCGAACAGCACCAGCAACAGCAGCACACCCAGCCAGCCGCCGCGCTGACTCATGCCGCTCGACTCTCCAGGGTCGCGGCAAGGATACGCAATACCAGCGTCTCGAAGTCGATGCCGATATGGGCCGCCGCCTGGGGAACCAGGCTGTGGTCGGTCATGCCCGGAGAGGTGTTGACCTCGATCAGCCAGAACCTCCCATGGCCATCGCGCATCACGTCGACGCGACCCCAGCCCTCGCCCCCTACCGCGACGAAGGCGCGACGGCACAACTCACCCAGCGCGGCCTCCTCGTCGCCCTGCAACCCACAGGGCAGGTGGTAGCGAGTCTCGTCGGAAAGGTACTTGGCCTCGTAGTCGTAGAAGCCCCCGGCCGCCTCCACGCGGATCGCCGGCAGCACATCGTCGCCGAGCAGTGACACCGTGTACTCCTCTCCCTGCACGAAGCGCTCGGCCATTACCCGCGCGTCAAACTGCGCCGCCTCCTGATAGGCAGTGGCCAGTGCCTCGGCGCTCTCCACCACACTGATGCCCAGCGTCGACCCCTCATGCACCGGCTTGACGATCAACGGCAATCCCAGGCGCCTGACCACGGCCTGCCAGTCGGCATCCGGGTCCAGCATCTCGGCATCCGGCGTCGGCAGTCCCAGCGCCTGCCACACCAGTTTGGTGCGCTGTTTGTCCATGCCCAGAGCCGACCCCAGCACACCACTGCCGGTGTAGGGAATTCCCATCAGCTCGAGTGCCCCCTGCAGCGTGCCATCCTCGCCACCACGCCCATGCAGGGCGATAAACACGCGATCCGGGGCCAGTGCCTCGAGCCCCACCAGACCACCGTCAGCAGGATCATAGCCGACGGCATCGACACCGGCTCGAACCAGCGCCGAAAGCACCGCCTGCCCACTCTTCAGGGACACCTCACGCTCGGCGGAGCTACCGCCGAACAGCACCGCCACACGCCCCAGTTCCGACACCAGCGTCATAGCATCACCTCGTCGAGTGTCAGGGCCGACTCGGCCAGCGCCTGGGCGATTCCGCCGATATCACCTGCGCCCTGAGTAATCAGGATATCGCCCGGCCTCAGCACGCGACCCAGCAGTTCGGGCAGCTCCGCCTTGTCCTGCACGAAGATCGGATCGACGATACCACGCTGACGAATCGAGCCGGCCAGGGTGCGTCCGTCGGCACCGGGAATCACCGCTTCGCCGGCGCTGTAGACGTCGAGCAGCAACAGGGTGTCGACATCGCCCAGCACTCGCACGAAATCCTCGTAGAGATCACGGGTGCGAGTGTAGCGATGGGGCTGATAGAGCATCACCAGGCGGCGCTCGGGCCAGCCGGCACGCACCGCCTGTATCACCATCCCCACCTCACGCGGATGGTGGCCATAGTCGTCCACCAGCATCACCTCGCCCTCTTTCCCGGGGGTCGGCTCGCCCGTTTTCCTGAGTATCGGAAATTGGCCATGGACCTGGAAGCGGCGCCCCACTCCCTGGAAACTGGCAAGGCCTCGCAGAATGGCGGCGTCATCCACCCCGGCATCACTGGCCACGGCGATGGCAGCCAGGGCATTCAGGGCGTTGTGACGGCCAGGCATGGCCAGTTTCACCTCGAGGGGCGCCAGCCCGCCGGGGCGTCGAGCGGTGAAACGCACCTCCCCCTGCGCCTGCACGAACCCTTCGATGCCGTAGTCGGCATCCTCGCTGAAGCCATAGGTGACGAACTGGCGATTGACACGATCCAACAGGCTCCGCACATGTTCGTCATCGATGCACAGAATGGCCAGCCCGTAGAAGGGAAGGTTGTGCAGGAACTCGATGAAGGTACCCTTGAGCCGCTCGAAATCGCCGCCGTAGGTACTCATGTGATCGGCATCGATATTGGTAACGATGGATACCAGCGGCTGAAGGTGCAGGAAGGAGGCATCGGATTCATCGGCCTCGGCCACCAGGTAGTCGCCCTCCCCCAGTCGCGCGTTGGTTCCGGCACTGGTCAACCGCCCTCCGATCACGAAGGTGGGATCGAGCCCCCCCTCGCCGAGCAGCGTGGCGGTCAGGCTGGTCGTCGTGGTCTTGCCGTGGGTGCCTGCCACCGCGATGCCATGGCGGAAGCGCATCAACTCGGCAAGCATCTCGGCACGCCTGACCACCGGTACTCGATTCTCCTGCGCCCAGCGTATCTCGGGATTGGTCTCGTCCACGGCGGTGGAGACCACCACCACATCGGCACCGGCAACATGCTCGGTGGCATGACCGATGGCCACACGAACCCCGCAACCACGCAACCTGGCAACCACCGGTGACTCGCGCAGGTCGCTGCCACTGACGACGTAGCCCTGGTTGGCGAGCACCTCGGCGATGCCGCACATACCGGCCCCCCCGATGCCCACGAAGTGGATATTCCGGATGCGGCGCATGCCCAGCCCGCGGCCATGGCGATCGGGCTCGGCCTGACCGGCCATCGAATGTGATCTGCTATCGCTCAAAACCTGTCTCCATGCAGCCGGCCACCAGGCGCTCGACAGCGTCGAGATGGGCGCAGGCGCGAGCCCGCGACGCCATGGTGGCCAGGGTGTCGGGGTCAAGCAGCACCGTCAGGCGCTCGGCCAGCGTTGCTGCGGAAAGTCTGGTCTGGGGCAGCAGCTCGGCGGCCCCCTCCTCCACCAGTGCCCTGGCATTGGCGGTCTGATGATCATCCACGGCATGCGGAAAGGGCACGAACAGGGCCGGCTTGGCCGCGGCGGCAAGCTCCGCAACGGTCAGCGCGCCGGCTCGGCATACAACCAGGTCGGCCCAGGCATAGGCACAGGCCATGTCATCGATAAAGGCGGTCACCTCGGCCGAAACGTTCTGTTGCGCGTAGGTGTCTCGGGTGGTGGCATCCTTGTCTCTACCGGCCTGGTGCCACACGGCGGGACGCCGATTCTCGGGCAGACGCGCCAGTGCCGCCGGCACTGCCTCATTCAATGCCTGGGCCCCCAGGGAGCCGCCCACCACCAGCAGCCGTAGCGACCGACCGGCCATCGCGGCGGCGCTACGCGGCGCCTCGCCGAGGTGCGCGATCTCATCACGCACCGGATTGCCGATCACCTCCCCGCGGCCCTGAAAGGCCTGGGGAAAGGCGGCGTAGACCCGCCTTGCCAATCGCGCCAGGGCACGATTGGTCAGCCCGGCCACGGCATTCTGCTCATGGATCACCAGCGGCCGCCGTGACAGCCAGGCGGCGAGCCCTCCGGGCCCACTGGCGAACCCTCCCAGCCCCACGACCAGCTGGGGGTCGAAGGTACGGATCACCCGCCACGCCTGCCATACCGACCGGGTCAGGTTGAATGGCGCCAGCAGCCAGCCGGCCGCCCCATTGCCGCGCAGGCCGGCCACGGCGATTCGGTGGAGGGGAATGCCCGTCTCGGGCACGAGACGATTCTCGATGCCCCTTGGGCTGCCGAGCCATGCCACCTCCACACCACTCGCCTGCAGGCCACGGGCCAGGGAGAGAGCGGGGATCACATGGCCACCGGTACCACCGGCCATGACCAGCACTCGACGCGGGGAGGTGTGACTCATTGCTGGACTCCTTGTCTGACCAGTGATGGCGATCCCTTCGCTGCCGTTCGGGGGACCGCCGGGGAGCGGCGGCGCTGTTCACGTCGGGTCTCGATATCGACGCGCAGCAGCATCGCCACCATGCAGGTGCAGACCAGCAGGCTGGAGCCGCCGTAGCTGAGCAGTGGCAGGGTCAGCCCCTTGGTGGGCAGCATGCCACTGCTTACCGCAATATTGATAAAGGCCTGGGCACCGATCACCAGGGCGATGCCGTAGCTGAGGTAGGCGGAAAATGCCCGTCCGGCAAGCTCCGCGCGGCGCCCCACCGCCATGGCACGCCACACCAGCAGGGCGAACAGACCGATCACGCACACGGCGCCCAGCAAGCCCAGCTCCTCGGCGAGCACCGCGAACACGAAGTCGGTATGAGCCTCAGGAAGATAGAAGAGCTTCTGGACGCTGTTGCCAAGCCCCACGCCCAACCATCCGCCACGCCCGAAGGCGATAAGCGCCTGGGTCAGCTGGTAGCCACTGGCGAACTGGTCGGCCCAGGGGTCGACGAAGCTGGTCAGGCGGGCCAGGCGATAGGGCTCGGCGATGGCCAGCAGTGCCCCGCCCGCCGCCACCAGCAGCGCCAGGAACAGGAACCGCCCCCAGGGCGCGCCGGCCATCAGCAGCATGCCCATCACGCAGCCGGTCATCACCACCACCGCACCGTAGTCGGGCTCCATGATCAGCAGGACGCCATACAGGCCAAGCACCACCAGTGGACGCAGAAAGGCCCCCCAGTGGCGACGAACCTGCGGCAGGAAGCGCTCGAGATAGCCCGCCAGATAGACGATCAGGCACAGCTTGGCTATCTCGGAGGCCTGTATATTGAAGGGGATACCGGGCACCGACAGCCACCGCTTGCTGCCGTTGACCTCACGCCCCACCAGCAGGACCAGCGCCAGCAGCACTACCCCCAACAGCAGAAGCAGCGGTCCGTTGGCCCGCCACCACCCCAACGGGATGCGCAATACACCGGTCGCTACCAGCACCGCCACCGCGACGAAGAAGCCGTGACGCGCACTGAAGTACCAGGGATTGCCGGTCAGGCTCGCCGCCACCCCTGTGGAGGCGGACGTCACCATCACCCAGCCGGTCAGCAGCAGGGCAATCGCGGCCACCAGCAGCCAGCCATCGAAGGGGTGGTCGCGGGTCGAGAGGCTCTCTCGGAGTCGTGCCAGACGGCTCATGCCCCCTCCTGTGCCTGATGATGGTGAACCCAGTCACGAAAGGCATCGCCACGCGCCTGGTAATTGGCAAACTGATCGAGGCTGGCACAGGCCGGCGAGAGCAGCACGGCATCTCCCGGCTCGGCAATCGCCGCCGCTCGCGCCAGGGCGGCCGACAGGTCGGCGCTCCGGGTCACCGGCAGCGCCCCGGCGAGGGCCGCCTCGAGGCGCCCCGCATCGGTACCGAACAGGATCGCCTCGCGGCCGAAGCGGGCCAGGGGCTCGGCCAGGGGAGTAAAGTCGGCGCCCTTGCCCACGCCACCGGCCAGCAGGATCAGGCGCCCCTCGAGGGTGGGGCCGAGACCGGCGATCGCGGCGAGCGTTGCCCCCACGTTGGTCCCCTTGGAGTCATTGATCCAGCGTACGCCCCCCACTTCGGCCACCAGCTCGCTGCGATGGGGCAGACCCGAGAAGCGCTCGAGCACCCTGCGCATCGCAGGCAGCGGAAAGCCCAGCCGGTGCCCCATGGCCAGCGCCGCCAGGGCATTGGCCTGGTGGTGGCGCCCCGCCAGGCGCATGGCCGCCACAGGCATCAGCGTTCTTTCGCCGTGCATCAGCCAGTCGGCCCCGGCGTGGCTGGCCACCCCCCACTCGTTATCCAGAGGCGGCGCGACGGTAAAGCGGTCGATGACGGGAAGCTCGCCCTCGGGCCAGGTCAGGGGGTCATCGGCATTGACCACGGCGTGGTGTGCACCACGAAAGATGGCCAGCTTGGCCGCCCGGTAGCCGGGCATGTCACCGTGACGATCCAGGTGGTCCTCGGAGAGATTCAGGAAGAGTGCGCACTCGGCGCCCAGCCGCGGAGTTGTCTCGAGCTGGAAGCTGGAGAGCTCGAGCACATACAGCTCGGCATCGCCCACCTCATCCAGCAGGTCGAGGGCCGGCCTCCCCAGATTGCCCCCCACCGCCGCCTTCACACCGGACTCTTGCGCCATCTCACCCACCAGGGTCGTCACGGTGGACTTGGCATTGGAGCCGGTGATGGCGGCGATGGGTGCCGCCGCCTCACGCACGAACAGGGCGATCTCGCCCACCAGGCGCGACTCGCCGCTGGCCGGATTGACTCGCCCGGCCAGTGATTCGAGCCCGGGAGTGTGGGGATCGACTCCCGGACTCAGCACCACCTCCTCGGCCTCCATCAGGTCGAGATCCTGGAGAGGACCAAGATGCACGGCGACGCCAGGATGTGCGGCCCGGAAGTCATCCAGCCCGGGCGGCGCTTCGCGGGTATCGGCCACCATGAAGGTGACACCGCGACGCGCCAGATGGCGGCAGATCGCACGCCCGGAGAGCCCCAGCCCCACCACCAGGGTGGTGCCTGGCGGCACACGGCCCCCGGCTGCCCGAGAGGTGATCGCTGCGCGCTCCATCAACGCACCTTGAGGGTGGCCAGTCCGATCAGCACCAGCACCACGGTGATGATCCAGAAACGCACGATGACGCGGGGTTCGGGCCAGCCCTTGAGCTCATAGTGGTGGTGGAGCGGTGCCATGCGGAAGATGCGGCGGCCGGTAAGCTTGTAGGAGGCCACCTGCAGGATCACCGACACGGTCTCCATCACGAAGATGCCGCCCATGATAAACAGCACGATCTCCTGGCGGACGATCACCGCGACCACGCCGAGAGCCGCCCCCAGGGCCAGTGCCCCCACATCGCCCATGAACACCTGTGCCGGGTAGGTGTTGAACCACAGAAAGCCCAGGCCGGCTCCCGCAATGGTGGCGCAGAACACGGCGAGCTCCCCCGCGCCGGGTATCCCCGGAATCTGCAGATACTCGGCAAACACCGCATTGCCGCTGGCATAGGCGAAGATTCCCAACCCCATGGCCACCAGCACCGTCGGCATGATCGCCAGGCCATCGAGGCCATCGGTGAGATTGACCGCATTGGAGCTGCCCACGATCACCAGGTAGGCGAGCACCACATAAAAGAGGCCCAGCGGCAGCACGAACTCCTTGAACAGCGGCACGATGAGGCTGGTTTCCACCGGCGAGGCGGCGGTGGCATAGAGCAGCACCGCCGCCGCCAGGCCGATCACCGACTGCCAGAGATACTTCCAGCGTGCCGGCAGGCCACGCGGGTTCTTCTCCACCACCTTGCGGTAGTCGTCGACCCAGCCGATCGCGCCGAAGCCCAGCGTCACGGCCAACACGATCCATACATAATGGTTGGCCAGATCACCCCACAGCAGGGTGCTCACGGCAATGGCCATCAGGATCATGGCGCCCCCCATGGTCGGGGTGCCGGCCTTGGAGAGATGGGACTGAGGTCCATCGTCACGCACCGCCTGACCGATCTGTCCTTCGACCAGGCGGCGGATCATTACCGGCCCCAGCCACAGGCAGAGTACCAGTGCCGTGATGGTGGCCAGGATCATCCTCAGTGTGAGGTACTCGAAGACATTGAAGGCGCTGAAGTACTGCGCCAGAAACTCAGCCAGATAGAGAAGCATGTATCACGTTCACCGTGTTGTGTCCTGGCGCAGTGCCGCCACCACCTGTTCCATGGCGGCACTGCGCGACCCCTTGACCAGCACGCTGGCGCCGGGGGGAAGATGATCCAGCGCGTGGCGCACCAGCGCCTCGCGATCGTCGAAATGGCACCCGCCTTCACCGAAGGCATGACAGGCGTGGCGTGCCGCCTCGCCCAGGGTACCCAGGAAATCGATCCCCAGTTCCCGTGCGTGGCGTCCGACCTCGGCATGCAGCGCCGCGGACGCCTCTCCCAACTCTCCCATGGCACCCAGCAGGCACCAGCGAGGTCCCGGCAAGGCAGCCAGGAGCTCGAGCGCGGCCTTCACCGCGCCGGGGTTGGCGTTATAGCTATCATCGATGATTAGGGCCTCGCGTATACCGGCCACCACATCCTGGCGGCCCGGCATCGCCTCGGCCGCCGAGAGCCCCGCCAGCACATCGTTCGTGGAGGCGCCCATGGCGAGGGCCGTCGCCGTCGCGGCCAGGGCATTGGCGACGCCGTGCCGCCCCATCAGTCGCAGCCTGACATCGCCAAGCCGACAACCATCGACGACAAGCGTGAAAGCATAACGTCCGAGAGCGTCGGCGACCAGCGAGCGGGCCGTGACCCTGGCCCCCTCACTCAGCCCGAAATCCAGCACCTCCCGCGGGGCCGCAAGCCGACGCCAGGTAGCGAAGTAGGCATCGTCGCGATTGAGTACCGCGATGCCCTCGGGACCCAGCCCCGCCAGGATCTCGGCCTTGGCCTGGGCGATCTGCCCCATGCCGCCGAACTCGCCGACATGGGCACCGGTGACATTGGTGATCAAGGCCACGCGCGGCTCGGCAAGGCCCACCGTCCAGGCGATCTCGCCCAGATGGTTGGCCCCCAGCTCGACCACCGCCTGCTGGTGGTGCGGGGTCAGCTCGAGCAGGGTCAGAGGGACACCGAAATCGTTGTTGAGGTTACCTCGGGTAGCATGCGTCGCCCCCTGCCGGCCGAGAATGGCGGCCAGCAGCTCCTTGACGGTGGTCTTGCCGCTATTGCCCGTTACCGCTGCCACGGGGCCACCCCAGGCCCGACGCCTGGCCCGGCCCAGCAGCCCCAGGGCGAGACGGGTATCGGCCACGACAAGTTGCGGCAATGGATCCTCCACCGCCCTTTCGACCACGGCGGCAACGGCCCCCGCCTCGCGGGCCTCGACCACGAAGTCATGCGCATCGAAGCGTTCGCCGCGCAGGGCCACGAAGAGCGCACCCGGCGACACCCGGCGCGTATCGGTGACGATCGCCTCGATCGGCAGATCATCCTCCGCGCACTCGAGACCCAGCGCATCGGCCACCTCGGCAAGGCTCGTCAGCCCGCAGCGGGTCATGAGGCGGTCCCTCCCGTGCAGCGAGCCTGAAGCGCCTGCTCGGCCACCTCCCGATCGTCGAACGGGTGGCGAACACCGGCGATTTCCTGATAGGTCTCGTGCCCCTTGCCGGCGACCAGCACGACATCCTCGGGTCCCGCCTCACGGAGCGTTTGCCGGATGGCAGCGCCGCGCCCGGAAATATCCCAGGTCTTGCGCCTGGCCTCCTCGCTCAGTCCTGCCAGCACCTGGTCTCGAATGGCTCCGGGCTCTTCGCCGCGTGGGTTGTCATCGGTCACCACCAGGCGGTCGGCATGGCGCTCGGCGGCGGCGGCCATGGTCGCTCGCTTGCCGGCATCACGATCTCCGCCGCAACCGAACAGGCACCAAAGCTCGCCTCGCCCGGGCAGATGGTCACGCAGTGCCTCCAGGGCGTTGTCCAGGGCGTCCGGGGTGTGCGCATAGTCGATCACCACGGTGGGCGCCCCGGGGTGCGCCAGCACCTCCATGCGTCCGGGTACCGGCACCAGGTTGGCCGCCGCCTCGATCAGCGCCTCGAGGTCGTGCCCACGGCCCAGCAACGTGGCCATGGCCAACAGCACGTTATCGAGGTTGAAGCGCCCCACCAGCGGCAGCACCAGCTCTCGCTCACCCTTGGGGGTGGCGATCAGGGCTCGCTGGCCGGTGGCGTGGGGAGTGCACTCCAGCACACGCAGGGTTACCGCCTCATCGCGCCCTGTCGCCAGCACCCGTACGCCATCGGCCACCCCGGCCAGCATCAGGCGCGCCAGAGGATCGTCGCCATTGACCACGGCAAGCTCGATCTCCGGGCGTCGAAAGAGCCGCGCCTTGGCGGCCGCATAGGCGGTCATGCTGCCGTGGTAGTCGAGATGATCGCGGCTCAGATTGGTGAACACGGCGGTTTTCAATCGACAGCCCGCCAGACGCCCCTGCTCCAGGGCATGGGAAGAGACCTCCATCGCCACCCGCGCCGCGCCCTGGCGGGCGAGCTCGGCGAGCGAGGCCTGGAGTGCCAGCGGTCCCGGCGTCGTCAACCCGGTATCCGACAGTTCGCCGGGACGCCCATGGCCCAGGGTGCCGATCACCGCGGCATCGACACCAAGCGCCTGGCTCAGCTCGGCCAGGTAATGGGTCACCGAACTCTTGCCATTGGTGCCGGTGACACCGATCAGCTCCAGGTCGTCGGGCACGCCGTAGAGCAGGCGGCCGAGCTCTCCCAGCCGCTCGCGCAGCCCGGCAAGCGCCACCACCCGGGCATCATCCGGGCAGTCACGACCGTCTCCGGTGTGGCAGAGCACCCGTACCGCGCCGTCGGCGAGCGCCCTGTCGATATAGTCGCGCCCATCCACATGCACACCGGGTACCGCGACGAACACATCGCCCGCCGCCACCCGCCGGCTGTCAGTCTGTAGTCGGGTATTCCCTTCTGGCGCACCGTTCAACCCGCAACCGGGCCAGAGCCGCGCCAGGGTAGCGTCGAGGTGGGACATGGCGATCATCATGGCAGGACTCGCTTCAGACAGGGGTTGGCAGGAGTGGCATGCTATTCGACCTCCACGAGGTCACGCCGGTCGGGAGGCACATCGAGCAGCCGCAGCGCACTACCGGCGACACGCGAGAATACCGGAGCGGCCACCGCGCCACCGTAATAGGCGTCACCGCGCGGGTGGTCGATCATCACCACCGTCACGATGCGGGGATCGCTGACCGGAGCGATGCCCACGAAGAAGCCGCGATAGGCGTTCTCCTGATAACCGCCGGCACCGGTCTTGCGCACGGTGCCCGTCTTGCCGGCGACCCGGTAGCCCGGCACCTCGGCTCGGCGTGCCCCGGTATCCGGCTCGACGACCTTGTCCATCATCTCCAGCACCCGGCGCGCCACCACGGGCGAGATGACCTGCTCACCCGCTACCGGCTCATTCAGGCGCAGCAGCGAGGGCTGCAGCAGGCGACCCTCGTTGGCGATGGCGGTGAAGGCACTGGCCAGCTGAAGTGGCGTGACCGAGAGGCCATAACCATAGGAGAGTGCGGCCCACTGACTGCTCGACCAGCGCACCGGAGCCGGCACCTCGCCGGTGGCCTCTCCGGGGAAGCCGGTTCCCGGCGACTGCCCGAAGCCCAGGCGACGGTAGAGCTGGGGGATGACCGGCTCATCGTAACGAAGCGCCAGCTTGGACATGCCGACATTGGAAGACTTCTCCAGAATGCCCGCCAGGTCGAGTTCCTTGTAGTTACGAATATCGCGAATGGTAAAGCGGTCGATACGCATCCAGCCCGGGGCGGTATCCACCACCGTGTCGGGCGACAGGCCACCAGCATCCAGCATTGCCGCCAACGCCAGGGGCTTGACCACCGAGCCGGGCTCATAGGGGTCGACGATGGCACGGTTGCGCAGCCCCTGGGGGTCGAGCCCGGCGCGATTATTGGGGTTGTAGGAGGGTTGATTGGCCATGGCCAGCACCTCGCCGGTGCGGGCGTCCAGCATCACCACCACGCCACCATCGGCGTCGTGTTCCGCCACCGCGGCCTTGAGCTCGCGATAGGCCATGTACTGCAGGCGCTGGTCGATGGCGAGCGTCAGCTCGCCACCGGGCTTGGCTTCGCGCAGCACTTCGAGGTCACGCACCAGGCGACCGCGGCGATCCTTGAGCACCCGGCGCAGCCCCGGCGTTCCCGCCAGGTAGGGCTGATAGGCGAGCTCAAGCCCCTCCTGCCCCTTGTCGTCGACGTTGGTCACGCCAAGCAGCTGGGCGGCCACCTCGCCGGCCGGGTAGTACCGCTTGTACTCATCCTGACGATAGACACCGGGCACCCGCAGGTCGAGAACCCGCTGGGCCGCTTCGGGCGTCATCTGGCGGCGAAGATACATGAACTCACGCTCGGAATAGCGTGCCAGGCGCTCATTGAGGGCCTCGAGGTCCACGCCCAGCGCCGATGCCAGCTGGACGCGCTGAATGGGATCTTCGGGCACATCCTGGGGATTGGCCCACAGGGTGACCACCGGCGTGGAGATGGCGAGTGGCTCGCCGTGGCGGTCGGCGATCATGCCACGGTGGGCGGGAAGCGAGTCGGTGCGCAGCGTGCGTGCGTCACCCTGCCCCTGCAGGAAGGGTCGGTCGAGCACATGGAGGACCACCACGCGCCCCACCAACAGTCCCAGTCCGACCAGCACCAGCCCCAGGATCACCCCATAGCGCAGCCGGCCCATGGGCGCACCGGGCGGCGAGCGACGCGGCGAGACACCGCTGCGTACCTCGGTGCTCATGGCTGGATCACCTCCACCTCTTCCACCCCGGGCAGGCGCATCTCGAGACGCTCCACGGCGAGATGCTCGATGCGCGCCGGCGACGACCAGGCACTCTCCTCGAGCAGAAGCTGTCCCCACTCGGTCTGCAGCTGCTGCTGCTCACGCTCGAGTTGCTGGAGGGCAGCATACTGCTCGCGGGTCAGGTGGCTGACCGCGATGACGGCCATGGCACTCCCAAGGCAAGCGAGCAGCAGCACCAGTAACAGCAGTGCACGCAGATTCAGGCGCAGCGCCGAGGGCCAGGCGAGACGAGCGGTAATGGACCTTCCCTGTGTCATGCCATCTCCCTCAGTAGCGTTTGCGCGCCACTCGCATCACCGCGCTGCGCGCGCGAGGGTTCTCCTTGACCTCCGCCTCGCCGGGCCGCCGAGCCTTGCCCAGTGCCTCGAGACGGCGCTCCAGCTGGTCATCACGAATCGGCATGCCCCGCGGCAGGTGGGTATCGCCACGCACATGATGGCGAATAAAGCGCTTGACCCGGCGGTCCTCTAAAGAGTGGAAACTGATGACCACCAGATGACCGCCCGGCGCCAGTGTCTCGAGGGCGGCCTCCAGGGCCGCATCGAGCTGGTCGAGCTCACCGTTGACCTGGATACGCAGGGCCTGGAAGACCCGCGTCGCGGGGTGCTTGTGTTTCTCCCAGGCGGGGTGCGCTGCCTTGACCACCTCGGCCAGGTCGGCGGTGCGCTCGAAGGGTCGCTCGCCGCGACGCTCGAGAATCGCCCTGGCCAGGCGACGGGCATAACGCTCCTCGCCGTATTCCTTGAAGACCCGGGAGAGCTCGGCCTCGCCGACCCGTGCGATAAACTCCGCCGCGCTCTCGCCCCGGGTGGGGTCCATGCGCATGTCCAGGGGGCCATCGCGCAGAAAGCTGAAACCGCGCTCGGGGTCATCGAGCTGGGGTGACGAGACGCCGATATCGAGCAGCACGCCGGACAGGTGGCCATGCAGCTCATGCCCACGGGCCACCTCGGCGAGACGAGCAAACTCGGCCCGCTCGATGGTGAAACGGGGATCATCGATGGTGCCGGCTTCGGCGATCGCCTGGGGGTCACGATCGATGGCCAGCAGTCTGCCCCGGGGGGCGAGGCGTGAAAGTATCTCTCGCGAGTGACCACCGCGACCGAAGGTGCCATCGAGATAGACACCATCGGGATCGTGGATCAGGGCATCGACCGCCCCATCGAGCAGGACGCTGGCGTGTCGAAATCCCCGCGGGGGTGTGTCAGGGGCTGACTGCATGCGCTTCTCGATCCACGGTGAAGCGACGGAGAGCTCCGTCGCCGGACTGAAAATGGTCACTTTCTTGAAACAGGGGGGAGCCGGCCGATAAGCCGGGTTCTGTCGTGGACAGCCATTCATCTAGGGGCCGCGTCACCACGGCCCTCAAGCAACCTACCCGAACCCGACGCGGGCCACGCCAGCGGGTTCCTATTTGGTCTTGCTCCGAGTGGGGTTTACCGTGCCACGCACTGTTGCCAGGCGCGCGGTGCGCTCTTACCGCACCCTTTCACCCTTACCGGCCTCCCGAGGGAGACGTAGGCGGTCTGCTCTCTGCTGCACTTTCCGTCGGCTCACGCCGCCCAGGCGTTACCTGGCACTCTGCCCTATGGAGCCCGGACTTTCCTCCCCCGGATCACTCCGGCGGCGACTGTCTGGCCGACTCCCGCGGCAAGGATACCAGCGCCCCGGCACCCCCTCAACAAAAGTGACACCAAGACGCCATCTGCCTACTGCTGAGGGAGGGGACAGGCCAGGCTCAATCGCCATCCTTCAAGGCCTGGGCGCGGGCATACCAGACCTTGCGGGCACCACCAAGAAGCCGGGACGCCACTCCCGCGGCCTGCTTGACACCGGCCCCCTCGGCCAGCAGCGCCGCCAGCAACGCTTCGCCCTCCACTTCGGCACCCACTTCCTTCTTGCGGGGCGGCGCACCGGCCACCATCACCACAAACTCACCACGCGCCTGATTCGGATCATCCTCCATGCGCGCGGCGAGCTCGAGGGCACCTCCCTCCAGGAAGGTCTCGAAGGTCTTGGTCAACTCCCGACCCACGACCAGATGGCGCCCACCGAGGGCCGCATCGATATCCCTCAGGGTATCGCGGATACGGTGAGGCGACTCGTAGAACACCAGGGTCTCGGTGCGTCCCGCCAGCTCCTCGAGCTGAGCGCGGCGGGCGCCACCCTTGGCCGGTAGAAAGCCGTGAAAGGTGAAGCGGTCGGTGGGCAAGCCGGCGGCCGAGAGCGCCGTCACCAGCGCACAGGCACCCGGGATCGGCACGATGCGTCGCCCTCGGGCACGCAGTTCGCGCACCAGCACGAAGCCGGGATCGCTGATCAATGGTGTGCCGGCATCAGAGACCAGGGCAACCGATTCGCCCCCGGCCAGGCTGGCATCGATCCGGTCGACACGCGCCGCCTCGTTGTGTTCGTGAAGCGACAGCATGGGCACCCGCACCCCCAGGTGGCGCAGCAGACGAGCGGTGTGCCGGGTATCCTCGGCGGCCACCATGGCCACCTCGGACAACACCGCCGCGGCCCGCGGGCTCAGGTCCTGCAAATTCCCAATTGGCGTGGCGACCACGTACAATGAAGCTGAGTTCGGTTCTGACACGTCGCCTCCTGGGCGGGCTCCCGATACGACGGATGAATAAAGGAAGGATTCATGCTCAAACTGACACGAGGCCTGCTGGCCACTGCGCTTCTCGCGCTGCTGCTGGCCGGCTGCGCCTACCAGCCGGGCATCGACGAGCGCGTCACCGATGACGACCCCGCCACGCTACTCGAACAGGCCCAGCAACAGGAACCGGCCCGAGCGGCCCGCACTCGACTGGAAGCGGCGGATATCCTAGCACGCCAGGGCCAGCGCACCCAGGCACTCGAGATCGCTCGTCAGATTGATCGATCGCAACTCGCCGGCGATCCCCTGACTCGCTGGGCGCTCCTGCTGGCCGATCTCGGCGAGAGCGAGGGCGATCCCGAGGCCGTGATCCAGGCCACTCAGGATCTCGACGGCCTCGCCCTCAGCCGCAGCCAGACACTGGCCCTGCGCGAACAACGCGGTCTGGCCCTGCTCGAGCGGGACAACCCCTTCGCCGCAGCCAAGGCCCTGCTGCTGGTACAGACTGAGTCCGATGACGAGGCGCTTAACGACCCCATCTGGCGAGCCCTGGGAGAGCTCGATCAGCGGCGACTGGCAGAGCTTGGCGAGCGCCAGGGCGCCCTGGCCCGCGGTTGGGTGGCGCTGGTGGAGGCGGTGCGCAGTGGCGATGGCAATATCGACCGCCTCTTCCTTCGCCTGGACGAGTGGCGCAGCCGTAACCAGCGCCACCCGGCGGCACGACGCCTGCCGGCAGATCTCATCGCCCTGCGCGAACTGAGCGGCCAGGAGGTGCAGCATATTGCCGTGCTGCTGCCCGAATCCGGCGCCCTGTCGCGTATCGCCACGGCGATCGGCGAAGGCATCCGCACCCGGCACCGTCTTTCAAACGATGCCAACGTTCGCCTCAGTTTTATCGACAGCACCTCCGGCAATCTCGAGTCGCTCTACCGGGAGGCCCAGAATCGCGGCGCCCAGGTGGTCATCGGCCCGCTCAACAAGGATCGGGTGAGCGAGCTGGAGCGCCGCAATCGCGTGCCACTCCCCACTCTGGCCCTCAACTACGGCAGGGGTGCCAGCAACGCCGCCGAAGGACTCTTCCAGTACGGCCTCTCCGCCGAGGGTGAAGCCAAGCAGGCCGCTCGTCGCGCCTGGGACGACGGGCATCGTCGCGCCGCCCTGCTGGTCCCGGACAACGGCTGGGGTCAGCGGGTCGGCGAAGCCTTCTGGGATGAATGGCGCGCCCAGGGCGGCAAGGTCACCAAGGCGGTGCGCTACAACCCCGGCGCCTCCGCCACCGAGAGCACTCGCCGAACCATTGCCGAGAGTCGCCCTGACCTCCTGTTCATGCTGGCACTGCCCGACTACGCGCGCCAGGTCCCCCCTACCCTCGACTACTATGGCGCCAACAAGCTGCCGGTCTACGCCACCTCACATCTGTTCAGCGGACGACTCAACCCACGCCTCGATGGCGACCTGAATGGTGTCATGTTCCTGGATATCCCCTGGCAGATCCCCGATGCCGCGGCGGGCGGCGAGGACGCCCTCCCCTTCAACGCAAGCTATCGCAGCCTGCGCGAGGAGACGGACCCCAACCTGTTCCGCCTGAGCGCCATGGGGGTCGACGCCTTCGAGCTGGCACGCCGACTCCCCCAGTTCCAGCTGGTCTCGAACAGCGAGCTGTTTGGTGCGACCGGCACCCTGCGCGCCAGGCATGATGGACGCATCCAGCGCACGCTGCCCTGGGCACGCTTCGTAGATGGCGTCCCGCAACCGGTACTCAGTCCAGGGGCTTTCGGCGATGAGCGGACCCCGTGACGCCAGGGCCCGCGGCGAGGCAGTCGAACGCCTCGTTGCGGCCTGGCTGACCGACCGCGGCCTCGAGCCGGTGGCCACCAACCAGCACGCCAAGGGAGGTGAGCTGGATCTGGTGATGCGCGATGGCGATACCCTGGTCTTCGTCGAGGTGCGCCATCGCGCCGATATCCGCCACGGCCACCCCCTCGAGACCATAACCGCCACCAAGCAGCGCCGCCTGATCAGGGCGGCACGTTTTTATCTACAGAACAACCGGCTATCATGTCCCTGCCGCTTCGATGTGGTGGCCGTCACCGGCCTGCCACCCGAACTCGACATCCAGTGGGTGGTCAACGCCTTCGACGCCTACTAACCCGCCACAGGAACCTGACTCAGCATGGATTTCCAGCAGCGCATTCTCGATCACTTCAACGCCAGCATCGATACCAAGACCTATGCCAGCGAAGTGCTGCCGCCCTTTATCGAGGTCGCCAGCCAGATGATGGTCCAGTGTCTGGTCAGCGAGGGCAAGATCCTGGCCTGCGGCAATGGCGGCAGCGCCGGCGACAGTCAGCACTTCTCGTCGGAGCTGCTCAATCGCTTCGAGCGGGAGCGCCCCAGCCTCCCTGCCCTGGCCCTGACCACCGACACCTCTACCCTGACCTCCATCGCCAACGACTACAGCTACAACGAGGTGTTCTCCAAGCAGGTACGCGCCCTGGGCCAACCCGGCGATATCCTGCTGGCGATCTCCACCAGCGGCAACTCGGCCAACGTGATTCAGGCCATCCAGGCCGCCCATGACCGCGACATGACGGTGGTGGCCCTCACCGGTCGCGACGGAGGCAACATGGCCTCGCTGCTCGGCCAGGACGACTGCGAGATCCGCGTCCCGGCGACCTCAACCGCACGGATTCAGGAGGTCCACCTGCTGGCAATCCACTGCCTCTGCGACCTGATCGATGAACAACTCTTTGGAGCAAGCGAATGATGACACGCCCCACCCTGCTCAGCGCCCTGCTGCTGATCGCCTCCCTGGGCCTCGCCGGCTGTACCACCGTGACCAGCGTGACCCATCAGGGCACCATCGAGGAGAATTACGGCAAGCGCACCACCGGCGACCAGATCGAAGACCAGAGCATCGAGACCAAGATCACCCATAATCTCGGCCGCACCGACGCCCGCCTGGGTGACGCACGAATCAACGTCGACAGCTATGCGGGGCTGGTGCTGCTCACCGGTCAGGTGCCCAGCGAGGAGCTCAAGGAGAAAGCTAGCGAGGTGGCGAGCCGGGTACGCAATGTTCGCAATGTCCATAACGAGCTGAGCATTGCCGGCAACCTGCCCGCCAGCCAACGTCTCTCGGACACCTGGCTCAACACCCGCATCCGCACCCATCTGGCAGCCAACCAGGCGATCGACTCGAGTCGCATTCGGGTGGTCACCGAGAATGCCAGCGTCTATCTGATGGGCATCGTGACCCGCGCCGAGGCCGAGCGCATCGTTCAGGCGGTCTCTCAGCTGGGCGGCATGCAGCGCATCGTCAAGGTCTTCGATTATCTCGACTAAGCCGGCTCGACTGAACGGGCTCCACTGAACCGGACCAGCTCGACTGCTCGCTGCAAACGCAAGACGGCAGGCCTCAGGGCCTGCCGTCTTGCATGATCCATCACCACGCTAGTATGAGAACTACTTGATCACCCGCAGGGAGGGCTTGCCCTTGGGCGGCCGTCGAGATCCCTCGCCCTTCTCTTCCGACGCCTCCTTCTCCTGCGAGGTATCGGCGTCGCGCTCGACCTCGGCCAGCGCCGGCAGCTCGTCCTCGGCCGACTCAGCCGGCTGGGGCATCACCGGCTCATGTCCGAAGACCATTCCGACACCGTTCTCGCGACCATAGATGGCCACCAGGGCATCACTCGGCACCATCACCCGCATGGGCTGACCACCGAAGCGCGCCTCGAAACTGATCGCGTCATTCTCCATCGCGAGTTCACGAACGGCGTTTGGCGACAGGTTGAGAACGATCTGGCCATTCTGTACGAACTGTCGCGGCACCTCCACCTGGGGATGCTCGGCATCGACCACGATATGGGGCGTGAGGTCATGGTCCAGCAGCCACTCGAACAGGGCTCTGGCCAGGTAGGGGCGACTGGATAGGCTGGGACGACTGGAGTCCATCGCCTCTCCCTCCTGCGTTGGCCGGCCACCCGAAGGCGGCCGGGAAAAGTGTATCAGCTGCGAATCTCGCGCTCGCGCTCGCTCAGTGACGCCTTGAAGCCGTCTCGCTCGAAGACTCGCTCCATATAGTCGAGCAGGGGGGCCACCTGTTTCTCGGGCAGCTCGATACCCAGGGCGGGCAGTCGCCACAGGATCGGTGCCAGGCAGCAGTCCACCAGGGTGAACTCCTCGCTCATGAAGAACGCCATGTCCTCGAAGATGGGCGAGATACCGACGAGGCTCTCACGCAGCTCCTTGCGCGCCTTGTCCGCCTCCTTCTTGCTCCCCTGCTCGATCTGCTCCACCAGTGGGCACCACTCGCGCTCGATGCGGTGCATCCAGAGGCGACTCTGGGCACGAGCCACCGGATAGACCGGCAGCAGCGGGGGGTGTGGGAAGCGCTCGTCCAGGTACTCCATCATCACCTTGGACTCATACAGCACGAGATCGCGATCCAGCAGGGTCGGCACGCTGTTGTAGGGGTTGAGATCGGCGAGATCCTCGGGGGGCTGGTCCGGGTTGACCTCCACGATGTCTACCGCCACACCCTTCTCGGCGAGCACGATACGCACCCGATGACTGAAATGATCGGAGCCACCGGAATAGAAGATCATCGACGACCGCTTGGCCACTACACCCATGAAACAATCCTCGCATCAAATCGAATAACCATGATAACACGCGGGCCTCGCTCCGCGGGGAAGCGATTGACGCGACACATACGCCACGGGGGCGCGTGGCCCTCGGCCATGCGCCCCCGTCTGGCTGCAACCCGGCGGGTCAGTGGATATCGCGCCAGTACTCGCGCTTGAGCAGGTAGGCGATGACGCCGAAGATGAAGATGAAGATCAGCACCTTCGGGGCCAGAGTCTGGGCCTGCAGCTTGGATGGCTCACCCACATAGGCAAGGAAGTTGGTCAGGTCGTAGACCGCCTCCTCGAACTCATCCGGCTCCAGCTCGCCCGGCTGAGTCACCTGCAGCACATCACAGGACTGGTACTTGCCGGTCAGCGGATCAAGCTCGGCTCCCTCCACCGGACGATCGGTCTCGGAACACACCATCTCCTGAACGCCCTGGAGCGGCTCGAGCACGTTGGGCATGGCCACCATGTCGAAGACGGCATTGTTCACGCCGGTACCGGTGCTCGGGTCCTTGTAGAACGAGAGCAGGTAGGAGTAGATCCAGTCGGTGCCGCGCAGCCGTGACTCGAGGGTCAGGTCGGGTGGCGGCGCACCGAACCAGGCCTCGGCATCGTCCTTGTTCATGGCGATATGCATCTGGTCGTTGAAGGCCAGATCCGAGGAGAAGATCAGGTTCTCCTCGACCAGGTCCTGGGGCATGCCCAGGTCCTCCGCGGCACGGGCGAAGCGCTGATGCTCCAGGGAGTGACACCCCATGCAGTAGTTGGTGTAGAGCTGCATGCCCCGCTGCAACGACGCCTTGTCATCGAGGTCGGGCGTCATGGAGTACGGGACGCTCGCGCCTCCGGCGGCCATGGCCGTGAGAGGCACCAGCGCGAAGAGCAGTGCGAACAGTTGCTTTTTCATTAGCCAGTCACCCTCTCCGGAACGGGTTTGGTCTTCTCCAGCCGGGTATAGAACGGCATCAGCAGGAAGAAGGCGAAATAGACGGCGGTGCACACCTGGGCCAGCACGGTGCGACCATCGGTGGCCGGCAGCACGCCCAGGACCCCAAGAATGATAAAGCTGATCGCGAACAGCACCAGCATCACCTTGGACATCCAGCCCTTGTAGCGCATGGAACGCACCGGACTGCGGTCAAGCCACGGCAGCACGAAGAGCACCGCGATGGCCGCGCCCATGAAGATCACGCCGAGGAACTTGGCATCGAGCCCGAACAGCGAGAAGGTGATCGCGCGCAGAATCGCGTAGAAGGGCGTGAAGTACCACACCGGGGCGATATGATCCGGCGTCTTCAGCGGGTTGGCCGGCTCGAAGTTGGGCTTCTCGAGGAAGTAGCCCCCACCCTCGGGGAAGTAGAAGATCACCACCGCGAAGACGAACAGGAAGACAGCCACGCCGACGATATCCTTCACCGTGTAGTACGGATGGAAGGGAATGCCATCCAGCGGCTTGCCGGTCTCGTCCTTCTTCTTCTTGATGTCGATGCCATCGGGGTTGTTGGAACCAACCTCGTGCAGGGCGATGATATGCAGGACCACCAGCGCCAGGATCACGATGGGCAGTGCCACCACGTGGAGGGCAAAGAAACGGTTGAGCGTGATGCCGGAGATCAGGAAGTCACCACGAATCCACTGGGTCAGGTCGGGACCGATGACCGGAATCGCGGAGAACAGCGAGATGATCACCTGGGCGCCCCAGTAGGACATCTGGCCCCAGGGCAGCAGATAACCCATGAAGGCCTCCGCCATCAGCGCCAGATAGATCGCCATGCCGAAGATCCACACCAGCTCGCGGGGCGCCTTGTAGGAGCCGTAGAGCAGGCCGCGGAACATGTGCAGGTAAACGACCACGAAGAAGGCCGTGGCGCCGGTGGAGTGCATGTAGCGAATCAACCAGCCCCATTCGACATCGCGCATGATGTACTCGACCGAGGCGAAGGCGCCCTCGGCGGAGGGGTTGTAGCTCATGGTCAGCCAGATCCCGGTAAGAATCTGATTGACCAGCACCAGCAGGGCCAGCGAGCCGAAGAAGTACCAGAAGTTGAAGTTCTTGGGGGCGTAATACTTGGACAGGTGCTCCTGCCACATCTGCGTCGCGGGGAAACGCTCATCGACCCAGCGCATCAAGCCCTTTTCCGCCATCGGCTTGTTCGGGTTACCCATCAGGCAGTCTCCTCATCTTCGCCGACGATGATGATATCGTCGGACTCGAAGCGGTAAGGCGGCACCTCCAGGTTGGTGGGCGCCGGCACCCCGCGGAATACCCGGCCCGCCAGATCGAAGCGCGAGCCATGGCAGGGGCAGAAGAAGCCACCCGGCCAGTTGTCGGTGCCCACATCGTCCGCATCGGGCTCGGGACGGAACAGCGGTGAGCAGCCCAGGTGGGTACAGATGCCGATCAGGACCCCGATCTCGGGCTTGATGGAGCGCAGGGGACCATCGATATAGGCCGGCTGCTGCGGCACGTCTGATGTGGGGTCGGTAAGCCGCGAGTCATCGAAGGACTCGATGCGCTCGATCATCTCCGGCGTGCGGTTGACGATCCACACCGGCTTGCCACGCCACTCCACGGTCATGCGCTGACCGGGCTCAAGCTTGGACACATCCGCCTGAACCGGCGCACCCGCCGCTCTCGCCCTGGCACTCGGCTGCCAGGAAGCCACAAAGGGGACCGCAACCCCGACGGCACCAATCCCACCGACAACGGTGGTAGCACCCACGAGGAAACGGCGCCGACCCTTGTTCACGCCGTTATCTGCCATTTCAAGGTTTCTCCCATCAGCTTACCCGTTGACCCATCACGGGCATCATCCCCGCGACCACGGACACCAAATGCGGTACATGTTAAGAAATCGCGCCGCCGCGCACAAGGAAAAGGACCCTGACCAGGACGGTTTGATGCGCACAAATTGTTGACGCAGAACAAGAAACGCCCGGGTTGATAACCCGGGCGTCGCATACTCCATGGCGGCTGGTGATCAGCGCTTGGAGAACTGCGGACGACGGCGCGCCTTGCGCAGACCGATCTTCTTACGCTCGACCTCACGCGCGTCACGGGTCACATAACCCGCCTGACGCAGCGGCGCACGGAAGTCTTCGTTGTAGGCCATCAGGGCACGAGTGATGCCGTGACGAATCGCGCCGGCCTGGGCGGAGCCACCGCCACCCTTGACGGTGACGTAGACGTCGAACTGACCCAGGGTCTCGGTCAGCTCGAGGGGCTGACGAACGACCATGCGGCCGGTGACGCGGCCGAAGTACTGGTCCAGCTCACGGTTGTTGACGGTGATTTTGCCGGTGCCCGGCTTCATGAAAACGCGGGCGGTAGAGGTCTTGCGGCGCCCGGTACCGTAGTATTGCTGTGTCATGGCGAAGATTCCCTCAGATGTTCAGTTCTTGCGGCTGCTGGGCGGCGTGCGGATGTTCGGCACCGGCGTAGACCTTGAGCTTGGTGTACATGGCGCGACCCAGGGGGCCCTTGGGCAGCATGCCCTTTACGGCGCTCTCGATGATACGCTCGGGAGCGTGATCAAGCATCTTGTCGAAGGTCATGGAGCGCAGGCCACCGGGGTAGCCGGTGTGACGATAATAGGTCTTGGCCTTGGCCTTGTTGCCGGTCACCTTCACCTTCTCGGCGTTGATCACGACGATATAGTCGCCGCCATCCACGTGGGGGGTGTACTCCGGCTTGTGCTTGCCGCGCAGGCGACGAGCGATTTCGGTGGCCAGTCGGCCGAGCGTCTTGTCCGCGGCGTCGACGACGTACCAGTCGCGCTCGACGGACTGCGGTTTGGCAGTGAACGTCTTCATGAAATCTCACCAATCAAGTGTATTGGGTTCTGCCACCGGATGACCGGCATGGAACCTTCCCTATTCTTCTTGGTTGGTCTCGACGTGCGAGACCAACGAGTAGAGCGCGCGAATTCTACATGAGTGCGGCCCTGCTCTGCAATACCGGCGCCAGGCCTGGCGGCAAGGATTTTCTTAAAACTTATCGATTGCAGCTTATAGCCCCTCCCCCGACACAGCCGGGTATGGCTTGCAGCTCCGGGCGCAGCCCGGCTAAGGCTTGTGGGCTAGAGCCAGGTACTCATGGGACTGCATCTCCTGCAGGCGAGAGAGGGTCCGCTTGAATTCGAACTCGAGGCGGCCGTCGCCATAGAGTGACTCGGCAGGCACCTCGGCGGACATCAGCAGCTTGACACCGCGGTCGTAGAACTCGTCGACCATATTGATGAATCGCCGCGCCTGATCATCGGACTTCCCATCCATGCGCGGCACATTGGAGACCAGCACCGAGTGAAACTCCCGCGCCAGCTCGATGTAATCGTTCTGGCTGCGCGGCCCATCGCAGAGCTCGCGAAACTCGAACCACACCACATCATCGTGGAGTCGGCGCGCGCGCAGCACCCGATGATTGACCTCCAGCGGCACATCGGACTCGCCATCCTGGCCGGCAATCTCGCGAAAGCTGCGCGCAAGCTCGACCTCGGCGGCATCATCGAGCGGCGAATGAAATATCTCGGCACGCTCGAGCGCTCGCAGCCGATAGTCGATGCCCGAGTCGACATTGACCACCTCGCAGTGTCGCTCCAGCAGATCGATGGCCGGCAGGAAGCGCGCACGCTGCAACCCATCCTTGTAGAGCTCGCCGGGCACGATATTGGACGTTGCCACCAGCACCACGCCACGCTCGAACAGCGCCTCGAGCAGATTGGCGAGGATCATCGCGTCGGTGATGTCCTTGACGAAGAACTCATCGAAGCAGATCACCCTGGCCTCGGCCGCGAACTTGGCGGCGATCAGGCGCAGGGGGTTCTTCTCGCCCTTGTAGTGCTCGAGCTCGTTGTGCACCCGCTGCATGAAGCGGTGAAAGTGGGTGCGCATCTTCTCGGGAAAAGGCAGGGACTCGTAGAAGGCATCCACCAGATAGGTCTTGCCACGCCCCACGCCTCCCCAGAAGTAGAGGCCGCGAATCGTCGGCAGGTCCGGCTCGACGGGCTCACTGCGCGCTCGCTTGCCGAACAGCCCCGCCACGCGCGAGGCAAGCCCGCCGCCCGACGAGGCGGCGCGGGAAGGTGCCTGGGGCGAACGCAACAGATCATCATAGAGACGCTGCAGATGCTCCACGGCCTGGGCCTGGGCGGCATCATACTGGAAGTCGTCGCGTTCCAGGTCGGCCCGATAGCGGGCCATGGGGGTCGGACGAGTGTCTCGATTGACGGCATTCATGGGGACGAAAACGGCCTGTTTCGGCTTCGACAGGAGGCATATTATACGCGCCTGAACAACGAAGCGCATCGCTGGTGCCAGCACGCGTTGACCCATCGCCTAGGCTCGACCCTATAATAGTGCGCGTCGGGGCCAACGCCCCACCATCGGATCCGCTCGCCGTAACGTCGGCCGCAGGATCGTTCACCGCTGCAGGGAGACCGACGTGGACGAGAGCAACATCAACTGGATTCTAGCCATTGCCTGCCTGCTGGCCGGCATCGGCCTGGGGGCACTGGGATACCATCTGCTCAATTCCGGCGCCGACGGCATGCAGCGCCTGCGCCAGCGCCTGGCCGAACGTGACAGGGAGCTTTCGGCCCTGCGCGATGGCATGGATGAACACTTCGACGAGGTCGGCCGGCTGACGGAGACGCTACGCCAGAATGGCGAGGCGCTGGCCACGCGCCTCGCCGCGGACGCCGACACCCTCGGTGCACGCTCTCGGCCGGCCCGTGGTCTGGCCATGGATGAAGCCGCAACCGCTGCCGATGAAGGGAGCGATAACTCTCCTCCAGCGCCCCGGGACTACGCCGACGGCTCGGGCGGCACCCTGTCAGAGGACTTCGGTCTCAAGGAGGCCGATAGCCAGGATGGCGAGAAGCTCGACGCTCCCCGTTACTGAGCCGAGCGACGCCTGCCACTACCGACGCCTGCCACTGCCGACGCCTACCACTACACGCCACTATCGACGCCCCGCCTCATGAGCGGGGCGTTCGCTTTCTAGGCTACGCCGGGTTGTCGATATCCACGAAGCGATGCTCGAGACCGAACTCCGCGGCCAACCACTCCCCCAGTGCCCGAACACCATCTCGCTCGGTAGCATGATGCCCCGCACAGAGGTAGTGGATGCCCAGTTCGCGCGCCAGGTGGGTGGTGCGCTCGGAGATCTCGCCGGAGATAAAGGCATCTGCCCCCGCCTCCCAAGCCGCCGTGATCATGTCCTGAGCCCCGCCGGTACACCAGGCCACGCGGCGAATCTCGCCGGCATGCGGTGCCTCCACCAGCAGCGCCTCGCGCCCAAGGCGCTCGCCCACATGAGCGCTGAGCGCCTGGGCATTCATGCCCGCCGGAGGCGTCCCCAGCCACAGCAGCCCCTCCCCCATTGCGCCGTCGGCGCATCCTTCCGCCGTAAAGCCGAGCCGCCGCCCCAGTTCGGCGTTGTTGCCAAGCTCGGGGTGAGCATCCAGCGGCAGGTGATAGGCCAGCAGGTTGATATCGTGGGTCAGTAGGGTCTGCAGGCGCCGACGCTTCATGCCGGTAACCGCCACCGGCTCGTTCTTCCAGAAGTAGCCATGGTGCACCAGCACCAGGTCGGCTGCCCAGGCGACCGCCTCGTCGAGCAGCGCCTGGCTGGCAGTGACGCCACTGAGCACTTTCACGACCTCCTCTCGCCCCTCCACCTGCAGGCCATTGACGGTGTAATCCTTGAAGCGGCTGGCCTGCAGCCTGCTATCGCAGGCGGCTACCAGGGCATCGCGATGAGCCATCGTCTCCTCCGGACGCTGTGGAATGAAGGTGTTACCATGCGTCGATTGTAACCGTCGCCGCCCCGCTTCGGCGAACGCTCTGACGAGGACCGCGCCCCGCATGCCCTACCGATCGCCGCGCCATCACCTACGCTCGCTTATGCCCTACCTGCTTCCCGTCATGATCGGGCTCCTGCTTGCCATGGCACTGCTCAACGCCTTCCCGCAATTGTCGGGACGCCATGGCAGTGAAGCCCCGGTAGTTACGCCCCCCCCTGCTCCACGCGAGCCGCTGGCGGTATCACCCGAAGCAGCGGCGCCCCGCGACCCCATCGAGCGCCCGGCACCGGAACTGCGCCAGGCGCCACCGCTCTCCCGCGAGCAGGGACCGGCAAGCTACGCCGCAGCGGTCGAGCGCGCCGCCCCCGCCGTGGTCAACATCTACTCCTCCCGGGTCGTCGAGCGCGACCAACATCCATTGATGTCCGACCCCTTCTTCCGCCAGTTCTTCGGCGACGACATGCCGGCCCGCCAGCGCATGCTCTCGAGCCTGGGGTCGGGTGTGATCGTCAGCGAGCAGGGCTACGTGCTGACCAATCATCACGTCATCGGTGGCGCTGACCAGATCCAGGTCGCGCTGCGTGACGGCCGCGAGACACTGGCCGAGGTGATCGGCACCGATCCAGAAAGCGACCTCGCCGTGCTGCGTATCGAGCTTGATGATCTGCCGGTCATCGAACTGGCCGACTCCACGGAGGTGGCCATCGGCGATGTGGCCCTGGCCATCGGCAATCCCTTCGGGGTCGGCCAGACGGTCACCATGGGCATCATCAGCGCCACCGGCCGCAGCCACCTGGGACTGAACGCCTATGAGGACTTTATCCAGACCGATGCCGCCATCAATCCGGGCAACTCCGGGGGAGCACTGATCAGCCCCGATGGCGCCATGGTCGGCATCAATACCGCCATCTTTTCACGCTCCGGGGGTTCCCAGGGCATCGGCTTCGCGATCCCCGCCAACCTGGCACGCAACATCCTCGAGGAGCTGGTCACCCAGGGGCGGGTGATTCGCGGCTGGCTGGGGGTCGAGGCTCAGGAACTCAACCCGGAGCTGGCCGCCTCCTTCGGACTCAAGGCACCACGTGGCGTGATCATCGCCGGGGTCGTACCCGGCGGTCCCGCCGACCAGGCCGGCCTGCGTCCCGGTGATGTGCTGCTCTCCATCGATGGCCGAGCGATCCTCGACGCGCGAGAAACGATGGCCGATATCGCCGCCGTGGAGCCCGGCGACAGCCTGCCCCTCACCGTGGTGCGCGGCGGCGAGAAGCTGGCGCTGACGGTCGAGGTCGGCGAGCGCCCACCCCCCGAGCTACAGCAGCCCGAATAACCCCACCGCGGCATGCAAAACGCGAAGGGCCCCGCCTTGCGGCGGGGCCCTTCGCGTGTTTCGACTCTTCGCGCGTCTCGACCCAGCGGCTCACGTCCTGATGCGATACTCGGCGCTGCGCGCATGCGCGGTCAGTGACTCGCCGCGAGCCAGCACCGAGGCGACCCTGCCGAGGGTCGAGGCGCCTTCGGCCGAGCAGTGGATGATCGATGAGCGCTTCTGGAAGTCATAGACGCCCAGCGGCGACGAGAAGCGCGCCGTCCCCGAGGTGGGGAGCACGTGATTGGGCCCGGCGCAGTAGTCGCCCAGCGCCTCGGCGGTATAGCGCCCCATGAAGATGGCACCGGCATGACGCACCTCGGGCAGCCATCCCTCGGGGTTGGCGACCGAGAGCTCGAGATGCTCGGGGGCAATGCGATTGATCAGAGCCACCGCCTCGGCACGATCGCGGCAGCGAATCAGCGCCCCGCGCCGTGAGAGAGACTCACGCACGATCTCGTGGCGCTCCAGGGTCGGCAGCAGGCGGTCGATGGCCGCCTCCACGGCATCCAGATGTTCGCCATCCCAGCCCACCAGAATCGCCTGGGCATCCTCGTCGTGCTCGGCCTGGGAGAAGAGATCCATGGCCAGCCATTCCGGGTCGGTGCCGCCATCCGAGACCACCAGGATCTCCGAGGGGCCGGCGATCATGTCGATGCCCACCTGGCCGAACACCGATCGCTTGGCGGTGGCCACGTAGATATTGCCCGGACCGACGATCTTGTCGACACGCGGCACCGTCTCGGTGCCGTAGGCCAGCGCGGCAACCGCCTGGGCGCCGCCCACGGTAAAGACACGATCGACACCAGCCAGGTGCGCCGCGGCCAGTACCAGCTCGTTGAGCACGCCGTCCGGCGTAGGCACCACCATGATGATCTCGCGCACACCGGCCACATGGGCAGGAATCGCATTCATCAATACCGAGGAGGGGTAGGCCGCCTTTCCGCCGGGCACATAGATGCCGGCACGATCCAGCGGCATGACCTGCTGGCCGAGCACGGTGCCGTCCTCCTCGGTGTAGTGCCAGGATTCGGGCTTCTGGTGCTCATGGTAGAGGCGGATGCGCTCCGCCGCCTGGGCCAGCGCCTCACGCTGACCCTCGGGCAGCCCCTCATAGGCCTGACGCAGACGCGGCGCATCGAGAGTGAGCTCAGCCATGTCCGTGACCGCAAGACGGTCGAAGCGATTGCTGGCCTCCACCAGGGCCGTATCACCACGCTCCTTCACCGCGGCAAGGATCTCCGCGACCCGGGCCTGGACCTCGCCATCGGAGACCCCCTCCCAGGCGAGCAGATGGTCGAGCCGTGTCGAGAAGTCGGCGTCGGCGGTCGCGAGGCGGGAGATTCCGGAAGAGGCGTTGGTCTCGGTCATGGCTGCATCTCTATGGTGTCGGGCCTGTTGTTGTCGGGCCTGTTGATATCGGGCTGGTCACGTCTGTGGGCAGGCACCTCAGTCGGCAGACAGCTCAGCCAGCAAGGTCTTCACGGCGGGCCGCAACCGCCTGCTTGAGGCGCTCGAGCAGTGGCTTGATGCGGGCATGTTTCATGGTCATGGAGGCCTTGTTGACCACCAGCCGGGTCGTGACCGGCGCGATCAGCTCCCGGGGCTCCATGCCATTGGCGCGCAGGGTATTGCCGGTATCGACGATATCGACGATCTCATCGGCCAGATTCATCAGTGGCGCCAGCTCCATGGCACCATAGAGCTTGATGACCTCGGCCTGGATGCCCTGCTCGGCATACCAGCGCCGGGCGATATTGACGAACTTGGTGGCTACTCGGCGCCTGGCGCTGGCCGGCTCGGCGCCGGTGATCCCGGCGGTCATCAGCTTGCACCGCGCAATCTCGAGGTCGAGCGGCTCATAGAGACCCGCCGCCCCATGCTCGAGCAGCACGTCCTTGCCCGCGATGCCCAGGTCCGCGGCACCCAGCTGCACATAGGTCGGCACATCGGTGGCTCGAATGACCACCAGCTTGACGTCGGGCAGGTTGGTGTCGAACAGCAGCTTGCGACTCTTGCCCAGATCCTCCACCGGCTCGACGCCGGCATCGGCCAGCAGCGGCAGCGTCTCTTCGAGGATACGGCCCTTGGAGAGGGCCACGATCAGTTGTTTGCTCATGCTCTTGCCTTGGTCCGGGTACGGGCTAGCCGGGTACGCGTCGGATACGTGCGCCCAGCAGTTGCAGCTTCTCCTCGATACACTCGTAGCCGCGATCGATATGGTAGATGCGGTCGACCAGGGTCTCCCCCTCGGCCATCATCGCCGCAATCACCAGCGACGCCGAGGCACGCAGGTCGGTGGCCATTACCGGGGCACCGGAGAGCCGCTCGACCCCCTCGATCACCGCGGTATTGCCCTCCAGCGCGATTCGGGCCCCCATGCGATTGAGCTCCTGAACATGCATGAAGCGGTTCTCGAAGATGGTCTCCACCACCCGGGAGCTGCCATCGGCCACCGCGTTCATGGCCACGAACTGGGCCTGCATGTCGGTCGGAAAGGCCGGATACGGCGCGGTGCGAATATTGACCGGTCGAGGGCGCTTGCCGTGCATGTCCAGGGCGATCCAGTCATCACCGGTAGTGATCTCGGCACCCGCCTCCTCGAGCTTGGCCAGCACCGCCTCGAGAATGTCGGCACGGGTGCGACGCACCTTGACGCGACCACGCGACAGCGCCGCGGCCACCAGAAAGGTACCGGTCTCGATCCGATCGGGCATCACATCGTGATAGGCACCATGCAGACGCGGCACGCCCTCGATGGTGATGGTGTCGGTGCCGTGACCCCGGATGCGGGCGCCCATCTTGATCAACAGCTCGGCCAGGTCGACGACCTCAGGCTCCCGTGCGGCATTCTCGAGCACCGTGGTGCCCTCGGCCAGCGCCGCCGCCATCAGGAGATTTTCGGTACCGGTCACGGTGACGGTATCGAAGAAGATCGTGGCCCCCTTCAGCCGCCCCTCCACACGGGCGCGAATATAGCCGCCCTCGACGCGGACCTCCGCCCCCATGGCCTCCAGGCCTCTTAGATGCAGATCTACCGGGCGCGAGCCGATGGCGCAGCCCCCCGGCAAGGAGACGTCGGCGTGGCCAAAGTGAGCCAGCAGCGGCCCCAGGACCAGAATGGAGGCACGCATCTTCTTGACCAGCTCATAGGGCGCATCACAGTGCGCCACCTGGGATCCGTCGAGCTGGATGGTCATCTTCTCGCCCATCACCGCTTCCACACCCAGGTGTCCGAGCAGCTCCAGGGTGGTGGTGATGTCCTGCAGATGCGGTAGATTGCCGATGGTCACCGGCTCGTCGGCCAGCAGGGTGGCGCAGAGGATGGGCAGGGCGGCGTTCTTCGCGCCACTGGCCCAGACCTCGCCGTCGACCGGCCCGCTGCCGGTAATGATCAACTTGTCCATGGGGCTCGGGTTCTCAGGCGCCGGAGTTCTCCGGCGCACCTTGCCACTGCGCCGGGGTATAGGTCTTGATGCTCACGGCATGCAGCGCGCCGGAAGCGATCTCTTCGGTGAGAGCGCCATAGATCAGCTGCTGGCGCTTGACCGGCGACAGGCCAGCAAAGCGTTCGCCCACGGCCACCACCTGAAAGTTGCAGCCCTCGCCCTGAATATGGAACTCGCAGTCATCGATACGTGACTCGAGCAGCTCCTTGACGTCACTGGGTTGCATGGTCAGGCACTCCTTATCATGCTGAATATGGTACGGAAACGATCAAAGGCACCTCGCACGATGACATCATTTCATCGTCGACGGCGGATTATGGATGCCCCATGGTAATGAAAAGCACCGCACTTGGCGATCGCCCCTGCGGGTCGCGACTAGCCGCGCACCGACTCCACCGGCAACAGGCGCTCGAGGCCGGCCAGATCGGTGAGCCGCAACAGCGCCGCGGAGAGTCGCACTCGCTCGAGAGTCAGGCCGGCCCGGCGTGCCGCACGCGCCCATTCGAGCAATACCGTGAGCGCCGCACTGCTGACGCCGGCGACACCGCTCAGATCGAAGCTGACGACCTCCCCGGCCTGACGCCGGGCGAGCCAGCGGCTGCCTGCATCGGCGAGCTCGGCGGCATGCTCGAAGCCCACCGCCCCGCAGACCACCAGACACTCCTCTCTGGCCTCGAGGTCCAGGCCGTTTCGCGCCAGCAACCTGCTCACGCGCCCTGCTCCAGCTCCTCGACGCCGACATCGGGCGACCAGCCATCGATGACAGCATCGTAGTCGCGCGCGTTGTCACGCATCGCCTGATCGAACTGATTGCGGAAGGTCAGTCCCAGATTGATGCCATTGACGATGACGTTGACCACCCGCCACTCATCGCCGGAGAGACGCAGTGAATAGCTGACCGGATAGACGGTGCCATCCTTGGCCACCACTTCCATATCGACGCTGGCCTGGTCCTCATGGCGCCGAGGGCCCTGGCTGGCAAGCACACGCAGCTCACGATAGTCGAAGGTGACCAGCCCCTTGGCGTAGGTATCGATCAGCGTCTGGCGAAAGGTATCGACGAAGCGCGAACGCTGCTGGGGCGTGGCATTGGAGAAGTAGCGCCCCATCACGCTGGCGCCGATATAACGGAAATCGGCGATCTCGTCGAGACTCTCGTCGACCAGTGCCTCGAGTTCGGCCATGTTCTCGGCGAAGTGGTCACGCCTGCCCTCGATCTTGCCGGTCAACGTCTCGACACTGTGGCGGATGACCTCGTCGGGCTGCCGCTCGGGGGCCGCCTGGGCCGCCTGGGCCGTCAGGCTGAACAGCACGCTCAGCAGCAGTGCCGCCAGGGTCAGAGGGATACGAATCATGTTCAACGTCTCCATATCGGGATCGTTAAGGAGGAGCCAGTCAGCACCAGAGGATCGGCACCCTAGTCGCTGACCATGTTTGACACAAACTGCTGGATGAGCTCTTCGAGCACCAGGGCCGATTGGGTATCACGCAGGGTGTCGCCGTCGGCCAGCGTCTCGGGATCCCCCCCCACGGAAAGGCCCACGTACTGCTCCCCGAGCAGCCCCGAGGTCAGGATAGACGCGGTGGTATCCTTCGAGAGGCGACCTTCCAGTTCGTCATCGATCTCCAGCACCACCCTGGCATCGTACCAGTCGGTATCGAGCTCGATGGCCGCCACACGCCCCACGGTAACGCCCGCCATGGTCACGCGCGCCCGCGTCTTGAGGCCGCCGATATTGGCGAAGTTGGCTTCCAGGCGGAAGGTATCGCTGGGGGCCTGCATCGCCAGGCCGCTGACCCGCAGGCCAAGGAAGAGCACGCCGAGAATACCGGCAAGCATGAACAGCCCCACCCCCAGTTCCATGGTTTTACTGCGCTTCATCTAGAATCTCCATACGACAGGGCAGACGCTTGTCATCAGGCGAGCCCGCCGAACATCATGGCGGTCAGTACGAAATCAAGGCCGAGCACGGCCAGCGAGGAGTAGACCACGGTGCGTGTCGTGGCCCTCGAGATGCCTTCCGACGTCGGCACCAGATCATAGCCCTGGAACACGGCGATCCAGGTCACCACCACGGCAAACACCAGGCTCTTGATGATGCCGTTGCCCACGTCATCGATAAAGTCGACGCTGGCCTGCATGTTGGACCAGTAGGAACCCTCGAAGACCCCCAGCCAGTCGACCCCGACCAGGTAGCCACCGTAGATACCCACCACACCGAAGCCCACGGTGAGCAGCGGCAGGGCCACGAAGCCCGCCCACAGGCGCGGCGCCACCACCCGACGCAGCGGATCGACACCGATCATCTCCATGCTGGTCAGCTGCTCGGTGGCCTTCATCAGGCCGATCTCGGCGGTGAGTGCCGACCCGGCCCGACCGGCGAACAGCAGGGCCGCCACGACCGGAGCCAGCTCCCTCAGCAGCGAGAGTGCCACCATCTGGCCCAACGCATCCTCGGCGCCAAAGTCGACCAGGATGGTATAGCCCTGCAGCGACAGCACCATACCGATGAAAAGCCCCGAGACGAGGACGATGGCCAGGGAGAGCACACCGACGAAGTGCATCTGGCGCACCCAGAGATAGAGCCCTTCCCTGCTCGGCACCCCCACGGCAGACTGACCCAGGAAGAGGCCGGCACGCCCCAGCGACTCGAAAAGATCACAGCCGTAGCGCCCCAGGCGTCGAATTCGTTGGATCATCGGGCGCCCCCCGGGGCAAGCATGTCGCTGACGAAGTCCTGCGATGGGTAGTGGAAGGGCACAGGTCCATCCGGCTCCCCATGCACGAACTGGCTAACACGCGGATCACGATCCACGTCGAGGTGCTCGGGCGTACCGTGAGCCATCACGCGACCATCGGCCACCACATAGACATAGTCGGCGATACTCAGCGTCTCATTGATATCATGAGAGACCACGACCGAGGTCAGCCCCAGCGCCTGATTGAGGCGCTTGATCAGCTGCACCAACACTCCCATGGAGATCGGATCCTGGCCGACGAAGGGCTCATCATAGAGGATCAGCTCGGGGTCCAGAGCAATGGCCCGCGCCAGGGCCACGCGGCGCGCCATGCCTCCGGAAAGCTCGGCCGGCATCAGCTCTCGAGCGCCCCGCAACCCCACTGCCTCGAGCTTCATCAGCACCAGATCACGCACCATCGCCTCGGGCAGATCCGTATGTACCCGCAGCGGGAAGGCCACGTTCTCGAAGACGCTAAGATCGGAAAACAGCGCACCGCTCTGAAACAGCATGCCCATGCGGCGACGCATGGTGAAGAGATCCCGCCGCGACTGGCGATGGACATCCTGGCCATCGATCAGCACCCGCCCCGAATCCGGCACGAGCTGACCGCCGATCAGCTTGAGAAGGGTGGTCTTGCCACTGCCACTGGGGCCCATGATGGCGGTAACGCCACCACGCTGGATCGTCATGTCGACGCCGCGGAAGATCTCCTTGTCGCCACGCGCGAAATGCAGCCCCTCCACCACCACGAAGGGAGTGTCACTCATCGGCAAAGCCATCCTGATAAAATTATCGAACATCGTATCCTAACTATCCTGCCAGACGCCAGCCCGATGCGTTGCGGCGGGTTGCACCCTGCCTGGCCAGCACGTTTAATGACGACCTTCCGCTACCGACTGAGCGAGCCGAGTTGTCATGCTGTACCCCCTGATCGCCATATTGCTTGGCCTCGTGGCCCTGTTGTGGAGCGCCGACCATTTCGTGGGCGCGGCCGCTGCCACCGCCCGCCGCGCGGGCATGAGCACCATGCTGGTGGGCATGACCATCGTTGCCCTGGGCACCTCGGCACCGGAGATCGTGGTGTCACTGATGGCCTCCCTCGACGGCATTCCCGACCTGGCCACCGGCAACGCCCTGGGCTCCAACATTGCCAATATCGGCCTGGTGCTGGGGGTCACCGCCCTGGTCGTGCCGATCCCGGTGCGCTTCTCCGTGGTGCGACGCGAACTCCCCCTGCTGCTTGGCGCCACCGGCCTGGCCGGCTACGCCCTGGCCAACGGCCACCTCGGCCGCCTGGATGCGACACTGCTGATTGCCCTGCTGCTGTTCAGCCTGTGGTGGCTGTTTCGAGCCGATACGCCGGATGCCGAGGAGGAAGTGGCGGGCGAGATCCCCGATATGCCGCTGATTCGCGCCCTGCTATGGCTGGTGGGAACGCTTGCCGTGATGATAGCCGGCTCACGCGGGCTGGTATGGGGGGCCAGCGAAATCGCCCGCGACCTGGGGATCAGCGAGCTGGTCATCGGCCTGACCATCGTCGCCATTGGCACCAGCCTGCCCGAGCTTGCCGCCTGTGTCGCCAGCGCACTCAAGCGTCACCATGATCTCGCCATCGGCAATGTGATCGGCTCCAATCTCTTCAACCTGCTGGCGGTACTGCCGATCCCGGGTCTGCTGGCGCCCGGCGCCGCCGATCCCGCCGCCGGAGAGCGCGACTACCCCGTGCTGTTGGTGCTGACCCTGGCGCTGGGCGCACTGCTGCTCTGGCAACGCCGCAACCACCTCGGCCGGCTCCCCGGCGCGGCGCTGGCCGCGACCTATGCCGGCTACCTGATCTGGCTCGGCACGGCCAGTCTGGGCGTCGGCTCTTGAGTGAACCCTCACAACAGGCAACAATCGGCATCATGACATCCGAAACCCCTGGGGCCGGATCGGCCCTTCGCGACAGCGCCCGACGCACCCTGCGCCTCGAGCAGCAAGCCATCGACGCCCTGGCGGCACGCCTCGACGAGGCCTTCGACCACGCCTGTGAGCTGATCCTGGCATGCCGCGGGCGCGTGGTGGTCACCGGCATGGGCAAGTCCGGTCATATCGCCGGCAAGATCGCCGCCACGCTTGCCAGCACCGGCACGCCGGCCTTCTTCGTCCACCCCGGGGAGGCCAGTCACGGCGATCTGGGGATGATCACACCCGGCGACGTGGTGCTGGCCCTCTCGAACTCCGGCGAGACCGCCGAAGTGACCGCTCTGCTGCCGCTCCTCAAGCGCATGAAGGTACCGCTGATCAGCATGACCGGGCGGCCCACGTCGAGCCTTGGCCGCCACGCCGACGCCCACCTCGACACCGGTGTCGAGCGCGAGGCCTGCCCCCTCGATCTTGCGCCCACCGCCTCCACTACGGCCGCCCTGGCCATGGGGGATGCCCTGGCCGTGGCACTGCTCGAGTCTCGCGGCTTTACCGCGGAGGACTTCGCCCTCTCACACCCCGGTGGCAGCCTCGGCAAGCGACTGCTGCTGCGCGTCAGCGACCTGATGCACAGTGGTAGTCGGTTGCCGCGGGTCCCCCTGGGGAGCCCGCTGCGCGACGCCCTGCTGGAGATTACCCGCCAGGGACTGGGCTTCACCTGCGTGGTGGCACCCGATGGCCGTCTCGCCGGGGTCTACACCGACGGCGACCTGCGGCGGACCCTGGACCTGCACAGCGACCTCAGCGGCCTGAGCGTCGATGACGTGATGACCTGCCCCGGCAAGCGAACCACGCCGGAGACCCTGGCCGCCGAGGCAGTCAGCCTGATGGAAGACCACCGCATCTCCGCCCTGGCCGTGGTCGATGACGAGGGGCGCCCGGTTGGCGCCCTGCATATGCACGACCTGCTGGCCAGCGGCGTGATCTGACCCCAACAATACGGAGCCCTCATGCCCCATACCTCCCCCCTTCAGGACCCGCAGCTCACCGCCCGTCTGCGCCAGATTCGCCTGCTTGCGCTGGACGTCGATGGCGTGCTCACCGACGGGCAGCTCTACTTTCAGGCCGATGGCATCGAGATCAAGGCGTTCAATGTACAGGATGGCCACGGCCTGAAGCTGCTCAAGCGTGCCGGCTTCCAGGTGGCGCTGATCACCGGTCGCGAATCGAGCATGGTCAGTCACCGCGCCGCGGCACTGGGTATCCAGCATGTCTTCCAGGGCGTCGAGAAGAAGCTTCCGGTCCTGCGGGAACTCACCAAGCGCCTGGGGCTGGAGCTCGAGCAGGTGGCCTACTGCGGTGACGACATGCCCGATGTCGGCGCCATTCGTCGTGCCGGCATCGGCATCAGCGTGCCCAATGCACCGACCTATATCCAGAAGCATGCAGACTGGGTCACCGAGCGCGGTGGTGGCCAAGGGGCGGCCCGCGAGATCGCCGATACCCTGCTGCGCGCCCAGGGGCACTGGGATGCGGTCATTGACACTTACCTGCATGGAGCCGGCTAGGATCATGCGCCTGCCGCGCCCCGGCTTTCGCACCGGACTGACCCTGTTGCTGCTGGCACTGGGAGGCGGGCTGGCGCTGCTCGATCTACGTGGCCCAGACACCATCCAGCAGATACCACGCGATGCCGCCGGGGAGCCCGACTTCTATCTCGAGAATGCGCACCTGACCCGCTTCGACGCCGAGGGGCGCCTGCACCAGCAGGTGACGACCCCCCGCCTGGTCCACACCCCCAAGGATGATGTGACGCGTCTTGAGACACCACATATCAAGCTCCACGACCGTGGCGGCCGGCTCTGGCTTGCCGAAGCCGACAGCGGCCGGCTGGGGCCCGGAGGCAATCCGCTGCGACTCGAGGGCGAGGCCAGGCTACACGCCCCCGCCGAGCAGTGGTCACTGGCGACCGACACCCTGCATTATGATGCCGACACCGGTCATGCCTGGAGCACCACCCCTGCCATCCTGCGCCAGCCTCCGCAGCATGTGCGTGGCGAGCGCTTCGATGCCTGGGTCCATGACAACCGGGCACGCCTGACCGACAATGTGCGCGGCCACCACCCGCCCGAGACCTTCGAGGAGTCCTCGTCATGAAGCGCCCCCTATCCTCACTGCTGACCGGTGCCCTGTTGCTGACGCTGCTGCCTCTCGCCCCTGCCAGCCTGGCACAGAGCCAGGCTCAAAATCAGGATGCCAGTGCGCCCATTCTGGTGGAGGCAGACCGTCTCGATCTTGACGACCGCGCCGGCACCGCCGTGTATACCGGCAACGTGGATATTCGCCAGGGCAGCATGCGCCTGACCGGGAGCCGCGTGGAGATCCGCCGTAACGCGGCAGGCGAACTCTCCCGAGCCACCGCCATCGGCGACCGAGCCTATCTCGAGCAGCAGCCGAACCCCGCCGAACCCGTCATCAAGGGGTGGGGGCGCACCATTGTTTATCATGTGGCCGAGCGTCGTGTTGAGCTGATCGACCGCGCCGAGCTCCACCAGGGGGGCGACACCTTCGAGGGCGGTTATCTGGAGTACTTCCTCGATCGCCGGGTCGTGCAGGCCCGCGCCGATGCCGAGGGGGTCGAAGGCAGCCAGCGTATTCGCATGACCCTCCAGCCGGAACAGCAGCAAGGGGAACCATGAAGACCCTTCACGCCCGCCATCTCGCCAAGAGCTACAAGCGCCGCCGTGTGGTGCAGGATATCGGCCTGTCGATCCGGCAAGGCAGCATCGTCGGGCTCCTCGGCCCCAACGGCGCCGGCAAGACCACCTCCTTCTACATGATCGTGGGGCTGGTGCGCGCCGACGCGGGCACGGTGACCATCGACGAGCTGGACCTCTCCCACGCCGCCATGCACGAGAGGGCCCGGGCCGGCATTGGCTACCTGCCGCAGGAGGCCTCGATTTTCCGCAAGCTGTCGGTGGCCGACAACATCATGGCGATCCTCGAGACCCGCCGCGACCTCGACCGCGACGGACGTCGAGCGCGCCTGGAGCAGCTGCTCGAGGAGTTCCATGTCACCCATATTCGCGACAACCTGGGCATGAGCCTGTCCGGCGGCGAACGTCGCCGGGTGGAGATCGCCAGGGCCCTGGCGACCGAGCCCGCCTTCATTCTTCTCGACGAGCCCTTCGCCGGCGTCGACCCCATCTCGGTGGGCGAGATCAAGGGTGTCATTCGTCAGCTGAAGGCTCGCGACATCGGCGTTCTGATCACCGATCACAATGTCCGCGAGACCCTCGACATCTGTGATACCGCCTACATCGTCGGCAACGGTCAGATCATCGCCGAGGGCGATGCCGAGTCGATCCTTGCCAACCAGAAGGTACGTGAGGTCTATCTCGGTGCCGACTTCCGCCTCTGACAAGAGTCCCTCGCGCCTGGTGATGGCGACAGCACTGCCGGCGACAGGTCGGCTCGATAGCGCCCACCCAGCAGCATGACTCCAGTGGCATGATTATTGCTTAAGGTCGTATTGCACGATGCCCTGCCAGGCACTAGGGTAAGGCTTTCCGACATGCCAGGAGGACGCCTGCCATGGCCATGAAGGCATCTCTGCAATTACGGGTCGGCACCCAGCTAACCATGACTCCCCAGCTGCAGCAGGCCATCGCCCTGCTGCAGCTCTCCACTCTCGACCTGCGCCAGGAGGTCCAGCAGGCGGTGGAGAGCAACCCGCTGCTGGAGCTTGACGATGACTTCGGTGAGCAAGCCACGCAGGAGCCTGTGCAGGACGACTGGGCAAGCGAGATTCCCGAGCAGCTCGCCACCGACAGCGACTGGTCGGATACCTACCAGGACCTTGCGGCGCCCAGCGGCGGAGAGGGACCCGATTTCGAGCGCCAGGCGGAAGGCCAGAGTCTGCACGGTCATCTCTCCTGGCAGCTGGCGATGAGCGACCTCGACCCACGGGAGCGCCAGATCGCCGAGAGCCTTATCGACGCCGTCAACGATGCCGGCTATCTCACGGCTCCCCTCGACGAGATTCGAGACGGCCTGCAACAGCAGGGGCTGTCCGACTTGCGCAGCCAGGAGATGGAGCGAGTCCTGCGCCATCTGCAGCAGTTCGAACCCACGGGGATCTTCGCCCGCGACTTGAGTGAATGTTTGCAGCTTCAGCTCGCCGCCCTCCCCGACGATACGCCGCACCTGCCCCAGGCACGACGCCTGGTCCGCCAGTTCCTGGAGGCCCTCGGCAACGATGACCGTCGCCTGCTCAAGCGGCGCCTGGGGCTGGACGACACGGCGCTCGACGCCTCCATCGCCCTGGTACGCAGCCTGGATCCTCGCCCTGGCAGCGCCTTCTCAAGCGTCACCGACGACTACGTGATTCCCGACCTCGTTGCCTTTCACGACCAACGTGGCTGGCACGTCGAACTCAACCCCGAGGCGATCCCACGACTGCGCATCCAGCCCGATTACGCGGCACTGATCCGCCGTGCCGACAAGAGTGACGACAACACCTTCCTCAAGGAGCACCTCCAGGAGGCGCGCTGGCTGATAAAGAGCCTGACCAGCCGCAACGATACCCTGCTGCGAGTCGGTCGCGAGATCATGGCGCGCCAGTTCGACTTTCTGGAACAGGGTGAAGAGGCCATGAAGCCACTCACTCTGGCCGATATCGCCCAGACGGTGGAGATGCATGAATCCACCATCTCACGGGTCACCACCCAGAAGTTCATCCATACCCCCCGCGGGGTCTTCGAGCTCAAGTTCTTCTTCTCCAGCCAGGTCGGCAACGAGGGCGACACCCACTCAAGCACCGCCATTCGTGCACGCATCCGCAAGCTGATTCAGGAGGAGCCGCCGCGCAAGCCGCTATCCGATAGCCGGCTGGTCACCCTGCTCGACGAGGCCGGCATCCGGGTCGCCAGACGGACGATCGCCAAGTACCGTGAAGCCATGGGCATCCCCTCCTCCAGCGAGCGCAAGCGCCTGCGCTGAGGGCGATCGGCAGGCAACTTTGCCCCCCTGCTCGACCGGCTCAACCCCTTGAACATGGCGGGAATCCGCCCCGGATCCGCCGGGGGGTATGCAAGGCAGGAAAAAGGGTTACAATCGAATCACAACCATCGAGCAAGGAGCGTGTCATGCAAGTGAATATCACCGGCCTTCATGTGGAACTGACCGATGCCCTGCGTGACTATGTCAACGAGAAGCTGACTCGCGTGGAGCGCCACTATGACAACATCACCAACGTGCAGGTGACCCTGTCTGTCGAGAAGGAGCGTCAATCGGCCGCCTGCATCATGCACGTTGCCGGTGCCGAGCTGCATGCAGAAGCCCAGGATGTCGACATGTACGCTGCCATCGATGCCCTCGCCGACAAGCTGGACCGCCAGCTGGTCAAGCACAAGGAAAAGGCCCAGGCTCGCGCCCAGGGCGCCGGCGCCCGCTGAACCCACGATGTCCTCACTCGAAACCATTCTCCCCCCGGAGCGCACCCTCTTCGATGTGCCCGGGGGCAGCAAGAAACGGGTGCTGGAGTTCTTCAGCACCTTCATTGCGCAGAACACGCCCAGCCTCGACAGCCAGGAGGTCTTCGCGAGGCTGATTGCCCGCGAGCGCCTCGGCAGTACCGGCATCGGTAACGGCGTGGCCATTCCTCACGCCCGTAGCCCCCACTGCAAGGCGCCTATCGCCGGCTTCCTCAAGCTGACGGAACCGGTGGATTTCGACGCCATCGATGGAGAGCCCGTCGATCTGGTGTTCGTGCTGCTGGTTCCCGAAGAGGCCGATGCGGCCCACCTGACCCTGCTGGCCCAGCTGGCCGGCATCATGAACGACGTCGATACCCGCACGCGCCTGCGCCGCAGCTCGAGTCAGCGCGACCTCCACGACAGCCTTATCGAGGCCATTCGACGACAGGGTTGAGCGGTAACGAGCACCCCTCGGCCAGAACGACCAGGAGACCTCCATGCGACTCGTGATCATCAGCGGCCGCTCCGGCTCGGGCAAATCAATCGCCCTGCAGGCGCTGGAGGATCTCAGCTACTACGCCATCGACAACCTGCCGGCCATGCTGCTGGGTTCGCTGGTTGACGAACTGAGCAACCCCGAGTCCCAGCGCACCTCGATCGCCGTCAGCATCGATGCCCGTAACCTCCCCCAGGCCCTGGAGCGCTTCCCCAGCCTCCTGGAGGAGGTGCGTGAACGCGGTATCGACTGCCAGGTCATCTACCTGAACACCGACGCACGCATCCTGATCGAGCGCTACTCCGCCACCCGGCGGCGACACCCGCTGACCCGCGAGAGCGAGATGACGCTCGCCGAGGCGATCGACTCCGAGGAGCAGGCACTCTCCGGGATTCGCGACCTGGCCGATCTGGTGATCGACACCTCACGACTGACGGTCCATGAGTTACGCGCCCGTATCGCCGACCAGGTAGCCCATCATCGCCCCGAGCAACTGACCCTGACGGTGGAGTCCTTCGGCTTCAAGCGCGGCGTCCCCCTGGACGCCGACCTGGTGTTCGATGCGCGATGCCTTCCCAACCCCTACTGGGACCCACGCCTCAGGCCCTACAACGGCCAGGATGCCGAGATCGTCGCCTTTCTCGAGGATTACCCGGTGGTGCAGGAGATGCTCACCGATATCCACGACTGGCTGACACGTTGGCTGCCCAGATACGCGGCCAGCCATCGCAGCTATCTCACCGTGGCCATCGGCTGCACGGGGGGGCAGCACCGCTCGGTCTATCTCGCCGAGCGCCTGGCCAGGCAGCTTGCCCAGCAGCAGACGCGGGTACGCTTGCGCCATCGCGAACTGGGCACTCAGGACACCTTGCCCGGCCCCGAGACCCCACCTCATCAAGGAAGTTGAGCGTGCCGCAACGCAGGTTGACCCTTACCAACAAGCGTGGGCTTCATGCCCGCGCCGCCACCAAGCTGGTCCAGTGCTGCCAGCCCTTTACTGCCCACATTCAGGTGGCCAACGGCCCGATGCGAGGGGAAGCCAACAACATCATGTCGCTGCTGATGCTGGCCGCGCCCTGCGGCACCGAGCTCACCGTAAGTGCCGAAGGCAGGGACGCCGAACAGGCCCTCGACGCCATCGAGGCCCTGTTCGACGCCCGCTTCGACGAGGATGAGTAAAAAGCCGTAAGCCCGCCTCAGCCGCCGGCCACCGTCATCTCGTCGATCAGCCAGCTGCCGGTATGGATGCTGCCGCGGGTATCGATATCGCTGCCCACGCCAGCCAGCCCCCTGAACATCGTTTGCAGGTTTCCCGCAATGGTGAACTCCTCCACCGGGTACTGAATCTTGCCGTTCTCCACCCAGAAGCCGGCCGCCCCCCTCGAGTAGTCCCCGGTGACGCCATTGACCCCCTGCCCCATCAGCTCGGTGACCAGCACCCCCCTGCCCATGCGGGCAAGCAGCTCATCGCGTGATGCCAGCGGCGCCGTGATCCGCAGGTTGCGAGCCCCGCCGGCATTGGCGGTGGTCTGCATGCCGAGGCGGCGCGCACTGTAGGCCGAGAGCATGTAGCTGGCCAGTCGCCCCTTGTCGATAAAGAGGTTGTCACGAGTCTGAACGCCATCGTTGTCGAAGGGCGAACTGGCCATGGCACCGGTTTCCATGGGCTTCTCCTGCAGGCTGAACCACTCTGGGAAGAGTGCATCGCCGAGACGGTCGCAGAGGAAGGTTGCCTGGCGGAACAGCGCGCCACCGGCGATGGCACTCATCAACGAGCCGACCAGCCCGCCGGCCAGGTTCGGGTCGAAGAGTACCGGCATCCGCCCGGTAGCCGGACGCCTTGCCCCCAGGCGGCGCAGTGTGTGCTCGGCGGCACTCTCGCCGACCCGTTCAGGTGCCAGCAGATCGCGCGGGTCCCGGGCGCTGGTGAAGTCATAGTCACGCTGCATGCCGGCATCGTCTTCGGCGATCAGCATGCAGGAGAGCGAGTGGCGACTGCCACGCTGGCTGCCCAGGAAGCCATGGCTGTTGGCATAGACCCTCACCCCCTCGCCGCTGGAGAGCGAGGCGCCGTCGGAGCTCTTGATCCCGGCCTTGCCGCGGCCGGCGGCCTCGCAGGCCAGCGCCAGCTCGACTGCCTCTTCGGTGGTCAAGGCCCAGGGGTGGTGCACATCGAGGTCCGGCAGATGAGTGGCCATCAGCGCGGCGTCGGCCAGGCCGGCGGCGGGATCCTCGCCGGTATAGCGAGCAATGGCGATGGCCTTCTCGACCACGGCACGGATGGAGGCTTCGCCGGCATCGGTGGAGGAGGCACTGCCCTTGCGCTGGCCGAGATAGACCGTCACCGCAATGCCCTGATCGCGCGAGAGCTCGACGGTTTCCACCTCCCCTTCGCGAACGCTGACGCCGACGCCCTGGTCGACGCTGGCGCCCACTTCGCAGGCGTCGGCCCCCAGCTTCCGGGCCAGTTCCACGGCCTGTCGGGAACGGCTCTCCAGAAGGGTCTGCTGTGCGGCGGCATCGAAAGCCTGTGTCATCTCTAATCCTCCTTCGGCGGGGCTGTGAGCCACGCCTGTGATGTTCATTCTCAGCCCGGTGAAACGGACTGGTATACTGTCGGGACACCCAGCCCCAACCGATGGAAGCGGCATGTCCCAGGAATCTCCCCGCGAGTTGCTCGATCAGATCCTTCAGCAGCCGGACAACGACGAACGCCCCAGCAAGTCCCAGCTCAAGCGCGAGATGCAGGCGCTGCAGACGCTGGGCGAACAGATCATCGCCATGACCCCTGGCGAGCGAGCGCGCTTTCCCCTCTCCGACGATATGCTCGCCGCCGTGGAAGAGACCTCACGCATCCGCTCCCATGAGGGACGGCGGCGCCACATGCAGTACATCGGCAAGTTGATGCGTCGCGAGGATCTCGCGGCGATCCGTGCCGTCCACGACGAGATCGAGCAGGAGACGCTGCGCCGCGACCACGCCTTTCATCGCCTCGAAAAGTGGCGCGACCGCCTCGTCGACGAGGGCGACGCCGCGGTGGAGGCCTTCGTGGCCGACTACCCCCACGCCGACCGCCAGGCCCTGCGCCAGCTGATCCGCAATGCCCAGCGCGAACGTGCCCAGGACAAGCCACCGGCCAGTTCACGCAAGCTGTTCAAGCTGATCCGCGATACCGCCGGGCTGTAGGAGCCCGGTATACCGGGCGATTGGCGCCGCCATCGCCCAGCGAGCTTGGCTCCTACACACCATTCGTCTACGACTGGGTGCCACCTACGGTCAGCTCGTCCAGCTTGAGGGTCGGCTGGCCGACACCCACCGGTACGCCCTGCCCCTCCTTGCCACACACGCCGATACCGGGATCCAGTGCCATATCATGGCCGATCATCGAGACTCGCCCCATGGCCTCGGGGCCATTGCCGATCAGCGTCGCCCCCTTCACCGGGGCGGTGATCCGGCCATCCTCGATCAGATAGGCTTCACTCGCCGAGAACACGAACTTCCCCGAGGTGATATCCACCTGGCCACCGCCGAAGCTCACCGCATAGAGGCCACGCTTGACGCTTTTGAGGATGTCGTCGGGGTCATCCTGACCGGCGAGCATGACAGTATTGGTCATGCGCGGCATCGGCAGGTGGGCAAAGGATTCGCGGCGGGCATTGCCGGTGGGCGCCATGCCCATCAGCCGCGCGTTCAACTTGTCCTGCATATAGCCGGTGAGGATGCCATCCTCGATCAGCGGGGTACGCTGACCCGGGGTCCCCTCGTCATCGACGCTCATCGACCCGCGGCGGTCGGCCAGGGTGGCGTCATCGACCACGGTCACACCCGGTGCGGCGACGCGCTCGCCCATACGGCCGGCGAAGGCTGAGCTTCCCTTGCGATTGAAATCTCCCTCCAGGCCGTGACCTACCGCCTCATGGAGCAGGATGCCCGGCCAGCCAGGCGCCAGCACCACCGGCAGCTGGCCCGCCGGGGCATCGACGGCCTCCAGGTTGACCAGCGCCTGACGCACCGCCTCCTTGGCGAAGCGTTCGGCGACACCCTCATCGCGCAGGCGCGACATGGGATAGCGGCCACCACCGCCGGCACTGCCACGCTCGCGTCGACCATTGCGTACGACGATCACGCTTACGTTGAAGCGCACCAGGGGGCGGATGTCGGCCGCCAGGGTGCCATCGCTGGCACGCACCAGCACCACCTCATGGACCCCCGAGAGCGAGGCACTGACCTGGCTGACCGAGGGGTCGGCGGCTCGGGCCACGCGATCCGCCTCCTTGAGCATGGCGACCTTCTCCTCGGCGCTGAGCCCGGCGAGCGGATCGACCCCGGCATAGCGCGACGGGGGACCGACGGCAACCGGCGTGCCCAATGGCAGACGGTTGCCGCTGCGCACGATGCCGGCCGCGGTACGCCCGGTCTCGCCAAGCGCATCGGCGGTAATCTGATTGGAGTAGGCGAAGCCGGTCTTCTCGCCGGCCAGGGAGCGCACGCCCACCCCGCCGTCGATGTTGTAGCTGGCCTCCTTGACCTCGCCATCTTCCAGCACCCAGCCCTCATGCCAGCTGCGCTGAAAGTAGAGGTCGGCGTAGTCGATACCCGCCCCCATCGCGTGGCCGAGGCCGGTGTCCAGGTCATCCAGAGAGAGACCACCGGGCGTCAGCAGGATGCCGGCGGCTTCATCAATCAATGCGTGTCTCGCTTGGGTCATTCGGCGCTTTCCACTGAAATCCGCGGCGAGGTCCAGGGACCACGCACGCGATAATGAATTCGGGTAACACTGTCGATGGCATCACCGAACAGGCGGTCCGCGATGAACAGGGCCCCACCCACCACCGGAGCACCGGCGATGACCGCCGCCAATGGCAGGTTGCGGCTAACAGGCAGTGTGACGCCCAACCGCATGTCGAGTTCCCGACGTGCCAACGCGACGCTGCCATCGAGAGTGAAGCGAGTGGCAGGGCCCACGATCTGGACCGGCCCCCGCGTCTCGAGACTGCCACCATACAGGGTCGCCGCGCCAGTGACACGGTCGAAGGCCGTCCCTCGCCCGGTCATGTCGGAGAAGTCCAGCCGCAGACGGCGCACCAGGTTATCGATATTGAGCAGCCCCACCAGACGCGCCGGGGCCGACTCCAGCTTGACGAAACGGCCATCACGCAGCTCCGCCTCGACGCTGCCCCGGGAGCGCTCCAGGGCAAACTGCCAGGGCGTCCCCGGCCAGGCCAGCTGGCTCTTGACCCTTGTCTCGCCGCTACGGATCACCGGGTCCTGAGCCAGGCGTTCCAGTGCCGTTCCCAGGTCCCGTCCTACCAGCTCCAGGCGCGCACGGGTCAGGCTGGCCTCGGGGCCCGCCGCCTCCCAGACCAGCTCGCCATGGGCACTGATCTCCCCCAGGGTAAGTCCCAGGGGAGCGATACTGAGTCTCTCGGGCGTCGCCTGCCAGCGAGCGGTCAGAGGCCCCAGACGCCGGCCCTGGCGCTCGATATCGGCGATGCGCAGACGCCCGCCGGGCAGGTCGTCGACCCAGCCGGGAAGCGGCTGCGGCTCTGGAGGCGTGGCAATCTCGTCGAGCAGCGAGCCGACCTGCTGGCCGGTGGGCATCAACGCATCCAGCGAGAGGCGACTCAGGCCGATGTCCAGAGGCTCAGCGAGTCGGGGCCGATAGTCGAGCCGCCCCTCAAGCAGACTGCCATCCAGAGCCACATGCCAGCCGCCGCCAGGCTGCGGACGAGCGGTGGTATAGAAGGAGCCGAGGCAGCGATCCTCATGCTGCAGACAGTCGCTGGCCACACGCACCTCGCGGAGGTCAAGGCCTGCCCCCCCTGTGCCACGACTGCCTGTCACCCCCGAGAGCGCCTCGCTCCATGCGGCGGGAGAGAGGCGCGGCAGGTAGGCATCGACCCACCAGCCCGACCCCGAGGGCCAGGCACCCGCGGATTGGCGGCCCAGCCACACCTGCCCCTGGCTACGCTCACCACCGGGTAGCGAGCGCCAGCGCAGTTTCAGTGCCTCGCCCAGGCGTCCATCCAGGTAACCTTGGGTCAGATTCATGTCGAGCCGCAGAGGGCGAGACTGAGCCGCAGGCTTGCCCAGCGGCGCCGGCAGATCGGCGGCCAGCCCCTGGAGTGAGCTCTGCAGGCGCAGGGAAACCTCGTCGCCGACGCCCAGCCGGCCACGCCAGTCGAAACGCCCGGTCAGTCGCTCGGCAAGGGCGGACGCGCCCCCCAGCTCGAGCAGCGCCTTGGCCTCGGCACCCCCGGCGAGGTCGAGCCCGCCATTCAAGGTGTCGATATCGGCACGCAATGGCCCGCCGAGCAGGCGCCCCTCGAGCCGTCCCGTGAGCCCACCCTCGGCGCCCTGCTGACGCCAGGTCAAGGGACCACGCAGCTCCCTGGCACGCAGCCCCAGGGGCTGATATTCGATAAGGTCAAGACTCGCCTGGGTCTCGATCGAGAGGTCCAGCGCCTCGGGCCGCTCCAGGGGCAGCTCGAGTTGCAGGGCGCCCTCGGCATGCCCTTCGGCTTGCCACTCTTCCATGATTGCCATGCCCTCTACCGGCATGTTCAACAGGAAGCGTCGCAGCGCGGAGGCGCTGGCATACAGTTCGCCTGCTACCTCCAGGTGTTCGTCGGCAAGCCGTACCCGGCCATCGCTCGCTTTCACACCGAGACTCTCGGCATGCTTTACCTCGGCCTCGAGAAGGGTGTCATCGAGCCGCATTCGCCCCTCGATACCCTCCAGCACCGGCCACCCCGGCGCCATGGGCAGACGGCCGTCGCGAATGGCGAGGTCGAGGCCAAAACTCGGCGGTGGCTGATTATCCTGGTCTTCGTCGCCACCGGAGAGCGGCACATGCAGGCGCAGCGAGCCCTCGGGAACCCGACCCGCCACGCCATCGGCCAGCCAGTCGCGCAGGCCGTCATCGAGGATAGCTACCGGCAGCCACTCGACAAGCGGCGTCTCCACGGCATCGACCTCCTCGAGGGCCAGGGTCAGGCCGAAGCCACCCCGCCCCCCCTGCCCGGCGGAGAGACCGAAACCACCGCTGACCTCGGCACCGTTCCACCCCACCCGCAGATCACGACCACTGACCATGCTACGGGGGCCATCATAGACCCAGTGCACCTTCCCGGAGGCGTGATCGAGCGCCATGGGGGCGGCGAAGACCTCGGGGAAGTGAAGGGTGGACGTCTCGTTGCCGCTGAAGCGCACCAGGCCGTGACCACCCCGCGCCTCGACCCACATGTCCAGGGGGCCGCCCCCTGGGGCCTGCTGCCAGGGCGACACCTCGACACCATGCAGGGACGCCCGCGCCTGCCACTGCCCCTCCTGGAAGCCAAGCCCGAAACCGGCCACTCGGCCGCGTGGATCGAGGCTGTCCACTGCCCGAGCCAGAGCCTCGGGCAGCGGCACCCGATCGCGCCAGGCAGCCAGGGACCCCAGGTCGAAGGCGCTGGTATTTAGCCACCACTCCTCGCCATCGCCGCTCAGATGCCAACGGTAGGGCAAGGCAGGCCCCCAGCGCGACGCCAGTTCGTCCGGCTCGCTCTTCTCGGGACTCTCGGCATTGCCCTGAAACCAGGCCTGCCAACCGCTCTCCCCCCTCAACCACTGGCCGCGCCCGGTCACGCTATCCAGCGCCAGTTGATGACGCACGCCCTTGGCGTCGCGATGGCTGACGGCCAGCCGCTCGACATCCAGCGCCAGGCGGGCATCGGCCAGGTGGCCACGGTGCCAGCGCCCCCACAGGCGGGCCTCGCCCCGCGCCTCGTCGAGGTGCAGCGGCTGATCACGCCCCAGCACCGCGGCCAGCTCCACTAGCGTATCGAGCCGCATGTCGGCCTGCAGGGCGGCACTGAAGTCACGAAATCCGACCTCGCCAGGCAGCACCTCCAGGGCTACCTGCATCGCCACATCGGCGTCGCCCACCAGGCGCAACCTGCCCTCGAGATGGGCGCGTCGGGCATCGCCGGTCATCAGCAGCCGCGGCGCCTCGAAGGCGACGCGTCGCTCTTGGCCATGCAGCACCACGCGTACATCCTCGGCCCAGGCCCGTTGGCGCAGCAGCACCCCGACCCAGAAGTCGAGACGCTCGAGATCGAACTCCCCCTCGGGCTGAAGCTCGGGGGGGAGCTCGGCGGGGTCAGGCCAGTGCCAGCCTCCCTGTGCGCTCTGATAGAGGTGCAGGGTCATGCCGTCGAGACGCGCCCCCTCCACCACCGGCAGCCCTTCACGCAGGCTCTGCCAGGTATCCAGGCGCAGATGCCCCCCCTTCACCTCCAGCAGTGGCCGGTCACCATCGCGGGTACGCAGGCTCAGTGCACCAAGCTTGAGATAGGGGTCGAAGCGCGCCAGTCCGCCCTCCAGCGAGTCGATCCGGGTCTGTGCCGCGAAGCGCGCAGACAGCAGTGCCTCCAGCCGTGATGCCTGGCCATCGGCAAGGCCAAGCGCCAGTCGCGCCAGCAGTGTCAGGCTCGCCACTATTGCCAGCCCCAGGGCCAGCAGGGTCAGGGTCCAGCGCATCACCTGGCGGGTCACGGGCATGGGCTCACATCAGCACGATGTCGTACTGCTCCTGGGAGTAGTGGGTCTCCACCTGGAAGCGGATGGGCTTGCCAATGAACTCTTCCAGATCGGCCACCGCCGCCGACTCCTCGTCGAGCAGGCGGTCCACCACCGCCTGGGACGCCAGCACCATGTAGGTCTCGGCGCTATAGGCCCGCTCCTCACGCAGGATCTCGCGAAAGATCTCGTAGCAGACCGTCTCCGGGGTCTTGAGCGTTCCGCGACCCCCGCAGGTCGGGCAGGCTTCACAGAGGGTCTGCTCCAGACTCTCGCGGGTACGCTTTCGGGTCAGCTGCACGAGGCCAAGCTCGGTGACACCGGTACACTTGGTCTTGGCGTGATCCCGCTCCAGCGACTGCTCGAGCATGCGCAGCACCTGACGCTGGTGCTCGGGATCCTCCATGTCGATGAAGTCAATGATGATGATGCCACCCAGGTTGCGTAGACGGAGCTGGCGGGCGATGGCGGTCGCCGCCTCGAGGTTGGTCTTGAAGATGGTCTCCTCGAGGTTGCGATGCCCCACATAGCCGCCGGTATTGACATCGATGGTGGTCATCGCCTCGGTGGGGTCGATCACCAGGTAACCACCGGACTTGAGCTGCACCTTGCGCCCCAGCGCCTTGTGGAGCTCGTCTTCGACGCTGTAGAGGTCGAAGACCGGTCGCTCGCCGGCATAGTGCTCGATACGCTCCACCGCATCGGGCATGAACTCCTCGGCGAACTCCACCAGCCTGACGTAGTTCTCCCGGGAGTCGATGCGCACCTTCTCGATATCGTCACGCATCACATCCCGCAGGATGCGCATGAACAGCGGCAGGTCATCGTAGATCACGCTGGGCGCCGAGGAGGTGACCTTGCGCTCGCTGACCTTGCGACATAGCCGCAGCAGGAAGTGCATATCGGCGGCCAGCTCCTCGACACCCACCCCCTCGGCGGCAGTGCGCACGATAAAGCCACCGGTCACCTCCAGGCTCTGCTGGGCCTGGGCCTCCTCGATCAGGCTGCGCAGCCGCTCGCGCTCGCGTTCGTCTTCGATACGCTGGGAGACGCCATGGTGGGGCGCATCCGGCATGTAGACCAGATAACGCGAGGGTACCGAGAGATGAGTGGTCAGGCGCGCGCCCTTGGAGCCGATCGGATCCTTGGTCACCTGCACCACCAGCGCCTGCCCCTCGTGGAGCAGATGTCCGATGGAGAGCTGCTCCTCGGCCGGCGTGCCGGCCGGCATCACCTCATGGGCATGGATGAAGGCGGCGCGGTCGAGGCCGATATCCACGAATGCCGCCTGCATGCCGGGGAGGACTCTGACCACCCGGCCCTTGTAGATATTGCCGACGATGCCGCGACGGCAGGAGCGCTCGATGAAGGCCTCCTGCAGTACGCCGTTTTCCACCACGGCGACGCGGGTCTCCATCGGCGTCAGATTGATCAGTACTTCGCCGCTCATGCGGAAATCCTTGTCCAGAATGCCTTGCGGCCATTATGACATAGTGTCAAGCCTCCAAGGCGTTGATCCGTTCATCATGACAGGGCGATCGCCGATGGCAGCACCACTCGACAAGGCAATTCCGGCGAGAGGCTGCCGTCGCAATCAGCGCATCACGACCCGAGCGCCCCGCCCCATAGCGCCACCCCCTGACGGCGCAGCAGCTCGGCGGTCTCGTAGAGCGGCAGCCCCACCACCGCGGAGTGGCTGCCGGCAATATGCTCGACAAACACCGCCGCACGCCCCTGGATGGCATAGCCACCCGCCTTGTCGGCGGGCTCCCCGGTGGCCCAGTAGGCGGCGATCTCGGCATCGGAGATCTCACGCATCACGACCCGCGTGGCGACACAGCGCTCGAGCAGGCCCGCGGGGCCGGTCACTGCCACCGCTGTGAGCACCCGATGCTCGCGGCCGGCCAGGGAGCGCAGCATGGCGGCGGCGTGCTCGGCTCCCTCGGGCTTGCCGAGAATCTCACCGTCACGCACCACGGCGGTATCGGAGCCAAGGGTCGGCAGGCGAGAGCGCTCGGCACCGGCCAGCGCCTTGTCGCGGGCCAGGCGGGCGACATAGGCCTCGGCCCCCTCACCCGGAACCGGGGTCTCGTCGATATCCACCGGACATGCCTCCAGGGACACACCGATGGACGCCAGCAGGTCGCGGCGCCGCGGTGATGCCGAGGCCAGACAGAGAACAGGGGGAGTGATGACGGACATGGATAGCCTCCGATCAGCCACCGGTCAACCGCCGCCCCAGTGCATTGAACAGGGTGGCGAACCAGGGCCAGAGCAGCGCGCCGATCAGCGCCGGCGTCAGGAAGGAGAGATGAATGGAGAAGGGTCCCAGCAGGGTTCGCAGCCACTGCTCGCCCAGCTGCATAAAGCCCAGCAGCACCAGCACCATCAGGGCCTGCTGGAGCAGCGAGTAGGCACGAAATCGCGGATAGACCAGGGCACACAGGAAGGCCAGCAGCGACAGCAGCAGGGCGTTCTGGCCCAGCACCGCCCCCTCGATCAGGTCGAGCAGGATGCCCAGCACGAAGGCGTGAAGCACGCCCACCCGAGAGGGTGTCTTCATGCACCAGTAGACCAGCATCAGACCCAGCCAGTCGGGCCGCCAGATCTGCCAGCCTTCGGCCAGCGGCATCACCTGCAGGCAGAGCGCCAGCAGGAGGGAGAACCAGATCCAGGGAAGCGCCAGGTTGGCGGCGGAAGGAACGGCCATCAGCGTGCCTCCTCGTGGTCATCACGGGCAGTGGCCCGGCGCGTATCGGCCTCATCGCTCACCGCTCGGGCGGCCTGGATGGCGCTCAAACTGATATCGCCTTCCCAGCCGGGATCATCGAAGCGCGGCCGACTCGGCGGGAAGAGCAGCAGGAAGTGGCGCGAGCGCTGTAGCTGCGCCACCGGGGTCGCTGTCACCCGGGCGAAGGGTTCGCCCGGGTCATGCACCACCCCATCCACTCTCGCCACCGGATAGCCCGGGGGGAAGCGTCCTGCCAGGCCGGAGGTAACCAGCAGATCACCCTTGCGGATATCGGCGGTGTCGGGCACATGACGAACGCTGAGGCGATCATAGCGTCCGCCGCCCTGGAGGATATAGCGAAGACCATTGCGATTGACTCGCACCGGCAGCGCATGACTGGCATCGGCCACCATCAGCACCCGACTGGAGTAGGCCAGTACCGAGGTCACCTGACCCACCAGCCCGGCGGCATCCATCACCGGCTGCCCGACATAGACCCCATCGCGGCGACCGCGATCCAGCACCATCTGATGGGCGAAGGGATCAGGATCCAGTGACAGCAGCTCGGCGGTCATGAAGGGCATGTCATGCTGGCGAGCGGCGGCCAGCAGCTCGCGCAGGCGCACGTTCTCGGCGGTCAGGTCCGCCATGCGCTGCACCCGGTGGGATAGCGTCAGGAGCTGTTCACGCAGCCGCCGGTTCTCGTCGACCAGGTCACGCTGATCGGAGAGTGCCAGGGTCCCCCAGCTCAGCACGCTACTGGGCAGGCTGACGATCCACTGGATCGGCGCCACCGCCGTGCTGAGCTGGGCACGCACCTCCTCCATGCGGGTCAGGCGAAGATCGGCAACCATCAGCGCAAGCGCCATGATCGTGCAGACCAGCAGACGATAGATGGGCAGCGATCCCTGCGAGAACAGCGGCTTGATGACGCGTCTCCCGGATCAGTCGCTGGACAGCAACTCGAAGGTGTGCTTGTCGATCATCTCGAGGGCCTTGCCGCCCCCCCGCGCCACGCAGGTCAGCGGATCCTCGGCCACGATCACCGGCAGACCGGTCTCTTCGGCGATCAGCTTGTCGAGGTCGCGCAGCAGTGCGCCGCCCCCCGTCAGCACCAATCCACGCTCGGCGATGTCCGAGGCGAGCTCCGGGGGAGACTGCTCCAGGGCATTCTTCACCGCGGCAACGATGGAGGCCAGGGTCTCCTGAAGCGCATCCAGGATCTCGTGGGAGTTCAGGGTGAAGCTGCGGGGAATGCCCTCGGCCAGATTGCGGCCGCGTACATCGATCTCGCGAAGCTCGCCGCCCGGATAGGCACAGCCGATCTCCTCCTTGATGCGCTCGGCGGTGGCCTCGCCGATCAGGCTGCCGTAGTGGCGACGCACATAGCCGGTGATCGCCTCGTCGAAGCGGTCGCCGCCTACGCGAATCGACTCGGAGTAGACGACGCCGTTCAGGGAGATGATGGCGATCTCGCTGGTGCCACCACCGATATCCACGACCATGGAGCCCTGGGCCTCCTCCACCGGCAGGCCGGCGCCGATGGCGGCCGCCATCGGCTCCTCGATCAGGAACACCTCGCGGGCACCGGCACCCTCCGCGGACTCCTTGATGGCGCGACGCTCCACCTGGGTCGACATGCAGGGCACGCACACCAGTACCCGCGGGCTGGGCGTCAGGAAGGTGCTCTGATGCACCTTGCGGATGAAGTGCTGCAGCATCTGCTCGGTAACGGTGAAGTCGGCGATGACGCCATCCTTCATCGGCCGGATGGCCGTGATGTTACCGGGGGTGCGGCCCAGCATGCGCTTGGCGTCGGAGCCCACGGCGGCCACGCTGCGCATGTTGCCGGACTGGCGAATGGCCACGACCGATGGCTCGTCAAGCACGATGCCTCGGCCGCGGACGTAAATCAGCGTATTGGCCGTTCCCAGGTCGATCGAAAGATCGCTGGAGAACAGTCCCCTCAAGCGTTTGAACATGGAAGTCGTTACCTAGTGCAGTCCGGGAGCCCTGTGCGGAGGCAAACGGTATCACCGCGCCCCCTCAGCAGCAAGCAAAACCCCGGGGCAAGGGCGCACCGAGACCCTGCCCGCGCGACGCCGAATATGGTACCTTCAGCGGCCTGATTTTTTTCATCGAGGACATCCGACTCATGGCGCTTGAACACGCTGACGTGCTCAGGGCCGCGCATCTTGCCCGGCTCGGCCTCTCCGACGAAGACGCCACCCACTACCTGGACGACCTCGGCCGCATCCTCGAGATGGTCGACCACCTCCAGGCGCTGGACACCGAGGGCATCGCGCCCCTGGCCCACCCGCTGGATGCGACCCAGCGGCTGCGCGCCGACGAGGTCACCGAGACCGACCGTCGCGACCATTTCCAGCGCTGTGCCCCGGCGGTGGAAAATGGCCTCTATCTGGTACCCCGCGTCGTCGAGTAAGCCACTGCCTACGGAGCCTCCGGCCCATGCATGACAAGACACTGACCGAACTCGCCGCCAGCCTGGCGGCGGGCGAGTTCACCAGCCGCGAGCTGACCGAACACCAGCTTGGCCGCATAGAGCGCCACGATGGTGCCCTCAACAGCTTTATTACCGTCACGCCGGACGCGGCGCTGGAAGCGGCGGACCACGCCGATGCCTCCCGCGCTCGTAGCGAGGCCGGCCCGTTGACCGGCCTGCCGGTAGCGATCAAGGACCTGTTCTGCAGCGATGGGGTACTGACCACCGCTGGCTCGAAGATGCTGTCCAATTTCGTCGCTCCCTATGACGCCTGCGTGGTGGAGAGGCTCAAGGCCGCCGGCACGGTAAGTCTCGGCAAGACCAACCTGGACGAGTTCGCCATGGGCTCCTCCAACGAGAGCAGCGCCTTCGGTGCGGTGCAGAACCCCTGGGACACCACCGCCGTACCCGGTGGCTCCTCCGGCGGCAGCGCCGCTGCAGTAGCCGCGGGCCTGGCGCCTGCCGCCATGGGCACCGATACCGGCGGCTCGATCCGCCAGCCCGCTGCCTTCTGCGGCATCACCGGACTCAAGCCCACCTATGGGCGCATATCGCGCTGGGGCATCATCGCCTACGCCTCGAGCCTCGATCAGGCGGGTCCCATGGCGCGAACCGCCGAAGACTGTGCGCTGCTGATGAATGCCATCGCCGGCCATGACCCCAGAGACTCGACCTGCGTGGCCCGCGGTGTGCCCGACTACACCGCAGACCTCGCCGCTCCGCTGTCCGGCCTGAAGATCGGCCTGCCCAGAGAGTATTTCGGCGACGGCCTCGACCCCGCGGTGGAAGCCGCCGTGCGCGAGGCGGTGGCGGTCTACGAATCACTGGGCGCCACGGTCCGCGAGGTCAGCCTCCCGCACACGCACTACGCCATCCCCGCCTACTACGTGATCGCCCCGGCGGAGGCCTCGTCCAACCTGTCGCGCTATGATGGCGTACGCTTCGGCCATCGCTGCGAAAACCCCTCTGATCTGATCGACCTCTACAAGCGATCGCGGGCCGAGGGCTTCGGCGAGGAGGTCAAGCGGCGCATCCTGATCGGGACCCACACCCTCTCCGAGGGCTTCTTCGACGCCTACTACAAGAAGGCCCAGCAGGTACGCCGGCTGATACGCCAGGATTTCCTCGACGCCTTCGAGGAGGTCGATGTGCTGATGGGGCCAACGTCCCCCACCCCGGCCTTCGATCTCGGCGCCCAGAAGGACCCGGTCTCCATGTACCTCCAGGATATCTACACCATCGCCGTCAACCTGGCCGGCATTCCCGGCATCAGCGTGCCGGCCGGCTTCGTGGGCAAGCGCCCGGTGGGGCTGCAGATACTCGGCACCCACTTCGCCGAGCAGCGCCTGCTCAATGTCGCCCACCGCTACCAGCAGGCCACCGACTGGCACCTGCGTCGCCCCGAGCTTGCCGAGGAGAACGCCTGATGCAATGGGAAACCGTGATCGGTCTGGAAGTTCACGTCCAGCTCGCCACCCAGTCCAAGATCTTCTCCGGCGCCTCCACCGCCTTTGGCGCCGACCCCAACACCCAGGCCTGCGCGGTGGATCTGGGCATGCCCGGCGTGCTACCGGTGCTCAACGAGCAGGCGGTGGCCATGGCGGTGCAGTTCGGGCTGGCGATCCACGCCGAGATCCCCGAGGTCTCGGTATTCGACCGCAAGAACTACTTCTACCCCGATCTGCCCAAGGGCTACCAGACCAGCCAGATGTATCACCCCATCGTGGGCCCCGGCGAGGTCGAGATCGGCCTGGATGATGGCACGACCAAGCGCATCCGGGTCCACCACGCCCACCTCGAGGAGGATGCCGGCAAGTCCCTTCACGAGGACTTCCATGGCATGACCGGTATCGATCTCAATCGTGCCGGCACGCCCCTGCTGGAGATCGTCTCCGAGCCGGACATGCGCTCGGCCAAGGAGGCCGCCGCCTACCTCAAGGCGATCCACTCCATCGTGACCTATCTGGGCATCAGCGACGGCAATATGGCCGAAGGTTCGATGCGCTGCGACGTCAACGTCTCGGTACGCCCCAAGGGACAGGCCGAGTTCGGCACCCGCGCCGAGATCAAGAACGTCAACTCCTTCCGCTTCGTGGAGCGCGCCATCGAGTTCGAGGTGGAGCGCCAGATCGAGCTGATCGAGGATGGCGGCGAGGTGGTCCAGGAGACCCGCCTGTTCGACCCCGAACGCGACGAGACCCGCAGCATGCGCACCAAGGAGGAGGCCAACGACTACCGTTACTTCCCCTGCCCAGACCTGCTGCCGGTGGTACTCGACGCGGCCTACGTCGACCATCTGCGCGAGAGCCTGCCGGAACTGCCCGACGAGAAGCGTGCCCGCTTCCAGGGCGAGCTGGGGCTATCCGCCTACGACGCCGGGGTGCTCGCGGCGAGCCGCGAGATGGCCGAGTACTTCGAAGTGGTCAAGGACACCTGCGGCGATGCCAAGCAGGCCGCCAACTGGGTGCAGGGTGAGCTCTCCGGCGCACTCAACCGTGAGGGGCTGTCGATCCACGACAGTCCGGTCAGCGCCGCTCAGCTCGGCGAACTGATCGCCCGCGTGATGGACGACACCATCAACGGCAAGGCCGCCAAGCAGGTATTCCAGGCGCTCTGGAATGGCCAGGGCGAGAGCGCCGATGAGGTGATCGAGGCCAAGGGACTCAAGCAGGTCACCGACAGCGGCGCCATCGAGGCGATGATCGACCAGGTGATTGGCGACAGCCCCGCCCAGGTGGCCCAGTACCGCGACGCCGAACCCGAGAAACGCGGCAAAATGATCGGCTACTTCGTGGGACAAGTAATGAAGGCGTCTCGCGGCACCGCCAACCCACAGCAGGTCAACGCGCTGCTCAAAGAAAAGCTGGACGCCCTGTGCTGATGCCCGGGGTGCTCCAGCAAGCCAAGGAGGTCCGGCATGGCCGATGATGTAGGTGAACGGCTGCGCGCCTTGCGCACCCTGCGCGGCATCTCCCAGCGCGAGCTGGCCAAGCGCTGCGGCGTGACCCACTCCAGCCTGTCGTTGATCGAGCAGGGCAAGGTGAGCCCCTCGGTCAGCTCGCTGAAGAAGATCCTCGATGCCATCCCCATGAGCGTCGGCGACTTCTTCACCCTGGAGCTGGAGTCGGGACGACGCGTCTTCTATTCGGCCGAGGAGCTGGCCGACGTGGGCTCAGGGGACGTGGTGTTCAAGCTGGTGGGCGCCGATCGTCGCGATCGTGCGCTCTCCTTCATGGTCGAGACCTACCCCCCCGGGGCCGATACCGGCCGCGAGATGATCACCCATCAGGGTGAGGAGGCCGGCGTGGTGCTGGAGGGCGAGATCGAGATCACCATCGGCGCAGAGACCCGCACGCTCAAGGCCGGCGAGGCCTACTACTACGAGACCAACGTGCCCCACCGCTTTCGCAACCCGGGCGACGAGCCCTGCCGCCTGGTCAGCTGCGCCACTCCCGCCCGGGCCTTCTAGGCGAGCTCACTCCTTCTTGAGCTTATCGATCTGCGCGCGCAGCGCCTCCGCCTCTTCGGTGAGGGAGGCGTTGGCGCGCATGTCGCCATTGCGTGCGGCCTGCATCGCCTGCTCGAGCTTGTGCTCGTAGGCCTTCTGCAGCTTCTTCGCCGGATCCGTCTTGAAGAGTCCGAACATGGGGCACCTCCTGTGGGGTCGTGTCTCCACAGGCTATCCTCTCCATAACGATAAATCTATACAAGAGCTGTACTGAAACTCCGATACTGTAAGAAAAAGAGGCCGACACCCGGGTGCCGGCCTCCTGCTTATCGCTTCATCGTGGCGTCGCGTCAGCTGGAGAGCGATATCCACACGCTCTTGAGCTCCGAATACTCCTGCAGCGAGTGGTGGGACTTGTCGCGACCGTTGCCCGACTGCTTGACCCCGCCGAAGGGCACGGTCTGGTCGCCGCCGGCCCAGTTGTTGACGAACACCTGGCCAGATTCCAGGCGCCGGGTCACGCGCATGATGCGGTCGATATCCTGACTCCAGAGGCCTGCGGCCAGGCCATAGACGCTATCGTTGGCAAGCCGCACGGCCTCCTCCTCGCTGTCGAAGCCGAATACCGAGAGCACCGGGCCGAAGATCTCCTCACGCCCGATGGCCATCTCCGGGGTCACGCCATCGAACACCGTGGGGGTAATGAAGAGCCCGGGGCCGTCCAGGACCTGGCCGCCGGCACGCAAGCGGGCGCCCTCCTCCTGACCCTGGCGAATAAACTCGAGCACCCGACGGTACTGGGTCTCGTCGACCATGGCGCCCATGAAGCTCTCGGGATCCAGCGGGTCGCCCGGCTGCATGGTCTCGGCGCAGGCCACCACCTTGTCGATAAAGGTCTCGCGGATCGAGTTCTCCACCAGCAGTCGTGAGCCGGCGATGCAGACCTCGCCCTGGTTGTGGAAGATCGCCTCGGCGGCATGCTTGGCCACTCGATCCAGGTTCTTGCAGTCGGCGAAGACGATATTCGGGCTCTTGCCACCGCACTCCAGATAGAGCCGCTTGAGATTGGACTCGCCGGCGTACTGCATCAGCTGCTTGCCTACCCCGGTAGAGCCGGTGAAGGCCAGGCAGTCAACATCCATGGAGAGCGCCAACGCCTTGCCCACGGTGTGACCGAAGCCCGGCAGCACCTGGAAGACACCACGCGGAATCCCCGCCTCCTGAGCCAGCTGGGCCAGGCGCAAGGCCGACAATGGAGACTTCTCCGAGGGCTTGAGGATCACGCTGTTGCCTGCCGCCAGCGCCGGGGCCACCTTCCAGGCGGTCATCATCAGCGGGAAGTTCCAGGGCACGATGGAGGCCACCACCCCGAGCGGCTCCCTAAGCACCAGGGCAAGGGCCTCCTCACCGGTGGGGGCCACCTCGCCGTAGAGCTTGTCGATGCACTCAGCCTGATAACGGAAGCAGCCGATGGCGCCCGCCATGTCACCCAGGGCACTCTGGATCGGCTTGCCCATATCGAGGGTATCGAGCAGCGCCAGCTCCGCCTTGTGGGTCTCCATCAGGTCGGCCAGGCGCAACAGCACCCGCTTGCGCTTGCCGGGGGCCAGTCGTGACCAGACGCCACCCTCGAAGGCGGCACGCGCATGGCTGACGGCCACATCCGCGTCGGCGGCATCACAGCTCGCCACCTTTGCCAGCACCTCGCCGGTGGCCGGGTTGACCGTCTCGAAGGTCTCTCCACTGGCCGCCGGGACGAAGACATCATTGATAAAGGCGCGGGACTCGAAGGTCAGGTCGGCGGCACGCTGGCGCCATCCGGCCAGGGTCTGGGGCATTTCGTTCTTGAACATCTCGGAATGACTCACGTCAGGCTCTCCTTGATCTTGTCGGGCGTGGTGACAGCCAGCCGCTGATGGGTAGCGTCAAGGGCGGCGCGCGCCTTGTCGACCAGTTCGTCGATCTCTTCACGGCTGATCACCAGAGGGGGTGAGATGATCATGGTATCGCCCACAGAACGCATGACCAGCCCCGAGGCGAAACTGTGGTCGCGGCACAGGTTGCCTGCCCCCAGCGCCTTGTCGAAGCGCTCACCGGTCTCAGGGTCCACCAGCTCCAGGGCCCCCACCAGTCCAAGCGAGCGCGCCTCGCCGACCAGCGGATGGTCGCCAAGCTCTCCCCACCGTTCGGCCAGGTAGGGCCCCAGGTCGTCACGCACCCGCTCGACCACGCCCTCGGCCTCCATCAATTCCAGATTCCTGAGCGCCACCGCCGCACAGGCGGGGTGTCCCGAGTAGGTAAAGCCGTGGAAGAACTCGCCCCCCTCTTCGATCAGGGTATCGGCCACGCGATCCCCGACCAGCACCCCTCCGATGGGCAGATAGCCCGAGGAGAGTCCCTTGGCGATCGGCATCAGATCGGGCTCGAGATCATAATGGACGCTACCGAACCACTCCCCCAGGCGGCCGAAGCCACAGATGACCTCGTCGACCACCAGCAGGATGTCGTACTTGTCGAGCACCGCCTTCACCGCCGGCCAGTAGCTCTGCGGCGGAATGATGGCACCACCGGCACCCTGCACCGGCTCGGCGATAAAGGCCGCCACGTTCTCCTCACCCAGCTCGAGGATCTTCGCCTCCAGGGCCGCGGCACACTCGAGACCGAAGGCGTCCGGGTCCTGCCCCTGCGATCGCCCCTCGCCGAACCAGTAGGGCTGCCGCACATGGCTGATGCCCGGCACACAGGGACCGCCCTGCTCATGCATGGGTGCCATGCCGCCGAGGCTCATGCCGGCCACGGTGGAACCATGGTAGCCATTCTCACGACCGATGACCCACTGCTTCCCGGGCTTGCCCTTGAGCGCCCAGTAGCGGCGCACCATGCGCAGCACCGTATCATTCGCCTCGGAGCCGGAGCCCGTGAAGAAGACACGATTCATATGCTCGGGCGCCAGCGAGACCAGCTTTTCCGCCAGCTGCACCGCCGGTGGGTGCGTGGTCTTGAAGAAGTTATTGTAGTAAGGCAGCTGATGCATCTGTTCCGCGGCGGCCGCCACCAGCTCCTCACGGCCATAACCGAGATTGACGCACCACAGCCCCGCCATGCCGTCGAGGATGCGATTGCCCTCGGAGTCGATGATATAGACGCCCTCGGCGCGTTCGATGATGCGGCTGCCCTCCTCCGCCAGAGACTTGAAGTCGGTGAACGGGTGCAGATGATGCGCGCGATCGAGGCGCTGCAGCTGGCCAGTCTTCGAGGCTGACATGACGAAGCCCTCCCGGGATCGATGGTGTAAGATGTTATTGTTTAATCAACATACCCTCCCCTGCGGTATCTGCCAACCCCTTTCCAAAACATGGCGACAATATCTCTATAAAATATTGATTTATATGAAAATATTGAGAAATTAAAAAATCGACATTCAACTAAAGTTATGACAAACACCTTGACGCCCCCAACCCTCTAGGTCATTTTTCATTGACGCCCTGCACACTCGCTCGGCGCCATCAACAACAAGCACCCGGAGCGAACATGACCACGATCCTGAGCAGCTGGACGATGCGTCTGGCCCTACTACTGACACTCTGTCTCGGCACACTGCCCAGTCAGGCGGCAACACTCAGCACGCCCGATACGATCCTGCAGGGCGTCGCCTTCGACCTGACCCTGGAAGAGCTCCCCGAAGGTTCCCTCACGCTGCGCCTCAACGACCAGACCTTCGAGGTGGTCGGTGTCGATGGCGGCAGCGCGCTGGTCGAGGGACTCACCCTGAACGACAGCGCCGCCAGCCTCGAGCTGATCGATGCCAGCGGGAGCACGCTGGCCAGCGAGACGCTGACGGCAATTCCCGCCTGGCTATCGCTGCTGCCGGCCCTGGTGGCGATCGTCCTGGCGCTGGCGTTTCGCCAGGTGATCCTGGCACTCTTCGTCGGCATCCTGCTGGGCGGCTGGATCATGCACGGCATGGATTTCGGCGCTCTCTCCAGCGCCTTCGGCGACTCGGTCAATGTGCATGTCCTTGAGGCCGCGAGCGACAGTGAGCACATGTCGATCGTGCTGTTCTGCCTGCTGATCGGCGGCATGGTGGGCATCGTCTCCCGCAACGGCGGCACCCAGGGCATCGCCCAACGCATTTCCCGGGTCATACGCGGGCGACGCCAGGCACAGACCTCGACCTTCCTGCTGGGGATCGCGATCTTCTTCGATGACTACGCCAACGCGCTGATCGTGGGCAACACCATGCGCGCAATCACCGACAAGATGGCGGTCTCCCGGGCCAAACTCGCCTATATCATCGACAGCACCGCGGCTCCGGTCTCCGCCATCATGCTGGTGACCACCTGGATCGGCTTTCAAGTGGGGTTGATCAGCGAGGCGATGAGCAACATCAGTGACTGGAACGAATCGGCCTATTCGGTATTCGTCAACGCCATTCCCTACAACGCCTACCCGATCCTGGCCCTGGCCTTCGTGTTCATGACCACCTGGCTGGGTCGCGACTTCGGTCCGATGCTCACCGCCGAGCGCCGAGCCCTCGACGCGGGCGGCCGTCGCACCACCCTCAGCGACCGCGAGGCGATCGTCGAGGAAGCGGAGATCAATACCAAGCCCAATATCCCGATTCGGGCCATGAACGCCATCGTGCCGATGCTGGTGCTTGCCGCCATCACCCTCGGCGGCATCTATACCACCGGCCTCGAGGCCCTGGGGCCCGGCTCCCACTCCCTGCGCGACATCTTCGGCGAGGGCGACTCCTTCAGCTCGATGATGTGGGGCTCACTGGCTTCCTGCGTGGTCGCCGTCATCATGACCCAGGCCCAGCGCCTGATGGCCATGACCGAGACCAGCCACTACTGGTTCGAGGGCGTCAAGTCGATGCTGCTGCCGATCACCATCCTGATGATGGCGTGGGCACTGGCCAACGTGAACGCTTCCCTGCAGACCAGCGACTTCCTGGTGGCGGCCCTCGGGGAGAGCCTCAGCCCGGCATGGCTGCCCGCGGTGATCTTCGTGCTGGCCGGCTTTACGGCCTTCGCTACCGGCTCCTCATGGGGCGTGATGGGCATCATGATGCCGCTGGTCGTGCCCCTGGCCTGGGCCGTGCTGGAGCAGAACGGCATGAACGGCACGGCGGAAGGCATGCCCATCCTCTACGCCTCGGTGGCGTCGGTGCTTGCCGGCGCGGTCTGGGGAGACCACTGCTCGCCGCTGGCAGATACCACCCTGCTCTCCGCCATGGCCAGTGGCTGCGATCTGGTCGAGCATGTCCGCACCCAGCTTCCCTATGCCCTGCTGGTGGGGGCGGTGGCGCTGATCTTCGGCAACCTGGCGGTCGGTTACGGCATCAGCTGGTGGCTGGGGCTGGCGGTCGGCGCCCTGATACTGCTGGGCACCCTGCTGGTCGTCGGCAGACGTCCGGAGCGCCAGCCCGTCACTGCGCAGGGCGCCATCAACACCCCGGACCAGGCGCCCCGATAACAACCCTGGCGCCATCCCCCTAGAACCTCCAATAGAACCACAGAGCCCGCGGCCATGGCCGCGGGCTCTGTGAATTGGCGCATGTTAGCTTGGTGAATGCCAGGCTGGCGACATCGCGCCAGCCTGCTTCTCATAGTGACTAGCGCGAGTTGACGCAGGCCGCGGCGAAGCCCTGGAAGATGGCGTCGTACAGGGGATGGCTGGTGGGCTGCCACTCCGGGTGCCACTGGACCCCCAGCGCGAAGGCACTGGCATCACGCACGGAAATGGCCTCGATCAGACCATCCGGCGCGACGCCCTCGACGCTCAGGCCATCGCCAAGCCGGTCGATGCCCTGCTGATGAAGCGAGTTGACCCGGGCACTGCGCTCGGGATAGAGGCCGGCCAGCACCCCACCCGGCTCGATGGAGAGTTCATGGGTCGGCGCATACTGCTGATCGACATCGCCCTCGGGCTCACGGTGATCAAGCTTGCCTGGCTGATTCTGCACCGCCTGATAAAGCGTGCCGCCGAAGGCCACATTGAGCTCCTGAAAGCCGCGACAGATACACAGCAGGGGCATGCCTCGCTCCAGGCTGGACGGCAGCCAGGCCATGGCCGCGGCATCACGGTCCTTGTCATCACGGGTATTCTCCGGCGCCCTCTCGGCGCCGTAGCGTGCGGGCTCCACGTTGGTATGGCTGCCGGTCAGCAGCAGGCCATCGAAGTGGGACAGCAATCGCCGGGCATGGTCGGGGTCGGTATCTTCCCATACCGGCAACACCACCGGGTCCAGACCGTAGGTGCGCAGTGCCGTCAGATACTTGTCGGTCACCATATGGGCCGGATGACCCTCGACCTCACGACGACAGGCGATCACTGCCACCAGGGGACGGTTTTGCATGAGATTCTCCTCAGGGTTGTGCGAAGGGGATGGCCACCCGCCAAGACAGCAACCCCTCATCGACACTCGGCGTCGATCAGGGGTTGCTGGCCGGCGAGGTCACGCGGGGAGCGCTCCTCGAATATCAGACACCGAGCCTGTCGCGCAGGCCGTACCACCATGACCCCATCACCGAATAGGGCACGCGGAGCAGACGCCCGCCCGGGAACGGGAGCCATGGCACCTTCTCGAAGACATCGAACCGGGTCAGGTCACCGTCGATCGCCTCGGAGAGGATACGTCCGAAGGTATGTGACCCGGTGACGCCATGTCCGCTGTAGCCATGGGCAAAGTAGGTGTTATCGCCGATGCGTCCCATCTGTGGCACGCGGCTGAACGAGAGGGCAAAGTTGCCGCTCCAGGCGTAATCGATCTTGACCCCCTTGAGCTGCGGAAACACCTTGTCCATGTTGCGCTCAAGCTTGGCCTTGATATCGCTGGGGTCCGAGCCTCCATAGACCGTGCCACCACCGAACAGCAGCCGCTTGTCGCCCGACAGGCGGTAGTAGTCGAGGATATAGCGGATATCCTCGACGCATGCATCGGTCGGCAGCAGGTCGTGAGCCCGCTCCTCGCCCAGCGGCTCGGTCGCCATCACCTGCGTGGAAACCGGCATTACCCGCGAGGTCAGTGTCGGCACCACCTTGCCAAGATACGCATTCCCGCACAGGACCAGGGTCTGGCAGGTCATGGAGCCCTTGGCGGTTCTGACCACCGGCTGTGGCGAGGCGTGATCCACCTCGACCACCGGCGACATCTCGTAGATCACCCCACCGTTACGCTCGAACGCCGCCGCTTCACCCAGGGCCAGGTTCAGCGGATGCATATGCCCGCCGGAATGATCGATCAAGCCTCCGGCATAGAGATCGGAGTTCACATGCTCGCGCAGCTGTTCCTTGTCCAGCATCTCCTGGTTCTTGATACCGTAGCTGGCCCAGAGATTCATGCGCTCTTCCAGCTCTTTCATGTGGGCGCCGGTCAGGCCGGTGAAGATGTTCCTCTCCTTCAGGTCGCACTGAATGTCATAGGTGCGCACCCGCTCGCGGATGATCTCGCCCCCCTCCTGCACCAGGCCGGCAACGAAGGTCGCCGTATCCTGGCCGTAGCGCTTCTTGATCGTCTGCAGGCTGGCGTTCAATCCATTGACGATCTGGCCGCCATTGCGCCCCGACGCCCCCCAGCCGACTCGCGCGCCTTCGATGATGGCAACCTTGTAGCCCTTCTCCGCCAGATGCAGCCCGGTCGAGAGGCCGCTGTAACCCGCACCGACGATACAGACATCGATCCGCTGGTCACCGACCAGCTCGGGTCGATGCGGCGCGGGATTGGCAGAGGCAGCATAATAACTCGTGGTATGGCTGCCATCGCCGGCATAGGGGTGTCTCTTCATCGTCATCATGCGACCTCTGATTCGTCATGCTTGTTGAGTGTTATTCAGGTTGAGTCGAGAATTCTCACCAGCGGGATGAGTGTTGCTCTTTCATCAACAAACTACCACCCAACACCCAGGCGTGCAAACCCCATCTAAATTACTGATTTAATGACTATTTAATAAAAAATGGATTGTTTTATTCGACTAAAGGCTTGACCTATACGGTATATAAAATTTGACAACAACGGTCGCCGGTCTGAAAAATGAAGCCGACGACAACACAACAGGTGCCAACATGACCGCTCCCAATGCCGACGAAGCGAACTCCTTTCTCGAGCAGCATCCCGAGATCACCAGCATCGACCTGCTGATCAGCGACCTCAATGGCGTGCTGCGCGGCAAGCGAGTGTCACGGGAGAATCTCGAGAAGGCCTATACCCAGGGCATCAACCTGCCCGCCTCGGTATTCGCTCTGGATATTCTCGGCAACACCGTCGAGGAGACCGGCCTGGGCCTGGACAGCGGCGACGCCGACCGCGTCTGCCGCCCCCTCCCGGGTACCCTAATGCCCACGCCCTGGCGTCGCCAGGGTCGCCAGGCACAGCTGCTGATGGCCATGGAGGAAGCCGACGGCAGCGGCTTCTTCGCCGAGCCGCGGCATGTGCTGGAGCGACAGCTGAGGCGCCTGAAGGCTCGCCGGCTGACCCCGGTCGTGGCCGTGGAGATGGAGTTCTATCTGGTCGACCGCGAACGGGCCGAGGGGGGCATGATCCAACCCCCACGCTCCCCCGTCACCGGTGAGCGTGCCAGCCAGAGCCAGCTCTACTCGGTGAACGAGCTCGACGAATATGCCGACTTCCTGGAGGCCGTACAGGCTGCCGCCGAGGCGCAGCAGCTGCCGCTGGACACCATGTTGAAGGAGTGTGCGCCGGGGCAGTTCGAGATCACCCTGAAGCACGGCCCTGACGCCCTGGCCGCCTGCGACGCCGCGGTGCTGCTCAAGCGTCTGATCAAGGGGGTGGCACAGAATCACGGTTTCGAGGCCACCTTCATGGCCAAGCCCTATGGTCTGGAGGCGGGCAACGGCACCCACGTGCATATCAGCCTGATCGACGACTCAGGCGAGAACGTCTTCGCCGCCGCCGATGGCGATGTGCTGGGCAGCACGACCCTCAAGCATGCCGTTGCCGGACTACTCGAGCAGATGCCGGCCAGCGTGGCGCTGTTCGCCCCGAACCTGAACTCCTTCCGACGCTTCCAGCCGGGACTCTATGTGCCCATGACACCCACCTGGGGCTTCGACAATCGCTCGGTGGCGGTTCGCATTCCCTCCGGCCCCAACGCCGCCCGGCGCCTGGAGCACCGCGTGGCGGGTGCCGATGCCAACCCCTACCTGCTGCTGGCCGCCCTGCTCGCCGGTATCGAGCATGGCATCGCCGGAGAACTCACGCCTCCCCCAGCGGTGACCGGCAACGCCTACGACCAGTTCGCCCCCAGCCTGACCAACAGCTGGCGCCAGGCCCTCGACCTGCTCGAGGCGAGCGAGTCGCTGCGCGAGGCGCTGGGCCAGGACTTCCTGACGGTCTTTCTGGCCAATCGGCGTGTCGAGCGCAGCCAGGCCATGCAGGAGGTCAGCCAGTTGGAGATCGACTGGTACCTGCGTCACGTCTAACTCTCTTCCGCTCCGACGAGAGACAACCACAACAGCAACGTCGACCCGTCGCCCTACTGCCGACCGGGAGGTAACCCCATGAGCTCCAACCAGGCCGTGCGCCACCCCTTCTCCCCTTCCCTGCCGGACCGCCGCGGTACCGGCAAGACCTTCGCCCTGGTCACCGCCCTGCTGCTTACGGTCGGGGGCCTAACCCTGAACCATGAGCCCGGCACGCCATTCGGCTGGATCAGCCTCGTCCCGTCGTTGATCGTGCTGGTGGTCGCCATCGCGACCCACCGCACCCTGGAGGCGCTGGCCATCGGCGCCCTCTCGGGGCTGATCATGCTGCAACCCGACGACTTCATCGGCGAGCTGTCCGACATCTCAATGGCGGTCATGATGGATGAGACCATCGCCTGGCTGATCCTGGTGTGCGGCCTGATGGGTGGCTTCATTGCCATGCTGGAAAAGTCGGGCTGCACCCTGAGTTTCAGTCACTTCATGACGCGGCTGGTCAAGACTCGCCGCCAGTCGTTGCTGAGTACCGCCACGCTGGGCGTACTGATCTTCATCGACGACTACCTCAATGCGCTGGCCACCTCGGCCGCCATGAAGCGACTCACCGATCGATTCGGTGTCTCCCGGGAAAAGCTGGCCTACATCGTCGACTCGACGGCGGCCCCTGTCTGTATTCTGGTACCGATCTCCACCTGGGCGGTCTACTTCGCCGAGCTACTCGAAACCAACGGTGCCACCGATGGCCCGGGAATGTGGCTCTATATCCAGTCGATCCCGTTCATGCTCTATGGCTGGGTGGCCATGGGACTGGTCCTGCTCGTCGCCATCGGCATCATGCCCGATATCGGCCCGATGAAGGCCGCCGAGGAGCGTGCCAGAAACGGTCAGCCGATCCCCGACAACGCCCCGGAGGTCGCCCTCGGGGAGGATGATGTGCCCATCACGCGGCCATGGGTCGGCGTGATGAACTTCCTGCTGCCGATGGCGGTACTGATCGGCGCCAGCGCCTGGTTCGAGATCGACCTTCTCAAGGGCGTGATCGTGGCCATCATGTTTACCATCCTGCTCTACCTGATCCAGCGACTGGCCACCTTCGCCACTCTGATGGACGCCATTATGGACGGCTTCAGGACCATGATGCTGCCGCTCGCCATCGTCGCCGTCGGCTTCGTGCTACGCGAGATCAACGACCAGCTCGGCATGACGGCCTTCATGATCGACTCCCTTACCCCCTATCTGACGGTCGCCATGCTGCCGGCCATCGTCTTCCTCTCCATGGCCATCGTGGTATTTGCCACCGGCTCCTCATGGGGGGTGTTCGTGATCTCGATCCCCATCGTGATCCCCATCGCGCAAAGCATGGGCGCCCCGTTGCCGCTGGTGGTCGGCGCCCTGCTTTCCGCCTCGAGCTTTGGCAGCCACGCCTGCTTCTTCTCCGACTCCTCGGTGCTCTCCTCCCAGGGCAGCGGCTGTCAACCGATGCAGCATGCGCTGACGCAGATCCCCTACGCCCTGATCGGGGCACTGGTGACCACCCTGGGCTTCCTCGCCCTGGGCATGCTGATGACCTGACCCCTCAGGCCAGCTCCCTGGCACCTGGCCACACCACACCGCCCCCGAGCCTCTCGCTCGGGGGCGGTGTCATTACTGAAGGGCAGACGGGGTCCGTCGAGGGCGAAACCTTCGTGCAGCGGGCGGAATCGAAATTTCACACCTCGGTGGATGCCTCGGCCGTGGCGTCGGACTCGGCCTGCCACTGCACCTCGCCATCGATCACCGGCAGGCGTTCGGCCTGGGGAGGCGTCTCCAGGCGCCGGGAGAGCTCCTCATCATCGAGGCGGTAGGTGACCTCATAGCCCTGTGACTCCTCATGCTGTTCCACGACGGTCCGGCACTCCTCCTCGACCACCACCCGCTGGCGGGTCTCGTAACGCGTCTCATAGCGGGTCTCGTACTGCACCTGGCCACCGGCCTGGGCATGCTGGCGCGCCTCGACGCGCTCCTGAACCTCGCGTCCGGCCAGGGCGCCGCCGATGGCACCCGCCACGGTGGCGATCTTCTTGCCGCTGCCACCCCCGACCTGGTTACCCAGCAGCCCGCCGACGAGAGCGCCAGCGGCACTGCCGACGATGCGGTGAGGGTCGCGACTGGCCGCCGGTTCGGACGGGGTCGGCGCCTCCACCGGAACCTGCACCGGCACCTCGACCGGGACTTCCTCGCTCACTACCCGCTCAACGTCCTCGCAGACCTCTCGCGGCCGCTCCACGGTTCGGGTCACGGGCTCTACCGCCAGGATTTCGGCATATACCGGCCCACGTGGCTGCTGGACCTGCCAGGCCCCGAACGCCAGCCCTCCAACACCCAGCACGGCCAGCGTCGCGCCGACAACGATCGAGGTCTTGCTCATCTGTCATCTCCTGATAAGAGTGGAACACCACTCACTGAAACACTTCCGGGCTCAAGGCGAGCGTGACCTTGATGGCTCGTGGCGATGAGAGGGGCAGCGCAATCCGGCGCTGCCCGACGCGGCCCAGTATAGGGCGAGGAGTAAAATCGAGGCGGCAGCGACGGCGACTTCCACAGAGCTTCCCTACCTGTCGCCAGATGGGAACAATCAATCTCAGGCCAGGGGTTCGCCGGCCGAGGTGACGGGGCCGGCTCCCGACGACGTCGACTCTGGCCGGCCGGACATCAGGCGCAGACGCGCCTCCAGCCAGCGCCGGGTGGGTTCGACCCGATTGAAGGTGTAAACATGCAGGCCGATGAAACCGTCGACGCCATCCTCCAGCAGCGGCTCCACCTTCTCCAGCAAGGCGTCGGGGCGAAAGTCCGAAGGCCTCAACAGCCGTCTCAGCCAGCCCGACTGGCGACGCAGGGCACGCATCGAGGGCCCCAGCCCCAGACGCATGGCGATGGCCAGCAGCCGCTTGGGCTCCATCACCCCGGGGACGCCGGCATAGACCGGCAGGGCTAGCCCGAGCCGTGACTGACGCCTGCGCCAGGCCAGCAGCGGCTCGGCCTCGAAACAGAGCTGGGTCACGGCATAGTCGGCCAGAGACGCCTTGGCGACGAGGTCACGCTCCAGGTCATCTCCGTCGATGGCGTGATGCCCCTCGGGATAGACGGGAACCCCAACCCGCAACGGTCGCTGTGCCAGGCTCCCCATGGCCTCGAGCAGAGCGAGGCCGTGAGGGTAGTCGCCCAGCGGGCTCTCTCCATCGCCACCCACCACGAATATATCATCGACACCCAGGGCCACCAGGCGCTCCAGCAGCGACTCCAGGTGGGCGCTATCCCGTACCCGCCGGGCCGCCAGGTGCGGCACCACATGAAACCCTCTCTCGACCAGCCACTCGGTGGCCTCGAGGGTCCGCTCGAGGCCGTGGCGTGGTGAGCAGGTCACGGTGACCGTGGCGCCTGCGGGCAGGGATAGTGCCGCTTCCTGCATGCCGACGAGGGGCATCAGCTCGAAGCGGATCGACGTCATATGTTCTTACTCCTTGGGAATGGTCTTGGTCGGATCATGGAAGGGCTTCTCAACGACCACGGCATCCTGCAGTCCGGTATTGGCCTCGATCCGTAGTGCCGTGCCCAGCTCGGCATGCTCGATGGGTACCATGGCATAGCCGATATTGCGCTCCTGGCGCGGCGAGCGGGTGGCCGAGGTGACCTGACCGATACGCTCGCCGCCCGGTGTGAAGACCGGAAAGACGTCGATCATGCTGCCATCGGTGAAGTAGCCCACGCTAGGCCCGTCGATCTCCACCCCCACCAGCTTGCGCGATACTCCCTCGGCCTTGATGCGCTCCAGGGCGGCACGACCGATGAAGTCATCATCCCCGCGCAGGTCCACCATCCAGTCGTACCCCATTCCCACTTCGAAGGGGTTGGTGTCGTACCAGATGTCGCAGCCGAAGGCGAGGATCCCCCCCTCGATACGACGGATATGGCAGGGGCCGATCACCTGCATGCCGTGGGGACGGCCGGCCTCGAACACGCGCTGCCACAGGGCCTCGCCGAAGCGACTGGCCTCGCGCAGATAGATCTCGTAGCCGACCTCGCCCGAGTAGCCGGTGCGCGAAATCACCACCGACATCCCGTCGAGCTCCGCCTCCATCAGGTGATAGTAGGGCATCGCCAGCACGGCTTCGCCGAACAGGTCCACCATCACCGCCTTGGCCCTGGGGCCCTGGACCTGCACCGGTGCCACATCCACCTCGCGCAGGGTGACATCGAGTCCCGAGTTGACGGCAAGCCCCTGGCACCACAACAGGATGTCGCTATCGGCCAGCGACAGCCAGAAGCGGTTCTCCTCGATGCGCAGCAGCACTGGGTCATTGAGGATGCCACCATCGGGGCCGGTAACGAAGACATACTTGCACTGCCCGACCTGGCAGTGGCGCATGTCACGGGGAACCAGCCGCTGGGTGAAGGCGAAGGCATCGGGCCCCGATATCTCGATCTGGCGCTCGACCCCGACATCCCACAGGGTCACACCCTGCACCAGGGCCCAGTACTCGTCCACGGGGTCGGTATAGAGCCGTGGATGATAGTGGTGGTTGTAGACACTATATTTGCGCACCCCATGGCGCCGCGAGGCATAGAAGAAGGGTGACTTGCGGATACGCGGATAGAGCAGAATCTCCGGTGCTTCCCGGGCGTGCTCGACGCTTTCGATGACCTGGGACATGACGCTCACCTCATGGGTCGCTGTGACAGGTACCGGCCCCGCGCCGGCCCCATGCCTTCGACACTAGACCCGACCGGGGCCACCCATCTCGCCATGGGCGGCCCACTCTTAGCCGTAGGCGACAGCCCCGGTGGCAGCCTGTCGCCAGCGGACAAGGAGGCGTCGTCGCGGGACAGCGTGACCTGCCGGGGCTGCCTTATGCTGGCAGAAACTCAGGTGCTCTCAGGAGGTTGACCATGGCAACCCTACCCTCGCAGGCAGACGCGGTGATCATCGGCCTGGGCGGCATCGTTGGTGCCTCGGTGGTCCACCACCTCATCGAGCTGGGCTGGACCAACCTGGTGGGTCTGGAGACCGCCGCCCTGCCCTCGGACGTCGGCTCCACCGCTCACGCCTCCGACTTCTGCTACATGACCTCCCACGACCGCCTGAGCTGCTATACCACCACCTACAGCCAGCGCTTCTTTGAAGCAATGGGCCACTATCACAAGTCCGGCGGGCTGGAGATCGCAAGGGTCGGCGACGACGCGCGCCTGGCCGAGCTCCAGCGCAAGGTCGCCTCGGGCAAGGCATTCGGTACCCGCGCCTGCATGATCGATGCCGACGAGACGGTGGCACGCTTCCCGCTGCTGGAGCGCGACCTGGTGCTCGGCGCCCTCTGGGATCCCGATGCCGGGCTGGTGGTACCACGCTCCCAGCGCGTTGCCGGCGAGCTGATCGAGAAGGCCGTTGCCAGCGGCCATCTGCACGCCTTCGCCGAGACCCCGGCGCTGGATATCGATGTCCGCGATGGACGGGTTCACGGCGTCGAGACGCTGAAAGGCTATGTCTCGACGCCTCTGGTGATCGTTACCGCCGGTATCTGGGGACCGATTCCCGCCGCCATGGGCGGCGCCGCCCTGCCGCTGATGCCACTGGAACACCCGCTGATTTTCTTCGGTCCCTTCGACACCTTCGCCGGCAGTGGCAAGGAGATCGGCTACCCCTTGCTGCGCGACCAGGGCAACTCCGCCTATCTGCGCGATACCGGTGACCCGGCCAGCACCGAGGGCGGTCAGCTCGAACTGGGTTACTATGAGCCGAGGGAACCACGCCTGGTGGAGCCGCATGCCATCCTCGATCGCCACCGGGCCCGGCTCTCCCCCTCGATGCGCGACCTGGAGATCGACCAGGTCGCTGAGGCGCTGGAGCTCGCCATGGCGCTCACTCCGGTGCTCGGCGAACTGGGGCTGGACGAGAAGCACTCCTTCAACGGCCTGCTCTCGGTCACCTCCGACGGTGGCTCGCTGGTGGGCGAGTCGCCGGAAACCCGCGGCCTGTGGTTCTGCGAGGCGGTCTGGGTCAAGGACGCCCCTGGCATGGGCAAGCTGCTGGCCGACTGGATCACCCGGGGCCGGCCCGACATGGACCCCTGCAGCGTCGATATCGCTCGCTTCTATCCGGTGCAGAAGACCCCGCACCACGTCCATGGACGCTGCCGGGAGATCGCCCAGAAGATCTACGACCCGCCGGTACACCCCCGGGAGCCTTTCGCCAGCGGCCGCAACCTCAGGCGCGGCCCCTTCTGGTCGAGGGAGCAGGAGCTGGGGGGCTACTTCATGGAGGCCGCCGGCTGGGAGCGCGCCCACGGCTATGCCGCCAACGAAACGCGTCTGGCCGCCTATCTGGAACGAGTCCCGGAGCGCCCCGCCGAATGGGATGCCCGCCACTTCTGGCGTGTCGCCAATGCCGAGCAGCTCGCCATGAGCGATGACGTGGGCATGGTCAATCTCTCCCACTTCGCCATCTACGATATCTCGGGCCACGATGCCGAGGCACTGCTGGAGCGTCTATCGGTGGCACGCATCGGTGGCGACACCCCCATCGGCAAGGGGGTCTACACCCACTTCCTCGACGACGCCGGCGGCGTGCATTCCGACCTCACCATCGTGCGCCTGGCGCCGGACAGCTGGCGGGTGATCTGTGGTGGCGATACCGGCCACCGCGACCTGATGTGGATCATCCGCCGTGGCGAGGGATGGGGTCTGACCCGCTGGCACCTGGAGGACCGCACCGACGGCCTGGCCACCCTGGGTCTGTGGGGCCCCAACGCCCGACGCATCCTGCAGGCACTCGCCGATCTGCCAGAGGCCCTGGACGATGCCCACCTCCCCTTCGCCACCGCCCGCGAGATACGTGTCCAGGGCCTGCCGGTCTGGGCCTTCCGAATCTCCTATGTGGGTGAGCAGGGTTGGGAGCTATACGTCCCCTTCAGCTACGGGCTGGCGCTATGGGACCGACTGTTCGAGGCCGGCGTCACGCCGGTGGGGATCGACACCTACGCCAACAGCCGTCGCCTGGAGAAGAGCCTGCGCCTTCAGAATGTCGACCTGCTCACCGACTACAACCTCCTGGAGGCGGGCCTGGCCCGCCCAAAGGTGAAGAGTGCCGAGTTCCACGGCAAGAGTGCCCACCTCGAGCAGCGTGGTCGTGAGCATCAGCCGGCCACCCTATGCACCCTGGTGATGGAGGATCACCACGACAGCAGTGGCATACCGCGCTTCCCGGTCGGCCAGGCACCACTGCTCGACCCCGAGAGCGGTGAGGTGCCGGTGGATACCCTGGGACGGCGCTCCTATACCACCAGTATTGCCTGGGGCCCCTCTCTCGAGTGCAATATCGCGCTGGGCTATCTGCCCAGGGCCTATGCCGAAGAGGACCGCCGACTGCTGCTGGAGTACTTCGGCGAGCACTACTCGATGCGCGTGGCCGCGGTGGGCTACCGGGCGCTCTACGACCCGCTGGGCGAGCGACCACGCAGTTGAGCGGCCTACTCCTCCAGGGTCCGTTCGTGAGATATCGTCAGCTCGGCCTGGCGCAGCGCCCGCCGCTTGCGCTCGCCGCTGGGCGAGTGGCCGAAGTGGTCGTGATAGCACTTGGTGAAGTGAGGCGGCGAAATGAAGCCACAGGCCAGCGCCACCTCGGTGATCGGCATATGGGTCTGCAGCAGCAGGAGTCGTGCCCGGGCCAGGCGCAGGGCCAGGTAGTACTTCAGCGGGGGCACCTCCACATAGCGCTGAAACAGCCGCTCCAGCTGGCGCCGCGACAGGCCGGCATAACGCGCCAGCTCATCCAGTGCCAGCGGCTCCTGCAGGTTGGCCTCCATCAGGGTGGCGACCTCCTCCAGCTTGGGATGACTATGCCCCAGACGCACCCGCAGCGGGGTACGCTGACGGTCGTCGACCCCGCGAATGCGCTCATGAATGAACTCCTCAGCAATCGCCTCGGCCAGGCCGATGCCCTGCTGGCGACCAATCAGATTGAGCATCATGTCCAGCGGGGCAATCCCTCCCGAGCAGGTGAAGCGGTCGCGATCCATGACGAAGAGCTGCGAGGAGAAGGTCACGGCGGGAAAGCGCCGCGCCGCGTGGAGGCTGCCGATATGCTCCCAGTGCAGGGTACAGCGGTAGCCGTCGAGCAGCCCCGCCATCGCCAGCACATAGCTACCGGTGCACAGCGCTCCCAGCGGCGTGTCGCGCTCGGCCAGGCGGCGCAACCAGGCGAGTACCGGGCGTTCGCAATGCGCCTGCACCCCCACCCCACTGCACACCAGCATCAGGTCCAGGGCCGGCATCGGCTCCAGCGCCTGGTCCACCAGCGTGGCCAGGCCGTTGCTGGCATGCACCTCACCCCCATCACGACTCACCAGGTGCCAGGTATAGAGCCGGTGGTCGGCCAGATGGTTGGCCATCCGCAGCGGCTCCAGGGCCGAGGCGAAGGCCAGCTGCGAGAAGCCCGGCAGCAGCAGGAATCCTATATCGTAGTGGCAACCTGACACGGCGGTGGTCGACATACTCACTGGCTCCCGAAAGGCAGGCGATGACTCTTGGACATCAGAGATAGCCTATCCTGGTCGCTTGGGGCAAGTGGGTGACAATCACGCTCAGGGTGTCGCTGTGCCATAGACCCTGGACGTCGCCAGGCAAGAGAAGCGGACGATGCGGGCGATACTGAACCCAACGACCGGCGTTTCCTCAGGAGCAACCGCCATGCCGACCCAAGCGAGCGACCCCATTCCCGCGCAACCCAACGACAACCTGAGCATCGCCAGGGCGGCACGGCTCTGGCCCATCGAGGAGATCGCCCACCGCCTGGGCCTGCCCGGCGAGGCGGTGGAGCCCTACGGGCGCGGCATCGCCAAGATCGACCTTACGGCCATGACGGCACTGGCCGAGTCTCCACGCGGGCGCTATGTAGTCGTCACCTCGATGACACCGACGCCCCCCGGCGAAGGCAAGACCACCACCGCCATCGGCCTGGTGCAGGGACTCCAGCGCCTGGGCCATCGAGCGGCGGTGGCCCTGCGCCAGCCCTCCATGGGGCCGACCCTCGGGCTCAAGGGTGGCGCCACCGGCGGCGGTCACAGCCAGGTGCTGCCCATGGAGCGCATCAACCTGCACCTCACCGGTGACCTGCATGCCGTCGCCGCGGCCCACAACCTGCTGGCGGCCATGGTCGACAACCATCTGCATCACCGCCTCGCCCCGGAGCTCGGCCCGCGGGACATCTGCTGGCAGCGGGTGATCGACCTCAACGACCGCGCGCTTCGCCACCTGGTGCTGGGCCTCGGCGGGCGCGGCGACGGCGTGCCTCGTCAGGGGGGCTTCGAGATCACCGCCGCCTCGGAGGTGATGGCAGTGCTGGCGCTGGCCGACTCGCTGGCCGACCTGCGGAAACGACTGGGGCGATTGATCGTGGGGCTCGACCGCGACGGCGAGCCGGTCACCGCCGAGCAGATCGGCGCCGCCGGCGCCATGACGGTGCTGCTCAAGGAGGCGCTCAAGCCCAACCTGCTGCAGACCCTGGAGCATGCGCCGGCGCTGATCCACGCCGGCCCCTTCGGCAATATCGCCCACGGCAATTCTTCCATCGTCGCCGACCAAATCGGCCTCCACGCCGCCGACTTCGTGGTTACCGAGGCCGGCTTCGGCGCCGACATGGGGGGGGAGCGCTTCTTCAATATCAAGTGTCGTGCCTCGGGCCTCACCCCCGACGCCGCGGTGCTGGTGGTCACGGTGCGCGCCATGAAGTACCACTGCGGAAAGCACCGGGTGATTCCCGGCCAGCCGCTACCGGCCTCGCTGCTGGCCGAGGCCCCGGAAGAGGTCATGGCGGGAGGCGCCAACCTGCTCAAGCAGATCGACAATGTGCGGGCCCACGGCCTGACACCGGTCGTGGCGATCAACGCCTTCCCCGGGGACCATCCGAGCGAGGCGGCCGCCATTCGCGAGCTATGTGCCTCGGTGGGGGTACGCGCCGAACTCTCCACCCATGTGCGCGACGGTGGTGAGGGAGCCGTGGCGCTGGCCGAGGCACTGGTCGAGGCGACGCAGGGGGCGGCCGGTGACACCGACGCCTTTCACTACCTCTATCCCGATGAGCTGCCCCTGGCGGACAAGATCGAGCGCATCGCCACCCGGCTCTATGGCGCGGATGGTGTCGACTTCGCCCCGGGCATACAGGAGCGTCTGGCGGGCTGGGAGGCGCGGGGATATGGCGCGCTGCCGGTGTGCATCGCCAAGACGCATATGTCGCTGACTCACGATGCACGCCTGCTGGGTGCCCCCACCGGCTGGCGCCTGCCGGTACGCGAGGTGCGCCTCTCGGCCGGCGCCGGCTTCGTCTACGCCCTGGCCGGCGATATTCGCACCATGCCCGGGCTCAACGCCTCACCGGCTGCCACCCGAATCGATATCGATGACGAGGGTAATACCGTGGGCCTGTATTGACCCCCTCTCACCCTATCGATCCCTGTCGAGGACAGCCCCCCGCGAAATCTCGATGCCTGTCGCAGTGCAAGACTCCTGTGTGAACCATCTCCGCCGGGGGCTCTGTCCCCTGTCGGTCCCGGCGCCCCTCGTGACAATATCAAGGCTCATAGCCCGAGCTTGTCACGGGCCTGGTAATACCAGGCTCCCAGGGCGGAGAGCGGCACCCGCAGCAGGCGTCCACCGGGGAACGGCAGATGCGGCAGCCCGGCAAAGGCGTCGAAGCGCTCCCCCTGACCGTGCATCACTTCGGCGATCAGCTTGCCGGCCAGGTGGGTACAGGTAACACCGTGGCCGGAGTAGCCCTGGGCATAGTAGACATTGCCGTTGATCACCCCGAACTGAGGCATCCGGTTGAGGGTCATCAGGAAGGTACCGCTCCAGGCGTAGTCGATCCCGACGTCGGCAAGCTCGGGGAAGGTCTTGAGCAGCTTGGGCCGGATGACACTCTCGATATCTGCCGGGTCGCTGCCGCCGTAATTGACCCCTCCCCCATAGAGCAGCCGGTTGTCGCGGGTCAGGCGGTAGTAGTCGAGCAGGTAGTTGCAGTCTTCCACCGCCAGGCCATTGGGCAGCAGACCACGCGCCCTCTCCTCGCCCAGAGGCTCGGTGGTGATGATCTGGGTACCGCAGGGCATCGACTTGCCCTCGATTTCCGGCAGCACACCCTTGAGATAGGCATTGCCGGCCATGACCACCCGCTCGGCACGCACACGCCCCCTGGCGGTCGACACCACCGCCGGGGCACCATGCCTTATCCCCGTGACCGGCGAGTGCTCGAAGATACGTCCACCCAGGGACTCCACGGCGGCCGCCTGGCCCAGCACCAGGTTGAGTGGATGCAGGTGGCCACCGCCATGATCGACCAGCACACCGGTATAGCGGTCGCTTGCCACTTCACGCTTGAGCGCCTCACCCTCCAGCAACTCGAGCTCCCGATAGCCGTAGCGCTTCCAGAGCGCCTGATGCTCGCGCAACCCCTTGAGCTGCTGACCATTACAGGCGGCGAAGAGATTGCCGTCGCGCAGATCGCAGTCGATGGCATACCGGGCCACGCGTTCGCGGATGATGCGGTTGCCCTCGAAGGCCATGTCGCCCAGGGCCCGGGCGGTCTCGGCGCCGTACCTGGCCTCGATCACATCCATGTCACGGCTGTAACTGTTGACGATCTGGCCGCCATTACGCCCCGAGGCACCGTAACCGACCCTGACCGCCTCCAGCACCACCACCGACAGCCCGCGCTCCGCCAGATGCAGGGCGGCGGAGACTCCCGTGAAGCCGGCGCCCACCACACACACATCACAGTCGACATCACCCTCGAGGGCGGGGCGTTCGGGCGTTGGATTGGCGGTATCGGCATACCATGATGCGGCGTGATCGGATTCGAACGAGACGGACATGGCGACCCCCTTGCTGGAAATTTTACTTGACACTATGGCGCGATATTACCGGCCAAAACGGCAAAATAACAACCCACAAGGCATATGATACTCACCAAAAAAACCGCCGATGGGCACTCCATCGGCGGCATCCTCACTGGGTGGCGGTGATCTCAGCGGCTGCGCGCCTCGCTCCATAGCTCCTGCAGCAGCTCCAGCTCCTCGCCACTCACCGAGGGGGTGAAGTGGAGCCGCTCCCGAGCCGCCGGATCCGGCATCACCGGCGGTTCGCGCAGGGCATCATTGACCAGCTCCAGCGCCGCCTCGTTGGGCGTGGTATAGAAGTTGTAGTTGGCCAGACGCGCAGCCACCTCGGGTCGCAGCAGATATTCGATAAAGGCCTGGGCGGCCTCGACATTGGGTGCCCGAGACGGAATCGCCAGCACATCGACCCAACGCTGGGACCCCTCCTCGGGAATGAAGAACCCCAGCTTGCCGTAGATCTCGGGATCCTCGGCACGCTTGTTGGCCAGGTCGCCATTGTAGGCCACGCCGGCGTGGATCACCCCGTTGGCCACCTGCTCAATGGCCGCCGTGGCATCCGTGAAGCCCACGAAGTTGTCGCGGTTGCGGGTCTCGATGATCTGCCTGGCGGCCGCCACCCAGGGCTCCTGGCCCACACAGTCGAAGCCGGCCCCCTGGAAGGCGCAGGCGGTGCCGAAGGTGAACTGGGCGTCCCCCTTGAGCAGCGCGAAGGGATAATCGGCATTGACCTGGGGGTCGTAGAGCAGCCCCCAGCCAGGCTCGGGTGAAGGCCAGGTCTCGGTGTTGTAGACGATACCGGTGGCGCCCCACAGGTAGGGCACGGTGTAGATCCCCTCGGGGTCATAACTCGGCCCGCGAAACTCGCCGAGGATATTGCCGTGTCCCTCGAGCGCCTCCCCCTCGGCCGTCAGCGGTCGGATCAGGCCGGCCTCGATCAGTCGCGGCACGAAGTAGTCCGAGGGCACGACCAGGTCGTACTGGGCGTCACCGCCGGCGGTCAGCTTGGAGAACAGCTCGGCATTGGAGTTGTAGTAGTTCTGCACCACCTCGAGGCCGGTCTCCGCCTCGAAACCTTCGATGATCGCAGGGTCCATGTAGTCGGACCAGTTGAACAGCCGCAGCTTGCCATCCTCGGCCGCCGCGGCAAGGCTCAAGGCCAGCAGGCCCAGCCCCGCAAGCGGCGCCCAGTGTCTTGGTGTCAGCATCGTCAATCTCCCTGTTTCGAATCGCCGAGAGCGCAGGCCCCCGGCCACTAGCCTAGACCCTTAGCAGCAGGTGCTCCCGCTCCCAGGAGCTGATGACCTGGAAGTAGGCGCGATGCTCGGCCCGCTTCACCGCCAGATAGCTGTGAGTGAAGCGCTCGCCGAGGATATCGGAGAGGGCCTGGCACTCCTGCAGCAGATCCAGTGCCGGACCGATATCGTCGGGCAGCTTGTGGCCGCCTGACCAGGCCGAACCGGTCATCGGGGGACGTGGCTCGAGTTGGCTCAGCATGCCCAGATAGCCACAGGCCAGCGAGGCCGCCATTACCAGATACGGGTTGGCATCGGCACCGGCCAGCCGGTTCTCCACGCGGGTCGAATCGGGCGTCGATACCGGCACCCGCAACCCTACGGTGCGGTTATCCATGCCCCACTCCACATTGATCGGCGCCGAGCCGCTGCTGTCGGTACGCATCAGGCGACGATAGGAGTTGACGTTGGGCGCCAGCAGCGGCATCGCCGCCGGCAGGTACTTCTGCAGGCCACCGATGAAGTGGTGGAACAGCCGGCTGGGCTGGCCGTCGTCGTCGGCGAACAGATTGTGGCCGCGTTCGCTATCCAGCAGGCTCTGATGGATATGCATGGAGCTGCCGGGCTCATTGGCCATCGGCTTGGCCATGAAGGTGGCATACATGCCGTGGCGCAACGCGGTTTCTCGCAGGGTGCGCTTGAACATCACCACCTGGTCGGCCAGTGCCAGCGGGTCCCCATGCTGGAAGTTGACCTCCATCTGCCCCGCTCCCTCCTCGTGGATCAGGGTGTCCAGGTCGAGGCTCATGGCGTCACAGTAGTCATACATCTCCTCGAACAGCGGGTCGAACTCGTTGACCGCGTCAATGGAGAATGACTGGCGACTGCTCTCCTGTCGCCCGGTGCGCCCGATGGGCGGCTCCAGCGGGTAATCGGAGTCGGTGTTGGTCTTGACCAGATAGAACTCCACCTCCGGCGCGATCACCGGTTTCCAGCCGCGCTCGGCGTAGAGCCCCAACACCCGCTTGAGCACATGCCGCGGCGCCAGATCCACCGGCTCACCGGTCAGGTAGAAGCAGTCATGAATGATCTGCGCGGTAGGATCCTCGGCCCAGGGCACCAGGTAGATGGCACCGGGGTCGGGCACCAGCTCCATGTCCCGCTCGGTCTGGTTCCAGAAGCGAATATCCTCGTCGTCGGGATAGCCCCCGGTAACGGTCTGGATAAAGATCGAATCGGGCAGACGTGGGCGTCCACCGTTGAGGTACTTGCCGGCGGGCATGATCTTGCCCTTGAGAATGCCGGTCAGGTCGCTGACCAGGCACTCGACCTCGGTAATGCCATGTTTCTGGAACCAGTCGTTGAGAAGCGGCTGTTCCTGTCGGTTACTCATGGGGAATGTCCTTGCTTATGGAAAGGCGGCCCCGCTCACCGGGGCCGTCCACTCAGCGCGACTGCACTTCCGACCACAGCTGCTGGAACACCTGCAGCGACTCGCCCTCAAGGCTCGGGGTGAAGCGCAGACGCTCCATATCCGCCTCGGTGGGCTGGACCGGGGGTTGGGTCAGCACTTCATCCAGAAAGGGCTCCGCCGCGGCGTTGGGGCTGGCGTAGTAGTTGAAGTTGGAGAGCTGGGCACCCACTTCGGCGTCGAGAATGAAATCGATGAACTGGTGCGCCAGGTCAGGGTTCGGGGCCTCGGCGGTGATCATCATCGAGTCGACCCACATCTCGGCACCTTCATCAGGGATCATGAACTCCAGCGACGCGAAGGTCTCGGGGTCCTCCTCCTTGAAGTAGAGGTAGTCGCCGTTGTAGGTGAGGCCGGCATGGGTCACCCCACGGGCCAGCTGCTGCAGCTGTGGCGTGCCGTCGCTGAAACCGCTGAAGGTCTCTCGATTCTTGGTCTCGATCAGCAGCCGCGCGGCCTCCTTCCATCCCTCCGGGTCGGTGCAGTCGTAGCCATGCCCCAGATAGGCACAGGCTCCCCCCAGATTGACCTGGCCATCTCCCATCAGCGCGAAGGGGTATTCGGGATTGACCTCGGGGTCGAAGAGCAGCGACCAGCTCTTGGGTGCATCCGGGAAGGTCTCGCTGTTGTAGACCACCCCGGTGGTGCCCCACTGATAGGCCGCTGTGTACTCGCCCCCCGGGTCGAAGGCGGGGTCCTTGAACTGTTCCATCAGGTTGTCGAAGTTGGGGAGCTTCGACTTGTCCAGCGGCTGCACCAGCCCGGTCTTGATCAGCCTCGGCACGTAGTAGTTGGAAGGCACGATGATGTCGTACTGCGAGACACCACCCGCCTGAAGCTTGGAGAGCATCTCCGGCAGCGAGTTGAAGTAGTTCTGCACCACCTCGACATCGTGCTTCGCCTCGAAGGCCTCGATGATCTCGGGGTCCATGTATTCGGTCCAGTTGAACAGGTAGAGCTTGTTCTCCTGGGCCTGGGCGCCGCCGGCCAGCAGCGCGGCACCGATGGATAGGGCGAGTGCACTCTTTTTGATTGTCATGATGACTCTCCTGGTTTCCCTGTGAAGGCAAGTGCCGGCTCAGGCCTGCCGGCGACGGCTGAAGATCAGGCTGATGGCGGCGACGATCGCGACCGCCGCGATCATCAGGGTGGCGATGGCATTGATCTCCGGCGACACCCCCTTCTTGATCGCGCCCCAGATATAGATCGGCAGGGTCGCGCTCTCCGGTCCCGCGGTGAAGAAGCTGATGACGAAGTCATCCACCGAAAGGGTGAAGGAGAGGAAGAAGGCCGAGATCAGCGCCGGCTTGATGGTCGGCAGCATGAAGTGGATAACGCGCTTGGTGGGCGTCGCGTAGAGGTCCTTGGCCGCCTCGAACAGCGTCGGGTCCAGGCCCACGAAGCGCGAGTAGACGATCAGCGCCACGAAGGGAATCTGGAAGGTGACGTGGGCGATGATCATGGTGCCCAGGCCAGGCTGCAGGAAGCCGGTCAGGCGGTGGACCTGCACGAAGAAAGCCATTTCCGAGATGCCGAAGACGATATCCGGCAGCACGATGGGCAGATAGATCAACACGATCAACCAGCCCAGCTTGCGATGGCGGTGGCGATACATGCCATAGCCGATCAGACAGCCGACCACCAGCGCGACGGTCGAGGAGACGATCGCCAGCACCATGCTGTTGGCGAAGGCCGAGAGGATCTCCTCGTTGCCCAGCAATCGCTCGTACCAGCGCCAGGAAAATCCCGTGAAGCGCGCGGCACTGTTGGAGGCGTTGAAGGAGAACAGGGCGACCACGGCCAGCGGCAGATAGAGGAAGGCCAGGGTGAACCACCAGAAGCCGGTCAGGCTTCGCTTGAGTGTGCGCTTTCTCATATCACCACCTCTTCCCCGCCACCCAGACGCTTGCCGATGCGACGCATGGCGTAAAGCCCGATGAAGGTGGCGATCAGCATCAGGATCGCGCCGGCCGCACCGAGCGGCCAGTTGGCCCCGCCCGAGAACTGGTTGGCCACCAGATTGCCGAGCATCATGCCCTTGCCCCCTCCCAGCAGCTCGGGAATCACGTACATGCCGAAGGCAGGGATCGCCACCAGCACGACGCCGGCCAGAAGCCCCGGCAGGGTCTGAGGGAAGACCGCATGCCAGAAGGCACGCACCGGCGAGGCGTAAAGATCCTGAGCGGCCTCCACCTGGGCGGTGTCGAGCTTCTCGAAGGCGGCGTAGAGCGGTAGCACCATGAACGGCAGGAAGTTGTAGACCAGCCCCAGGGTAACGGCGAAGTTGGAGGGATAGAGCCCCATGTTGGGCGCGATCAATCCCAGTCCTTCGGCGAGGCTGGAGAGCGGAGTGCCAGGTGCCAGCAGGTTCATCCAGCCGAAGGTACGTATCACCTGATTGGTCCAGCTGGGTACCACCACCAGCAGCAGCATGATCGGTCGCCACTTCTCGCGGCAGGTGCTGATGTAATAGGCGATGGGGTAGGCCACCAGCACCACCAGGCCGGTGGATACCAGGGTCTGCCAGAGCGAGCGCAGCAGGGTATAGAGGTTACCCGGGCTCCAGCCGAGAAAACCGAAACCGGCCAGGCGCTCGAAGGACCCCAGCGACAGCGGCATCTCGGGCAGCCCATAGGGACCGTTCGTCATGAAGGCCACCCCCATCAGATAGGCACTGGGGAGCACCAGGAAGATGATGATCCAGATGGCACCCGGTGCCACGGTGAACAGCAGGTGGCGACTCTCGCGCACCATGGCCCGGCTGCGGGCCGATGGGGTCACGCCGGCATAGGACATGGGTGGCTCCTTATTCACTCAGGGTGACCAGGTCTTCCGACGCCACCGACACGGTGACCCGGTCGCCTACCTCGGGCAGGCGTCGACCGCGGTTGTTCAGGGTCGCCTGCAGCGTGGTCTCACCCACCTCGAGCCGGTACTCCGCATGGCTGCCGCGATAGAGCCGTTCGGTCACGGTGGCCGGCAGACGGTTGTCGCCGGGCTGTTCGCCAGGTAGCAGATCCAGGGTCTCGGGACGAATCAACAGCAGGTCGCCCTCCCCGGCCGCCTCGGCGCTGAGCACGCCCAGGGGCGTGGTCAGTCGGTCGCCATCCCGGGCGTTGATGGGATAGAGATTGTCATGGCCCATGAACCGCGCCACGAAGGCATTGGCAGGATGCTCATAGACCTCCCGGGGTGGTCCGACCTGCTGGATCACGCCGCCGTTGAGCACCGCGATGCGGTCGGACATCACCATCGCCTCGTCCTGGTCATGGGTCACGAACACGAAGGTCATGCCCAGACGCTTCTGGACCCGCAACAGCTCCACCTGCAGCTGGCTGCGCAGGCCTGCATCGAGCGCCGACAGGGGCTCATCGAGCAGCAGCACGTCGGGCTCATTGACCAGCGCCCGGGCCAGGGCGATGCGCTGACGCTGCCCACCGGAGAGCTGGTCGACGCGCCGCTCCACCAGGTCACCCAGCTGGATGAATTCGGCGATCCTGGCGACGCGTGCCTCGCGCTGCTCGGGGGGCATGCCGCGCATCTTGAGCCCGAAGGCCAGGTTCTCCCGCACGGAGAGATGCGGGAAGAGCGCATAGGACTGGAAGACGGTATTGACGCTGCGCTGATGGGGCGGCACCTCGGTAACGTCGCGGCCGCCGATGGCCAGGCGCCCGTCATCGGCCTCCTCGAGGCCCGCGAGAATACGCAGCAGTGTGGTCTTGCCGCACCCCGAGGGGCCCAGCAGGGTGAAGAACTCCCCCGCTTCGATTACCAGGTCGACACCATCCAGCGCCACGGTGTTGCGGCCGAAGCGTTTATGCAGCCCCTGCATCTGGATGGAAGAGGCCTCGCGAGTCGGCTCATCCACCTCGGTTGAAGAGATGTCGGCGGCCTCCAGGGTCAGGGTATCGGTCATCGGCTTGCTCTCTGTTCTTGTGGAATCGGCTGTTATGGAATCGGCTGGTGGGGAGTCGGTCGTGATGGCGTCGCTCGTTGTGGCGTCGAAGGCCATAACATCCTATCTCCCCATCAGAGCCGGTCGCGAAGCTTGTAGAAGGTGGTGGCCAGCACCAACAGAGGGGTGCGCAGCAGGGAGCCGCCGGGAAAATGCCGGTGAGGCATGGCGGCGAAGGCATCGAATCGCTCGGCCTGGCCGGCGATGGCCTCGGCCATCAGCCGCCCGGCCAGCCCCGCGAGTGCCATGCCGTGACCGGAGTAGCCCTGGGCGTAGTAGAGGTTGCCACCCAGGCGGCCGAAGTCCGGTGCACGATTCAAGGTGATGGCCACGTCGCCCCCCCAGCGATATTCGATGGGAATCCCCTCGAGCACCGGGAAGAGCCGCGCGATCTTGGCATCCATGCGCGCCTGGATGCCCCTGGGCTCGCGGCCGTCATAGCTGACCTCGCCGCCGTAGATCAGCCGGCGATCGCCGGAAAGGCGATAGTAGTCGAGCACGAAGTTGGCATCCGACAGGGCATCGTTATGGGGGAGCACCCTGGCCGCCTGGGACTCGCTGAGCGGGGCCGTGGCGATCATGTAGTTGGCGGCGCGCATCACCCTCCCCGATAGCTCCGGCACCAGGCCTGCCTGGTAGGCATTGGTCCCCAGCACCACGAAGTCGGCGGTGACCCGGCCGGTGGCGGTGCGTACGCAGGCCGGCTGGCCGCGCTCGATCGCCACGGCGACGCTATGCTGGTGAATGCTCACCCCTGCATCGCGTGCGGCACGGGCCAGGCCCAGGGTGTAGTTGAGCGGATGCAGATGGCCGGCCGCGGATTCATACAGGGCGGCCGGATAGGCATCGGTGACCACCCGTTCGCGCAGCGCCTCGCCCTCGAGCATCTCCAGTTCGTGATAGTCATAGTCGCGAGCCATGCGATCACGATACTCGGCCAGCTCGCGCACATGACGCTCCTTGACCGCCGCATGCAGGTAGCCCCACTCAAGATCACAGGGAATGGCATGACGCTCGACACGCTCGGCGGTCAACGCCACTGCCTCGCGGCTCAGGCGCCATATATCGCGGGCGGCCTCCTGCCCCAGTGCCCTCTCCACCGTGGCCATATCGGTGCCCAGGCCCGGCAGGATCTGCCCGCCGCTGCGCCCCGATGCGCCGTGTCCGATCTCGCCGGCTTCCAGCAACACCACCGAATAGCCCCGCTCGGCCAGCTCCAGGGCCGCCGAGCAGCCGGTGATCCCCCCACCAACCACACAGACATCGGCACGCACCTCCCCCTCAAGGGGTAGGCAGGGGCCAGGGTCGACGGCGATGGAGTCTCGATACCAGGAACTCGGCGGTGCAGCGTGGTCGGTCATGCAGGCTCCCCGGGGTTGGGCGCTGATGGGATATTGTCGTTGTTGTCATGCGGTTGTCACGAGAGTGCTGGCTGAGTGTCAGTTTGATACCAGGCGACACGTTGATGTCAAGTATTCAATAACACTCTACCCCGCTCCGCCACGCCACAAGCCCCCGAGGCGTCACATGGAGAGCCATCTACTCAGCTCAATCTCAGTTCCAGCTCAGCCCCGGATCACCCGCCAGCAGGACACCAGACCCGAACCCGGTGCGTTGCCAACCGCGTCAGGAAGCCACCATCACGGGGAAGACGCTCGATCGCCGCAGGTGGCGCAGGCGGGGTCGCGGGAGATACCGAAGCGGCGCCACTCACCGCTCAGTCCATCGAAGGTGGAGAGCCCCTGATGAGTCGAGCCGGCGCCGCTCAGCAGCTTGATCGCCTCGAGTGCCTGAAAGCTTCCGACCAGTCCCACCAGCGGTGCCACCACGCCACTTTCGGCACAGGAGAGCGCCTCATCGCCCTGCCCATCGGGCGGATAGAGACAGGCATAGCAGGGGCTGTCGGGGTCGCGATGATCGAATACCGCCAGCTGGCCAGAGAAGCGGATCGCCGCGCCGGAGATCAGCGGCACCCCGGCCGCGCGGCAGGCGGCGTTGATTGCATAACGGCTGGAGAAGCGATCGGTGCAGTCGAGTACCGCATCGACGCTGGCCACCGCCGCCGCCATGCTCTCCCCCTGCAGGTGGTCGGTGAGCGTCTCGATGCAACATCCCGAGTTGAGCGCCTGCGCCGCTTCGCGCGCCGAATCGGCCTTGTTGCGCCCGAGGTCCGCTTCGCCATGGGCAATCTGGCGCTGCAGGTTGGAGAGTTCGACTTCATCGGCATCGGCCAGGGTCAACCGTCCGACCCCGGCAGCAGCCAGGTAGAGGGCCACCGGCGAACCGAGCCCACCGGCGCCGACGATCAGAACATGGCTGGCGAGCAGGCGCTCCTGGCCCTCGATGTCGATGGACTCCAGCATGATCTGGCGGCTGTAACGCAGCAGTTCCTGGTCATTCATGGCGCGACTCACTTGTGTTCAAGCTCCTCGATATCGGGGATGTGAAGGGAGAACTCCTCCTTGACCTCCTCCATCACCACATAGCTCTTGGACTCCTTGACCCCGGGCAGGGTCAGCACCACATCACCCAGCAGCTGACGATAGGCGGACATCTCGGGAATGCGACACTTGAGGATATAGTCGAACTGCCCCGAGACCAGATGGCACTCCTGGATCTGCGGCAGGCGCGCCACGGCGCGACGGAACTCGTCGAATACCGCCGGCGACTGGGTCTCCAGGCTGATCTCGACGAACACCAGCAGATTGGCCTTGAGGGCCCGAGGATCAAGCACCGCCCGGTAGCCACGGATCACCCCCGAACGCTCCAGCCGCTTGACCCTCTCCAGGCAGGGCGTGGTGGAGAGCCCCACCTGGCTGGCGAGGTCGACATAGGAGATGCGGGCGTTCTCCTGCAGGCAGCGCAGGATCTTCAGGTCGATGCGATCGAGGGTACGAGTCTTGGCTTTCATGGAGTGAGGGACACCGTCGAAGGGGCATTAGCGCCGCCGCAACAGCAGAATCCACCAGGATTCACCCTGCATCACGGCAGCTAACGGAAATATCATCTGCAAAAGGTGTACCACAGGAAAGCATCGACGGCTATCAACGCTTGGTCTGACTCGCCGAGAGCGCCTCGACTGGCTCTACCCTCCACGGCCAGCCGGCCAATCAAGGCAGTCGTCGCCCCAGGCTGACCCGCTCATGGCCGCCGAGATCCCGGCGGCTGGCTACCTCGCAGTAACCTGCCGCCACGAGTGCCTCGCGCACCGCCGAAGCCTGGCTCCAGCCATGCTCCAGCAGCAGCCAGCCGCCGGGTAGCAGGTGCTCCCGCGCCATCGTCACCAGGTGGCGCAGGTCCGCCAGCCCGTCGCCATCGGCCACCAGCGCCGAGCGTGGCTCGAAACGCACATCCCCCATGGCCAGGTGGGGGTCATCCTCGGCGAGGTAAGGCGGATTGGAGACGATCAGAGAGAAGCGTGTTCTGCTCTCCTCGTCCTTCAGAACGGCGAACCAGTCGCTCTCGCGGAACTCCGCGTTGGCAAGAGCAAGTCGTGAGGCGTTGTGTTGTGCCAGGGCGACCGCCTCGGGACGGATATCCAGGCCCAGCACTCGCCAGGCGGGGCGCTCGCTGGCAAAGGCCAGGGCGATGGCCCCGCTGCCGGTGCCCAGGTCGAGCAGCCTGCCCTCGGGTTCTTCCGCCAGCGACAGGGCGGACTCGACCAGGATCTCGGTGTCGGGCCGTGGGATCAGCGTGCTGGGGTCGGTCGCCAGGCGCAGGCCCCAGAACTCCCGCTCGCCGGTGAGATAGGCCACCGGCTCCCCCGACTCGCGACGTGCCACCAGCGCTCGAAAGCGAGCCGCCGCCTCGACATCGGCTCGACGATCGCCCCAGGTATAGAGCCAGGTGCGCTCGACGCCCAGTACATGGCAGAGCAGAACCTCGGCATCGAGGCGCGCCGTGGGGGAGCCGGCCGCACTCAGTCTGGCCGAGGACTGGGCCAGCAGGGCATCGAGGGTCATCAGGCCTCCTGCTGCAGGGCGGCGAGCTGTTCGGCCTGGTATTCGTGGATCAGGGGCTCGATCACCTCGTCGAGATGTTCGCCACCGATCACCTCGGAGAGCTTGTAGAGCGTCAGGTTGATGCGGTGATCGGTGACCCGCCCCTGGGGGAAGTTGTAGGTGCGGATGCGCTCACTGCGATCCCCGGAGCCGACCAGACTACGCCGCGTATCGGCCTGCTGCTGACGCTGGCTATCCACGGCGTGCTGCTTGAGACGGGCGGCCAGCAGCGACATCGCCTTGGCGCGATTCTTGTGCTGGCTACGCTCCTCCTGGCACTCCACCACCACACCGCTCGGGAGATGGGTGATGCGGATCGCCGAATCGGTGGTGTTGACGTGCTGGCCGCCGGCGCCGCTGGAGCGGAAGGTATCCACACGCAGGTCGCTGGGGTCGAGATCGATGTCGCCCACCGCATCCACCTCGGGCATTACCGCCACGGTACAGGCCGAGGTGTGGATGCGCCCCTGGGACTCGGTGGCCGGCACGCGCTGCACACGGTGGGCGCCGGATTCGAACTTGAGCCGGGCATAGGCCCCCTCCCCCTTGATGCGCGCGATGACCTCCTTGTAGCCACCCTGTTCACCGTGGTTGGCGCTGACCACCTCCACCTTCCAGCCATGCTTTTCGGCGTAGCGCGAGTACATGCGGAACAGGTCACCGGCAAATAGCGCCGCCTCGTCACCACCGGTGCCCGCCCGGACTTCCAGGAAGACACCGCGGCCATCATCGGGGTCCTTGGGCACCAGCAGGCGCTTGAGCTCCCCCTCCAGGGCGTCGCGCTTCTCGCGACTGTCGCTCAGCTCCATCTCGGCGAGTTCGCGCATCTCGGGGTCGCTGTCGGAGGCGAGCAGCTCGGCTTCCTCGATATTGCCCTCCACGGCACGATACTCACGCCATGTTTCCACCAGAGCCTCGAGCTCGGCGTATTCACGGGAGTAGTCGCGGAAACGGGCCTGGTCGCCGATCACCTCGGGCGCCGCCAGCAGGGCGGCGAGCTCCTCGAAGCGCTCGCCGAAGTCGTCGAGACGCTGGCGCAGGGAAGCTTTCATTCGTCGATCCTATCGGGTGGTCGTATCGGGGGTCGCCTCGAGCAGCAGCACGCTGGCCGCCTCGAGCAGATCGTGGCGCTCGGCAGAGGCGGCCTCGCGCAGCGCCACGGTGGGGCCATGCAGCAGCCGGTTGGTCAGCTGATGGGCCAGTCGCCGAACCACTGCCTCGGGGTCCTCGCCACGCGCCAGACGCGTCAGCGCCTGTTCCAGAGAGTGGTCGCGATGCGCCTCACCCCGGGAGCGATAGTCGTGAATCAGCTCGCCCCCGCTGCGGATGCGCCGGTCGTGCTGCCAGGCGCCCACGCCGTGCTCGATCAGCGACTCCGCCTGGTCGGCCGCGACCTGGCGGTGGCGGCGGTTCTCGGCGATCACCTCCTGAAGGTCGTCCACCGTATAGAGGAAGATGTCGGCGAGCTGCCCCACCTCGGGCTCGATATCCCGGGGTACGGCGATATCGACCATGAAGATCGGTCGGTGACGACGCTTCTTCAGCGCCCGCTCCACCATGCCCTTGCCGAGAATCGGCAGCGGGGCTGCGGTGGAGGAGATGACGATATCCGCCTCGGCCAGGGCATCGGGGATGGCGTCCAGGGTGATCGCCTGGCCACCCAGGGGTGCGGCTACCTGTTCACCACGCTCGCGGGTGCGGTTGGCCACGGTCAGCTGGCTGACACCCGCCTCCTTCAGATGACGGGCCACCAGCTCGATGGTCTCGCCGGCGCCTATCAGCAGTGCTCGCGCACGGCCGAAATCATCGAAGATTCGGCTCGCCAGGCTGACCGCCGCATAGGCGACCGAGACCGGATTGCGGCCGATGCCGGTTTCCGTTCGCACCTGCTTGGCCACGGCGAAGGTGTGCTGGAACAGGCACTCCAGCTCCTTGCCGAGCCCTTTCCCCAGACGGCTGGCCTGGTAGGCGTCCTTGAGCTGACCGAGGATCTGCGGCTCGCCCAGCACCATGGAGTCCAGGCCTACCGCTACGCGCATCAGGTGGCGGGCGGCCTCGTTGTCCAGATAATGGTAGGCGCACCGAGTGAGATCCTCGACCGGCAGGCCGTGGAAACGGCCCAGCCACTCCAGAACGGCTGCCTCGCCTTCGGACTCTGTCACGCAGTAGAGTTCCGTGCGATTGCAGGTCGAGAGGACAGCCGCCTCCTTGACCTCGGGCAGGCCGCGCAGCTCACCTAGCGCGGCATCGAGCTCGGCGGGGGCAAAGGCCACCTGTTCGCGCACCTCGACGGTGGCGGTACGGTGATTGATTCCAAGGGCAAGCAGCGTCATGCGTCGGGCATCTTGAACGTGGGGTGTGCGGCCATTAAGACCTCGCAATCGAGGCGCATGGATTCTATCACATCCGTCAGCCGATGGCGGCCCATCGGGGCTATCCCAGATGACAGCACCGCACAAGGCAGTTGCGTCGACAGGGCGTGCCTTTGCCCACGCCGGCCGAGCCGTTATGCTGAGACCACTGCACCACAAGCGAGACACCCATGGCCCGCGCCCTTTACCCCCTGACACCTCAATCGCTGGCGACGTCGGCACTGGCGCTACTGCTGGCCGGCTGCCAGTCGTGGCCGCTCGACGATGGCGCGCCCCAGGAGATGGAGGATCCGCTGGTCGGTGCCCCGCCTATCGAGCAGGGCCTGGATGCCGAGGGTCTGGCCGGCCTGATCACCGCGGAGCTGGCCGGCCAGCGCGGCGACTACCGGCGTGCCGCCGAGGGCTACCTCACAGCCAGCCAGCGCTACCGCAGCGCCGGCCTGGCAGAGCGGGCGGCACTGGCCGCAAGCTTCGGCAATGAGCGCGAGCTGCTCGACCGCGCCGCCAGGGAGTGGCAGGGGCTGGCCCCCGACAGCGTCGCCCCGGCCCGACTGCTAGCCGGCCTCGCCGTGCAGCGCGGCGACTGGGATGAAGCGCTGCGCCAGCGACTGGCACTGGTTCGAGAAGGCGGCGACAGCGAGATCTCTTCGCTGGTGGAGGCCGCCCTGGCCACCAACGCCGCCCCGGCTCCCCTGCTGGCCCGGCTGCGTGCCCATCTGGACACGGCCGCCGAGGATGCCCGCCGCCATGATGCCGAGCTCGCCACCGCGATGCTCGAAGTGGCCGCCGGGGAGACCGCCGCCGCCAGGAGGCGCCTGGCGCGCCTCGATGCCCGGGCGCCGGAGCTGCCGGCCCTGTGGCTGACCCGAGCCCGGCTGGCCCAGGAAGCAGACGACCCCCACGCCGCCCGTGCCGCCGCGCGCCGCGGCCTCGCGGTCTCGCCCGACGATGCGCGCTTCATCCTCCTGCTGGCGCAAAGCGAGCTGCGTCTGGGCAATGTCGCCGCCGCCGAGGTGCAGACCGAAGCCCTGCTCGAGAAGCACACCGGCGATAACGCACTGCGCATCGGTCTGGCGCGTCTCTACCTGGAGGAGGGACACCGAGAGCCGGCGCGGCGCCTGCTTCTGCCTCTGGCAGCGCTCCCCGAGCCCCCGGCCGAGGCGCTCCTGCTGCTGGGCGATATTTCCCGCGACGAGGGCGAGATCGATAACGCCCTGCTTTATTACCGTCAGGTACCGGCAGAGGAGGCCTTTCTGCTCAGTCGTCTGCGTGCCGCCGAGATGCTGATGGAGAGTGACCGACTGAACGATGCCCGCGCCTTCCTGCGCAGCGAGCGGCTGCGTCATGCCGACAGCCATGGCGACCTGGTCGCCCTGGAGGTGGAGCTGCTCGACCGTGAGGGGCTCGGCGACACGGCCGATGACCTGCTCGACCGCGAACTGACACGCGCGCCTGCCGACGAGCAGCTGCTTTATCTGCGCGGCATGCGCGCCTGGGAAGCGGGTGACCTGGACGGCATGGAGCGTGACCTCCGGCGCATCATCGAACATAACCCCGATAGCGCCCTGGCACTCAATGCCCTGGGCTACACCCTCGTCGACCAGGGACCCAGGACACGCCTCGACGAGGCCCGCGAACTGATCGAGCGAGCCCATGCCCTCGACCCCGACAGCCCGGCAATCCTCGATAGCCTGGGCTGGGTGCACTACCGCGAAGGTGACCCCCAGGGCGCCCTGCCCTGGCTCGAGCGAGCCTATGGCGCCATGCCCGACCAAGAGATCGCCGCCCACCTGGCCGAGGTGCTATGGACCCTGGACAGACGCGACGAGGCCCGGGATCTGATCCGCGAGGTACTCGAGCGCCTCGATGAGCACCCACTGATCGACGACCTGCTGCGCCGGATCCCCGAGCTGGCTCCCGCCACCACACCCAACTGACCACGAGACCACCATGCAACGTCACTACTCGCCGCTTGTCATCGCCACCCTGCTGCTGACCCTGGTCGCCGGCTGTGCACGCCAGGCACCACTCCCCGAAGGGCAGCGTACCTCGGGGCAGTGGCAGACCCAGCAGCAGCGCCTCGAATCACTGGATACCTGGCGGCTGGCCGGCAAGGCCGGACTGCGCACTCCCGAGGACTCCACCAGCGCCAACCTCGACTGGAGCCAGCACCCCCACTACTACCGACTGCTGATCAGCGGGCCCTTCGGCAGCGGCCGCAGCACCCTGGAGGGGCGCGAGGGACGCTTCTCGATGACCACCTCGGAGGGACGCTTCGAGGCCGAAACCCCCGAGGCGCTGATGGAGCAGCAGCTGGGCTGGTCGCTGCCGCTCGGCGCCCTGTCCGACTGGGTGCGTGGCCTGCCAGGTGACGGTCACCCCTATCGACTCGAGAAGGACGAGCTGGGGTTCCCGGCTCGACTACGACAGGCCGGCTGGGAGATCGACTACCGAGACTGGACCCATACCGACGACCTGTGGCTGCCACGCCGGCTGGTAATGCACTACGGGGATCTACGCGTCACCCTGGTGATCAACGAGTGGCGCCCGGTGGTCGACGATGCCTGAACACAGCGCCCAAGGCGCGAGCCTTCGCCTGCCCGCCCCCGCCAAGCTCAACCGCATGCTGCATATCACCGGCCGCCGCCCCGACGGCTATCACGAGCTGCAGACGCTGTTTCAGTTCCTCGATCGCGATGACACCCTGCATTTCACCCGACGCGAAGACGGAGAGATCCGCCTTGCGCCGGAAGTTGCCGGTGTCCCCCACGAGCAGAACCTCATCGTGCGCGCGGCACGCCTGCTACAGGAGCGGAGCGGCTGCACTCTGGGCGCCGACATTCATCTCGAGAAGCGCCTGCCCATGGGAGGTGGCCTGGGCGGTGGCAGCTCGGATGCCGCCACCACCCTGCTTGGCCTCGATGCCCTCTGGGGCCTGGGGCTGTCGCTCGACAGTCTCGCCGAGCTGGGCCTGACCCTCGGCGCCGATGTGCCGGTCTTCGTGCACGGCCATGCCGCCTGGGCCGAAGGCGTCGGCGAACGCCTCACCCCGGTGGACCTCGACACGCCCTGGTTCGTGGTGGTTCACCCCGGCATCGAGGTGGCGACACCGGCTGTCTTCAAGGCTCCTGAATTGACACGCCACACCCCCCCTATTACCATGGCGCGCGCCCTGCAGGGGGGAGCGTCCAGTTGGCGCAACGACTGCGAGGCAACAGTCAGGTCGCTCTATCCAGCGGTATCCTCGGCATTGGACTGGCTGGCTCGACGTGCCCCCAGCATGCTGACCGGCACCGGTGCCTGCGTCTTCGCCCGTCTGGCAGACGAACAGGAAGCCGACCGGTTGCTGGGTGAGATCGATGGCCGCTGGCAAGCCTTCAAGGCCCGCGGCTTGAACCGTTCTCCGCTGCATGACGCTCTGGATCGCTGATCACAGACGATCATCCCCCCGATGACCCAACACACTGCATAGGTGGCTGCGCGTGTCAAAATTGATGGTTTTCGCCGGGAATGCCAATCCCGAACTCGCCCGCAAGATCGCCGAGAGTCTGGACACCCGCCAGGGCAATGCCACGGTCGGCCAGTTCAGCGACGGCGAGATAGCGGTAGAGATCAACGAGAACGTGCGCGGCAAGGACGTGTTCGTTCTGCAGTCCACCTGTGCGCCGACCAATGAGAACCTGATGGAGCTGATCCTGATGATAGATGCCCTGCGCCGGGCATCTGCATCGCGGATCACCGCCGTGGTGCCCTACTTCGGCTATGCCCGTCAGGACCGTCGCGTGCGCTCCGCCCGTGTGCCGATCTCGGCCAAGATCGTCGCCGACATGATGGTCAAGGCCGGCGTCGACCGTGTCATGACCATGGACCTCCACGCCGACCAGATCCAGGGCTTCTTCGACGTGCCGGTCGACAACGTGTACGGTTCGCCGATCCTGCTCGATGACATCGAGCGTCAGAACTACGAGAACCTGGTGGTGGTCTCTCCTGACGTCGGCGGCGTGGTGCGTGCCCGCGCCATCGCCAAGCAGCTCAATGCCGACCTTGCCATTATCGACAAGCGTCGCCCCGCGGCCAACCAGGCCCAGGTGATGCACATCATCGGCGAGATCGAAGGGCGCAACTGCGTCGTGGTAGATGACATGATCGATACCGCCGGCACCCTGTGCAAGGCCGGCGAAGCGCTCAAGGATCACGGCGCCGAGCGCGTGGTGGCCTACGCTACCCACCCCATTCTCTCGGGACCGGCGGTGGACAATATCGTCGGTTCGGTGCTCGACGAGGTCGTCGTCGCCGATACCATTCCGCTCTCCGAGACGGCGTGCCGCAGCGGCAGGATCCGCCAGCTGAGCGTCGCCGGCCTGATCGCCGAGGCGATCCGTCGGGTGAGCAACGAAGAATCCGTCAGCGCCATGTTCCACTGAGAGAGCTCCACTCAGCGAGCTCCACCTCGGCACGACAGGCGCCGGAAAGCGCCCCTCGGGGCACCCGGAAGTGTCAGGGCTCTGGTCGCGGTCCCTGACGCTTTCCTACTTCAAGCAAGAGGCAATTCCATGTCCGATTTTATTCTTAATGCCAGCGTTCGTAACGACCTGGGGAAAGGTGCGAGCCGCCGCCTGCGTCGTGCGAACGAGCAGGTTCCCGCCATCATCTATGGTGGCGAGAAGGAGCCACAGCCGATCTCCGTCGAGAAGGCTGCCTTCTACAAGGCGATCGAGGAAGAGGTGTTCTTCTCCTCCATCATCAACCTGGTCGTCGACGGCAAGAGCGAGCAGGTCGTGGTACGTGACCTGCAGCGTCACCCCTTCAAGCCGCTGATCACCCACGCCGACTTCCTGCGTGTGGCAGCCAACCAGGAGTTCACCACCCGTGTGCCGCTGCACCTCGCCGGTGAAGAGGCCTGTGTGGGCATCAAGGACCAGGACGGCGAGCTCCATCAGCTGGCTTCCGACGTCGAGATCAGCTGTCTGCCCAAGGACCTGCCCGACTACCTGGAGTTCGACATCAGCGATCTCGAGGTCGGTGCCATCAAGCACCTCTCCGACCTGAGCCTGCCGGCCGGCGTCACCATCCCGGCACTGGCGCTGGGCGAAGACCACGACGGTCCGATCCTGAGCATCGTCAAGGCCAAGGTGCGCTCCGCGAGTGATGACGCGGAAGATGGCGAAGGCGGCGAAGAAGGCGAGCAGGGCGAGGAGTAATCCTTACCCGCTCCGGGGCCGCGCCTGGCGCGGCCCCTCTGCTGATGATCAAGCGCCCCGGCGCTTGATTTTTTTTGGAGGTGACACATGAGTCAGGTCAGAGCGATCATCGGGCTGGGCAATCCCGGCGCCGACTACGAGGCCACCCGCCACAATGCCGGGGCCTGGCTGGTGGAGGCCCTGGCGCGCCGCGCCGGCGGTGAGCTGCGCGCCGACCGCAAGTTCCTGGGCCTGCATGCCAGGGTCCAGTTCGAGGGGCGTGACCTCCATCTGCTCAACCCCACCACCTTCATGAACCGCAGCGGCGGTGCGGTGGCGGCCCTCTGTCAATTCTACAAGCTGGCACCCGATGAGCTGCTGGTCGTTCATGACGAGCTCGACCTGCCGCCGGGTAGTGCCCGGCTCAAGACCGGCGGTGGCCATGGTGGCCATAATGGCCTGCGCGATATCATCAGCGCCCTGGGCAACACGCGAGACTTCCACCGCCTGCGCCTCGGCATCGGCCACCCTGGCGACTCGCGCCAGGTCACGAACTACGTGCTGGGCCGCCCCGGAAAGGCCGAGCATATCGCCATCGAGGCCGCCATCGACGAGAGCCTGGCCACCCTGCCCGATGCCATCGACGGCCACTGGACCAAGGCCATGAACCGGCTGCACAGCTTTTCAGCCGCCGGCTGACAGGCCAGCCATAGGCTGAAGGCTATACGATGTAAGTCATCCCCTTTGCTGGCCGGATGGGCTTTCTTACGGCTTACCGCTTATGGCTTACCGCTCGGTCGAGTAGAATACTCGCTACTTTTCACTCGCGTACACGCTTTCCAGGATGATCCCATGGGTTTCAACTGCGGTATCGTCGGCCTGCCGAATGTCGGCAAGTCGACCCTCTTCAATGCGCTGACCAAGTCCGGCATCGACGCCGAGAACTTCCCCTTCTGCACCATCGAGCCCAACGTGGGCATCGTGCCGATGCCCGACCCGCGACTCGACAAGCTGGCGGAGATCGTCAAGCCGCAGAAGGTGCTGCCTACCACGATGGAGTTCGTCGATATCGCCGGTCTGGTCGCCGGCGCCTCCAAGGGCGAGGGTCTTGGCAACAAGTTCCTGGCCAATATCCGCGAGACACAGGCCATCGCCCATGTGGTGCGCTGCTTCGATAACGACAACGTGATCCATGTCGCCAACCAGGTCGACCCGCGTGCCGATATCGAGATCATCAACATGGAACTCGCGCTGGCCGACCTCGACACCGTGGAGCGCGCCATCCAGCGCCTGGTCCGCGTGGCCAAGGGCGGTGACAAGGAGGCCATCGCCACCAAGGCGATCCTCGAGCGCATCCAGCCCCACCTGGCCGAGGGCATGCCGCTGAGAAGCTTCGGGCTGGACGAGGAGGAGCAGCATCAGCTCAAGGGCTTCGGCTTCCTGACCCTCAAGCCCACCATGTACATCGCCAACGTCAACGAGGACGGCTTCGAGTCCAACCCCTACCTGGACGTGGTCCGGGAGATCGCGGCGGAAGAAGGGGCCGTGGTGGTACCGGTGTGCAACCAGCTCGAGGCCGAGATCGCCGAGCTGGATAACGAGGAGCGCGCCATGTTCCTCGACGAGATGGGCATGGAAGAGCCCGGTCTCGATCGCGTCATCCGTGCCGGCTACGCCCTCCTCGGTCTGCAGACCTACTTCACCGCCGGAGTGAAGGAGGTGCGCGCCTGGACCGTGAAGGTGGGTGCCACCGCCCCCGAGGCCGCCGGCGTGATCCACACCGATTTCCAGAAGGGCTTCATCCGCGCCGAGGTCGTCGCCTACGAGGACTTCGTCACGCTGGGTGGCGAGCAGGGTGCCAAGGACGCCGGCAAGTGGCGCCTGGAAGGCAAGGAGTACATCGTCAAGGATGGCGACGTGATCCACTTCCGTTTCAACGTCTAACGTTTCACCGCTCCAGTCCACGCTCGACGCCAGTCGCCCCCGGCACACCACCGGGGGCGACTGCGTTGAGGGGACGTGAATCCTTGCCGAGGGGGGACTCCCCCGCCCGGCCGCGTGCATGCCACAATGGAGGCATCACCCCGATGACAAGGAGAGCCCCATGCCCTTGAAGATCGACAAGCCCGACGCCGAATGGCGCGAGACGCTTACCCCGGAACAGTACCGCGTCACCCGCGAGAAGGGCACCGAACCTCCCTTCAGCGGCGACTACCGGGTCAGCGACGAGCACGGCATCTACCACTGTGTCTGCTGTAACGCGCCACTGTTTGAGAACGAGCACAAGTTCGACGCGGGCTGTGGCTGGCCAAGCTTCGACCGTCCCATGACCCCTTCCTGCGTGGAGGAGCACTTCGACACCTCCCACGGCATGCGCCGCACCGAGGTGACCTGTGCGCGCTGCAACGCCCATCTCGGGCACGTCTTTCCCGACGGCCCACGCGAGACCACCGGCCTGCGCTACTGCATCAACTCCGTGGCGCTCGACTTCCACGCCGGCGAGTAGGCCGCGTAATCGGCCCGGGTGCCCTCCAGCAGTATCGCAGTTACTGACAGGCTGATAGTGAAAGGCGCCGGGGGCAGGTCGGAGAGGGGGTCCGAGGACCAGGTATGGCCGAGGTAGCCTACAGGGAAGTACTCGTAGCGCCCCCTCGTCGGCCTGTCGCCAGAACAGCCTTGAGCGATACCGCCATCTGCGATGACCCAGGGTGCCCCTGACAGGGCCGTGTATCTGCTAACATGGGCGGCCGATTTCTACAGGCAGGAGAGGCCCATGCTCGGCTGGTACCCGGGACACATGCACAAGGCGCGGCGTCAGATCACCGAGGCGCTGCCGGAGATCGACGTGGTGGTCGAGGTCCTCGACGCCCGCCTGCCCTACTCCAGCGCCAACCCCATGCTGGCGGAACTGACGCGCCACAAGCCGGTGCTCAAGATCCTCTCCCGGGCCGACCTGGCCGACCCGGAGCGAACCCGGGAGTGGACCGCCCACTTCGACGCCCAGCCCGATATGCGAGCGCTCGCCGTGACCACCACCAGGGTCAAGGAGCTCAAGCGCATCCCCAAGCTCTGCCATGAGCTTGCCGGCCAGATTCGCGCCGACCGAGACGTGCGCGTGATGGTGATGGGCATCCCCAATGTTGGCAAGTCGACCCTGATCAATGGCCTGGCCGGCAAGAGCATCGCCAGGACCGGCAATGAGCCCGCGGTGACCAAACGCCAGCAGAAGGTTCGCATCAACGGGCGCGTGGCCCTTATCGATACCCCCGGGGTCCTCTGGCCCAAGATCGAGGACCAGGCCAGCGCCTACCGCCTGGCGGCCAGCGGTGCCATCCGTGACACTGCCATCGACTACGTGGATGTCGCCATGGTCACCGCCGCCGAACTGGCCAGGCGTTACCCCGAGGCCCTCACGGCACGCTACCGGCTCAAGGCGCTGCCCGGCTACCAGGCCAACCCTGATGCCGACCGGGTAGAGGCCGATGGCCCGACGCGAGTGGACCTGCTCGCCGTGGCCGGGTTCGACGGTCATGCGATCCTGACCGAAATCGCCGCCAAGCGCGGTGGCCTGCGTCCCGGCGGTGAAGTGGACCTGCACCGTGGCGCCGAGGTGCTGCTGCATGAACTGCGCGACGGCAAGCTCGGTCGCCTGACCCTGGAAACCCCGGATGATATCCCGCCCGAGCCCGCCCTGGAGCCGGACGGCGACGATGATGCCGATCCAGACACCCTCTAATCCTATCGCCCTCGCCGACCAGGACACCGAACGACATGGACACCCCTCCGCTTCGCAAATCCCACAAGCTGCATAATGTTTGCTACGACATCCGCGGTCCGGTACTCGACCACGCCAAGCGCCTGGAAGAGGAAGGCCAGCGCATCCTCAAGCTCAACATCGGCAACCCCGCGCCATTCGGCTTCGAGGCCCCCGAGGAGATCCTGCAGGATGTGATGCGCAACCTGCCCACGGCCCAGGGGTATTGCGACTCCAAGGGGCTCTACTCGGCGCGCAAGGCGATCATGCAGGAGTGCCAGCGCCGGGAGATCCCGGGCGTGGGAATCGAGGATATCTATATCGGCAACGGCGTCTCCGAGCTCATCGTTATGACGCTCCAGGCACTGCTTAACGACGGCGACGAGGTACTGATACCGGCGCCCGACTACCCGCTGTGGACCGCCGCCGCCAACCTCTCCGGCGGCCATGCCGTGCACTACCTGTGCGATGAACAGGCGGACTGGGCACCGGACCTAGACGATATCCGCGCCAAGGTCACAGCCCACACCCGGGCGATCGTGATCATCAACCCCAACAACCCCACCGGGGCGGTTTACCCCCCGGAGGTGGTGCGTGAACTGCTCGAGATCGCCCGCCAGCACGATCTGGTGGTGTTCTCCGACGAGATCTACGACAAGATCCTCTACGACGACGTGGAACACGTCTCCACCGGCGCCCTGGCCGGCGAGGACCAGCTGGTCGTCACCCTGAACGGTCTCTCCAAGAGCTACCGCTGTGCCGGTTTCCGCTCGGGCTGGATGATCCTCTCCGGCAACATCGCCAAGCAGCGTGCCGCCGACTTCATCCAGGGGTTGACCATGCTCGCCTCCATGCGCCTGTGCGCCAATGTGCCGGCCCAGCATGCCATCCAGACCGCCCTCGGTGGCTACCAGTCGATCAACGATCTGATCCTGCCCGGCGGCCGCCTGCGGGCCCAGCGCGATATCACCTTTGAAAAGCTCAACGCCATCCCCGGCGTCTCCTGCGTGAAGCCCAAGGGAGCGCTTTACGCCTTCCCGCGCCTGGACCCCAAGGTCTACAACATCCAGGACGATCAGCAGCTGGTGCTCGACCTGCTGCTGCAGGAGAAGATCCTGCTGGTCCAGGGGACCGCCTTCAACTGGCCGGACCCCGACCATGTGCGGATCGTCACCCTGCCCTGGGCCGACCAGCTCGGCGATGCCCTGGACCGTTTCGCCCGTTTCCTGTCGCGCTATCGCCAGTAACTCCCTCACGAGCCGGGCGAACCCGGGGCTTGAAACCCGCACCGCCTGGTCGTATCTAACCAATAGCCTGTTCCTGCCGCCCACATCGGGCGGCTTCCTTTCGATGATCGATGGAGATCCACCGACATGATGCGAATCCTGCTCTTCCTGGCCACCAACCTGGCAGTACTGCTGGTGGCCAGTGTCACCCTGCGCCTGCTGGGCGTGGACAGCTACCTCAGCGGCCAGGGCATCAACTTCCAGAGCCTGCTGATCTTCTGCTTCATCTTCGGCATGGCCGGCTCGATGGTCTCGCTGTTCATCTCCAAGTGGATGGCCAAGCGCAGCACCGGCACCGTGGTCATCGAGACGCCCTCCAACGCCACCGAGAAGTGGCTGGTGGACACCGTGGCGGAGCTGGCCCGGGATGCCGGCATCAAGACCCCGGAGGTCGGTATCTTCCCGGCCCAGCAGTCCAACGCCTTCGCCACCGGCTGGAACAAGGATGACGCCCTGGTGGCGGTCTCCGCCGGCCTGCTCAACCGCATGCGTCCGGAGGAGGTGCGCGCGGTGCTGGCCCACGAGATCGGCCATGTGGCCAACGGCGACATGGTCACCCTGGCATTGATTCAGGGTGTGGTGAACACCTTCGTGATGTTCTTCGCCCGGGTGGTCGCCCAGCTGGTCGACCAGTTCCTGCGTGCCCGCAGCGATGGCGAGGGTGGTCTGGGCTTCATGGGCTACTTCGCCGTGGTGATGGTCGCCGAGATCATCTTCGGCATCGCCGCCTCGGCCATCGTCGCCTGGTTCTCGCGCTTGCGCGAGTATCGCGCCGACGCTGCCGGTGCCGAGCTGGCCGGCTCCGGCGCGATGATCAACGCCCTCGCCCGCCTCAAGGCCGAGACCGAGCTACCCGACCAGATGCCCGATACCCTGCGCGCCATGGCCATCACCAAGGGGCAGACCCGTTCGTTGGTTGAGCGCCTGTTCGCCAGCCACCCCCCCTTGGATGACCGCATCCGCGCCCTCAAGGAAGCCGCCTACCGACAGTAAGCCTCCCCAGTGCAACACCACAGAGGGCCCGCCAATGGCAGGCCCTCTGCGTTAGGAGGAGAAAATCGTCCTGTCACTCAAGTCGTCGCCCCACACGAAACCCCGCCCCCACCATCAATGCGGCCAGGTGCCGATCCTCTTCGGCCAGGTGCCGATCCTCTTCGGCCAGGGCCACCTCCAGGGTGGCGAATTCCCGGCGCAGGGGGTAGGTGGCCCGGCAGGCGTCGAAGCCTCTGGCCATTCCCTGCCGGCGGCTAGCACGCCTCAGAGAGTCATGATCACGGCGCGGGTCGTAGACGGCTCGCATGGCCAGGCGCAGCGCCTCCTCCTGTTCGAGCCCTTCACCAAGCACGAGGGAGCGCAGCGGTGGCGTCGGCAGCAGCTCCTCCAGTGTTACCCGGCACGGCAGGCCGAAGGCGCGACACAGCGCACGAGTGATCTGGTGGGTGCCGCGCAGCTTGCCGTCGAGGCTGTAGCCGGCAATATGCGGTGTGGCGACTTCGGCAAGGTCGGCCAGCGAGGCGTCGACGCCCGGTTCATTCTCGAAGACATCGAGAATTGCGCTGATATCTCCCTCTCCGCTCAGGCGGGCGCGCAGTGACTGGCCATCGACACAATCACCGCGCCCGGCGTTGAGTAGCAACGACCCCGGTGCCAGGGCGGCGATGCGCTCGGCATCCAGCAGATGGTGGGTGGCATGGGGACCCTGGCGAACCAGAGGGGTATGCAGGCAGAACACGTCGCATTCGTCGATCAGGGTATCCAGACTCACGAAGCCGGCCAACGCCTCGTCCTCGGCACCCACCCTCCCGGCACGCTCCGCCTCGACACTCTCTGCTTCAACCCGGGGCGGGTCGCATGCCAGACAGTCAACGCCCATGGCCGAGAGACGCGCCAGCAGCCGCCCGCCTACATTGCCGGCTCCGACGACGCCAACCCGGCGCTCGGCAAGCCGCCAGCCCTGCCGTTCGGCAAGCGTCAGCAGGCTGATCAGCACGTAGTCGACCACCGCCTCGGCGTTGCAGCCCGGGGCGCTGGCGAAGGTGATGCCGCGTTCGGCCAGCAGCCGGGTATCGACATGATCGGTCCCGATGGTGCAGGTGCCCACGAAGCGCAAGCGTGATGCCTCGGCGAGCAGAGACTCCTCGACCCGCGTGATGGAGCGAACCACCAGGGCATCGATATCCCGCAAGGACGCGGCATCGATCTCGCGGCCCGGCAGACGCACCACCTCACCCAGTGCCGCGAAGCACGTCTCCGCGGCAGGCACATTGGCATCGACGAGTATCTTCATAAGACGTTGTCCAGCTCCGACAAGGCATTACAATACGCCCTACCTTATCACCTCGCCGTCCAGGCCGGCACAGAGCAGCTCGGGAGCTTCGATGATCATTCGCTGGGAAACCGACCATGACTATGTCCTGGTGCATATCCACCAGGACATGTTTGGCGACTGGATCTTCAGCCGCGCCTGGGGGCAGATCGGCACCCAGTTTGGCGGGCTTAAGCACCAACTGGCCGATGACCGCGAGCAGACCCTGATGTGGCTGGCCGATGAGGCCACCATCCAGGCATCACGGGGCTTTCGCAAGGTGCTGGAAGTGGAGGATCACAGCCCCGAGGGACGAGAAGCCATGAGCCAGCTATCCCTACTTGAGCCGTAAGCTGGAAGGCAGCATGAGTTGGCCCATCAGGGGGCCAAGCCCCTTCTTCAAGCTTCTCGCTTCCAGGAGCGAAGCGACGCTCTTCAAGCTCAAGCCGGCTTAGCTCAGATAGCGCCGCCCACCTCGCATTATCGAACCACAGGCTTCAGGTGCCTCGTCCTCACCGTTGAGTCGACGACGCAGCGCCTGCCAGGCCTTATCATCCAGCCAGCCACGCGCCTCGAGCCAGGCCGCCAGGCGCTCCGGCTCGAAGCCGCGGTCGAGCTCGTTGCCTGCGGCATCCATCAGCACCGGAATTCGCACCCCGTAGCGAGCCAGCAGGAGATCATCCTCGCTGATCTCGACTCGCTCGAGCCCTATCGGCTCACGAGATAGCTGCGCCAGCAGCCCCTCCAGCTGCTGGCAGAGATGACACCCCAGCGTCGTATAGAGGGTCAGCTGGATCATGCCGACTCGCCCCCGTCCTCTCGATGACGGATCAGGAAGACATGGTGCAGATCGGGGTTGCGCACAAAGTCGGGGTCGAAGGTCTGCCCAGAGATCTCTTTCACCGCGTAGTGATCGACCAGATCGGCATCCAGCTTGAAGCGGCGCTGGTTGTTGGAGAACACCAGCGTCCCACCCGGCGCCAGGCGCGCCATGGCCAGGCGAACCAGCCGGCCATGGTCGCGCTGGATATCCAGGGTGTCCTCCATCTTCTTGGAGTTGGAGAAGGTGGGCGGATCCATGAAGATCAGATCGAACTCGGCGTTGGCACGCTCCAGCCAGCGCAGGCAATCCTCGCGCACCACGCGATGCCGGCTCGGATCGAGACGGTTGAGGGCGAAGTTATCTCGCGCCCATTGCAGATAGGTGTTGGAGAGGTCGACACTGACGCTCTCCGAGGCACCGCCTGCCTCCCCGCTACCCAGCGCCGCCTGCACGGTGGCGGCCCCCGTATAGCAGAAGAGGTTGAGGAAGCGCCTGCCCGCCGCCATCTCGCCAAGCATTCGGCGAACCGGACGATGGTCGAGGAACAGGCCGGTGTCCAGGTAGTCGCGCAGGTTGATCCCCAGCCTGGCCGGCCCTTCTCGAACCTCGAAACGCTCGCCGGTGGCGGCCTGCTTCTCATACTGGGCACGCCCGCTCTGACGCTGCCGCCGCTTCACCACCACCCGTGTGGGGGCCACGTCGAGCACCTCGGGGATCACCGCCAATGCCTCGAACAGCCGCTTCTGGGCCTGGTCGGCATCCACCGACTTCGGTGCGGCATACTCCTGCACATGCACCCAGTCGGCGTAGACGTCCACCGCCATCGCATACTCGGGCATATCGGCATCATAGAGGCGATAGCACTGCTCGCCGCTGCGCTTGAGCCACTTCTTCAGGCGCCGGCGATTCTTCTCCAGCCGATTGGCGAACATCTGCGCCCCTGGCGAGCGCGCCGGCGTAGCCGCCGTCTGTCCATCCTGCCGTTCGGGCACCGCCATCAGCAGCAGCTTGGCCTCCAGGGGGCCATTGCGCAGTGCGTACTGCTTGTGAGCGCGTAGACCGATGCGATGGCCGAGATCGGGATTACCGGTGAAAACCGCCAGCTGCCAGCCAGGAAAGGCATCACGCACCCTCTCCCCCAGCCGGGCATAGAGGGTCACCAGCTCGGGCAGCTCGCCGAGGCGCTCGCCATAGGGTGGGTTGGTGATCAATAGCCCCGGTGACGCCTCCTCGAGGCCCTGGGGGCATGTCAGCTCGCCGAGCCCCGCGCCTCGAAGCTCGATCAGGGCCGGGATACCGGCACGCATGGCATTGGCCTTGGCAGCGGCAAGCGCCGCCGGGCTCTGGTCGAAGCCGTAGAGTCGCGAGCGACAGCGCTTGCGGCCGATGCTCGCCCGCGCCTCGGCCTCGCGCCTGAGCTCTCGCCAGCCCCCCTCGTCGTGGCCCGCCCAACCGTGAAAGCCGAAGCGGTCACGCGCCAGACCAGGGGCCATATCGGCCGCCATCATGGCCGCCTCGATCAACAGGGTACCGGCTCCACACAGTGGGTCCAGCAGCGGGGCGCCCTGGCGAGCCAGCTCGGGCCAGCCGGCACGCAACAGCAGTGCCGCGGCCAGGTTCTCCTTGAGCGGCGCATGACCGACATCGCGGCGATAGCCACGACGATGAAGACTCACGCCCGAGAGGTCGATGCCCACCACCAGGCGACCGCGATGCAGATTAGCGTAGCAGCGCAGGTCGGGTTGCTTGAGATCCACCGAAGGACGCGGCAGGCCTCGGGCCTGCAGACGGTCCACCACACCATCCTTCACCGTCTGAGCGCCGAATCGGGTATGACGAATCGCCTCGCTGCGACCATGGAAGTCCACCGCCAGGCTGGCGGAGAGGGGCAGGTGCGCCTCCCAGGGGATCGCAGCCACCGCCTCTCGAAGCTGCTCGGGCGTGTCGATGCCCTCATCGCGAACCAGACACAGGATCACCCGGTTGGCGAGGCGTGACCACAGGCAGACCCGATAGGCGGTAACCTGATCGGCTCGCGCACTTACCGCCCCCACCGTGCTCTTGACGGGCACGGCACCGAGGGCTTCCAGCTCCTCGCTCAGCAGTTCCTCGAGGCCACGGGGGCAGGTTACCTGTAGATCAAGGGAAGGGTCGGATGGAGTCGGATTCATCGGCAATCACCGCGGAGGAAGAAGGGTAAATGTGCACCATGTCAGGCAGGTGAACGAGTTGTTACAAATCGTTGGTCGACAACGCGGAGCGAGTTGGGCTATCTATAGGGCAGTAGCTACTAAGAACACGCATGCGTTTGCTGTCATCGAGTCCGTCCTTTCACATTACTGGGCTCGAGGCTTGTTACGGCTCGGCACGAGTGACTCCCGAGCCAGTTAGATACCTTATCAAGAGGTAGTCCAATGAAACGACAGAAACGTGATCGCTTCCAGCGTGCCTATACGCATGGCTACAAGGCGGGTGTCTCAGGACGCTCCCGTGATGACTGTCCCAGTCAGGACGTCAATCTTCGTGAATACTGGATGAGCGGTTGGCGTGAAGGTCGTGGGGATCAATGGGACGGCATGACCGGCATTTCCGGCATCCACAAGAACCCCATGGTGGTGTGAACCCGAAACCTGAATCAAGCGAGATTCACGCTTCCTCAAGCCCGCGGCGAGCCGCGGGCTTTTTGCGTTCCGTGCACTTCTATCTAGCACGCTTCTATCTAGTACACTTCCATCCAGCACACTTATCTCTCAGCGCGCCTCGCGCAAGGCTCGGCCGCACTCCGCCACCAGCGCCGGGCCGCGGTAGATGAACCCCGAATAGAGCTGTACCAGATCGGCGCCGGCCTCGCGCTTGGCCACCGCCGCCTCGCCGCTGTCGATGCCACCCACCCCGATGATCGGCATCTCGGGAAGACGGCGGCGAAGCTCGCGGATAACGCGATTGGAGGGCTCGAATACCGGCCGCCCCGAGAGTCCCCCCTGTTCGTCGGCATGGGCCAGCCCCTCGACGGCCTCCCGCGAGACGGTGGTGTTGGTGGCAATCACCCCATCGATGTCATTCGCCGCCAGACATTGGGAGACCAGCCCCACCTCGTCGGCATCCATGTCCGGCGCGATCTTCACCGCCAGGGGCACCCGGCGCCCGCTGTCGCGATCGAGACGCGAACCCGCCTCGCGTAGCGCCGACAGCAGACCATCGAGATGATCACCGAACTGCAGGTTACGCAGCCCGGGGGTGTTGGGCGAGGAGATGTTCACGGTGATGTAGTGAGCGTGAGGGTGCACCTTCTCCAGGCATGCCAGGTAGTCATCTACCGCCCGCTCGACCGGGGTCGTCAGATTCTTGCCGATATTGATGCCGATCACGCCGTCGAAGCGACTGGCCCTGACCCTGGCCACCAGATGGTCGACCCCCGCGTTGTTGAAGCCCATGCGGTTGATGATTGCGCTCGCCTCCGGCAGGCGAAACAGCCGTGGCCGCGGATTGCCGGACTGTGGACGGGGCGTTACGGTCCCCACCTCCACGAAGCCGAAGCCCAGAGCACCCAAGGCATCGAGGTGATCGGCGTTCTTGTCGAGCCCGGCGGCAAGCCCCACCCGGTTGGGGAAGCGCAGCCCCATCAGCTCTACCGGGTCCTCAACCCGCTCGCCCCCCAGGCGTGCCGCCACCCCCAGGCGGCTGGCCAGATCCAGCCCCTTCAAGGCCACGCCATGGGCGGTTTCGGCGTCCAGGCGAAAGAGCAGCGAGCGAGCGAGGGAATACATGGCGTCTCCGGCGGGTGGTGGTCGCGAGCGGGCGAGAGTATAGCAGTGCCTCTCGCCGGAAACGACGTCACAGCCGACAGCCAGCACCAATTTTATGATCTACTGTAGGCCGCCAAGGGTGGGGCATCACTGCCACACCACCGAGGAGCCAGGGAGACTGACATGGCCGACACCACCGAAACCCTCGAACACCGCCTGTCCCGGATCCATCGCGCCCTGGGGGAGAACCGTCTCGACGCCGTCGACGCCGTGCTGGCCGATCTGGAGCCCGCCGAGATTGCCCTGTTGCTGGAGTCGCTGCCGCCCGTGGCCCGTATCCAGCTCTGGAAACGAGTTCCGGGGGAGGTCGACGGCGAGGTGCTGCTGCACGTCCATGATGAGGTACGCAGCACCCTGCTCGATGATATGGACCACGAGGAGATCGTGGCCGCTGCTACCAGCATGGACACCACGGATCTGGCGGAGATCTTCGAGGATCTGCCCCAGCAGGTGGCCGAGGACATGCTGCGCTCCATGGACGCCCTGCAGCGCGAACGCCTGGAGGAGACCCTCTCCTTCGAGGAGGACAGCGCAGGCCGGCTGATGCGCACCGATACCATTACGGTGCGCAGCGACGTCAGTCTGGAGACGGTGTGCCGTTTCCTGCGCTGGAAGGAGTCGATACCCGACAACACCCACCTGTTGATGGTGGTGGACCGTGACGGCCTGTTCCAGGGCACCCTGCCGGTAGCACGGCTCATCAGCCATCCGCCCGAGATGGCGGTGGCCGATCTGATGGACCACGACGTGGACAGCATCCGGGTCGACATGAAGTCGCGTGATGTGGCCACCCTGTTCCAGACGCATGACCTCGCCTCGGCGCCCGTGGTGGACGAATCGGGTCTGCTGCTCGGCCGCATCGTCATCGACGATATCGTCGATGTCATTCGCGAAGATTCCGAACAGGCGCTGATGAACATGGCCGGCCTCGACGAGGAGGAGGACCTGTTCGCCCCCGTGCTGTCCAGCGCCAAGCGTCGCGCGGTCTGGCTGGGCATCAACCTGCTCACCGCCTTCCTGGCCGCCGGGGTGATCGGGCGCTTCGAGGATGCCCTGGACCAGATCGTCGCCCTGGCGGTGTTGATGCCGATCGTCGCCAGCATGGGCGGCATCGCCGGCAGCCAGACCCTGACCCTGGCCATACGTGGCCTCGCTCTGGGGCAGATCAGCAATACCAACAGCGCCTGGCTGCTGCGCAAGGAGATCGGCATCGCCATCCTGAATGGCGTGCTCTGGGCCCTGGTCGTGGCGATACTGGCACTGATGTGGTTCAAGAGTGTCGCCATCAGCGTGATCATCGCCGCCGCTCTGACGATCAACATGCTGGCGGCGGGTGTCGCCGGCATTCTCGTCCCCCTGCTGCTCAAGCGTGTCGGTATCGACCCGGCACTGTCGGGCTCGGTGATTCTGACCACGGTGACCGACGTGGTGGGCTTCATGTCCTTTCTGGGCCTGGCCACCTACTTCCTGCTCTAGGCTCACCCTTCCCGAAGACCCGACCGCCTCTGCTCGCCCCACCATACCGAGAGACCCCGCCTGATGGCGGGGTCTCTCTGTTGCAGTGGGTGAAGGTGTGTCTCAGGAGTCGCGGCTGCTCTCGGCCAGGTCCACCAGCTCGCGAACCGCCACGGCAAACAGGGGGAAACCACCCTGTCCGCCGCTTCCGACCTGTTCGATCAGGCGGCACCAGCGGGCATGCATGGCATCGTGCCGCTCGAGCCACTGCTCGACCCGGGCGGAGGAGTCATCGGCTCCCTCCTCCATCTGCAGCACACTGACGGTCAACGCCAGCTGCTGGCGGTCGATATCGTCACGGAAGGTCTCGCGAGCCTGGGCCTGCCAGCTGTCCCGTACCTTCAACTCGGTGATCCGGCGGATCATCCAGGGGAGCTGCAGACGGTTGCCGATCGCATAAAAGACCTCGGCCACCTGCTCGGGTGCCACGTCGGTCTGGCGTGCGGCCTGGATGATGCCAAGCCCGGCATAGAGGCTACCCGCGGCGGCCACATTGGCCGCCAGGGATTCCGGCACCCCGGCCTCCACCAGCTCGTCTCGCCGCGCTTCCCAGGACTCTCGTTCCTCGCCGCTGAGGCGTTCACCGATGCCCTCGCGAATCGCCACCAGGCGCGGCGCGAAGAAGTCGATGCACTGGCGAGTATCGAGACCGGTACGGCTGCGCAGCAACCAGCGCGTCGCGCGACGGATCAGCCGCATCAGGTCGAGCATCATGGCGTACTGCACACCGCTGGGTACCCGGTTATCCAGCGCCTCGATCTGCGACCAGATCTCATCCAGCCCGAACACTTCCCGCGCGATGACGTAGGCCCGGGCGATCTCGGCACGGCCGGCCCCGGTGGAGTCGATCAGCCGGCGCACGAAGACGATACCCATGTGGTCGACCAGGTCGTTGGCCAGCTGGGTGGCAACGATCTCCCGCTTGAGGCGGTGCTGGTACATCTCGTCGCGATACCGCTCCACCAGTACCCGCGGGAAGATGCGCTCGACATAGCGCTCGATGACCGGGTCGTCGGGAACGTCCGAGACGATGAGGTCATCCTTGAGCACACTCTTGGCATAGGAGATCAGCATCGCCAGTTCAGGTAGCAGCATGCCCTGCTGATTGGCGGCCCGCTCCTGGAGCTCCTCGTCGGCGGGCAGGAACTCCAGCTCACGATCGAGCTGTCCGGCGGCCTCCAGTTCGCTGATGAAGCGCCGGAAGGGGCCAACACCCTGCTTCGACAGCAACTCGGCGAGGTCGAGCGCCTGGGTCTGGCGATAGTTGCCGAGCAGCACCAGCTCACTGACCTCGTCGGTCATGTCGGCGAGCAGCTGGTTGCGCTGCTTCTCGGTCATGTCGCCGCGCTTGACCACTTCATCGATCAGGATCTTGATATTGACCTCGTGATCGGAGCAGTTGACCCCGCCGGCGTTGTCGATGAAGTCAGTATTGATGCGCACGCCCCTGGCGGCAGCCTCCATGCGACCACGCTGGGTCATGCCGAGGTTACCGCCCTCGCCCACGACTCGGCAGTTGAGCTCACGGCCATCGATCCGCAGGCCATCGTTCGCCTTGTCGCCCACCTGGGCATCGGTCTCGTCACTGCCCTTGACGTAGGTGCCGATACCGCCGTTCCAGATCAGATCCACCTCGGACTTGAGCATGGCGCTGATCAGCTCGTTGGGGGAGAGCCTCTCCTCACGGATGCCGAACCGCGACTTCATCTGCTTGGAGATGGGGATCGACTTGGCGCTGCGCTTGAAGACCCCTCCCCCCTCGGAGATCAGTGAGGCATCGAAGTCTGCCCAGCTGGAGCGCGGCATCTCGAACAGGCGCTTGCGCTCGGCGAAGGTGGCCGCCGCGTCGGGCTCGGGGTCGACGAAGATATGCAGGTGGTTGAAGGCACCCACCAACCGGATCTTGTCCGACAGCAGCATGCCGTTGCCGAAGACATCGCCGCCCATGTCGCCGATGCCCACCACGCTGAACTCGTCCTCCTGGGTATTCACGCCCAGGCCTCGGAAGTGGCGCTTGACCGACTCCCAGGCCCCTCTCGCGGTGATCCCCATCTTCTTGTGATCGTAGCCATTGGCTCCGCCGGAGGCGAAGGCATCCCCCAGCCAGTGGTCATACTCGGCGGAGATTTCGTTGGCGATATCCGAGAAAGTGGCGGTTCCCTTGTCGGCGGCCACCACCATGTAGGCGTCATCGGCGTCATGACGCACCACGTCACGCGGCGGCACGACGTCACCGCCCTTGAGATTGTCGGTCACATCGAGCAGCGCCCGGATAAAGGTCTTGTAGCACTCGACCCCTTCGCGCTGGAAGGCCTCGCGGTCGCCCTCGGGCAGCCGCTTGCAGACAAATCCGCCCTTGGCCCCCACCGGCACGATCACCGAGTTCTTGACCTGCTGGGCCTTGACCAGCCCCAGCACCTCGGTACGGAAGTCCTCGTGGCGATCCGACCAGCGCAGGCCACCCCGAGCCACCTTGCCACCACGCAGGTGTACCCCCTCGACCCGCGGCGAGCAGACGAAGATTTCGAAGGCGGGACGCGGCTTGGGCATGCCGGTGACCTTCGAGGGCTCAAGCTTGACGGCGATATAGTCCTTGACGCCACCATCCTCGCGTCGCTGGTAGTAGTTGGTGCGCAGGGTAGCCAGAATCAGCTCCATGTAACGACGCAGCAGCTGGTCATCATTGAGGCTGGCCACATCGTCGAGAAGCCGCTGAATGCGCTCCACGCAGGCCTCCTCTTCACCCTCGCCGGGACGGTCGGCGGGGTCGAAGCGCAGCTCGAACAGCGTCACCAGCTCGCGGGTGATCTCCGGATAGCTGGCCAGGGTATTGGCCATGTAGTCCTGAGATACGCCGAAGCGAATCTGCTTGAGGTAGCGGGCATAGGCCCGCAGCATCGCCACCTCACGCCAGTCGAGATTGGCGCCGATGATCAGACGGTTGAAGGCGTCGTTATCCGCCTCTCCCGCCCAGATACGCAGAAAGGCCTCGCAGAAGGGCTCGCGCATCTCCTGGAGGTTGACCTCGGTACTGGTGTGATGCTCGAGATTGAAATCATGGATCCAGTAGCTGGAATCCCGGGCACTGATTTCATAGGGGCGCTCGCCGAGCACCCTTAGGCCCAGGTTCTCCATCATCGGCAGCACATCGGAGAGCGGAATAGGGGCGCCACGATGGAACAGCTTGAGATTGACCCCGCTGCCCTCCTCCTCCACCAGCCGGTAAAGCGACAGTGCCAGTGGCTCTCCCTCGTCGAGCTCACCGATATGGTGCAGATCATAGACGGCGGTGCGCGCGCTGAAGTCGTCGCGGTAGCTCGCCGGGAAGGCATCGCGGAATCGGTCCATCAGGCGGTTGGCCTGCTCCTCGCCGAAACCATCGATACAGGCGGTGTGCAGATCATCACGCCAGTTGCGCGCCAGCTTGGCCAGCTTTGTCTCGAGACGCTTGATCTCGTACTCGACCGGGCGGTCGCCCTTGAAGCGCAGGATAAACTGGATGCGTGCCAGCACCGACTCGGAGAGGTAGGTGTTGAAATCGCCGAAGGTGGCGTCGAGCTCCTCGCACAGCATCTCCTGAATGCGCAGGCGCAGCTCGGTGGAGAACACATCCCTGGGCACAAAGACCAGACAGGAGTAGAAACGGCCGGAAAGGTCCTCGCGCACGAACAACCGGACGCGACGGCGCTCGCGAATGCTGAGGATCCCCAGCGCCGTCTGCGCCAGCTCCTCGGTATCGATCTGAAAGAGGTCATCGCGGGGATAGACCTCGAGGATCTGCAGCAGCTGCTTGCCGTTGTGCCCCTTGGGGCTGAAGCCGGCGATCTCCATCACCGCCTTGAGCTTGCGCCGCAGGATCGGCACGTTGCGCGGCGACTCGTTGTAGACGGTGGCCGTGAACAGCCCCAGGAAGCGATGCTCACCGATCAGGCGCCCCTGCTCGTCATAGCGATCGATGGAGATATAGTCGGGATAGGTGGGACGATGAATCCTCGCGTGGTGGGCGCTCTTGGAGAAGGTCAGCAGCTCCGGCACCAAGACATAGTGGCCATTCTCGATGCCAAGCTCGGTACGGATACGCTCCCGGTAGCGTGGCTGGTCGAGACGAAAGACCCCAAGCTCGCTCCCCTTCTCCTTCTCGAGGCTCTCCTTGTCCGCCGTCCCCTTCACCGAGTAGGTGTCATAGCCCAGGAAGGTGAAGTTGTCCTCGAGCATCCACTCCAGAAAGGTGATCGCCTCGGCATGATCATCCGGGTCCGTCTGTGGCGGGCAGCAGGAACGAAGCTCCGACAGCGCCTCCTCGACCTTGGCACGCATCGGGTCGAAGTCGGCCACCGCGGTACGCACATCGACCAGCACCTCCTCGAGGCTGGCCTGCATCTCCTGCAGTTCCTCGCTATCGGAGTGACGGTCGATCTCGATCACGATCAGAGACTCGCGCTGGGCCGGGGCCGCGCTGTCCTTGGGAGAGGTCACCGACAGCAGGCGATGGCCACGGTCCCGCTCCGTCGCCAGCACGGCATTATGGATGGCGTGCACGGTCATGCCACGGCGATTGAGCTCGATGCGCACAGAGTCGACCAGGAAGGGCATGTCCTCGTGCAGCACCGCCACGAAGGTGTGCGGCGACTGCCAGCCATGCTCCTCGAAGTCCGGGTTGAAGACCCGCACCTTGGGGTCGGCCGGGTCGAACTGCTGCAGGAAGTGCCACACCGAGAGGGTCGCGCCGTAGATATCATCGAGCCGGCGGTCCTCCAGATCATCCAGTGGAACCGCGGCATAGAAGTATTCGGCAAAGGCCCCCACGGCCTCCGCCTTGGCGGCATCCAGTTTGGCGCTCAGGCGCTCATCAAGCTGCTTTAGCAGGTCCTGTCTGGCTTCGTCATTCGCAACGTGCTGCATCCATCACCTCGGCTACCGGCGGCCGCTCCTGCGGCCGGGAAGTGTTCGACACGACCCCGGTGGGGCCCTGTCGTCAGCTTACGCGACACCCGGAGTGCGACCTAGTCACTTGATGATCTGCTCATGGAGCATGTCGAAAATGCATTACGCTGAGGCATCGCGAGTTCGTCAGTCGCGTCGCTCGAGCAGCACACCGCACTCGCAGTGGTGGGTCCAGGGAAACTGGTCGAAAAGCGCGAAACGCGTGATTCGATGGGTCTCGGTCAGACGCTCCAGATTGCTCGCCAATGTCTCCGGATTGCATGAAATATAGACGATACGCGAATAACCGCTCAGCTGGCGACAGCTGGCATCATCGAGACCGGCGCGAGGCGGGTCGACCAGCACGGTGCTGAAGGAATAATCATCGAGCGCCCACTCGGCGACCCGACGCCCCCCCTTCTCTCCCTTCAAGGCCGCGGCGAACTCCTCGGCCGACATGCGTCCCACGGTGACGTTGTCGATACCGTTGGCGGCCAGGTTTTGCCTGGCACTGGCGACCGAGGTCCGCGAGATCTCCGTGGCCAGCACGCGCCGGAAATTCTCGGCCAGCGCCACCGTGAAGTTGCCGTTGCCGCAGTAGAGCTCCACCAGATCTGCAGACTCGCTGTCCCGCGTCACGTCCCGTGCCCAGGCCAGCATCGAGCGGCAGATCTGTGCATTGGGCTGGGTAAAGCTGTTCTCCACCTGCTGATAGACGAACTCACGTCCCTCCACCTCGAGACGCTCCCAGACATGATCACGCTCAAGTACCCAGCGCTGCTTGCGGGCACGACCGATGATCATCACCCCGAGGCGCTCCTGCAGGCGACGCGCCTCGGCCTCCCAGGCCTCGTCCAGCTGGCGGTGGTAGATCAGGGTCACCAGCGCCTCGCCGGAGAGGGTGGTGAGGAACTCGACCTGAAACAACCGGCGGCGCAGCGGGTCGTTGTCACGAATGGCATCGAGCAGGCGCGGCATGAGGTCGTTGATCTGCCGGCTGGCGACCGGGTAGTCATCCAGGCGGATGACCGTCTTCTTCTTTTTCTTGGGGTTCTCGGTGTCCTCCTCGGACTCTTGAATTTCGAACATGGCGTAGAAGAGGTCATCGCCCTCGTGCCAGATGCGAAACTCGCAGCGCTGGCGATAGTGACTCGGCGGCGAAGGGTAGACCTCGAGTGCCGGCGGCGCGAAGCGGGAAAAGTCTCGGACGATACGCTCGCGTTTCGCTTCGAGCTGCTGGTCGTAGCGGTCAGGGTCGACGACAGGAATGGCCACGAAGCCTCCAGATAAGTAGGGATGTAAATGAGTGAAAGGGAAAGACGTTTTGGGCGTGGATGATCAGCCCAGTTCGAGTGGCCGCGGGCCGCTGAAGCCGAAGCGCGACAGGACCCCGGCCAGGGGCATGTCGGGGGCGCTGGCAAAGCTCTGCCCCGGGCCACTCCCGAGTGCCACGTCCGATGCCACCTGGGCGGTGCGCCGGGCGATGGCATCGCTGGAGTCGACCCAGCTCACCGCACGCGGCGCGGCGGCCGACAGGAGATCGCGCAGCAGCGGGAAGTGGGTGCAGCCCAGCACCACGGTATCGAGCTCGGGCTCCTCCCACAGGGGGGCCAGGGCCGAGGCGATCACTGCGCTGTCGGGCAACTCTCCGGCCAGGTGGCGTTCCGCCTCGCGCACCAGGGGGTCCGCCGCGACTCGCCTGACTCGACAGTCAGCGGCGAAGGTTTCGATCAGGCGGAGTGTATAGGGACGCGCTACCGTGGCACTGGTGGCCAACAGCCCGATATGGCGACTTCGGCTGATCATGGCTGCCGGCTTGATGGCCGGCACCGTTCCCACCACCGGCACCCTCAGATGTTCACGCAGGGCATCCAGCGCCAGGGTGCTGGCGGTATTGCAGGCCACCACCAGGGCCGCACAGCGGCTGGCCGCCACGGCCGCCTCGCACACCGCCAGAATACGCTCCACGAGCCAGGCATCCTGACGACGCCCATAAGGCAGCATGGCGTTGTCACAGGCGTAGGCCAGGGCCGCGTCGGGCATCCGCGCCCGCAACGCGGCCACGACCGAGAGTCCGCCTACTCCGGAATCGAACACCAGAATCGGTCCCGCCATCACCCAGCCCCCCGTCGCCCGGGGGGGCAACAACAGGAGCTGGGTAATGGCGGAAATATCAGGTACAGGCTGGGCATGGCAAGGGAGAGACCGCTGAAATGCCAGCCATTCTACCTCACATCTACCTCACAGCGGGGATGAGCCGAAGCACCGGCCTATCAAGGGCCGGCCTATCGAGGGGAAGGCCAGGCTCAGGTCACCGGCTCGGGAGCATCGCGCAGCTCGGCATACAGCTCGGGATAGGCCTCCTCAAGACGCTTGACCTGTGCCTGAGCGCCTTCGGGCAGCGCCGCCGCCAGGGCCTCGAGGTCCGCGTCATCGAAGTTCTCCTGGATCAGCGGAAACAGGCGCTCACGCTCATCTCTCAGATAGGCACGGTGGCTCTTCAGATAGGCATTGAGATCCTCGGCGAAGTGCTCCATGGGGACCACGGCATCCATCAGGATCATGTCGATATCATTGGATAGCCGCTTGAGTCGCGACTGCAGCGCCCGGTAGTCCCGAGCCAGGCGTTCGGTGACCTCGACACTGGAAGGATCCAGCTCCATGAGTCGCTCGGTGCAGACCTTTTCGAGAGGCTGGGTGAAGCCCTCCTGGTAATCGAGGATATAGTCGACGACCTCGCGCACCAGCTGAAAATTGGGGCGCTCGCCGGCCGCCAGGGTCTTCTGCTTGAGCTGCAGAACGTGCAACATGCGCGCCATATTGGCATGATCCTGACGCAACTGGGGCAACATTGGCATGTCGGGCCCTCCTGAAGGAAACATGGGAGAAGGCACTCTCCATTGGATACGCCATCCGGGGCTAGGTTCATCTCGAGGCCCCTTTGGCGCCCTCGACGCTAACCCACTCTAGCAGGAGTGACGCCGACCTGCCCCCTCCCCATCAACGCAAGGAGACGCCATGGACCTCTTCGCAAGCGACCGCGACGACGACGCCCCCCTCGCCTGGCGCATGCGCCCGCGCGGCCTAGCCGACTATGTAGGCCAGCAGGCCCTGGTGGGCCCCGGCAAGCCACTGCGACGCATGGCCGAGAGCGGCCTTGTGCGTTCGATGATCCTGTGGGGGCCGCCAGGCACAGGCAAGACCACCCTGGCGGAGATCCTGGCCGTCGAGTCGGGTGCCGATCTTGAGCACCTCTCCGCGGTGATGGCCGGCGTCAAGGAGATCCGGGCCGTAGTGGAGCGCGCTCAGGCACGCCAGACACAGGGGCTGGCGACCCTGCTGTTCCTCGATGAGATCCACCGTCTCAACAAGAGCCAGCAGGATGCACTGCTGCCTCACGTGGAATCAGGACTGCTGACGCTGATCGGCGCCACGACGGAAAACCCCTCCTTCGAGGTCAACTCGGCCCTGCTCTCCCGGGCCCGGGTACACGTCCTGACGTCACTCTCCGACGAGGAGCTGATGGAGGTGTTGCAGCGCGCCCTGGACGACGAGGAAAGGGGCCTGGGAACACGCCGAATCCGGCCCGAGCCCGATGTACTCAGGGTCCTGGCCCGGTCCGCCGCGGGCGACGCTCGCCGCGCCCTGGGGCTGTTGGAGAGCGCCTGCGACTTTACCGAGCCCGGCCCGGAGGGAAGCGAGATACTTCGCCGGGAAGCATTGGAAGCGGTGCTGGGGCACCAGGCAAGTGCCTTCGACAAGCAGGGCGATCACTTCTACGACCTGCTGTCGGCGATCCACAAGTCGGTGCGCTCCTCACGTCCGGATGCCGCCTTGCTCTACATGGCACGCTTTATCCAGGGGGGCGGCGATCCTCTGGATGTGGTCCGCCGGCTGACCGCCATCGCCTCAGAGGATGTGGGAAACGCCGACCCCCGCGCCCTGCCGCTGGTCATGGCCGCCTGGGACGCCTATCTGCGCCTGGGGGATTACGAGGGGCAGCGGGCCATTGCCCATGCCGCCATCCACCTCGCCGTGGCCCCCAAGAGCAACGCCATCGACCGGGCCTGGCATCAGGCCAAGGCCTTTGCCGCCAGCCAGCCCCAGCTCGAGGTGCCGAGTTATCTGCGCAACGCCCCCACCAAGCTGATGGAGTCACTGGGTCATGGGCAGGGCTACCGCTATGCCCACCACGAACCCCACGGCTATCCCGCCGGCAGCAGTCACGACTGCTGGCCGGATGCGACGCCTCGCGAACACTTCTATCGGCCCACCGAGTACGGCCAGGAGAAGCGCTATGCGCAGATCATGGCCTGGCGGGAGCAGCTCGATGCCGAGGCGGACGAAGACGGCAGCTAGCCGCCAAGCCGCCAAGCCGCCAAGCCGCCAAGCAGAATAGCCTAGCCCAAAAAAGCGCCCCGCCGGACCTGAAATCCGACGGGGCGCTGCTTTATTGCCTGCATAATAGCCAAACAGCTTGGCGGCGTGGTGCGTTCAGCTCGGCGCTTTACTGGGTATCGCGAATCACATCGGTCCCGTCGGGAATCTCGAAGGCGAAGCGGCCATCATCGATGCTCTGATTCATGCGTACATCACGAAAGGCAATGGCGGTGCGCTGCCCCGTGCTGTCGGTCATCTCCAGCCCGACAAGACGCTCGCCGCGGAAGGTCATCTCCAGCTCCTCGAACAGGGTATCGGGATCCCTGGGCATCAGGGTGAAACGCTCTGCGCTGCCCTGCTGGCTACGCGTGACGTTGAAGCTCTCGACCAGCTCATCGGCACTACCGGAGAGCAACAGCGCCGGGGTGTGGGTCACACGCTGGTCGAGTGCCTGCACGGTGGCCTGCTCCAGGTCGGGGTCATAGAGCACCACGTCGTCCCCATCGGAGACCACAAGCTGCTGATAAGGAGCGTCCACCTCCCAGCGAAACCTGCCGGGTCGCGACAGCCACATGCTTCCGCGCGCCTCCTGGAGCCGCTCACCACTGGCGTCGAGTATCTGCTGCTCGAAGGTGGCCGCATAGGTCTGCATCGGCTCCAGTATACGACTGAGACGCTCGGCGCCTTCGCTGGCCAGCGCCGATAGCGGCATGGCGAGACCAACGACGAGGGTGGCGAGGCTCTTCTTGACGGTCATGGGCATCTCCCTGAACGGTGCCGGTGAATTCCTGTCATTGAGACCGCTGGCATGCCGCCGGGTTGCCTCCCCGGCGGCGCCTTCACGGTAGCTGCACGGTGTTTCACCAGTGTCGCCATATGCAGACACTGATTAATCACCCGCCGCCGGCGGCGCCAGCACCTCTCGGGCACCATTGGTCCCCATGGTGGAGACCACACCGGCCATCTCCATCGCCTCCACCAGTCGAGCGGCACGGTTATAGCCGATCTTGAAGCGACGCTGCACCGCCGAGATGGAGGCGCGTCGTGAATCGGTTACGAAGGCCACCGCCTCGTCATAGAGCGCATCCTGCTCGGCGTCGTCACCGTCGCCGCCTTCGGACTCGAGTCCGGCCAGGGCGTCGGCGGAGACGCCACCGGAGAGGATCTCTTCGATATACACGGGCTCGCCGCGACGCTTCCAGTCCTCCACCACCCGGTGGACCTCATCGTCATCGACAAAGGCGCCGTGGACACGAGACGGCATGCCCGAGCCCGCCGGCAGATAGAGCATATCGCCGTGGCCCAGCAGGTTCTCGGCGCCCCCCTGGTCGAGGATGGTGCGCGAATCGACCCGCGAGGAGACCTGGAAGGCCATGCGCGTCGGCACGTTGGCCTTGATCAGGCCGGTGACCACGTCCACCGAGGGGCGCTGGGTGGCGAGTATCAGGTGAATACCTGCGGCGCGCGCCTTCTGGGCCAGCCGTGCGATCAGCTCCTCGACCTTCTTGCCGACAATCATGAACATGTCGGCAAATTCGTCGATCACCACCACGATATAGGGCAGTTTCTCGAGTACCGGTGGGCTCTCGTGCATCTCCCAGGGCTGAGGCTCCCACAGTGGGTCCGCCACCTGGGCACCGGCCCTCTCCGCCTCGTCGAGCTTGGCATTAAAGCCGGCGATATTGCGCACCCCCATGGAGGCCATCAGCTTGTAGCGTCGCTCCATCTCGGCCACGCACCAACGCAGGGCGTTGGCGGCCTCCTTCATGTCGGTGACCACCGGGGCGAGCAGATGGGGAATGCCATCATAGACCGAGAGCTCGAGCATCTTGGGGTCGACCATGATCAGACGCAGCTCCTCGGGCGTCGCTTTGAGGAGCATGGAGATCAACATCGCGTTGACGCCCACCGACTTGCCCGAGCCGGTGGTACCGGCTACCAGCAGGTGGGGCATCTTGCCCAGGTTGGCCACCACCGGGCCGCCGCCGATATCCTGCCCCAGGGCCAGGGTCAACGCCGAGTCGGCCTGCTGGTAACGATCGGAGTCGATCACCTCGCGAAGGCGAATCATCGCTCGATTGGGATTGGGGATCTCGATGCCGACGGTGGGCCGCCCGGGGATCACCTCCACCACGCGCACGCTCTTGACCATCAGCGAGCGTGCCAGGTCCTTGGCCAGATTGCTGATCTTGGAAACCTTTACCCCGGCGGCCGGCTTGATCTCGAAGCGCGTGATTACCGGCCCCGGCCAGGTTTCCACCACCTCGGCCTTGACCCCGTACTCGCGAAGCCTCACCTCGAGGAGTTCGGCCATTTCCTCCAGCTGCTGGACGGTATAGTTCTGCTTCTGGGGCTCCGGGGGGGTCAACAGGCGCAGGCTGGGCAGATCACCATCGGGCTCGGGAAGGTCATCCAGCACCGGGCGCTGGCTCTGCAGGTGCTCCACGGTCCACAGCCGCATGCCCCCCTCCTCGGCGGCATCCCTGGCCTGCTCCGCGGTGGCTACCCGTGGCGCTTCGTGCTCACCACCGCCGCTCGCCGGCTCTGGCTCTGATTGGGGGGGCTGTGCTGCCTGGCGCGGGCCAGCTGCATCCCGGGGCACAGCCGACATCTCGGTCATCTGCGAAACAGCGGCACCGTCACTCGCCACTGGAGCCCAGGCGTCCTCGCGCTCTCCGGACTCTTCGGCTACTGCCGGCTCGTCCCAGGTCAGTCTCGGCTCATCATCCGTGCCGTCGCCATCGAAATGACCACCGCTCAGCACCGGCTCGCGCCGCTGATCGCCGTCCGGCGCGGGCCGGTGTGGCGTGCCCCCGCCGGCCGTCGCTGGCTCGCTTGCCGGGCTAGTGTTTGCCGGGCCAGTATTTGTCGGGCCGATGTTTGCCGGCCTATGACTCGTCGAGCTGTCACCCTCCGCCCTATCACTCGCCGCACCCGCCGGTCGACTGTTGTCTGTGCCATGGACGTCCTGATCATGGCCCTTCGGGTCATGGCTTTCGGGACTCGCTCCTGTCGACTCTTCGATTGCCGGGGCTGACTCGCCAGGCATCGTGTCATCGGTGCGACTGGCTCTCAGGGCCGGTCCCTGCCAGGCCCTTGCCGGCTCCCCGTCCTCGGGCAACATGGGCTCGGGAACACTCTCCGGCACACCTTTCGGCTCAATGCTGGCTTGTGTTTTCGCCACACTCGCCGCCTCGGGAGCGGTGAACGAATGGGGTTCAGGAGAAGAGGGCCGGGATTCCAGGGGCCCTGATGAAGAGGGCACTGATGAGGAGGGCACTGATGAGGAGGGCTCCGGCGAAGTGGCCTCGGATGCAGGGGTCACGGATGCGCGTGACCTCGCGGGCGTGGCGATCTGTGACGTATAGGCGGCGCCGGGCTGCTTGGCCGATGGTGTACGCTCGGGCACCTCCCAGGGAATGTCGGTGCTGCCATCATCGCCCAAGCCGGGCTCACGACGCGAGGTGGCAGCGACTGTCGGGCCGGCTCGACCACCACGCGCCAGCGGCAGCAAGCGGCGCCACCAGCGCGTTCGCCCGCCGTTGCCATCCGCCATCTCCGGACTGGCACCGGATGCCGAAGCGGCTGTGTCCTTCGCCGCGACCTCCTTCTCGGGCTTGCCTGGCGAAGAGGAGCCCTGGCGGGTAAAGGCAAACCACTCTGCCAGCCAGGCCCACAGGCGCAGGGTCCCACGCCCCAGCTCATCCATCACACTGAACCAGGAGAGCCCAGTGAACAGTGGAAAGCCGCAGAGCAGCGCCACCAGAGCCATCAGGCCGCTACCCCCAACACCAACCATGGGCAGCAACGCTCCCACCAGCCCTTCGCCGAGGATCCCTCCCGTGGAGTAGGGCAAGGGACCTTCCGGGCGATAGAAATGCAGGGCGCCCAGAGTGGTCGTTCCCAGCAGCAGCAGGATCAACCCACCACCACGAACTGCCAGCGCGGTGGCATCCCAGATGAGTCGTGCCTGCCGGGAGCGCAACAGGCGCCAGGCGGCGAGACCGAGCATGCCGGGCCACCACAGGGCGCTGACGCCGAACAGGGAGTAGAGCACGTCGGATAACCAGGCCCCCACCGGTCCCATCCAGTTCACGACGCCCTCCTCGGGCCCGCTGCGTGACCAGCCGGGATCACTTCCCTCATAGCTGAACAGGGCCAGCAGCAGGAACACGCAGACCGCCAGCAACACGATCACCACGCCCTCACGCGCCACTCCTTGAAGCTTCACCCCGAAGCGCTTCGCCGATTCTCTGGCATTGGTCGCGCGGTCTACCCGCGACGCGGTCTGCTTCTCGACACTCAACGAATCATCCCCCTTGCGCCACGCCTGGCGCCGTGCGAATGCGTGGCACCAATCATACCGAGCGAAGGCGCCGCATCACAGTGGGCTTAGCTCAAGAGGTCCCGGCTTGAGCGGTGCCGGCGTGAGCGGCACACTGCCCACTCGATCACAAGGATGCCGACCCCATGCTGCCCTGGTTGCCCCCCTGGCCCGTCCACTTTCCTCCCGTGAGTGAAGCGCTGAACGATCCCGACGGTCTGCTGGCAGCCGGGGGTAGCCTCGCTCCTGAGTGGCTGCTGTGCGCCTATCGACACGGTATCTTTCCCTGGTATAGCGACGATCAGCCTATCCTCTGGTGGAGCCCGGACCCGCGCATGGTGCTGTTTCCTGACGAGATCCGGATATCTCGCAGCCTGGCCAAGCGTGTACGCAATGCCGGCTTCACGGTGACCGCCAACCGCGCCTTCGACGATGTGATCGAGGCCTGTGCAGCCCCTCGAGATGGGCTGCCGGGCACCTGGATCGACGACGAGATGCGTGCCGCCTATGCCCGCCTGCACGCCATCGGCGCGGCTCATTCGGTGGAGGTGTGGCACGGTGACAGCCTGGTCGGAGGACTCTATGGTGTCGCTCTGGGACCGGTTTTCTTCGGCGAGTCGATGTTCTCGCGAACGGCCGACGCCTCCAAGGTCGCCCTGGTGAAGTTGGCCAACGCGATGTCCGCGGGCGGCGGCCGACTCATCGACTGCCAGATGCACACCCCCCACCTGGCCAGACTGGGTGCCCGTGAGATCGCTCGGGCAACATTCATCGGCTATCTTGAAGAGTGGCTGGGCATCCCCGGCAGCGATGTTACCTCGCCCGATCACTGGGTGCCCGCCTGCTGGTCCTTCGCCCCATTCGCCGGGCCTGCCAGCGATTCCGACTGACCGCCCAGCGCCAGGGAGAGCCGCCGTGAGCAGCAACACCCCTCAACAACCGACCCGGGACCTGCGTTTCTTCCTTACCGTGCCCCATGCCTGCAGCTATCTGGAGGGGCGCGAGGCAACCACCCTGTTCCTGGACCCACAGGAGTCCCCCGGCCAGGGCGTATACGACGCCCTGGCACTGCTCGGTTTCCGGCGCAGTGGGCGCCACCTCTATCGCCCCCATTGCGAGGGCTGCAGCGCCTGTATCTCGGTACGCATTCCGGTGGAGGAGTTCTCGCCCAACCGAACCCAGCGGCGGCTGATGCGGCGCAATGATGACGTGAGCCTTCACCTGCGACCGGCCATCTACGATCCCGAGCACTATGCCCTCTATGCCGACTATATCCGCACGCGTCATGCCGATGGCGACATGTTTCCACCGAGCCACGAGCAGTATCGCACCTTCCTGACCCTCGACCAGCCCTATGCCAGACTGCTTGAGTTCCGCCTGGAGGGACGGCTGATAGCGGTAGCGGCCTTCGACCAGCTCGAGCATGGCCTCTCGGCGATCTATACCTTCTTCGATCCCGCCCCCGAGCTGGAGCGGCGATCCCTGGGGACCTATGCGGTCCTGTGCCTTGTCGAGCTGGCCCGACGGCGTGAACTCCCCCACCTCTACCTGGGTTACTGGATCCGCGAGTGCCGCAAGATGGCCTACAAACAAACCTTCCAGCCGCTGGAGCGCCTGGAGGGGCGCCGCTGGCAGCGGCTGATCCCCAGCTGAGGGTTATCGACCCATTCTTTGCCTTGCTGGCCGGCATGCGGCACAATATCGCGCTATTCTTTTCCCATGGCCCCCTTCGGGGCCATGGGACATGATCCACCAACAGCGAGGAATCGCCTATATGGCACGTGAAGACCATATCGAGATGGAAGGCGTGATCGTCGATACCCTTCCCAACACCACCTTCCGCGTCGAACTCGAGAACGGGCATGTGGTAACCGCTCATATCTCCGGCAAGATGCGCAAGAACTATATCCGCATCCTCACCGGCGACAAGGTCAAGGTCGAGCTGACTCCCTATGACCTGACCAAGGGTCGCATCGTCTACCGCTCCCGCTGATACCGGCGGTCGAGCGACTCGACCTCCCCTGCCGCCGACATGACAACGCCCCGTCTCTCGACAGGGCGCTGCGTTGTGGATGAACGGCGGGCTGATGCCCGCCTGTCCACCCTGCCTATGGCGCGTCGGCCATTTCCGACTCGGTATCGAGGTGCAACTCCCCCTGCTCCACGCTGACGTGGACCAGCCCACCGTGCTCGGATAGCTCACCAAACAGGATCATCTCCGCCAGTGGCTTCTTGAGCTTCTCCTGGATCAGGCGCGCCATGGGGCGAGCCCCCATATCCGGGTCGTAGCCCCGCTCCGCCAGCCACACTCGTGCCTCCTCGTCCACATCGAGCTGGACACGCTTCTCGTCCAGCTGGGCCTGAAGCTCCACCAGGAACTTGTCGACCACACTACGCACCACCGAGGTGGGCAGGGCGTGGAACTGGATGATGCCATCCAGGCGGTTGCGGAACTCCGGGGAGAAGGTCTTGCGGATTACCTCCATGGCGTCGGTCGAGTGATCCTGGGTCTGGAAGCCGATGGAGCGCCGGGTAGCCTGCTCGACCCCGGCGTTTGAGGTCATGATCAGGATCACATGACGGAAATCCGCCTCGCGGCCGTTGTTGTCGGTCAGACGTCCATGGTCCATCACCTGCAGCAGAAGGTTGAAGACCTCGGGATGCGCCTTCTCGATCTCATCGAGCAGCAGCACACAGTGGGGCTGCTTGGTGATCGCCTCGGTCAGCAAGCCCCCCTGGTCGTAGCCGACATATCCCGGCGGGGCACCGATCAGACGTGACACGGTGTGGCGCTCCATGTACTCCGACATGTCGAAGCGCACCAGCTCGATCCCCATGATATGCGAGAGCTGGCGAGCGACCTCGGTCTTGCCCACGCCGGTGGGTCCGGCGAACAGGAAGCTGCCTACCGGCTTGTCGGGCGACTTGAGGCCCGCCCGCGACAGCTTGATCGCCGCGGCGAGGCTGTCGATCGCCTCGTCCTGGCCGAATACCAGCATCTTCAGGTCGCGATCGATATTGGCCAGCAGCTTGCGATCGGAACTGGAGACACTCTTCGGCGGAATCCGCGCAATGGAGGCCACCACCGCCTCGACCTGGTCGGTATCGATGGTATCGACGCTCATTTCCGGCGGAAGAAGCCGCTGGTGAGCCCCCGCCTCGTCGATCACGTCGATGGCCTTGTCGGGCAGATGGCGGTCATTGATATAGCGATCCGCCAGACGCGCCGCACTCTCCAGGGCACCATCGGTATACTTGAGCTGGTGATGCTCCTCGAAGCGCGAGCGCAGCCCCTTGAGGATACGGATGGTGTCTTCCACCGACGGCGCTGGCACATCCACCTTCTGGAAACGGCGGGCCAGGGCACGATCCTTCTCGAAGATGCCACGGTACTCCTGAAAGGTGGTGGAGCCGATGCAACGCAGCTCACCGGAAGAGAGCATCGGCTTGAGCAGGTTGGAGGCATCCATCACCCCGCCCGAGGCGGCCCCGGCACCGATCACGGTGTGAATCTCGTCGATGAAGAGAATGGCATTGGGCTGTTTGCGCAGCTCGGCAAGCAGCGCCTTGAGGCGCTTCTCAAAATCGCCGCGATACTTGGTGCCGGCCAGCAGTGCTCCCATGTCCAGGGAGTAGACCACGGCGTCACCGATCACCTCGGGCACGTCCTCCTCGACGATTCGCTTGGCCAACCCCTCGGCGATGGCGGTCTTGCCCACCCCCGCCTCACCTACCAGCAGCGGGTTGTTCTTGCGACGCCTGGCAAGGATCTGGACCACCCTCTCCAGCTCATGCTCGCGACCGATCAGCGGATCGATCTTGCCCATCCGGGCCTGCTCATTGAGGTTGGTGGCATAGCCGGTCAATGGATTGGAAGCGGCCTCGCCGCCCTCCTCGGCCTCCTCTGACTCCGGCGACGAAGATGACGGGGCCTGGTCATGGCCGGACACCTTCGAGATGCCATGAGCGATATAATTGACGGCGTCGACACGCGCCACATTCTGCTGCTTGAGGAAGTAGACCGCCTGGCTCTCCTGCTCGGAGAAGATCGCCACCAGCACGTTGGCACCGGTCACCTCACTCTTGCCGGAGGATTGCACGTGGAAAACCGCCCGCTGCAGCACGCGCTGGAAGCCCAGTGTCGGCTGGGTCTCACGATCGGCGTGATCCTCGGGAATCAGTGGCGTTGTGGAGTTGATAAAGTCCTGCAGGTCGGACCGCAGCTTGTCGAGATTGGCCCCGCAGGCGCGCAGCACATCAGCCGCCGAGGCGTTGTCGAGCAGCGCCAGCAGCAGGTGCTCCACGGTCATGAACTCGTGGCGCTTCGAGCGCGCCACGGTGAAGGCCGTGTTCAGGGTCAGTTCAAGTTCTTTGCTCAGCATGGCAGTCCCCTTCTTGCCGCCCAGGGCATTGCGTCGGATCTTTGTCGGTCCGGCATCATCAACATCGGGCACAATCGCCACCGTTGCAAGCTTGCTTACCAACGGCAGGCGATGTCACACCCGTCGCAACCATGTCCGGGGTGGTCAGTCCGCCGCTTCTATATCCGACAGCAGCGGATGCTGACACTCTCTAGCATATTGATTGACTTGATGACTTTTGGTTTCGGCAATATCGCGTGTAAAGATGCCGCAGGTGGCCTTGCCCTGAGTATGGACCGTCAGCATCACCTGCACCGCGGTCTCACTATCCAGATGAAAGAAAGACTGCAGTACCTCCACCACGAACTCCATGGGGGTGAAGTCATCGTTGTGCAACACCACCTTGTACATCGGTGGCGTCGCCAGTTGCGGATCGGCGGTCTGCACCGCCAGATCGCCACCCTCGTCGGTACCCGGCGGCCGTGTCATGCCGCCGTGCACTCCTACTGCCAACATCTGCGCAAACATAGGGGGCATCATTCGTCTCGACTGTGCCGGACCTGACGGAACGTCCTGACGATTGGACGTCGCCGCGCCGGCGGGGTTCATCGACCTCCTCGAACCATCAGGCACAACGCAAAGCCCCCGCCCACCAGGCGGCGGACGGGGGCCAGCCTTGCAGGGTCGCCTTACATGTTATCGGCGACCGCCTGACCGAACTCGGAGCACTTGAGAAGCTTGGCATCATCCATCAGACGATGGAAGTCATAGGTCACCTCACCCCTGGCGATCGCATTCTCCATGCCCTTGAGCACCAGGTCGGCGGCCTCGACCCAGCCCATATGCCGCAGCATCATCTCCGCGGAGAGGATCAGCGAACCGGGATTGACCTTGTCCAGGCCGGCATACTTCGGTGCGGTGCCGTGGGTCGCCTCGAACATGGCGGTGGTGTCGGAGATATTGGCGCCCGGCGCGATGCCGATACCGCCCACCTCCGCCGCCAGGGCGTCGGAGAGGTAATCGCCGTTGAGGTTAAGGGTCGCAATCACATCGTAATCGGCAGGGCGCAGCAGGATCTGCTGCAGCATGGCATCGGCGATCACGTCCTTGATGACGATATCCCTGCCGGTCTTCGGGTTCTTCATGGTCATCCAGGGGCCACCGTCGAGCGGCTCGGCGCCGAACTCCTCCCTGGCCAGCTCATACCCCCAGTCCTTGAAGGAGCCCTCTGTGAACTTCATGATATTGCCCTTGTGCACCAGCGTCAGCGACTCGCGATCATTATCGATGGTGTACTGCAGGGCCTGACGCACCAGACGCTTGGTGCCTTCGACAGAGACCGGCTTGACCCCGATGCCGCACTCCTCCGGGAAACGGATATTGGTGACTCCCATCTCATCACGCAGGAACCTGATCACCTTGTCGGCCTCGGGCGACCCGGCCTTCCACTCGATGCCGGCGTAGATGTCCTCGGAGTTCTCGCGGAAGATGACCATATCGACATCGCCCGGCCGCTTCACCGGGCTCGGCACCCCTTCGAACCAGCGAACCGGTCGCTGACAGACATAGAGGTCGAGCTTCTGGCGCAGTGCCACGTTCAACGAACGGATACCGCCCCCCACTGGAGTCGTCAGCGGCCCCTTGATGGAGACGATATACTCCTTGACGGCTTCCAGCGTCTCTTCCGGCAGCCAGGTATCGGCATCATAGACGCGGGTGGCCTTCTCGCCGGCATAGACCTCCATCCAGTGAATCTTGCGCTCACCGTTGTAGGCCTTCTGCACGGCGGCATCGATGGCGATCATCATTGCCGGAGTGACGTCGGCACCGATGCCATCACCCTCGATAAACGGGATGATCGGCTCGTTCGGTACATTCAGGCTGTTGTCGGCATTGGCGGTGATCTTCTGGCCACCGTCAGGCGTGACAATCTTCTGAAACTCCATGAGAACTCCCCGCTTGGTCGGTTCAGTGGAGAGCGCAGTATAGCATCGAGCCTACCGAGTGGCGTACAGGACCCGTGCGGTCAACACAGCCCCTTCCCGCCCCCTGACCGAGCAAGGCCTGGAGGCCTGCCGGGACACTTGTCGACAATCATGATAGAGTACCGGCCTCACTGGAGGGCGCCCTGTAATGCATGCCCCCATTTCCCGCCAACGCAGTGACCAGAGAGATCTACGCCCATGTCCCAAACGCCCAAGATTATCTACACGTTCACCGACGAGGCGCCTGCGCTGGCGACCCACTCGCTGCTGCCGATCATCGACGCCTACACGGACGCCGCCGGCATCGAAGTGGAAACCCGCGACATCTCCCTGGCCGCCCGCGTCCTCTCCCAGTTCCCCGACTACCTGGCGGAGGATCAGCGTGTAGAGGATCACCTGGCCGAACTGGGTGCCCTGGCCAAGACCCCTGAAGCCAATATCATCAAGCTGCCCAACATCAGTGCCTCCATGCCGCAGCTTCGGGCCACCATCAAAGAGTTGCAGGGCCAGGGCTATTCCCTCCCGGACTACCCGGACGAGCCCAGCACAGAAGAAGAGAAAGAGATCCAGGCGCGCTATGCCAGGGTCATGGGCAGTGCCGTCAACCCGGTGCTGCGCGAGGGCAACTCGGACCGTCGTGCCCCCAAGGCGGTCAAGGAGTATGCCCGCAAGTACCCCCATCATATGGGTGAGTGGAGCCAGGCCTCGCGCAGCCACGTCTCACACATGCATGGAGGCGACTTCTACGATGGCGAGAAGTCGATGACACTGGACCGTGCGCGTGACGTGAAGATGGAGCTGATCACCGAGAGCGGCGAGACCATCGTGCTCAAGCCCCACGTCTCGCTGCTCGAGGGTGAAGTCATCGACAGCATGTTCATGAGCAAGAAGGCGCTGCTCGCGTTCTACGAGCGGGAGATCGAGGACGCACGCAAGACCGGCGTGATGTTCTCACTGCACGTCAAGGCGACGATGATGAAGGTCTCGCACCCCATCGTGTTCGGTCACTGCGTGAGAATGTTCTACAAGGATGCCTTCGAGAAGCATGGCGAGCTGTTTGACGAGCTTGGCGTCGACGTCAACAACGGCATGGCCAACCTCTACGACAGGATCGAGACCCTGCCCGAGGCCCAGCGCGACGAGATCATCCGCGACCTTCACGCCTGTCACGACGAGCGCCCCGAGCTTGCGATGGTCGATTCGGCACGCGGCATCACCAACTTCCACTCACCCAGTGACGTGATCGTTGATGCCTCGATGCCCGCCATGATCCGTGCCGGCGGCAAGATGTACGGCGCCGACGGCCGCCTCAAGGACGTCAAGGCGGTCATGCCGGAGTCCACCTTCGCCCGGATCTATCAGGAGATGATCAACTTCTGCAAGTGGCATGGCGCCTTTGACCCGGCCACCATGGGCACCGTGCCCAACGTCGGCCTGATGGCCCAGAAGGCGGAGGAGTATGGCTCCCACGACAAGACCTTCGAGGTCCCGGCGGCGGGTGTCGCCAACATCACCGACCTGAAGACCGGTGAAGTGCTGCTCTCCCAGAATGTCGAGGAGGGTGATATCTGGCGCATGTGCCAGGTCAAGGATGCGCCGATCCGCGACTGGGTCAAGCTCGCCGTAAACCGCTGCCGCGACTCGGGCATGCCGGCGGTCTTCTGGCTCGACCCCTATCGTCCCCACGAGAACGAGCTGATCAAGAAGGTCAAGACCTACCTCGCGGAGCACGACACCGAGGGCCTGGACATCCAAATCATGTCCCAGGTCCGCGCCATGCGCTACACCCTGGAGCGTGTGGTGCGTGGCCTCGACACCATCTCGGTGACTGGCAACATCCTGCGTGACTACCTGACCGACCTGTTCCCGATCCTCGAGCTCGGCACCAGTGCCAAGATGCTCTCCATCGTTCCTCTGATGGAGGGTGGCGGCCTGTTCGAGACCGGCGCCGGCGGCTCCGCACCGAAGCATGTGCAGCAGCTCCTCGAGGAGAACCACCTGCGCTGGGACAGCCTCGGCGAGTTCCTTGCCCTGTGTGCCTCCTTGGAGCACCTCGCCAAGCAGTTCGGCAACGAGCGCGCGACCCTGCTGGCCGATGCGCTGGACAAGGCTACCGGCGAGTTCCTCGAGAGCAACAAGTCACCTTCACGCAAGGTGGGCGAGCTGGACAACCGCGGCAGCCACTTCTACCTGGCGCTGTACTGGGCCGAGGCCCTGGCCGCCCAGGACCAGGACGCCGGCCTCAAGGAGCGCTTCGGGCGCCTGGCCGAGACCCTCAAGGCCAACGAGGAGACCATCCTCGAGGAGCTCAACGGCGTGCAGGGTCAGCCGGTCGATATCAAGGGCTACTACCATCCCGATGCCGACCTGGCGCGCTCCGTCATGCGTCCCAGCAAGACGCTGAACGAGGCCCTGGCGATGGTCGCCAAGGGCTGAGCTACCGTCACACGGTGACTCGCCGCCCTATTCCATCTATCGGTACGAACCGACAGGGATGGGGCGGATGACGCTTCGGCTCCCTTCCGCCCTCCGGCGGAGGGGAGCCGTCGCGTTATGACACCGGCCACTTCCGGCATCAGGCACTCGGCACTTGGCACTTAAAAGCAGAGGGGCTGCCATGAACTTGTACCTGCTCCATAAACCATACCGCATGCTCTCCCAGTTCACCGACCGTGCTCCACCATCGGGAGAGCGACGCGCCACCCTCGCCGACGTGATCAACGTGCCCGGAATCTATCCCGCCGGCCGTCTCGACCACGATTCAGAGGGATTGCTGCTGCTCAGCGACGATGGGGAGCTGATCCACCGCATCAGCCATCCACGCCACAAGCAGGCCAAGGTCTACCGCGTGCAGGTAGAGGGTGACCCCGGTGACAAGGCCCTGCAGGCACTACGCCAGGGCGTCGAGCTCGGCGACGGCATGACCCTGCCCGCCAAGGTTCGTCGCCTGGCAGAGAGCGGACTCGCCGAACGCGATCCACCGCTGGACCCCAGGCGCCACCCCGTCACGACCTGGCTGGAACTGACCATCCACGAGGGGCGTAACCGGCAGGTGCGCCGGATGACGGCCCATGTCGGCCACCCGACCCTGCGCCTGGTGCGGGTAGCCATCGGCCCCTGGCGACTCGATGGCCTGGCGCCGGGAGAGTGGCGCCGCGAGACGCTGCACGCCCCAGCCACAACGACAAAACGACACCGCCATGGGCGAAGCCGCGACCCACGTGGTGGACCTACCGGGCGGCGTCCCGGCGACAAGCGAGGAGGCAGACGATGAGCCGCTGGCACCCCTATGTGACCGTGGCCTGCGTGGTGGAACGCGCTGGCGCCTTCCTGATGGTGGAGGAAGATCGCGGCGGGCCTCAGACGCTGTTCAACCAGCCCGCCGGCCACCTGGAACACGGTGAACGGATTCGCGATGCCGCCCTGCGCGAGGTGGAGGAAGAGACCGCCTGGCGGGTCGGCATCAGCGACTACCTGGGCATGTATATCCTCGAGACCCCGGATGGCCTAACCTTTCACAGCCATGCCTTCCTGGGCATGGCACTGGCATACATGGGACATGAACCCGACCCCGCCATCCTCGCCGTACACTGGCTGACCCTGAAGCAGATCGAGGCGCTGGAGCGCGAGGGACGCCTCAGAAGCCCCCTGGTACTGCGCCGCATCCGTGACGCCCTGGCCGGCAAGTTCTATCCGATGGATGTGATTCACGAGCGCTGACCCACGCTACGCGCGGAGTGCCTCTCTTCGAGCTTCCCGCTCGATTCAGGTATAATCTCGCCCCATTTATGTCTCACCGATTTCGAGGGCGCCCATGACCGCCACCCCAGGCAAGGTGATCGTCGGCATGTCCGGCGGCGTCGACTCCTCCGTCTCGGCTCTGCTGCTGCTCGAGCAGGGCTACCAGGTCGAAGGCCTGTTCATGAAGAACTGGGACGAGGACGACGGTACCGAATACTGCACCGCCAAGGAGGACCTGGCGGACGCCGAGGCCGTGTGCCAGAAACTCGGCATCCCCCTGCACACCGCCAACTTCGCCGCCGAGTACTGGGACAACGTCTTCGAGCACTTCCTGGCCGAGTACCAGGCCGGGCGGACACCGAATCCGGACATCCTCTGCAACCGCGAGATCAAGTTCAAGGTGTTCCTGGAGTACGCCGAGATGCTCGGCGCCGAGAAGATCGCCACCGGCCACTATGTGCGTGAAGGGCAGGTTCGCGGTCACCTTGACGGCGACGACCGCCCGCGGCTGCTCAAGGGGCTCGATCCCAACAAGGATCAGAGCTACTTCCTGCACGCCGTGCCCGAGGCCGCCATCTCCCGCACCCTGTTCCCGGTGGGTGAGCTGGAGAAGCCCGAGGTGCGCGCCATCGCCGAGCGCCACGATCTGATCACGGCACGCAAGAAGGACTCGACCGGCATCTGCTTTATCGGCGAGCGCCGCTTTCGCGACTTCCTCCAGCAGTACCTGCCGGCGCAGCCTGGGGTAATCGAAACCCCGGAGGGCGATGTGATCGGCGAGCATATGGGCCTGATGTACTACACCCTCGGTCAGCGCCAGGGGCTTGGCATCGGCGGACTGGCCAATCACCCCGACGCGCCCTGGTACGTGGCGGCCAAGGACCTCGAGCGAAACGTGCTGATAGCCGTTCAGGGCAAGCATCATCGGCTGCTCTACACCGACACCCTGGCCACCGAGCCCATGGAGTGGGTAGCAGGCGTGGCACCGGCAACCAAGGGCCGGCTTACCGCCAAGACCCGCTATCGTCAGGCCGATGTGCCCTGCACCTTCCAGAGCCAGGAGGATGGCAGCGTGGTGGTAGCGTTCGATGATCCACAGCGCGCGGTGACGCCGGGGCAGTCGCTGGTCCTCTACGATGGCGAGATCTGCCTCGGTGGTGGTGTCATTCGTGACGCCTGGAACGCTGCGGAGGTGGCCTCATGAGCGCCTCCACCCCGATCCACCGTGTCCCGAATGACCCGACGACACGTCAGGCCCTGGCCCTGGCCGGGGTCTTCCAGGCGGCCAGCCAGGTCGACGAGCTGGCACGCACCGGTCAGGTCGACCCCCGCGCCTGGGACACCCTGATCCGCGCCACCCTGGACACCAATCCCGACAGCTTTGAAGCGATCTACGGTGGCCACCCCAACAACCTGCGTCGTGGCCTCGAGGCGCTCGAAGGGGTGGTCGGGCGCAAGCAGGCCAACCCGGTGGTGCTGCGCTATGGCTTCACACTGCTGCTGCTGATGAACAAGCTGCGTCAGAACACGGCGATGATGGATGCCCTCGGCGAGAAGCTGACCCGTATCCAGGGCCAGGCCGAGCACTTCGGCGACACCCACGAGAACGTCATCGCCAGCCTCGGCGAGGCCTACCAGGAGACACTCTCCACCTTCAAGACCCGTATCGTTGTCCAGGGCGACCCCTCGCTGCTGCAGAGTCGCATGATGCCGGAGCGGGTGCGCGCCTGCCTGCTGGCCGGCATCCGCTTCGCCCTGCTGTGGCACCAGC